>JBQMRX010000001.1:0-745000 GCA_052174115.1 Arsenophonus sp. ET-YP4-MAG3
ATTTTTATTTTTATTTTAAAAAATAAAAATAAAATATTTTAAAATAAATAATAATATAAAATATAGTAAGATTACTTTATAAAAATCATTTAAATACAATTTTCTCAATAATTTTGATTACTAATTTTATATTATACATAAACTTATAGTATATATAAAATATATTAATTTAAAATTAAATCACTTTAATTATTGATTAATTTACATTGATAATCTTGAATTTCTCCAGCTGAGCCAAAATTAAAATAGAAAAAATTTAATCGAATTGCTAATAAAATAAATTTATTTTTTGTAACACTTGGTATCATAGCTAAACCGTAATAAGAAATATTATCACCTCGCTCTTTAACATATTTTTCTAGATAATTAAATGGTGACGTTTTATTTATATCTAACCATGAAATTTTAATAGCTATATATTGATGATTATTAATACTTTTTTTTAATGGTTGCCAATTATTAGTTAACATATCTTCATTTTCTTTTATTTTTTGATAAACTTCATGTTTTAAACAAGCTAAATGAATATGTAATTGATCTTGAGTTCGACCATATTTTGAATTTATAGCAAGAGAAAGAAATTGTTCATTGATAGGTTTTTTTAATATTTTAATAATTTGTTCTCGATTTTGCCATGCTAATATGAAATAATTTTTAGTATTTTTTTGTTTTAAAATAGAACTTTCAATACCAGATATTTTGTCTAATGGTAATAATAAATAATGTAATTTTCCTTTTACATCTTTATATATAACATATTTATGTTGTTTATCAATTTTAATACATGGTGATTTTAAAGTATTATTTTTAAATTGAGAAATACATTGTTTATTAATAGTTTTCCATAATTTATTATTGTTTATTTTTATATAAATTAAATAAATTAATATAAATAATGTTAATATAAAAAATATTATAACTAATAATTTAATAATTTTTTTCATAAAAATCCTTTTATAAGAACTTTACTTAAAGTATTTTAAATGTCAAATTTATCGATTATAATATTTTTCTTATTTAAAATAATATATATAAGTTTCTTATATTTTTATTAGCTTTATGTTATAAATATTTTTTTAAAAAATAATTTTCAGTAATTAAAACGTTTTAAAGATATCTTTTAATTTTTATATAAAATATAAAAATTAAAATAATAAAAAAATAAATAATGATAATTCTATGACTAACTTTTACTATATATTTTAATAAGCAATATTTAAAAAATAATGTTAATTTTACTAAAAAAATAAAAAATATAATTTTAAAAAATATTAATAATTAATAAAAATTAAACTTTATTTTATTATATATAAATAAATAATTAAGTAATTAATATTATAATTAATAAATTATTTAAAAGGTTAAAAAAAATAATATATTTATATTTATTTTTATTAATCTTTAAATTTAAATACTACTAAATAACAAATATAAATAATTAAAATATTTGAATAATAGTAATATAAAAAATTAGTTAAATATAATTATTTAATATTATTAAAAATAATAAAATAATAATGATCATATCGTCAGTATTACTTTAATAATCATTATTAGTGAACATAATAATAAATATCTATATATATTTAATTTCATCTAAAATATTTTATAGAAAATTTAAATAATTTTTCAAACGAATATTTAAATAACAATATATAAATATTTAGTGTTGTTTTTGATAAATCTTTTTAAAATTATTAATGTATTTTTAATTTTTTAAATATAAAAATAATTTATAGAAAAACTTATAAGCTTTATTTTTTTTTGAACTCTTACATTCTATTAAATATCCGAAAATAATAAAGAACTTGTTTTGTTAAATTTTATTATTAATTATTTAATAAATATTTTATTAAATAATTAAAATCAATAATATATTTTTATTTTTAATAAATTTTATTTTTTATTTTTTTTACAATTAAAAGTTAAATAATTGTTATCAAGTAATATTAATAAATTTATTTATAAACATTATTATAATTTTATTTATTAATAAGTTATATAATACTAATTAATATTTTATAGATTTTATCTATATTTAATTTTATCTAATATGATATCAATATTATATATTTATAATTTGAAATCAATATAATTAATTTAATTTATTAAATTAATTATATTGATTTCAAATAGAAATAATTTTTATTTTTTATATTTAAATGCAATAAAATATTATAATATTTTATTTTACTAAATAAAAAGATTTTATCTTTATCACTATTTCTATTAAAATTTTTAATAAACATTTTAATAATCAAAAAACTTTTATTTTTCTTATTTTATAAATATTATAGAATAATATTTATTATATTTTAGTGAAAAAATTTGTTTTAATTATTTGACAATCTTTATAGTATTAAAATTAATAATAACTCTATAAATAAAATTAAAAGTGATAAATATCATAAACTAATTATTATTTTAGTAAAAATAATTAATTTATTTTCATTATTTTTATGTTTATTAAAATATTTATTAAATTTTTAAATTTTTAATATCTCCATTAATCTTTTTTATTTATAATTATATTTAATTATATTTTAAAAAATTTAACTAAAATAAGTTAAATAGATTAATTTTATTTCATTTAAAACATAAAATTATTTTTTCATTGTACCTATCATATTTTCAGGTTTCACCCAACTATCAAATTCTTCTTCTGTTAAATAACCTAGTTTTAATGCCGCTTTTTTAAGTGTTATTTCTTCTTTATATGCTTTTTTAGCAATTTCAGCAGCTTTGTCATAACCAATATGAATATTTAATGCAGTAACTAACATTAATGATTCATTTAATAATTTATTTATACGTTCATAATTAGGCTCAATACCTTTTACACAATAATTATTAAAACTAAGCATACCATCTGTTAATAAACGAACTGACTGTAAAAAATTATTGATAATCATAGGTTTAAAAACATTCAATTCAAAATTACCTGATGCACCACCAATATTAATAGCAACATCATTACCCATAACTTGAGCACAAATCATAGTTAATACTTCACACTGAGTTGGATTTATTTTTCCTGGCATTATTGAACTACCAGGTTCATTTTCAGGAATCATAATTTCACCAATACCACAACGCGGTCCTGATGCTAACCACCTAATATCATTAGAAATCTTCATTAATGAAACTGCTAATCCCTTTAATGCACCATGAGCATGAACTAAAGCATCACAAGTAGCTAAAGATTCAAATTTATTAGGTGAAGTTACAAATGGTTGACCTGATAATTTTGCAATTTTATTAGCGACTTGAATAGAATATTTATGATGAGCATTTAAACCTGTACCAACTGCTGTCCCACCTAATGCTAATTCACAAAGATGTGGAATATTTTTTTTAATATGTTCAATATTATGATTTAACATTGCTACCCAACCAGATATTTCTTGACCTAAAGTTAATGGTGTTGCATCTTGTAAATGTGTACGACCGATTTTAATAATATCATTAAAAGCATCAGATTTTTGTTTAAAAGCAGTTTGTAGTTCTTTTAATTCAAATAAAAGTTTTTTATTTAAAACAATAACAGCGGCAACATGCATCGCAGTTTGAAATACATCATTAGAACTCTGACTTTTATTTACATCATCATTTGGATGAATTAAGCGTTGTTGTCCTCTTTTCCCACCTAAAATTTCACTTGCTCTATTTGCTAATACTTCATTTATATTCATATTAGTTTGAGTACCAGAGCCACTCTGCCAGATTACTAATGGAAATTCATCTATATGTTTATCTTCTAAGATTTCATTAGCAGAAGCGATAATAGCATTAGCCTTATCTTTTGCTATTAAACCTAAATCAATATTTACTTCAGCTACTGCTTTTTTAGTTAATGCTAATGCATGAATTAAGATAATAGGCATTTTTTCTACTGAAATACAAAAATATTTTAATGAACGTTGCGTTTGAGCACCCCATAATTTATTCGTAGGAATTTTAATTTCCCCTATTGAATCCTTTTCAGTGCGATATTCTAACATTATTAGACCTTTTTAGAATAAAAAATTAATTTATATTAATCTATTTTATAAATAAATTTATTATGATTGAAATCATGCACTATTTTAATTGAAACATAAGATATAAATAACTTATTATAAGATAAATAAAAATTTTTCTTAATAAATAATAACATTATATGCTAAAGTCATCAATAAAATTCAATTCTATGATTAAAAATAAAAATTTATATAATTAATTTTTATTATATTAAAAATTTTAATTATTTATTAATGAATAAATTTTTGATAGAAATAATATAAAATAATTAATTTTATTATTAAATATTTTAGTACACTTTAAAATATATTTTAATAAATCAATATTTATAAATTTGATATGTTATATCAATAAAATTATAAAATTTATTAATTATATTTTATTTAAAGTAGTTAAAATAGCTAAAATAAAATTTAAACATAAAATATGATTAAAATTGCTATTAATCATTTAATTTATAATTATAAAATTATAAATATAAACTTAAATTAACTTATTTTCAACATCTTTAAAAAAGATATTTTTTTTAAAAAAAATCATAATTTATTAATATCTATTAGAATTATATAATAATTATTATTAAATAATATTAAATTTTAATTAAATAAAATGATATTTCTGTATTAGAACATTGTATATTTTATATTAAAATTATATTAATCAAAATTAATAAATATATTTTAAAATATATTTTATGCAAAATGCAAACTAAAAATATTTTATATTTAAAATAAATAAATAAATAAAAAATTAAATTATATTAATTTTTATATCTGATGCATAATTTATAATTTTATTTATTAATAATACTTTAAATAATATTATAATTAAATTAAATCATAATGAAGTAATTAAAATTATTTAAAAAATTAACTATTTATATTAAATATTAATAATAAAATAAATATGTAATTATTATAGATCAAATAAAATTATTGAAGAATAAAATTCTTTAATTGATAAAATAATAAACTATTTATTATGTTAAATAATATTTATATTTTAATTTAAATTAATTATAATAAATAAAATTATATATTATAAATATAATTATTCTGCTTTTTTAATTTTTTATTGTAGTTTTTTATATAAAAAATAATGATTATAATAATATATATAATATTTAGTTAACTAAATATTATATATTCTAAAAAAGATCATTGAAAACTTTAATACAATAATATTTATAATAAATAATATTTTATTTTTTTATTTAAATTTCTACCACTATAATTATATTAATTAGTATTTAATTTATTTTTTAAATATAATTATTATTTTTATTTTCTTAAAAATTATTTTTAATTTATTATAATTAAATTTCACATAAAATTGATAGATTATACTAGTAACAAGTTACTATAATAAAATTATATATATATATAATTTCTAGTAACTAATGATTAAATAAAAAAATAAGGTATTTAAATGATAGATTATTTTTTATTATTTGCAACTATAATTTTAATAAATAATTTTATTTTAATAAATTTTTTTAAATTACATCCTTTTATAGAGATTTATAAAAAACTAAAAACTATTATTACTATTGGGCTTATAACAATATTTATAATAATATTAACAATTATCTGTTCATGGTTTATTGATAAATTTACTTTAATACATTTAAATCTTATTCATTTACATATATTAAGCTTTATATTAGTTATTAGTATTCTTATTCAATTTATCAAAATACTTATTTATAAAACAAATTTAATATTATGTCGTTTTTTAAATATTTTTTTACCATTGATTATATTAAATTGCGCAATACTTTATCTAATTCTATTTAATATTAATCAATCATATAATTTTTTACAATCTATTTTTTATAGTTTTATTTTTGGAATGGGATTTTTTTTAATAACAATATTATTTTTTTTTATTCGCGAACATATTTTTATGGCAAATATTCCAACTGCTTTGAGTGGTTTATTTATTGAACTCATTACAATTTGGTTAATGTCTTTAGCATTCATGGGATTTAGTTATTGTTGATAACATTATAATGAATATTTTATTAATTGTAATTTGTACTATTATCGGATTTTATTTTATTTTTAATTTTATTTTAGAATTTATTTTTCTTTATTTTAAAATAAAGAAAGAACTAATAATAAAAGAAATTGATGATATTTTACCACAAAATCAATGTGGTAAATGTGGTTATCCAGATTGTCAGAAATATGCTGAAGCAATAGCCAATAATAATCAAATTATAAATAAATGTATACCAGGAAGTAAACAAGTAATGTTAAAAATTGCTAAATTACTTAATATAAAACCACAAGAATTTGATGAAGATAAATCAAAAAAACAAGAACTAAAAATTGCTTTTATTAATGAAGAAAATTGTATTGGTTGTACTAAATGTATTCATATTTGTCCTGTTGATGCAATTATCGGAACAAAAAATGTTATACATACAGTACTAAAAGATCTTTGTATAGGTTGTGATCTTTGTGTTTCTACATGCCCAACAGATAGTATTGTTATGTTTCCAGTAAAAACTACTACTAAAAATTTAGAATGGGATCTTTTGATTTCTTCATTGAAAAATATCATCACTCAATCAAATTCAATGTTAAAGGTTATGTTTCATAGTAAAAAAATAAATAATAAAATATTTAATTTTTTTAAGAAAATAATTTTAATAGAAAAAAAAACTTTTTCTCTTTTAAAAAGAATATATCTACCAAAAATAAAAACACAATCAAATCAGTTTTTCTTATTAAAACTCCCATTAGCTGATGAATTAATTATTCCTATTCAACAACATATAGATTTACCTGGAGATATTATTGTTAAAATTGGTGACTATGTTTTAACAGGACAAGCCTTAACTAAAAGTTGTAATTATAAAATTCCTATTCATGCAACTACTTCAGGTACTATTACTGCTATAGCATCACATATAACAATACATTCTTTAGATAAAAAAGAGCTTTGTATTTACTTAAAACCAGATAATAAAGATAAATGGTGTAAGCGCAAACCTTTATTAAATTATTTACAATATTCTAGTAAAACTTTATTATCACATATTGAAAAAGCTGGTATAATAGAATTAAGTGATGCAGGTTTTTCTACTAAAACAAAATTAAAAAATGAAAATAAGTCGATTAATACTTTAATTATTAATGCTACAGAATGTGAACCTTATATAACTTCTAATGATAAATTAATACAGAAGCACGCCAATGAAATCATTGAAGGCATATTAATCTTAATATATATATTAAGATCAAAAGAAGTTTTTATTAGTATTGAAGATAATAAACAAAAAGCAATTATAGCTTTAAAAAAAGCACTTTTAGATTTAAATAAACAACACATAATTAAGATAAAAGTTATCCAAACAAAATATCTTTCAGACGAAATTAAACAATTAAATAAAATATTAATAAGTAAAAAAACACAAAATAATATTCATTCTTCTTTTATAAATATATTAATACAAAATGTTAGTACTGTATTTGCTATTAAACGAGCTATTATTGATGGTGAACCATTAATTGAACGAGTGATAACACTAACTGGTACTGCAATACAAAATCCTGGTAATTATTGGGTACGTTTAGGTACTCCTATTGAATTTTTATTACAACAAATTGGAGTTATTCCGCAACCAAAACAAATGGTTATGATTGGAGGATCATTAATGGGGGTTACCATATATGATTTAACCACTCCTATTATTAAAACCACTAATTGTATTTTTGTTCCTTTTTTATCGGAAATAAAAAAACCTAAAATTGAAGAAGCTTGTATTCGCTGTGGTTATTGTGTTCAAGTTTGCCCATCTAATTTATTACCACAACAACTTTATTGGTTTAGTCGATACCACGAACATGAAAAAACAGAAAAATATAATTTATTCGATTGTATAGAATGTGGTGCCTGTGTTTATGTCTGTCCAAGTAATATTCCTCTTCTTCAATACTATCAAAAAGAAAAAAATGAAATAAAAATAATTGCTCAAGAAAAAAAACGTATCTCTGAAGCTAAAAAACGATTTAATACTAAAAAAACTCGAATTAAAAAAGAAAAAATTCTAATTCAACAACAACGTAATCAAAATGCTATTAAGTTTAAAATTAAAAATAAAATAGTAAATAATAAAATATTAATACAAATCAATTCACAAGAAAACAAAATTAAAAATAATAAAATTGAACTATTTAATAGTCAATCAATTATTCAAACTAAAAAAACTAAGTTATATGATATTCAATTATCTAAAAAAACAATAAAAAATAAATCAGATTTAATAATAAAAAATACAATAGAACAACAATTAATCGATCAACGTAAAGCAATTGTTGCTTCAGCTATTTCTCGTGTTAAAGCAAAACGTGATGTACAAAATAAACTCTTTAATAACAAAAAAATAAATGACTTTAAAAATGAAATTTAAACAAATACTTACTTATTTTCGAATTAATCAATTAAAAAATATCAACTTATTTTTTAATTATAAAAAACAAAGTACTAGTAAATTTATGTTATGGGTTATTATTGCTGCAATTCCAGGTATTATTTGTCAAATTTATTTCTTTGGAATAGGAATAATTTATCAAATTTTATTGGCTATTATAACAGCTTTGATAAGTGAAACTGTTGCTTTAAAATTACAAAAATTACCAATTATTAACCATTTAAAAGATAATTCCGCTTTAGTAACGGCATTATTATTAGCCATTAGTATACCACCTTTATCTTCATGGTGGATAATTGTTTTAGGTACTACAATTGCAATATTAATTGCTAAGCATGCTTATGGCGGATTAGGTCAAAATATATTTAATCCAGCAATAGTTGGTTATATAATATTATTAATTTTATTTCCTGTAAAAATAACTAATTGGATATCACCAATAGAAAATAAATCTATTTACTCAAATATTTTATCTTCCACACAACTTATTTTTACAAATAATCATTATACTAAAGAAACAATCTTAAAAAAAATAACTATAAATTTTAATCGTTTAAATGAAATATTAAAAATTAATAACCTTAAAAAATGTTTTTTATTAATACATTTAAATAGTAAAATATTTCAGAAATCTACTACTTTAGATAATTCATTAATTAGTATTAATTGGCGATGGATTAATCTTGGATATTTAATTGGTGGGATTATTATACTTACTCGCCGAATAATTACTTGGCAAATTCCTGTAGCGTTTTTAACAATATTAACACTCTGTTTATCATTAACTTGGTTTATTATGCCATCACGATTCATTTCTCCAATAATATATCTATTTTCAGGAAAAATAATGCTTAGTGCTTTTTTTATTGCTACCGATCCAGTTACAGCTGCAATTACTTTTCGCGGACGTTTTATTTATGGTTCAATAATTGGATTATTAACTTGGATTATTCATATTTATGGTTGTTATTCTGATGCTGTTGCTTTTGCTATATTATTTGGTAATATTTTAGTTCCACTAATTAATTATTATAGTCAACCAAGTACTTATTTAAATAAATAAGAAAAAATATATTAAAATTAATAGATATTATGGCATATTATATTAATTATTTTCTTCTTATGATAAGATTAAAAATAATATTTTATATAAAAATTAAAATTATCATTAATAGATTAAATATTTATTTAATAAAAAATACTTAATTATATTAAAATTTATGATAATTATACAATAATTATATTATTTAATAAGTAAATAAATAAATTATTAGATATTTTTAATATTATATATCTTTATATAATTAAAAAATCAAAAAATTTAATTATTACAATTATATAAAATATCATATCTCATGAAAATATTAAATTTTATTGATATTAAAATGATAAAATATTTGTTGAAAATAATTTCTATAATAAAAAATCAATTTTTTATACAATCAAGTATTATTAAATAATAATATTAATTTATATGATAAAATTAATATAAAATATAATTTATATTATTAATAATAATATAAATTAAAATAATTTTAAAGAGTTTATTACTATTACATGATTCAAAAATTATATATTAATATATGAATTGTCTTTTATTTTATTTATGCAATCAATTTTGTTTAACTGTTAATATTTTAAATATATTCAAAATAATGATCATAAATAAAATTAAGAATTTTTATTAAAAATTTATTACTTTTATAACTTTCATTTAATTAATTTTTTAATGAATAAAGATTCAATTAATAAAATTAAAATTTATTTTATAAATAACAGCAATTTATTTTAAAATAAATATTTTTAAAAAAAATATAAAAAATTATAAGTAAATAAAATATGAATAAAAAAAAACAAATAACTATTTTAAATCGTTTATATGAGAAAAATATAATAACAAAAAAACTTATTTTCAATTCGTCTTTTGAATTACTTATTTTTGTATTACTTTCTGCGCAAGCTACTGATATTATCGTTAATGAAGCAACATCAAAACTTTATAAAATTGCTAATACGCCTAAAAAAATACTAGCACTTGGTATTGATGGAATAAAATATTACATAAAAAAAATTGGATTATCTAATATTAAAGCTAAAAATATTATTGAAACTTGTAAAATATTAATTAATAAATATAATGGAGAGATACCTGAAAATCGCGAAGCATTAGAATCTTTACCTGGTGTTGGTCGTAAAACTGCAAATATAATATTAAATACCGTTTTTGGTTGGCCAACAATTGCTGTTGATACTCATGTTTTTCGTGTTTGTAATCGTACAAATTTAGCATCAGGTAAGAATGTTATAAAAGTTGAAGAAAAATTACTTAAAATAATACCATTTAAATTTAAATTTGATTGTCATCATTTATTGATATCACATGGACGTTATACGTGTATTGCAAGAAAACCACGATGTGAAAGTTGTATTATTGAAGATTTATGTGAATTTAAAAATAAACAATACCAAAATTTAATAATTAATAAATAACACTTTAATAGTAACTTTAAATATTTATTTATTAAAATTAAATATTATCATATTAATTGATAATATAATTTAGTTTAAATTAAATTTAGTTAAGTTTTAATTAAATAATTAAAATAAAAATTTTTTATCATTAAAATAATTTGATTACTTAATATTTATGTACTTAAAATAACAATTATATATCTAAATATCTCGTAATAAAAGAATATATAAGTATTTATATATTTAATTTTTATTTATTTTTACATCACAAATTATATAATTTTTTTTAATAATTACTAAATAATAATCACATATTATTTAGTAATAATAATAAATTTTCTAAAATAATTATTGGTCTTCTCTGTAAATCTTCTGAATATTTACAGAGAATTTTATAAAATTTAATATTTTTAATTTATTTTAATTACAATCAATATTATAAATTAATAGAAATTAAAATCATATATTCAATTATTATTAATAATATTAATAAAATATTTTAATTTTTAAGTAAATATTCAATATTATATTTAATGCTTTTATTAATTTTAAAATATATTTACATTTTATCGTAAATGATTTTTCTATTATTTTATTTAAAATTATAAAATACAATATGTTTAATAAATAAACATCATAATAATAATTAAGTTTATTTTTATAAATTTAATAATAGAATTAATATTTAACTTAAAAAATTTTAAATTAAAATTTATAATATTATTTAGATAATAAATAGAAAAATAAATTTTTTAACAAAAAATAATAAAAATTATTAATTATTTAATTTATTTATAAAATTTATTATTTAGTAAAAATAAATTTATATTATATATTATTTAAAATTGTACAAAAATAATCTTTTATTATATTATTTATGAGATAAATAATATTATTTTATTAAAAATTTTTATATGTTTATCATTGTAAATTAAGAGAGTATCAGTTATTTTATCCATCCAATTGAATGATTAATTTTTGCCAAGCTTAATGCTGGATTTGAACTACATGTAATAGGTCGACCAATTATCATATAATCAATAGAAGAATTAATAGCTTGCTCTGGTGTCATAATTCTCGATTGATCATTTATTTTAGTATTATTAGGACGAATACCTGGTGTAATTGATAAAAAATCGTTACCACAAACTGATTTTATTGTTAATACGTCATGCGCTGAACATACTACACCATCCAAATTACACTTCTTAGCTAATTTTGATAATTGTAAAACTTGATCAGAAATTTGCTTTTGAATTCCGATTTTATTAAGATCAGATTGTTTCATACTAGTTAATACAGTAACAGCAATTAAAATAGGAGCATCTTTACCATATTCAATTAATGCTTCTTTAGCTGCAATCATCATTTTAGCACCACCACTAGCATGTACATTAACCATCCAAACACCAATTTCTGCAGCAGCTCTAACAGCCTTCATAACAGTATTAGGAATATCATGAAATTTTAAATCTAAAAAAACTTGAAATCCTCGTTGATGTAAAGTTTGAATAAATTTAGGTCCATATAATGTAAACATCTGCATACCAACCTTCAACTGACAATCTTGATGGTTAATATTATCAATAAACGATAGTGTCTTAGTTAAATCATGATAATCCAAGGCAACAATAATTGGAGAAGTAGTAGTTATTGGAAATTTATTTTTTACAGACACTATCATCTTTAACCTTTTTTAAATTTAATTAATTTATATTAAATTATATCATTACTAATCATCAAGACCTTTTATTGGTTTAATAGTATCCCAAGAGCGACATGAAGGACAATACCAATATAAAGAATGAGTTCTAAAACCACACTTTCGGCAGCGATAATCAGGTTTAGATCGAATTTTTGCACCAAGTATATTACGTAATAATTCTAGACTCTCTTTTGCTTTACTTTCTTCTGTGTCTGCTAGATGATAATCGATAAGTTTATAAAATAAACGCATAGTTGGATGACATTCTAACTGCTGTTTAATAAATATTTGAGCTTTTTCTGACCCCTTTCTTTTTTCAATTATTTCAGCTAAATATAATTGTGCAATTACTCCACAATTACTAGTAACACATTGCTGAATATAAGCTTTCCATTCGTTCCATTTAGCTAAATGATGATAACTTTCATAAAGCATAGATAAAGAATCACTAACTAAATCTCGATCTTGATCAAAAACTTTTTTAAGTACAGTAACTGCTTTTTCATATTTACCGCAAGTAATATGGATTCTCCCTTTCATAATAGAAACTCTTGCACAATTTTTATCTGAATTAGCAGCTTTATTTAATAATAAAAATGCACCTTTAAGATCATCACTACTAAGCTTTAATAACGCAAGTTCACAATAAAAATGCGCGATTTCTTTTTTTAATTCAGAGTTTCCCATTTTAACTAATTTTTTTGCAACATCTATTGCTTTATGCCAATCACTAGTTAATTGATAAATAGCAAGTAACGATTCTAATGCACTAAAACGAAAATCTTGTTTATCAAGAAGTTCTAAAAAAATATTTTTTGCGCGATCATAAACACCAGCTGCTAAATAATCTCGTCCTAGTTGTTGCTCGGCTAGTAATTTCTGCTCAAATGATAATGAGTTATTTTTAAATAAAGATTGATGAATACGAATAGCTCGTTCAATCTCACCTCTTGAACGAAAAAGATTAGCTAATGTTAAATGAGCTTCAAACGCTGAACTATCTTCTTTTAGCATATCTAAAAATAGATCAACTGCTTTATCTTGTTCATTAGATAGTAAAAAATTTACACCAGCTACATATTCACGAGATAAAAGATTAATATCTTTTTGTTTATCTTGTTGATTACTTCTGCATCCCATATACCAACCATAGGCAGCAGCAATAGGTAGTAGCAGAAACAAAAGCTCTAACATAAAATTACCTTTTTATTTGCAATAAAGGCTACTTTGGTGTTATATTTGCATTTAATTGATCAAGTTAATTGATTTTCTAATTCTTAATTTTATATTTTTGATTTTATAATAAAATTATCTCTTTAGGATAGAATACAAATAAAATAAACAAATTCTATAAGAATCCAATTTATAAAAAGGATTGAAAACGATATTAGATAGTTACTTTTTTTTAATCAAATAATTAAATGTTAATATTTCATGATACTTGATTCAAGTATCATGAAAATAATAAAATTCCTATAGTAAATAATGTTATTAAAAATATTTTAATTTTTTTCTATTATTGTTTTACTCTTAATAAAAAAAATTTATTGAATCATTTTTATCAACTTAACATCTGATAACACAATAAAGAAAGTGAATTATATCAACACTTACATTTTTATTTAAAATATTTAAATAGTAGATAATAAAATAAATTATCAAAATTTTTTATGTTAATTATATTAAATATCTATAAAAGTTTTTATTTATTTATTTTTAATAAAATACTAATGTTGCTTACAACTTTTAATAAATAATTAAAAGTTATCTTATTTATTTATATTATGTAGTAATTTTAATCACTAAACATTAATTTAAATTAATAGTTAAATGCCTTTATAATTAAAATAGTTAATTTAAACTTAATATATTATAGTATTATGAATATAATCTTATCCTTTAATAAGGATCTATTTTTCTAGTAAATAGATAGGTATATAACAATTTAATAATTATATTTAATTGTTTTTTAATGTATTTTAACTTAATTTTAAATATAGAGTTTTATTAATTATGTATAATACTATGCAACTAAAACGTATAGCTGAAACAAAGTTACCAACTTCTTTTGGTGAGTTTCTACTTGTTGGTTTTGAAGAAGTTGTTAATGGTAATAATCATATAGCACTTATTTATGGTGATATTACTGATGGAAAGCCAGTTCTTTCTCGTATCCATTCAGAATGTTTAACTGGTGATGCTTTATTTAGTTTACGATGTGATTGTGGTTTTCAATTAGAAGCAGCACTCAAACAAATTACTCACGAAGATCGCGGAGTTCTTCTTTATCATCGCCAAGAAGGACGTAATATCGGATTATTAAATAAAATTCGTGCTTATTCTCTTCAAGATCAAGGTTTAGATACTGTTGAGGCTAATTTAAAACTTGGTTTTAAACCTGATGAGCGTGACTTTACTATCTGTGCTGAAATGTATAAATTGTTAGCTATAAATAAAGTAAGATTATTAACTAATAATCCTAAAAAATTAGAGATAATGAGAGAAGCTAAAATCAATGTAGTAGAGCGAGTCCCACTTATTGTTGGCCGTAATCCAAAAAATACTAATTATTTAAATGTAAAAGAGAAAAAATTAGGTCATATATTTTATAGTGATATAAAAAAATAATTAATTAATCAGTTAAATATTATAAAAAATATATCTTTAATCTACTTTTTGATGAATTAAATCTGTTTATCTAGCATTTTACGAATAACATAATGAAGAATACCACCATGACGAAAGTATTTTAATTCAGTCATTGTATCAATTCTGCAACGCATAGCTATTTTTATTAGTTGCCCATTTTTATTGGTAATATTTACAGTAATCATCCCTTTAGGGATTATCGATTTTAAATCTATAATATCAATTATCTCATCACCGATTAGTTTTAATGTTTTACGATTTATATTAGTTGGAAATTCTAATGGTAAAACTCCCATACATATTAAATTTGTCCGATGAATTCGCTCATAAGATTCAGCAATAACTACTTTTACTCCTAGTAATGTTGTTCCTTTAGCTGCCCAATCACGGCTCGATCCTGAGCCATATTCCTTACCAGCAATAATAACTAACGGTATTTTATTTTTTTGATACTGTATAGCGGCATCATAAATAGTTAATTGAGTCTGTGTTGGAATATAACGAGTAAATCCACCTTTAATATCAGGTAACATTTCATTACGAATATGGATATTAGAAAATGCACCTCTTATCATAACTTCATGATTACCACGTCTTGAACCATACGAATTAAAATCTTTTTCTTGTACGCCTTTTGATCGTAAATAATGGCCAGCAGGACTATCTATTTTAATATTACCAGCCGGTGAAATATGATCAGTAGTAATATAATCACCTAAAATAATAAGAATATTGGCACTATAAATATCAGTAATTAACACAGGTATTGTTTGCATATCATTAAAAAATGGAGGCTTATTAATATAAGTTGATTTTTGTTGCCATGAATAAGTAGCTGAATTTTTTACATTAAGTGCTCGCCATATTTCATTGCCATCAAAAATAGTTTCATACTCTTTATGAAACATATCAGATTTTACTAATTGTACCGCATTTGCAATTTCTTGATTAGTTGGCCAAATATCTTTTAGTAATATATTTTTGCCATTTTTATCTTGTCCTAATGGATCATTATTAAAATTTATTTCTATGTTACCCACCAAAGCATAAGCAATTACTAAAGGTGGTGATGCTAACCAGTTACTTTTTATTAATGGATGAATTCTTCCTTCAAAATTTCGATTACCTGATAGCACTGCACTAACAGTAAGATCATATTTTTTAATTGCTTCTTCTATTGGTATTGGTAATGGTCCTGAATTACCAATACAACTAGTACACCCATATCCAACTAGATTAAAACCTAATTTATTTAAATAATCGATCAATCCAGCTTTAGTTAAATAAGTAGTAACAACTTTTGAACCTGGTGCTAAAGATGATTTAACCCAAGGTTTACGCTCTAAACCTTTTTCTACTGCTTTTTTGGCTAATAATCCTGCTGCCATTAAAACGCTTGGATTTGAAGTATTTGTACAAGAACTTATTGCCGCAATAACAATAGCTCCATTTTTTAATTGAAAAATTTTATTATCATAACTTACTAATGGCGCAAATTCTTTTGTTAATTTATTTGAATTAACATTAATTGAACTTTTAAATACATATGGAACCTGACTTAATTTAATTCGATCTTGTGGATATTTAGGTCCAGCTAAACTTACTTCAACTGATGATAAATCTAATGTTAATTTATTTGTAAAAATAGGTTCTTCATCTTGATATCGCCATAATCCTTGTATTTTAGTATAATTTTCAACTAAAGTAATTTGATCTTTTGAATGTCCTATTAATCTCATATAACTTAATGTAACTTCATCAACTGAAAAAAAACTACATGTAGCACCATATTCAGGCGCCATATTAGCAATAGTAGCTCGATCCACAAGAGTTAGATCTGATAAACCATCACCATAAAATTCAACAAATTTACCAACTACTCCATATTTGCGTAATATTTCAGTTATAGTTAAAACTAAATCTGTAGCAGTAATCCCTTCTTTTAGTTTTCCAATTAATTTAAAACCAATAACATCAGGAATAAGTATAGAAATTGGTTGACCTAACATTGCAGCTTCAGCTTCAATTCCGCCTACTCCCCAACCAAGAACTCCAAAACCATTGATCATCGTCGTATGAGAATCAGTACCAACCAATGTATCTGGATATACAAATAATTTTTTCTCTCTTTCTTCACACCATACTACCTTAGCTAAATACTCTAAATTTATTTGATGACAAATACCTGTTCCTGGTGGAACGACTCTAAAATGATTAAACGTTTTTTGACCCCAGCGTAAAAATAAATAACGCTCATGATTTCGTAGCATTTCAAATTTCACATTATAATCAAAAGCTTCAGAGGTAGCAAATTTATCAACTATAATTGAATGATCAATAATTAAATCAACTGGTAAAAGTGGATTTACCTTATTAACATCACCACCTAAGCGTTGTACGGTTTCACGCATTGCAGCAAGATCAACAACTGCTGGTACGCCAGTAAAATCTTGCATTAAAATTCGAGTAGGTTGATATGTAATTTCACTATCACTATGTCCAGTATGTTGCCAATTAACTATAGCTTGTAAATCTTTTAATACAACATATTTTCCATCAAGATGACGAAGTAAATTTTCAAGTAATATCTTTAGTGATTTTGGTAGATTTGAAATATTACCTAATTGTTTTTCAGCTATAGGCAAACTAAAATATTCATAGTATTTATTTCCAACAGATAGTTTAGAAATACAATCCATCTTTAATTTTAACGACATAATTTTCCTTTTTATTTTATATAAATAATTAAAGATAATGTAACTTATAATGCTAAGTTATAAAATATTTTTATTAAGAAATAATATTATAATAGTCTCAAAAAATATTTTTCTAAAAGAATTAAATATTAAAAATAAATAACTTTATTAACTTAATATAAAATTAAAATATAAGAAAAAATAGAAAATAAAAAATTATAGAAAATAAATTACATTTTAATATAATTATATTAAAATAAATATATTTATCTAAAAATTATTTTAGTAAAAGTTTATTTAATAATAAAATAATTAGATTTATCTAGTGCATCAATAATAATTAAGTTTTTATTCTATTTAAAATAAATTATCACATTAACAATAATTATTATGTTTAATAAAAATTAACATAATTATTAATAATATTGCTATCTATACAACAATAAAATTGTTTTAGTATTTAAAGTAATTTTATAAAAGTATTATTTTATATAAAATATTTTACAAATAATTTTAATATAAGTTTTAACTTAATATTTATTAATTTACTATAATGAATGATTATTTTATTATCCTTATTAAATAATTTTAATAATTTTTTATAATTTTATTGTTAATTAATTATTTAAAATTATAATAAAATTTATGTTTTAAATTATTTTTAAATATATAAATTAAATTAATTTAATATCTTATTTTATATAAATTTATACATATTAATAAAGTATTTAATTTATTATTTTAATATAAAATATAATTTAATTTTACTTGATTTTCTTATAAAAAGAAATAATTGATAAACTATTATATAATTCGATTTTACTAAAAAATAACTTTTTATTTTTTTAAATTATTATAAGTATTATACATATTGATAAATTTATTAATCAATTAAGTTTTAAAATAAAAATTAAAAATATCATTTTTTCTAATATATATTAAATGTTTATATTAATAATAATAACTTAAAAATTGTTTATTTATTTATTTATTTATTTGTAAACTATTATTAAAATAGATTATAACTTAAATATTTTTAAGTAATCTTAATAATTATTTTTATTTTAATAGATTATTAATTTATTTTTTTAATTTTATTAAAGATTTTTAATATAGAAAAATTAAAATATTATAATTATCATTATAATTATTTAATTTTTTATATCAAAATATTTATGATTTAAATAATAATTAAATTTTTTATTACTATTAATGTTTTTATAAAAATATTAATTAAAATATTTTAAAATATAAAAATATTTATTTTGTGATTAATTATTTTGTTTATGAAAAAATAACAAATAAATTAAAAATAAATATTAATTTTAATAGTTTTATTTAATAATAATAAAATAATAAATTTTATTTATTTTCTATTTATTTATCACTTATATAAAAATATAATTCAATTAATAATTTTATTTTCTTTTATGAAAAAATATATTATTATTTGATTTTATGATTAAATTTAATAATAATTTTATTGTATTTTATGTCTACTAAAAATACTATGATTAAAATAGTTAAATTTAATTAATAGATAATTTTTAAAATGTATTGATTCTTTAATTAATAATTTATTAATTTTCTTAATTTTTTTAAAATGTTAATAATATAAAAATGTTTATAATAAATAATCCATTAAAACAAAATAAAAATTATATTTTTTAAGTGATAAAAGTTCACTATCCTTTAAAAATTACAAGTATTTTTATAAAATTTATTTTAATATTTTATATTTTTTAAATTATTTAATTTTAAAATATATTACTAAATTATATTTATTACATTTAATAAATAATCCATCATAATTTTTAATTATTAGATTTATCTTTCTTAATCTCACAACTATTACATTTATAATTATTATTCTATACATATAATTTCTGTTTATATTAATAATATAATTATATTTATTTCAATATTATATATGAAGTATTAATAATATATTCTTAAAGTATATATTTAATATCTTTATCTTCTTTTTATATAAACATTAAATAATTTATTTTTAAGAATTAAATTAATTATTTTTACAACACTTTTTATTAGTAAATTATGACTAAAATATATTAAAAAACTCAATTAGAACTAATTTTATTCTTATTTATCGATAATAATCATGGCATTTAATTAACATAATATTATTTAATTTTTCTGGATATCATCTTTCTTAGACTATTTATTTAAATTTTTAAGTTAACTAATAAAAGTAGTAAAAATTTATTTAATGTATTTTAACTCAATATGATCTAATTAATGTTATTAAGTTAAATTAATTTTCTATTTTAATCATAAAATCATAAATTATTAATTTATTAAAATATTGATTCAACAGATTAGTAACTATTTCATTTATTTTAGTATAAATTATAATTTTTAATTTTTATATAATCTTATATTCTTTAATAATTAAAAAATATTAAGATAAGTCAATAGTTATCTAATTTTAAGTTTTTTAGTTCTTTAATTAGAAGAACTTCATTGAAATATATAAATAGGTTTAATGAACTATTAGATATATAATAAATTATCTAATTTATATTAATTATTATTTTTTATTTGAAGTTTTATTTTAATATTTTTTAATTAATCTTAATATAATTTTTATCTAACAATCAAAATATAAAATACACTATTTAATTTTTAACTAAAAATCTTTAATTTTAATGATTAATATTATTAAATAAAATTCTATTAGTGTCATTTTAAAATTAATAAATTAACTCTAAATTAACTGATATATTTTTTAGCATCAATTTTTATTTCTTTTAAATTGTCAATACTGTCAATAAAATTAATATAAATATTAAAAATAAATAATTTCATTCATTTTTTTAAAATTTTTATTTAGATAAATATTTTGCTAAATTTATTATTAATGTAATAACTTATTAAACTAAAATATCATAACTTAAATTAATTAAATCAATATATATGTATTTAATATATCCTAATTCATAAAAGCATTATGCTATTATTATAATTTTTAATGCTAAAGTTAAAATATTTTCTTACTTCTTATTACAAAATTAATATAATAAATAGATAGTAATTTTACTGATTAAAAAAAAATAATATTCGTGATCTTAAAATATAATAGTTTAGATTTTTTAATAATATAATAGAAGTATTAATTTATATTTTAGAAATAAGTTTAAGTGGATTACTAATTTTTTATTAAAAAAATACTTTTATTTTACATTTTTTATTTAAAAATATATAGCTATTGATTAAATAGAACTTACAAAAAATATACTGTTGATTTTTAATAATAGTAGTGAAATTATATTATTAATTATATGATCTAAAAATATTTAATTTATTGAATATTAATATAATTAATATTCAATTTTATAAGATTTTAAAAATATTTTTAATAAAATTTTTTAGTAATTTCATTAAAAATTACTATACTAAAGCGCTGATTATTACTGTTAATAAATTCTAATATATATATAACGATTAGTTCTTCTTCATATTTAAGATTAAATACTAACTGAGTATATATTTTTAGTATTAGAGGTTAATGATTTTAATTTAGTAGCAACTTTTTCTTTATATGATAAAATTTGATAATTAATTTTCTATCTATGATATGAATCCAACTCTTATTCAATTTAAACGTATTTCATGTTTATCTTTTTTTATTTTTAATATTATTATCTAAATTTATATTTTTTTAAATATAAGTGTAATATCTTTATAAATTATATATTTGTTTTTATGCTATTATAATAATATAATTTTTAT
This sequence comes from Arsenophonus sp. ET-YP4-MAG3, assembly GCA_052174115.1. Taxonomy (GTDB): domain Bacteria; phylum Pseudomonadota; class Gammaproteobacteria; order Enterobacterales; family Enterobacteriaceae; genus Arsenophonus. Next base: position 21,737 of record JBQMRX010000001.1, read on the forward strand.
TAAAATATTAATTATTTTTTATTAAAAACTACATAATAATAATGATTTTATTTATAGTTATTTTTATTTAAAATATTATATAAAAATATTAAAACTTTATAATAATATTAAATTATTTTTTTATAATTAATTATATTTATAACATATTAACTTTTTTGTTAAATAGTTTTTTATGAAAAAAATCTTTATTATAAAAATAAAAATAAACAAAAACATAAAATAATAAAATTATATAAAAATAATGAATTAATATTTCATCTAAATAGATAATTAAATCATCTTTAAAATTAAAATATATAATTTTAATAATTAAATAATTAAATAATATTTCATTTTATAATAAATAATTATTTTTAAATATTATGTATATAAAATATTTTAAAAATGATAATATTTATTTTTAATCATTTTTTAATATAATGATTTCTCTCCTTTTTTCAACAAACGAATCAACAAATTATCTATATTTTTTATAATTCCACTTATTAAACGATCAACAAAACGCTTAACTGGCATGTAAGTTACTTCAATAATTTCATGGGTATTAATTTGGTTAATAATAATGTCATCACTAACTCCAATTTCATCAATTAATCCCTTTTCTTTTGCTTGAATACCATACCAATGCTCACCTGTTGCAACAGCATTAATATCAAGTGTTGGTCGTTTTTGATGTACAAAATCTTTAAATAATTGATGTGTTTCATTTAAGTCTTGTATAAATTTCTTACGACCTTGTTCAGTATTTTCGCCAAATAAAGTTAATGTTCGTTTATATTCACCTGCTGTATGTAATTCTAGATCAATGTCTCTTTTTTTCAATAATCGATGAAAATTTGGTACTTGAGAAACTACACCAATAGAGCCAATAATTGCAAATGGAGCTGCTATAATACGATTTGCAACACAAGCCATCATATAACCACCGCTTGCAGCTACTTTATCTACAGAAATAGTTAATTTAAGACCTTTTTCTCGTAAACGATTTAATTGAGAAGCAGCTAATCCATAACCATGAACAATACCACCTTGACTTTCAAGTTTAAGTAAAATTTCATCTTTATTATCAGCAATTAATAAAATTGCTGTAATTTCTTCACGTAATGTGCTAACTTCATGAGCATTCATACTTCCTTTAAAATTAATTACAAAAAAACAAGGTTTTTTTAACATTACTTGTTGACCAGATTTTAAACTTTCTTTCTGTTTTTTTTCTTCAATTTTATGTTGTTTCTTATAAGCTTTTAACCAAATTTTATATTCAGTATTACTCATTTTAATTTGTTGCATTTCACGTTGACGTTCGCGATATGCTTTACTTAAATCAATAAGTTTTAAATCACCTTTTTTACTTTCTTTACGATGTCCAAAGTTAAAAATAACTAATGGAATTAATATAATACTAACAAATACTGTTACTGTTTTAGCAAAAAATAATCCATATGATGAAAGAAATTCCACAATTCTATCCTTTTTTACAGAATATAAATAATAAGTTATTATAACTAAAATTTTAATAAAATACTTATAACTCTTATTAATAAATTTAAATAATTAAATTAAGAAAGTAATATATTTTCCTATAAAATTAAAATTTAATTTTAATTAAAATTATCTTACAATAAATATTGTATTATTATCATAAAATAATAAATTATATTAATTTATTCATATTATAATATTAATTTCATTTTTAGTTTATAGAACAATTATAAAATTAAAATAAATTAAATAAATAATTATTTATAAATTAATAAATTTATATTTTTAATTTTTTATTTATATTTTTAATTTATTAAAATAATAAAATTTTAATTCCATAAATTATTAATCGATGTTAATTAAATTTATTTCTATTTTATAATATATTATTAATACTATACTACATAGTATAAGTATATTTGAAAAAACTATTATTTTAATATCTTCATTTATAAAAACAATTTTTTTTAAAAATTTACATTTAACTATTTATAAATTAATATTAATTATTGATAATTTTAGTATATTTATAAAATCATAAGAAAATTAATTTAAGTAATTATTTAATAAATATATAAATAAATTAATAAATTTATATGCATGTATAGTCTTTAATAAACACTCTATTTTATGATTTGTGATTTTCAATTAAAGTAATATTAAATTATTTACATATATTTAATTTTATATCATAATATATAATAATTTTAAAATTAATTTAACTATTTTTTTAATTGAATGTTTTATTAATGAATGAATTTGAGTATTATTAATTATATAAAAATATACATTGTATATTTATGATTAATATCATAATCTAAAAATGTTAAATTATTAGTTAATTTTTAAATCTATAGTATAAAATAGTAATGAATTAAATATCTATATAAACTATTTAATTTTAATTTAACAATAATCAATTAATTAAGTAAGAATTAAATATAGTTAAATTCTATTCTTAATCATTATTAATTAGATAATTTATCTTTGATTTATATTAAATTAATATATGAAAAATTGTTTTTTAGTTTTTTAAAAAAAAATTAAAAAATTAAATTTTAATACTATAATTAATTTTAATTTTATAAACAATAATAAAGATTAAATAATTATTAGTACTAATATTGCTAAATTAAATAAAATTCTTTATTTTTCTAAATAAAGTATGTGATTCTATAATAAACGAATATTTTTCAACTTTTTACTTTTCTGTTTTTTAATACTTATAAAATAATTATTATTATATCATTTCATAAGCCTTATAACTATAAGATTTATAAAAAATAAACCATGCTTTATCGTATATATTTTTTATTATTAGATCTTTTATTAAAAATATTTTTATTAAGTTATTTATTTAAATAAAAATAACATTTTAATATTTTATTATTAAATTAATCAGAATTATTTTATTTAAAAATTTTTATAGCTAGTATCTAATGTGCGTTAATTAAACTTTTAATTTTATTTCTTTAGTAAAACTTTTTAAAATTATTAAATGATAATTTAAACTAATTATTAATAAAATTTTACTAATATCATTATAAGAAGATTTTTTTAAAATCTACTTATTAAATAAGCTTCTTTATTATTATTTTATGTTTTTTTATTTATTATTTATCAAATTTTGATTATTAATAAAAAATAAAATAAAATTTTAATTATTTATAATGTATAATTTTAATTAATTAAAAATAAAAGTTATATTTATACAAATAGATTTGTTAATTTATTTTTGTAAATAAAACGAATTAAAATAAACTTATATTAAAAATAATAAAATAAATTAATATAATCAATAAACTTATTCCAAATAAATTTTATTATTTAATTTATATTTAATCACATAAATAAAATTAATAAAATATATAATAATACCATTTTTATTAAAACATATTATTTAATTAATTAATAAAACTTTTATTTTTTATTAGTGAATATAAAATAGTTAATATCATGAGTAATCTATATATTTTTAAATAAAATAACTATGTTTTTATTTTTTCTTATATAATAAAAACTTTAATTTTGAAACTAAATACTATAAATATAGATTTTTAGAATTTAGAATTTTTATTCTAATTAAATTTCAATTAAATAATGTAGATTGATTTGAAAATTAATATTAAAATTTATTAAAATGATTTTATCGATCTATTTTACTAATGTATTAATTATCAAAATAATAATCTATTATTAATAATATTTAAAAATAATAGATATGTAAAATATAGTAATTAATTAAACAAAAAAATTATTTTTTATAATATTAAGTATAATAAAACTCATCACTAAATTTATATTAGTTTACATTGTTTAATGAATTAAAAAACAAATCTAATAATCAATTAATAATTAATTATTATAAAATTAATTCATGTTATTACAAATAATAATTGAAATTAAGAGATATTAATATATTTATAAATAATAAATAAAATAGTAAAAATTACTTCGTACGAAAGATCATTATTATTCTTGTTTACTCTTATATTGAAATATATAATAATTATAAAAATTAATATTATTGTTAATAATTTATTAATTAAAATTATAAATTTTTATATATTATATTATTTAATTATTTTTAAATTTTGATTTTTTATTAGATATAATACTTATTTTTTATTTAATAAAAATAATTTAATTGATATAATATATATTTTAAGATAATAATAATTGTATAAATAATTATTTTAAGATAAACATAAAAATATACTTTTGTATTTATCTTATCAATTATTAATAATTAATTATTAATAATTTATTTGTATTTCATTATTAATTAACTAATTGATTATATATAAATATTAAATAAATATTTATATATTTTTTATTAATAAATTATTTTCTATTATTTTAATGCTAAAAATAAAATTTTTAAAAAACGTATGAGATGCATGATTCAACAAATTTCATTAATAATACTTAGATGTAACTAAATTGATAAAATATTTTATCATGTGAGATAATTTTTATCTTAATGAAATAAGATATTTTTTGTATTTTAGTTAAAATTTAATATATATAAATATAATTTATTTATATTAAATTATTAAAATTATACATCAAAATAGATGTTAATGCATTAAGTTTAAAATAAATAATTATATTCTTACGCTTAATATAATTATATTATAAATTTATTTTTAATATTTAGTTTTTGTTTATAAAATAATTATGAAATTTATTATTGTAGCAACAATCTTATACTGTGTAAAAGTTATATATTTCATTCACTATAAATTACAATATATAACTAAATGTTAATAATAAACACAAGTTATAAGATATAGGAGTAGTTTTATGTCTATTACGGCCAACTCACTTATCAATGATAGTTTTAATTTTTTTAAAAATCAACTAAGAGATCTTTTTGTCTTATCATTTATTTCAGCTAATATAAGCTTAATATTTTATTATTTTTTAGTTCCTATCAATGAAATGATAACTATTATCAAAACACTTAATATTCAAAATAACTCAATTTCACTTTTAACATGGATAAGTCAACTTTCTAATAAAGAAAAAGCAATACTTATAAAAGTTTCATTACTTTCATTAACTGCGATTTTTATCGGATTAGTATTATTAGTTTCTTCAGTAATTACTTATTTATCAGAATTTAATGCCGGTAATAACATTAATTCATTACAAGCTTTTATACTTTCATTAAATAAATTACCTAACATCTTAGTTTTATTAATTATTTGTATTATTATAACTTACTTTGGATTTATGTTATTCATTTTACCGGGTATAATTTTAGCTGTTGGTTTTTCATTATCTCCTATTATTTTAATAACTGATAAAAATAGTATACCATTACGAGCTATTAGTAAAAGTTGGAAAATAGCATTTCGTTATTGGTGGTTAATTTTAATAATTTTATTATCTTGGTTAACATTACAAATATTAATTAGTCTATTACTTGGAGAATTTCATTTTTTACCAAATGTAATAAATAATATTATTTCTTTTACATTGAATAATTTACTTACAACTTTTATATTAATTTATTTTTTTCGTCTATATATGCTAGCAGAAAAATAAAAAATTAAAAAAATAAAATATTATAATCATTACTTTTTGTTAAGTTTTATTATAAAATTTTAAGTTAATAAAATTTTAAGTTAATTGTTTTAATTTATTATTTATAAAATAATTACATAAATAAAAAATTATACTTATGTGTATAATATCAAGTAATATTTTTTTTAAATAAAATACCATAAATATTAAATTTATTCAAAAAAAATAAGGATAAATGTTTTTATGAGACAACTATTAGATTTTTTTCCTCTTATTATTTTTTTTATTGTATATAAAAAGATAGATATTTTTTATGCATCTGGTGCATTAATGATTGCAACCTCTTTATCTACGTTGATCACCTATCTTATTTATAAAAAAATTGAAAAAAGTGCTTTTATTATTTTAATAATAGTGATGATTTTTAGTGGATTAACATTGATTTTTCATAATGATCTTTTTATTAAATGGAAAGTGACAGTTATTTATGCTATCTCTTCATTAACATTATTAATTAGTCAATTTTTTTTTCAAAAACCTTTACTTAAAAAAATGTTTGATAAAAAAATTTTTTTAAATAATAAAATCTGGAATAAATTAAATTTATCATGGGCAGTTTTTTTTGCTATTTGCGCTTTAGTTAATATTTATGTTGCTTTTTGGCTACCTCAAGAGGTTTGGGTTAATTTTAAAGTTTTTGGTTTAATAATAATCACGTTAATATTTACAATATTTACTATGATGTTTATTTATAAACATCATAGTAAATAATAAAAATAATCTATATAATAATAATTAATAAATATCTTTATTATAAATATATAATTATATATAAATAATAAAATTAAATTTTTATAAAATATTAACTATTATTTAAATAATAGTTAATTATTCATCTTTATTTATAAATAAAAGTTAATTTTAATGTTAATAACAATATATTTAATAATCTATTATTATTGAAAATAAATATAATTGTTATTTTTTTAACAAAAATCATATATTGATTCATTATTATTTTGTTATTAATTTAACATGTATTCAAAAAAATAATTTTTTATAACACATTATATATTAATATACTTATTTATTAAGTCAATTAACACGTTAAGCAAATTATTATTAATGTTAATAACAATCAAAAATTAATCAATTAATTTAATCATTAAAAACTATAGATTATCAAAATATTAAGAACTTAAACTCTAAATTATCATAATTATATTTATAAAATTTCTAAAAAAATTATATTATTATTTTGTATAATTTTGATAAAACTTACAAATAAATTAATTTTAAATTAATTTATTTGTAAGTTAAAAACAAAAAAATTATTTTTGATTCAATTTTAAAAATTAAGAAATACTAATTAAATAATAAATTTATTAATTTAAATTAATAATTAACTTTTATAATAATAAAATATTTAATTTTATTGTTATAATTAAATATTTTAATAATATTTTTTTAAAAATAATAACTATTTAATTTTAAATCTTGTTTAACAATTAATTTACTATAAAACATAATTTATTTTTATAAATAACATTATTTTAATTTAAAAATTAAACTTTATTATTAAAGTTAATAACTATTTTAACTTATTATAAATAATATTTATTAATTTACTAAAATTTAATAAATTAAAACCTAAAGATTGTTTAATCATAAAAATTAATATAACAATAATTAATAATATAAATATTATAAAAATATAAATACTACAAATTAATAAATATATAAAAAATAATGATAAAAATAAATAATACAAATATAAAAATAATTATTAAATATATAAAAAATTTTTTCTTTACTTAAGTAATTTAAATGAATTATTTTATAAATATAATCATAAAGACGTATATCAATCATATTTAATATCGATATTCTACTAAAAATAAAAAAATTACCATAAAAATTATGGTAATCATCTACTATCTAATATTAATTAACAATAGTAAAATTATAAATCAGAAAATATTAATTAATTATCAATTTATTACTATTAATTTAATAATAAATCTATTTTATTTATAGCACAATATAACAAGTAAATATTTGAATTTATAAATTATAATTTATACATATGACTATAAAAATCAAAATAATTGTAATATTTATCAAATAAATTGAAATTTTTTAATTAAATTAAAATCGTACTTTTAATATTCATAACAAATTTTATTTTTTATAGTGAATAATCAGATAATAAATAGTATTAAATAATTCCTAAGATAGGAACATTTTGCTTATGCTAACCTTTTTGATTTTATTAAACTGGATTTTTCTTTTTTTATACTGGCTGATAATTGCCACAATTACTATACGTATTTTATTAGAACGACGACCAGTTACTTCTATCTTAACTTGGTTATTAATTATTTATATTATTCCACTTATTGGTATTATTGCTTATTTAACTTTTAGTGAATTACATCTTGGCAAACAAAGAGTAATAAAAGCAAAAGATATGTGGTTTTCAGTTAAAATTTGGCTTAAAGAGTTTAAACAATCAAAATATATTTTTTGTAAAAGTAATAGTCAAGTGGCTGAATCTTTATTTGAATTATGTGAAAAAAGACAAGGAATTTGTGCTGTTAAAGGTAATAAAATTCAACTTTTAACTAATTATCAAGACGTATTAAATGCAATAATATTCGATATTAATTCAGCTTATTATAATATCGAAATGGTATTTTATATTTGGCAAAATGGAGGATTAATCGATGAAGTTACAGAAGCTCTGATTAATGCCGCAAAACGTGGCATAAAATGTCGAATTATGATTGATTCTGCTGGTAGTTGGTGTTTTTTTCATAGTAATCAACCAAAAAAAATGCGTGAAGCTGGAATAGAATTAATAGAATCATTAAAAATAAATTTATTTCGTTTTTTTTTACATCGAATAGATCTTCGTCAACATCAAAAAATAATCATTATTGATAATTATATTTCTTATGTTGGTAGCATGAACATGGTTGATCCACGATTTTTTAAACAAAATTCAGGTATAGGGAAATTAGTAGATATCGTAATTCGAATGGAGGGTCCTATTTCAACAATACTTGGTATTGTTTATGCTTTTGATTGGGAAATGGAAACAGGGCAACGTATTCTTCCACCTTCTCCTGATATAAATATTATACCATTTGAACAAACTAATGGTCACATAACGCAAATTATTGCTTCAGGTCCAGGTTTTCCGAAAGAATTGATTCAACAATCTTTAATGACTGTTATTTTTTCTGCTCGTAAACAACTTATTATTACCACTCCATACTTTGTTCCAAGTGATAATTTAATTTATGCCATTTGTACTGCAGCAATGCGTGGCGTAGAAGTATTAATTGTGATTCCTAATCAAAATAATTCTTTTTTAGTTCGTTGGGCGAGTCGAGCGTTTTACTCTGAATTATTAGAAGCAGGTGTTAAAATTTATCAATTTAATGATGGTCTTTTGCATACTAAAAGTTTATCTGTTGATGGTGAGTTAACTTTAATTGGTTCAGTTAATTTAGATATGAGAAGCCTTTGGCTTAATTTTGAAATTATTGTTGTTATTGATGATAAAAATTTTGGTAATAATTTAATATTAGTTCAATATGATTATATTGCTAGATCTACCCCTATAATTCAAAAAAATTGGAATAAACGTCCATTATGGAACCGTATTGTAGAACGTATTTGTTATTTTTTTAGTCCATTATTATAATATTTTTTTCATAAAATAAATATATAAAAATTTAATTTAATAAAATTAACAATTAAAAATTTCAATATATAAAGTTATAAATAAAAAACAAATTTCAATTAGTTTTATATATAACATGTTCTATTAATTAATTTAACTTTAATGTTCTTCTGATAATTAATTTTATTTTATAAAATTTTTTAAATTATTTAATTAAGTTAAAAGATATAATTTTGTTATTTTATTTTTTAATAAAAATAAAATAACAAAATACTTTCAAAAATTAATTATAAATTAATTTTCTATTAAAATAAAATATCATTAACTTATTTATAATTTATTTATATATATTTATATATATTTATATATATTAATACATATTTTATATTATTTAATTTTATTTTAATATTAATTTTAAATGTTATTTAATAAAAATATTTTTAATTATTATATTATTTTTTTTCTATAAAATACAATTTTTATTGTAAAGAATATTTACAATAAATTATATAAATATTTTATTACTAATTACAATAATTTTATTAAAAACTAAAATTTTAAAAAAATATAAAATATTATTTTTTAAAAACTAACTTAAATTCAATTATTATTGATTAACTTATAATTAATTTAATAAATTAATTATAATAAAGTACTATTAAATATTAAAATTTTAATTAAAATACATTAAACAAACTATAAAAATAATTTTTGCAAAAATTATCATTGTTATTTTTATTATTTACTTTAGTTAAATTTCTTTAATTCTATTAAAAATAAAAAACTTTTTGAAATATTAAATATTAATTATGCTTATTATTTTATAATAAAAACTAAGTAAATTAATTCTAAAACAAATAAAATAAAAAAGATTAATTTTAATTAATCTTTTTTATTTTATTTGTTTTAGAATTATTGTATAGATAATTTTTATAATTTTAAATTAGTTTATTTATTAAAATTATAAAACAAATTTATTAAAATATTTTTTATTTCTAAAACTTATAAACTAAAAATATTTAATTAAAACTAAATTATACTAAAAAATAAAAACATATTTGCCATAAAATTATTAATTCTACTTATCTTCAAGTATATTTAACTATTAATAATTACAGAAAAAATTTATTATTACTGAAATTAAATAAAACTTTATTCTTAATAAAAATTTTTTAATAAATTTATATTATAAAACCATTAATATATTTAAATTTTATAATATAAAAATTTAAATATATTATAAATTAATAACAATTTATTAATATTATTTATAATTAAATATTTATTATTTAACTACAAATAGTTATCTTTTTTAAACTAAGATGTAAAATAGTAATTATAAAATAAATAATTCATTAAAATATATTCATAATTCATAAATAACATAAAAACCAATAAATATAGATAATTAATAGTTTTGTAAAATTAATTAATTTATTTTTAATTATATTAATATTAAAGTAACAAAATAGTTAAATTAATAATTTATTTATTTTTATACTAAATAATAAATAAATAAATTTAAATCGTTATTAACTGTATATTTTTTTTAAAAATATTTTTAATATTTTCTATATATATTATTGAATATTATTTAATTTTATTTTAACATTAAAAAATTAATATATTTAATAAATGTCTTTAAAAAAATTTATAATTAAATTATTAATACATATTAAGTTATAATTTTATATATGTTACTTATTATAAATAAAAATAAAATATTATTTTATATATAATCAAATTAAAATATAAAAATATTATTATCTTGATAAAAATTTAAAAGTATTATTTATATCTAATATAAAATATACAATATTTTCAATAAAAACTTATATTTTGAAATATAAATTTTAAAAAATAATAAATTTAACTTTATTTTATAATTTCACTATTGCAGAAAATAAAATAGCATTCTATTATTAGAATAATATTAATTAACATTTATTTTAATTTGAGACGAGGAAAATGAGCGATTCATTGAGATATTTTAAATCATTAAATAACATTCGTACTTTACGCGTAATAGCAAGAGAAATATCATTAGAATTATTACAAGAAATACATGATAAGTTCAATACTGTTGTAGAAGAACGTCGCGAAGATGAAAATCAAACGAAAGCGCAATTAGAAGCTCATAGTCAAAAAATTGCAAAATATATTAAATTACTTGAAGGAGAAGGACTTAGTTTAGATGATTTAGTTACTGCAAAAAATCCATTAAAAACATCAAGCTATATTAAACGTGCTGCGAGACCAGCTAAATATCAATATAAAGATGAAAATGGTGAAATTAAAACTTGGACAGGTCAAGGTCGTACGCCGACTGTTATTAAAAAAGCAATAGAACAAAAAAATAAAAAGTTAGATGATTTTTTAATGTAAATATTTTTTACTTTATAAATACCTTTTATATAATAAAAAGGTATTTATAATATTATTACAATTATTTATTAAATAATAAATAATTGTAATAAATAATAATTAAATAAAAATTAAAATATTAAATTACATTTAATAAATTATATTACAAATAATAATTTATTAATATTTTATTTTAAATAAAATATTAACATTAATTTATATAAATTTTATTACTATAAAATAATTTATTTAAAATCTATCATTAAATTATATTAAATTTTATTTTCTTAAGTTAATTAAATAAATAAAAATAAAGAATTAATTTTATATAAAGTAAACTATTTAAAATATAAAAATTATATTTTATGATAAAATTAATCTTAATTTAAATAAAATTTATTAAAATTAACTTATAAATAGAGAATAAATATTTCATAATAATAAAACAAGTTTTTATTAACTTTAATTAAATTTATCAATAATTAGTAATTTAAAATATTTTTTATCCAATTAGAAAATTCATTACCTAAATATTCATGACGCATACTATATTCAAGAAATGCCTTCATATAACCTAATTTATTACCACAATCATGGCTCTTACCTTTTAAATGATAAGCTTCAACTAATTCTTTTTTTATTAACATTTCAATCGCATCAGTTAACTGAATTTCATCTCCCGAACCTATTGGTGTTTTTTCTATTAAAGCTAAAATTTTCTCTGATAATACATAACGACCAACAATAGATAAATTAGAAGGTGCTTCCTCAATTTTTGGTTTTTCAACAACACCTTTAATAATTTTACTTTCACCAGGTTTTAATTTATAACCATCACAATCTACAATACCATAATTAGGTATATATATTTTTGGTACTGACTCAACAAGAATTTGACTTGCTGATGTTTCATGATAACGTTTTAGCATCGCTGTTAAATTATATTGTTTCAAATCAAATGAATATTGATCAATAATAACATCAGGTAAAACCACAGCAAAAGGCTCTTCTCCTATTAATGGTTTTGCGCATAAAATAGCATGCCCGAGTCCTTTTGCAATACCTTGTCTTGTTTGCATAATTGTGACATGACTTGGACATATTGATTGTACATCATTTAATAATTGTCGTTTAACACGTTTTTCTAAAATTGCTTCTAATTCAAAACTAGTATCAAAATGATTTTCTATTGAATTTTTTGAGGAATGAGTGATTAATATAATTTCATGAATACCAGCATATATACATTCATTCACTACATATTGAATAAGTGGTTTATCAACTAATGGTAACATTTCTTTAGGAATTGCTTTTGTTGCTGGTAACATACGAGTTCCTAATCCAGCTACAGGAATAACTACTTTACTAACTTTTTTTTCTGCTTTTTTTAATTGCATCTTTTCTTCCAAGTTATCTAACTAATATTTTTTTAATAAAATAAACAAATTTTAATAATTTTAATATATATAATAATAAAATATATAAAATAAATAAAAAATTAAAAAATAATTAGATTAACATCATATTTTTAAAATAAATAATTATATTATAATATTAATAGATTAAATATTATTTTCATTCAATATTTTATATTTTATCTTTTAAGTTATTAATTTATTTTTTAAATATTATTAAATAATATATTGATTTTATATTATAATTAATTTGATAATAATTTATTAATTTAAGTAATTTATATATTAAATTTACATATTGTAATGTAATATTTAGTATTAAAAATAAAATGATTTTTCATTTATTTTATTTTAATGAATATTAATAATAATAAAATATGTATTAATTTTTTTCTAAAGTAAATAAATAATATATAAGAAACTTAATGATCTAATTATATTATTTAGTAAATTTAACTTTATTTAACATAAATTTATAATTTATTACAACAATGTTATTTGATTTAAAATAACTATTTTTAAAAAAAAATTATATTAAGAACACTATTAATAATAAATATATTTTTATTTAATATAACTTTTAATATAAGTTAATTAACTATTTTTATAAATAAACTATTTACTTTTTTATTAAGTTTTTTTTAAATAAAATATTATATAAATTTTTAATTAAATTATTTAATAAACTATAAACTTCATTATAAAATGTATAATTATTATAATATTTTATTATATTTAATAAATTTACAATTGAGTTATTTAATTTTTATATAAATTAAATTGATAATATTTTTTAAAAAAATTTTTTAAACAATCAATTTAATATAAAATATAATTAAATTAATTTAATATAAAAATTCATATAAATATTATTAATTATATTTAATAATACCAATATAAAAATAAATCGAATTATTTATATTTTAAAATAAAAAATATATTATATTAATAATCTTATTTAAGATATCAATAAAATGATAAATAATAAGATTAGATTTTAATTTTTATCAAAAAAGAAAAATAAATGAATATTATTAATTTTTTATTTACTTTAATTCATAAAATATATAAAATTATGTTAATATGTTTAACAATATTTTTAATTAAATTAAATTGATTTAATTTATAATAATATATTTTATTTAGAAATAAACTATATAGTTTTTTATTTTATAAAGATTTTTTAAAAAAATTGAATATTTATTTTAAATATATATTTTAAAATATAAAATTTTAATAAAATAAAAATATTAAATCTTACTTAATAATTTACCTCAATCAACATTAAAAACTGATAAAAATAATGATATACTATTAAATAATAAAGAAGTATTATAAATAATATTAGATATTATATTGTTATCAACAATAATTAAATTAGTTTATAAAAATATTTTCTAGTTTTTTAATAAAAATAACTTGCCAAATTTATGAAAACTTTAATGTTAAATTAACATAAAATATTAAAATATATATAATATACAGTGTTTTATATAATTAAATTTTCGTATTATTCTGCTTATAAATATTATTTAATAAATATTTATCAGATATTAATGTTAATAAATAATTAATAAAGTAATTAATTAATAATAACATTATATCATTTATATATTTTTTATTGAAATTAATTTTATTTTAACTAATTATTTTTTATTAACATTAATATAATAAGAGATAAAATCTACAGATATTTTGAATAATAATAAATTAATATTTAATTATTATTCAAATCATAACTAATAATTATCTTATGTTCTTTTAACATAAATATATTATTCATATAATTGGAGATTACATGCAAACTCTGTTGAATTTAATCGCAACATTTTTAAAATTTTGTTGGCAATTACTTAATTTTATTAGAAAATTTATTACAAATTTTATTTGTCTTTTTTTAATATTCATTATAGCAAGTAGTTATTTTGCATACAAAAATGAAAAAAAATCTATTAATGAATATCACGGTGCATTACTTATTGAATTACAAGGTATAATTGTTGATCAAGTTTCTATTTATAATTATCTAGATAAAATGAGCCGTGAATTATTAGGTTCATCAAAAAAACATATACAAGAAAATTCATTATTTAATATTGTAAATATTATTCGATTAGCAATATATGATAAAAAAATTACAGGTATTGTTTTACAACTAGATAATTTAATTGGTTGCGAACAATCATCTTTACAATATATTGGTAAAGCATTGACGGAGTTTAAACAAGCTGGTAAACCTATTTATGCAATAGGTAATAGTTATAATCAATCACAATATTATTTAGCTAGTTTTGCTAATAATATTTATATGTCACCACAAGGTAATGTCGGTATTTATGGATTTTCTACTAATAAACTATATTATAAAACATTATTTGATAATTTAAAAATTAATACTCATATTTTTCGTATTGGAACTTATAAATCAGCTGTAGAGCCGTTTATTCGTAATAATATGTCAGAAGAAGTACGTAAATCAGATAAAGTTTGGATTAGTTCATTATGGCGTAATTATTTATCAACTATTGCTAAAAATCGACAAACTACACCAGAAAATATTTTTCCTGGGGTTGATAAATTAATTGAAAAAATGAAAAACGTTCATGGTAATAGTGCTAATTATGCGATTAAACAAAAATTAATTGATAATATTTTTACTAATGCAATGATGGAAAAAGAGTTAAGTAAAAAATTTGGCTGGAATGATAAAGAAAAACATTTTAACTATATTAGTATTTATGATTATGCTGATAAACAGCTACAAAAAAATCAATTAATACAACAAAAACAATTTAATAATCAACCTGCTAATATTGCTGTAATTATTACACAAGGTGTTATTATTGATGGGCCACAAGAATCAGGTATCGTTGGAAGTGAAACAATTGAAACACAAATACGTAATGCAAGGCTTAATTCAGATATTAAAGCAATTATTTTACGTGTTAATAGTCCTGGTGGCAGTGTTACAGCTTCAGAAACAATACGTAATGAACTACTTGCTACACGCGAGGCTAACAAACCAATTATAGTCTCAATGGGAGGAATCGCAGCATCAGGTGGTTATTGGATTTCAACACCAGCTAATTATATTATTGCAAGTCCAACAACTTTAACAGGTTCAATTGGTATTTTTGGTATGATAAATACCTTTGAAAAAAACTTAGATACAATTGGTGTTTATACTGATGGTATCTCTACTACACCATTGGCGGATATATCAAGAACAAAAGGAATAAATAAACCATTTTCTAATATGATGCAAATCACTATTGAAAATGGTTATTATACTTTTTTAAAATATGTTTCTCAATCTCGTCATAAAACACTAAAAGAAATAGATAAAATTGCTCAAGGTCGAATATGGATAGGTTTAGATGCATTAAAAAATGGCCTAGTTGATAAACTTGGTGACTTTGATGATGCAGTGAATAAAGCAGTTGAATTAGCTAAAATTACTGTACCTTCACTTGATTGGATGCAACCTAAACATTCTTTTATTGATCAATTGATAATTGAATTAAGTTCAAAAGCTGATAAATTAATGATTAATACATTACAATTTTTATTTCCTAAAAAAGAAATCAATAATCTTTATCAACAATTTAAATTTTATAAATATATGAATGATCCACAAAATTGCTATGTATTTTGTTTAAATTGTAGTGAAGTTTATTAAAATTTTTATAATTATTATTATAAAACTATATCACTAAACATATTGTTATTTTATTTCATATTAAAATATTAATATGATATAGATTTATTTTTATTTTGATAAAAAATATCATATTCATTAATTTAAAATATAAAATTTAATTTATTTTGATAATATAATGAAAATAATATTTATAATTATAAATTTAATATTATTAATATAATATACTGTATTTAAAGAAAATATATTTTATTAATAAAATAAAATTATTTTTTAAAAAAAATTATTTAGAAATAAAATTTACTATTAGATTATATAGTAATAATTTTTAGATTTTTAAATAAAAATAAATATTTTTCATTAATTAATATGAATATTAATATATTTTTTTGAAAAAATTTATCTATTTTAAAAAAAATAGTAATTTAAGTGTTTATAAAATTAAATTTTAATTTATTTATATTATTGTATTTATTTTAAAGTTTTATTAAAAATAAAAATACTTTATTTTAATTAACTAAAATATTTTTTATTTTATTTTATTATTAATAATGAATATTTATAAAATCTGATTTTTAAAATATATAAAAAAACTATTAAATTTATATTAAATTAACTAATCTAATATAATTTTATATTGATAAATTAATATGAATTATTATACTTTAAAATAAATTTATTAAAAATATTAATATTATTAATTATAATTATAAAAATTAACAATAAAATTTATATTACAATATAAATTACCCTATGAACTAAATTATGATAATAATTATTAAAATAATATCATGACTCATACTTCTACTGTATTATTATTAATTGATCTACAAAATGATTTTTGTAATAATGGCGCCTTAGAAATATTAGATAGCGAAAGTGTTATTAATATAGCTAACAATGTTATTTCTTATTGTCAACAACAAAATATTGCTATTATAGCGAGTCAAGATTGGCATCCTATTAATCATTCAAGTTTTTCAATAAACTCAACAACTAAAGTTGATATAGAGAATAATCTTAATAGTTTTCATCAAACTTTGTGGCCAATGCATTGTGTGCAAAATCAAAAAGGAGCAGAATTACATCCAGCACTTAATCAATCAGCAATTAAAAGAATTTTTCAAAAAGGAATTAACGTTGCTATCGATAGTTATAGTGCTTTTTTTGACAACGACCATCAACATGCAACTCAATTAGATTCTTGGTTAACAACAAATAAAATAAAAAATTTATATATTATGGGTTTAGCAACAGATTATTGCGTAAAATTTACTGTATTTGATGCAATAAAATTAGGTTATCAAGTAACAATTATTCAAGATGGTTGTAGGGGTGTTAATTTGCAACCAGAAGATAGTTGTAATGCATTAAAGGAAATGGTATTAGCTGGCGCGAAATTAATAACATATTCTAATTTATATAGTTAATCTATATTGATATTAACTATATTTATTTTTTATATTAAAAAATAATTAATTATATTAATATAAAATGTATTATACTAGATAATATCATCTATAAATATTTTAGTTTATTTTTATTTTAAATATTAGATTTATATCTATAATTATATGTTATAATTATATTTAATTTATTAAAATATAATAATTTATAGTTTATTTTTTTTAATATTAATTAAATTTTATTTTTATATAAAATATAGAAGCTTTAGTTGATTATAAATTAATTATTTAATTTTATTAATTAGTAAATGTATTTTAAAGAAATTGATAAAATATTATTTAATTATATTATATAAAAATATATATGACAAAATAGAAAATAATAAACATAATCATGAATTATATAATAATATATCTTAAAAATAATTTTATACTTAAATTTTATAGTGATCTAATGTTATATTTTTTTAAATTAATTTAAAATAATATTTTAACTATTTTTAAATTAAAAATAGTTTTTTTAATTTAATTTTAAATATCATTTAAATATATTATTAATATTTAATTTAAATATTTTATTAAGATTAACGATAGTAAGTTAAAATATTAATTTTAAGTTTATTTATTAAAATTATAAAATTTATACATAAATTTTATAATAAAAGATAAGAATCTACTTGACTAATAGCAATTTTTTAATAACGATGGAATAAAATTAAATTTTTTAAACTAAATATAGCTAATGGAAATATTATGACTATTAAAGTAAGTATTAATGGATTTGGTCGTATTGGCCGTATTATTTTTCGTGCTGCTCAAGAACGTAAAGATATTGAAATCGTAGCAATTAATGATTTATTAAATGCAAATTATATTGCTTATATGTTAAAATATGACTCAACTCATGGTCCTTTCAATGGCGCTATTAAAGTAAAAAATGGAAATATAATAGTTAATGGTAAAACTATTCGCTGCACAGCAGAAAAGGATCCTGCTAACTTAAAATGGAATGAAATTAGTGTTGATATTGTTGCAGAAGCAACAGGTGTTTTTTTAACTAACGAAACAGCATATAAACATATCACTGCGGGAGCAAAAAAAGTAGTTTTAACTGGACCACCAAAAGATGATACTCCTATGTTTGTTATGGGTGTTAATCATAATACCTATGCTAGTCAAAATATTATTTCTAATGCTTCTTGTACCACAAATTGTTTAGCTCCATTAGCTAAAATTATAAATGATGAATTTGGTATTATTGAAGGTCTGATGACAACAGTTCATGCAACAACAGCAACTCAAAAAATAGTTGATGGGACTTCAACTAAAAATTGGAGAGATGGTCGTAGTGCTTTACAAAATATAATTCCATCATCAACTAGTGCTGCTAAAGCTCTTGGTAAAATTATTCCTGAACTTAATAATAAATTAACAGGTATGGCTTTTCGTGTTCCAATACCTAATGTTTCAGTTATCGATTTAACTATTCGTTTAAATAAACCAGCTACTTATAAAGAAATTTGCCAAATAATTCAACATGCAGCAAATAATAAATTAAAAAATATTCTTGGTTATACTGAAGATGATGTTGTTTCTACTGATTTTAATAACAATAAATTAATATCAATTTTTGATGCAAAAGCAAGTATTGTTTTAAATAATAATTTTGTAAAATTAATAGCTTGGTATGATAATGAAACTGGTTATTCTAATAAAATTTTAGATTTAATTGCACATATTTCAAAGTAAACAATATAATTATCTATTCTAAAGTCGCAATTTATTAATAGCGACTTTTTATATTTAGTTATAATTTAAATATAAAATATTTTAATTGATTAATCTTATAACTAAAATATAAAAATAATAACTAAAATTATATTTTTACTTTATACATAGATATAATTTCTATATTTAGATTTTGATAAATCCATGAACTTTTAGTAATTATTTATTTTATAATAAAATAAATAATATCAAAGTTAATTTTTTATAAATATAACTATTTAACAAGAGAGCTAATTTAAAAAAATGTATTTCCTATTAAATAATCTACTCTATTTAAAATTAAAAACTATTTGTGATGAAATTTACTATCTACTTTGTTTATATTTTAATTTTATAGTTTAACTAATTATTATCATTTTATATATTTATTATAATAGTAAATAAAAAATAATATTAATTGTATAATTATATAATTTTATATTATTTTTTTTTAAAAAATAAATTTTAAATTAATATTAATATTTAAAATTAAATTACAATATTACATATCTATTATAAGTTAATAAAATGAAAATATATATTGAATAAAAAATTTTATATTAATATAGTAAATAATTATTAAATTTATAGTAAAAATTTATATAACTAAAAGAAATTAATTATATTCATACCTATTGTAAGAGTTAAAGTTTAATATACATTAAAACTTAATAATATTTTTAAGAAATTACTAATTAATATCATAGATATATAATACATTGAAATTATAGAATATAATTATTAATTATAAAAATAACAAATAATTTTTATATCAAAATTCTATATATAAAATTAATTAATATTAAATATCCTATTTAAATAAATTTTGTCATTTCTAATTTTGATCTCTAGATATTTTAAAGTAAGGATATTAATTTTTAACATACATATAATTTACTTAATATTAAGATCTTTGTATATAATTAAATTTTTAATTAATTATTTTTATTAAAATATAATACAATTTTTAAATTAGCTATAATATTAAAAATATTGAAAACACTAAAAGAAAGTTTCATTACTAAATAAAATTTTTAATGTTAAAAACAATAAGATACTTTATTAAATTAATTAATAATGGTAAGTATAATTTATTTATTATTTTTAATATATTTAATACCTATGAATAAGAAATAAAAAAACTAATCTTATAATTTTTATAATCTATATATATTTTATAAAAAATAATAATAAAAATATAGAATTTAGTTTTTGGTAAGATTATCAATTTTATTAAATATTATATAATTTCTATCTTAATGATTAATTTAAAATTATTTAAATTATTCAATATGATACTAAAATAACTAATTATAGTATAGATATTTATTTTTTTAATAAAAAATAAAATAAAATAATAAAAGATCTTATTATTAATTAAGAATAATTTTAACATAATTCAGATAAATCATTTATTATTTTATCTTTCATTTTACGACAAATATTATTACTTTCTTTACCATATCTACAAACACTATTTAAGACTTGATCATAATTTTCTTCTTTACATATTTTAGTTAAATCATGATAAAAATCATAAGCAAGTTGACGTGCTTTAAGATCAGAAAAATAATAACGGCCAATACGGATATATAATCCTTTTAAACCATTTAAAATTAATCCATAAATAGAATTACCAGAAATAAATGCTAATCCACGAAAAATATTATAATCTATTACAGTAAATGATTTAGAAGAATTTTCTATATTTTCTTTTATTGATAAAATCTCTAATGATTTTAATTTATCATTATAAAACGCAGTTCGAATAAAAATAGCTGAAATATTTGTTCTAACGGATAATAAATCTTCAATTAATTTTGATACCCCATCACGATCTAATCGAGCTACTGTTTCTAAAATATTAAGACTTGAAGTTTCCCAAAAATTGTTTACTTTAGTTGGTTTTCCATGTTGAATAGTTAGCCATCCATCTCTTGCGAGACGTTGTAAAACTTCTCGTAATGTTGTTCTTGTTACTCCAATTAACTCAGAGAATTTACGTTCTGCTGGTAAAATTGAACCTGGTGGGAAATGATTATTCCAAATATTTTTAATAATATACTCTTCCGCAAAATTAGCTGGACTTTGTGCTCTGATAATCATACTTTCTATACCTAAAATAAATTTTTAATTATTTTAAAATAAAATAATATCAGAATAAAATGCTTTGAAGTAAGTGAATTATTAAAGACATATTAATTTAATTATAAAAAATTAATACAATTTATCATTAATTAGTAATAATTACACTTTTAATTTATAACATAAAAATATATATATAATATCAATTAATATTATATATATTAATAAATAAGATTAAATAATTTTAATACTTTTCTTTTATATAATTTTAATAATATTAATAATATTTCATAAAACTTAATTATTTACTATCATATTAAATATTTTAAATTATTTACTTAGAATATTAAATTAGTTAAAAGTTTATATTAAATTTTAATTTATGATAAATTATTAATAATAAAATTAAATTAATAAAAATTATAACTAATAAATAAAACATTAATAAGTCTTTAGTTAGTTATTTTTTAGTTTTTTAATTTAACATAAATTAATTTAATTTATTTATTTGTAATTATTCTAATAATTATATTTTGAGATATTACTAATAATTATATAATTAATAAAATATTTAAAGAAATCTTAATTATTATTATTTTATTAGTCACATTTAAATTCTTAAAGTAATTATTAATCAAAATCTTTTATTTAATTACTTATTTTTTTGTTATTTCAAGAAATATCATTAAATAAATATATTATATAATGATATAATTAAGTTATTAAAATAATAAATTTATTTTATTGATTTTATCATTTTATTAATTATTAACTTGATTATTTTATTAAATATTTAATATATTTTTAATATTTTAAATTAATAATATTAATTATTATAATATTAATAATTTATTTTTTAAAAAATATCTTTATAAAAATATCTAAATTTATATAAAAATAAGATTTATTTAAAATTTTTTATATATAAAGTACTTTATTATTTTTAATCAAAGTTAATGATTATTTAATTTATTATTATAATTTTAATATATTATTTATAATAACAGATAATAAATAATGATAATTTTAAATTAAGTAAACTTATTAAAAGTAAAATTATAATTTATTTAATTTAATTATTTATATTATCTTCAATATAATTTTATATGTTTTTATAAAAACAAATTACTAATTTTATAATTTAAATAAAATGAATTTTCATTATTTTATTGATAATTTTTACTATTTTATTTATTTGTTAATTAATTTTTATTTATTTATACTAATATAAATAAATAAATTATAAATAAACTTGCTTACTTAAAATTTTAAACTGATGATATTAGTAAACTCATAATTGAATATTTTATAATGTAATAGATATATAGGCGCTGATTTAAATATAATATAATTAAATTTTTAAATTATTGTAACTTATATAGTTTTAATAAAAATATCATCAAAATCCACTCAAATATTATAAAGAGATCATTAGTTAATAGTTTATTAAAAATAAATAAAATTAATCATTTAAATAATATTAAGTTTAATTATTAACATATATTATTAATTTTCTAATAATTATATTTTTATTATTAATATTATTTATCAATATTATTTACAGATTAAAACCTTTACAAAATCAATAAATTAAAAATTTTAATTAACTAGTTAAAAGATTAAAAATAAACAAAATATATGAATATATAATAGATATTATTTTTAAAAATATAAAACAATCAGTTATATTAAACTATAATCTCAAATGAATTTATGATGATATTTAGTAATGTTTTCTATTAAGAAATTATATTTGTTATTAAATTAAATAAATATTTTAACTAAATTTACAAATTATTTACATTAATAATATCTTTTAATTAAGTATTATTAATTTATTGAAAAATATTAATTTATGTAATAAATTAAGTAAATTATATTTAAGTAATTAAATTTATGAAATTTTTAATTAAATTAATTTGAATATTTTACACTTAAAATATAGTAATTTTAAATAATAATTATAACAATTTAACGTTAATTAAAACTTAATTTAACAAAAAAATAACTTAGATTATATTGAGTTATTAAACTTATACATTATATAAATTTTATATTTTTAAATAACAATTAAATTAAATTTAATAAAAATATTTTTTAGTTTTTCATTTTTTATTTAAAATAAGTTAGTATAGAGATAAAGATAAATAATAATCATAAAATCAAAATATATAAATTAAGATAATCATTAATGTTAAATCTTAATTGATAAAAATAAATTAAATTTAAATTAATTATTAATTAATTATATTTAAATTATTGATTTTTAAATTTATTTATTATTAATTAAGAATAATATTTGTTATATAAATAAAATTTATTTTATTTTGTTTTACTTAATCTTATACTTATTAATATAAGATTAATAGATTATCTATTTTCATTAATTAGATTAATTTTAAAATATTAATATTGTCATAATAACAATTAAAATTAAAAAAAATAATTATTTAATTATATTATTAATTTAGATTAATAACTATATCTATAAGATATTTAGCTTACATAAATTAATTATTAAAATTAAAATTATTTAACACTTTTGTTATAAATAAACTAAATTAAAAAATAATTACTTTAAATTAATTATTAATAAAATTATATATTAGATGGATTATTAAAAGTAAATTATTAATTTAGCATGTTATTAATTTAAGTTATTAAAATTTTATATCAATATCCTTGTAAAAAATATTGATAATAAATAATTGAATATTTTTATTAAGATTATATTATCGTTAATAATATAATTATTAACGATAATATAAATTTTAAGTTAAAATTATAATTATTAAATAAAAATAATTCATTTATTATATCTATAATCTATTTTTTAGTTTTAAACTATTTAATTAAAAAATATCAATTTAGATCACTTGTTAATTTTAATTTCATTATATGAGATATTAATATTAACTGTTTAAAACTTAGCGAATTAAAAATAAATAATAATTTATGATTAAATTGAAAATTTATCATATTTAAACCAGAATTGCTTTCTCCAGCAGGTTCTCTAAAGAACATGCGTTATGCTTTTGATTATGGTGCTAATGCTATTTATAGAGGACAGCCTCGTTATAGCCTTAGAGTTCGTAACAACGAATTTAATTATGAAAATTTATCTAAAGATACTAAAGAAGCTCATGAAATAGAAAAAAATTTCTATGTAGTAATTAATATTATACCACATAATGCTAAATTAAAAACATTTATTCATGATCTTATTCCTATTATTAAAATGCAACCATATGCTTTGATTATGTCAGATCCTAGTTTAATTATGTTAGTAAAAGAAGCATTTCCAATGATGGATATTCATCTTTCTGTACAAGCGAATACAGTTACAACAATAAAATTTTGGAACAAATAAGATTAAGTCAAATTATTTTATCTCATGAACTCTCAATTGAAGAAATTGAAGAAATTCATAATCAAATACCATGATATTGAATTATAAATTTTTATTCATGGCGCACTTTGTATGGCTTATTCTGGTTGTTTTTTACTATCTAGTTATATAAATGAACGTGATCCTAATCAAGGTGCTTGTGTTAATGTTTGCCGTTGGAAATATAAAATATAAGAAGGAAAAGAAGATGAAATTGGTAATATTATTAATTATCAAAAACTACTTAACATAAAAATATTCACTCAATGTTAGAAAAAAGAGAACCAACAACAAAAGTTTTTTTAATTGAAGAAACAAAACGTCCAAATGAATATATGACTACTTTTAAAGATGAGCATGGTACTTATATTATGAATTCAAAAGATCTACGAGCCGTTCAACATATTGAATGTTTAATTAAGATTGGTGTTCACTCATTTAAAATAAAAGGACGAACAAAATCTTCTTATTATTGCGCTAGAACTGCATAAATTTATCGTCAAGCTATTGATGATGGTATAGATGGTAAACCTTTTGATTTTACATTATTAACTATATTAAAAGGATTAACTAATAAAGGTTATATTGAAAATTTTTTTACGTCGTCATATTCATGATGCATATCAAACATATGAATACGGTTATTTTATTTCTAATAGTTAACAATTTTTTGGTGAATTTACTAATCAACATAAAAATGAGCTTGCAGAGATAAATGTAAAAATAAATTTTATTTAGGTGATAGTTTAGAATTAATGACACCAAAAGGTAATATCAAATTTACTTTAACTGATTTATTTGATAATAAAAAATTATCAATTCAAATTGTGCCAGGTGATGGATATAAAGTTTATCTTTCTATTCCTGAAGATATTGATTTACATTTTGCATTATTAATTCAAAATTTAACTAAACAATAACAAAAGATTATTATATTAAAAGTAAATTAAAATAGTTAAATAAATTTAAAAACTGAAAGATTCATTAGTATATTTATTTTATTTATAAAAATATTAACTTTTATTATTTTAAATAAGATTTAAAATAAACATAATAATTGTTAGAATATAAAAATAGCTTTAATACTTTTAAAAATTTTTAATTAAATATGTTTTATACAAAATTTAATCAATTAAAAATTGGTTCATATTTTTATTATATACACATAAAAAAATAATATCAATTAACATTTATTCAAATAATTTATATTAATTTACTTTTAATTATTAATATATCGTTTTTAAATTATAATAAATTTGTTCTAGATATAATTATAATTATTATTAATAAAAAATAAACAAAAATATAATTATAATTTAAATAAATAGTTTTATTTAAATTTAGAAATTCGATTAACTTTAATATTATATTAAATTTAAAAAAAATAAATAATATTTATAATATATTATTAAAAAATATAAATTTATTAATTTATTTTAATATCATCTTATAAAAAAATTATTTTTAAACTAACTATATGTTATAATTCAAATAAATAAATAATTATTTTTATTTAATCAAGTTTTAAATTAAACAATCTCATCGTAATATAATTATCTTTATTTATATTCTATTAAAAATTATTTAATAATACTCAATAGTATATAACTTATATTTTATGCTTAATTATTAATTTTTTAACTATTATTTTTATTTCTCTATTAATTTTATTAAATACAATTAATTTAAAATATATTAAATATTAATTTATAATTTTATTAATTATTACTATAAATAGTAATAATATTTTTATTTATAATAGAGTTAAATATTAAATAAAAATAATAATTACTTATATCAAATTTGTACAATTTAACTCTTTATATGCGAGCTCCAAACGCTCAATCATAGAAATTTGACTAATGCGTAACCAAACACGAGGATCATAATATTTTTTATTAGGTTTATCCATACCTTCTGGATTACCGAGTTGATTTTTTAAATAATCTTTATTTTTTTTATAATAATTTAAAATACCTTTCCAAATCGCCCACTGAATATCAGTATCAATATTCATTTTTACGACACCATAATTAATCGCTTCTTTAAGTTCTTCAGTAGAAGAACCAGAACCGCCATGAAAAACAAAATTTAGATTATTTTTCATTGATAAATTAAATTTCTGTATAATATATTCCTGTGAATTCTTAAGAATTTTTGGGGTTAATTGAACCTTACCTAGTTTATAAACACCATGTGCATTACCAAAAGATGCTGCAATAATAAATTTATGACTAATTTTACTTAATTTCTCATAAGCATAAGCTATATCTTCAGGATGCGTATAAAATAATGAACTATTTAAATTAGTATTATCAATAAAATCTTCTTCACCACCAGTGCAACCTAATTCAATTTCTAATGTCATATCCATTTTACTCATCCGTTGAAAATATTGAGAACAAATTTTAATATTATCTATTAATGGCTCTTCAGATAAATCAATCATATGAGATGAAAATAATGGTTTACCATTTATTTTATAATATTCTTCACTGGCTGCTAATAAACCATCAATCCAAGGTAGTAATTTACGTGCGCAATGATCCGTATGTAAGATTACAGATACACCATAATATTTTGCCATTTGATGCACATGATAAGCTCCTGAAATTGCACCTAAAATTGCAGCTTGATGACCTTTTGTTTTTATTCCTTTACCAGAAATAAATGCAGCACCACTGTTAGAAAATTGAATAATTATTGGAGAAGAAACTCTAGCAGCAGTTTCTAAAACAGCATTAATCGAATCTGTACCTATACAATTAACTGCCGGCAAAGCAAATTTTTTCTTTTTTGCAATTGCAAAAATTTTTTGAACATCACCACCAGTGATAACACCTGGTTTTATAAAATCTAAAAACTTAGACATGAGATAAATCCCTATTGTTTAACAGGCGATTAATACTAATTATCATTTTCTTTAGATATAATTATTATTTTGCTCGTTCTTCTAATACAATAACTGCAGGTAATTTTTTACCTTCTATAAATTCAAGGAAAGCACCACCGCCAGTAGAGATATAAGAAATTTTATCTGTAATACCAAATAAATCAATAGCTGCTAACGTATCACCGCCTCCTGCAATAGAGAAAGCTTTACTATCTGCAATAGTTTGTGCAATTACTGCTGTTCCATGACGAAAATTAGGAAATTCGAAAACTCCAACTGGACCATTCCATAAAATTGTTTTTGCTTTTTTAATAATATTAGCTAAACGTTCAGCAGTTTCATCGCCTAAATCTAAAATTTGTTCATCATCTTTAATATTTTTAACAGATTTCATTATCATCCCTGCAGTTTCAGAAAATTCAGTTGCTACACGAACATCAGTTGGTACAGAAATATCGCAATTTGATAATAATCTTTCTGCTTCACGAATTAAATTATCTTCATATAAAGAACGACCTACTTTATGACCTTCAGCAGCAATAAAAGTATTAGCGATACCGCCTCCAACAATAATTTGATCAGCTATTTTTGATAAAGATTCTAAAACAGTTAACTTAGCAGAAACTTTTGAGCCACCAACAATCGCAACCATTGGACGAGCAGGATCTTTTAACACTTTACTTAATGCATTTAATTCAGCAGATAATAATGGCCCAGCACATGCTATAGGTGCAAATTTTGCTACTCCATGAGTTGATGCTTGAGTTCGATGAGCTGTACCAAATGCATCCATTACATAGATATCACAAAGTGAAGCATATTGTTTAGATAAAGTTTTATCGTCTTTTTTTTCACCTCTATTAAATCGTACATTTTCAAGAACAACTAACTCACCATTAGCAATTTCAACTTTATTTAAATAATCTTTTAATAAACGAACTGGATAGTTTAATTTATCTACTAAATAATCTACAATTGGTTTTAATGAAAATTCCTCATTATACTCACCTTCAATTGGGCGACTTAAATGAGATGTTATCATTACCTTTGCACCTTGTTTTAAAGCGATTTCAATTGTTGGTAAAGATGCACGAATCCGTACATCAGAGATAATCTTACCATCTTTGATAGGAACATTTAGATCAGCTCGAATAAATACTTTTTTACCAACTAGATCTAAATCAGTCATCTTAATTATAGACATGATGAATCCTCTTGTTAATTTTCTAAATTATTAATTTTCTACTTTTATCTAGAAAATAATATTTCCATACTATCTATTAATAAGTAAAATTATTGAAATTACTAGTAGTAATCATTGTTGATCTTTATATTAAGTATTTAACCAACAAAACTATATTTAGTATCATAATAAATTATTATTTTAATAATAAAACATTGATTAACTCTTTTTAGAATATTCATTTATACATAATATTATATATTAGTTAATCATAATTAAAACCTATTAATTCCAATAATAATTTAAGTATAATTAACTATAGTATATGACTTCTTTATATTGTTATTTCTTTAATAGTTATTTGATTTTAATTGCATTTATTTATATCTTATTTATTATAGTAAGATTAACTATTAATATCTTAATAATTAATTAAATAATTAATATCATTTAAAATTATTTTTGAATTTAAGAATATTTACATAAATTTATCAAAAATTAATTTTCTATCAACAAGAATAATATATTTTCTAAATAGGTATTATTAAGTTTAAATATAAATAACAAACATTAATAATCAGATAGTCATTGATTAAAATATAAATTCTTACAGTAATAAAGATTTAATAATATCTAAGTATCATTTTTTATAAAAATAACAAAATTTATAATACATGATATATTTATAAATAATTAATCACTACTTTTGAGCTTGTTTTATTAATATATTAATAAAACAAATAATAATTACATTAAAATTAACACACAAATATATTATAAATGATAGATTTTATATAACTAAATAAATACATATAATGATTTAATTTAAATTATAAATAAATTAGTATAATTGAATACTACATTAATATTTAATACTTATTTAATATTTTTTTTAAATTCAAATTATAAAAATAATTATTCTTATAATTTATTAATAATAAATTCTTATTAATATATATATCATAGATAATCGTAATAAATAGAATTGTATTTCAATAAATTAATTATTTATTTGAATGCTATAATTTCATTAATTGCAAAAATAATAATTTATTTAATTTTTTATTAAAAATTTTTAATTTTTATTATAACTATCATAAAAAATTTATTTTAATTTAATAGTTAATTTATTAGAAATTAAAATAATTATAAAAAATTATTTTTAAAAATAAATTAATTAATCTTAAATATTATATTATATTTTATAAATTTAATTAATATATTTATATTATTTTATTAATTATTGTAATATAGATTTAGCCTTAGCGATCACATTTTCTACAGTAAAACCAAATTTTTTAAATAAAATATCAGCAGGCGCTGACTTACCAAAAGTATGCATACCAATAATTGCTCCTTTTGTACCAACATATTTATACCAAAAATCTACAATGCCAGCCTCAATAGCAATTCGTGAAGTAATTGAAGTTGGTAAAACAAATTCTCGATAAGATAATTCTTGTTTATCAAAAATATCAGTTGATGGCATAGAAACAACCCGTATCTTATAACCTTCTAAAGTTAACTGTTCATAAGCTTTGACAGCTAACTCAACTTCAGATCCTGTTGCAATTAAAATAAGTGATGGCTTCCCTTTGCTATCTTTTAAAACATAAGCTCCTTTGATAATATTAGTTAATTGCTTAATATCATATACTTGTTGATTAAGATTTTGACGAGAAAAAATTAAAGCACTTGGACCTTTATTATTTTCAATCGCATATTGCCAAGCAATAACTGATTCAATTTGATCACAAGGACGCCAAATAC
Source organism: Arsenophonus sp. ET-YP4-MAG3 (assembly GCA_052174115.1). Lineage (GTDB taxonomy): Bacteria > Pseudomonadota > Gammaproteobacteria > Enterobacterales > Enterobacteriaceae > Arsenophonus. Next base: position 52,871 of record JBQMRX010000001.1, read on the forward strand.
TTATATTAGGAGTCATACGTAAACTTGCTAATTGCTCAATAGGTTGATGGGTTGGACCATCTTCACCAAGTCCAATAGAATCATGAGTATAAATAAAAATACTATGAATTTTCATTAATGCAGCCATACGGACTGCATTACGTGCGTATTCAACAAACATTAAAAAAGTTGCAGCATATGGTATAAAACCACCATGTAATGCGATACCATTCATAATTGCTGACATACCAAATTCACGCACACCGTAATGAATATAATTACCTTCTGGAATATTATTTATTGACTTAGAAGCTGACCACTTAGTTAAGTTACTGGATGTTAAATCAGCAGAACCACCTAAAAGTTCTGGCAATATTTTACTAATAACTTCTAATGTATTTTGAGAGGCTTTTCGAGTAGCAATATTTTCAGGATTACGTTGTAATTCTAAAATTAAATTATTAATAATAACTTGCCAATTAGCAGGTAATTCACCTTTTACGCGACGTATAAATTCACTAGCAAGTTGAGGAAAAACTTTTTGATAAGCAGCAAATTTTTTATGCCAATTACTTTCTTTTTTTTTACCTATTTCACGAGCATCCCAAGCTTGATAAATATCTACTGGTATTTCAAAAGGTGGGTATGGCCAATTTAGTGATATTCGAATTTCTGCAATTTCATTTTCTCCTAATGGCGAACCATGTGTTTCTTCAGAACCAGCCTTGTGTAACGAGCCATAACCAATTATTGTTTTACATATTAATAAAGATGGTTTATCAGTAATATTACGAGCTTCTTCTATTGCTAATTTTATTTTTTTAAAATCATGTCCATCAATATCTTCAATAACATGCCAATGATAAGCAATGAAACGCTGACCAGTATTATCTGTAAACCAACCTTCTATATTACCATCAATTGAAATACCATTATCATCATAGAAAACAATTAGTTTACCTAACTTCAATTTTCCAGCTAATGAACAAACTTCATGTGAAATTCCTTCCATCATGCAACCATCACCCATAAAAACATAAGTATAATGATCAACAATAGTATGATTTTGGCGATTAAATTGCATAGCTAATGTTCGCTCAGCAATAGCAAATCCTACAGCATTTGCGATTCCTTGTCCTAATGGACCAGTTGTTGTTTCAACACCTGGAGTACAACTATATTCAGGATGACCAGGTGTTTTAGAGTAAAGTTGGCGAAAATTTTTTAATTCTTCTATTGATAAATCATAACCAGTAAGATGTAATAAACTATAAAGTAGCATAGAACTATGCCCATTAGATAGCACGAAACGATCACGATTTATCCAATTAGGATTAGTAGGATTATGATTAATGAAAGTACGCCAAAGCACTTCAGCAATATCCGCCATTCCCATTGGTGTACCTGGATGCCCTGACTTTGCTTTCTGTATTGCATCCATACTAAGGAAACGAATAACATTAGCAAGAATTTTATGACTGATCATTATTTACTCCATGTCAAATAAATAATAAATTTAACACTAATTTTTTAATGTTATTTTTAATATTTTAACAATTATAATTTAATTTATGTGTCTCCTTAAATAATAAATAATATGAAATATTAATTAATAAAAAAAGAAATTAAAATAAATGAATAACAATAATATAGTTTTATATTGCATCGAGAATAAAATATAAAATTTTAATTATTTTAAAATTAAAAATTAAAAACTTTTTATTACTTAAAGTTTTTATAGTATAAAAGCTATGAACAAAATCTAAATATATAATTAAATATCAATAAGCTAATTTTTTAGAAAATATTAATTTACATTATTATCAAGTTAATAACATAAATAATATTATTAATCAATGATTTATATGTCAATATTTTATAAAAACTATTTATATTATTTAGTTTAAAATATATTAAATATTAAATTAATCATTTTTTCTATCATTCAAACGCCAAATAGAAATTTTTCCAGTTTTTTTTTCAATAAAATCAAGCCTCTCTTCATGAGCAATAATTTCTTCTTTATTAGCATAAATTACATTTAATTCAATTATTGATCTATTTATTTGTTTAATATTGCTTATATAAGTTTCATTATAAACTTCTGAATCTACTGAAAAAACTAATAAAGTTTGACCTCCTGTCATTGCCATATAAACTTCAGCTAATATTTCAGCATCGAGTAATGCACTATGTAATATTCGCTTTGATTTATTAATATGATAACGATCACATAAAGCATCAAGACTGTTTCGTTTTCCTGGAAATAACTTTCTTGCTAATAATAAGCTATCTGTAACTTGACAAAAATTTATTATTGGTGGAATATATTTATTTAACTTAGAAAATTCATAATTTATAAATCCAACATCAAATGGAGCATTATGAATAATTAATTCTGCGCCTCGAATAAAATCTAAAAATTCATCTACTATTTTAGCAAAATTTGGTTTATTTTGTAAAAATTTATTACTAATTCCATGAATCTCGAAAGCTTCAGGATCAATTAATCTAGATGGTTTTATATAAACATGAAAATAACGACCAGTTAAATGACGATTAATTACTTCTACTGCGCCAATTTCAATAATATTATGTCCTTCATAATGAATTCCTAACTTATTCATACCAGTAGTTTCTGTATCAAGAACAATTTGTCGTGTAATCACTGTGCTCATAGTGCCTTTTTATGTCAAACTTAGGATGGTTGTAAATTACGAATAAAATGAGTTTATCAGAAATGACGAAGAAAGTAGAAATTTTCACTGATGGTTCTTGCTTAGGTAATCCAGGGCCAGGTGGATATGGTATTTTACTGCGTTATCATAAATATGAAAAAACATTAAGCAAAGGTTATTTTCGTACAACCAATAATCGCATGGAGTTAATGGCAGCAATTATTGGTTTTGAAGCTCTTAAACAACCATGCCAAGTAATTCTAACAACAGATAGTCAATATCTCCAACAAGGAATCACACAATGGATACATAATTGGAAAAACTGTCAATGGCGACGAGCTGATAAATCACCTGTATTAAATGTTGATTTATGGCAACGATTAGATATAGCAATCTCACAACATAAAGTAAAATGGCATTGGGTTAAAGGTCATTCTAGACATCCAGAGAATCAACGATGTGATGAATTAGCAAGAAATGCAGCAGATTCACCAACAACAGAAGATGGTATTTATTAGGTATAGAAAAATAATGATATTTATACTGAATATTTAACAACATCTAAAATATTACCTATTTTCATTCTTGCTTGCATAAATTTTATTGGTATTGGTGTTAATGGTAACATTCTTTTACGAGCAATAATGAGATTAATGCAACCTAAAAATTGTAAATTTTTATTAATAAAATGATCAGGAGTTATCCAAGGTATAATTTGAAAACTTTGTTGATGTAATACTTCATAGTTTAATAATTTTAACCAATCAAGTTGACGCCAGATCGAAAACATACGAATAGGATAAAGTTGCCGCTTATTTAAAAAAAGAATACGTTTTCCTATCCCTAATAAACTAAATGGATTAAAATTAGATAAAATTAACCAGCCATCATCAACTAAAATCCTATCAGCTTCACGCAATAACCAATGCGGATTAGTGCTGTAAGATAATTGTTGTATTAATAGGCAGGCATCAATTGATTTTGTTTTGAAAGGCATTTCATTAGGAGAACCTAATAATTGAAAATTACTTCCAGCTATATTCATACTAAATTGATGAATAATTAAAGATGATTGAGTATTAATTTGCAAACTAAGTTGACCAATTTTTAATAAATGGAAACCAAATATTTGTGGCCACCATGATTGTAACTTCTGGTTTAATGCAATACGATAATACTCTCCCCATGGGATATCTCCCCAGGAGTCAGGCATTTTAGATAGTTGAACAATACGAGCTGACTTCATTTTAATATCCTTCTAACTCACTATTAACTATGAGGTATTATTATATTATGGAACTTATCAGAATTCCTTCTCTACTTGATAATTATATATGGCTATTAATCCATCAAAATAACTGTGTTATTATTGATCCTGGAAGTAATCAACAAGTAGAGAAATTTTTAAAAAAAAATACTATAAGACCAATTGCTATTTTACTTACCCATCATCATTATGATCACGTTAATGGAGTTAAAGAATTAAAGAAAAATTATAAAAACTTAGTTGTTTATGGTCCAATGGAAACTAGTAGTAAAGGAATAACATGTATAATAAAAGGCGGAGAACAACTAAATTTTTCTGGATTTTCATTTCAAATTTTTTCGACCCCAGGACATACACTTGGACATGTTGTTTATTATCAAAAACCTTATTTATTTTGTGGTGATACTTTATTTTCTGGTGGTTGTGGCCGTATTTTTGAAGGAACAACAGAGCAAATGTACCGTTCAATAAAAATACTTAAAGCATTACCTGATGAGACTTTAATTTGTTGTGCTCATGAATATACTGCTGAAAATATGGCATTTTCTAGTCGTTTGTTACCTCATGATGAAACGATAAAAGCTTACACTTTAATGGTAAATGAAAAACGAGAAAAAAATAAATCTACTCTACCTTCAAAACTTAAAGATGAAAAAAAGATTAATATCTTTTTTAGAGTTAATGATCCTTATTTACAAAAAATATTGGGATTTTCTCTTGGTATTCATTCAAAAAGTGATGTATTTGCAAAAATTCGCAAACTAAAAGATAATTTTTAAATCACTAGTTTTTATTAATATCATTAATTTTTTTAATAAAAAACAAACAAATAAGAATTTAATAAAGTAATAAAATGATATTTTTTATTTTTATAATATTTTTATATTAAATAAATAAGATATATTTTAGTTTATTAAAAATTCAAAAAATATTGAATTACTTACTAAGTATTTTTTTATTATCAATAACTAAAAGCAATAAATTATATATAAAATTTTTAATTATTAATAATATATTATATATTAATTCATCAATATATATTTGTAGTTATAAAATTACTAGTGTAATAATTTAATTATTTAAATGAATATTAATTAGTAAATTATTTTTAATTTTTGTATTTAATCATCTTAAATTATTATTAATCATTTCTATAGTATTAATAGATAAAAATTAATTACTTAAATATATACTTTAATTAATAACTATTAAATAATATTTATTTTGATTTTCTAAAAATAAAAAATATTAGATAGAGAAGATTAAATTATCAATAATTTTAAAATTAAAAAAGGATAATTCTTTATGTATTATCAATAAACATTTTAATATAATGATCAATATGTTTGAGTTATTAATGTCATAAAATTATTATTTTTAAATCCGAAAAATATTATTAATTGTAATGAATTTAATATTAAAGATTTTGTAAATTAAAGTTTATATATTAAAATTGTTAAGTTAAACTCTTATACATTTAATTGTTCACTTTTAATAAAATTAAATAATTGTTTTTTATTTTAAGAATTAAAAAATAATTTATTAATATTTAAATTTAATAATAATTTAAACTAATAAAATATAAACTACTAAAAATAAAAAAATAAATTTTATTTAAAAAATATTAAAATATTAAATTTAAAATTTAAATAATAAAACAAAGTATTAATTTATTATATTTTATTTATATTTAATTTTCTATAAAATCTGTTAAATAACATAAAAAATATGACTAAATATATTATATTTTAATATTAAGTAAAAATTTTTTATTTTATTTTATTTTAAAATATTTAACTAATTTAAATATAAAAACATTTTTATATAAATAATTAAATATTCATTGTTTTAAATAAAATTATTGATAAATTAATAAATTATAATATATAAGATATATATCTTATATATTATAAGAATAATAAAAACAATAATTAATTATTAGTTATTTTTTTAAATTAACTTTAAATGTTTTATTATCTATTTTAAATTCTGTTAATGAATTTATTCATATTAACATTTCTATTATTAAATTTATAAAATTACACAAATAAAATTTCATATAAAATATTTTTTTGAACTTTTTATAATAAAAATTTTTTAAAAAAACATTAAATTCAATCTTAAAATATAGAAAATAAAATTAATATTAAAGATATTAATAACAAATAAATATTTTAATTTATAAAATTAAAATAAGCATTAAAAAATAGTTTTAATTTGATTATCACTAATCACAATAAATTAAATTAAAATAATAAAAAACTAATATTAAAAGTCTATTTTATTATAAATAGACTAAAAATTTTGTCAAAATATTACAACAGATAAAAAATCTAAAATTAGTTAACAAAATATTATTTATAGATTTATTTAGATGAAGAAAATAATAATTATTTATATAAAATTATAATATTATATTAAACAATTTTTTTTTATTTTATCAATTTTCTAAAAATTTTTCTTACATAATAATAATAATAATAATTTAATTAAAAATTAAAGATCACTAAATTTTAGTTAATAACTATGTTAAATAAATTAATAAATTTATTAAATTTTTCACTTATTAAGAATAATAAAAATATAAATTAAATTTAAAAATTTTTAATAAAAACAAATTAATAATAAGTGATTATTCTTTAATATAAAATTAATTAATAATAATATTAAACTTGATATTTAACTTCTTTTAATCCGTTAAAAGATACTTTTTTACCTAATGCTTCTTCAATTCTAATTAATTGGTTATATTTAGCTACTCTGTCAGAGCGACTCATTGAACCTGTTTTTATTTGCCCTGCTGCTACTCCTACTGCTAAGTCTGCAATTGTAGCATCTTCAGTTTCAGCTGAACGATGTGAGATAATCGTAGTATAACCACTATCTTTAGCTATCTTAATTACCTCTAAAGTTTCAGTTAAGCTACCAATTTGATTAAATTTAATTAAAATAGAATTAGCAATTCCTTTTTTAATTCCTTCTCTTAAAAATTTTTTATTAGTAACAAATAAATCATCACCAACTAACTGAATTTTATTACTAAAAAACTTAGTTTGATAGGCAAAACCTTCTAAATCTGACTCATTAAGTCCATCTTCAATAGAAATAATAGGATATTGTTTTGTTAATTCTTCTAGATAATGCGTAAACTCCTGTGAAGTAAAAGTTTTTCCTTCACCTTTTAATTCATAATTACCTGTTTTCTTGTTATAAAATTCTGAAGCAGCACAATCTATTGCAAAAGTAATATCTTTACCTAAAGTATAACCTGCTAATTCAATAGCTTCCTTAATTGCATCTAAAGCTGCAATATTAGATTTTAAATTTGGTGCATAACCACCTTCATCTCCAACTGTTGTAATCATTCCTTTACATTTTAAAACTTCTGATAATCGGTGAAAAACTTCTGAACCCATTCTAATTGCTTCTTTTAAGCTTTTTGCACTTATTGGTTGAATCATAAACTCTTGAATATCGAGATTATTATCTGCATGTTTGCCACCATTGATAATATTTATCATTGGTAAAGGCATAGAGAATTTACCAGTTGTACAATTTAATTCAGCAATATGCTCATATAAAGGTATACATTTTGCCGCAGCAGCAGTTTTGGCATTAGCTAATGAAATAGCTAAAATAGCATTGGCACCGAATTTAGATTTATTTTCTGTACCGTCTAATTCAATCATAATTTTATCAATATTACTTTGATCCTTAGCATCTTTACCAATCAGAGCATTAGCAATTGGCCCATTTATTGCTTCGACTGCTTTTAAAACACCTTTACCTAAAAAACGAGCTTTATCATTATCACGTAATTCAAATGCTTCTCGTAAACCAGTTGATATACCAGATGGCGCTGCAGCTAAACCAACAAATCCTCCTTCTAAATGAACTTCTGCTTCAACAGTTGGATTACCACGGGAGTCGATAATTTCACGACCAATAACTTTAACAATTTTAGACATTAAATTTTCCTTAAAATAAATTAAATTTTATCAAATACTAAAAAATTAATATTATTAGCTAATATTTATTTTAAATTATTTTGTTGATATTTTTTTGCTGCTTTTATAAAATTAGTAAATAAAGGATGTCCATCTCTTGGTGTTGAATTAAATTCAGGATGAAATTGACAAGCTATAAACCAAGGATGATTTGGATTTTCAATAATTTCTACTAACTTATTATCCGCTGAACGTCCTGAAATATATAATCCAGCTTTTTCAATACGAGATAAAAATATATTATTTACTTCGTAACGGTGCCGATGACGCTCTATAATTATATTACTATTATATAAATTACTAACTTTACTACCTTTTACTAAATGGCATAATTGACTACCTACTCGCATTGTACCACCAAAATGATTTTTTTTATTGCAAAATTTAACATTACCGTTATCATCAGACCATTCTGTAATTAAAGCAACAACAGGATATGGACAATCTGGGGCAAATTCTGTTGAATTTGCCCCTTCCATATGAGCAACATGACGAGCATATTCAATCAGAGCAACTTGCATTCCTAAACAAATACCTAAATAAGGAATATTATTTTCACGTGCATATCGTACTGCTATAATTTTACCTTCAATACCCCGTTCTCCAAAACCGCCTGGAACTAAAATAGCATCAAGTTCTTTTAATAATTTAATACCACTCTCTTCAAGATCTTCAGAATCAATTAATTTAATATTTACTCTTAAACGATTTTTTAAACCACCATGTTTTAATGCTTCAATAACTGATTTATAAGCATCAGGTGATTCTATATATTTACCGGCTATACCAATAATTACTTTACCTAAAGTGTTTTCTTGTGCATCAATGACTTGTTCCCATTCAGATAAATCAGCCAATGGACATAAAAGTTTAAATTTTTCACAAATATAATTATCTAATTGTTGAGATTTCAATAGCATTATAATTTTATAAATTGAATCAACATTTTCTAATGAAATAACTGCATTTTTCGCTACATTACAAAAAAGGGCAATTTTTAATCGTTCATTAATTGGAATAACTCGATCTGAGCGACATATTAATACGTCTGGTTGAATACCAATAGAAAGAAGTTCTTTTACTGAATGTTGCGTTGGTTTAGTCTTAACTTCACCTGTAGCAGATAAATAAGGTACTAAAGTAAGATGAAGAAAAAGAGTTTTTTTACGACCAATATCTACAGCTAATTGACGAATAGCTTCTAAAAAAGGTAAAGATTCAATATCACCTACTGTACCACCAACTTCAATTAAAATAATATCATAACCTTTTGCACCGCTAATAATACGACTTTTAATCTCATCAGTAATATGAGGAATAACTTGAATAGTTTCACCTAAATAATCACCATGTCGTTCTTTACGTAATACTTCAGAATATACACAACCGGTTGTAAAATTATTAAGTCGAGTCATTCTTGTACGAATAAATCTTTCATAATGACCTAAATCAAGATCTGTTTCTGCACCATCTTCGGTAACAAAAATTTCTCCATGTTGAATTGGACTCATAGTACTTGGATCAACATTAATATAAGGATCTAATTTCATAATAGTAACATTTAATCCACGAGCTTCAAGTATAGCACCTAAAGAAGCTGCTGCAATACCTTTACCAAGAGAAGAAACTACCCCACCAGTTATAAAAATATAATTTGTTTTCATGCTAAACCTGAAAATTTAGGTATAAAATGATGAATATTATAGACGGGAAAGTAATATACTTTAACTTTAAATTTATTACAAATACTTTAAAACTAGAAAAATTTAATATTTATCTTTTAAATAAAATAATAATTATTTGTATTTAATTTATTTTTAATAAATTATTTTTCTAAAATTAGTTTTTATTTTAAAATAATATTAATTTAATATATGCTTTTTATAATATTAATTAAAAATTCATAAGCTAATGTAGTACAAGAAATTAATTATCGCAAAATAAACAACTAATTTATTTATAAAAATATTAAATTATTAATTCATGATCATTTATTTTTATCAAAATTTTTTATTTTTTTATAAATTTACTTTAATACAATTAGATAGTTGTATATATTTTCTTTATTTTATCATTCATTAATACTGTTAATTTTACTAAAAAAATATTACATAAACTTTAAATATATATTTTTATATTAACTCTTTAATTTTATTTTCAAACAAATATTATTTCATAATTAATTATAAAGAATTACTCATTAAGTATAATATATAAAAATAATGTAATATTAATTTATTATTTTAAAATAATAATAATTATATCTTCTAATAATATTAAAATTTTAATAATTTTTTATCATATATATAAAAGATAATATTATAATAAAATGAATTATATAAATATTATAAAATTCTTGATTAAGATAAAATAATTAAATTAATAATAATAATTTTATTATATTTAATTTAATTTATATACTAATTATTTTAAAATAATAAAATTAATAAATAATTAATATAATATTTTTAAGATATAATTTTATATTAATTTAATTAAGATTTTTTATAATAATTTGTTTACTATTTTATCTTTAATAACAATTAATATAAAATATTTTATATATAATATATCTAAAGTAAAAATCTATTTTTTTTAAAAGTAATTTATTTAATATATTATTCTATAAAATATTACCTCTTTAATTAAAAATAATATTATTAATATAAATATTTATTAAAATTATCATGCAATAAATGAATATTCTGATACATTAATAATAATTTTTTAACTTCTTTTAAGATTACAGTTGCATAAATAAATTTATTATCTAATATTTATTATATATTTATGATATTCTTATTAATTTTTTTTATGTAATTAATTATATTTTTTAAATAATGTAAAACGTATTATAAAATAATTTAATTTTATATTAATTAAATTTCATTTAATATTTTAATATTTTATATGATAAATTTAATTTGATGTTTAAGTTATCTATAAGCAGCAATTGAAAAAAAATAATTTAACTATTCATTTTATTATCAATAATAATAATACTAAAGATCAATATAGATAAAGTAAATAAAATTTTTAAAATAAAAAATAAATAATATTAATCATTTATAGATATAAAATCTATATGAAATTAATAAATTAAACTATATTCTTAATAGAATATATAATTAAATGATTTATCTCTCTCTAACAGGTTATTATTTTTTTTAATCAAACTATTTGTTTTTCATAGCTATTTTCATTACCAATTATTAATATCCCTTCTTTATATTTCCAATGTGCAGCAATACCTAATTCAGCATTTTTATGCATTTTTTGAGTACGGATTTGTATTTCAATAGTTTTATTATCTGGCCCTAATATTACAGTATGGATGGATTGATACCCATTTAACTTAGGATTAACAACATAATCATCAAATTCATTTGGTAAATAACGAAAATAAGTATGAACAATATTTAATGCGACATAACAATCTTGTAAATGTTCAACTATAATTCGTACAGCACGAACATCAAAAAGTTTATCAAAAGCTAAATATTTTTTTTGCATTTTTCGCCAAATACTATATATATGTTTTGGTCGACCATAAATCTCTGCTATAATATTTTTTTGTAACATAAAATATTGTAATGATAATATAAAATTATTGATATATTTTTCACGATCAATACGATGCTCATATAGTAATTCAGAAATATTTTTATATTCATTAGGATATAAACAACGAAAGAAAAAATCTTCTAATTCCCATTTAAATTTCTCTATACCTAAACGGTTATGTAAAGGTGCATATATATTTACGCATTCTTTCTCTATTAAAACTTTTTTAGTTTTAAATTCTTTTCTTACCTTAAATAAATTAATAATACGTTCTGCTATTTTAATAAGCATATAATGAAACTTATATATTATAACTATTACAATACCCAACTAATATTATTTAATTGGTTTATTTTTTTATTAGTTTTCTAATATTTAATTGAAAAATAATATTAATCTCAATTAAATTTTTAATAAAAATATAAATTGATTTAGTAAATTTAAAATTAATAATATCCATAATGATAATTTTAATATTAATTAAGAAAAATAATATTTCTAAGTATGTTCTATTAGAATCAATACTTAATATTGAGAATATTTTTCTTATTTTGATTCTAAACTAAAGTAGTAATTGACTATTTTTATATTGCTATATTTTGTGATAGTAATATAAAAAAAATTAATTAACTTTTATTCTGAGTTATTATTTATACATTTAAGACTAGCAATCAATTTATCAACAGTAAATTTTTATAAGATATCAAATAAATGTTTTTAATTGTAAACATAACTTTTTATTACTTATTTATTTAAATTAATATAAAATGTAATTTTAAGTATAGATAAGTAATATTAAAAATATATCTAATAATCTAATACTTACATGCTACTAATTGCTTATAAATAATTTTTATTATTCTAGTAAATTACTAAATTATAAGATATATAAATGATTTATTTTAATATAAATCTTATTATAAATAATATTTAAATTTTTTAAACCATTTAAATTTCTTACTTACATTTTATAAGGTCTAATTATATTTTATAAAACTTATTTTCTATAATATTAATATTTTATATTAAAAAATTAAAAATATCTTAATAAAATTAAATATTTGCTAATTAATTAAATTAATATTATTTAACTTTTTCTACTTTTAATTTTATTAAATTTCTTTAAAATTAACAAAAAAATTATAATAATCAATAAATAATTTTATCTTAACTGTAATTATAAAATAATTTAAAGCTTTATTTTTAGTTTAAAATGTTAATTAATTTAATAAACAAATAAAAATTTTTATTAAATTTTTTGATCTATTTATAATTTTAATAAATTTCTATACTTCAAATGTTTATTTTATATTTTTAATAAAATAAACATTTGAATTTATAATCTCTATTTAAAATATTTAATAATATTAAATTATTATTAGTTAGTATAGCTTTAAAATAATTTAAAAAATAATATTAATATTATTTAATATAGATAATTGGTTGTTAATTTATTTAAATAATTAAAAATAAAAATAATATTTTTTAAATTTTAATTATAATACAAAACATATTCTTACTGTTGCTAACATATTTATTATTTTAATAAGATAAAATAATAAAAAAGAAGATATAAACAATAATAATTAAAATTAAATTATATACTTCAATAGTATTATTAATACTAATTATATATAATAACCAATAATAAATTTATTACTTTATCTTCTTTCATTTTAAAGAAATACAATAAATATTGTTACTAATTTTTATATTTATAAAAAATAAAAATTAATAAATAATAGATTTAATACTGTTTAATTAAAAAGATATTTTTTATTATTTTTTTGCTATTTTAGCAAATAAAACCTATATCTATGCTAAAAAAATAACTTAAAAAATTTTTAATTAAAGAAAAGAAAAAAATTTAATTTTATATATAAATATTTTAATTATTAATATTTAAAAAATTAAATTTAACTTTAAATTATTTTGAATAATAAAATTTATTATATCATTAAAAAATATAATTTGTTAGTTTTTTAATAAAAAATAATATCATTTTTCAATGATAATTGATATCAATCATCTACTATTAAATAATTAATTTATTTATAAATTTAAAAAAATTATATTTAATTAAAATAAAATCTATAATAAAATATTATTTAATTATATAAAAATATATTTTGATATTTAATTAAAAATTTTAATATTTTTAATAAATAAAATTATTATTATAAATATAATTACTTTTGATATCACTTATAATTAACATATTTTATATTTTATATAAAAATTTAATATTAAAGTTTTTATATATTTTTTATTTTATTAGCAACAAAAATGTATTTAATAATTTTATTATAAAACTAAATTATTAACTAAATAATTTATTAAATTAGCATTTTGTATAAAATATTTTTTTAAAATCTATCTTTATAAAAATAAATAAAATTAGTAAGTAATATTAACTGTAAATAAAATTAAAAAATTTAGTAGTTACTATTTGTTATATAATTTTATAATTATAATTTTTAAACTTAAGAATGTTAAAATTAAGAATATTTTTATATATAATTAATAAAAATATAAACATAAGATAATAAAAAAATAAATAATAAATAACATGAAACAAGAAATGTTACTTTTATAAGTAACTTTATATTTAATATTCATTAATGATATAATATAATTAAGATTAAGTATTAATTTTTTTTATGATAAAATAAATAATGTTATGAATAGAATATTTTCTATATAAATTTATTATTAATATTAGTTAAACTAGTTTATTAATTTTTATTTAACAAGTTAATAAGTATTTTAATTAAAGTTTATTATAATAATTTTATTGATAATAAATATTATCATATTTATTTGTATTTAATATAAATAAATATTTAATAAGATTTACTAAAATTTATTAAAAAAATTAATTTAATATTAATTATAAATTTTTTATTTTTATTATTTTTAAAATAAATATTTTATAAATATTTATTTTAATTTAATATTGATTTATTCATTATTTTTTATTTTATTGTACTAATGATAAAATTTCATTTATATTTTTAATAAATTTCTATTAATTATAATTTATTAATTTAATTTATCATTAAAATAATAGTAAATTTAACTTATTAAATTAAAAATTAAAAAAATAATTATTAGTAATTATTTTTTAACTAAAATACAAATTTATATTAAATAAAGTAGTTAAATACTAAATGAAGAACCACAACCACAAGTTGTTTTTGCGTTTGGATTAATTACTACAAATCGAGAACCTTCTAGTCCTTCAATATAATCAACAGAACCACCAATTAGATATTGTAAACTCATTGGATCAACAATTAATTCAACACCTTTTTTTTCAATTGTTAAATCTCCTTCATTTATTTTATCATCAAAAGTAAAACCATATTGAAAACCACTACAACCTCCACCAGTAATATAGATACGCAAACGTAAATTTAAATTTTTTTCATTTTCAATCAATCTTTTAACTTTTTTTGCAGCAGCATCAGTAAATTGTATAAGTAATACAGTATCATTATTCATTTTTAACCTAATATTAATATGCAAATTAATAAATATAAAAGTATTAATATTTTATTTAATAAAATAATTATCTAATAAATATATAATTGATTCAAGATTTAGATTAAATTAATTAGTTTTAAAAAATCTTTTTAAACTTATTATTTCATTTATTAATAATATTTTTTTAGATATGTATAATTTTTATTATTATCAATAAAAATTTTTAATTTATTTAATAAATTAATTTAAAGTGTTTTTACTTAAAAGTTAAAAAATTTATTTTTGAAGTATTAATATAATAGTGAGAATATTTCATAACATTAAAAAGATTATTTATTATTTATTTAAAAAATATATTAATATTATAAATATAATATTAATATCAAATTTATATCTATTATTTCAATTTTTATAAATTTATGATTTAAAATCATAATTATATTATAAATTATAAAATAATTATTTAATTAACAAAAATAATTTGAACTTTTATTTTCATATCATTTTTAAAATAAAAAATTAAAAAAAAATTATTGATCAATTTATTTCATTTGTTGAAATAGTTCGAATACTAAATATAAATATAGAAATTACAATGAATAAAATATAATTTTTTTGTAGATATACATCGCGTAATAAAATTATTAAATTTAAAAAACTACTATTATGAACATGTTAATTATTTTTTAGTTAAAGTTTATTATGGATATTTTAGTTATCAATCAATTTTATTCTTTTTGTATTTAAAATAATAATATAAAATATTATTATTTTAAATTTAATAATTAAATAAATACAAGGTATTTTAAAAAATATCCAAAAATAAATTAGTTATTTTATTGTTTAATTAATAATAAGTAATATGAATTTTATTCAAAATAAATATAAATTTCTTACAAAATTATATATAATGTAATTAATTTTAATAATATTAATTATTATTTCTAATAAACTAGTAATTAATTTTTTTATTTTAAATGTTGAATAATTATAAGATTAAATTAAATTTAATTTTATTTAAATAAAATAATTAATAACAATATGATAATTAACACATTTAATAATCACTAAGAATTTATTAAAAAATCAATAATAATAAAAATTATTTATTAATTTTATATTTTGTTAGGAAACCTATTAACTATATCAACAAATTTAAATTATCTTACTAAAATTGCTAGATTTAGTATCTTATAAATACCTGATATAGCTTATAATAAAGTTTAATTAAAATTAGCTTATAATAAATATTAAAAATAACTATCTTATTAATTATTAATTATATAGGTAATATATTTTTTATAAAAACATTATAAATTAATTATTGTAATAATATTGTATGATATTATTTTTTATTTATTTATACATATTCATAAAGATATTGATTAAATAATTAAAGTAATAAAAACTATTTTTAAAATATATAATAATTATTTTTAAAAAATACTAATTTTTAAAATAACATCATGTAGTTTATTAAATGTTTTATTATTATTCAAATATTTTTTATTCAACTTGGCACATTATTACTATTTATATTTTGTTTGTCTAAATTAAAATTTAGTTTTGGTTGTTTTTCTAAACGACATAATGCTTCTGAATCTTCAGTCCATATTGGTAAAATATAATAACCACTACCTGTACAATTAAAACTACCATCAGCATTTACTAGCATTTCAATAATACCTTCTGGAGGACGATTATTTAATATTAATGGAGTTTGATTTTCCAAATAATAACGATAGAGATTTAATGCTCCGCTTGATCCAGTAAGATTTGTTGGTTTATTATTATCATGACCAATCCAAGTAATTGTAACTTCTTTACCATCTATACCGACAAACCAACTATCACGTAGATCGTTAGTTGTTCCTGTCTTACCAGCTAGATGATATTTAGAAAATTTATTCATTAATGAACGTGATGTTCCGCGCATAATTACTTGTTGCATAGCATAAAGTGTTAAATAAGCCCCTTGTGGAGATACTACTGACTCTGCAGATGGATAACTTTGATAAAGATTATTACCATCACGATCAACAACAGAACGTAATGAAGATAATAGTGCTCGATTCCCGCCACCACTGATTGTCTGAAACATTTGAGCTGTTTCCATTAGTGTTAAATTTAATGCACCTAATAACATAGCAGGTACTTTCTCAATAGCATTATTTGGTACACCAAGACGTACTAATATTTTATCAATTTGATCTAAACCAACACTCAATCCAATATTTACTGTTGGAATATTTAGTGAATTAGCCAAAGCATCGATCAACATTACTTGTCCTCTGAAGCGGCGATCATAATTTTTTGGTTCCCATATTTGATTATAAAATTTAATGCTAATTGGTTCATCGGATATTAATGTATTTAAATGAAAGCGATTAGGATTACTTAATGCAGCAAGATAAGTTGATGGTTTAACTAACGAACCAATTGAACGACGCGCATTTAATGCTCGATTAAAACCAGAATATTGTGGTTTAGCCCCACCAACCATAGCATGAATTTCACCATTAATACGATCAACAACCACCATTGCGCCTTCAAGATCAGGAAGTTTATTTATTATACGTAAATCAGCTATTCCTTTTTCGACAGCATCTTCTGCTGCTTCCTGTGATATTGGATCTAAAGTAGTAAAAATTTTAGCTCCAGAAATATTATTAATTTTATCGCCTAACTTTTTAGTTAATTCTTGTAAAACAAGTTGCATAAAAGCAGGTTGTGGTGTTAAAATATCACTTTTATTTTTAATACCTAAAGGTCTAATGCTTAATATATCATACATTTCATGATTAATAATTTTACGTATTTCTAATAATTTTAATATTAAATTTCGACGTTTAAGAGCAAGTTTAGGATTACGCCATGGATTATATAATGATGCTCCTTTTACCATACCAACTAATAATGCTTGTTGATCAATACTTAACTCATTAATTGGACGAGAAAAATAATAAAAACTAGAAAGTGGAAAACCTCGAATTTGAGTATTTTTACTTTGCCCTAAATAAACTTCATTTAAATAAAGCTCAAGAATACGTTCTTTACTGTAATAAAAATCCATTAAAATTGCCATATAAGCTTCATTAATTTTACGTATTAAAGTTCTTTCATTATTTAAAAATAAATTTTTAACTAATTGTTGAGTTAACGTACTACCACCTTGAACAGCTTTACCGGCTATTAAATTAGCAATAATTGCACGTCCAATAGAATAAATACTTATTCCATCGTGTTCATAAAAATATCGATCTTCAGTTTCAAGTAATATTTTAATTAAAGAATCAGGAAATTCTTCTCTAGGCAAAATTAAACGTTGTTCATTATTAGCAGATTGAATCATACTGATAAGCTTTGGATCAAGTCGAAAAAAACCAAATGATCGTCCATTTTCCATATTAGTAATATTTATTAGTCGAAATTTTTCGAAACTTAATTTAACTAAAATTTTTTCTTCTTTTTGATCAGGAAAAGAAAAAGGGCGACGTAATACCTCTATTGTATTATTTTTAATAATATATTCACCAGGTGAAGTAATTTTATTTACTTGACGGTATTCTATACTATTTAATAATCGGATTATTTCTTCTTTATTATAATTCATTCCAGGTTCAAGATTAATCATTCGACTATAAATAGCTGCTGGTAAATCCCAGATTTTTCCATTAAGACACTTACTAATTTTTTGATATAAATAAATACCATAGAGGCCAATAAATAATACTAAAATTATAATAATTTTTATAAAAAACCAAAACCAATAATATTTATTTTTAGATAATTGAAATTTATTTCTTTTATTTAACATTAGTTTTCTACTTTATTATTAGTAAAATTATATTCATAATTATTGATTAATTATTTTGATGAAATTTTAATTTTTACTAATGAGTTTTTTCTTAATTACTTGATTAATAAGTATATAAATATTTTATAAAAATATTTATATACTTATTAAATTTATTATATTAATAATAATTTAATATATTAATTATAATTTTAAGTATTTATTTATTATACTACTACAATAGTAATATTAATTATCTAATAAATATTATTTTTTTAAATATAAATTAATAAATATGATGGTATTATTTTTATATATGAATATTTATCGTAATTTAAATAATGATTAATTTAGTGTTTATTACTATAAAAATAAAAAAATAATAAATAGTATAGTTTTTAACTAATTTTTATAGTATAAAGATAAATTATTAATTATTTATTTTAATAATACCATAAATTAAATATATAATATTTATATTATATATAGAGGATTTTATTTTTATACTATTTATAGTATTTTTATAGTATTTTATATCAAATAATATTATATAAAATATTTAAATGGTTATTATTTTATATAATAAACATAAAATATTAAATAAATTAATATTTATATTAATCAAAAATAGTTTTATTTAATTTATTAAAAATTAAAAATTTTTAATAAATTAAATAAAAAAAAGAATTTTTAATAATTAGATTTAATCTAATTATTAAAAATAAAAATAATGGTGATTATTTTTATCATTGTTATAATTTTTTAATATTCTCCTATATCAAGGTAAAATATTTATTTAAAATAATATTAAATCTTAATAGTAGTATATTACTATGTTCTTAAAGTAAGTAATTAACTTTTATATTAAAATCTTATTATTAATGTAAAATTTTAGAAAAATAATTATTAATAAATTAAATACCATTTATTTTAAAAACTATTATAGTAACTTAAGTATAATTTATTTTATATACAAAATATTAATATAAATATCAATTATTTTTTATTTAATAGAATAAATTATAAAAATAGTTACTAAACGTAGAGTATTTTGTTATTTATAACAATTTTTATTTTCTCCCTTTTATGGATTCTTTTAAACATTGTGTATGTAGGAGAAACATTATGCAAAAAAGACAAAAATATAAAACTTCGTCTTTAAGCGTTCTTGCTTTTTCTAAGGTAAACCCTTATCAAGAAAAACCAGGCGAAAAATATATGAATGATACCCAATTAATGCATTTTAAACACATTTTAGAAACATGGAGAAATCAACTTAGAGATGAAGTTGACCGCACTGTAACTCATATGCAGGATGAAGCAGCAAATTTTCCTGATCCAATTGATAGAGCTGTACAGGAAGAAGAGTTTAGTCTTGAACTAAGAAATCGTGATCGTGAACGTAAATTAATTAAAAAAATTGAGAAAACATTAAAAAAAGTTGATGATAAAAATTTTGGTTATTGTGAAAGCTGCGGAGTTGAAATTGGTATTCGTCGATTAGAGGCTCGTCCAACAGCTGATTTATGTATTGATTGTAAAACATTAGCTGAAATGCGTGAAAAACAAATCTCTGGTTAGTTAACATAACTTTAACTTATAAAATACGATAATTTTTTATTTATCGTATTTTATTAAATTAAACAAATAATTAAAATTTTTAATAAAAATTTTAATTATTTGTTTAAAATTTACAATTTTTATTTTATATTATTAACTACAATACTTAATGTAATTATTTACAATTAAAAAAATAAATAATATATAAAATTAATAATATTAATAATATAAAATTAAAAATACTAAGTACTATAATAAATCATTTATCGCTTATAAGACTATTATATTTAATATAAAATTTTAATATAAATTAAGTAATGCTATAATTATTTTATTATTTGTAATATGTATTATATACATTATAAATTAGTATCATTGATACTATTAATTATTATTTTATTGTATATTTTTATAATTTTATCTTATTTATTTTATAGCAGCATTATAAATAATACAATAATACTTATCCATAGTTTTATGATTAATTATAAAATAATCAATATAAAATTTTAATTCTTTATTTAAAAAAATAGTTCATTATTATTCAAATAATATAATTTATTTATTTATAATTTTTTATTATCATTAATTATTATCTATATATTATAAATATTATTTATAATATTGATTTTATAAGATTAAATTATATATACGAATATATATTTTTTTATTATTATTTAATTTTAAATATTTAATTATCTACATCTATCTTTAGTATTAAATTATTTTAAAAATAAATTTTTTAAATAAAAAACATATTTAACTAATTTTAATTAATAATTTAAAGTTTATTTCAGTTAAAATATTAAATTTTTAATATAAATAACTGTTATTAATATTTAAAAAATTACTAAATAATTATTTAGAAAATAATATAAAATTGATAATTAAAATAATGTTAAATTAAATTAAAAAATTATTGTTAATTATGATTAATTAGTAATTTTATTTAAATTAAGAGACTTTAAAAAATACTATATTATAAAATTAAATATTAATGTTTTTTGAAAAAAATTGAATTATATATCAAGGTATATTATTCTTGTTAAAATGGTTATTTTTGTCATAATTTATTAATACAAAGAAAATAATCTAAATAAAATATTTTTATGGTTTAGTAATTAATATTAAATTTCAAACTAAGGTAAAACCTTACTAACAAAAAATATTGGAATATAAAAATTATTAAAAGTGCTAAATTAACAAATAGAGTTAAATTTAATTCAACTATAAATACAAATACTTCAATATCTATAATTACGCGAAATAACCATCCCATCTCACGAAAAGAGATTAGTGATAATGCGTTGAAAGTTCTTTATCGTCTAAATAATGCTGGATATGAAGCTTATTTAGTTGGTGGTAGTGTTAGAGATTTATTACTAGGTAAAAAACCTAAAGATTTTGATGTTAGTACAAATGCAACACCTGAACAAATTCGTAAATTATTTTGTAATTGTCGTTTAATTGGACGACGATTCCGTTTAGCTCATATCATGTTTGGTTATGAAATCATCGAGGTTGCTACTTTTCGAGGTTCTCATCAAAAAATTAATATTAATAATAAAGATATGGTTCACCAAAAACAAAGTGGCATGTTACTAAGAGATAATATTTTTGGTACTATTGAAGATGATGCTATTAGACGAGATTTTACAATTAATAGTTTATATTATAAAATTAATGATTTTAGTTTATATGATTATGTAGGTGGATTTGACGATCTAAAAAATGATATGATTCGATTAATTGGTGATCCAAAAACTCGTTATAGAGAAGATCCAGTACGAATGTTGCGCGCTATTCGATTTTCTTGTAAACTGAATATGAAAATAGATACTGAAACTGCCAAACCTATTCCACAACTTGCATTTTTATTAAAACATATTTCATCAGTACGTCTATTTGAAGAATCGATAAAATTATTTCAAAGTGGTCAAGGTTATAAAATTTATCAACAATTAAAACATTATAATCTTTTTCAATTATTATTTCCGATAATTGAACAACATTTTACTATTAATAATAATTCACCGATGGAAATTATCATTAATCAAGTATTACAAAATACTGATTTTCGAATAAAAAACAATAAACATATAAATCCTGCATTCTTATTTGCAACTATGTTATGGTATCCATTAATAAAATATGCAGAAAGACTTTCTCAAGAAAAAAAGTTATCATATTATGAAACATTTACTATCGCAATAAATGATATTCTTAATGAACAATGTCGTTCTATCGCAATTCCTAAACGTCTTACTTCAATAATGCGTGATATTTGGGAATTACAGTTAATATTACCAATTCGTAAAAGAAAAAAAATAAATAAGTTACTTGAACATTCAAAATTTCATGCTGCATTTGATCTTCTTAAGTTACGTGCTAGTGTAGAACAGCAATATGAATTGGAAGAATTAACTCATTGGTGGGCTAAGTTTCAACAAGTTAATAATAATATACAACATAAAATGATTTCTAAACTTAATAATATACCAATTAATCATCAAAATTGGGCATGTTATCAACATTATATAAATAGTAAATCAAAAAATAGGCTAATTAATTAAATATGGAACATGTTTATATCGCAATTGGTAGCAATTTAAATATTCCATTGCAACAGGTAAAAATCGCGATTAAAGAATTAAATAGATTGCCTAATACTAAACTAGTTACCATTTCTTCTTTTTATCGTTCTAAACCTATGGGGCCACAAAATCAACCTCATTATCTTAACGCAGTTGTTGCTTTAGATACTGAGTTATCACCAGAAATACTATTTAAGTATACTAAATTAATTGAATTAATGCACAATAGAACATATAAAACTGGTCATTGGGGAGCAAGAACACTTGATTTAGATATCATTTTATATGGAAAAAAAATTATTCAGACAGCTTATTTGACTATTCCACATTATGGTCTTAAAAAACGGGAATTTATGCTTTATCCTTTAATAGAAATTGCACCTAAACTATATTTTCCTGATGGTGAATCTCTTAAAGAGAGATTATTACTGGTTGATAAAAATGAATTAATTTTATGGTAATTTAATAACTACTTAGTTAGTTAAAAATAATATAGCTATATATTAATTAATATTTTTAATAAATATTGCATTAAAAATATTTTATATTATTATTTTTATTATTTTAAAAAAAATTGTTTATATTTTAATATTTTGATGTACTTTTATTTATTTAAAGTAATTATAAACATCAATTATTAATAATTTAAATATTTATATTATTTCATGAAGATAATATTA
The DNA here is from genome assembly GCA_052174115.1 of Arsenophonus sp. ET-YP4-MAG3. Classification (GTDB taxonomy): domain Bacteria; phylum Pseudomonadota; class Gammaproteobacteria; order Enterobacterales; family Enterobacteriaceae; genus Arsenophonus. The sequence continues at coordinate 76,482 of JBQMRX010000001.1, forward strand.
ATTCATGAAAATTAATATTTTATTTAGTTTATAATTTTAAATCTAAATAAAATAGAAAAAATATAATAAAAAATAAAATATTAAAAAATTAATATTTCATTATAGAGTTTTATTGTTATTAAAAATAATTAAACATAATTAAAATAAAAATCTATAAAAATTATATTAATTATTAATATAATAACAAAATTTAATCTCAAAAATAATATAAATTATATATAGCATGATGTTTATCTATTAAGTTTTTAATCTTTGTCCTTTTTCAATTAAACACCATGTTATAATATATAAGATAATGATAAAAATTATTAATATTGACAATGTAATAGATAATGTAATATCGCTAATACCAAGAAATCCATAACGTAATCCATTGATCATATATAAAATTGGATTAAATTTAGATATCATTTGCCAAAATTCAGGTAAAAGAGATAAAGAATAAAAAACACCACCTAAATAAGTTAATGGTGTTAAAATAAATGTAGGAATAATACTAATATCATCAAATGATTTAGCAAATATTGCATTTATTAATCCAGTTAATGAAAATAAAATTGCAGTCATTAATATGATAATAATTACAACCCACCAAGAATAAATATTTAATTGAACAAAAAATAATGAAACTATAGTAACTAAAATACCAACTAATACACCCCTAGCAACCCCACCTCCAATAAATCCAATTATCATAATGTGACTAATAACCGGTGCTACTAATAACTCTTCAATACTTTTTTGGAATTTTGCACCAAAAAAAGAAGAACAAACATTTGTATAAGCATTAGTGATTACTGACATCATAATTAATCCAGGAACAATAAACTGTGAGTAATTTACACCATCCATATTTCCAATTCTTGAACCAATTAAACTACCAAAAATAATAAAATAAAGAGTCATTGTGATGACAGGTGGTAATAAAGTTTGTATCCAAATGCGCAAAAAACGTGTTATTTCTTTTGTCCAGATGGTTTTTATTATCACCCAATATAATTGAATCATCTATTTTCTCCTTGCTTCATTGATAGTAAATGTTGCTTATTCATTAAACTAATGAATAATTTTTCTAAACGATTTACCTTATTACGCATACTAGTTATTTGTATAGCTTGCCTAGATAATTGATTAAATAAACTCTGAAGACCTTGATTTCGAAGTACATCAACTTCTAATGTTGAAACATCTACTATCTTGAATTTATAACCATCTAATATTGGAATAGGACTTTTTGGTGCAAGATCAAAAATAAACGTTTCTGACTCCAATTGATTAATTAACTTTTTCATACTTGTATTCTCAATTAATTTACCATATTGAATAATACCAATATTACGACATAATATTTCAGCTTCTTCAAGATAATGAGTTGTTAAAATAATTGTAGTGCCTTGTATATTTAAAGTTTTTAAAAAACTCCATATTGATCGACGAAGTTTAATATCGACACCAGCAGTTGGTTCATCTAAAATTAATAACTTTGGTTCATGCATTAATGCTCTAGCTATCATTAAACGACGTTTCATACCTCCTGAAAGATCTCCAGCAGGCTCTGTACGTTTATTCCATAAAACTAGTTTAGAAAGATAAATCTCTGCTCTAGATAAAGCTATTGAACGAGAAATTCCATAATAACCTGCTTGATTTAGCATTATTTGTAATACCGTTTCAAACGGATTAAAATTAAAGTCTTGTGGAACTAAACCCAATTGACATTTTACATTAACTACGTCTTGATCAAGATCATAACCAAATACCTTTACTTTACCGCTTGTTTTATTAATTAATGAGCTAATAATGCTAATTGCTGTTGATTTACCTGCACCATTAGGTCCCAACAAAGCATAAAAATCACCAATCTCAACTTTTAAATCAATTCCAGTTAATGCTTTTACGCCATGAGGATAGATTTTTGTAAGCTTGAGCAATTCTAAAGCATAAGCCATAAAAACCTTTCTTATATATTTTATTTTATATATGAAAACAAATCACATCATTATTGTTTTTTAATTAAATTAAAATAAAAAATTAAATAAGTATTAAAAATAAATTTATTTTTAATACATTATAATCATAATAAAATATGATTAATTTATTTGAATATTGTGATAAAAATTAAATGATCATTTGAAATTAATTTAAAGTGTAAAAATTGTTTACTAAAGAATTCTTTTTTTTTAAAAATAAAATATTTATTTTCATAGATAGATTGTACGTATATTATAAAATTAATCAAAAAACTAAATAGTTTATTAGTATATATCAATATATAACTAATTTTATTATAAAAATTTATTTAAATTATTTTTTATTACTTAACATATTAGTAATATACTAAAAATTAAATACATTATGATTTATAATTACTATGACTATGATATCAGTAATACTTAAGTTTTAATTAATAAAAAATAAAGATTTATTAATAAATAATTAATGTATATTTACTATATGTCTATGATACATTTATTAAATATAAGATTATTCTTAATTAAATTTTTATTTCAAAATAAGATAATTAATCTATTTATATTTAATATTATCAAAAAAATTTATAATTTTATTTGTTTATTAAAAATAAAAAATCAATTTGATAATATTTTAAAATCTTTTTATTTATAGTTTTATTTAAAATGTATATAAAATAACAAAAATTAATAATATTTATATTATTTTTAATATCAGTGCGAATAATTTAAATTTATAATACTAAAAAATAATATTAAGTTTAAAAATTAAATTTAATATTTAATTAAAAACAAAAATAACACACTAAGTTAATACTACAACAACCAATAAAAAATTTTCTTTTAATATTGTAAATAAATTTATTCAATTATTAATATTTTATAGAATTAAATCTTTATCTTTAATTATTACTAAATATTATCAAATCGATTTAAAATTATAATTAATTTATCATAAAATATGGTTAATTTAATAAAGTATATTATAATTTAACTAACTAAAATTAACTTTTAATTTTTTAAATTTAAAAAAAAATAAAAACTACTCACTATTATTATATTTTTAGTATTTTAGTTTATAATAATATAATATACTGTAGTATCAAGAATAATTAATTGTAAATATAAATAAAATATATTAGCTTAATTTAAGCTTAATAGGTAGATTATTTAATAAAAAAATAAATTTATATTATTTCTGATTTTACTAATAATAATTTCATATTATTTTTAATAATTCTAATTTTAATTTTTAGTGATTATTAATTATTTTACTATAAAATAAAAATAAATAAAATATAATATTAAGTTAAAAATAATATAGTGAACTTTAAATTATCAATAAACTTATTAATTTTACTTCACTATTAATTTAGTGAGATATAAAAGTAATATTTTAAACTATTTTATTATAAAATAGTGATTGATAAATAAAAAAACATAAAATTTCATTTATTTATTAAAGTTAAAGTTAATTAGTATTACAGTAATTAAATAATATTAATTACTATTTAAATTATATAAATAATTAAGTGTTTAAAGAATATTTTTTAAATATAGTTCTATTTTTGTTTTTTAAATTAAAAAAATTAATATAGAAATTTATTAAAACAATAATTTTTTATTTAACGTTAATTTATATTTTTTAAAATAATAATTATAATTACTTATGAATTTATAATTATAAAATTAAAAAAATAATTATTTTATATTCCTAGAATAATTATTAGATAATAAAGTAATTATAGTAAAAATACTATAGCAAAATAAAATAAAGAGCATTATGATAACCTTAAAATCCTTATCAACTCATCATAAAAAAACCTAAAGTGCTTATAATTAATATTTAACGCACATTATTTTCCTATGTAAAATAAATTCTTTTTTTCATCCATTTAAATAAAAAATTTCTAATTTATCATTGAAAACAAAAAATTATTAGTTACACCTTTTAACTTTGTTAGAAAGGAAAAAATATGTCAAAAAAAGAAATTTGGTTCGAAAAACTCCACTGTAATTTAGGTCAATATTTTACTGTTGATAACATACTTTACCATAATAAAACAACTCACCAAGATTTGCTTATTTTTGAAAATATTAAAATGGGACGTATTATGGTTCTTGATAATGTAGTTCAAACTACTGAAAAAGATGAATTCATTTATCATGAAATGATGACTCATGTCCCATTATTTTCTCATGGTTATAGTAGAAAAGTGCTAATAATTGGTGGTGGTGATGGAGGAATTTTACGTGAAGTATGTCGTCATCAATATCTAAAAAGTATTACTATGGTTGAAATTGATGCGAATGTAGTCAAATTTTGTCGTCAATATCTACCTAATCATAATGCAGGAGCATATAACGACCCGCGTTTTAAATTAATTATTGATGATGGAGTTAATTTTGTTAAGACAACTAAACAAAAATTTGATCTAATTATTTCCGATTGCACAGATCCTATCGGACCAGGAAAAAGGTTATTTACATCAGATTTTTATCAAGGATGTTTCAATTGTTTAAATAAAAATGGCATTTTAGTTGCACAAAATGGTGTTTGTTTTCTTCAAGAAGAAGAAGTTATTAATAGTCATAAAAAACTATCTAATTATTTTAAAGATTATAAGTTTTATCAAACTACTGTACCCTCTTATTATGGAGGAATAATGATCTTTGTTTGGGCAAGAAAAACACAAAAATTACGTCAAATATCTTTAAAAATATTAGAAAATCGCTTTAAAAAAGCTGATATTGTTTGTCGTTATTATACGCCAGCATTACATCTAGCCAGTTTTGCTTTACCACAATACTTATTAAATTTACTATCTAAAAATCTTAGATTTACTTAATAGGGGTGAAATAAATTGCAAAAATTGAAATTACATGGCTTTAATAATTTAACTAAAAGCCTAAGTTTTTGTATATATGATATTTGTTATGCTAAAACAACAACAGATCGTTATAGTTATTTAGCTTATATTGATGAACAATATAATGCAACACGATTAACTGAAATCTTAACTGAGACTTGCTCTATTATTGATGCTAATATTTTAAATCTTGCTAGGCAAGATTATGAACCTCAAGGTGCTAGTGTTACAATTTTAATTAGTGAAAATTCAATAAATCCAAAAAATATAGATAATACTGAAAAACCAGGACCATTACCTGATTCTATCGTAACTCATCTTGATAAAAGTCATATTTGTGTTCATACTTACCCAGAAAGTCATCCAGATGACGGCATATGTACCTTTAGAGCGGATATCGAAATTTCTACTTGTGGAATAATTTCACCATTAAAAACTCTTAATTATCTTATTCATCAACTTGAATCAGATATTGTTACTATTGATTATCGTATTCGTGGTTTTACACGAGATGTTAACGGTATAAAATTATATATTGATCATACAATCAACTCTATTCAAAATTATATGACAGAAGAATTTCAATCTCAGTATCATATGATAGATGTTAATCTTTATCAAGAAAATCTTTTTCATACAAAAATGATGTTAAAAAATTTTGAGTTTAATCTTAATAATTATTTATTTAATACGACTGCAGAACAACTTTCTCCTGAAGAAAAAAAACGGATTGTTTATCTACTAAAAAAAGAAATGCAAGAAATTTATTATGGTCGTAATTTGCCAGAATTTTAATTTTTTATCAATTATTGAATAAGAGTAAATATTTATTTAAAAATTAAAAGGTATTTATTTAGTATTAATATTAATTTTTTACTTTATTAAAGATAATAAATTAAATATTTATAATTTAATAATAATTAATTTATTATTTTTTGTTTTTTTAAATCAATTAATTATAAATTATTTATAAAAGTTAATTAATTAAATTTTAATACTTTTTAAATTACCTATATTATATATACCTTTCATCACTAATTAATAATTTAATAATTATAAATGAAAAAAATCATTTTAATATTTACGAACTAATAATTTTTATCTTGATTGTTAATAAAATTTTTTATTTATCATTATAATAAAAATATATATTTTTAAAATTATCTTTTTAATATTGACACATTAACAAATAAAATAATATGATTAATTATTTAATTAATTTTTTATCTTAAAATAAAATTATAATAATTATTTAAGTTTTTTTATAATTAAAATTAAAAAAATAAATTTCACTATAAATTAACAAATAATGATAATTCATAACTATAAAAAATATAAGCGTATGATATAACTTTATAATTTAAATATGATTCAAATCTTCAATAAATTATATTATAGAAATAACAATTTAATGACTATTTAAATTTTTCTTATTTCAAAATAAAATTAATTAAAATATAAAAGTTATCTATTATTTATAAATTAAATAAATTTAAATATTATTTTTATAATTTATTTTATATTAAAAAAAATAAAATAAATTTAAATATTTATCTTAATTCATAAAAATAATAATAATAATTTATTTTAATTTTTTTAATTTTTATTCAAAAAAAATAAGTAATTTTCATGAAAACAACTAATGGTAATTTTTTAGTTTTTTAATTATCTAAGTATAAATTACATTAATTATTAAATAAAAATCAGAGTGCTAAAACAATAGTTATATAAAAATTTGTTAAAATTCTAATACATTTAAACTAAAATAATTCATTATTTTATTATCTGTCCTAAATATTATTTATCATATTTATTTTTAAATTAATAAAAAATTTATTAAAGTATTTAAGTCAAATTATTAAATATAACTTAATATAAAATTAATAACTAATTTAATTATGTCAACTAAATTAAATTTAATATGATTAATTTAGTTTTATAAAAATTAATTTATTAATTTTAAATTATTAAAGTAATAATAAATAAACTCATTATTATTTTAAATATTTTATATACGATCCTGATATATTATAAACTTATCATTAATAATAATTTTAATATATAAATTTATTAGTAATAATATATTTAAAATTAAGTGATTAATTTTGTTTTTGGTTTATAACGATATTACTATTTATATATTTGGAAGATATTTATTAATAAAATTATATTTTAAAAATATACTTTAGACACTAATTAATATTTTATTAATGATATCACTTTATTTATAAATTTTATAAATATATAAGTTATTTAAAAAATAATAAAATATACTAATACATAAAATTTTTTATTATTAATTTAATCGATAATAATTAATTAATAAATTTTTAAAAAATAGATATAAATATGAATCTATATTAAATATTAATTTAATTTATTGACTAATTTAAATATTTATTGATAATCTTTTATATTTTTTAGTTCAATTTATATAAAATTATATTAATAATATAATTTAATATTATTTCTATTATATAGAGTTAGTAACTAGTCATGATTTTAAAATAAATATAATTTATTTATTAAAAATTTTAATAAAACTTATTAACAATAAATATGTCATAGAAATATTATTTTATTTAATAATATTTTGTTGAAATAATCAAATACATAAAATTTTTATAAAATTATCTTAATAATTATCATGGTTTTTATAAATTAAAAATATTTAATAGAATATATTTATTAAATAAAATTACTATAATTAAATTATGAAAATATTTAAAATAACAAAAAATAATTATTAATATGTTTAAATTTATAAAATATATTAAACTACTGATTGTTTAATATAAATAATTTATAGTAAACATACTTATGTATATTTATAAAATTTATAAATTAATAAAAATGCTAATTTTAGCATGCAAATAATGTATATAAATATTAAATAATCAAATTTATAACTGAATTATCAATTATTTATTTTAATTAAACAATATATATAAAAAATTAACTTAATTAAGTTACAATATTATAATTTTGCATGATAAATACTAAAAATTTTATATTTTTATAAATTATTTTTTCTTTTTTATTAAAAATTTTAATTAAAATTAATTATAAATAATTTATTAGTTAATATAATAAAATGAATTAATAATTTTATTAATTTATTAATAACTATAATATTTATTTATTTTTCTTCTTTAAGAAAAAATTAAACAATTAAAATAATAAATTAATTTTTTAGTTAAATTTATTAAATATGTAAAAAACTTTAATTTATAAAAATCATTATATAATATATTTTATTGATTATAAATGCGATTCAATTTTTCTATAATTAAAAATTAAATTTTATAAATATAATTTTTTTCTTATCTACGATAAAATTTAATATATCATAAATATCCATGTAATAGTAAAAATTAGATTATGTAATAATATAGTATATCGTGCAAAATATAATTGCTGTTATTTATAATAAAATTTTTTTAAATTAACGAAATATCAGTAATAATTATTTGTATTATGAAATCTAAATATTTTAATAATAAAAAAATGAATAAATTTACAGCTAGATAGAGAGTACCAAACTATCGAAATTCAAATTTATTTTTTATAAAAATTAATAATAAAAAATAAAAAATTTTTATAAAATAGATAATAATAAATAATATTTGATAAATTATTAAAATAATATCATGCTTAAAATTATAGTAATTAGTTATTTTAATTTAATAAAACGCTAAATATAACATTATATAGATATTTTATTAAAATTATTAATAATAAGTATTATATTTTGTATATTAGTTTTATGTATTTAATAGACTTAAAAAAAATAAAAAATATTAAAATTTGTAGATTTCTTTATCAGCTATCTAGAACATTTATAAAAAAGATATAATTAATATAATATATTTATTATTTTTTTAGTAAATGTACTACTTATTATTAAATAGTATATAGTTATTATTTTAATATTTGATAAAAAATATCAAAAATTTTAGTGAAATATTAAAAGCAAATAAATATATTTAAATATTTATGCATAAATATCATATGATCATTTTAATTTAACCTAATTAATAAAAAATTAAAAATTATAAAGATAAAAATAAATAATTAATCATTTATTACAAAAAAATAAAATGTGCAAATGTTTAATCATTTTTACTTTTTAAAAATTTTTGTTTATTTAAATAAGGTGCACAATGAATTCATCTAATATTACTGATTGTTCACTATACTCACTAAGTTGGCCTATTTTTATTGATGTTTTACTGCACTTTTCAACATTACTTATTAATACTTATATGGTTAGTCACGTCTCTACTGCTTATTTAGCAGCAATGGGAGTAGGTAATCAAGTTTTTGATCTTTTTATCACAATATTTAACTTTATTAGTGTAGGATGTAGTTCTGTTATCGCTCAATATTTAGGTGCAGGTAAAAAAGAAAAAGCTAGTCAAGCTATTCATATCGCAATTGCTTTTAACTTTTTATTAGGTTTTTTTAGTGCTTCTATTATCTTGTTATTTGGCTATAAAATACTTGATATTATGAATACACCAATACATCTATTAGATTATGGTTATGCTTATCTACATATTCTTGGTTTATGTTTAATACCAGAAGGGATTTCAATTATATTAGCAGTTTGTTTGCGTGTTTATGGAAAATCACAACCAGCGATGTGGGTAACATTTATTGCTAATATAATTACTATTTTTGGTAATATGATAGTTTTATATGTTTTTTTTGGTTTACCGCAATATGGCCTAACTGGTGTTGCTTGGTCTACTGCTATTGGTCGTATAGTTGCTATAATACTACTTTTTTTATTATTATTCAAGAGTTTGAGAGTTAAATTTGTTCCAATTTTACTATTTCGTTGGTCAAAATGTATGTTGAATAACATATTACATATTGGACTTCCATCGGCAGGTGAAAATTTAGCTTGGATTTTACATTATATGGTTGCTTCTGCTTTTATTGGTTTAATGGGAGAAACTCCGCTTGCTGCTCAAACCCTTTATTTTCAACTCTCATTATTTATCATGTTATTTGGTATTTCTATTAGTATTGGTAATGAAATTATGATTGGTCATTTAATTGGAGCTAAGCGTTTTGAAGATGCCTATCGGAGAGGGTTTAAAAGTTTAAAATGGGGATTTTTTATTACTATTTGTATTGTGTTTTGTTTTTGGTTATTTCGTATACCTTTATTAGAAATAATTACTGAAGATCACGATATAATAAAATTATTACTTCCACTTTTCTTACTCTCTATTTTTCTAGAACCTGCTATAACACTAAATGTTGTCATGGTGAATGCATTACGTGCTACTGGAGATGCTCGTTTTCCTTTTTGTACAGCACTTATTTCTATGTGGGGTATTGCGATTCCAATTAGTTATTTTTTAGGTTTAAAGATGGAAATGGGATTACTAGGAATCTGGCTCGGATTTTTATGTGATGAATGGTTAAGAGGTATAACTAATGCTTGGAGATGGCGTTCTAAACGTTGGCAAACTAAAAGATTAAATATTTAAAATTATTAATATTCTTTTAAATAAAAATTATTAAAAAATATTTAATAAATTAATATTTTTTAATAATATAAATATCATTATTAATATGATCTTTAAAAAATATAATCAACAATATAAAATGATTTAAGTAAATCTTTAAATTTCTTAAAGTTATTATTAAATATTAATTGTATTATTAAAATAATACCAAATTAGTATTTTTTGTAAAAATTTATTTTAACTTTTAAATAAATATTTATTTATTACTATTTAATGATATTTAGTTTATATATTTAATTATCATATTTTTTATTTCTAATTAAAGTTTATATTAATATTAACAAAAAATAATTTACTAATTAACTAATTTAATTTAAGTAATTTTTTGTAAATTATTTTTATTTTTTCAATTTAATAATTCTTTTTACAAAAAATTTTTATTTTTAATATTTGTAATTTTATTAACTTATAAATTACTTTTAGTTAGTTTAAGAAATAATTATAATTAATAAATATATAAATAATTTAATTAAAATATTCTTAATTTTGTTTGTTAATAAAATTAAGAATAAATACAATTAATAAAATATTAAAAAATATTTTTATTATAATTAAAACATTAAAAAATAAACTTTTTATAAAGCATTAATACTTATAAAAATACTAGAGTTTATTTATAGGTATAAAAATAATAATACAATTCTATTATATAAAATTATTTAAAAAGTTCAATATTTTTAATTAATGAAATATTACAATATGTATAAATAAATTTAGTCAGATTGTATTAACTATTATTTTATATATTTATTTAATTTTTAAGTTAAAAACATAAATAATATTGTTATATAAAAATATTTTTAATAAAAAAGATAATTATCTTGATATTTTATTATATTAATTACAATCTTACAAAATTTTACTTATAATAAAATCTGTAATATTTTATATTAAAATAAAAATAATCTTTATAAATCTATAAAAAATTTAATATTTAGTTAAGTTTTGCTTAATAAGATTAAATTCTTAATTAAATAAAAACTTTATTATTTTTATAAAAAAATAAAGTAAAATATTAAAGTATAATATTAATTATATTATACTAATGATTTATCTTCTTATATTATTTATTATATATAAATGAATTAATTGATAAATTAATTTTAATAGTTCACTTATATTAAAATATATTATACATATTAATTTTAAATCTTAAATTAATTTTAAGATTATTTTTCAGTAAATATACTATAAAATAGTATGATTAATATAATAAGAATATTATATTAAATATAAATTAATTATAACCATATATACTATATTAATATTCTATCTTTATTTGCATAATATAACTTTAACAAAATACTTATTATTTAACTATTAAAATAAATTAACATCTAATTTTATCGAATTAAATTTAAATTTAATTTAAAATATATTAATTATTTCTCTAAATAAATTTTAAATTATTATTTTACGTTAGATTTAAGAATTTTTTAATGATTTTTTTGTAGAAAATTTCTATATTTATGTTTTTATTTAAACTATCGTTGTGAAAGATAAAGTAGTGGATTTACTGATTTTCCTTTATAACGAATTTCAAAATGTAATTTTACCGAACTTGTATCAGTACTACCCATAGTAGCAATTTTTTGCCCTGCTTGAACTAGCTGTTGTTCACGAACTAATATAGTATCATTGTGAGCATAAGCACTCAAATAATCATCATTATGCTTTATTATTATAAGATTTCCATATCCACGTAACGCATTTCCAGAATAAACTACTTTTCCTTTTGCAGTTGCAAAAATAGACTGACCGTGAGATCCAGAAATATCAATACCTTTATTTCCACCTTGCAAATCAGAAAAAACTTCAATCACCTTTCCATTAGTCGGCCATACTATATTTATTATTTTGTTATTATTTAAATTTAAAAATGCTGTTTTTTGTGGTGATGTAGAAAGTGTTAATAATTCATATGTTTTTGATGATATTTTTTTTGAATTTTTTTTATTAACAGAGGAAGGATATTCATTAGTTACTTTAGAATTAATATTTCTATTATTTTTATTTGTAACATAATTATTAATTATCATTTTTGAATTAATAGAATCATTAGTCATATTAAGTATTTGCCCAACATTTAAGTTATAAGGTTCTATAATTTTATTACGCTCTGCTAAATCACGATAATTAAATCCTGTTATCCATGAAATATAAAATAATGTATCACCTTGTTTGACAGTATAAATATTACCACTATAAGTTCCTTTTTCTATATTATTATAATTTCGATTATAAATTATATGATCATTTATATTAATTTTATGTTTTAAACTAAATGGCTGATATATAAACTTATTTATACAACTATTTTGATTGTTAATGGAAATATTTTTAGGAGAAGATGATATTAATATATTTTTTGATAATGCATTGATAGGAGAATAAGTATTAATTTGATAATTACTATCATTAATATTATTAATTGGCGCTACTGAATGATATAATGTTGAACATCCAATTAACATTAAAATTATTATTATATAAATAATTACCCATCGAACCGTAAATTTTATAATATTAAAATTCACATTTCTTCTCCAATAATAAATTTTTTAAATAAAAAATAATAATTTATTTCAAGTAATAAAATTATTAATAATAATATTTTTCAAGGTAAAGATTAATAAAATTTTAAATTATCTTTTGTTAAAATGTTATCTATTTCATGCTAAACTTCCAAGGATTAAAGGAACAAATCGAACCGGCTCTATCGTTATAGAATGAAAATCATTACCTTGACGTTTTATTACTTTTAGCATTTGTTTTTTTTCACCGATAGGTAATACTATTCGACCACCATCTTTCAATTGTTCAAATAACATAAAGGGAAGTTCTACTGGTGCTGCTGTAACAATTATTCCATCAAAAGGACCTTTAGAAGCCCATCCCATCCATCCATCTCCATGACGCGTAAAAATATTATGCAAATCAAGTTGCTTTAATCTACGTTTTGCATTCCATTGCAATCCTTTAATACGTTCTACTGAAAAAACAAACGCAACAAGATGAGCTAAAATAGCAGTTTGATAACCTGATCCAGTACCAATATCTAATATATGATCAGTAGGAGAAAGTTCAAGTAATTCTGTCATACGAGCGACAATATAAGGTTGTGAAATAGTCTGATAAAACCCTATAGGTAAAGGAATATTTTCATAAGCTTTATGTGAAAGTGCTTCATCAACAAAATGTTCACGAGGAACTTTTGCAATAGCTGCTAATAGTCCCTCATCTTTGATTCCTTGATGACGCAGTTTTGTCAATAAATCTCTCATTGACCGCTTTAGCATTCCTAATTTGCCTCTATTTTAATAATAAATTTTTAATAACTATTTATTTTTATAAGTGATTAAATTCATTTTAAAATATGATAAAATATATTAAATTATTACTATAGTAAAATTTGTATTTTAATCAGTATCATATATTTTCAATAAATTATAATTAATAAAACATAGATCTAATTAAATTTTTAAATAAATAAATTTATTAAATTATATAATGAGATTATCATACAGCGCATTACTTTATAATCTTTAATTTCTTATAAAAAATATTAAAATATTAATATTAATATTAAGAATATTACATAATCTTAATGCTATTTTCTAAAAAAAATTTTAATAAACAACAAATTATCTTTACTGCTGTTTTATAATTTATTTCGTTATTTAATAAAATTAAAAAATATAAATATTTAAAAGTAATAATTTTAAGATATGTTGAATAAATTAATTAATACTTAAATAAATACAAATCTATTAGAATTCCTTATACAGAAATATCTCTATTAGTTATTTTAATTATTTGGAATTCTTTATTAATTATTAATTTATTTAATGCTCTATTTTTATTTTTATTAGCAGCAACATTTTAAACAAAACAATATTTATACATTTGAATAACAAATATTTTAATATCAATTACCATTATACAATTATCATTACTTAGAAATATTTTAATATTATTCTATTTTGTTGTTTTATATGTTTAATGGTACATAATAACTAATTTATAGTAATAATATCATTAAGTAACAATAAAACACATAAAGTTACAATAAAAAAATTTTTAATATTTTTAAAAAAATTTAATATTAATAAGATTAAGTATCTAACTTTTTATTATATAATAATGCTATTATTTAGATTTTATAGATCTAAAACTATATTTATTAATTTAAATTTATTTCTTATTAAAAATTTAGTTTTTATAAATTTATTGATTGAATAATTAAAATTTTTATAATTAAAATAATTTAGTAAATATTAATAATAATATCATAATATTCTATAAATTTTTTTAAATTCAGAGTAGTTAATAATTTATTAAATAATTAAACTAAAATTAAATTTTATATTAAAAAATATAGTTTAAATTTTTATTGTTTTAAAAATTTTATCATCAGTTTAATAGAATTAATTAAAATTTAGATCTTCTTTGTTTTTAAAATGAAAAAACTATTGATTAATCACTATCATTGTTATTAATACTTTAATCTAAAATAATTAATACTACATAAAAAATATAAAAATTTAAATAATTATTTAAATGTTGAATATAATTTTATAGTTTTTAAATATAAATTATTAAATATTAAACTCTATATTTTAATTAAAAATAAAAGATTTCGCTGAACAAAAAAATTTCTAAAAATTAATTTATTATTTATTTATTATTAGCTTATAACTTATTTGATATAATTATTATTATCATCAACTTTTATTTTTTAATAAAACTACTGCTTCACAAGCAATGCCTTCTTTTCTACCAATAAATCCGAGTTTTTCTGTTGTTGTAACTTTAATATTTACATCATCAATATTGCAACAAAGATCATTTGTTATATTTTTATGCATATCTTCAATATATGGTAATATTTTTGGAACTTGAGCAATTATTGTAATGTCAATATTATTTATGAAATATCCTTTTTTTAGCACATGAGAATAAGCATTACGTAACAAATTTCTGCTATTTGCATTTTTAAAAATTGGATTTGTATCAGGAAAAAATTTACCAATATCACCTAATGATGCTGCACCAAGTAATGAATCAATCAATGCATGTAAAGCAACATCACCATCAGAATGCGCTATTAATCCTTGTTTATAAGGAATTTTTATTCCACAAATTATAATTGGTCCATTTCCACTAAATTTATGTACATCAAATCCATGTCCAATCCGCATAAATAATATCTCTTTAATAATAGGTTTATAAAATATGAGAAAGGTAAAACTCTACTAACATCAAATCCTCTGGATGAGTAACTTTTAAATTATCAACCCTACCTTCCAATAATCGAGGATGATAACCACAATATTCAACTGCTGAAGCCTCATCAGTAATTATTGCTTTTTTTGTTAATGCTTGAGTTAAACAGTTTTTAATTAATTCTAAAGGAAAAAATTGTGGAGTTAATGCAAGCCAAAGTTCATTTCGTTCAATAGTATGACTGATATCTATTTTTCCTTTAAATGACTGTTTTATAGTATCTCTTACTTTCATTGCTAAAATACCACCATACGAAAATTTATTATTATCAATAAAACAAATAATATTATTTAAATCAGATTGATGTAAACAAGGTCTAGTTGAATCATGAATTAAAACCCAACATGAATCTAACTGTAAATTATCTGATAAATAATTTAATCCAATTAAAACTGAATTAGCTCTTTGATTACCACCAATCACTGTTTTAATTATTTTATTTTTAGAAATAGCTAATTGATTAAAAAAAATATCATTTTTATTTAATGAAATAATAATTTTAGAAATTCTTGGCTGCTTAAGTAAAGCAGATATTGTATGCTCAATAATTGTTTTTCCAGCTATTTTTAGATATTGTTTTGGACAATCAGCCTTCATACGACTACCAATACCAGCAGCAGGTATTAAAGCAACAATCTGAGTTTTATGTTTAGATATAAATTTATTCATTATTTTAAATTGTTTTTATAAATTGTAATAAATTTTAATTTAATATTTAAATAATTTTATAGTTAAATAAGTTATTTTTTATTTAAATTTTACTTATGATCAAGAAAAGAATTCTCATTAATTATTCGATAAAAAGATTCTCCAGGTATAATCATACCAAGTTCAAGACGAGCTCGTTCCTCAATAGCTTCACTTCCATTATTTAAGTCATTTATTTCAGTGAATAAATATTCATTACGCTTTTTAGCTCTCATATTTAATATATTTAACGATATAACTTGATTTTTTATACTTAAGTAGTCATGAATACCATTTTTACCAAACCATAGTGAATACTGTAACCAAAAAAACACTATTAATAACATTATCGTTAATTTATACACCTTAATTTACCTATAAGATTTACTTATTACGTTATAATTTACTTTATGATGATGGTAATTCATAATAGATATGAATTATTATTAAAAAGTTAAAAAATAAATATAATAAAATTAAATTAAATTTCTTTATTGATAAAATAGAGATTTATAAGTTATATAATAAAATTATTTATTAGATAATAAATTGATAAGTTAAAATATTTAATTAACAAAGTATTTTTTAATTAACAATAAATTATGTATAATTTTATTATCAGTTACAATATATATAAATATATTTTAATTTTATTATATTATACTTAATTAATAAATTTATTAAATTATTTTTAATATATATAATAAGATTAATTAATTAAAATTATTTATATATTTATTTAAAAAAAATTCTATTAATATAAGTAATAATTTTTAAAATGATAATAATAATTTTTAAAGATTTTAATTTAATATTCTTTAATCTCTTCTTAGGTATTTAATAATTTTAAAAAAAAATAAATTATAAAATATGATTAAAATCATAATAAAATTAAATTATAATTGTTACAAACTTGAATTTATATATATAAATATAGTTCATAATATTTAATATTAAGTACATTAAATATTATTAAATAATATGTATATATTATAATTTATAAATTTTAATTGATATTTATAAATTAAAATCAATGTTAATTTTAATAAATTAAATTAATAATAATTTTTAACAAAAACTACTCAATCGTTATTTTTAATTTTTTAATTAAATTTATCTACGATAACGGTTATTATTTTTTTATTTTAATTAAACGTACTTAATATCAAATAAATATTATCTATGTTAAAATATTTTTTTTTTAAAAAAAGTAAAAATTATAACTATTAAAGTAATAATATTCATTATTTTATTTATGTATCATATTAAAAATATAATTAATTGAATAATTTTGTAGTATTTTAAAAAAAATTTCTATTAAATATATTTTTTATAAATATTTTATTTTTTAATACATTAAATAATTATGTTTTTAATTAATTAAAAATTCAGATTATAAATTAAAATATATGCTTTATTTAAAAAAGAATATTTAAATTAATTTAATGAAATAAAATTTCATAACAACAATATCTTATTCTTTTTTTTTAAATATATTAATTATTATTTATTAAAGTAATTAATATTATTTTGATAATTATTATTAATAATATTACTATATTATTTATTTTCAACTAATAAAATAAAGAACATATTTTATTAATTTTTAATTTTTTACAATATTACAATTTTATATTTAATAAAATATAAGAAATTATTATGCTTTGATATTAATCATTATATTCACTTTTATGATATTAATATAATTTTTTATTATCTTAAGTAAAATTAAAAAAACAAAAAATTATTTTAAAGTCATTAATATTATTTGATTAAATACATTGCTATTTTATTAATTAATATTATATATCTTAATATATATTTTACTTTTAACAAAAAAATCAGAATACTCGTTAATTAATATAATTTTTATAAATTTAAATATCTTAAATATTATGATGCTCATTTGTAAATATTACATTATTGTTAATAATACTTTATTATCAAATTACTATACGTTATGAAATAAACAATAAAATAACAAGTAAACTAAAATATAAAATTCTATTTTTACAAATTATATTAATTATTATTATCTTATTTATAATTTTGTAATCATAAAATGAGAATTTTTAATGATATTATATTAAATTTTATTTTATAATAAAAATTATTCAAATTATATATTTATTAAATATTTACTATTTATTAAAAAATATATTAATAAAATTAATTTTTTAATCAAGATTAAAACAACAGAATTTTTAAATAATATTTAATATAAAAATATCAAATTAACGTATAACTTTATTAAAATTATTTAATAGTAAATTTAACAGAAATAGGATTATGGTCGGAAGATTCTGTTTTAATTACTTTTGTGTCGAGAAGAGTTAAATTTCGATAAAAAACATAATCTAATGGATACCCAAAAATTATAGTACGTTCATCAGTATCAAAGTTAACTTCTTTCATTTGTAAATTATATATAAAATGTTTAAGTATATTTATGCGTCGTCGACTCCAAGTGTTAAAATCTCCAGCAAAAATTACAGGACCTTGATGTCTTTTAATATACTCTCCTATATTATATAATTGACGATTATAAATATCAACACCAAAACTAAAATTAACAGCATGGATATTAATAATCATTAAATTTTTATTATTATGTATACGATAAACGGTAATTAATGCTGATTTTGATAAACGAAGTAACGGTTCTTTTTCCTGCAATGGATAACAGTAAATTGGATGAGATTTTGCTAATGTCATTACTCCAGAAATATATTGAGAGAAAATAATCGCTGGAACTTGATCAGCAATTAAATCTTTAAATATGATAAATTCAAGAAGTTTAGGTGAAGTTTGTGCTTCTTGTAATAAAATTAAATGATTATCTATAACTAATTTATTTAAAAGTGAACGCCAATTAGGACGTTGTTGTTTATAAATATTCCATGAAACAATATTTAATTCATTACTTTCTGAAAATATTAACATCTTAATAGATATATTATTATTAAGCGTATATTCAGATACAAATAAAATACGCTTTGTCGGCTGATCGGCGATATAACGAAAAGAACAAATTTTATTTACCACCTTAAATGATTATTAATGATTAAATAATTATTATTTTACTTTATAAAAATATATGATAAATAATCATTAATTTAATGGTATAATTATATTTTAAAATTAAAGAAAATAAAAATTAAATATCTTTAAAATATTTATATTTTTGATAAATTATTTTTTTTAAATAATAAAACAATATAATATTTTTAATAGAACTTATATTTTTGATATTATTGGCGGTGCGAACGGGACTCGAACCCGCGACCCCCGGCGTGACAGGCCGATATTCTAACCAACTGAACTACCGCACCATTTAATTTTATTAAAATTTTTCATTAATTTTAAGTTAAAATATATTAGTCTTCTTATACTTAAATTAAAAAAACTACACATTAATATTGATAGTAATAATTCACATATAATTTTAATTATAATTATATCTAATAAAATATATATTTTATTTACATAAAAAATTATAAATAAATTATTTTTTGTTTTTTATTTCTAATATAAGTTAAATAAAACTTATAGTATTAATTCTTATCTTAAGATAAGAATTTTACTTAATATAATAAAATATACTTTTATTAACATAAAAATTATATATTAACTATTTTATCCATTTAAAATTTTTTGTATTAGAAATAACTTCTTTAATTTATATCCTTTATTTATAATATATATAAATTAAACTATTTTGATAATATTTTAAATTATAAATTAGTATAGTGAATTTTATTTCATATAAATAACAAATTAAACTCATATTTATTTAATAAATTAGAAATAAAAATATAATAAATAAATATTAAAATAATAAAAATAATTATTAATATAAATTTGTGATATTTATTACTTATTACTTCTGAAATATATTTCGTCTATTTATAAATTGACAATTTATTTAAAATAAATGAATCACTAATATTTATTTTATATATATATTTATACTGTCCATTCAAAAAAATCAAATTAAGACTTATATTTTCATATTTACTTGATAGATTAAATTACTAAATATATACTCTTATTAGATAAAATTATATTTTTATGCTATTATAATAAAATATTAAAAAATATTGCTTTAAGATTATCATCATGTAGAAATCGCTGTTTAAATGTTAAATTTTTCTATTTATTCTATATAAATTAACATTAATATTTAGCATAAAATAATAAAATATTATTTAGAATATTTATATTTATAACTATTATAATCATACCTATGATTTGATTTACTAATACTTTAAATCAAAAAATTTCTCATAAAATTATTGATTAATTAAATCTTTTATCATTACGATAATATTATACCATATATCTTTATTTTTATATTTTTAAAATACTTTATTTTTAATAAAATTTTAAAATAAATTATTATATTATATTTAACTTTAAATTTAAATAGATTTTAATCTAAATAAATTAAAATACAATTTTTTATAAATTATAATAAAGTTTTTAACTTATTTTTAAATAAAATTTTTTAAAATAAATTAGTATTATTTACTTAATCATTTGTATCAATTTTTATAGAATTAATAATTACTTATCCATTAAAATATTAACTTAAAACTTAATATCTACCTCTGAAATCTTCATTAATTAATTTTTACTTATTAAATAAATATATCATATAATTTTTTATTATAAGAAAATAATAAATTTTTATTATAATAAAAATATAATATTT
Organism: Arsenophonus sp. ET-YP4-MAG3; assembly: GCA_052174115.1. GTDB lineage: Bacteria > Pseudomonadota > Gammaproteobacteria > Enterobacterales > Enterobacteriaceae > Arsenophonus. The sequence continues at coordinate 97,552 of JBQMRX010000001.1, forward strand.
ACAGAAAATAATTTAATAATTTTAGTATAAAAATGATTGTTATTTCAACAATTAATATTAATTATGAATATAAACTATTTATATTTGATTATCTATTTTAATTATTTTATCTTTACTTGTAAAAATATTATTATTTCTAATAATCTTAAAAGATTTTTATCTTATTTTCTATAATTAATTTTAAAAAAAGTGTTTTTAGTAAAAAAATAATATTTTTATTATTAATGCAATAATTTATATATAATTTAGTTTAGTTAAATTTTTTACTTATAGTAAAATAATAATAAGTTATTATATTTTAAAATAATTGTTTTTAAAAAAATCTCTTAGCTATTTTAACTTTAAAAGTTTTCTTAATATTTAAAATATTTGATTTTTATAAAAGGTATTAGTATTTAATCTATTATTTTTATGATAACAATACATATATCTCTCAATATTAAGAGTTTTATTTCATGCCTATATAAATAGGAAGATTGATAAATAAAAGTATTCTAATCGCTCAAAAATAAATTTATAAAAATTATTATTTATCTAATTATTTTAAAATAATTAGATATTTTTAATATTTAATTAATTTTATACTTACTTATACATAAATTTATTTTTTAATTTTTAAAAATAAATTAATTTAATCTTTTAATTAATATTATTTATTTTTTAATCTTTCTTTTATTAAATCAATTAGTTTATCTATAACTCTTTTATATGATTAATCTTATGAATAATAATTACTAATGCATTATATAAAATGATATTAAATAACTTCCATTTACCAAATATAATAAATTTATCTTTATAAATCTATAAAGTAAATATTTAATTTCTAGAATAAAATTTTAATAATTTATTATATACAATAAGTTATTAGATTATATATTAGATAGTTTTTTTATATTACTTTTTAATGATAATTTTAATTTTAATTTTTTTACTAAAGATATTTATATTTTATTAACTAAAAATCTATCTTCTATGTTACTTTACTTTATTAAAATATTTTAAATATGTTTTTGATAACTATATTTTCTGAGTTCGTTTATTTAATACTTTAATATTATGTATAAATATAATCTATTTATTATAACTAAATGTCTATCTATACAATAATCTTTAAATTAAAAATAATATTAACTTATTTATAAATGTAGAGAAATTAAAATTTTTAAAATTCTTTATACAAAAATATTTGTACATATATATTATGTTTCTTTCAATGAAAGAGTATATTATGTTTTATTTTTTAATTAAATAATTTATTTATTTTGAATAAATTATAATCTTAACGCTTAATATTTAAACTTAAGTTTTTAAATTTTAAAATATCTTGTTAAATTAATATAAATTATCTTATTAATTGCTAATTAATATAAAATCAAATAATTATTTTTATTCTAAGTTAATAAAATTAATGTCAATTTATTTTATTTATATTAATAACTATAATCAGAGCAAATTATAAATAATTTTTTTAAATTAGTTTACATGCATAATAATTTATAAATTTTAGATTTTTTAATAAAATAAAACTACTAATCTTAATTAAATTTTACTTAAGAGCATTAAATTCACGTGCAAAACATTCAACTTTTTTCCAATCAGTATATTCAATTTCTTTATTTATGTTTGTTTCTCCGCTTGTTATTTTCATAATAAATTGGATCATGATACGATCAAACCAGTTATAATTTTTATAAAAAAGTGCCCCGGCAAATACATTAATAATAGTTGGCCGCCACATAGTTTTAGCTAAAAATTTGCTTATATAAACATTTGTTTCAGGTGTATCTTTACCTTTTTTTCTTGCTGTTAAATTAACTGCAAAAAATACACTTGGCATTGTATTTAACTCTTTTGTATAATTTTGTGCAAAATTTAATACTTTAGAATTGAAATGACCATAACGTACTGAAGCACCAACTAATACTTTTTTATAAATAGAAAGATTTAAATTTTTCTTCATATTTAAATTTATTACATCACATTTCTTACCTTCTTTACATAAATATTCAGCAATTTTAAGTGTTATTTTTTTAGTCTGACCATTTTCGCTAGAATAAAGTAACAAATAATTCATAATATGTTACCCATAAGTTAAATAAATAATTATTCTCGCCAAAAAGTTGGCGTGAAAAGAACAAGTAAAGTAAAAATTTCTAATCGGCCAAATAACATAGTGGCTATTAAAATCCATTTTCCAAATGTATTCATAGTACTAAAATTTTCAGCTACTGATCCTAATCCTGAACCTAAATTATTTAATGTTGCTGCAATTGAAGAAAATGCAGAAAATTCATCTACACCAGTAGCAATTAATAATAATAAACTTATAATAAAAACTAATGCATAAGCAGAAAAAAAACCCCAAACAGCTTCAATAATACGCTCAGGTAATGCCATAGAGCCTAATTTTATCGTATAAACAGCATTCGGATGAACCAACCGTTTTAATTCTCGTGAACCCTGTAAAAATAATAATAAAATTCGAATAACTTTTAATCCACCTCCGGTTGATCCAGCACATCCTCCTATAAAAGTAGCATAAAGTAATAATATTGGCAAAAAAAGTGGCCAATTAGCAAATCCATCAGTACTAAAACCAGCGGTTGTTACTACAGAGACAACTTGAAAAAAAGTTTGATCAAGTGTTTGTAGTAATGATTCATAAACAGAATAATATAAAAGCATTAATGTACAAATAACTATTAACACTAATTGAAAACTAATAAATACTCTAAATTCATAATCATGCCAATAAATCATTAAACTACGACCTGATAAAACAGCAAAATGAAGACAAAAATTACATCCAGAAATTAATAAAAAAATAGCAATTATTATATTAATAACAGGACTATTAAAATAACCAATATTTTGTTCATGAGTTGAAAATCCACCGATAGACACGATAGAGAAACTATGAGATATAGCATCAAAAACATTCATACCAGCACCCCATAATACTATTGCACATACTATTGTAAGTAAAATATAAATTAACCAAAGTGTTTTTGCTGTTTCTGCAATTCTTGGGCACATTTTGTTATCTTTAAGTGGTCCAGGCATTTCTGCTCGATAAAGTTGCATACCACCTACACCTAATAAAGGTAATATAGCTACTGCTAAAACAATAATTCCCATTCCACCAAACCATTGTAACATTTGTCGATAAAATAGTATTCCTTTTGGTAAAGTATCTAATTCAATTAAAATAGTTGCTCCAGTCGTTGTTAAACCAGAAAAAGATTCAAAAAAAGCATCGGTAGTAGAAAGATTTAGTTGATCAGAAAAAATAAAAGGTAATGACCCAATACTACCCAATACGGTCCAAAAAAGACTAACAATCAGAAAACCTTCTTTAGGTTTTAGATCATATTGATTATTTTTATTTGGTATCCATAATAATAAACCTATAATTAATGTAGTGATAAAAGTTTGACTAAAAACGTTTTTACCTACATCGTGATAAATTAATCCTACTATCCATGGAATAATCATAGTAACAGAAAATAAAATAATAAGCAGTCCAATAATTCGGATTATTTCTCGAAAATGCATGAGTTGTTCCTTGAGAATCTAATTATAATATTAAGATTTAAGGATTAAATTTAATTTTAGATTTAGTTAAATTATGTAAATTATTAGTAAGTTTTTTAATATTTTTAAAATAATAATATCAAAAATTATATTTTAATATATTTTTATAAAATAATCTATTTTAATAATTATTTTTATTATTTAATAAATAATTTTGTATAGTTAGATTAATAATATATTAAATACTATTTATGAGAATTTTACTATATTTTTAAAAATTTAACATTTATTAAATAAAAAATATTTTATAAATTTTAATCAACCTTTAATAATTTAACTTATTTAAAAAAAAATAAAAAAATATACTAAATAATTATTATGATATTATTTAAGTATTTATATTTAAATAAATTAAATAGAATTTTTATTATAAAATATATCAATATATTTATTTTTAAAAAAAATTACATATCATATTTTAATTTTATTTTTTATAAATAATGATAATAATATTTATTATTAATATTATTATATAATATAAAAATAAAATTTATTTTTTATAAATATTAATAAATAATTCTTTTTATAAACATTTATTATAAAATAAAGATAAAATATAATCATGCATAATTTAAATTATGAAGAAAGAAAAATTTTATAATAATTTGTTTTTAATATTATTTAATTTATTTATATTTTTAATAAAAAATTTATTTTATAGATGTATTATACTTTGTTATTATAAATAATAAAACATAGACAAAGTAACCATAAAATAATTATCATATAAAATATAATTAATATATTTAAGAAATAAAATGTATAATATAATAGAAAAATTAAACATGATACTATCATATTTAATTAAATATTTTATTTTTAAATAAAAATAAGTAAATTATTTATATTATAAAATTAATTTTAATAAAAATGAAATTTATTAAAAATATAATTATTAAAATAAGTAATTATTGTTTTTGATAAAAATAAAATAATATTGATAATATATATTTATAATATATATTATCTAATAAATATTATAATAAAAATATAATATTTTTCAAAGTAATTACTATATTATTAATTTATATTTTAATTTATTATTTTATAATAATATTTAACTATATCTATAATTGATTTATATAAATATTAAATAAAATCGCAAAATGTTATTATTGTATATCATAAATATATAAATATTATTTTTATTAAAAATATGATATATACAATATATTTTTATATTATAAAATAATAATCATAATCTAATTATAATTAATTAATATTATTAATTTTTTATTTTATAAAAATTTAATTAATCTAATACATTTAAATTTAATCTTTAATATCATTTTACATTTTAATTTATATTAAAAATTAGATATTATTATTAAATATCATATTAATTCTATATCAATATTATTAGTAAATTTATTCTAAAAGATAAAAAATAAAAATAAAAAATAAAATTTGATATAATCCAATGTATTATAAGATGAAATTATTATGTTATGCTTCCTTATCTAAAAGACATAAAATAAAATATTTTATTATGTTACTATATTCAAATGAATTCAAATGCATCGCCATAAAGATATTTAAGATTAATATTTTTTTCACTACAAAAACGATCCTTAGCTATTTTAACCATTTCAAAACATCCAGCGATATAAATTTCATATTTTGTAAGAGAAGTAAAATCATCTAGTACAGCACTTAAAACTGTACCTGTACGTCCACGCCAATTTGATTCATAATATTCAATAACAGGAATAATTTTTATATTTTGATAACGTTTTGAAAGATTTTGTAATTCAACTAAATCATATAAGTCTTTTAATCTTTTCCCACCCCAATATAAAGTAATATCTCTGTCAGAATTTTCTTCTAATGCTGCATATAAAATAGCACGAATATAAGAAAATCCTGTTCCTCCAGCAATAAGAATTATTGTTTTTTTACTTTTTTCTCGAAACCAAGCTTTACCATGAGGTATATCAATATTAATATTGTTCTGTGTGAAAATATATTTCATTACTTCCATAGTATAAAAATTAAATTTTGATCCACCAATATGAAGCTCAATTATTTTTTTTTCTGAAGGAATTGAAGCTAATGAAAACGAACACTTATTATATTCATTCATAATAATCATTAAATATTGGCCGGCACGAAATGAAAATTGACCTTCAGGTAATAATCGAACACGATAAACTGTATCAGTGATAGTTTCAATAGAAATCACCTTACAACTTAATATCGTCATTTATATCCTCACATGATTTTAAGATATCCAATTTATGCCAAATTTTATCTATTCGTTTTTTTATTTTTTCTGTCATAATTACTGGACGCCCCCATTCTCTTTGTGTTTCACCATGCCATTTATTAGTTGCGTCAAATCCCATTTTTGATCCTAAACCTGAAATAGGTGATGCAAAATCAAGATAATCTATTGGGGTATTTTTTATTATAACAGTATCTCTTGCTGGATCTATTCTAGTTGTTATTGCCCAAATAACATCATTCCAATCACGAGCATTAATATCTTCATCACATACAATAATAAATTTTGTATACATAAATTGCCTTAAATAAGACCAAACTCCAAACATAATATGTTTAGCATGACCAGGATATTGTTTTTTTATTGTTACAATAGCTAACCGATAAGAACACCCTTCAGGAGGCAAATAAAAATCAATAATTTCTGGAAATTGTTTTTGTAATATAGGAATTAAAACTTCATTTAAAGCAATAGCTAAAATACTCGGTTCATCAGGATAACGACCAGTATAAGTTGAATGATAAATAGCATCATTACGTTGAGTAATATGCGTAACAGTAAATACAGGAAATTTATCAATTTCATTATAATAACCCGTATGATCTCCATAAGGTCCTTCTATTGCAAATTCTTCAGGATCAATATAGCCTTCTAGAATAATTTCTGCGCTAGCTGGAACTTCAAGATTATTAGAAATACATTTTACAACTTCTGAACGATGTCCACGTAATAACCCAGCAAATGCATATTCAGAAAGTGTATCTGGAATAGGAGTTACTGCAGCTAAAATTGTAGCTGGATCAGCTCCTAAAGCAACTGCGATAGGAAAAGGTTTAGAAGGATATTTATCGGACCACTCTTGAAAATCTAATGCCCCACCTCGTTGAGAAAACCAACGCATAATCAACTTATTTTTTGTTAATAATTGTTGACGATAGATTCCTAAATTTTGTATTGCCTTATGAGGTCCTTGAGTAATCGTTATCCCCCATGTTATTAATGGAGCTACATCTTCTGGCCAACAACGCATTATAGGAAAACGAAATAAATCAACATCATTTCCTTTCCAAATTTGTTCTTGACAAAAAGTTGACTTTAACCTTTTTGTTGGCATATTAAAAATTTGTTTAAATCTTGGTAATTTATTAATTAAATCAGCGAATCCATTAGGTGGATCTGGTTCCTTTAGAAAAGATAATAACTTCCCAATTTCATGTAATGCATGAATATTTTCTTTACACATTCCCATTGCTACACGCTCAATAGTACCAAATAAATTACATAAAACTGGCATAACAAAACCTTTAGGATTTTCAAATAATAGTGCTGGTCCTCGCGCTCGCAAAGTTCTATCTGCTATTTCTGTCATTTCTAAACAAGGATCAACTTCATAACTAATTCGTTTAAGTTCTTTTTTCTTTTCTAAGAATAATATAAAATCTCTGAGGTCGCGATATTTCATTATATATTTCTACTTTTTAACTTTTTATAACTTTGTTATAAATTTTTATATAAATATTATTATTAAAACTTTTAATTTATTATGATTAGTAAATTTTTTAATTAATTTTAAAACTTAAATTTAAGCATAAAATATATTTTTTTAATATTTAAATTTCAAGTATATATATTTTTATTATATAGAAATTAATAGAATTTAAATTAATTTTATTTAAAATACCTATGACTAAGACATTATAATTACATCAATTATAAAGATATTATTTACAATTATTATCTATCTAATAATAAAATTATATTTAATGTTAGTTTATAATTTTGAGAAACGTTTTATGTAAAAATTTCTTACTTTTTATAACCGTTGCTAATTTATTTTTATTTAAATATCTAAGCAATAAGTATTTTTTTAACTAACATAAATTTCATTAATTTAATTATTTTATTGATGATTTAAAATCTATAATTAAAATAAATTGAATAATTAATAATTAATTAAATCAGAAAGATAGTAATTATGATTACTAAATAAAAAATTATTAGTTAATATTATTTTATGAATTTATTAGCAATAAAATATCTATTCTAAATATATTATGTATATAATTTAGCTATTGAAATAATATTAATTAATTGATTTTATTTTATTTAAGATAAAATATTTATCTATTTTTTTAAAACTTTATAATAAAAAATTTTATTTTTATTAAAATTATAATAAAATAATACTTAGATATTAATTTTATTAATTAATAAGTTATAGTTTAATATAAAAATATAATGATAATATTAATTTTTAATTATAATATAAAAATTAATATTATTTTTTATAATAAATATTAATTAAATAACATTAACGTTAAAAACTTAAAAAATAAGATATTTTTAATAAAATGTAATATAAAGTAATATTTCATATTTATATAAAGTATTAGTGTGAGATAATTAGAATAGAGATAAATATTGTTATTATTGATATAAATATAATCATATAAAAATTATTAATATTAATTAATCTGAACATATAAGTAAAACAATAAGAAATTACTTAATTAATAATACAATAATAAAATATTAGATTTCATTTAAAACGTATATTATAAAATAAATCATTTCAATAATAAATAAATTATAAAAATATATTTATATAATTTAATTAAATAGTTAATCAATAATTTTCAATTATTGATTGGTATATAATAATTTTTATTATTAATTTAATTAAAATTTTCTATAAAATATATAATCAGATTTTACTTTTAATAATATTATTTAACTATCATAAATATTTTATTTATATTTATAATATATTTTTATTTTTATTAAAAATAATATTAATAAATCTTTTACTTTAACAAACTCTTCTTCGATACGACTATTTGATAGTTGATATTTTTTAATAACTCAATAGATTATTTTAATTGTTTTGTAAATTATTTAAATTTTAGTAAAAATATTAAATTTTGTTTTTTCTTTTTTTTTAATTTTTTTTATAATTTCTAAAATTTTAATTTTGTAAAAGTTCATATTAAATCTTATAAATTAATAAATTCAATATAGATATCTAATCAATACTTATTTTAATAAATATTTTAAAATAATTTTTATTAAAAAAATTTAATTTCATTATTATAACCAATAAAATAATACACTGAAATCTATTTCAATTAAAATTTATATTTAATTTTATTTTTTATTTTTAGTTATTTCTTTTTCTGAGTCATTATTACTTCTCAAAAATATTTTTTATTATCCAAATGAAAATTTTTCTTTTTTATTATTATTATTAATTCTTACTATAATTATAACTCATTAATTTTTAAAGCTCTTTGATAATTTTTAAAAATTTAAATCAAGTGAACACTATTTTTAATTATAAATATAATAATAATTAATAAAAAATAACTATTATTGCTATTAAATATAGTTATAGCAATTATTGCTTTTATTAAAATAAACCATTATAAAAATAAAAGTCTTAAAACATTTTTTAAAAAATAAATTTTAATCAATTTTATTTATTCGATACCATCCAATAATGAATAAAATTATACTGAAAAATATAAAACTAATAGCACTAATTTTTAAATCAAAAATTTGAAATAAAGTACCACATAACAAACAAGTTATTCCAATTCTAAATAAATATTGACATTGTATTTGTCTTACTTCTTGCCCTTTTATTTCAAAAGTAAATTTATCAAAATTATCTTGTAAATATTTATGTTGCTTAATTACCCCATAAATAAGATCAGGAATTTCTGGTATTTTTTCTATCCAATATGGCGATTTTTTTTTAAATGCACTAATAATTGCCGTTAATCCAATTTGCTGATGTAACCAGTCTTCAAGAAAAGGTTTAGCTGTCTTCCATAAATCTAATTGTGGATAAAGTTGTCTTCCTAATCCTTCAACATACAACAATGTTTTTTGAAGTAATACTAATTGAGGCTGAACTTCCATGTTAAAACAGCGTGCGATATTAAATAAATTAAATAAAACATACCCAAAAGAAATTTCTATTAATGATTTTTTAAAAATAGGTTCACAGACTGTACGAATAGCAAATTCAAAATCTTCTACATTAGTATTTTTCGGAACCCATCCTGAATCAATATGTAATTCAGCTACTTTACGATAATCTCGATTAAAAAAAGCAATAAAATTTTCTGCTAAGTAACGTTTATCTTCTTTGCTTAAAGAACCTACAATACCACAATCAATACCAATATATTGTGGATCTTTTGGATGCTCTCGACTAATAAAAATATTACCAGGATGCATATCAGCATGAAAAAAATTATCACGAAAAACTTGTGTAAAAAATACCTTAACACCTCGCTCAGCCAATAACTTCATATTAATTCCATGTTTATTTAATGCATTAACATCAGAAACAGGTATACCATAAATTCGCTCCATAACCATTACATTTTCTCGGCAGTAATCTGTATAAACTTCTGGAATATAAAGCATAGAACTATTTTTGAAATTACGTCGTAATTGAATTGTATTTGCCGCCTCACGCAATAAATTTAACTCATTAATTAATGTTTTTTCATACTCTTGAATAACTTCTCTCGGACGTAAACGTCGGCCATCCAATAAGAGTTGAAGCCATTTAGCTAATCGATACATTAAGCTTATATCATCTTTAATAATAGGTATTATATCTGGGCGAATAACTTTAATTACAATTTGTTTATTATTTTTTTTTAATTTTGCAGTATGTACTTGAGCAATTGATGCTGAAGCTAATGGAACTTCATCAAAATCATCAAACCAAGTTTCAAGAGATCTACCTAATGATTCTTCAATTTGCCGGCGAGCTAATCGACCATCAAATCCATTAACTTTATCTTGTAATAATGCTAATTGAGTAGAAATTATAGCTGGAAAAAGATCGTGACGAGTAGATAACATCTGTCCAAATTTAATCCAAACTGGACCTAAATCTTGTAAAGCTAAACGTAAACATTCACCAATAGCTTTATCTTTATGTTTATTTGATAACCAAAATAAACAATAGCGTCCAACTCTTAATGGAAAAGTAAATTTAATTTTAGGAATTAACTCATCTAAACCATAATTTATTAATGTTCGAACAATAAAATAAAGACGCTTGATTTCTCTTGATCTCATATTTTCCTCCAATTTAAATGAAAATTTTTAAAATTTTATGATATCTATTATTATCTTTAATTTTATTAAAAAATAAATTTCTTAATATATTAAAAATATCTTTTATTTTTTTATAAATATATTTTAATATAATTTTTTATTTAGTTAATAATTTATTAATTTATTTAAATTAAACTTTTTAATTTATTAATTTGTTACTTTTATAATTATATCAGCAATATAAATAGATAGATTATAGAAAAATTTAAATAAATAAAATTGAATAATACTTAATAATTTTAAAAATTTTATATATTATATATTATAAATAATAATTTATTATGTTAATCTTATTGTCTAGTCTATAGAATAAAAATATAGCCATTAATAATTAAGATATTTTTTAAATTAATTATTATTATTTTCATAATAAACTTTATTTTTTCTGATTTTAATCTTATTTTTTGATAAAAATTTATTTAATATAAGATATAAAGATGAATTGTTTCATGTTTAATGGTAAATTTTTTAAAATAACTCTAAATTAAGTAAAGATTTATTTTAAAACTTAAATCCTCTGTGTAGAGCAACAATCCCATAAGTCATATTAATATAAGAAACCTGTTCAAAACCAACTAACTCTATCATTTTTTTTAAAATATTCTGTTCTGGATGCATACGAATAGATTCAACCATATAACGATAACTATCAGAATCATTAATTATTATTTTACCAACTAATGGTAAAACATAAAAAGAATAAGCATCATAAACTTTAGTTAATATTGGAAAAATAGGTTTTGAAAATTCTAATATTAATAAACAACCATTAGGTTTTAATACCCTGAACATTGATTTAAGTGCTTTATCTTTATCAGTAATATTACGTAGACCAAAAGAAATAGTAATACAATCAAAATAATTATCAGGAAAAGGAAGATCTTCAGCATTAGCCTGAATATAATTAACATTACCAACAACACCAGAGTTACGAAGTTTTTCGCGAGCAACTTTTAACATAGAACTATTAATGTCAACAAGAATAACCCTACCTTTTCCGCCAACTATTTTTGAAAATTTAACTGTTAAATCTCCAGTTCCACCAGCTAAATCTAAAATATATTGCCCACAACGAGCACCGCTTGCTTCTATTGTAAAATGTTTCCAAATTCGATGAATCCCTAATGAAATGAGATCATTTATAAAATCATATCTTTTGGCCACTGAATGAAAAACAGAAGCAACCATAGCTGCTTTCTTATTTTTATCTACTTTATTAAAACCAAAATCAGTTGTTTCTTTAGTTAAATCTATCATATTTACCTTTATTTAATAATTAAATAATTAAAAAGTATAATAATTCTATTAAATGAATTTATTTATAATTTACTAATATTTATTAAGTATAATTTAATGATCCTGTTTACTAAATGCAGTATTAATCGGACGTTTAACTTCTATTCCTAATTCTTTTAAACTTTCTACTTGGCTAATCAGATTACCTTTTCCTTCCACTAATTTTTTTATTACAGATTGATAATTTAACTGTGCCTTATTTAAACTCTGACCTAAAACTTGTATATCATCAATAAATAATCGCATTTTATCATATATTTTAGAAGCACGATCGGCAATTACTTGCGCATTTTGACTCTGTTGTTCATAACGCCATAAATTATTAATTGTACGTACTGCTACCAATAAAGTTGAAGGACAAACAACTAAAATATTATTTCGTAAACCATCGTCAATAAGTTCAGGTGCTTCACGTAAAGCAATTAAATAAGCAGGCTCAAGAGGGATAAACATTAATACATAATCTAACGATTTTAATCCATTTAACTGATGATAATCTTTTCGTCCAAGCTCTTTTATATGATTGCGTACTGAATTAATATGCCCTCGTAATGCTATTGTTTGTTGTTCTTCATCTTCACTATTAAAATAGTGCTCATAAGCTGTTAATGACATTTTAGCATCTATAATAACATCTCTTCCTTCTGGAAGGTGAATAATTACATCTGGTTGATAACGACCGTTTGGAGTATTAATACTAACTTGTGTTTCAAATTCATATCCTTGTCTTAATCCAGAAGCTTCTAATATACGAGATAAAATTGTTTCACCCCAATTTCCTTGAATTTTATTATCACCTTTTAAAGCTTTAGTTAGATTAATTGTTTCTTTTGCCATTTCTGTATTTAATTTCTGAAGTTGACGAATTTCATGAGCTAAAGTATGGCGCTCACGTGATTCTTCATTAAAACTCTCATTTATATGACGGCGAAAACAATCTAATTGTTCACGGAAAGGCGTTAAAAGTGTAATTAAATTTTGGCGATTTTGTTCAAAAACTCGACGTTCATTTTTCTCAAAAATACGATTTGCTAAATTCTCAAATTGAACATTTAATCGTTGTTCGTTATTAAATAGTAACTGTTGTTTTTCTTTAAAGATTAATTTTGTATCTTCAATTCGTGTCATAGCTTTATGTAATTCAATTTCTTGATTACGATTAATCTCCATCTGTAATTTTAATTCTTTATCGCGGTTTTCACACTCAATTTTCCAGTATTTAAGGTGATTTATTTTTTCTTCATATGCAGCTTGAATACTATAAAAGTCGCGTAATTCAGATTCTTTTTTATTTATTTTTTGTGCAATAACTAACCAGATAAAACTACAACCAAAAAGTATACCAGTAAGAAATCCAACAATTGCACATAATAATTGAAAATCCACCTTATTTTCCTTAAAATAATTTTTGTTTTATAAAATAATTCAGTGATATATTATATATATTTTTAAAATAAATTTTTACTTATTTTGTTTTTATAAAACAAAATAGAATTGAGATTTAGGTATTATTTTACTTTATACATTAAGCAAATAAAAATAAATTAAATTATATTGAATAATATTAACGAATAAAATATTAAATTATAATATATTTATTTTTAAAAATAAATCGTCTAGTTAAAAATATTTATTTATGTATAAATAAATATTTTCTAATAAGAAAATTAAATTATCTAATCAAATAATTAAATAAACTACAATTAAAGTATATTAAAGATATTATAAAATAATAAGTAATATTTGATTATAGAATTTAATGAATTAATTTATTATATTAATAAATTAATGAATCTATTATTTATTAATATCATTATAAATAAAAAATTACTAGACAATAATGTTAGTAATAAATAAATAAAATAATATTTTAAAAATAAAAATAATAATTATATAAATATATAATATAAAAATATTATTACTTAGTTATAAAATAATAAAAATTACATTAAGTTTATATATAAAGTAAAAAATTAATTATATAGTTTTTATCATATCTTAATAACAAGAAAATTTTTTTAAGAATAATTTTTAAAAACATTATATATTTGTTGTCAAATAAAATTTTATATAAAGTTTTTATTATGTATAAAATATATCTTAATAAAAATCATAAAATATAATGACTCTTAATTGATAATTTTAATATATTATATTTAATAGATAAATATTCATAAATTAAATAAAAAAATAATTTTAATAAAAGAACTAATGACTAATAACTTTATAGATTATGTCTTAATATATTAATGTTCTTTATCAATTAGTAAAGTTTCCATTAAATCAAGATCTAATAGTAATGTTTGCATAGTTTCGTTATTTATTTCTTTTGTTGCGCGTAAATGATACAATTCTGCTCTTTCTGCTCGTAATGCTGTTAAACGAAAACGACGTTCTAAATCTTCTATTAATAAATTATGATCTATTTCATCTTTTCCAATAGTTCTATGACGAAGGTAACCAGTAACACGTGAAGCAATTTCACTAATAATTTCAGGATCTATTGATTCTTGAACATCACTAGAAAGACGCTCTTCCATTTTGTTTATACTTATAATAGCTACTTCTGCCATAGCTGCTTTTGCTGTTCTTATTTCATTAATATTTGTTAATTTATCACATACTTTAAAATTATATAATAAAATCGGTAAAGCAAGTACACCAATAAAAATTGATAACATGATCACACTTGCTGCAATAAAAACCAACTGATAACGAGCGGGAAAAGGTATGCCATTACTAAGAAATAACGGTATAGAAAGAACACCTGCCAATGTAATTGCTCCGCGTATTCCAGAAAATGAAGCTAACCATAATTCACGATATGTATAAAAAGCAAACTGTAAAGGCTGTTTTTTTAATAAAAATCGACTAAATTTCTTCATTAGCCATAACCAACTAAATCTTAAGAATAATAAAGAAGTATAAATAACAAAAACGGTAATAAACAACATCCAAGTCTCAATATTTGGATCAAGTTCAGCTTGAATAACGGAATTTTTCAATATACCAGGTAACTGTAATCCAAGCATTACAAAAACTAAGCCATTAAAAACAAATTCAAGTATCGACCATACATTATCGGATCTTAACCGCATAGCTAATGGTGCATTACGAATAACTCCAGCTTTAGTAATCGTCATACCAGAAGATACGGCTGATAAAATACCTGAAAAACCAATATGTTCAGCAATAAGATATGCAGCAAAAGGTAATAATAACATTAAAATCATTTGAGTTGCTGAATCATCATTACTCCAACGACTCATAATGCGAAGTGATTTACTATAAATCCATGTTACTATAATACCAGTCAATAAACCGCCAATAGCAACTTTAAAAAACTCAAACGTAACACCAGGTACTGTAAAAACCATAGTTCCCATAGCAATGGAAACAGCAAATTTTAGCGCAACCAAACCGGAAGCATCATTCATAAGTGCTTCTCCTACCAATATATTCATCATCCGCTTAGGTATTCGATCTCTGCCAACAATCGAAGAGAGTGCAACAGCATCAGTAGGAGAAAGAACTGCTGCTAAAGCAAAAGCTGCAATAAGAGGAATGCTAGGTAATAACCAATAAATTATATAACCTATTCCCACTACTGTTACTAAAACTAAACCTAAAACTAAAATAAAAATTTCGCGCCAATTTTGAAAAAATTCGCGTGTTGGAGTTTTCCAGCCGTCAACAAATAATAACGGTGGAATTAACAAAACTAAAAAAAGTTCTGGATCAAAATTAACATGTAAACCAAAATGCGGCCATGCTAACAATGCTCCTATTGCAATTTGCATAATAGGAAGCGGTATATAAAACGGAATAACTTTTATAATTACGCCTGATATTGAGGCTGCCAAAATTAAAAAAAGAATAGTAAAAAATATTTCCATATTATCCTTATTGATAAATCTGAGTTTTATATTAATAAAAATATTATTTTATTTAAAAATAATAATAAAAATAGAAAATCATGCTATAAGAAAATAAATTAATTAATTGCAAAATATGATATTTTATTATTTTTAATCTTAATAATAAATTATTAAATGGCAATATTTTACTTTTAAAATTTAAAACATATCAGTTAACTTTATATTTAATTTTATTTATTAATTAATATTAATAATTTTAAGTTTAACATAAGTAGTTTATTGATACCTAAAAATAACTTACTTAAGTTCACTATATATATTAATAATAAAATAAAGTATAATTTAAATATTGTAAAATATACAAAAAGATTTCAATAAATTATTCAATTTACAATTTTAAAATAATTTAAGAATAAAATATTTTTATTAATTATTTAAAAAATAAATATAATTATTTTATTTAAATAAAATAATTATGTTAAAATTAATTATTTATATTTTAGGTAATGATTTTTATAAAAATTTTTTAAATATAAAATTATTTAGTGAACTTCATTGAATAATCAAAAACTTTAAATTATAGAGTTTATTATTAGTATTTCACTGTTATAAAAATAAATTTAAGATGTTTGTTTATTTTTATTAACATTATTATTTTTTAATTTTTAATTAAAAATTACTTTAGTATTCTAAATAAAGAGTGATTTTATTTTATTAAAAATAATTTTATTTATATATACACTTATAAATATAAAAATAATCAATATATATTATAAATATAAATAATTACTTAATTTAAGTATAAATATATTTAAGTTAATTAATTAATTTAACTTTAAAATAAAAATAAATAACAATTACTAATATAAAATAAATATAAAAATATAACAATATTTTTATATTTATTTTATTAATATTAACTCTATCTTTTAATTAAATTTTAAAAATAAAATAAATTATAATTTAATACTAAAGAAGCTATATATGAAATAAAAAATTGATTTATTAAAAAATAAGATTATTTAATTTTTAATAAATCATTTTTATACTTATTTTATCAATAAAAAACATTATTATATTATTTATTTTTCATTTTATTTAAATATAAATATGATATAATCAAAATTGAATTAAATATTATTTTTCTTTAAGTTTATTTTTTAATTTTTTATTATATTTATTCACTATTTTTTAAATTTAGTATTTAAAAAAAAATAACTTAAATTTATATTAATAATTAATTATGTTACTATACTATAATAACGATATATTTATTTTTACTAATTTAATTAAAAAATATTTTAAGTTAATTAGATTATAGTTAATATAATACTTTTATTAAAAATTTTACACATCTTAATTTAAAGACATTTTTAATTTTCTATCACTAATTTATTAAACGTCTCTTAATATACATTATTATTTTTTTGATTATTATTATTTTTATAATACATTTAACTTTAAATTAATCATAATTAATTTTAACCCTTTCATAATAGCTATAAACTATCTAAAATTTCGCTTTAGATATAAAATATTATTTATTTTTGTATTTTCAGTTAAAATATTTATAATAAAAATTATTTTATATTTCTTAAATAATACTTTTCACTTTTTTATTATAATTAGATTTTATCTTTAATTCTTTTTTTTTAGGACCTACAATAATCATTAAGAAAAATTTATTAAAAAATTTTTAAATTATTTAATCAATCAAAAATATCAACGAAATTCCACCGATATATTAAATTTAATAAATAATATTATCACAAAAATTTACATTTTCTTAATAGATATAAACTTAATTTTTTTAATGTATTTATTTAGTATATTTTAACCTTAATAAAATAAATAAAAATATTTTTATAATTTTTCATAAAATTTATTAAATTTCTCCTTAAAATATATTAAAATTAAATATTTTTTTTAATAATATTCTTTTTTTTAAAAAATTTAAATTTGAATGATTATTATTACATAATTATTTTCATATATTTTATCATAAAAATCAAATGGCGTAAATAATTTTAAAATTCTTCTTTTAAATTCAATATTAATGAAATAATATTCAGCATATTTTTATTAAATTAAATAACAATACGTAAAATTATTCATTTAAATTTAATTATAAATTAATATAATAAATAAATATAATTAATTATTAAAATTTAATATATATTTATATATTCATGTAATTTTAATCTGATAAAATGATTAGATATTTTTTTAATAATTAAGTTATTTAATTTAACTTTAGATTTTTTGATATTTAAAATAATTAACTTTATATGTTTATTGATTTAAGATATTAAAATTAGTATATTTATTTTTTAATAAACACTATCAAAATTAATACTCATAATTTTATATAAAATTAAAAATAATATTAATTTATCTTAAAATATAAGAATTATGGATATATACACATTAAAAAATTATGATCTTTATCATAAATAATTTCTATATTTATAATTTGTTTATTTTTTGTAATATTTATTTTTTTTAACAAGAAGAAAAAATTCTATTTACTATTAATATTAACTATATAATAAGTATCCTTAAAAATTATTAATAGATAATATATCATTAAAATTTTTTTCAAAATTATTTTAATTTTCATAATTTATTTAACTAAATTAGATAGTAAATATATTAAATCATAAAATAAATTAAAATAAATAAACTAAAAAAATTTATTTTTTATTAAATAAATTTTAAAAATATTTTATTACAGCACATAAATTATATATTTCTATAAATAATTAATAAAATATCTGTACTTTATTAGTTATTTATCTTTTTTTAAAAAATCATTACATTTTTTCTAATCCATATATAATAATTTTGTTATAAAAGAATTTTTTTAATGAATTTTATGGAAGGATAATAAAATTCATTTATATATATAATATTTTTTATTTATCGGTAAATAGTTATATGAATTATAAAAATAAGTTTTTTATATATTAAAATAAATAATAAAATAAATTATAAAATAAAAAACCTTCATAAAATTTCATTACAATTATTAATATTTTACGATCTATAAAAATTAAATAATTTATCATAAATAATTTTTTTACAAAAATATCTTTGTTTAATTTATATATTAACAATAAATATCTAATTATTAATAAAATTAATACTAATAAGTATATTATTTTAAATAATATTTTTTAAAGCAAACATATTATATATAATATGTTTGTAACATATATATAATAATTAAATTAAATTGTTATTTTTATATAAAAATAACAATTTAATTTAAACTAATTAATTTTTTATTTTTTTAAAAAAATAAAAAATTAACAATATTTAAAATGGAATTTCATCATCAAAATCCATTGATGGTTCAGTGGATATAGTTTTTGTATTTTTATCAGAATGAGAAGAAAGAGCTGATAAATTACTGTTAAATTTTTTGGTTTGTTGAGGCTGTTCTGAATCACGTATTAAATTATTTTGTAATACACCATCCTGTGAATTAACTCGTGAACCCAACATTTGCATCGTACCAGAAATATTTACAATAACTTCTGTTGAGTAACGATCTAGACCATTTTGATCTTGCCATTTACGAGTTTGTAATGAACCTTCAATATAAATTTGTGATCCTTTACGTAAATATTCACCTGCTACTTCTGCTAACTTTCCAAATATTACAATTCTATGCCATTCTGTTTTTTCACGCATTTCACCACATTGTTTATCTCGCCAACTTTCAGAAGTTGCTAAAGTAAGATTAGCAACCGCACCACCATTTGCCATATAACGAATTTCAGGATTTTGTCCCAAATTACCAATAAGTATAACTTTATTAATGCCTTTGCTGGCCATTCAATGCTCCTAATAAATTATTTATTAATGTAAATTTAAATATTTTTATTATTTTAACATGTGAATATTCTATTGAATATAAAAATAATTTAAAAATTATACTACAATATTGCTAATTTTTAAAATTTGATTATTAAATTAAAAAATATGATTAATAGTACTTTAAAAGTTCTATATATTCATATAATAAAAATTATGTAATAATAAAAAATTTTATTTACTATTTGAATATATTTTCATTCAGGATCTGGTATATGGATAAGATTGAAATCAGAGGTGCGCGCACCCATAATTTAAAAAATATCAATTTAATTATTCCTCGTGATAAATTAATTATTATTACCGGATTATCAGGTTCAGGAAAATCTTCACTTGCATTTGATACCTTATATGCAGAAGGTCAGCGCCGTTATGTTGAATCATTGTCTACCTATGCTAGACAATTTTTATCTTTAATGGAAAAACCAGAAGTTGATCATATTGAAGGATTATCACCAGCCATTTCGATTGAGCAAAAATCAACATCACATAATCCACGCTCAACAGTAGGGACTATTACTGAAATTAATGATTATTTACGTTTATTATTTGCTCGTGTTGGGGAGCCTCGCTGTCCTAATCATAATATTCCGTTAGCTGCTCAAACAATTGCTCAAATGGTTGATAATGTTTTGATCCTACCAGAAGGTAAGTGGTTAATGTTATTAGCTCCAATAATTAGAAAACGTAAAGGTGAACATATTAAGATATTAGATGATTTAGTCACTCAAGGCTACATGCGCGCTCGTATCGATGGTAAGATTTGCGATTTATCTGATCCACCTAAATTAAACTTATATAAAAAACATACTATTGAAGTTATTATTGATCGTTTTAAAGTTCGTGATAATCTTGCACAACGCCTAGTAGAATCATTTGAAACTACTCTTAAATTATCAGGAGGTACTGCTATTATTATTGATATAGATGACAATCAAACTAATGAATTAATTTTTTCCTCTAATTTTGCCTGCCAAATCTGTGGTTATAGTATGAGTGAATTAGAGCCGCGTTTATTTTCTTTTAATAATCCGGCAGGTGCTTGTAATTCTTGTGATGGACTTGGCGTAGAACAATTTTTTGATCCAGATCGAGTAATTCAAAATAAAGAAATTTCTTTAGCAAATGGAGCAATACGTGGTTGGGATCGACGTAATTTTTACTATTTCCAGATGTTACTGTCATTAGCTAAATATTATAAATTTGATGTTGAAGCTACATTTAATTCTTTAGATCCAATAATTAAACAAGTAATTTTATATGGTTCTGGGAAAGAAGTACTTGAATTTAGATATCAAAATGATCGTAATGATATTACAGTAACATATCATCCATTTGAAGGAATAATTCATAATATAGAACGGCGTTACAAAGAGACAGAATCAATAGCAGTACGAGAAGAGTTATCAAAATATATTAATAATCGGTCATGTATTACTTGTCATGGTTCCCGTTTACGACAAGAAGCTCGTTATGTATTTATTGAAAATACCCCGCTACCTGAAATTTCAGATTTTAGTATTGGCCATGCATTAACATTTTTTCAAAAATTACAGCTTAATGGTCAACGTGCTAAAATTGCTGAAAAAATTTTAAAAGAAATTAACGATCGATTAAAATTTTTAGTTAATGTTGGGTTAAATTATTTAACTTTATCTCGTGCAGCAGAAACATTATCTGGTGGTGAAGCGCAACGTATTAGATTAGCAAGTCAAATTGGCGCTGGTTTAGTTGGCGTTATGTATGTGCTAGACGAACCTTCAATTGGATTGCATCAACGAGATAATGATAAATTGTTACAAACTCTGTTACATTTACGTAATTTAGGTAATACAGTTATTGTAGTTGAACATGACGAAGATGCGATCCGTACAGCTGATCATATTATTGATGTTGGTCCAGGAGCAGGTATATACGGAGGACATATCGTTGCTCAAGGTAGCTTAAATGATATTGTTGGTAATCCAAATTCATTAACTGGAAAATATCTTAGTGGTGAACGTAAGATCAATATTCCAAAAAAACGAGTGCCTATTAATGTAAAAAAAACTTTAAAACTTATTGGTGCACAAGGTAATAATTTAAAAAATGTAACACTAGAATTACCAGTTGGCTTATTTATTTGTATTACCGGTGTTTCTGGATCAGGTAAATCAACTTTAATTAATGATACATTGTTTTCTATTGCTCAACAAAAATTAAATAAAGCTACTAATGCTATTCCTGCGCCTTACAGCAATATTAAAGGATTACAATTTTTTGATAAAGTTATTGATATTAATCAAAATCCTATTGGTAGAACACCTCGATCAAATCCAGCCACATATATTGGTCTATTTACACAAATTCGTGAATTATTTGCTGCTGTACCTGAGTCTCGTGCCAGAGGTCACTCACTTGGACGATTTAGTTTTAATCTTAAAGGTGGGCGTTGCGAAGCATGTCAAGGTGATGGTATGATTAAAGTTGAAATGCATTTTTTACCTGATGTTTATGTTTCTTGTGATCATTGTAAAGGAAAACGCTATAATCGTGAAACTTTAGAGATAAAATATAAAGGAAAAAATATTCACGAAGTATTAGAAATGACTACAGAAGAAGCCTATCAATATTTTTCAGCTGTTCCAACATTAGCTCGTAAATTAAAAACATTAATCGATGTTGGGCTTTCTTATATTAGTTTAGGACAAGCTGCAACAACTTTATCAGGCGGAGAAGCTCAACGAGTAAAATTATCTCGTGAACTTTCTAAGCGTAGTACTGGTCAAACGCTTTATATTTTAGATGAACCAACTACTGGTTTACATTTTTTTGATATTCAACAACTTTTAAATGTATTACATCAACTCCGTGATCAAGGAAATACTATTGTTATTATTGAACATAATTTAGATGTGATTAAGACAGCAGATTGGATTGTTGATCTTGGTCCAGAAGGTGGTAGTGGTGGCGGCGAAATTTTATTTACAGGTACACCAGAACAGATTATAAAATGTAAACAATCACATACTGGTCAATTTTTAAAACAAATCTTAAAACGAGGTTATTGATATAAAATACTATTAAACGATAATTAATTGAAAATCTAATTTTTTATAATTTTATTTCATTATTTAAATTTTATTTAAATAATGAAATTGTTTTTATTTTTTAATATTTTAATTTTAAAACTAAAATAAATAATTTATAATAATTTTTAATTGAATAAATAATTTTAATATATAAAAATGTAAATGAAATTATTAAATAAAATAAAAATTTAATATTTAATGAAATTTTTTATTAAAATTATTAATAACCATTAAATTTAATTAATGATTTTTTAAATAAAAAGATTAATTATATACTTAATATTTTATTAATTAAAATTGTTATATTATATATATTTTTTGTGATAATTAAATAGATTAAAAATCTATCATATAATTTTAATACGTTTTGTATTAAAGATTAGTTAAATATATTCATACTATGTTGTTTTAATAAATATTTAAAAAATTCTTTATAAAATATCTTTTTGAATTAATGATTAATATCATATATATAAAAAATATATGATTATATCAATTCTATTTTAATTTAATTATTTAGTTAAAAATAAATAATTTATTAGTAAATATTATATAATTTAGTACAATTTTAATTGAACTTCGTTAAAAATAATTCATGCATTAATTTTTATTTATTAAAATAGTTATTCATATAATTTTATTTTATTTTTACAAAATTGATAAAGAATTATTCTTTTTGTAATCATATAGAAAATAAAAAATCTTTAGAAAATAAATTATTTTCTAAAATAGATAATCTTAATTGAATCATAATTAAAATAACATAAATATTATCATTTATACTTTTAATAAACACTTAATTTTTATATAAAATTAAATTTCTTTCTTTTATTATTTCATTTATTTAATTATATTATTATGGTATTAAAATTAAAATTAATTGAATAATTATAATACTGATATATTAAAAAATAATATAATAAAAAATTATTTTAATACTGTCAATATTTAATAAAATTTATTTATTAAAATAAATACATAATTTTTACAGAGTAAATTTACTATACATAATTTTTAATTAATAAAATAATGATATAAAACTATCTATAAATTATTAGTACAATTAAGTTATTAATAATATATATATACTTATAATTTATCATTATGTTGTTAACAAATTATGAATATATAAACTAATTTATAATTATTAATAGATAATTATCCAGTCTTTATATTAAAAATAAATAAAAATTTTGATAATTATAATCCAATTAACTTAGATTTTAAATCTATAATTAATTTAAAATTTTATATTATTATTTTGTTTAAATAACAGTAAATTATAAAATTAATTATATTTTTTAAAAAGATCTTTATTAAAGATAAATATTGATAACTTAATAAGATTAATTTTAAAAACATTAATATTTAAAAATAATTAAAACATAATATTATTATATTTTTTTTATTAAAAAACCTATTTTGAATTTATTCGTTTATATATTTCATTACTACCCGTGAAGTTAACTTTGATAGTAATTCATAATTACTAACTCCAGTATATTCTGATACTTCTTCAATAGGTAATAAATCTCCCCATATAATCACTTCATCACCAACTTTATCATTAGTTTTAATCCCTAAATCTACTGACATCATATTCATTGAAACTCTACCAACAATAGGAACTTTTCGTCCATTTATCATTACTGGAGTTCCTGATGGAGCATTACCTGGATAACCATCACTATAACCAATTGCGACCACACCAAGATTAGTATCTCGCTTACTAACCCAAGTTCCACCATAACCGACTGGTTCTCCGATTTTATGTTGACGAATAGCAATTAAATTAGATTT
Source organism: Arsenophonus sp. ET-YP4-MAG3 (assembly GCA_052174115.1). Taxonomy (GTDB): domain Bacteria; phylum Pseudomonadota; class Gammaproteobacteria; order Enterobacterales; family Enterobacteriaceae; genus Arsenophonus. The sequence goes on from JBQMRX010000001.1 coordinate 122,436, forward strand.
AAGTGTCATTGCCGGTAAAAGACCAAAATCTTTTCCTTTTTTATTTTTACATGGAGAAGCACCGTATATCATAATACCAGGGCGTACATAACTAAAATGTGATGTTTGCCATAACAAAATACCAGCTGATGCTGCGATTGATTTTTCACCTGGTTTATCTTTTATAAAAACATTAAAACGAGCTAATTGATGATTTGTGGTAATTGGTAACCATGGTTCATTTGCGGAGCTAAAATGACTCATAATATTAATAGGTTTTTGTATATTTTGACATTCCATTAAACGAGTATAGAATCTTGGAGCTTCTTCAAATCTAAATCCCAATCGATGCATACCAGTATCAACTTTCATCCAAACTTTTATTGGTTTCTTTAATTTAATTTGTTCTAAAATTTTAAGCTGTTCAATGTTCTGAATAACAACATTAATTGTATGCTTAGTAATAATAGATAATGCATCTAGATCAAAAAAACCTTCTAACAATAAAATAGGTTTTATTATTCGATTTTTACGTAATTCTATTGCTTCATTAATATGAGTGACCCCAAAACTATCAGTAAGATCTTTAATTATATGCGCTGTTTTTAATAAACCATGTCCATAAGCATTAGCCTTAATAACAGCAATTATTCGACTATTTGGTGCAATTTTTCTAACTCGTTTTAAATTATGGCGTAAAATCTGACAGTGAATAATAGCTGTTACCGCTTTCATTTCATTCTCCATTTTAAAAGTAAATAACTAAAATTATTCGATGTGATAAATTTGCCCTATATAATTATCAAAACGTGACCATTGTCCATTAAAAGTTAAACGTATTGTTCCAATTGGTCCATTACGCTGTTTACCAATAATAATTTCTGCTACTCCTTTAAGATCTGAATCATCATTATAAACTTCATCTCGATATATAAACATGATTAAATCAGCATCCTGTTCAATAGAACCAGATTCACGCAAATCTGAATTAAGTGGTTTTTTATCTGCTCGTTGTTCTAAACTACGATTAAGTTGTGATAATGCGATTACTGGAACTTGTAATTCTTTTGCTAAGGATTTAAGTGAACGAGAGATTTCGGCAATTTCAAGTGTTCGATTATCAGACATAGAAGGAACACGCATAAGTTGAAGATAATCAATCATAATTAAACTTAAACCACCATATTCACGATAGATTCGACGGGAACGTGAACGAACTTCTGTTGGTGTTAATCTAGCAGAATCATCAATATACATGTTTCTTTTTTCCATTAAAATACCCATAGTACTAGAAATACGAGCCCAGTCTTCATCATCAAGTTGACCAGTACGAATACGTGTTTGATCAACGCGAGATAATGAAGCTAGCATACGCATCATGATTTGATTAGCAGACATTTCTAAACTAAAAATTAAAACTGGTTTTTCTTCTGTCATTGCTGCATGTTCACATAAATTCATTGCAAAAGTGGTTTTACCCATTGAAGGGCGAGCTGCTACAATAATTAAATCAGAATTTTGTAATCCTGCTGTTTTTCTATCAAGATCTTGATAGCCTGTAGATACACCTGTTACACCATCATGAGGATTTTGATAAAGTTGTTCAATTTTTTCGACCGTTTCAGATAGAATCTCTTCAATTCCTTTTGGACCATCATCCTTATTAGTTCGAGTTTCTGCTATTTGAAAAACACGTGATTCAGCTAAATCTAATAACTCTTCACTTGTTCGACCTTGAGGATCATAACCAGCATCAGCAATCTCATTTGCTACTGTAATCATATCACGGACAACAGCTCGTTCGCGTACAATATCAGCATAAGCATTAATATTAGCAACACTTGGAGTATTTTTAGCTAGCTCAGCTAAATAAGCAAAGCCGCCAACACTATCTAATTCTCCTTGTTGTTCTAAAGATTCAGATAAAGTAATCAAATCAATTGGTCTACCGCGTTCAAACAGCGTTTGCATTTTAGAAAAAATAGTACGATGAGGACGACTAAAAAAATCTCCGTTTGTTACACGTTCTGAAACATGATCCCAACGTTCATTATCCAGCATTAATCCACCAAGTACAGATTGTTCGGCTTCTAAAGAGTGAGGTGGCATTTTTAATCCCTCTATTTGAGGGTCTTTTTGACCAATAAATATGGTTTCTGAAGAATATTTCTTAACCATAGTATTTTATTTACCTATTAATCAATAAATCGCTTATTAAATATAAGCGATTTATTATTTATTTTAAAAATTTTTTTATTTATATAAACTCTAGATTAAAGTGATTAATTTTAGATTACTTATTAATATAATTAGTTAAAAAAATATAATCTTCTATTTTAATGTAATTAAAATTAAGTTACATAAAAATTATATTTTATTATCATTATGAATTAAAAAAATATTTAAAAATTCTGTTTAGAAGATAATTTAAAATAATTTTTTATTATATTTATTTTATTCTTATTTATGAAATTTATTTTAAATAAATGTTTTAAAAAATTATTTTTAAAAAAATAGCTTTTAATTAAAATTTTATAATATATAAGCTAAATTTCTTTTTAAAATTTATAAAAATTCATTACTAAAATAATTATCTATGTAATAATTAAAATTATTACATATTAAAATTGATTATAACAAAATGAAATTATAATTCATTACTATGAATAACATTTTTAGAAAGATTATTAATATATTATTAATTTTTAAATCATTAAAACATTATTTAAATGATTTTTTATTTTTAAATATTTTTATATATTTTATTATTTATCTATAATTAAATATTTATATATTTTATAGATATGAATATATTTTATTTATATTAAATATAATGATAAAAATAAATAAGAAACAAAAATAAAATAATAATCATAAATTTAATAATGAATTTTTATTTAATGATTCATTAGTAATTAATTTCTTTTTTTTAAAAATAATTAATATTTTTATATATAAATTTTTATTCTTTCTATCAGTATAAAATATAAATAACTTATTTAAAATTAAACTTAATACGTATCATAAAATTATGAATAACTATTTTTTACAAATAATAGATCATAATTATAATTTAACTAACTTTACAGTGTTAAAGATATTATAGATACTTAATAATTTTTATTATTATATAAATTATTTGATGTTTTTAATAATGAAAATTATTTTTAAAAATTAATAAATTTATATTCATATATAAAAAATTTACTAATTGTAAAATAAAATAAATAATTATATTTATATTTTATCTTTTAACATAGATATTATATTTCAATTTTTTTTAATTAATATCAATAAAAACAATGTTTAAAAATAAATTATTAACTGCTATAGAGATTTTGGTTATAAATTATAAAATAATTTATTAATTAATATCGTAAATAAATTACAAATTATATAATTTTAAAAATCATTATTGATGATAATACTTGCTATTCTACTCTATAAAAATTAAATACTTTAAAAAACATAAATATTTTAACTAAGAATATTCAAGGTATAAGAAAATATTAATTTTATAAAAAATAATAGAAATTATTGATTATTAATATAACTTTATCAGTGATAAAATTTAACATTAATATAAAATACTAAATTAATTAATAATAATTAAGTAACATAAGAAATATAATTTATTATATAAAATATAATTACTATCAATTATAAAGATAAAAATTTTTCTTTCGAATACTAAAATGCTAATAACATTTATTTTATAATAAAACTTAAATATTTTAGTAATTAATAATATAAAAAAATAAATAAGTTTATGATAAAATTATTATTATTAAATTTTTATTATAAAATCAATAATTAAAAATTTAATAATAGAATATTGATAATCAATTTTATAAGAAATATAATACAAAATTATTTTAAATAAATAAAAATTCATAATACATAGTTAAATTTTAATTTTAAAAATCATAAATATTTTATTAAAATAATTAATAATAAGTAAATTACGTATTGATCTTACCTATAATAATAAACTAAAGTGATTTAAAGTATTAAAATTCATAATTTTTTATAAAATTTTTTCAATATTTAAAAAAAATTATTAAATATATATTAAATTTTAATAAATTTATTAATTTTAATAAATACTAAATACTACAAAGTTTCTATTTAAATAATCAAAGTTAAATTTAAATTTTTTAACAAATATATTAAAAATATTTATTTTTAATATATTTGTTATTTATTAACTAATGAATAATAATGATAATAAATATTTTATAATAATAGTTATTATTAATTACTTATTTCTCATATTAAATAAGAAAGAATTTTTTATTAAAAACATCATTAATTTTCATAAAATATATTTTTAAATAAAAATATATTTTATGAAAATTAATGTAAAACTAAAATTAAAATTATTGATATACTATAAATAAAATTATTAAACTTATTTATTAGTTTAGAAAAATTTATTTTATTTTTTAATAAAGAAAAATAATATTTTATAAAATTACCATTAAAATATTTTAATTAAAAAATTTTAATATATTCAATATAACAATAAATATTATTGATATTATATTTTTTGATATATTAATTATTTTATTATCAACATTCAATTTAAATGATACTATAAATAAATAGATTAAATTTTTAATTAATACTAATAGTAGTTTACTATTACTACAAATATACTATATAAAACATAATATCCTCCATTAATATTTATTCTTTATATTAACTAATAAAATATTATTTATTTTTACTTCATAAAATATATTATCAGATTATGTAATATAAAGATAAATAATTATAGATATTTCAATTAAGTATATAATATTTCATTATTTAATATATAATATTAATTAACGAAAAATAAAAATATTTAATTTAATAAATTATCTGGCAATTAGGTTACTTATTTGTTTATCAATAAATATTTTTTAATTATTAAAAATATTTAGAGATACTTTAAATGTTAATTACTCTTTTCTATTTAGAAATAATACTGATATTATTTTCTATAAAATATAAAAACAAAATAAATAAAGATAAATAAATAAAATATAGAGATATTATTTAACAAAAAATATTACTATTTTTTTACAAAAATACTATGAAATAAAAAATTAATAAAATAAATATTAGAGATAGAATAAAAAAAAAATCTAAATTATTAGATTCTTTTAATAACTAAAAGTAGTATAAATTTAATAAAAACATGATTTCAGCAATCAGTCAATTTAAGTGATAATTTCTTTTTTATCATTTAATAATTTAATTATTATTTTATTATAATATCAAATATGTAATGGATAAAGTTGATATTTTACTAATGAGACTTATAAATATATTTTTATATAGACATCTTTAATAGTAAACATTCTGATATATTAATATTTAAGTTAATAAATATTACTGAAAGACTATTATAGTAATTATAATAAAAATTAGATTATCAAATATTTTTAATTTAAAATTTTTATAAAAATAAATTTATCAAGAACTTTAATAAAATATATAAGCTATATATCTTTTTAACAGGATTAAAAATCTTAATTAATAAAATATTTTTATGTTTTAAATCATTATTTGTAAATAATGTATATTAATTATTTTAATTTTTATTAGAAATAATATTATTTAAGGTAAATTATTCATATTTTTTTAAAAATTTTTTTCTAAATTTTTAACTTTTAGTTTATTTATAATATATACTATATATATATAAGTTATTTACCATAAATTATATATAAAATATTATCATTTAATAATATAAAAATTTACTAATAAGATTTTACTTTTTATGAATTAAAAAATAAACATCTAATCACATTTAGCCCCATATAATCTTGTATTAAAAAATTTATATAAATTTAATAAAATGTATAATAATAACTACATAAAGTATTTAGTTTTATGTATAAAATAGTTAAATATCAAGTTTATTTTTTAATATTATATTTTTACAAACATCTAGATATTAAATATTTATATATAAAAAGTTAATATAAAAGTAATATTTATTATTATTAATTACTTTAATATTTTGTTAGTTTAAAGACAATTTAATACTTCTATTTATAGTAATAATAATAAGTTAATTTAATAAATTTTACATTATTTTATATATTATACAATAATATAAATCTCACTAAAATCTTCTATTTTTTATTATTAATTATATTTAAATTAATAAAAATAATTTATCTAGTTCTTAGAGATCTATTTATTTTTATATTTTTAATAAATTTAAATTTTATTATCGAGGAATTATTATTAATATCTTTTAACTAAAAATAGTATATTTTTTATAAATAAATTAAATATCATCCAATCTATTTATATTTATATAATGTTCTATTAAAATTTTTTAAAAAATAAAAAGTAAATAATATTTAATAAATAAAATTTTTATATTTAAAATAATATATTATGAACATAAAAAATAATATCTTTATTATTTTATTAAAAATAATAAAATAAACAAATTTTATTATGTAAAATTATTTATATATATTTAAATATTATTATTAATCTATAGTAATTTTACTACTAACTTATATTTTAAGAATTAAAATAATTAAGGAATTATAAAAATAAATTAAATTTAAAATTTTAAAAAAAAATAAAAATATAAAATATTAACTTTTAATTAATAAGAATTATTTTATTTTTACAGAATAATAAACATATAAATGATGTTTATATATTATTTATATAATAGATCAATAAAAAACAACTAACAAATTAAATAAGAGAAAAATAATTAAATTCTTTTTATCAATTAAATTAAAATAAAATTACATATGATTAATTACAGCATCACCAAATTCACTACATTTCAATAAATTTGCATCTGGCATTAAACGTTTAAAATCATAAGTAACTGTTTTAGCAGTAATTGCTCCTTGCATACCTTTAATAATTAAGTCGGCAGCCTCTTTCCAACCTATATAACGTAACATCATCTCAGCAGATAGGATACTAGATCCTGGATTTACTTTATCTTGCCCTGCATATTTTGGTGCCGTTCCATGGGTTGCTTCAAATAATACACAATTATCACCTATATTTGCACCAGGCGTAATACCAATACCTCCAACTTGCGCTGCTAACGCATCAGAAATATAATCACCATTAAGGTTCATACAAGCAATAACATCATATTCAGCAGGACGAAATAAAATTTTTTGTAAAAATGCATCAGCAATCACATCTTTAATAATAATATCATTACCTGTATCTGGATGTTTAATTTTCATCCATAGATCACTATTAAGTAATTTAGCATTGAATTCTTCTTTTGCTAACTGGTATCCCCAATTTTTAAAAGCACCTTCAGTAAATTTCATTATATTACCTTTATGAACTAAAGTAACTGATTTACGATTATTTTTAATAGCATACTTAATTGCTGCTCTTACTAATCGTTTAGTTCCTTTTTCTGAACAGAGTTTTATACCAATGCCACAGTTATTTTTAAAACGAATTTTATTTACCTTCATATCATTTTGCAAAAATTTTATTACTTTATTAGCCTCATAACTGTTAGCTTTCCATTCAATACCTGTATAAATATCTTCAGAATTTTCACGAAAGATAATCATATCAGTTAATTCTGGCTGTTTTACTGGGCTAGGAACACCTTGATAATAACGTATAGGTCGTAAACAAATATAAAGATCAAGTTGTTGACGTAAAGCAACATTTAAAGAATAAATCCCTCCACTAATAGGAGTAGTTAGTGGTCCTTTAATAGATACATAATATTGTCGGATTAAATTAAGTGTTTCAGCTGGTAACCATATATCTTTACCATAAATTTTAGTTGATTTTTCACCGATATAAATTTCCATCCAAAAAATTTTTTTATCATTATGATAAGATTTTTTTACTGCTGCATCAACAACTTTTAACATCACTGGAGTAATATCAACACCGATACCATCTCCTTCAATGTAAGGAATTATTGGATTTTTAGGAACATTGAGTTTACCTTCTATTAATGTGATTTTTTTACCTTTTTTAGGAATAATTACTTTACTTTCCATTAACTTCTCCTTTTAATATTTTAATTTAATATTTAGTAATTTATAATAAATATTTCATAGTACTTAAATACCTCTTATGCTGATATCTTTTAATTTAAAAATATAATAAATATTTATTTTAAAATATTTATTATTGTAGCATGTAATACATTATAAAAAATTAAATCAAAATAATACTCAATAAAAATAAAAAATTTTATCAAATATATGATAAATTTATATAAAATATTATTTTTAATAAATTATTAACAAAATTAATTTATATAAAATAAAATAAAGATTTATTATAATAAATATAATTTAAAGCACTTTATAATAAACAGCATTATAAAAAATTTTAAAATAAAACACTATTAAAAACAAAATAATGAAACTAAAAATAAACTATTACTAAACAAAAATAACTTTGTTATATTAATTTTTATAATAAAATAAAGTATAGTATTTTACTATTTAAAAGTTTTCTTTTTAGAAAACTAAAAATTAATAAATATATTGTATATGGAAAATAAGTATAAAATTTTAATATTTAAAATTTATTTAATATAATATTTCTAAAACTTAGAAAAAAGAAAACTATTTTTTAATAATTAAGTATTAATTGTTTGAAAAATAAGCATTAATTTACTTATTTAATAATTAATAAAAATAAATAAATAACTTATAATCATAATGTTTTATTTTATTGTATTTTATTAAATTAAATAAAATAATTGATTTTTTCAATAAAATATTGACATCTATTAATTTTAATTTTTATATTTTAAATATATTATCAAGATTTTTTCTCTTCCATTTAATTCTAATTTTAATTTATATATTATTTTATAATAAATTTTTTATCTATCAATGTTAATAAATCTTTATTAATTTTAAATTAACTAATAAAATTAATCTTACTTTAATATAATAGAATTTATTAATATATTAAAATATTTATTTTATATTTACTTATAGTAAAATTGAAGATTAAAAATTAAAAATTAAAGATTGAAAATTGAGATTTATTTATGTTAGGTAATAAGTTAAAAAAAGTTATTGTTGCTATATCCGGAGGCGTTGATTCATCAGTATCGGCTTACCTATTAAAAAAACAAGGGTATCATGTTATAGGTCTTTTCATGAAAAACTGGGAAGAAGATGATACTGAAGAATATTGCTCAGCAGCTATAGATCTTGCATATGCACAATCTGTATGCGATCAACTCAATATAGAACTTCATACTGTTAATTTTGCCGCCGAATATTGGGATAAAGTTTTTATTCATTTTCTTTCTGAATATAAAGCTGGTCGTACGCCAAATCCTGATGTTTTATGTAATAAAGAAATTAAATTTAAAACATTTTTAGAGTTTGCCATTAAAAATCTATCCGCAGACTATATTGCAACTGGACACTATGTTCGACGAAAAAATATTAATAATGGTCGTTATCAATTATTACGTGGTTTGGATAATAATAAAGATCAAAGTTATTTTCTTTATTCTTTAAATCAAGATCAATTATCACGAAGTCTTTTTCCAATCAGTAAACTAAAAAAATCAATTGTTCGTCATATTGCTGAAAAAATTGGTTTAATTACTGCTAAAAAAAAAGACTCAACAGGAATTTGTTTTATTGGTAAACGTAAATTTCGAGATTTTATTGCTCGTTATCTTCCAAATAAACCTGGTGAAATTATTACAATTGATGGTAAAATTTTAGGTAAACATATAAATTTAATGTATTATACATTAGGACAACGTAAGGGATTAGGTATTGGTGGTATAAAAGAAACTAATAATGATCCATGGTATGTAATAGATAAAGATATTAAAAATAATCGATTAATTGTTGCCCAAGGTCATAATAATCCATATTTAATGTCTATAGGACTTATTATTAAGAAAATTCATTGGATTAATCCATTAGAATTACCAAAATTTCCAGGATTAAAAGAAAAAAATAAATATACAGTTAAAACACGTTATCAACAAGAAGATGTTCCATGTACAATTAAACAACTTAATGATAATAAAATTTTTGTACAATTTGAGTATCCTATTTCAGCTGTTACGCCTGGTCAATCGGCTGTTTTTTATCAAAATGAAATTTGTTTAGGCGGGGGTATTATTGAAAGACGTATTCAAAAATTAATTTAAGTATTTTTTTTAATACTATGTTTATTTTATTAATATATACTAATCATATCATTTAGTTTAGTAAAAAAGTTATAAAAATTAATAATAATATAATAAAAGTAGATAATTAATAGTACTTTAAATCTTAATTAAACGTTTAATTTAAATATTTATAGAGATACTAAATTAAATCTTAGTGATACTTTAAATACTTTATTTTTTATACTTATAAATTTAATTATGTACTTTATTTAGATTTAATTTTTTATTTATTAAATTTTATTAGAATTAAATTTGCTAATTAAAAAAATCTATAATAAAATAATAAATTTTAAAAAAATATTAAATTACTAAAAAATAAAAACTATTTTAACTTATGTTTAATGATATTTTTAGTGTATTATTAAATACTTACATAAATATTTATTAATTTTATTAATTTATAGTTCAGATAACTAATTTTATTGATATCTTAAAATAAATTTATATAAGTTAAAATATACATATTATATTAATTTATATTTATAAAATATTTTTAGTAACAAACTAATTAAAATTCCTATAATTATTTTTTCGATAATGTTTTAATTATTTATATAAAATAAATTATCGCTCATTATTAATAAATTTGGAGTTATTTTATTAATGAAATTATCTTCATTAACAGCTATATCACCAATTGATGGTCGATATAGTAATAAAATTAATATATTACGTCCAATTTTTAGTGAATTTGGTTTACTAAAATATCGCGTGCAAATTGAGATACGTTGGTTACAAAAATTAGCTGCATCTTCTAATATTAAAGAAGTACCAGCATTTAGCGTTAAAGCAAGAGTTTATCTTGATGAAATTATAAATAACTTCAATGAAAATGATGCAATTCAGATTAAACAAATTGAACAAACAACTAATCATGATGTAAAAGCAGTTGAATATTTTCTAAAAGAAAAAATGGCATCAATGTATGAACTAAAAAAAGTAACAGAATTTATTCATTTTGCTTGTACATCTGAAGATATTAATAATCTTTCCTATGCTTTAATGCTAAAAACCGCTACTGATCAAGTTATTCTTCCTCAATGGCGAAAAATTATTAATAATCTAAAAGAGATAGCATATCTTTATCGTACTCTACCATTACTATCAAGAACTCATGGTCAACCAGCAAGTCCAACTACTATAGGTAAAGAATTTGCTAATATCGCTTATCGTATGGAACGACAATATCAGCAGCTCGAACAAATAGAAATTTTAGGTAAATTTAATGGCGCGGTTGGTAATTATAATGCTCATTTATCAGCTTATCCTGATATAAATTGGCATTTATTTAGTGAAGAGTTTGTCACTTCATTAGGTATAAAATGGAATCCACTCACAACACAAATTGAACCTCATGATTATATTGCTGAATTATTTAATTGTATTTCTCGATTTAATACTATTCTTATTAATTTTGATCAAGATATTTGGGGTTATATTGCTATTAATCATTTTAAACAAAAAACAATTGTTAATGAAATTGGTTCATCAACTATGCCACATAAAGTTAATCCAATTGATTTTGAAAATTCAGAGGGTAACCTAGGATTAGCAAATGCTTTATTAAATCATTTGACAAATAAATTGCCAATTTCACGTTGGCAACGTGATTTAACTGATTCAACAGTATTACGTAATTTAGGTGTCGCTATTGGTCATTCTTTAATTGCTTATCAAGCGACGCTGAAAGGATTAAATAAACTAGAAGTTAATGAAAAAAACTTACAAACTGAATTAAATGATAATTGGGAAGTATTAACTGAAGCTATTCAAACTGTTATGCGTCGTTATGGAATTAAAAAACCTTATGAAAAATTAAAAGCTTTAACTCGAGGAAAACATATTACACCAGACGATATAAAAATTTTTGTTGATAATTTAGATTTACCAAAAATAGAAAAAAATCGTCTAAAAACAATGACACCAGCAAACTATATTGGCTATTCAATCAATTTAATAGATCATTTAAAATAATATTAACAAATGAGTAATGTTTATCATTTATTATATTTTAATCTAATTAACTAATAAGCTCATATAATCATATTGTTTTTATTTAAAAATATTTTATTATAATATATTTATTATTTAATATAAGATTTATTATTTTTTTTAATGGACTGATTAAAATTTAATTTTTGTATAAAAAATCTTAAAAAATAATATTCTTATACTATAATACAATTATATTTTTATTTAGAGAAGAGTGTATTCATATATAAATATTAATATATTAACAAGTTAAAGTTTATTTTAAAAAAAATTAATTAGTTAATTATAATATATAAAAATATTTTTATTAAAAATTACTAATGTTTTAATCTTATCAAAATATAAAAAAATATATTATATGATATTTCGATAAATGTTCAAACAATAATTATATCATGGAATTTAATATAGTATTAATAAGTTAATCGATAACATATATATTTTTATTATTTTTTATAGACACCAAAAGAATCTTTAAAGAATTTTACTGTTTTTATATTTTTAATTTGTTCATTGAACTGAACAAATTAAAAATTAATATAAAGTCATATTTCTATGTATTGATTAATTAAATAAGGTATTTTTATTTCTTTATCTTATTATTAATTATATTTAATTAATTAATTATATCAATAAGATTGCATAATAAATTTTATAGTAAAATATTTAATTATTAAAACTATAAAATTTATAAAGATTTTTAATAAAATATCTTTTTCATTACTTTATTTTATAAATCTTTATTAAAAATAAATGATTAATAATTAATATAAAAATAAATTATTTTTATTAAAAATTTTAGTATAAATCATAAATATAAAAATAATTTAATTTTTAAAGATTGAAAATATTAAAAATTTAATATATACTATTATAATATTTAAAGTATATAAGATATATTTTATTAACCTTAATAAAAAATTTTTAGTTAAATAAATATTATTTTTTAATATCGTTTATAACTTTACAATAATAGTAATTTTTAATCTATTTAATAAAATAAATTATAAGCTTAATAATGCATTAATTATTAAATATAGAAAGGTAAATATTAATTTTAATAATTAATACCTTTAAATTACAAAAACTTTTGAAATTAATTTTATTATATATTAAAAAATATAATAGAAATAATAAATTAAAATATTTTTCTATAATCATATAAAATTTATTATAAAATTATAAAAATAACAATAATGCAAATATAGTATAAAATACTTTATTAAATAAATATTTATTATCTTTATTTAAATATAAATAAAATAAATAGATTTTATATTAATTTATCTTTAAATCAAATAATGTTTAATTTTTAATATTACTAAAATTTATTATTTTAATAATTAAATTATATTTAAAATTTCACGTTATTTTATGAGTAATTATTTAATTAAAAACAATAAAAATATTTAAATATCTCTCTTAGAGAAGAATATAAAATATTATATTTATAAAAATTTTTAATTTATTTTTTTAAATTTTAAATAATAAACGAATAAATTTCGATTTTTTACAACCTAGAATTTTTAATAAAAATATTAAAATTCTTTTATTTCTAAAAAATTTTAATAATTAAATAGATAACTATATCTTTTAAGAATATAAATAAATTTTTAGATATTTAAAATATGTATAACTTTATACTTATGAAGTTATTATTCAATAAATATTAAAAAAATTAATCTACATAATATATAAAAGCATTTTATTATTAACAATAAAATTAATTAACTTTTTATAACTAGTTAATTAATTATCAATAATTATTATAGAACTAATTAATTATTATTTATATAAATATAAATTACTATCACTGTATAAATATATAAAAATTAAGATAACAATAACTTTACTTAATTAAAGAAAATATTAATTCTTCATTAAAATAACCACATTCAGGTAATTTAGAATTATTTATAAAAATTGAATTATTAATTGTAGTTACTTGACAATTAAGTAACCACTTAATAACTAGTGGATAAATACGATGCTCTTGTATTTGAACCCTCGAAATAATATCCTGTAATTTATCTTTAGAAAAAATAGGTACTTTAACTTGTAAGATAATCGGGCCAGCATCTACTTTTTCGGTAACAAAATGAATTGAAGTTCCGTGCTCTTTATCACCACTTTCCATTACTTTACGATAAGTATTTAATCCAGGATATTTAGGTAATAAAGAAGGATGAATATTAATTATTTTTCCTAAATAATGATTAATAAAACATGACGTGAGAATACGCATATAACCAGCTAACACAATTAAATTTGGTTGATATTTTTCTATCTTAGTTATTAATGAAGCATCATAAGCGTAGTTATTTGGATAATCTTCTTTTTTCATTACGACAGTTGAAATACTAGCTTGTTTAGCTCGTTCTAAACCATAAGCAATCGGGTTATCCGTAAAAACTGCACTAATTTTTATTGCAATGTTTTTTTTTTGATAAGCATTGATAATAGCTTGTAAATTTCCACCATTACCAGAAATTAATACTACTATATTTTTCATTTGCTAATCATCACTTTTGGTTCATTTTCGTTAATTTCAACAATTTTACCAATTTTCCAAGCTTTTTCACCTAATTGATTAAGCAATTGTAATGCGTCATAAACTTCTTCAATTGGTAAAATTATTACCATACCAACACCACAATTAAAAGTATGATACATTTCACTGATTGTTAGATCAGCTGTTTGTTGTAACCAGTTAAATATTGATGGCCACTGCCAACTTGTAGTATCAATCATAGCTTGGATATTTCCAGGTAAGATACGCGGAATATTTTCTAAAAAACCACCACCTGTTATATGAACAATTCCATGAATATCCTGTTTTTCAATTAACGTTAAAATATTTTTAACATAAATACGCGTCGGGATTAATAAATGATCTGCCAGTGATTTATTTTCTAATTGCATAATAGTTGGATTTATTTTATTGATCTCTATAATTTTTCTAATTAATGAATAACCATTAGAATGAAGACCACTAGAACCTAGAGCAATTATACCATCACCAACTTTAATATTTCTACCATAAATAATTTTTGTTTTTTCGACTACACCAACACAAAAACCTACTATATCATAATCTTCTCCATGATAAATACTTGGCATTTCTGCTGTTTCTCCACCAATCAATGCACAACCTGACTGTTTACACCCCATTGCAATGCTTTTTAATACGTTAGTGGCTGTCTCAATTTCTAATTTACTAGTTGCATAATAATCTAGAAAAAATAATGGTTCAGCACCTTGAACAATGATATCATTAACACACATAGCAACTAAATCAATACCAATTGTATCATGGCATTTTAAATCGATTGCTAACCGAAGCTTTGTTCCGACGCCATCTGTACTTGAAATTAATATTGGCTCACGATATTTTTGTGGTAAAGAACATAATGCAGCAAATCCACCTAAATCTCCAATTACTTCTTGGCGATATGTTTTTTTTACTATATTTTTAATACGTTTAATAAATCTATTACCTATATAAATATTAACACCAGCATCTTTATAACTAAAAGAAATTTTATTTATCACAACTAACTCACAAGGCTATTAATTTTAATAAAACAAATGAAATTAAAAAAATAATTTTACTAGAAAAAGTGAATGTTTACAAAATATTTATATTTTTTAAAGATTAAAATAATAATTAACAAAAATTAATTATATATAAATAAAATTTAATCTATCAGAACAATAGATTAATAAATTATTAAAATTTAATAATTTATTTTTAAATTATTATTGTTATATAAGTAGTATAATAAAAATTATTGAAATTAAATACTTATTAATTAAGTACTATTCAAAATTTATTGTAAAATAAAATATTAATATTAAATATTTTTTTAAATTTTCTTTATCACAGAGTTTCTTTTAATTTAAGAAATAATAAAAACATTATAAGTAGAGATTATTTCAATAAAATAGTGATATTATTTAATCAAATATTTAAAAAAAAATTAAAAATATTATTATATATATTTACATATTAAATTTATATAATAATGACTAAACTATGAAAATATATTTTAATAAAAATATAAATATTTTAGTTTTTATTATGATAAAAAATTAGAGTTTGTTTATATTTCAAAAATTAACTTTAAATATTAATAAAAATATATATTATTAGTTGATAATGTAATATTAGTAATAATTAATTTACTAATTATCATGATTAATTTACTTAAATAACTAAAATTTTACGTTAGAAAAATATTAGTACTAATTTTTATATAAAAATATTTAATTTATTTAAAACTACTTATTTTAAAAAATAATTTTATATTATATCTATTTATAATTATCCAAATGAAAATAATTATTTTATTTTACTTTAAATATTAAGAATAATAATTCTTTATAATAAACAATATAATATTCTTCAATTTATTTTTATTAATTATTATAATTAATAAAAATAAAATTATTTCTAAATATTAATTTTATTAATTTTATAAATTATTATTTGAATTTAATTGATTAATTTTAATATATTTTCATTCTATTTTTATTTAATTAATACTTTAATTTTCAATATTTTATATAATTTGACTTTAATATTTTATATTATTAGTTTTTTGATAAAAAAATAAATTCTTTATTTACTAATTAATATTATATTTAAAATTATAATTATGATATTATTTATATTATAAAATAAAAAATGATAAAATTAATTTTTAGAACTTCAATAGGTTAATATTTCATCATTATATTTTTAAATAAAAAATTACATTTATTCATTAATTTTATCTTATATTTATATTATATAGATTAATAAATAAGAAATTAATTCTTTATTTAGTAAAAAGTAAATTTACAATATTATCAATTTATTTTATTTTTATTAATAGTGTTATAAAAAATAATATAGAAATATAATTAATTATCATTTTTAGTATCATCTTAATCATAATAAGATATATTTTATTTAATAGTTAATATATTTATTTTTAATAAACTTAATATTAAATAAATTACTCTCAATATCTATATAAATAGATCTTATTAAAAATATTAAGATTATATATTTATTAAAATAATAATTAATATAATTAATAATATTATATCTATAAATTATCAATCATAAATATATACCTTTAACTCTTATATTTATTATAATAATAAGTGACATCAAAAAATATTAATTTTTTTTAAATTTAATATTAAATATGATTTTATTAATTTTATTAATAACCTATTTAGCTGCTAAATAATATGATAATAAATACATTATTATTTTTATTCTATAAATAAATTTATATTTATTAAATAATATTCTATTTATAATAAATTTTATATTTAAAGATATATTTTAGCTATTCATATAATAATAATTATAATTAAAATTATTATGCACTTATAAATGAAAAATTATTTAATAAGTGAAGAAATAATTTTTAATTGTTAATTGCCACTTAAATATACATAAGAGCAATTAACAATTAATTTTAATTATAAATGTGTATTAAGGTAATTTAATATAATTTTGTGATGATCAGTTATTTTAAATGTGTCAAAAACATATTTAATATCACCTTTTTTATTAATCAAAAAACTAACACGATGAATACCATCAAAAGTTTTTCCCATAAATTGTTTTTTTCCCCATACCCCAAATTTTTCAGCAACCTCATGTTTATAATCAGATAGTAATGTAAAATTAAGCATCTCTTTTTCAGTAAAACATAATAATTTTTCTGGTTTATCAGTACTTACGCCAAAAACTTGAACATTCATTTGTTCTAATTTATGCATCTCATCGCGTAATCGACAAGCTTGTATTGTACAACCTGGAGTCATTGCTTTTGGATAAAAATAAATTAAAACTTGTTGACCAAGATAATCAGATAAATTAATCATTTCACTATTTTGGTCAGGAAGACTAAATTGAGGTGCTTTATCACCTGGTTTTAATGGACTCATAGATCTTTCTCCGTTTAATCTTATATGTTATTATGATTTATTTATAATATTAATTGTATCTTCAGTGTTTAATTTTATGTATAATTTTTTATTTAAATCTATTTTTAAAATTTATTTATTACAATCAATAAAATTTTAGATATTTATTCGAAATTAAATTCTAAGTTATTCATCATATTTCTCTATAGTTAAATATATTTTTAATATAACCTATAGAGTTAAATTTAAAAATCATAACTAATAAATAATTAAGTAAATTATTTAACTATTATTTAATTATTTTTAATTTTAAATTAATAATTAATTAAATAATAATATTAATAATATCCTGATGATCTGTAAAAAATGTAATAATTGTTAAACATTACCATTAGTAATATATAAAAATTATTTTTATATATTTTAATATTTTAAATATTTTATGATTTTTTATAAAAAGCAGTTTTATGTTTTCAAGTTAAAATATATTAATATAATACGTTTATATATTAAGAGTTAGATGATATTTAATAAAACTAAATAGTAATTTTATACGTTTATTAATTTTAAAAAATTATCTTATAAAATAGAAATAAAATTTAATAAAAATAAACTTAAATAATAATTTTAGTAATCATGATTTATTTTTCTTTAAATAATATAATTATTAATAAATTATATTAAATTTTCTATATGAAAAGATTTTTTATTTATATCAAAAGTATTATAATTTAAATCTCTTATTTAGGAGAAATTTATGGTTAACAATTCCATTAAATATCAAAATTTTTTACGTGGAAGTATTGTTGCAATTATTACTCCAATGGATTTAAAAGGAAAAATAGATAAACCTAGCTTAAAAAATTTAATTGATTATCATGTTAACAATGAAACAACTGCTATTGTATCTGTTAGTACAACAGGAGAATCAGCTACACTTAATGATAGTGAACACTTAGATATAGTATTAACTACATTAGAGTATGCTGATGGTAGAATTCCGATTATTGCAGGGACTGGTGCAAATGCAACAAAAAAAGCTATTACAATAACTAAATCTTTAGAAAAAACAGGTATTGTTGGTTGTTTATCAATAACACCTTACTGTAATAAACCATCACAAGAAGGGCTCTATCAGCACTTTAAAACTATCGCCGAACAGACGTATTTACCACAAATCTTATATAATGTTCCTTTGCGTACTGGATGTGACTTATTACCAGAGACAGTCGCTAGATTATCAAAATTAGATAATATTGTTGCCATTAAAGAAGCTAGTGGTGATTTAAGTCGTGTTAATAAAATTTATAGACTAATTAATAAAAAAAATTTTTTTTTACTTAGTGGAGATGATACAACTGCATTAGATTTTATGCAATTAGGCGGTCAAGGTGTAATTTCTGTAACAGCTAATATTGCTGCTAAATTAATGACTAAAATATGTAATTTAGCATTAGAAAAAAAATATATCGAGGCATATAAATTAAATTATCAACTAAATGAATTACATCATCAATTATTTATCGAACCCAATCCAATTCCAGTTAAATGGGCTTGTTATCAGTTAGGACTTATTAAGTCTGATACACTAAGATTACCGATGACACCATTAACTTTAGCAGGTCAGATAGGTGTACAAAATGCGTTAAAAATTGCTAATTTACAAAAATTTATAGAAATTTAATGATAAAATTATTTAATAAGTTAAAATTTAGTAACCTTAAAGAATTATTTTTTATTATATTTTTAACTGCTTGTATTGATAATTAATACTGTAAGCGTCAAATTACTAATAATGAGTTATATTTAAATATGCCATTATTAAAAATTTGATTTATTCTTAAAATATTTTATTACTATTACGAAATATTGAATATAATATTTTATCAATTAATCAAAATGATACTATAAGTAAAGCATTAGATATTTGTTCACAAATTCAAATATTTTTATTTCTTATTAACACCTATTCATATAATAATTTAACATAAAGTCGCTTATTTTTAAATAATACTGTTAAAAGTAATACTATTTAAGAAAAAATAATATTATTTTGCAATAAAAAATAATTAAAATTAAATACAAAAATAATTCTGATCATTCCTTAATTAAAGATTGAATTACTTAATCGGAAGAAGATAAAAGTGTTTTTTATAAACTCGACAGAAAGTTTATCTAAATTCATAAAATAATTAAATAATTATTATAATAATTAATAAAGGTCTAAAATATTATAAAAAATACAACTAATACAACAAAAATATAACGTTAATATTTTAACATTAAATGAAATAATTAATTTAATAAATAAAACTATAAAATAATAAAATTAATTTTAATTATGATTTTTAAAATATTATATACTTATTTAACAAAATTAATTAATTTTGTTTATAATAACATAAATAATAATTTACAAATAATTAGTGTTTATTGCTTAATAATAAAAAAGGTAATAGTAATTTGCAAATTTTAATATTAAATAATTGAAATAATATAAAATTTATTATAATAAAAATAGATAAAAATTAATATAAAAATAAAATAAAAAAGATTATAGAATTTAAAAATAGAATTTAATAAAATTAATAACAATTAATTAATAAAAATTATTTATTATTATTATTAATAAAATAATTTATAATTATAATATAAATAATACATAATTTGTAAAGATTATTCACTAAAAATAATTTTTATTATAATTAAATATTTCATTTAATTTTTATTAAAACTATTAACTTTTTGAGTAAATGACATGCAAAAACAAACTAAATTATATGAAGGAAAAACAAAAACTGTATATTCTACAAATAATCCTAATTTATTGATATTAAAATTTCGTAATGATACATCTATGCTAAATGGAAAACATATAGAGAAGTTTGAACGTAAAGGAATGATAAATAATAAATTCAATTATTTTATTATGAAAAAACTAGAACAAAACAGTATTCCAACTCAAATAGAAAAATTACTGTCAGATACTGAATTATTAGTAAAAAAATTAATAATGATTCCAATTGAATGCGTTATTCGTAATCGAGCTGCTGGTTCTTTAGTTAAAAGACTTGGTATTAAAGAAGACATCTGTCTTAATCCTCCTATTTTTGATTTATTTTTAAAAAATGATGCGCAGCATGACCCAATGATTAATGAGTCTTATTGTGAAACTTTTAATTTAATTAATAAAGAAAATTTAAGTAAAATGAAAGAATTAAGTTATAAAATAAACAAAATATTAAATATGTTTTTTGATAAAGCAGAATTGATTCTTGTTGATTTTAAACTTGAATTTGGATTATTTAATGAAAAAATTATTTTAGGTGATGAATTTTCACCGGATACTAGTCGTTTTTGGGATAAAAAAACTAAAAATAAATTAGATAAAGATCGTTTTCGACAAAATTTAGGAGGATTAACTGAAGCATATGAAGAGGTTGCTAAGCGTATAGGTGTTTATTTAGATTAAAAATTTTTATAAAAAATTAAATAAAATATAGATATTAAAATTAAATCTATCAATATAATTATTAACGATTATTATATTGACTATTAATAATTAAAATATTATAATGATATTCATCATTTAAAAAGTTTCTAAAATAAATTCATTCATTATAATTTATAAATAAAAAATAAATAAATTTTATTTTAATGTAATTGAAAATGATTAATATTTTAAATATTTATATATGAAAGAATATATATTCTATATTATAATCTTAATTATATTAATTAATTAAATTAAAATTTTAAGTAAAAATTATTTA
Organism: Arsenophonus sp. ET-YP4-MAG3; assembly: GCA_052174115.1. GTDB lineage: Bacteria > Pseudomonadota > Gammaproteobacteria > Enterobacterales > Enterobacteriaceae > Arsenophonus. Next base: position 144,288 of record JBQMRX010000001.1, read on the forward strand.
TTAAATAACATAAATAAAAATTAAAAAAATCTTATTATATAATATTTTAAATATATTAAAATATAAGAATTTTTATTTATTATATATTTTTATATTTAAATTTATATAAGAGAAATAAACATAATAAATTATTAACAGAATAGAAAATATTATCTAATTATACAAAAATTAAAAATATAATATATTCTTATTATTTTTTAATGATATTTTTTAATAAAATTATTGTTTTTAACAAAAGCATTAATTTAGTAATCTTTTTTAATTACTTATTAAGTATCGCTATAATTAATAATGAAATTAATATAATTATTATTGATTTATCTGATAAATATTTTATTTATAAAAATATATTTTTATAAAAATCTTACTAAAATAATTAATTAATTATTAAAACAATATAAATTAATTAAAAAATAAATATATGATTATTTAATATTAATAAATTATTTAATAATTAAATTACATTTGTTAAACAATGAGTTAAAATTTATTAAACATGAAAATCAGAGAAATATTTTTATTATTATATAGCGTTAAAATATACTTTTGTTTTAATGCTATATTTTTAAAGAATTAAAACGAATAAATTGACAATTATTATTTGCATTTATGTTTATTTTAAATAAATAGATAATATTATATATTTTATATTCTCTTAACTTATTCACATATTTTACTTGTTCCAAATATTGAACTTATTAATTATATAGAATTAATGTAATTAATAAATTTTGATAACATTAATATTTGATATTATCAAAAAAACTGTAAGATTTTAATTAAAAATAATCTTTTTATTTAGAAGAATTTTTTGATTCATCACATTCTCTAATTGTTAATGGAATAAATGGATCAAATATTATAGTAACAATATTAATAAAAAACTTGAGCGATAATTTCATGATAGAGTTCTTGCGCCTTATTAGTATTTAATACTATTTTTAACAAACTACTATCACTAATATCTATCATATATACTTTTTTTATTATAATATTTTTTCATAATCAATATTATTAGTTGTATAAATAAAATAGTTAAAACTATTAATTTTATTTTTGAACTTTTCTTGTTTATACCAAGTTTTACTTAAATTTCTACCATTACGAATATGCAGTAATGAATATATAAATTTTTATTTAATAAACGTAAACATAAATAACTAAAAATGAGATCTAAATTAACATCATAAGCACCATAATCATAAATTAAAATAGGATTTTATATTTTTATTATAAATCTTTTTAATATATTAATAAAATCAGTACTTTTATACTATCTTTACTATATTTTATATACGTTTGCTAATATAAAGTGAATTTTTAAATATATTAATTTTTTGTTCTTTTTAGTATATTCATGTTATTAAGTTAACATGTTTATTTACATAATAGATATTTGAGTAGTTAATAATAAATAACTATGACGTAAAATTTTACTATCAAGTTTTATATTATAATCAATACAAACATTAAATAAAAATTTATCAAATTTAATATTATTTTTTTTATTTTCCAATCTATCTGATGAATATTGATCAACCTATTATGACATTTTTAATAACTAAATAAAAACTAAAAAGAGAAAAATATTCTAAATCGATATTTTTTAGGTGAAATTACTTATTTCATGGTTGTTTAATTGATTTTGTTGATATATAAACCAAAATATTCAGCTTGATAATTAGATCAAATATAAAAATGATTATAAAAATAATTTAATTTATATTTATATCTTATTTAATATATTAAAATACTTTTAAGTACTTTATCATATTTATTAACATTGATTAATTCATATTCTGATGTTTTTCTACTTTTAATAGATAAAAATATATTTTTTTAAACTACTTTTTCTAATCTTTAGATAAAATTTATTATTTATTTTTTAATATTTTTTTCCTTTAATGTTATTTTTCCATATTAATGATAATATACTTAATAAGTTAAAAGTATTTGAGGATAATTATGAAGATAATAGAATCTTTTATTATCATTACTCTACACAATATTATCAAAAGTATTTTTAATTATTGCATTTTGTTATTTTTAATATTTAATCATTTAAATAAAACCTAAAACTAACAACATCATTGAAAATCTTTAATTATTGTTAAATGTTTATTATTTTTAAAGATATCGTATTTATATATTTATTTTCTTGAGATAAATATTTTATAATTTTTTTTATTTTTTCTCATATCATTACGTAAACAATAAATAATCATTAATACGAGTATTACCATGTAATACTATTTTATATGATTATTTTTAATTATTAGAGTTATCATTTTTTTTCTTAAAATATAAATATATTAATATTTAATAACGATATATATTAATATAATATTTAAATTTTAATATGAAAATATTGAATTAATTGTATTTTTATTAAATTTAATTTTATTAAAAAACAATTATTTTAAATAAATAATAAAATAATTAATTACAAAATTAGTGCATATATTTTATATATTTCTATAGCATAAATTTATATAATTAATTTTAAAAAAATAAAATTAATAGTTAATTTTATTCTATAATTTCTATATTTATGTTTATATTTGTGTTTTTATAAATACAATAATATATAAATTGTATAATAGTAAAAATAAAAATAAAGATTAATATATGTACTGATTTTATTATTTTATTAATTTAAATTTTATAAAGTTATTTAATAAAACTATTAATATAAAATAAACTATAATTAATATGTTTAACTGTTATATTAAACATAATTAAAAACAAATTAATTATTTTACAACACAGTATTAGAGATTTTAATTCTATAAATAAAAATGATTTTAATTAACAATGTATTTTTTCTGCATATTAAAAATTTTTTAATTTTATAATTTAATTATACTTTTATTAAATTAATAATTTAATAATTATTAATTTAATAAAAGATTTATAGAGTATTATTTTTTATATAATTTAAATATTTAATTAATTTATTAATAAGATCAGTAATTATTATCGTCAGAATTTTATATAACGATAATCTATCAAGATTAATTAAATATTAAAATAATATTAAAAATTAATCCTTTTTTTTAAAAAAATAAATTTTTAAATTTAATTCTATGAATTATAACTTATTTTTATAATAATTAATAAAAATATTTATTTTTTAATAAAATTAAAAAATTATTTTATTAAAATTATTATACTTAGTTAATTATTTTTAAAAGTTGCATTAAATATGTTTATTAATTTTTTAATAAAAATAATTTAAAATTAAATATTACTTATTATTTTAATGTTTTAAATAATAATATTTTATATATCTAATTTTAAAAAAATATAAAAGAAATTGTAATTTTAAATATTATTATTTTTTTAAAAATATATTTAATTAAAATTTTTTTAATTTTATTAATTCTCTATTAATTAATAAAATATAGAGATATAAAACTATGATTTAAAATAAATAATTATTCTGAATTATAAATTATTATATTAATATTTTAAATTAAATATTATAGGAAATTTATTCTCATAAATTTGATAATAAAAATATTATTAATTAAGTAATATAGTATTAAATTTACACAAGTAAATAAATTTTTAGAAAAAAATTCATCAAATATCTTCTAGGTTAGAAAAATAAAATTAATTATTAATTATTAATTAAACTCGCAAAAAATCTATATGTATTAATTTAGGTTTAAAAATATGCCGCTGAATAGCTTGTACTTTAACTTTAGTTTTTTTTCCATCAATCAATAGAGTTAATATTTCATAAAATTCTAGTTTATTTTCATGATTAATAACTTCATCATGATTAAGTTTAATAGAAATCGTTGCTTTATTATGTCCATAAATAATAGCTGGTAATTTGTTTTTTTTATTTAAACGTCGACTCGGTCCCTTACCTTTTTTTTTGCGGATTTCTGCATTAATAGTTAACATTATTCTTTCTCATAATATGTAAAAATGTGTAAAAGTTAATATAATAGAAAATATAATAATAAAACTTGTTAGTATATTATTAATATAATACTTGTATGTTTTAATGAAAAAACTTTTTAGAGCAAATATTAAATTATTAAATTTTTCAAAAACATTAAATAATTAATCTAAATAAACTTTTATGGTTAAATAAATAAAAATATAATTTTATATTTTATAATTTAAAAAAAATAAAAATATTATTTAAATATTTCATGAATATATAACATTATTAATCTAAATATTATTAAAATCTTTTTTGTTTTAATCATAAAAAGCAATTTTTGCTGTTTTTTTATTATATCTAATAATTAATTATATTTCAATATAGTATAAAATTAAAGAATTTTTTAAATTTAATAGCTATAATGTTTAATTCATTAATAACTTACAATTATTTTAGAAAAATTAATAAAATATAAATTAGTATTTTTTCAAAAACTTTTAAGTTATAAATTTAACATACATAAAAATAGTATAAGTTTTATTATTATTAAAAATAATTAATATATTAATTGTTTTTAATAATAATCTCATCTTAATGAAATTTTTTATTAATATAAATTAATTAATTTAGTTTAGATTAGAATATAAATTAAATTAAGATAAATGATACTAAAAGTAATTGGTTAAAATATATATATTTAATTAAATAGTAATTTTAATCTCTAAAAAACAAACAAATAATTCTATTAATTATTATTTTTTTATGAAATTTAATAACATTTATTATTTAATGATAATTAAAAAATCTTTCATTATTTTTAATAATATATTTAATAAATATTAGAATAATTTAATTTATTATTAATATTTATTATTAGTTATTTTATATATTAAAGATAACAATAAATTAGTTAACAATAAGAATTATAAAATTATATTTCTATTTTACAATTTTACTTGTTTTATGATTAATTATAATAAATATAAATTATATTAATATTACTATATTATATTTAAATATTATTTTAATAAAATAATATTTAAATATAATCTTTTATTTTTTATTTCGATAAATATCATTATTTAAAATAGCTCAATTTATAATTTATAAGTTAATAAATTTTATTAATTATTTTTATTTTTTATAAATTATGAATTAATACTTATTAGTATATAAATGAGTTTATTTTTAATAAAATATAAAATATCAAAATATTTATTAATTTTTATTAATTTTAAAAAAACAAATTGTTATGAAATAAATTTCATTATTTTAATTGTTACTCAATATATAATTATTATAATTTTAATTTTATTATGAAAGATACATAATTTTTCGATTTTATATTATATGTTAAAATTTTTATTTTTATATTTAAATTATGTACTAATTTAAATATTAATTTATAATATCTTATAAAATAATTAAAAAATATACATTATATAACTTAATTTTATATAAATTAATTAATAATATTTTATTAATTGAAAGTAAATTTTTTAAAAAAAATTTAATAAAATTTATCTTTTTTTTAATAAATAGATTATCTTTTAAATAATAATTTTTATATAAATATATAATTATTATTTAAAAATTTTTTAAAAGTTTCATCTATCTCATTTGTTTCTATTTAAATTTAATATTTTATATATTTATAAAATACATTTAAGTAAAAGTTAAACTAACATAATTAATTAATAAAAAAATTCTTTTATTAAAAGAAAAGTTTATTATATCAAAATAAAAAATTATTTTTACTATAACAAAATATATTATTTCATTTTATATTAAAATTAATATTTTAAATATAATTTATTTTATATCATTATTATTACTAATTTTGATTTTAAATACTTTTGTAATGATAATGCATTAAAAAAAATAAAATTCTTTAGTAAAAATGAAAAATTAATAATAACTTAAAAAAATATAAATCATTAATAAAACAACTATTAACTTATTAGTTAAATATATAATACTAATTTTATAAGCTAAAATAAAATAAAAAATATATTAAAAATTAAAAATTATTAATTTAATTTAAGTTAATTAATTTTATTTTATTGAAATAACTATTTTAATTTAACAATATTTATTATTTAATTTATTAATTTTAATTATAATCTTTATATAAAATTTTATTATAATTTAGATAAGATTTTCTATACTTAATAAGTATTTTATAGCTAATATTATTTATCTTAATATTATTATATTTAATTTTTAATATTTTATTAAAAATATTATTTTAATATTAAATTATATTTCTATAACTATTATATTAATAATTTAAGAAAAATCTTATATATTTAAAAATTAAAATTAATATATTAAAATAAAAGTAAGTTAACTATTATAGTTAAGTTCATATTTTTATTTTATTTAATTAATTTTAGTTATATAATTTTTTTATTTAAGAATTAAAATTTTTAATGATATTATAAAATAATTAAAAATTAAAATATAAAATAATATATTTAGTAAAAATTTATTTATTATAATTATAATTAATCTAACATAAGATATTAAATTTAATTCTTAAAAATAATTTTAATTGTATATTAATAAATATTAAATATTTATTAATATACAATTAATGATATGAATTAAACTAAATAATATATTAAATAAATTAATAATTAAATTTATATCTATAATAAATAATTTTATGTAATTTTTATGATTAACTTTATGTAAATATAATAAAATAATTATTATTTAAATTACTAAAATTAATAAAATAAAATAAATAAGATTAAATATAAAATTATTTTAATAATTTAAAAATAAAATAATAAGAAAAATTAAAACTATTAACTAACTCTTTAAATTAAATAATTTAAATGAAATTCTTAAAAATAAACTCATAAGCATCATATAAAATAGATTTAATATTACTTTATAATATTATCATTAACAATATAATTAATTTTTTAACAGTAATTAATCAATAGTTTATTTAGTAAAGTTTATTTAAAAAAAATTAATATATAATATTTTATTATAAAAAATATAAGAATACATAAATATAAAAAATTAAAGTAATAAAATATTATATAATGAATTAAAAATAATTATTTATTATTTTTACAATAATGTTTTATTAAGTTAAACACATTATTTATAGCAATATTAAAAATAATGATTATTTATAAAATTATTAATTTAATTTATTAAATTAATAATTTTAATTAATAATTAAATTTATTATTATTTTGTAATTACAATAATATTTTTCTACTAATTTAATGATATATCATGTATATTTTTAAACAAATTAATGTTTTTATAAAATAAATTAAGCAATATTAAATAATAATTATTTACAAATATTAATTTTAGTAAACTAATAAATAGATTTCATTAATTCATTAATTTTTTTTAAATCTTAATAAAAATAATTTATTTAACTTGATAATTAAAAAATAAATATATTATTATTTTATTTTTGTATATTAAAATAATAATAATGATTATATTATAAATAAAAATTTATAATATAATAGAAGTAAAATAATCATTCTTGAGATTTTAACCATGCGATTTCTTTGTGCCAGATTTCAGGATTTATAGTTTCTATGATTAAAGGAATATTATTAAATCGTTTATCTTTCATAATATAATTAAAAGCTATATGACCAATGTTACCTTTTTTTAAACTTTCATGTCGATCAAGATAACTAAGAAATTGACTTTTTGCATCATTTAGATGCATTGCTTTTAGGTACTGAAAACCGACAATTTTATTAAATTGCATGAAAGTATTATCACAAGCTTTTTTTGTTCGTAAATCATAACCTGCAGCAAAAGTATGACAGGTATCAAGACAAATACCAATTCGTTTTTTATCTTCGATACCTTCAATTATTGTTGCTAAATGTTCAAATTTAAATCCTAAATTAGAACCTTGACCTGCAGTATTCTCAATTACAGCAATAACATTTTTAATTTTTGATAAAGTAATATTGATTGATTCAGCAATACGAGAAAGACATAAATCAACAGTAATTTTATTTAAATGACTACCAGGATGAAAATTGAGAAAAATAATACCTAATTCTTCACAACGCTGCATTTCATCAAGAAATGCAGCGCGTGATTTTTTAAGTAATTCATTTTCAGGGTGGCCTAAATTAATAAGATAACTACTATGTGGTAAAATTTGATATTTATTAAAGTTATACTTTTCACAATTTAACTTAAATTGTTTAATTGTCTCAAATTTTAATGGCGGAGTTTGCCATTGTCGATGTTTTTTTATAAAAATAGCAAAAGCAGTGGCATTAATTTTATAAGCACGTTGTACTGCTTTATCAATCCCGCCAGCTATACTAACATGAGCTCCTACAAATTTCATTTTTTTTCAATTTCAATTTAAAAATATTTTTAGTTAAAAATAAAACATATAAAGTTAAGTTATCTATAGTTTTAATATTAATAGTTTCTATTTATTAGAAAATAATATTTAAAATAAAAAATAAAGTTTTATTAGATATTTTTTAAAAAAGTTACATTTATAAATTTATAATTAATTTAATGATAATTAATTAAATAAAAATTATCTATATATATAACAAATTATTTTAAATTTTTATCTATAAAATTATATTAATATATATAATTAATTTAATATATATTTAATTTGAATAAAAGTTTAATTATATAAAACATAATTATATATAATAGAATAATATTAAAATTTATGATAAATTGAATTACATTTATCATAAAAATAAAAAATATTAGTAAATGATAATAAAATTATTATAGATCAAAAGATAGAAATAGAAAATTTTTTCTTATAATAAAGAATTATATATGATTTTTAAAATAAAAATAATTATTAATATTAATAATTATTGTCAAAATAATAATGTAAATCATTTTATTTATTTATTATTAACTATATAATTAATTATATAGTTAATAATAAATATTTGATATAATTTATTAAAATTATATCAAGAAAAAGTATTAAATTTAATAATATAGTTAAAAACTAATAATAAATTAATTTAAATAATAAAATTATAAATAAAAAATAATTAAGATATTAAAATAACGATAATCATAATTATCATTATATCTAATAATATTTTAATAATAAATTTTAATATTAAAATTATAAATATTTCATAAATTATATTAATAATTTTAATTAACATATTTTATTTAATTTTGAAACTCTAAAAAATATTTTCTTTATTAATATCAAAATTAAAAATACAAAAGTTAATATAATTAAAATAATAATAATATAAATTTTATTAACTTATTTAAATTATTAAAATGTTAAAAATAATATAAATAAATTTTATTGAATATATTTTTTATTTTAAAAATTAATAAATAATTTTTTACAAAATATCTAAATAAGTTTTAATAAATTTAGAGTATTTAATTTATTTTTTTAAACTATTTAATATTATAAATATTAATAGTAATTACAATTATAAAGTTTATTAAAAATAAGATATATAACTTAAAATTTAAAATTTTTTTTAAACTTTATTTATATCTATAAAAATTCTTTTAACTATAAAACTTTATGGAATATTTATTATATTATAAATATATATCATTAATATTTATCTTAAAATATTATTTTTAATTTTTAATAAAATATAAATTAATAATTATTTACATTATTAAAGTATAAGTTTTTATTAAAATATTTATAATAATACAATTTAATAATATTTATTTTTTTTAATATTGTTCTTTATTATAAAATGATATTATATTTTTAATAAATTTAAAATTTAAAGTTAAATTAAAATTAATAACTTAAATAATTTTATTCAATAAATAGCTATTTATTGAAAGATATAATCTTAATACTATTATTATATTGCGATTAATAATAATATAATTGATATTATAAATAACTTTTAAATATTAAAAAAATAAATTATCTTTTAATATAAATAAAAAAGTTTATTCAAATAATCATATAAATTTAAATAAATAATTATTTAAGTTATGTTATTTATTATTAATTTAATTCTTATAAATTTAATTACTTTATATCTTCTTTTTGTAAAAATAAATTTTTAAAATTTATAGAACTTTTTAAAATATTAATAACAATTCATAATATTATTATATTTTTTATTCTATTTACTATATAGATATTTATATATAAATAATTATTAATAGTAATTAACATAATTAGAATTCATATAACAACTATATAAAATATTTAATAAAAGTTACATAAAATGTGCTAAAATAAAAAATATTTCTTAATATTATTTTATGTATGATAAGATAATTTATAAATAGATTAATTAATTTTAGTGTTTTTTAATATTTTTAAATTATTATATATATTAAGTTAATGTAAAAATTATACTGGTTATTATTAATTATCTTAATAATAATATTTTTTAAAATTAAGATTTAATATCATATCCAAAATATTTCATTAATTTAATAAAAAACTTAATATTAAATTTAAAATAAAGTTTTTTTTAAAAATTAATTTATTATATTTTTTATTTTTAATATTACTAAATAATATTTTTATGAATATTTAACTTTAATTATTAACTTTTAATATAATTAATTTTAGTAATAGTATAATTGATTTAATAATAAATTTATAGATTTTTATATTATTATAATGTTTATATTTTATCTTCGAAAATATATTATTAATATTTATTAAATAATAAAATAATTTATTATCTTTATTACTAATAATAAGAATATTTTTATAAAAATATTTATTTTATCATTTTTATTTTTTTTAAATTTAAACTTTTAATTTTTTTTGATTAATTATTTGTTAATAATATTTATTAAAAACTCACATATATTAATAAATACTATCTAACATAATTATTTATATTTAAATAATATTTAAATATAAACTTTTATCTTAAAAATCTTAATTTAATTAAAATAATTATTCAATTTATTTAATTTAGTACTTTTTCAAAAATTAATTAATAAATTAATAGTTAAATTATTTTTAATTAAAATAATAATATTAAATTAAGTTTTGATCTTTAAATAAAATAAAAAAATAAAAAATGAAAAATAATATAATTTGCATTTAAATTTAAATTAATAATATATTATTATCATAATACTTTTTTATAAATAAAAAACTAAAAATAATTTTAAATTTATTTCAATTATAAAAATTGATCAAAAAACAATTAAAAAATAAAATTTATTATGTTATTGTATATATTAAAAATTTATTTAATATTTAGTTAATAAATTAATGAATGCTATATTAATTTAAGTAACAAAAATATGTTTTTATAAAAAATTTAATTTTAATTAATAAAAATTATAAAATACATCTAATGTTCAAATTAAATAATAATAACTTTAACGTTAAATAACATTAATTACTCATCATTAATCTGGTTAAATTTATTTAAATTTTACTTTAAGATAATAATATTTTACTTTTGTTATTTTATACTCTACGATTAAACAAATTAGAATTATTATTCTAAAAATAAATAAATTTAATATTATATTTTTAATAATACGTATAATTATTATTTAATATAATATTTTTTATTATCAAATAATTAATTTTTAAGAAAATTAATTATTAATTTTTTAATTATAAATAATATTTATTTTTGCATTATAATTTAAAAAATTTTTTATTATAGAAATTAATGATTATGTTAAATATATATTTAATTAATTTTAATAAAAAATAATAGAATTTTTCTAGATTAACTATATTATATAATATAGTTTAATTATTTATAAAGTTTATAATAATATCAAATATTTATAAAAATAATAAAATATCATGATTAAATAATAACTATAATATTAACATACAATATAATTTTTAATAAAGTTTAATTAATTGATTTATTTAACTTAATTAATTAAAAATTAAAATAGAAATATAAAATATAATAATTTTAATATAAACTTTATATTTTAAATAAATAAAATTTTTTTTAAATTAATATTTATATTTGTATTAATATAAATATAAATATTAATAATTAATCAATATTTAAATAGAATTTTATTAGATATTATTATAATATAATTTACGTTGAATTTAATTTTAATAAAATTAAAAATAACCAGTTAAAAACTACTAAAAAAAATTATTTTTAATAATCTTAACTTAAAATTTAAAAAAGTATTAATTAAAAAATATTATCGAATATAATCATCATAATAATATAAAATTAATATAATTATTTTAATAATAATTTAAAAAAAATTATAAAATATTTTCTTTATATCAATAAATAATTAATTTTTAACAATATTATTATGTAGTTAATTATAAATATAATTATATTAATTAATTATAATATATAAATTATATTAATAAAGTGAATTTATAGAGTATTAAAACAAAATTTAATTTATAAATTGTATGTATTTAAAATTATAGAAATTATTTATATTATTTTATTAAATAACAAAATAATAATTTTGAAAGATTAATTTTTTATTAAGATTATACAAAAATATATTATATATTGTTAATTTAAAATAAAATACAAAATATTAATTAGAAACTTAAATAAAATTATTACTTATAATAGAATAAACAAATATTATTTTTTATTTATAATTGATAAATAAATTATCTTTTTATTAATAAATTTCAATAATATTTTAAAAAAATACTTAGTAAATAATAATTATTATATCTCATTAAACAATCGACGCTATATATTTAGCAATAAAATTAAAGTTATAAATTTTAAAATTATTTTATTAAAAATTAAAAAAATATTGCTATATCATATAATGAAATGTAAGAATACCTTATCAGAAATAACTAATGCTTATAAATAGGCATCAGTTATTTTTTATTTATAAATTAATTTTTTAATTTTACATAATATTGGAAACCTTTCTTAAATTGATAATAATTATTAAAAGATATGTAGTTATATTACATTGTTCTACTATCGTAATAATGTTCCTTATTATAATAAAATTATCTATTTTTACATCTATTACAGTTTATTATTATTGATAGATTGTTAATAACAATAAAATGTTATGATTTGAAAATATTTTATATTTTCTCTTTTTATTTTTCAGTCTATAGGTAAAAGCAAAGTCTTTTTTTATGATTATTAATTAAACAAGAATATAAAAATGAAATCTGAAGTTGTAGGAAGTTTTATTTATGTCAAATAATATACAATTATTTATAAGTAAAGAACCAACCGAGATAAATGACAGAACTCAACTAGTTAAGACATTAACTTTAATTCAAGTTCTTATGATGGGATTAGCTTATTTGCAACCAATGACAGTTTTTGATACTTTTGGTATAGTATCATTAAAAACTGATGGACATGTTCCATCTTCTTATATTATTGCTTTAATTGCTATTCTTTTTACTGCATTAAGTTATGGCAAATTAGTAAAACGATTTCCTTCTGCAGGATTAGCTTATACTTATACACAAAAATCTATAAATCCACATATAGGTTTCATGGTTGGATGGTCATCTTTACTTGATTATTTATTTATGCCAATGATTAATATTTTATTAGCAAAAATTTATTTAGAAACTATTTTTCCATGTATTGCTCCATGGATTTTTGTTGTTATATTAGTTTTATTAATGACTATTTTTAATCTACGTAGTATCAATTTAGTTGCTAATTTAAATGCTATTATTGTTATTATTCAAATTGCTTTCATACTAGTTTTTTTAGGAGTATTAATCCATAAATTATCTAAAGGAGAAGGTTCTGGTCAGATTTGGTCACATCTACCATTTACTTCTGAACAAGCTCATTTAATTCCTATGATCACAGGAGCAACTATTTTATGTTTTTCATTTCTTGGTTTTGATGGTATTAGTTCATTTTCAGAGGAAATACAAAATGCGAAAAAAGTGATGCCAAAAGCAATTTTTTTAACAGCATTAATTGGTGGTTTAATTTTTATTGGTGTTTCTTATTTTTTACAAATGTATTTTCCTGATATTTCACATTTTAAAAAACCTAATGAGTCACAACCTGAAATTATGTTATATATTGTTGGTGCATTTTTTCAATCTATTATTTTAGTTTTTTCATGTACAACTGTATTAGCATCAGGTATGGCTGCTCATGCAGGAGTTTCTCGTCTTATGTATGTTATGGGAAGAGATGGTGTTTTTCCTGAACGATTTTTTGGCTATATTCATCCAACATGGCGAACTCCTGCTTTTAATATTATTTTAGTGGGTATGTTAGCATTAACAGCAATTTGGTTTAATATAAAAATTGCCACAGCATTAATTAATTTTGGTGCATTAATTTCTTTTACTTTTGTTAATTTTTCAGTTATTTCACAATTTTATTTTAAAGAACGTCGTTGTTATACTTGTCGAGATAATTTTAATTATTTAATTTTACCTATTATAGGAGCTTTAACTGTATCAGTTCTTTGGATTAATTTGGAAAAAACTTCTATGTTACTAGGGATGATATGGGCAACAATTGGTATTTTTTATATGGCAATCATTACTCAACATTTTAGTAAACCATTACCACAAATGAATGACGCTTAGTAATTTTAAATATTAATTTTATTAATTATTTATCAGTAAAACCTATAAATATTAAAATCTTCTATGTTAAACTAATATATTTTAAATATATGATATGTTACAGTTGAAGTTAATTAAAAATTTTATTTACATAATCTACTAATAACTTTAGTTTCTTACATTTTTCTTTATCCCTATAATTTTCAATAAATAATTGATCAATAGTTTGCAAATATTTTGTTATTTTTTCTTTAGTTATCGTATTGCGACAATGATTTAACCAAGCAAGTCGTTCTTCTTCTGTTAATATAGTTGGATAATTTCTAGCCTTATAACGAAAAAATAATTGAGTTATACGTGGATCATTAAATTTAAAATTTATTTTTGATAAATTTTCTGGTAAAGTTTGTCGAATAATAGTCATTTTTAAAAAATCTTTATTGGTGAAGAAACAAGAATAAAGCTTAGTATCTACATCAATCGTTTTAGAAAAATATTTTTCTTTTTTATTAAAAAGTTGAATAATTTTATCATGAATTTCATTATGTTGTTGTAATATAGCTAAATTATTTAAGCAAATATCAAAATCAAATGCTATATGTTGCGTATTTATTAATCTTAATGTATTTATTGGCGCTAGAATTGGACATTTATTAATATGTATTAATTTAATAGGAATAGTTAATTTACCATCTAACTTAGATTTAAGTGTATATAAACGATTTCTTATTGTATTAACACTCAATGTTAATAATGGACTAATATTTTCTGCTAAATCACAAGCAATAATTGTATTTTTATTTTTAGGATGCCTAGCAAGTGGAGAAATTAAACTGCTATTACAACGAATTGCACCAAATATGTTTGAAACAAAAACTAATGGTGTCATTGCATTAATATCAATTAATTTATTAATTTTATTTTTATTTCTTAATTGAAAAAAATAAGTAAACAGCCTTGGTTGTGCTTGTTTAATTAATTTAGCTATTTCAATAGTAGCTAAAACATCAGCTATTGCATTATGTGCATCTAGATGTTTAATATTATTTGCAAGAGTTAAATCTTTTAATTTAAAACTTGGTAATCCCTTGTTATTAAGAGGCCAATTAATACCATCAGGACGTAAACTATAACAAGCATATAATATATTAAGTATATCCCAACGTGAATTACCATTTTTCCAACTATAAGAATAAGGATCATAAAAATTACGATAAAAAATATGACGTGTTACTTCATCATCAAATTGAATATTGTTATAACCAATAATACAACTATTTGCTATACTAAAATTTTTATGAATACGTTTAGCAAATTCAGCTTCATTAATACCATGAGTTATTGCATATTGAGGAGTAATGCCAGTAATCATAATTGCTTGTGGTTGAGGAAGATAATCATTAGTAGGAATACAATAAAAAACTTGTGGTTCCTCAATAATATTAAAATTTAAATCAGTTCTAATGCAAGCAAATTGTGCTGGTCGATCAAGAGCAGGGTCTTGACCAAATGTTTCATAATCATAAAATAAAAAAGAAGATTTATGCTTATTCATTAATATATTTTCACAATTCTTAGATAGCATAATATTTTATTTAATAATATTAAATTTTTATAATTTAATAAAGAACATTTTTATTATTTTTTTAATTATTTTATAAGAAGTATATTAATACTTTTATTATAGGAAATTTTATATAATTAAATTATTATTTAATAATTATTAATTTTAATAATTTTATTTATTTAAAAATATTTAATTAAAATAATTTAATTAAAATAATTTAAGATATTTATAACATAAAGTTAATTAATAAAAATTATTTAAAAATACAAAATTAATAAATTAATATGTTTATTATGCAATATGTTTATTTATAATTAATATATTTAAAAAATAAAAAATAATAAATAAATAGAAAAATTCTTATAAAATATATTGAATATATCTAAATATATTTTATAAAATACAATTAAATTTAAATTAATAAACAATAAAATCATAATAATTAAAATTAATTTATATTATTAACTAATCTAAATAATTATATTCAATATTTTTATTAAAGATATTAATAATATTTTTTATTATTTATTATAAATTTAATGAATTAAATTATATTTATTTTTTTAAATTCCCTAACAATATAAAAAATTTTATTAAATATTTTAAATTTTTTATAAGAAAAATTACATTTTAATAAATAATAGCGAATTCTTTATTATTATTTATTCTTTAATTAAAAATGATATTTTTTAATTCAATTGTTTATTAATTAAAATTGTTTTTTCTTTTTTGTTCAAACTTATCAATGATATTATGATAATTAATTTGATTAATAAAAAATGTTTTTTTTCATCAATTTTCATTAATTTTTTATTATCTAATGACATTTTATTTGATTTATTTAACTTAATAGGATATTGAATCCAAACTTTACCTAAAGATAATTCAGGAGAAGCAACAGCCATTTTTAATGGTACTAATGATTTATTTTGATGTTCATCACGATATTGACGACGGCGTTGTCCACTAACACGTAAATGACGAGGAGATCGTCTTGATCGCCGTGGAATAATACTTTCTTGTTGTTTATGATTATAATTAATAGTAACTTCTTGAAATTTAGTCTGTTTTGTAACATGCAATATATTTGTTTTTTTTCTTTTTGATACTGATTGAGTTTGTATAATTGATTCACCACTTAAGAAAGTGGGTATTTTGTTAACTTCATGTTTAATAGGTAACTTAATATTATTATATTCTTTATCAGAAAATATTTTTTTTTGATCAGTTGAGTTATTTGTAATTAATACAGATTCAATCAGTTGATGTTGTTGATGATTAGAATGGATAGTAATTGTTTTTTTTGATTCAATTTCTTTTTTATTTAATGATTTTATTTTAGTTTCAAATTGTAATTGTTGTTTTTCTTCTTGATAATGTTCAACTTGCTGTTTGTAATCTTTAGTTTTTAAGTAATTATTAGATTGATTATCATTATTATTTTTTGATTGTTTTATCTTTTTTCTAAAAGATCGTTGTAATTCAGTAAATAATTTTTTGAAAAAAGAAATAATTTGATTAAATAGACTTATCAAAATTTTAATGTTTTTTAATTTAAATTGTTTGTTTTGTTTATATTTATTAACTTCTTCATTTTTTATATCTACTTGAGACTGTAGAGAAAAAGTAGAAATAATAGGCTGTTCAAATAATTTCTTTTCGCCAGTAGGATCATATATTAAATTATTTGTTTCAGTTTCATGGTATTGAGTAAGATAATAACTTAATGTTGAAATTTCTTCACCTTTACGAATTCGAATTACATTAAAATGAGGTGATTGTATTTGGTCATTAGGAACAATAATAACACGTATATTATGTTGACGACGTTCAATTTCATTGACGGATTGTCGTTTTTCATTCAATAAATAAGAAGCAATTGGTACAGGTACAATAGCATGTATTTCATGAGTATTTTCTTTTAATGCTTCCTCTTCAATTAAACGTAAAATAGAAAGAGAAAGAGATTCATTATCACGAATTGTTCCTGTGCCACTACAACGAGGACAAACGTGATGACTAGACTCACCTAGTGATGGACTTAAACGTTGACGTGATATTTCAAGTAAACCAAATCGTGATATTTTAGTGATTTGAATACGCGCTCGATCTTGACGCACAGCTTCTCGTAGACGACTTTCAACTTCACGTTGATGACGAATTGGTGTCATATCAATAAAATCAATAACAATCAATCCACCTAAATCCCGTAATCGTAATTGACGAGCAATTTCATCTACTGCTTCTAAATTTGTATTAAATGCTGTTTCTTCAATATCTCCGCCACGAGTTGAACGTGATGAATTTATATCGATAGCAGTTAATGCTTCAGTAATATCAATAACTAAAGCTCCACCTGATGGCAATCGAACTTCACGTTGAAAAGCGGACTCGATTTGTGACTCAATTTGATAATGACTAAAAAGTGGAACATCTCCACTGTAGTATTTTATTTTATTTGAAAAATCATCTCGACCAATCGCTTCAACATGATCTCGAGCTATTTTAACAATTTTTTCATTATCAATTAGAATTTCTCCAATATCAGGTAATAAATAATCACGAAATGCCCTTACAATAACATTACTTTCCTGATGAATAAGAAAAGGTACAATTCGATTTTCTGCTGCTTTTTTTATTGCTTGCCAATGTTTTAAACGAAATTGTAAATCTTGCTGTAATGCCTCTGCTGATTTTCCTATACCAGCAGTACGAACAATTAAACCCATACCGTGTGGTATTTCTAACGAAGATAACGCTTCTTTTAGTTCCGTACGATCTTCACCTTCAATACGTCGTGATATTCCACCTGCTCGAGGGTTATTTGGCATTAACACAAGGTAACTACCAGCTAAACTAATGAAAGTTGTTAGTGCAGCTCCTTTATTTCCACGTTCTTCTTTATCAACCTGAATAATAACTTCTTGACCTTCTTTTAAAATATCTTTTATGTTAGGGCGACCATGAGATTGATAACGGCTAGGGAAGTATTCACGAGCAATCTCTTTAATAGGAAGAAAGCCATGTTTTTCTGATCCATAATCAACAAATGCTGCTTCTAAACTAGGTTCTATACGAGTAATTTTTCCTTTATAAATATTTGCTTTTTTTTGTTCATGCCCAAGACTTTCAATATCCAAATCATAAAGACGTTGTCCATCAACGATAGCAACGCGTAATTCTTCTTGTTGAGTTGCATTAATTAACATTCTTTTCATTATAAATACTCATTATTCGATTAAGTCAAAAGGTTTCAATTAGAATAACCACTTTTATAACCAATAGTTTTTGACTTTTATAAAACCATGTCAACAATGTATAATTGACATGATTTTTTGTTATATTGAATAAAAATTTTCGATGAACCTCTAAATTTAAACAAAACGTTACATCTTTAAATTATAGCTTTTATTAAATTTATTTATTAAATTTACAATTTAGCTAATCAAAATAAATTTTTATTTATAATTCAAATAATTTATATTGATTTAATAAACCGTCTTACGCCATTGCTGCGTTTATATATCATCAAAATAAATTAGATAAATCTAAAATTATGACAAATTTTATTTCAAAAACATTATGTCAACTTTCTATTATTCCATTGCTTATGGGTAGTTATCAAGATAACTTTTATGTTTATTATTTTTATAGATAAAATTTTTAAAATAAATTTAATAAAAATAACAAAGTTAAAAATCATAAAATAAGATATTATTATATTTACTTATAATATTTAACAAAATTAAACATTAATAAATTTAATAATTAAATAATGAAAATAGAAAATCAGGTTCAATTTGTTGTTGTAAGTAATGATGAAGCAGATCAACGCATTGATAATTTTTTACAGTCACGTTTTAAAGGTGTTCCTAAAAGTAAGCTTTACTGTATTATTCGAAAAGGTGAAGTAAGGATAAATAGTAATAGAATCAAACCTAAATATAAAATTAAAGAAGGTGATTTAATCAGAATTCCACCTATTTGGTATTCAGAAAAAAAACAAAATATTATTTTACCTAAATTTTACAAAATAGCTCTACTTACAAAATATATACTTTATGAAGATGAATATTTATTGGTTTTAAATAAACCTTCTGGTATACCTGTTCATGGTGGTAGTGGAATAAATTTCAGTATTATTGAAGCTTTACGATTATTACGCCCTGAAATATATTTTTTAGAACTTGTTCACAGATTAGATTGTGAAACATCTGGAATTTTATTAATAGCTAAAAAGCGTTCAGCACTTAGAACGTTACATCAACAATTTCGTCTAAAACAAATGAAAAAACAGTATATTATGCTTGTAAAAGGGCAATGGCCACTAGATGTTAAAATTATTAAAGCTCCTTTATTAAAAAATACTTTACAAAGTGGTGAACGAATAATGAAAGTTAGCAGTGATGGTAAATATTCAGAAACACATTTTAAAGTTAAAGAATATTTTTCCAATGCTACTTTAGTTAAAGCTATCCCAATAACAGGACGAACACATCAAATTAGAGTACATGCACAATATG
The DNA here is from genome assembly GCA_052174115.1 of Arsenophonus sp. ET-YP4-MAG3. Lineage (GTDB taxonomy): Bacteria > Pseudomonadota > Gammaproteobacteria > Enterobacterales > Enterobacteriaceae > Arsenophonus. The sequence goes on from JBQMRX010000001.1 coordinate 164,783, forward strand.
CAAAACATCCTATTGCATGTGATAATCGTTATGGTGATCTCGATTTTGATCAACAGTTAACTATTACAGGATTAAAACGACTTTTTTTACATGCTAGTTCATTAATGTTTCTTCATCCAGCTAATATGAAAAAAATAATTTTTTACGCTACTTTAGATAAAAAACTTAAAAATTGTTTATCATTATTATGTAAATAAAAAATATATAACTAATTAAATTATCAAATAATATTTAATTATAAATAAATATTTCTTTTATATAAAAATATATAATTTTTAATTATATGAATATATGTCATTAATGTATATTATTTTAATTGAACTAATTAAAATAACTCATTAAAATGTTAATATTTAATTTAATATTTTTTAAACAATTAAATAATTAAACTTTTTATATATGTATTTATTAAATAATAAAAAATCAAATATAAAAATTAATATTAATTTCTATAAATTTTAAGTTTTTGTATTAAATGAATAAAATTTAATATAAAAATAATTTTAATACAAATTAACTTCGATTAATTTTTATATTATAATAAATACAAGAATTTAATTAATAATCATTTAATATTTTAATAACAAAATAAATTATAAAAAATTACTGATTTATTGATGAATATAATTTCATATGTTAATTTTATTGACAATAAAAAATAACTTAATTTTAAAATATAGATATCATAAAGATAATGTTTAGTAACATATATTTATTTTAATGAAATAATTAAATTTATAGCTAAATAAAATGTTAATATTTTATAAAAATAAATAAAATATTTTTGACTATGTTTTATTTTAAATATAATATGTTTTATTTATATAAAAAAGTTAGATTATTTTTAATAATTAAAACATTTAAATAATAAAAAATAAATATTTTTTAAATTTTTTATATAAATATTTTGTATTGCAGAATCAATAATTAATATTTAATTGTTATAATTAATAGTTTTTATATGAATATTATAATAAAAATAAATATTATAAAAATTTTAATTTCTATGTTTATTTAATTTAATCTTTAATCATTATTAATGATTAAAGATTAAATTATTATCTAAAATTTATTAATAATAATTAAGAATAAGATAGCTATCTTTTTAGTAAAAATAAGTTTATAGCTATAAATGAAATAAAAATTTAATATAGATATTATTTTTTGCAAGTTACCTAAAATAAAAAGATAAAAATAAATCAATTCACTATATAATTACTATATTAATTTATTTTCTTAAAAGTATTAAGGAGTAAAATTAATGGCTGTACAAAAAAATAAACCTAGTCGATCTAAACGCGGTATGCGTCGCTCACATGATGCATTAATAATCGCTGAAGTATCAATAGATAAAATTTCAGGTGAAACTCATTTACGTCATCATTTGACTGCTAATGGTTATTATCGTGGGCGTAAAGTTATTAATAAATAATTATTATTTATTTATTAATAATATAATATCTCATATAATTTAATTCTAACATTAGATATTATATATGAAAAGAAAATAATTTTTACTTTTTTTGATATATTAAATATTTATTTTTAAGTTAAAATAAAAAGTATTATTAATTATTGTGCTTAAAAAAAAATAAAATTACTTTTTTCATCTTTATTAATATATTAAATTTGGAATAATAATTTTAAAATACTCTTATTGAAGATGCTATTTTAATTATATAAAACTGTTATAAATAATTAAATAAAATAAAACACATTAATATAAAATATTTTTAACTTAATAACATGTAACTAAATTATTTAAAGATATATTAATAATAAAAAATACTAATATAGTTATTTAATTAAATTAAAACTTACATTAAAATAATATTTTATATTAAAATAACGATGAAAATAATATTTTATTGAATTAATAAAAAATATTATATTTATTTTTATGACTAATTTTAAATAAAATAATAATTTTTTAATAAAATTTAACTATAATTAAAAAGGAATATCGAACATTAATTAATAAAAATATGAATATAATTAATCAATAAATATCTTTATTAAAATAAGAAGAAAAAAGTAAACAGTTAAATTATATTTATAAATTTATTTTAATATCAAAAAATAAATATCTTTTTCTTTATAAAAACATATCAATTATACAGAAGTAGTATATTATTAAAATATAAATTTAACGTATTTCGTTTATAACAACTTCTCAGATAATCTGATATTAAAAACAATAAAAAATATGATATATATCATTTTGTTTTTAATAAAATCTTTAATTACAAAAAAATAAGATCTTATTGTGGCTAATAAAGTTAATTAAGCCATAGTTAAAATCATATCATAAAATATTTTGAGTACTTAGATCTTAATCAAGATAATGATGTTTTACTTTTAGTATTACATGGTAATGTAATAAAGAGTCATGGAATAATAAATTAAAAATCATTTAATACTGTAATTAAATAGGCAACTCTGGAATAGAAAAGAAAATTCCTCATAAAATTTCTAGTAGCTTAAATACATTATTACCCAAGAGTGATTAAAGCAAAATGTATACAAAAATATTAGGTACTGGCAGTTATTTACCTGTACAAATTCGTACGAATGCTGATTTAGAAAAAATGGTAGATACTTCTGATAAATGGATAACTATTCGTACAGGAATTAAAGAACGTCGTATTGCTACAAAAGGAGATAATACATCTACAATGGGTGCTAAAGCTGCACAAAAAGCATTAGCAATTGCAGGCATCATGGCTAATGAAATTGATTTAATTATTGTAGCAACAACTTCTTCAACTTATGCATTTCCAAGTGCAGCATGCCAAATTCAACAAATATTAGGAATTGAAAATTGTGCTGCATTTGATGTCGCTGCCGCATGTGCAGGTTTCACTCATGCATTAAGTATCAGTGATCAATTTATTAAAACAGGGATGATGAAGAAAGCATTAGTTATTGGTTCTGATGTATTATCTAGAGTATTAGATCCGAATGATCGTAGTACACTTATTCTATTTGGTGATGCAGCAGGTGCAATTGTTGTCGGCTGTTCACAAGAGCCTGGTATTTTATCAACTCATTTGTATGCTAATGGTAATTATGGTGATTTATTAACTTTACGTCATCAAGAATATGATAAATATTTAAAACCAACTTATATTACAATGTCGGGTAATGAAATTTTTAAAATTGCAGTAAATAAATTAGTTAATATTGTAAATGAAACATTAGAAAAAAATGAATTAGATAAATCACAATTAGATTGGTTAGTTCCTCATCAAGCTAATTTACGAATTATTCAAGCAACAGCAAAAAAATTAGATATGCCAATTGATAAAATTATCATTACTCTAGATAAACATGGTAACACTTCAGCAGCTTCAGTGCCAACAGCATTTGATGAAGCAATTAGAGATGGTCGTATAAAACGAGGGCAAATGGTATTACTTGAAGCGTTTGGTGGTGGTTTTACTTGGGGTTCAGCATTAATTCGTTTTTAAGTTATAAAGGAAAATAAAATGTCTAATTTTGCAATGATCTTTCCTGGTCAAGGTTCTCAATTTCTTGGGATGTTATCTGATTTAGCAAAAGAGTTTATAATAATAGAAGAAACATTTTCAAAGTCTTCTAATATTTTAGGATATGATCTATGGGATTTAGTTCAGAATGGCCCTAAAGAAGAATTAAATAAAACTTGGAAAACACAGCCAGCACTTTTATCTGCATCTGTAGCAATTTTTAAAGTATGGAAGAAAAAAAAAGGAAAAATGCCTAAACTAATGGCTGGTCATAGTTTAGGTGAATATTCTGCATTAGTTTGTGCTGATGTTATTGATTTTAAATCAGCCATTAAATTAGTTGAACTACGCGGAAAATTAATGCAAGAATCTGTGCAGATAGGGGTTGGCGCTATGTATGTAATTATTGGTTTAAATAATGAATTAGTATTAACGTTATGTCAACAAGCTTCACAAAACCAAATAGTTTCGATAGTTAATTTTAATTCTCCTGAACAGGTTGTTATTGCTGGTGAAAAAAGTGCTATTAAAAGAACGGTGAAATTATGTAAAGCTGCTGGTGCAAAATATACTTTACCATTACCTATTAGCGTTCCTTCACATTGTATATTGATGAAGCCAGCAGCAAAAAAATTATCACAAGCATTAGAAAAAATTGTATTTAATAAACCTAATATCAGTATTGTAAATAATGTCGATGTTAAAATAGAAAGTTCTGTAGATAATATTCGGTGTGCTTTAGTTAGGCAATTATATAATCCTGTACGATGGACTGAAACTATCGAATTCATAGCTAAGCAAGGGGTTACTCAGTTATTAGAAATAGGACCAGGTAAAGTATTAACAAATTTAACTAAACATATTGTTAATACAATTAATTCAACATCGATTAATAATACAGCATCATTAATTACTGCGTTAACAAATAATTAGGAGAAAGCATGAATTTTAATGGAAAAATAGCTTTAATAACTGGGGTAAGTCGTGGTATCGGTCGTTCAATAGCTGAACTACTTGCTAAGCGTGGTGCAAAAATAATCGGTACTTCTACAACTGAAAAAGGTGTTGATGTAATTAATAATTATCTTAATAATAAAGGTAAAGGCTATATTTTAAATGTTATAAATAGTAATTCTATTAATAACACTCTATCTAAAATTCGTGAAGAATTTGGTGAAGTTGATATTTTAATCAATAATGCAGGTATTACAAGTGATAACTTATTACTACGAATGAAAGAAGAAGAATGGAATATAGTTATTAATACAAACTTAACTTCTGTCTTTAATTTATCTAAAGCCATAATACGTTCAATGATGAAAAAACATTATGGTCGCATTATTTCTATTGGTTCAATTGTTGGTACATTAGGTAACATTGGACAAGCAAATTATGCGGCAGCTAAAGCAGGTGTTATCGCTTTTAGTAAATCATTAGCGCGTGAAGTAGCTATTCGTGGTATTACAGTAAACGTTGTTTCACCTGGTTTTATAGAAACCGATATGACTCGAGCATTGACAGATAAACAACGAGCAGACATTTTAGCTAATGTCCCTATTGGACGACTTGGTAATGCAAAAGAAATTGCTAATGCTGTAGCATTCTTAGCTTCTGATGAAGCAGCTTATATCACAGGTGAAACATTACATGTTAATGGTGGTATGTGTATGTTTTAAAAACTAATGAATCATTTGCATGATTAATGTTAAAATAGCATATAATAAATGCGAAATCAAGTTTAAAAATCTAGGATTGATTGTGTCTTTCCTCTTATCTTAAACTACAAAAACCATCGTGAAAACGAGTTTTAATAGGAATTTAATAGTATGATCGCTAGAGAAAAATATGTTGATAACGACATTCAAAAACGTGTTAAAAAAATAATTGCTGAGCAACTAGGTGTTAAAGAAGATGAGGTTTCAAATAATGCTTCATTTGTTGAAGATTTAGGTGCAGATTCTCTCGACACTGTTGAATTAGTCATGGCATTAGAAGAAGAATTTGATACCGAAATTCCTGATGAAGAAGCCGAAAAAATAACGACCGTGCAAGCGGCTATTGATTATATTAATAATAATAAATCTTAAGTTTATAAATTTAATTATAAATAATTTTATTTACATATATAGACGGTCATGATCGACCGTCTATATTTTATTAAAATTTATTTTTTCTAGAAAATATAAATATTTAAATATTAAATAAGTTTTTTAATTAAACTTAAAATAATTAAATAATATTTATTAAACTAATTAAAAATTTAATAATAATTACAATATTTTATTTTAAAATATATACAAATATTTTTATTTAATAAAAATTTATAATAAATTTAATAATTAAATTTATTTATATAACAATACATATTTTTTTGATGTAATAATTATCCCTAATTTTAAATAAATAAATTCAATCATAAAAAAACTATAATACTTTATTTATTAATAATTTAAATATAATAAGTTTTTAATAATTTTATCAATATATATAATAACTAAATATTTTTAATACTTAGTTATTATTATATATATATTTTAAATATCAAACTGTTTTATTATTATTATTTAGAGTTTAAGTCTATATAATATTAATTATACTTTACATATTATTACTAATCTTAATATTAATATCAATAATAATAAACGATTTTAAAAAATAAATGCATTTTTAAAATATTATTTATTAATTTTAATAAAATATTACTAATATACATATAGTTAAATTTATTTAAGTTAAATTAATATTAATTAATTTAGTTAATTATAGGTTTTTATTATAAAGAAGCAGGTGTAATTAACAAATGAAATTAAAGTATTTTTATAATCTTGTTCTTAAAAGATTAATTTATTATTCTAGTAATTAATTTTAAAATATTAATAATAAATAAAATAATTTAGTAAAAATATTAATTAAATCTTATATAAAAAAGTTGGTCAAAATAAAAAATGTAAATTTTATATTATTTAATTTTTTCTTTTTTCAATACATATAAATAGTTCGATTATCTCAGTTAAATTAATTTAATTAAAAAATCATAAAAAGATTTTAGATAAATAATCTAGTTATATTAAAATTTATTATTATATTAATAATAAATTTTAATAAATTATAATAATAAATAAATAGTATTTTAGTTTAATTGAAAAGTGAATATAATAATTCATTAGATTAATGAAAAATAAAAAAATAATATTTCTGTAATGGGTAGAGTTGTTCAATTTGACAATAGTTGTTTTATAAAAAATCTGCGTAGTTGAACGTCAACATATCTTATTAAGACATCAGATTTATTGATTACAAAAATACTAAAAAACTATTTTACCTAGACTAGATTAACAGAAATTTATTTCTAATATAAATTAGATAGTACAATTAAATAAAAGAAATTTATCAATTATTAAAATTATTATTAATTATGTAAAAGTAGAAAAGGACATAATATAGTTGGTTTTAATAAAGTAATTATTATTATTTTATTAATTGATTATTCAAATATTTATTTAAATTAGATATAATCTAATATTAATTTAATATTAAGTACTATACTTATAAATAATAATTGGTATTTATCAGTATTAAATATATAAATTATTTATAATAATATTAATAAAATAACAAATTAAATTATTGAATATTGATAAAATAATTATAATCGATACTAATAATATATTAATTTAATATTTGTACACTAAATTTAAATTATGCAAGCATTGAAAATGTAATATAAAAAAATTTATCATTTATTTATCTAATACTGATTATAAATTTTTTTATATTAATGATCATTTCAATATATTAGCTTATAATAATGAGATAATTATTACTAATTATTTAATACCAATATTATCATATAAACATATTTTAATTCACAAAAATTAATTAGTATACCATTATTATTCTCGTTAATTATTCATTTTTACTATATTATTTGAAATTAAATTAATTTTTCTATTAATATTAGATTAATTTTATAATATAATTTTAGGAAACTAAAATAAAAATGAAGTATATAAATCGAATATTGTTATTAATTAGTTTTCTATTAATATTAAGTGGATATATTCTTTATATATTTTATCTTCAGATACAAAGTTATGGCAATATACTTATTAATATTCATGAAACAACTATCTTTAATTTACCTGCAGGTACAGATCGAGCACAATTAGAATTATTATTAATAAAACAAAAAATAATAAATCATAGTAATAAATTTAAATGGCTACTAAGATTAGAACCGCAATTAACACAATTTAAAGTTGGAACATATCGATTAAATTTTGGAATATCTTTGCGAACTATGTTAGAAATGTTCTTTACTGGCAAAGAAGCACAATTTAGTTTATTATTTATTGAAGGTTCTTGTTTTAAAGACTGGAAAAAAATATTAAATCAAGCTCCTTATTTAAAACAAACTATTGAAAATCAACCTGTTGATAAACTAATACAGCAATTAGGATTACATAATAATCAACTATTAGAGGGGTTGTTTTATCCAGATACTTATTATTATACAGCAGAACTTAGTGATATTGATATATTAAAACGAGCACATCATAAAATGATGACAGCTCTTGAATATGAATGGCAAAAACGAGCATCTAATTTACCATATAAAAATTTATATGAAATGTTAATTATGGCTTCAATTATTGAAAAAGAAACTAGTATTGATATAGAGAAACCAAAAGTAGCTTCAGTATTTATTAATCGATTAAAGAAAAAAATGCGATTACAAACGGATCCTACTGTTATATACGGTTTAGGTGATAAATATCGTGGTAAACTTAATTATAGTGATTTATATAAACCAACCTCTTATAATACATATTTAATTTTTGGTTTACCACCTTCACCAATTGCTATGCCTGGTATGGTTTCAATTAAAGCAGCAGCTCATCCTAGTAAAACTAATTATTTTTATTTTGTTGCAAGTGGTAATGGCGGACATACTTTTACTACTAATTTTAATGATCATAGTAATGCGGTTAAATATTATCGGCGGATAAAATATAAAAAATAAATGAAAAATTATTATATAGTTGTTGAAGGTCTTGAAGGTGCTGGAAAAACTACAATAATAAAGACTATCGTAGAAATACTTCTTGAAGTAAAAAAAATAACTAAAATTAATTTAACACGTGAGCCAGGAGGAACACCGTTAGCTGAAAAATTACGTCAATTAATTAAATATGGCATTTTAAAAGAAAAAATTACTGATAAAGCAGAGTTACTAATGATTTATGCAGCGCGTATACAATTAATTGAAAATGTTATCAAACCTGCCCTTGCAAACGGAAGATGGGTTATTAGCGATAGGAATGATCTTTCATCACAAGCCTATCAAGGAGGAGGACGTGCAATTTCTTCTAAATTAATTGAAATATTACGTAATAATATATTAAATAATTTTCGTCCTGATTTAATACTATATCTTGATATAGAACCAGTTTTAGGTTTAAAACGAGCACGTGATCGTGATGAATTAGATCGAATAGAAAAAAAATCATTAGAGTTTTTTAAAATAACTCGTCAACGTTATCTTGAAATAGCATCTAAAGATAATACAATTATTACAATTGATGCTAATAAATCATTAGAAGATGTACAAAAAAATATTCGCTATGTATTAACAAATTGGTTAATAAGTAAAGAAGAGTAAAAAAATGAACTGGTATCCATGGTTAAAAAATGCATATAAACAGATAATTTCTCTCCATCAAAAAAAACAAGGACATCATGCATTATTATTACATACTTACGCTGGAATGGGAAGTGATGCGCTTATTTATGCTATTAGTCGTTGGTTAATGTGTCAACAACCAATAAATATAAAAAGTTGTGGTATTTGTCATAGTTGTCAACTAATGTTAGCAAAAACACATCTAGATTGGCATAAAATTATCGCAGAGAAAAATAATAACATGATAGGAATTGAAAGTATTCGTTATTTAACCGAAATTTTAGTTAATCATGCACAGCATGATGGTGCGAAAGTTATTTGGTTTCCTTATCTTGAAGGATTAACAGAAGCGGCAAGTAATGCGTTATTAAAGACTTTAGAAGAACCAACAAGTAATACTTATTTTTTATTAGAATGTCGTAATCCATCATTTTTATTAGCTACTTTACGTAGTCGATGTTTTTATTATTATCTTTCTGTACCTGAATATAAAACTGTAATTTCTTGGTTAAAAAAACAAAAAATATTATTAACATTAGTTGATATTGAAACAGCAATAAAAGTTAATGCAGGAGCACCTCTTGCTGCTTTAATGTTATTACAGCCAGAAAATTGGTTAAAAAGAAAACAATTTTTTCAATTATTAATGCAACATTTAACAACTAAAACACTTTTTAACTGGTTATCTGAATTAGATCAACCAGATGCTGTTGAACGAATAAAATGGTTAATAACTATTTTATTAGATGCTGTAAAATATCAACAAAAAGTAAATAATTATTGTGTTAATCAAGATCAGTCATCATTATTCATTAAATTATCTACTATTAATTCTGCTGATATTTTATTAAAAAGTGCTACTGAATGGCAAAATTGTCGTTATCAATTAATGTCAGTAATGGGGTTAAATCAGAAGTTACGATTAACATCTCAATTAATTAATTGGCAAAACAGGCTTTATAATTATTATTAAAAGAGTTCATTATGTTTTTAGTTGATTCACATTGTCATCTCGATTGTTTAGATTATAAAAATAAACATAAAAATATCGATGATGTTATAAAAAAAGCAGCGGCTAATGAAGTAAAGTGTATTATGGCCGTCTCAACAACACTGCCTGGTTTTATTAGTATGAAACAACAGGTAAATAAACATAATAATGTGGTATTTTCATGTGGCGTACATCCACTTAATCTTCATAAAAATTATAATTTTTATGAATTTTTACGTTTAGCATCAGATAATGAAGTTGTTGCATTAGGTGAAACTGGTTTAGATTATCATCATAAAAATAAAAATAAAAATATTAAATTACAACAAAAATCTTTTCGCCAACATATTCGTATTGGTTGTCAATTAAATAAACCTATTATTATTCATACTCGAGAGGCACAACAAGATACATTAATGATATTAAGGGAGGAAAAAATTAGTAATTGCGGTGGTGTTTTACATTGTTTTACAGAAAATGATCAAATGGCTAAAATATCATTAAATTTAGGGCTTTATATTTCATTTTCAGGTATAATAACATTTCATAATGCCGAACAAATTCGTAAAACTGCGCGTATGATCCCTTTAGATCGTATTTTAATTGAAACTGATTCACCTTATTTATCGCCAGTTCCTTATCGTGGTGAAGAAAATCAACCAGCTTATGTAAGAAATGTAGCACAGTTTTTAGCTAAATTAAAAGGAATTGATATTGAAGAAATTGCGCAAATTACTAAAAAAAATTTTTGTGATCTCTTTCATTTAACAATTAAAGATTATTAAAAATAATTACAACTTTATAAAACTAGATTTAATGGATGATATTATGGTAATAGAAACAATTTTTAGTAAAATTATACGCCGTGAAATTCCTGCTGATTTTGTTTATCAAGATAATTTAGTAACAGCATTTAGAGATATAGAACCACAGGCTCCAATTCATATTTTAATTATTCCTAATATTTTAATTCCTACTATTAATGACGTAAAACCTAAACATGAAAAGATATTAGGACATATGATTACAGTTGCCGGAAAAATTGCAAAAAAAGAATCCATTGCTAATAATGGATATCGTTTAATTATAAATTGTAATAAACATTCCGGTCAAGAAATTTTTCATATTCATATGCATTTAGTTGGTGGTTGTCAATTGGGGCCGATTTTAATAAAAAAAAATAAATAAATTTAAAATTATTATTTTGTTAATTTATCATTAATTATCTAAGAATAATAATTCTATTATTTAATCTTTAATTATAACTAATTTATATTAGTTTTTAACTTAGAATTATTATTTAGTTTTTCTTATAATTTTAAGATATTAAGGAATATAATAAATGAGATGTATTTTTCAATTTATTGTTATAATATTTATATTAGTCGGTTGTTCATTAATAAAGAATAAAAAATCAACACCTATTATTACTATTAAACCTATTAAATCTATTAAATCTATTAAACCTATTAATCAAGGAATATCTATAATATTTCCAGATTTTATACCTGAAATTAAAAAATTAAAAATAATAAATTGGTCAACATTAGTTATCCCTTTAATAAATAAATTAATAGAAACTCAAGATATTAAATTAGGAAAATTATTATTAATTGAATCAATTAATAATAATACTAACATGTCAATTCAATCAATACAAGTAACTAATGCTATTGTTAATGCAATTAATAATCATAATATATTTAAATTAGTTTCACAAGATATTGCAGAAAATGCACGAAAAGCTTTAAACTTATCTCAAAAAGATAATTTAGTTACTCGAAGTAAAGCCATTGGATTAGGACGTTATATACAAACTGATTATGTACTTTATTCTATTATTTCAGGTGATCAACAACAAAGTGAAATTGAAATACAATTAATGGAAACTCAAACCGGTGAAATTCTTTGGTCAGGGAAGAATTATATTGAATAAAAAATAAATAAAATATAATATTTTATATATATTATTTAATAATAATTTATTTATAAAATTAAGATATTATCTTTATAATAAAAATTATAAATTAATGGTAGTTATCATTAATGTATCTTCATTAAAGTATTAATAATTATATTTTAAATAATTATATTTAAATAAAATCGTATTATAATATTATTTCTTATTTAAATAAATAATAAAAAAGAATAATTTTTTATTATTTATAGATTATCAAATAACAAAATAATAATTAATTATTAAAATAATAATATCACTTATTTTAGTAAAATGATATTATATAAAATAAGAAAATAATAATATTATTAAAATTTAAAATAAATAATGATATTCTAGTTGATAATGATAGTATTAATAGTTTTATTATTAATCATTAAAAATATAAATTCATTAAAAAATAAAATATCATTTTTTAATTTGTTTAATGATTATGTTAAGTTTATTAAAAAATAATAATAAATTATTGAAAATAATATTATTTTATTTTATTTTTTTATATTTTATTTAATTTATTTATTATAAAACATAATAATTAAAATATTATTATTAAATTGATATTTTAATATAGTTAAAATTTAATATTAACTAAATTATTTATCTATCTATCTCTTTAGTAAATTTAATATAATTTACTTAATAATTTTTTACTTGTTTTTTGTTGAGAGAAAAAGAGTTTTTATTTGTTTTTAATAAAATTATTTTTATACAATAAATAATTAAAAAATATTTAAACTAAATTAATTATAATAAATTAAAATTAATAGTATTATTATTCATATTAAAAATAAAAAGATTAAAATTTATATCCATAATTATTATTTTATTTTTAATTATGTTTTTTAACTAAAATTAATCAACAATATAAAATATAATACTATAAATACTATTATAATTAAATAATAATAAGTATAAAATAATTATTAGTAAATAATTTTATAAAAATTATTAAATTAATTTTTAATTATAATAACATAATAATTGAAGTTAAATTATTTATTAAATTCTATAATAAATGTTAATAATTAATTATTTTTTTTAAAATTGAATAATAAAAATATTTAATATAATATTCTTTAAAATAATATAATATGTTTTTTTACTTTTTCTATAGAGATTTACTTAATTAATTATCATAAATTAATTAAGTAAATTAATATTTTATTTTATTATAGCTTATACAAAAACAGTATATATAAGATACTAATATTATAAATATAATATTAGTAAAAAAAATTAACTTTTATTTTATTTTTAGTAATTAACATAAAATATTTGATTTATTTTAATAACTTAATTAAGTTAATTATTTTTTAAAGTATTAATTAGCTATGATATAAAATATAAACAATAAAATAAAATTTTATTTTAAAATTTATAATTTTATGTTTTTTAAACAAATAACTTTATGCTAAATATTTAATATTATTCAATATAAATAGTTTAAATATTATTTATATAATATTAATATTTTAAATATCATTAACTTATTTATTATAATAATTTATTACTTAATCATATTCAATAATTTGAATATATGATGCTTAAATATAGAAATAATTAATTATTTCTATATTTCATTTTATTTTATATATTAAATTTTATTATATAATTTATTAATATTATAATATAATGTTAATAAATATCATTAATTATATTATTTAGCTTATATTAAATTTTATTTAATTAAATAAAAAATAATTAATTAAATTATATTTGATTTAACTGAAAATCAGCTATTAATTGATTAATAAAAGTTAATCTTTCAACATATTCAATTAATGGCTTAACAAATTTTAATTTATTAGGTCCATCTAATTGATAAATATCTGGTGAATTATTTAATAATGTAATAAAAAAATTAATATTTATTTTATTTTGTTTGCCAAATTCAATAAATCCACCTTTTTCATTTACTTCTATTCGTTTAATATTTAATGCTTGTGCATGTATTCGAATAGCGGTAGATTGTAATAATTGTCTACTTGCATCGGGTAATTTACCAAAACGATTTATTAGTTCAATTTTTAATTTATTTAATTCATTTTCATATTTAACACTAGCTATCCTTTTATAATAAGATAATCTGAGATTTACATCTGGAATATAATAATCAGGAAATAATAACGGCATTCTTAAATCAATTTCAGTTTGTTGACTAATTAGTTCTTCTAAAGATGGCTCCTTACCTTTCTTTAAAGTTTCAATAGTATTTTTTAGTAATTCCATATAAAGGTTAAATCCTATACTTGTCATTTGTCCACTTTGTTCTTTACCAAGTAATTCTCCTGCTCCACGAATTTCTAAATCATGTATAGCTAATGAAAAACCTGCACCAAGATCTTCTAGCGCAGTAATTGCTTTAAATCGTTTTTTCGCATTGACAGTCATAGTTTTTTGATTTGTTATTAAAAAGTAAGCATAAGCTTGATGGTGAGATCGACCAACTCTACCGCGTAATTGATGTAATTGCGCTAAACCAAAATGATTGGCTCGTTCAATAATTATTGTATTAACACTAGGAATATCTATTCCAGTCTCAATAATTGTAGTGCAAATTAATACATTAAAATGTTGATGATGAAAATCAATCATTACATTTTCTAGATCTCTTTCATGCATTTGTCCATGACCAATAATAAAACGTGCTTTAGGTACAAGTAACTCTAAACGTTCTTTTACTTTTTTGATATATTTCACGTCATTAAACAAATAATAAACTTGTCCACCTCGTAATATTTCACGGGAAATTGCTTCTTGAACAATTAAGTCATCATATTGATAAACAAAAGTTTTAACTGGTAATCGATAAAGAGGAGGAGTAGCAATAATAGATAAGTCACGCATTTCAGTTATTGCCATATTTAGAGTTCGAGGAATAGGCGTTGCAGTTAATGTTAAAATATCAATATTAACGCGCATTGATTTAATTAATTCTTTTTGACGAACACCAAAACGATGCTCTTCATCAATAATTAATAATCCCAGTGCTTTCCAAGATATATTATTTTGTAGTAATCTATGAGTACCAATTAAGATATTTATTTTTCCTTTAGCTACTTCATTAATAATTAATTGTTGTTCTTTTGCATTACGAAAACGTGATAACATTTCAATACGTACTGGCCATTTAGAAAATCTAGAACAAAAATTATCGAAATGTTGTTGTGCTAATAGTGTTGTTGGAACAAGCATTATAACTTGTTGATTATTAGTTACTGCTAAGAATGCTGCTCGCATAGCTACTTCTGTTTTACCAAATCCAACATCACCACAAATTAAACGATCCATTGCAGTTGGTTGACGCATATCATTTAAAACAGCATTAATTGCCTGTTCTTGATCAATTGTTGTTTTAAAAGGAAAATCTTGACAAAAAAGCTGATATTGTATTTCATCATATTTAAAAGCAAAACTAAATCTTATATTACGCTGAGCATGCATATCTAATAATTCAGCTGCAATATCACGAATTTTTTCAACAGCTTTTTGTTTCACTTTATTCCAAACATCTCCACCTAATTTATGTAAAGGCACATTTTCATCATTATCACCTATATAACGACTAATTAAATTTATTGATGAAACAGGGACATAAAGTTTATCATTACCTGCATAAGTTAATATTAAATATTCAGCTTGAATACCTCCAGCTACTAAAGTGATTAAACCATGATAACGTCCAATCCCATGTTCGAGATGAACAACAGGTTGTTTTATTTGTAATTCTGTTAAATTACGAATATAAATATCTATATTGATATTTTTATATTGATTAATTTCATGTAAAGTAATTTGTTTACCCATGATCTCTTTTTCACAAATGATGTCAATTTATTAATATATTTTTATAAAACCATTATCAATTAAGCTAATAGTAATATAAAGGCCAGATTCATTGGCTTCGTTAAAAATTTTAATAAAAATAAAATTTATTTTTATTCACAGTAAAAGTTTTAGTACTATTTTATACCATTCGGTACTTTTTGTTGAAAAAATAATTCTGTCATCAAAATTTTTAATAAATTGTATTAATTTATTAAGTGGATTTTTATGTTGATAGTTAATACTTAAATCAGGTAAAACTAAATAAGGCAAATTAATATTACTTAATTTTTTAACAATAGATTCAACAGAAATTTTAATATGAGGTCATATTTTGATATTTTAATTAAGTTGTTTTTTTATTTAGAAAAAGTTTATTTATCGGAAATAAAGGATGTATAAAATCAATATTTTTACTCTTATAGTATACTGATAGATATTAGCTAAAATTTATCAGTAGTCGCTACTAAATCTTGCATAATTAATAAAATATTAACAAGAAAATAATCAAACAAAGAAGATAATAGATGATTGAAAAAAATGGTTGCTAATATTCAATTCCTGATGATAGTGCTTTTTATTAATTTGTTGATAAATATGTTTAATATTATATTCTATATTAAAATGTTTTCGTCATTGATTATAAAATAATTCAATATCTTTATTATCTATTGAAAATTCATTGATAGGTAATAAACTTATTTTTTCAACTTTATTAATAATTAGTTTTGTATTGATATTAATTTTTTTAAAATTGTTGATTTTATTGTTAAAAAATTAATTCGATAAAAATTTTCGCTGCATATTAGAAATAAATCAAGCAATCCTCCATAAGCTGAATATTTATTATGCTTAAATATTTAATCAACATATTGATATAATCACTTTTATCAAGATTATTATGTAATTTTTATATGATAACTTATACACATTATGTATAACTAATTTGTTGTTAGTTATAAAATTAACAGGACGAACTTTTTGTATTAATGTATTAATAAGAAGAATTAATAAACTTTTTATTAAAGTTAGTATACGCTAAAGATTAGCTAGTCTTTTTGAAATAATTTTTTATATGGAGAAAAATTATCATAAGATAATATTTGATACTCAGAAAAAATTCTGATTGAATTTTTAAAAAATAACTGTATTTCATTGCGTAATTTTAAAGTATTATGTATATCTTGAGTGATCAAAACGGACAAGGTTATTGGATGGATAGCATTTGATAATATTAGCGCACTTAAGAGCATCTGCTCTACCAATTAGAGATTCTAAATGATATATCATTTTTTGTTTTAGTAATTGATAATAATATTTTAAAATCATAAATATTAAATTTAAGATAGTTCCATTTAGTAATATTACCCTTTATTATTACTAAATGTTTTTATTTTTAATAGAAAAAAGGCATATTTAATTTTATGTTTCAATCTGTTGTTTTTTATATTAGCCTGCGTTATATTCACAAACAAACTAGTAGTCGATTTAATCGGTTTGTATCGAGTTTATCTACAATTGGTATTGCATTAGGTGTCATGGCATTGATTACTGTCACTTCTGTTATGAATGGTTTTGAATACTTATTACAACAAAATATTTTAACATACATTCCACAGGTTATTTTAACAACACCTAAAGGTAATTTTAATCCAAATCAATATCCAGCAAAAAATATAACTTATTTAAAAGGAATTAATCGTATCAGTAAAATTGTAAAAAATGATATTGTATTGCAAAGTAAACAAAATATAGGAGTTGCTGTAATGATTGGTGTTAATGAAGAATGGACTGAACCTTTATTAAATCATCTACAAAATATTAATCCTAGCATATTAATAGCTGGTAGTTATCATGTTATTTTGGGTATAAAATTAGCTGAGCAATTAAAAATAAAACAAGGAGATCAATTAAGGTTAATTGTTCCTGAAGTTAATCAACTTACTCCTATAGGTAGAATACCTAGCCAACGTTTATTCACTGTAGTTGGTTTTTTTTGTACTAAAGGTGAAGCGGATAATAATGAATTATTAGTTAATCAACAAGATGCAGCACGATTAATGCGTTATCCTATTGGTAATATTACTGGTTGGCGTCTTTATCTTAATGAACCTTTAATTGTTGATAAATTAAGTAAACAAAAATTGCCGACAGGTATGATATGGAAGGATTGGAGAGAACAAAAAGGTGAGTTTTTTCAATCAGTTAAAATTGAAAAAAATATAATGAGATTATTATTGAGTTTAATTATTATTGGAGCTTGTTTTAATATTATTACTTCACTTTCATTATTGGTCATGGAAAAAGAGTTTGAAATAGCTATTTTACAAACATTTGGTTTAAAACAATATCAAATTATATTTATTTTTATGTTGCAAGGTATTAGCAATGGAATTATTGGTACAATTATTGGTACATTATTAGGTCTATTTATTACAAGTCAGCTTAATACAATAATGCCAATATTTGGTTTATTAGTTAAAGGTGTAAAATTACCAATATTTATTAATTTTATACATATTATATTGATTATTTTATCTTCAATCATTATTTCATTTTTAGCTACTATTTATCCATCTTGGCGAGCAGCAACTATTCAACCTGCAGAGGCTTTACGTTATGAATAATTACCCATTATTAATTTGCCAAGATCTCTGTAAATATTATCAAGATGGTAAAATTGTAGTCAATGTACTTAAAAATATCTCTTTTTCTATAAAAAAAAGTGAAATGATAGCAATTTTAGGTAATTCTGGCTCTGGAAAGAGTACATTACTCCATTTATTAGGTGGATTAGACGCGCTAACTAGTGGTGATATTATTTTTAACGGTAAAAAAATTAATTCTCTTTCTAATAATAAAAAAGCAGAGTTACGCAATCAAGAATTAGGATTTATTTATCAATTTCATCATTTATTAACGGATTTTACTGCGATAGAAAATGTTATGATACCATTATTAATTGGAGGAATGACTTATATAAAAGCTCACAAAAAAGCTGATAAAATGTTAGCAGCTGTAGGATTATCACATCGAGTAAATCATCGATCTGCTGAATTATCTGGTGGTGAACGTCAACGAGTTGCAATTGCTCGCGCAATAATTAATGAGCCTGTTTTAGTGTTAGCAGATGAACCAACAGGTAATTTAGATTTGCATAATGCAAGTGTTATTTTTGATTTATTAATGGATCTTAATTTACAAAAAGGAACAGCATTATTAGTTGTAACTCATGATTTACAACTTGCTAGTCGTTTAACGCGTCAATTGGAAATATGTGATGGTTATTTACAATAATAATTTCATTTTAATTAAAGTGTAATAATATCATGGTAAAATTACCTTTTACATTAAAAATTGCACTTCGTTTTAATCAAAATAAAAAAAAGACTAACTTAGTTTCATTGATATCAATTATTTCTATATTTGGTATAGTACTTGGTGTTTCAGTTTTAATTATTGGTTTAAGTGCAATGAATGGTTTTGAATTTGAATTAAAAAAACGTATACTTTCAATTGTTCTTCATGGACAAATTTCAGCAATTAATCAACCTTATTTAAATTGGCGAGTTGATTTAGATAAAGTTCGACAAACACCAGGTGTTCTTGGTGTATCACCATATATTAATTTTACTGGATTGCTTGAAAAGGATAGTAAATTAAAAGCAATTAAAATAATTGGTGTTGATTTATTATCAGAGAAATTAGTTAGTTCATTACCTAATTTTATATTAAATAATGCATGGCAAAAATTTAAACCAAATAATAATGAAATTATTTTAGGTCAAGGTATAGCAGAAACATTAAAAGTTTTACCTGGAGATCATCTTACCATCATGATTCCTAATCATGATGGTAAGATGTATATTCAACAACCAAATAAAATTAATGCTAATGTTATCGGAATATTTAAATTAAATAGCATCTTAGATCATCAATTAGCAATTGTACCATTGCAAGATGCACAGAAGTATTTGGCATATGGTGATGGTATTACTGGTTTTCAGATTAGTGTAAGTGATATTTTTTCCGCTAATAAAATTGTTTATAATGCAGGTATAAATACTGGTCATTATGTTACTATTAAAAGTTGGATAACAGATTATGGTTATATTTATAATGATATTCAAATAGTCAGGAGTATAATATATCTTTCTATGATACTAGTAATTAGCGTTGCTTGCTTTAATATTATATCTACGTTGGTAATAGCAGTAAAAGATAAAAGTATTGATATTGCAATATTAAGAACACTCGGCGGTAAAGATAGTTTTATTCGTGCTATTTTTTTATGGTATGGATTAATAACTGGAATAATTGGTTGTTTTATTGGTGTATTACTTGGTATTTTTATATCATTAAATTTAACAACTATTATTAAATATATAGAAAATATTATAAATCATCCAATTTTATTTGGTGATATTTATTTTATTGATTTCTTACCATCTAAGATCCATAATATGGATATATTTTATATTACATTAACTACATTAATTTTAAGTTTATTAGCTAGTTGGTATCCAGCTAAACGAGCAACAAAAATAGATCCAGTACGAATTTTAAGTAGGAAATAATAATTATTATATTGTTTTATTAAAAAATAAAATCGTTTAATTGAAAATAATGGAACATTTTAGATAAAAAGGATACCGTTTAAGTGAAGCGATTTCATTGTAGACTTAGAAAATTACGAAAAAAAAAATTACATATACGAAGATTTCGTTGTTGTCTTTTTTATCAAGATAAATAATTGATTGATAATGTAAAAATATTATTTTTAAGTAGTATTAAGATTGCTATTAACTATAAAATTTTTACTTTTTAACTTAAATAAAAATCAATTATAATGTTACTTAATAAATTAATATTAAAATATAATAAATATCTTTATATATATTAGTTATTTGTAATATTGTTTTGATGAATTAAAATAATTAATTTAATGAGTATTTATATATTAATTATATAATATTTAATAAAAATAAATCTAGTAAAATAATAATTATATTTTTATAATTATTTTATATAATTATAAAAATTTATAAAAACTCTAGTATAAATAGATAAATTCTTTATTATAATTATAAATAAAATTAAAAAATTCATATATTAATATAAATAAATAATAACATCAAAATTAACCTTAAAACTTTAAAATAGATATAAAACTAACAAAATATTAAATACCTATAATGTTTATTTTTATTAAAAATAATTTAAAATTTAAACATAAAAGTTATTTTATCATGTTTTATAATTAAATATAAATTTATTTAACTATATTATATATTAGATATATTATATTTAATGATACTTATCTATTTCAATGTAAACAACTAAAAAACATAATATTTTTTAATTTGTAAAAAATCATTTAAGATTTAAAAAACTATAATTATTTTTAATTTTAAATTAAGATATTAATTATTTTAAATATTAAATTTAATATTTAAAATAATTTTTTCGATATTATAAAAAATTAAAAAATAAATTGATAAAATATTTTATTAAAATTTATCAATAAAAAATAAAAAATATAATATTAATTAAAATTAAATAATAATTTAAATAAATATCTCTTAAAACTAATATAATTATTTATTAAATTTATTTCATTATAATATTAAAATTAACATATAAAGATAAATTTAATTGATTAATAATTAATCAATTAAAAATTAAATTAAGTTAACAAAATTTAACGGAAGGATAGAGATTCGAACTCTAGAATAGTTTCCCATTGGCGGTTTTCAAGACCGCTGCCTTTATCCACTCGGCCATCCTTCCATAAAAAGAAATTATGACGAAATCTTATGATCTTGTCTAGACTTTAATATAAAAAATAATATTTTTTATTATTTATTTACAGTTAGTCTTTTAAGTTAATTAATAATAAAAATATACCTTAGAATTTTATTAAAAATTTAAATATAAAGTTTTAATATTATTATTATTAAATAATTTAATTTATTTTTTTATTAAAATAATAAATTTTAATAAAATAATAATAAATTTTAATTTTAAATTAAAAATAAAATGTTCTAAAAAAATTATTTAATTTTAAGATTATAATAAAAACATATTGAAATTTTTTAATTATTATTATGAATGAAATAAATAAAAAATTTTTAAAAATTAATTACATAAAATATAATAATTAATATTATCATATTTATAATATAATATTTATTTTTTTGATATTAATAAATTATCTTTTTAACTAAAATATAAATTTAGTAAATTAAATTTATATTTAATATTTTTTAAAATTAATATTTATATTTTTATATAAATAAATTAAATAAAATTATTTTAACAATAAAAAACTAAAATTGATATTTACTTTAATATTTAAATATCTATTTTATATTAAATTAATTTTAAAATTTACAAATAAAAATTTTTTATTATTATAAGTAATAAATACTATCAATATATTAAATTAATTTTTATAAAATATTAAATAAATAAAATATAAATTTTATTTCTTACTTATAATAAAATAATATTTATAAGATAAATCATAAAATAAATACTTAATTTATTTATTAAAATAAAACGAATCGATAATTTATTAAGTAAAAGATTTTTACGTTATTAATATAAAATCCTAATTTTATTTTAAATTAACTCCATTTTCTGTTAAGTTTTTATTATTATTTTCTTTTTCTTTATTTTCAATAACTCGTTGTAAACCAACTATTTTTTCATTTTTATTAGTACGAATTAAAATAACGCCATGAGTATTTCTACCAACAATACTTATCCCTACAACCAAAGTACGCACTAAAGTTCCTGCATTAGTAATCATTATAATTTGATCAGTTTTTTCTACCTGAATTGCTTTAACTACATTACCATTACGTTTATTAACTTTAATTGAAATAACACCTTGTGTAGCACGAAATTTTATTGGATATTCATTTGGTTGAGTTCGTTTACCATAACCATTTTCTGTAATGGTTAAAATAGTACCTTCTCCACGAGGTATAATTAACGAAACTACTTTATCTTCAGTTTGTAATTTAATACCTCGAACACCCATTGTTTTACGCCCTGTAGGACGAACCGAATTTTCAGAAAAACGAATAACTTTACCATTAGCAGAAAAAAGCATTATTTCATTTTTACCAGTAGTTAAATTAACATCAACTAGTTCATCACCTTTATTAAGATTAACTGCAATAATTCCAGTTTTTTTTCGGCTATTAAATTTTTTTAGTGATGTTTTTTTAACTATACCACGTGCTGTAACCATAAATATATAATAATCCTTATTAAATTCACGTATTGGTAAAATTGCGGTAATACGCTCGTTTTGTTCTAATGGTAATAAATTAACTATTGGTCGCCCACGTGCGCTTCTGCTTGATTCTGGTAATTGATAAATTTTTATCCAATAAAGACGACCATAAGTAGAAAAACATAAAATTGTGTCATGAGTATTGGCAACTAACAAGAAATTAATAAAATCTTCTTCTTTTATACGTACAGCGGATTTACCTTTACCTCCTCTCCCTTGAGCTTCATAATTAGATAATAGTTGATATTTAATATATCCATGATATGATAATGTAACAATTACATCTTCTTGATTAATTAAGTCTTCAATATTAATACTTGTAGTATTTTTGATGATTTCTGTACGACGATTATCACAATAGTGTTCTTTTATAATTTTTAACTCTTCACAAATAACTTCCATTAACCGATTTTTAGTAGTTAATATACATAATAACTCAGTAATCTTGTTTAATACTTCACTATACTCACTTAATATTTTATTATGTTCTAAATTAGTTAATTTTTGTAAACGTAAATCAAGAATTGCTTGCGCTTGCAATTCAGTTAAATAATACTTACCATCTCGTACACCATATTGAACTTCAAAACATTTAGGACGAATTTTATTATCAAATGAACTTTCTAACATAGAATAAATATTACCTAATTCCCAAGGACGAACAATTAAAATTAATTTTGCTTCATGAGGTGTTGATGCTTTACGAATAAGTTCAATAATTGAATCAATGTTTACTAAAGCAATAGCTAATGCTTCTAATATATGTGCACGTTCACGCGCTTTACGTAATTTAAAAATACTCCGTCGAGTAACTATTTCTCTACGATAGCGAATAAAAGCTTCAAGAATTTCTTTTAAATTTAAAAGTCTAGGTTGACCATCACATAAAGCAACCATATTAATACAAAATGAAATCTGAAGTTGAGTAAGAGAATACAAATTATTAAGTAAAACTTTTGCCATTGTTTCCCGTTTCACTTCAATAACAATACGCATACCATCTTTATCAGATTCATCACGTAATGCACTAACCCCCTCAATACGTTTTTCTTTAACTAATTCAGCAATTTTTTCAATTAAACGAGCTTTATTAACTTGATAAGGAATTTCGTTAATAACGATTACTTCACGACCATTTTTATCATCAACTTCAATTTTAACACGCGCACGAATATAAACTTTACCGCGTCCAGTACGATATGCATCAATAATACCACAATGACCATTAATAATTGCAGCAGTTGGAAAATCCGGTCCTGGGATATATTCTAGTAGTTCCTCAATACTAATATTTTCATTTTCGATATAAGCGAGACATCCATTAATAACTTCACTAAGATTATGAGGTGGAATATTTGTAGCCATACCAACAGCAATACCTGAAGATCCGTTAATTAATAAATTTGGAATTCGTGTTGGCATAACATCAGGAATCTGCTCTGTACCATCATAGTTAGAAATAAAATTAACAGTTTCTTTATCTAAATCTTCCAACAACTCATGAGTAATCTTAGCCATTCGCACTTCAGTATAACGCATCGCAGCAGCAGAATCACCATCAATAGAACCAAAATTACCTTGTCCGTCTATCAACATATAACGCATTGAAAATGGTTGGGCAAGACGAACTATGGCATCATAAACAGCACTATCGCCATGAGGATGATATTTACCAATAACATCACCAACTATGCGAGCTGATTTTTTATAAGGTTTATTCCAATCATTACATAATACGTTCATTGCATATAATACTCGACGATGAACAGGCTTTAGTCCATCACGTACATCCGGAAGAGCTCGTCCAACAATTACAGACATCGCATAATCTAAATAAGAACTTTTTAGTTCTTCTTCGATATTAATTGGAATAATTTCTCTTGCTATATCATTCATGAAATCACTTCCCTTAACACTCTTATTTATCAATAGATAAATATACCATAAAATCACTATTTTATAAAAATAAGAAAGATATAATGATTAATAAAACATATATAATGATAAAATGATATTTTATTATTTTATCTATTTTTATAAAAATTAAGGAATAATTTTTATTATGAATTTTAAAAATTTAAAAAAACAAGAAAATATTGATTTAACTGAAATTGATAAATTTAACTCTATTTCAGGTAATTGTTGGAATCAAACAAATGAATTTCAATCTCTCCATCAAATTAATCCATTACGCTTAAACTATATTTTAAAATATGCTAATGGTTTATTTGGTAAAAAAGTATTAGATATAGGATGTGGTGGCGGAATTTTATCAGAAAGTATGGCTAAAGAAGGCGCATTAGTAACAGGAATTGATATAGGAGAAAAGCTTATTGAAGCTGCTAAACTCCATGCATTAGCATGTAATATAGAGATTACCTATCTTAAAGAAACCGCTGAAAACTATGCAAAAAAACATCCTAAAACTTACGATATTATTACTTGCATGGAAATGCTAGAACATGTCCCAAATCCTGAATCAGTTGTTCAATCATGTGCAAAATTAGTTAAACCAAATGGTCATGTATTCTTTTCTACTATTAATCGTAATAAAAAATCATGGTTATTAGCAATAATTATTGCTGAACATATTTTAAAAATTATTCCAAAAGGTACTCATAATATAAAAAAATTTATTCGACCATCTGAATTACTAAATTGGACAGATAAAACATCTTTACAAGAACAGCATATTATAGGATTTAAATATAATTTGATAAATAACAAATTTTCATTAAGATCAAATGTTGATGTTAATTATATATTACATTTATCAAATACAAATGATTATTAAGATTTATTAAAAATAAAAATAAGTATATTACTAATAAATTGATTTTTTATAATTATCAATAATATATATTATTATATATATTATTTTTTATTATTAAAGAAAACTATAAACTACTTGATAAATAATGATAATCATTTTATTCATATTTTTTAAAGAATTATATATAAATATATTATTTTAATATTTTAATTTATTTTATTTATATCTACTTATAAGTACTAGTTTATTAAATATTAATTTTAATATAAATAAATATAATAAATATATATTAATAATTTTTATTAATAATAAATAAAAATAAATAGATAGTTTTCTTAAAAATTTAATAAAATTATATTTATTATTTTTTTTAAATTTTAATTTTTAAAATGTTTTTATAATATAATGTTTATAATATATAAATTAATAAATTTAAATAATACAATTACAAAATATTCAGATAAAAACTTTATAATTCATAGTACTAATGATATTTTTATTAAAAAAATAAATTATATTTTATATGATTACTTTATAAATAATAAAAAATTCTATAAAAATTTATAAAATTTAGTATTTTTAAATTTTTCTTTAGTTTATATATTTTTATATATAAAATAAGATATAAATTATATAATATTAATATTATATAATTAATTTAATAGAGCGTCTTTATACTTTTAATTTAATAATTAATATTAGATTTCATCTATAATAATATCAATAAATTAATTTATTAAATTTTATTTTTTTTATATTAATAAAAAAAATTTTATTTAATAGTAAAATTTATTTTTAAGAAATAAAATATATTTAATATATTAAAATAATTATATTATATATTTTCTATCAAATATCATACATATTAGATATGTGATCAGAAATTATTGATTATTAAGTGATCGATCTTAATAATAATTATTTTATTTAAAATTAATTATATTATATTAATTTTAAATATAACTTTTAGATTTAAATCATTTTTTAAAAGTTTTCTAAAAATATTTTATAAAGTAATATTTTATTAATTATTAATAACATTTAAAGATAACTAAAACATAAAATAAATTTTTATTAAAATATTATATTTTATTTTTAAATAAAAATAATTATATAATATAAAATTTACTAATTAATAATAAAATTAAAAATTAAATTATTAAAATTAATATTTTCTTTATTTATTATTTTTTATTCTAATTGATTTTTAATCATATCAAGAAGAATTTTTATATATATAAAAAATATAACTAAACATTAAATCAAATATTAATTTTGATTGAAAATAAAATAATAAATTATAAATATTAATTTAACATAATTTATAATAATATAAATTAATAAAATTAAAACATTTTAATTAATAACAATCAATTTAATTATAAATTTCTTTATTATTATATACATATAATTACTATTTAATTAATATAATCATTATTTTAAAATTAAATTTTTTTGTTCATGATTATAATTGATTTTCTATTACTCAATTAATCTATAATATAAATATAAATATAAAACTATAAATAATATTAATAATAAATGAAATATTATTTCATAAATATAAATTTTTAAAATATTTAAAACTTAAATTAAATGATGTTTGTTTTTTTAAATCAAACATATATTAATTATATTTCAATACATATAAATGATAATTTATATGTAAACTTATTTATTTAATATAAAAATTATAAAAAATTTAAATCAATTTATAAATCTACTATTTATTTTAATACTTTATTTTTATAAAATTATCTATTAATTTTTACTATTAATAATATCAATTATAAACATTCTAACATATTAACGCTGACTTATTAAATAATAATACTTATGCCACTAAAGCAATAGCTGCAATCTCTAACAAAAATTGTGGCCATACTCCAAATAAAATTGTAATAACTGTACAGAATAATATAAATAAAGTAGCTAAATTAACATTTAATTGTTTATTAGATTGATTATTTTTTAATTTGTCATAACTATATAAACTAGCTATAAAACGTAAGTAATAATATAAACTTATCATATTACCAATAATAAAAATAATTATTAACCACCATAATTTAGCCTTAATAGCAGTAATAATTATATAAAATTTACCAATAAAACCTAAAGTAATTGGAATACCTGCTAATGATAACATCATAATAGTTAAAATAACTGCAAGAATAGGTTCTCTCCTATATAATCCACGATAAATATTAATATCAGCTCTATTATCATCATAATAAGAATTAGATAAAATACTTATAACACCAAAAATACCTAAATTAGCGAATAAATATCCAATAAAATAAACTGCTATAGTAATTTGTGATGTGATAGTATCAATATGTAAAGCAATTAACGGTAGTAATAAATAACCCATATTGGCAATAGATGAATAACCTAACAGTCGTTTAATATTTATTTGTGAAATAGCCATTAAATTACCAAATAATATAGAAGCAATAGCAATAACCGTAAATACTAAGAATAATTCTTTATTTTTTCCTATTGGTGATATAATTAATAAACGCATTAAAACTGCAAAAATACTAATTTTGCTAGCAGTTGCTAAAAACGTTGTTACTGGTGAAGGTGCACCTTGATAGATATCAGGGGTCAAGAATTGAAAAGGTACAAAAGAAAGTTTAAAACTAATCGTGACTAACATCAAACCAATACCAACCATAACAACTGGATAGTTAATAATATGATTATTTAAACTTAAACCTAATTTAGAAAATACTAATCTACCTGATTCAAGATAAATTAAAGCCATGCCAAACAATAAAAATGCAGAGGTGGCACCTGATAACAACATATATTTAATACTAGCCTCAAAAGAACGCTTATTAATAAAATCATAACCAATTAAACCAAATAATGGCAATGAAATTAATTCAATACCAATGAATAATGTTGCTAAATGATTAGCCATTGATAACAGAATTCCTCCTGTTACAGCAATACTTAATAGTAAATAAAATTCTTCTTTATTATCCGAATATTCTAAAAGCCATCTATAAGCATAAATTGAAGTCCCAATACTAGCAATTAAAATGAGCGAGCTATAAAATATTGAATATTTATCTATATAAATTAATGAAGTTACTTTAATTGGTAATTTATCTATAATTAAATAAAAAATAATTAAAATAACAATAAAACAAAATATAGTTAATATTGGACCAATTAAATTATGACGCCGCCAAGAAATAAATAACATCATAATTATCACCAATAAAGTATTAATCAAAAGTGGTGATAATGCGATTAATTGTTCAAAAGTTATTGTCATGATAAATTATAGCCTTAACATTAAAGATGAATAGAATATAAACTATAAAGCAATTTCATAACATTTTTTGAAGTATCTAATACAGGTTGTGGATAAAAACCTAATATTAGTGATAATAATGCTAATGTTAATAAAATAAATATCTCACGATAATTTAAAGGTTGTAATGTTTTTTTTGATTTTTCAACACCATAATAAATCTGTTGCATCATCCAAAGTGCATAAATAGATGTAAATATTAAACTGAATATCATAATAATTGTCACTAATTTAAATTTCTCAAAAGTACCAAATAAAATAATAAATTCACCAATAAAATTTCCAGTACCAGGCATTCCAAGGGTTGCAACTACAAAAAATAGTGATAATGCAGGTAACCATCTAATCTTTTTCCATAATCCTCCCATCATACGCATATCACGTGTTCCAATACGTTCATAAAGTTGCCCGCTAATAATGATTAAAGCCGCACCTGATATACTATTAGTTATCATTTGTAATATTGCGCCTTGATAAGAAAGAATAGAACCAGCATAAATTGCAATTACTATAAATCCCATATGTGATAAATTACTATAAGCAACTAAGCGTTTAATATCTGTTTGTTTAAATGCTAATAATGCACCATAAAATATACTAATTATACCTAACATCATTGCGATAGGTGTAAATTGAATAGATGCTTCAGGAAATAGCGGTAATGTAAAACGTAATAAACCATAAGCTGCTGTTTTAATCATAATTCCTGAAATATCAAGAGAACCAGCTGTTGGTGATTGTTCTTGCGTATCTGCTAACCATCCATGAAATGGTACCAAAGGCATTTTTACCGCAAATGCAATAAAAAATCCAAGCATTAATAAATACTGTGTTTGTAATGACATTTTTGTATTTAAAAGATCGTAATAGGAAAATGACCAATTACCTAATGTTTGATAATGAATTAATGCTAATGTAATAATCGACAGTAACATAATTAATCCACTTCCTTGAGTATAAATAAAAAACTTGGTTGCTGTATTAACACGTAAATTTTTTTTTGAATCTTTATGTCCCCAATTAATAATTAAAAAATACATTGGAATTAACATCATTTCCCAAAAGAAAAAAAATAAAAATAAATCTAGTGCCATGAAAATTCCAATTACGCCGGATAAAATCCACATTAAATGAAAATAATAAGCACCTTGATTATGTTGATTTTCACTCCACGAACTCAATATAGAAAAAATCCCCATAATACCTGTTAAAACTATCATTATTAATGATAAACCATCAACAGCTAAAAAAATATTAATACCTAATGGTATGATCCATGGTATAAAAAAATTTACTTTATTTTGCGGTAATACTAAAGTGTTAGTTAACGAATAATCCCCATATAACCAAAGCTTTATAGATAGAAGTAAAGTTAATCCAACTAAAAATAATGCTAAATAACGAGGCAATTGTTTATTAAATCGCTCAGATTGCCAGCATAATATACCACCAATAAAAGGAAGAAATATTAGCCAAAGTAATAACATGGCGTAATGTGCTCCTCTTAATTAAGCTAAAGTAACAGTGTTAAAATTAACACTGACCCTAAGATTATATAAGCCAAATACCAACGAATCTGTCCGTTTTGAGTAATAGTTAAACCTTTATTAGCAAAATGTAAAATTATCACTGGTATATTCATTAATGAATTAATAGGATCATTTGCTAATAATTTAGCAATTACTTTAAATGGTTTTACGAAAATAAAGTTATAAAATTGATCAAATCCAAATGATTTATATTGATAAATAATAAAAAAATACTTTATTATACTTTTAGTTATTAATTTAATAGTTTTATGTTTATCAAGATAAAGAAAAATTGCTAATATTAAACCGAGTAATGTACTAATAATTGAAATTATTTCTATCTTAATTTTATTAGGATTATTAATTATATCAGTAATAGGAAATATTCCAGTTAATGGTTGAGCAATTAACTCATTAATAAATATGGATAATAGTGCTAATACCACTAATGGTATAGTATGACTAATACCGCTGACAGCTTCAGTAACCATAATTTGTTTTTTTCCATGAAAAACAATAAAAATCATACGAAAAGTATAAAGTGCAGTCATAAATGATCCAAATATACCAATAAACAACAAAATAATTTCTCTTTGTTTAGCAATTCCAAATAATATATATTCTTTACTATAAAAACCAGAAGTAACTAATGGTATTGCTGCAAGTGCACTTCCTCCAATTAAAAAACAACTATAAATAAATGGAAAAATTTTATGTAATCCACCCATCTTAAAAATATTTTGTTCATAGTTACAAGAGGTAATAACTGAACCGGCAGATAAAAAAAGTAAAGCTTTAAAGAAAGCATGAGTCATCAAATGAAAAATAGCTGCATCCCAGGCTTGGGCACCCAAAGCTAAAAACATATAACCAATTTGACTCATAGTTGAATAAGCTAATATACGTTTAATATCTTTTTGTATTAAGGCTGAAAATCCAGCGAATATTAAGGTAATTGCGCCAATAATAGCAACTAAATATAATATTTTTGGTGCCATCAAAAAAAGTACATGTGTACGAGCAATTAAATAAACACCAGCAGTTACCATAGTTGCAGCATGAATAAGTGCAGATACTGGAGTTGGGCCTACCATTGCATCTGCTAACCAAGTTTGTAAAGGCAATTGAGCAGATTTACTAATTGCACCAATAACAATCATTAATGTTGCTAAATTGATGATTGAAGAATTAACAGTAATTTTCTGTGGTACCAATATACTCAATTGATGAAAATTTAATGTACCAAATTGATTATAGATAATAAACATACCAATAGCTAAAAATATATCACCAATACGAGTGATAAAAAAAGCTTTCATTGCTATTTTTCCATTTTTAGGATTAGTATAATAAAAACCAATTAATAAGTAACTACATAATCCGACACCTTCCCAACCAAGATACATTAGCATCATGTTTTCAGCTAAAACTAAAACAACCATACTAGCAATAAACAAATTAGTATAAGCAAAAAAACGAGAATAACCTTCTTTATCATACATATACCAAAAAGCGTATAAATGAATTAAAAAACCAACGGTTGTTATAATCAATAACATGATTAATGATAAACCATCAAGCATTAGTGTAATAGGAAGATTAAAGTTACCTACTTCTATCCATTGCCATAATGTTTGAGTATAAACATATCTACCATTAAGATTATTAGCGTAAAAATCAATTGCTATCAAAAATGTTACAAACATAGCAAAACCAATTGAAGTTATTCCGATAATAGCAGATAATTTTTTAAACAAACACCCAAAGGAGAATGCCAATACTAAAAATCCTAATAGTGGTAATAAAATAGTTAAATAAAGTAAATTCATCCAAACATCTCACTAACTTTATCAATATTTAAGCTATCGTAATGACGATAAAGTTTTAGTAATAATGCTAATCCTATACTTGCTTCTGCTGCCGCTAAGCTAATAGTTAAAATATACATTATTTGTCCATCACTTTGTATCCAATAACTACCGGCAATAACAAAAGCTAATGCGGCTGAATTAATCATTATTTCTAATCCAATCAGCATAAAAAGAAAATTACGCCTAATTAGTAAACAAATTAAACCTAAAACAAATAAAATCGTTGTTAAAATTAAACAATGTTGTAAAAGAATCATATTTATTTATCCATTTTAGATTGATGACTATCAAAATAGTTAAGCTGTTTTTCACGTCCTATATGAAATGCTACAATAAGACCAGCTAATAATAATAAGGAAATCAATTCAACAGCTATTACATAAGAACTAAATAAATTAATACCAACTTCTTTAGTACTAATTATCTCGCCATTAATTTGATCATTTTTGATTGCTGCAATGGCATAAATAATAATACTAAGTAAAGTTGTTGAAAGAATTACTGGAGCAATCCATATTTTTAATTGTTTCCAATTATGTTCTTGATCAACAACTGATTTATTTAAATTAAGCATCATAACTACAAACATAAATAACACCATAATTGCTCCAGCATAAATTATAATTTCTAATGCGCCTGCAAAATAAGATCCAATAGAAAAGAAAATAATCGATAAAGCTAATAAAGAAATGATCAAATATAATAATGCATGCACTGGATTAGTACGTGTTATTACCATAATTGTCGCTAAAACAGCAATTAATCCAGCAATATAAAATATAAACTCCATAAATATAACTCCTTATGGTAATAAATCTTTAATATTAATAGGTTTATCCTCATTATCACCTTCACCTTTATTTTTACCACTAATTGCTGTACCAGTCTTTTGATAAAAATTATAATCTGGATATTTACCTGGCCCTGAAATTAGTAAATCTTCTTTTTCATAAACAAGATCTTGACGTTTATATTCTCCCATTTCAAAATCAGGTGTTAGTTGGATTGCAGTAGTCGGACAAGCTTCTTCGCATAAACCACAAAAAATACAACGAGAAAAATTAATTCGGAAAAATTCTGGATACCAACGCCCATCTAGATGCTCCGATTTTTGTAATGAAATACAATCAACAGGACAAACTACAGCACATAAATTACAAGCTACACAGCGTTCTTTACCATCAGAATTACGAGTCAATACAATACGTCCATGATAACGAGGTGATAAATAAACTGGTTCTTCTGGATACATTCTCGTTTCACGTTTATGAAAAATATGTAGTCCAATTATATAAATACTACGCATTTGAGTAGCTAAACCAATTATTAACTCTTTTAATGTCATGATTCATCCTGTCTTAGTTTAAACATTGCATAAAATAACTGCTGCAGTTACTAATAAATTAATTAACGTTAATGGCAAACACACTTTCCAACCAAAAGCCATTACTTGATCATAACGAGGACGCGGTAATGAAGCGCGAATAAGAATAAACATTAACATAAAAAAAGCTGTTTTTATTAAAAACCAAATAAAACCAGGTAAAAATGGGCCAAGCCAACCGCCGAAAAATAAAGTAACAATTAATGAAGAAACAGTAATAATACTAATATATTCTCCGATAAAAAATAGACCAAATTTCATTCCAGAATATTCTATATGATAACCATCGGCAAGTTCTTGCTCTGATTCAGATTGATCAAATGGGTGACGGTGACAAACTGCGAGTCCAGCAATAATAAAAATTAAAAAACCTAAAAATTGTGGAATAAAATTCCATAATTTTATTTGTGAATTAATAATATCTATTAAATTAAAGGATTCAGCTCGAGCAACAACACCCATTAATGAAAGTCCAAGAAAGACTTCATAGCTTAAAGTTTGAGCAGAAGCGCGTATTGCGCCTAATAAAGAATATTTATTATTACTTGACCAACCAGCAAAAAGTACAGAATAAACTGTTAATCCTGCCATCATAAAAAAAAACAATAAACCGATATTAAGATCTATAACATACCAAGTTTCGTTAACTGGAATAATAGCAAATACAAATAACATCGAACAAAAAGCAATTATCGGTGCTAATACAAAAATATATTTATCTGAAAATTGTGGAATCCAATCTTCTTTAAATAATATTTTTATCATATCAGCAACAATCTGTAATAATCCACCCCAACCAACTCTATTAGGCCCATAACGATTCTGAAACAATGCTAATAAACGACGTTCACCAAAACTCATTAAAGCACTACAAGTAACGACAACTATTAAAATAACTATCGCCTGTAAAACAGCAATAATCGCGGCATTAATTTCAACAGAAAACAAAGTCATTATGTTAACTTCCGTAAATTCTTTATAGAAACACCTGCCATCGTTGGTGCAATACCAGGTATACCTAAAGGTAAACCAATCTGTCCTTGTGCTAAATAACAACTTAAACGAACTGGTAATTTATAAATTTGTCCACAATAAGTAAATTCAAGTATAACGCCAACTTTAACAGTTAAGTTTTTAGCATCCTGAATATTAAGAATAATATAAGGATCTAACATGCGTTGTTGTATTGCTGAAGCGCGTTGTGAAGTTTCATCACTACCAAATAAATGATAGTAAGGTGCAACAATCCATTGGTTATCTTTTTTTTTCCATGAAAGTGGAATAGTTGTA
Source organism: Arsenophonus sp. ET-YP4-MAG3 (assembly GCA_052174115.1). Lineage (GTDB taxonomy): Bacteria > Pseudomonadota > Gammaproteobacteria > Enterobacterales > Enterobacteriaceae > Arsenophonus. The sequence goes on from JBQMRX010000001.1 coordinate 200,208, forward strand.
AAATAATTTAAGAGACTATTGGTTGAATTAAATAATCGTATACCAGGATCACCAAAACGTAACTGGCCACCTACTTCAAATTGAAACTTATTCCATGCTTGTGGTGAATTCCAACCTGGTGACCAAGCAAACGGAATTTGTTGTCGAATAGCTATTGGACTATTATTACCTTCCATTGAAAAAGCAAAAGGTGTATCAATATCATCTGGTTGCTTAGGTTCACTAACTTTAATATTAGCTAATATTGAGGTGCGACCACTATAACGATGAGGAGATCGCGCTAATTTTTGTCCATGAATACGAAATGCAGCATTAGGCGCTGCATTAACAATAGCAGAAAATTGAGGCATAGCTGTTATACAGTCTTGAATTACATGATCTAATTGAGGCCAATCTATCTGTCGTTTTTCAAGCTCAGCTTGTAATAAATAAAACCAACGCCAACTAACATTAATGACAGTATTAGATTGATAGTAATTTGGATCAAAAACTTGAAAATAACGTTGTGCACGACCTTCATTATTAATTAATGTTCCAGTACTTTCAGCAAAGCTGGCGGCGGGTAAAATAAGATCTGCTTGATCCATAATAGATATATTTTGATGATCTACAACAATTAATTTATTAAGTTTATATAAAATATTATTAACGCTATTAACATTACTATGTCGATAAAGATCATTTTCCATAACAATAAGCGTATCAACATCACCCGATATAATACGCGCCATTGCTATATCTAATGGTTGAGCATTCATTAAAGCTAAACCAAAGCTATTAGCTTCAGCGGCAATATAGGTAATACCTACAGTTATATTATTTGCTTTTAATGAAAAAGCAATATTAGCAGAAGCTTGAATAATTGCATCACTAGCGGAATTACTACCACTAATAATAAGTACTTTTCTTGCTTGTAATAACGCTTGTACAACTAACTTAACTTTTGTTTTAATTATTGTTGATAAATTACTTACTTTTGGTGCTTTACTATCTAAAGCATGAGCTATAGCAAAACCAAAACGAGCTTGATCATCAACTGGTGCTCGATAACTTAATATGGCAATATCATCCAAACGACTATGATCTACATTAGTTATAAATAATGGATATTTAGCATTCTGACCAATATTTAACACAGCATCTATTTGCCAATTTGGTATTTTTTGTTCTTTAGCCATTTTTCTTGCTTTACCTTTAACAGCTTGACGAATTGCTAATGCTATACGAGCTCCAGTTTGTGTTAAATCTTCACCTAAAACTACTATCGCATCATAATTTTCAATTTCATGTAGTGTTGGTGTATAAATACCTCCATTTTGTAATATTTTAATCATCAATTCAAGACAACGATGTTCTTCTGTAGAAATACCTGAATAAAAATTTTCTTCACCAACAAGTGCTCGTAATCCATAATTGCTCTCGATACTAGCTCGTGGTGATCCGATACCAATAGTTTTTTTTGCTTGACGTAAAAATTTTACACCAATTTGTATAGCTTCTACAGCTGAAATAGAGTGTGATTTTCCATTTTTAATAAATTGAGGTTGACGAGGACGATCTTTACGATTTACATAACCATAACCAAATCGACCACGATCACATAAAAAATAATGATTTACCATACCGTTATAACGATTTTCAATTTGACATAATTTACCATAACGTTCACCAAGACTAGTATTACAACCAATGCTACATTGTTGACATATTCCTGGTGAAAATTGCATATCCCACTTACGATTATAATGCTTAGAATAAATTTTATCAGTAAAAACACCAGTTGGACAGATCTCAACTAAATTACCAGAGAATTCACTTTCTAACGTGCCATCTTTAATTCGACCAAAATAAATGCGATTGTTAGTGCTATAAACACCAAAATCAGTGCCATCAGCATAATCCTTATAATAACGAACACAACGATAGCAAGCAATACAACGATTCATTTCATGTTTAATAAATGGACCTAAATTTTGATTATAATGTGTTCGTTTTATAAAACGATATTTACGCATTGTATGACCAGTCATTACTGTCATATCTTGTAGATGACAATTTCCACCCTCTTCACAAATCGGGCAATCATGTGGATGATTTGTCATTAATAATTCAATAATACTTGTACGAAATTTTTTAACTTCATCATCATTAATAGAAATATAAATTCCATTAGAAACAGGTGTCATACAGGACATCACTATTTGACCGTGCTTATCGTCAGAATTTTTATATTTTTTAACTGCACATTGACGGCAAGCACCAACACTTCCTAACGCTGGATGCCAACAAAAATAAGGAATATCTAAACCAATAGAAAGACAGGCTTGCAATAAATTTTTTTCTTCACTTAGATCATATTGTTTGCTATCTATATATATTATAGTCATAGTTAGTATGATTCCTAATAATCTATTTTTACTAAAATTAATTAAATTTTCAGTTGACTCAAATATGTTATATTTATTTTATCGTAAATTATCACCAACGTTCTTTTAATAAATTTGATTGAATACCTTTGATTAAACTCAAATTTGAAAAATTTTGTTGACTAATACCAGTTTCAAATTCAGAACGAAAATATTTAATAGCGCTTTGTAAAGGTTCTACTGCGGCTGGCGCATGAGCGCAAAAAGTTTTACCTAATCCAAGAAATTGACAAAGTTGTTCTAATGTTTCAATATCACCTGGTTGTCCATTACCAGATTCTAATGCTTCTAAAATTTTTACACTCCAAGGTAAACCATCACGACATGGCGTACACCATCCACATGATTCACGTGAAAAAAAATATTCTAAATTACGAACTAAAGAAATCATATTAATTTTATTATCTACTGCTATAGCTAACGCTGTACCTAAACGACTACCTACTTTAGCAATACTATCGAAATCCATTGATAAATCAAGATGTTTTTCAGTTAAAAAATCAGTACCTGCACCACCTGGTTGCCACGCTTTAAGTGTTAAACCTTCATGCATTCCACCTGCATAATCTTCCAAAATTTCACGAGCGGTTATACCAAAAGGCAATTCCCAAAGCCCTGGATTATTAACTCGACCAGAAAAACCCATTAATTTTGTTCCAGCATCTTTACTTTTACTAAGTCCTAGATACCATTTTTTTCCATGTTCAATAATTGCAGGTAAATTACAGAGTGTCTCAACATTATTAACACAAGTTGGTTTACCCCAAAGACCAGATATTGCTGGAAAAGGTGGTTTTGAACGCGGGTTTGCTCGACGTCCTTCAAGAGAGTTAATTAATGCTGTTTCTTCACCACAAATATAACGACCAGCACCAGTATGTATAAAAATTTCAAAATTAAAATCAGTACCAAGAATATTTTTACCTAATAGATTAACTGATTTTGCTTCTTCAATTGCTTTACGTAAATATTTAGCTGCTTCAATATACTCACCACGTAAAAAAATATATCCACGATATGCTTTTAATGCAAAACCTCCAATTAACATTCCATCAATTAATAAGTGCGGTAGTTGTTCCATTAAAAAGCGATCTTTATAAGTTCCAGGTTCCATTTCATCAGCATTACAAAGTAAATAACAATTATTTATGTTTTTATTTTTTGGCATCAAACTCCATTTGAGACCAGTAGAAAAACCAGCACCACCACGACCTTTAAGGCCAGCATCTTTAACTAATGTAATAATTTGATCTGGTGACATACTTTTTATAGCAGTTTTAAATCCTAGATAACCATTTTTATTTAAATATTCATTTAACCAAATAGGTTTTTGGTCTTCACGTAACCGCCAAGTTAATGGATGTGTCTCAGAACTACGGATAATTTTTCGATATATTGTCATTGATATTTCTCCAATAGTTGTTGAATATTAGACACATTTACATAATTATGAGTATCATCATCAATCATTATAGTAGGACTTTTATGACAATTGCCAAGACAACAAGTTGGTAATAAAGTAAAACAACCATCCTCTGTTGTTTTCCCTGGTTTAATATTTAATAATTTAATAATTTCAACCTCAACGTCTTGATAACCAGTAATATAACAAACTACACTATCACAATAACGAATAATATGACGACCAACAGGTTGACGATAAATTTGACTATAGAAAGTCGCTATACCCTCTACATCACTAGCAGGAATACCTAACAGATCAGAAATTGCATAAATAGCACCATCTTCTACCCAACCACGTTTTTTTTGCACAATTTTTAACGCTTCAATTGAAGCAGATCTAGGATTTTCATAGTGCTGTTTTTCTTGATTAATTTTTTCACGTTCTTTTTTCGTCAAAACAAAATCATATTTTGTATGAGACTTTAGGATATTATTAAAATCGAACTGTTTTTTCCTTTGATTTGAATTAAAATTATCTTGCATTATTAACGATCCACATCTGACATGACAAAATCAATACTACCAAGATAAACGATAAGATCAGAAACAAGACTACCTCTAATTACAGCAGGAATTTGCTGTAAATGAGCAAAACTTGGTGTACGAACGCGTGTGCGATAACTCATAGTATTACCATCACTTATTAAATAGTAACTATTAATACCTTTTGTTGCTTCAATCATTTGAAAACTTTCATTTGCAGGTATAACAGGACCCCATGAAATTTGTAAAAAATGATTAATCATAGTTTCAATATGTTGTAAAGTTCGTTCTTTTGGTGGCGGAGTCGTTAGTGGATGATCAGCTTTAAATGGTCCTTCAGGCATATTATTTAAACATTGTTTAAGAATATGTAAACTTTGCCTTAATTCCTCTACTTTTAATATCACTCGATCATAACAATCTCCATTATTTCCAATAGGAACCTCAAATTCAAAATTTTCATAACCTGAATATGGTCGATATTTACGAATGTCGAAATTAAGACCTGTAGCTCGTAATCCAGCACCAGTAACTCCCCAATCTAATGCTTCTTTAGTGGTGTAAGATGCTATACCAACTGAACGACCTTTAAGGATACTGTTTTGTAATGCTAACTTTACATAAGAGTCCAGACGTTTTGGCATCCAATTAAGAAATTCTTGTAATAATTTCTGCCAACCTTTCGGTAAATCATCAGCAACACCACCAATTCTAAACCAAGCTGGATGCATACGAAAACCAGTAATTGCTTCAATAATATCATATATTTTTTGACGATCTGTAAATGCAAAAAAAACAGGTGTCATTGCGCCAACATCCTGAATAAAAGTACTAATATAGAGTAAATGGCTATTAATACGAAATAATTCTGACAACATAACGCGGATAGTCTTAACTCTATCAGGTACATTAATTCCTGCTAATTTTTCTACTGCTAATATATAAGGCATTTCATTAATACAACCACCTAAATACTCAATACGATCGGTATATGGAATATAAGTATGCCAAGATTGTCTTTCAGCCATTTTTTCTGCACCACGATGGTGATACCCAATATCTGGTATACAATCGATGATTTCTTCACCATCTAATTGCAATATAATCCGAAAGGCTCCATGAGATGAAGGATGATTAGGACCAAAATTTAAAAACATAAAATCTTTATCTTTATTACCTATTAGCATCCCCCATTCTTCTGGTTTAAAAGTTAGAGATTCCATCTCTAAATCAAGTTTTTGTTTAGTTAAAACAAAAGGATCTAATTCAGTAGCTCTAGCTGGATAATCTTTACATAAAGGATGTCCTTTCCATGTTATCGGCATTAATAAACGTCGTAAATTTGGATGATCAGTAAATATTATACCAAACATATCCCATACTTCACGCTCATACCAATTAGCATTAGGAAATAAACAAACTATAGATGGAATATTAAGATCTTTTTCATTAAGGGCAACTTTTAACATAATATCGCGATTTTTCTCAATGGAAATAAGATGATAAAATACAGAAAAATCAGCTTCAGGTAAATTTTGCCGATATACTCTTTGTCTCTCATCAACTGCATGTAAATCAAACAACATAATATAAGGTTTAGATTGTTTTTTTAAAAATCTTATCACTGAAATAAGTTGTTCGCGTTTAACCCATAAAATTAATACTCCTGTACGCGTTTCTTGAATCGTAAAATCATTTAGAGTAAATTTATTACGTAATGCAAAAATTATTGGGTCATCATAATGACCATAAGTTTCCCATATTTGCTTAATATTTTCTTTTTTTATCTGATCTGTTATCATAATTTACCATAATGTTTGATCAGGTTTATTAAGACCATAATATATTACTTTTGTTACATCTAAATAATTTATTTAATGCCTTATATTTTATCGGGTGTTCGTAGTTTTTTTACAGCCATTCTTTTACTACGTTTACGTTTTTTTTCAGATTGAATATTAGCCCGATAAACTCCTTGTTCTCCTACTACCCACGATAAAGGACGACGTTCTTTACTAATTAACTCTTGTAATAAGAATAGCGCTTGTATGTACGCTTCAGGACGTGGCGGGCAGCCTGGTATATAAACGTCAACAGGTAAAAACTTATCAACACCTTGAACAACAGAATAAATATCATACATACCACCAGAATTAGCACAAGCTCCCATAGAAATAACCCATTTAGGCGATAACATTTGATCATAAAGTCGTTGAATAACAGGCGCCATTTTAGTAAAACAAGTACCAGCAATAACCATAAAATCAGCTTGTCTTGGCGATGCTCGTAATACTTCAGAACCAAATCGAGCAACATCATGTACTGCGGTGAAAGATGTTACCATTTCAACATAACAACATGAAAGACCAAAATTATAAGGCCAAAGAGAATTTTTTCTACCCCAGTTTACCATGGTATGTAAAGCATGTTTTAATTTACCCATATAAACACTACGATTAATATGTTGTTCTAATGGATCTTCAACAATCTTTTTTGTCTCTAAGGGATAACTAGTATTCTTATCGTTTATATTAATACGAGTGAGTGTATAATCCATCTTTAAATTACCTCAATTTACTAAAAGTAACGATTATTGATTTTAATAATTTTATTTGGTTTGATAATATAATGATCTAAAGGTAGTTTTGGTGTCCAATTAAGTGCTCCAATACGAATTAAGTAGAATAAACCAATCAATAAAATAAAAATAAAAATGCTTGCTTCAATAAATCCTAGCCAGCCATTTTCTTTGATAGAAACAGCCCACGCATAAAGAAATAAAGCTTCAACATCGAAAATAACAAAAAACATAGCAACTAAGTAAAATTTAACTGATACGCGTAAACGAGCATTACCAAAAGAATTAATACCGGATTCATAAGGGATATGTTTTTCTTTAGATGAAGACCTACTACCAAGGTAATATGCCCCTGATAACATTAAAAAACATAGAATAAAAATACCGATAAAATATATTGCAAAAGCCCAATTATGAGCAAATTTTTCAATAGAAATAGACATATTCACTAGTGTTTATTTTAAATAAAAATATTATTATTTTAATCTTAAATTACTATGATACTATAGCACAGTAACTATAATGAAAATAAGAGAAAAATTAAAATAAAATCGTAAATATTAACTTTTATAAATTTAATTATATCATATTTATTTGTTAATTTATTTTATTTTTCTTAATTATGCATATGATTTTATTGAAAATAAATAATTGATTATAAAATAATTAATTATATTTAATTAAAAAAACAATTTTTATTTTTATATAAAATAAAAATATTCTATATATTAATGTTATAATAATTATTAACTAGATAAAAAAGTTTTTTATAAAAAACTCATATAAATATTTAAAATAAAGAAATAGTAATAGAAATATTAAAATAACTTATAATATTAAATATAAATAACAGTCTAAATTAAACTATTATTTATATTTTATATTTTATATTTAAAATAAATAAGAATAATATTGAGTTAAATATTAACTATCTAGATAAGATCTACCGATAATAAATCAACTTTATAAATATTTTTATTTATATTTTAATTATATTAATAATATTTATTTAATTAATATTGAAAATATGATATATTATAATAAGAAAATATAAAATAGCACTTTGATATTTTTAATTAATTTAAATTGTAAATTAATACTTAATTAATTTATTTATTATTTAATTTTTTTAAAATGAAATATATTTCATATAAATATCAAAATTAATATATAGATATATTTATATGATATAATTAGGTATAATTTTAATAAATTAATATTATAATAAAAAAGAATAATTTTTAATTTATTTTTCAATATTGTGATAAATTAAAAATTTAAACATAATTTTATTAATTAGTATTATTAAATATACAATATAATAATTATAAAATATAATTTATTATTAATTCATTAAAATTTGATCTTTTTAATAAATAAAAAACTAAATATTTTAAATACTACTTTATTTTATAATTGTATTAATTTGTTTTTATAAATAAAAATATCTTTTTTAAGATATTAAAATTATAAATTAGAATAAATAATTTTAAATAAATAAAATATAAATTAATAATTTAATAATTAAAATATTATATATAATAAACATAATATAAATGTTTTACCAAAAATAAATAATATTTATTCTAATAAAATTTTTTCAAAACTATTGTAATAGTTATTTTATTATTTATTTACTAAAAAACTTTCATATTTAAAATATAAATAAACTAATATAATATTTTAAATTTACTTATTAAATATAAAATATATTAAAATTTTTAATCTGATTAAATTTAATTATTTAAATTATTTTTTTTATTAAAAATAAAATTATATAATGAACTTTTTATTCTATTAATTTTAAAGTATAAAATTAATAAATGAATATTATATAATTAAATTTAATAAATTAAATAACGTATTTTATAATATAAAAGAACCAGTTCTTAAAAAAGTCTTACGACTTGAAAAAGCTATAAAGTTATTAAACTTTATATCGGTAATCCAATATCTTTTAGCTTTAAAACACAAAATAAAATTTTATTTGATATTATACGTAATCTTCCTTGCTCAAAAGATTATAGTAATTTAAGAGAAATTTATTCTATTAAAAAAGCAAATATTAAACAGTATTAAACTAAAAAAATATTTAATATTAATATTGAAGACCTCTTTGTAAGTAATTGTGTTCTTCATTTAATTGTGTAATTAAATGAAATTTTATTAAATAACAATGAGAAAATATTAACTCCTATTAATATTTATCTATTATGGACTATTTTAATATCTTTATCTAATGGAAAATAATATATTACAGATATGATGAAAGTCAAAATTTATTTTTAGATTTAAATGATATTCGTAAAAAATTACTCTGTATATAACGTTTTATCGTTATTATCAACTCAAATAATCCTACTGGATCTGTTTACAGTAAAGTATTATTAATAGAGATAATAAAAATTATCAGTTAATATCAATTAATGATTTTTGTCGACAAAATTTACGATAAATCCTTTACGATAATTCTGAATACTATTCGATTAGCGTATTAGCACTAGATTTATTAATCATTACCTTTAATAGTTTATTAAAACTATCGAATAACTTGGTTTTCATAAAGAATGAATGGTACTTAATGGTTTAAAGAAAGGTTAAAAGCTATTTTGAAGGTTTAGAAATATTAGTTTCCATGAGAATTTGTGCTAATGTTTCTATATAATATACGATTCAAAATGTATTATATGTAGTCTTCAAAATATTAATAAATTTATTTTTCATGGCAGACGATTATATTAATAACGTAATCTTGCATGGAAATTTTATTAATAAAATTCAATAAGTCTCATATATAAAACAATAAGGTACTTTATATATTTTCCAAGAATTAATATTAAAAAATTCAATATTAAAATAATAAAAAATAATACTTGATTTTTTATTATAGGAAAATTTTATTGATTAAAGGACTTGATTTTAATTAGCTTGATTTAGATCATATAAGAATTATCATTTTACTTTATGTTAATAAATCTTGAACTCGCAATTAATAAATTTAGTCAATTTTTACTAAACTATCGTCAATAATTATTTAATAATTTACTTATTAATTCAATAAACTCACAATATTTATTATTATTAAAAGATATAAAGAAAGTTTATAAATTATTTTTATATATATTAATTATCTAATATACTTAAATAAGATTGATAATTTTAATAATATTATAAATATTTATAGATAGTTTATTAAAAATAAAGTTTTTTTAAAAAAATAATTTTATATAAATTTTCTAAATAATATAATAATTAAAGTAATTAATTAATACTAACAAAACAACTAAAAATTTTTATTTTTATTTAATTATTATTTTAATGTTAAATAATATTTAAATGAAAATAAATTTATTATAGAAAATATTAAATTAATTATAATAACTAAAAAATAATATATTAAAATAATTGTTAATATTTAAAATAATTAATAAATAAATTAATAAAAATAATATATTTTTATATATTTTATATTCATAAATTATTTGATATATTTAATATTATTTATGCATATAAAAATTGATTATATTAAATATATATACTCATAAAAATAAAATAAAATAAATTTGATCATGTTTTATTCAACTATCTTCTTAATTAAAATAGTTTCTATTTTTGTTCATAATAATTATTTAAGAATTTTTATAATTAAAATTTTAATCATACTAAAATAATTAAAATGGAATCATAAAATTTATTCTTAATTTTTTATAAAAACTACTTAATTAATGTTAAATAAAATATTTTATAAATAACATTAAAAAATAAGATTTAAATCTTGCTTTACTGAATTTAAAAAATAGTAAAATTATTGATATTAATTTCATTAAAAATTTATTAATTACTTAAAATTGCGCCAACGAGTAAACAAAGTTTTTGGTATAGTTATATTTATATCATATTGATCTAATATGCGATTAACAGTTTGATCAATAATATCTTGTATTGTTTTTGGTTTATGATAAAAAGCAGGCATCGGTGGAAAAATTATTGCACCAATTTTTATGACATTTATCATCAATCTTAAATGACCTAAATGTAAAGGAGTTTCTCTGACACCAAGTATTAATTTACGCTTCTCTTTCAAAATCACATCAGCTGAACGTACAATTAATGTATCATTATAACTATTAACGATACTAGATAATGTTTTTATTGAACAAGGCATAATAATCATCCCAGAAGTAATAAATGAACCAGAAGATATTGCTGCGGCAATATCTCTATTATCATAAACAATAGTTGCCATTGATTGAATATCACGCAAGCTATAACTAGTCTCCAATGCTAGAGTCTGCTTAGCAGCTGAACTAATAATTAAATGAGTTTCAAAACCAGTAACAGAACTTAAAATTTCAAGTAAACGAATACCATAAATTACACCACTAGCACCTGTTAGTCCAATAATTACTTTCTTCATCACTTTTTCTCAAAATAACTACTAAATAAATTTTAGTATTATAAATTTATTGATATCCAGTAAATTTGATTTAATTTTAAAATATAATAAAAACTTAATTTTTATTTTAATTTTCTAAATTTTTAATTTTATTATCTTTAAATTGATTATTTTTATGAATATTTTCTAAATAATCTAAATAAGTTTGATCAATATCTTTAGTAACATAAATACCATTAAAAACAGAACATTCAAAAGTATTAATATTTGGATTTTCTTCTCTAACTGCAGCAATTAAATCTGCAAGATCTTGAAAAATTAAATTATCTGCACCAATAAGTTGGCAAATTTCATCCACTTCACGTTTATAAGCAATTAATTCATTAACAGACGGTATATCAATACCATAAACATTCGGAAAACGAACTTCTGGTGATGCAGAAGCAAAATAGACTTTTTTTGCTCCTGCTTCACGTGCTAATTCAACAATTTGTTCAGAAGTTGTTCCTCTTACAATAGAATCATCGATTAATAAAACATTTTTATCTCGAAACTCTGATCGATTAACATTCAATTTACGACGTACTGACTTACGTCTTTCTTGTTGTTCTGACATAATAAAAATGCGCCCAACATAACGATTCTTAACAAAACCTTGGCGATATGGTTTACCCAAAATATAAGAAATTTCCAATGCAGTATCACAAGAAGTTTCAGGAATTGGTATTACAACATCAATATCTAAATTCTGCCATTGACGAGCAATTTTAGCTCCTAATTTTTGTCCCATTCGTAAACGAGCTTTATTAACTGAAATTTTATCGATAAAAGAATCTGGTCTAGCTAAATAAACAAACTCAAATAAACAAGGAGTTAACTGTGGATTTTTTGCACATTGACGAGTAAAAAGTTGTCCATGTTTAGTAACATAAATCACTTCACCTGGAGCTACATCACGCAAAAATTCAAAACCAAGAGTATCTATAGCAACACTTTCAGAAGCAATCATGTACTCATTTTGACCTCCTTTTAATATACGCTTACCAAATACTAATGGACGAATACCAAACGGATCACGAAAAGCCACTAAACCATGACCAATGATTATTGCAACACAAGCATAAGCACCACGAACTTTATTATGCATTGCAGAAATAGCAGTAAAAATATCTTCTGCTGTTAAAGGAAAATAATTAAATTGATCAAGTTCATTAGCAAGAACATTAAGTAAAATTTCTGAATCAGAAGAGGTATTTATATGACGACGAGCTGTTTCAAACAACATTTTTCTTAATTCATTCGCATTAGTTAAGTTACCATTATGACTTAATGTAAGTCCAAAAGGAGAATTAACATAAAAAGGTTGTGCTTCTGAAGCACTTGAGCTACCTGCAGTTGGATAACGAACATGACCAATACCCATTTTACCACGTAAACTTAACATATGGCTTGCAGCAAAAACATCTTTTACTAAACCATTTGATTTACGTAAGTGAAACTGATTATTTTTATCAATTGTTGCAATACCTGTAGCATCTTGACCACGATGTTGAAGCACTGTTAGAGCATCATAAATTGATTGATTAACTGGAGTAAAACCAGCAATACCGATAATACCGCACATCTATTTTTTTCCTCATCAGTTAAACTAAATTAATATCTTCTGATAAAAAACTTGATGTATTTTTTAAATAATTAAAAAACCATCTAATAATATAATTAAATTTTGATATAATTTCAGAATCTTGCCAATCTTTAGTTTTTGCTAACGACGTAAAAGTATCTAAAAAAAACAAGATTACTAATACTATTAATACACCGCGTAATAAACCAAAACAGACACCTAATAATCGATCAGTACTTGATAATTCAGTTCGTTCAATTAATGAACTAATCACATAATTAGCTAGAGTACCAATAATTAAAATTGCAATAAATAAAATTAAAATAGCAATACCATTCCTAATTATAATATTATTAAATAAGGTAAGATAAACTGCTAAATAAGGATAAAATTGGCTAGTAATAATAAAAGCACAACCCCAAACGATAAGTGATAAAATTTCTCGCACAAAACCACGAATTGAACTAATCAAAATAGAAAAACTAATTATAGCAATAATAACATAATCAATCCAAACCATAGTTTTAATCCAAAAATAAATATTCAATATGAATAATTCATTCTAACAAAAAATAAAAAATATTTAACTTAAATATTTTACTGAAAAATAGTAATAAATTATAAAAAATAAATCATATTCTTTATGTAAGTAATTAATATTATTATTTAATATTAATATATTTTATTGATAAATATATCTATTTTAAGGTTTATAATTACGTATTTGTCCTTGTAAACCAGTTATTTTTTTTAATTCTTGTAAATTAAATTGTAATTTTTCTATTGATGTATTTAAGCCAGTAAAAATTCGTGTTAACTGACCATTAATAGGAAACGATGGATCAGTATAAGCTTGATAGCCAGATAAACGTAATTTATCAATAATTTCTTCTATTTTTACTGTATTTTTTAGTACACCTAATTGAATGACATAAGCTTGACCACGTGGTGCTTGAATTTTATTATTCAATTTAATATTTTTTTCTTGAAGTAATATTGGTTTTTCAATTTTAACTTTTTGTTTAAAATTTATTTTTTTTTGAATAGAAAAAGAATTTATTAATTTTGCATTTGAATTAGAAATAACTTTAGAAATTATTATTTTCCCAATATTTTCTGGTGGTGTTGGTAATATTTTAAGCTTAATTGGAGTAATAGATTTAATTTCATATTCATCAGTAACATTAGGAAATAAAGACATATCAATAAATTTATTTTCATTATATTTTTTTTTCATATCTAATAATATTAAAAAAACAATAACACTAATAGTAATAATAAAAATAATTACAACTAAATGGTTTTGAAACTTACTAACCATTTAAATTTTCCTTTTTTATTTGTAACTTCATAACTTCAGCAACAGTATAAAATGAACCACAAACTATTACAATATCTTGTTTATTAGCTTTCTTTATTATCTGAAACCAAGCATCTTTAACACTATTAAATTGATATGGTGAGTTAATGTATTGCGCTAATTGCCAAGCATCAGCACCGCGTATTCCACTTAATGAAGCAAAATACCATTTATCAACTTGAGGAGCCAAGTAATATAAAGTATTTTTTATATCTTTATCAGTTAGCATAGCTATAATTGCATAAACTTTAGTATTTTTTTGTCTAGGTAAACAAGATACTTTACCTGCTAAATAAGCTGCTGCATGTGGATTATGTGCAACATCTAAAATAATACAAGGTTCCTTACAAATAATTTGAAAACGACCTGGTAATTTTACTTTCATTAAACCATTATAAATATCTTGCGATGATATAGTTTGAATAATTTTATCTTTTTCTTTAATTAAACAATCAATAACTGCTAATGCTGTTGCAGCATTTATCAATGGAACATTTGGTAAAAATAATTGCTTAAAATTCTGATCTTTAGATTGCCAATTCCAATAATTATTTTTTGATTCAAATTGCCAATCTAAACCATAACGAAATAATTTTGCACCAATGATTTTAGCTACTTTATTGATCGACTCTGGCATATTCGGTTCACCTATAACTGCATAGCAATCTGAGCGAAAAATACCAGCTTTTTCATAACCAATTTTCTCACGATCATCACCAAGATAATCAATATGATCAAGTGCTATACTAGTGATAACAGCAATATTAGCATCTATAATATTAGTTGCATCTAATCGCCCACCTAAACCAACTTCTAAAATAATTAAATCAAGTTTAGCTTGTTTAAATAATTGTAAAGCAGCTAAGGTACTATATTCAAAATAGGTTAACGTAATTGTTCCGCGTTTAGATTCAATATCAGTAAAAACTCGACAAAAATCATCTTCAGATAATATTTTACCTTGAATTCTAACACGCTCAGTATAATTTAACAAATGTGGAGAACTATAAACACCAACTTTTAATCCTGCTTCAATTAAAATTGATTCTAATACATGACAAGTTGTTCCTTTACCATTTGTCCCTGTAACAGTAATAACTTTTTTGGCCGGACTTAAGAGATTTAATTGACGAGCAACAATAGTAATTCTATCAAGCCCCATATCAATAATTTTATTATGTTGATTAGTTAAATAAGTTAACCAGTCGGTTAAAGAAGATGTTAACTCTGGTATCATCAATTGCTTAAGTATTTTTTCATTATTAATTGAATTTGTTGTTAACTTTTGATTTTTCATGATATAATAACTTAAGGTTATTTTGATTAAAGTGATAATAATAACTTTAGTTTGTTTCTTTAATTATCTTATGAGTTAAAATAGCTAATATTTCAGCTAATTTATCTCGCATTTCAAGTCGTCTAATAATTGTATCGATTGCACCTTTTTCAATTAGAAATTCACTTCTTTGAAAACCTAATGGTAATTTTTCACGCACAGTTTGCTCAATAACTCGTGGACCAGCAAAACCAATTAACGCTTTTGGTTCTGCAATATTAATATCCCCTAACATACCTAAACTTGCTGATACACCACCCATAGTTGGGTTTGTAAGCACTGAAATATAAGGAATTCTTTTTTCTTTCATTTTTGCTAATACCGCACTAGTCTTTGCCATTTGCATTAAAGCTATTAATGCTTCTTGCATACGAGCACCGCCACTAGCAGAAAAACAAACTAATGGGCAATTATCTTCTAATGCTTGCTCGCCAGCAAGTACAAATCGAGCACCAACAACTGAAGCCATTGAACCTCCCATAAAAGCAAATTCAAAAGCTGCTGCAATAATCGGCATACCTTTTAGTGTACCTTTCATAACAATTAAAGCATCTTTTTCATGTGTTTTTTTTTGCGCTATTAATATACGATCTTTATATTTTTTTAAATCACGAAATTTTAAAATATCTTTAGGCTCTAATTTGCTGCCTAATTCAATTTTTTCTCCATCGTCAAGAAAAGAGATTAAGCGTTTACGAGCTGAAATAGGCATATGATGGTCACATTTTAAACATACTGCTAAATTACTTTCTAATTCGACTCTATAAAGTACTTGTCTGCAGTTATCACATTTTGTCCAAATCCCTTCAGGAATATTTGCTTTATGTGTTTTAATAGCATTACTTTTATTAAGAATTTTTTCGATCCAGCTCATTAATAAATTTTTTTCCTAAAATTATATTATTAGTTACATTATTATTTTAATTATAAAATCATAATACAAAAAGCATATTAATTAAAAACTAATTAAATCCATTAATAACTATTTATTTCTTATTTAAGAATCTATTTTTTAATTAATGTTTGATGATATCTCCAAATTTCAATAATACCAATAAAAAATGAAAATAAAATAATTATTAAAATTATTAATTTTAAATTTTGCTGAACAATTGGAAAACTACCAAAAAAATAACCAGCATAAGTAAACAATAAAACCCATAATAAAGCTCCTATCACATTATAAATAGAAAAATACCGATACGACATTTTTACCATTCCTGCAATAAATGGAGCAAATGTCCTAATAATAGGTATAAATCTAGCTAAAATAATTGTTTTACTTCCATATTTTTTATAAAATTGATGTGTTTTTTCCAAATATGATCGTCTAAAAATTTTAGAATTTTTATTATTAAATAAATTTTTACTAAATAAACGACCAATAGTATAATTAACTGAATCACCAATAATCGCTGCAATAATTATTAATATTACCATTAAATGAATATTTAAATCATCGCTCTTTAATGCTGTTAATGCACCAATAAAAAATAATAAAGAATCACCAGGTAAAAAAGGAGCGATAATTAATCCAGTTTCACAAAATATTATAAAAAATAAAATAGCATATAGTAAAATACCATGTTTATCAAAAAACTCAGCTAAATAAAAATCAATATGTATAATAAAATCAATAATAAAAATAAAAAATTTCATAAGAAATCCAAAAATTGATAACTTTACTATTATTTAATTAAATATAATACTAAGTTATTTTTTTTTAAAAAATAGGTCCTATAATTGTTTTAGGTATTTTATATTTTAATGGATAATCAACAGCAATTAAGTAAAGTCCTTTTGCTTTTGCAATTGTTGCTGCTTTTGTTTTATCTTTTAATATCAAAAGCTCTGTCATCCAATGAATATTTTGATCACCACATCCTATCGCAAGTAAACTACCAACAATATTTCGTACCATATGATAAACAAAGGCATTAGCTTTAATATTAACTACAATATAGTCACCATAACGGTGAACATTAACATATTTTATGTTACGCCAAGATGATTTAGATTGACACCGAGTACTTCTAAATGAAGTAAAATCTTTCTCACCAACCAATGCTTGAGCTGCAATGTGCATTTTTTTAGCATCTAATGGTATATAGTAATGCATAACTCCTGATCTTAGTGTTACTGGTCGATAACGATGATTAAAAATAATATAACGATATTGACGTGCTGTAGCACTAAAACGAGCATGAAAATCTGAAGAAACAACTTTACTCCATCTAACTGCAATATCATTAGGTAAATAACGATTAACACCCATCGTCCAGGCAGAATTTTTACGTATTACAGATGTTTCAAAATGAATTACTTGACCTATAGCATGAACACCAGTATCGGTGCGCCCGGCGCAATAAATTTGAATAGATTCATTTGCAACTTTAGTTAGCGCAATCTCTAAACAAGCTTGAATACTTTGTATTTGTTGTTGACGCTGCCAGCCATAATAATGACTACCACTATACTCAATACCTAATGCAATTTTAGTTATTGGCATAGCAGTAATTATATGATTATCTAACATTAATAATGACATTCCTGTAGGAACTGTTACTTAATTTTTATTAATATTTAAATATCATTAATTTAATCATTTAAATATTTATTATTGATAATTAATAAAGTCCTATTATTATACTAATAATAACTTTATTAGTATAATAAAGGTGTTTTTTAATTGATTACGATTGCTATTCTAAAGTATTTATTACTTAATCTTAAAAATTATTATTAATAAGCTGAATATCATTTATAAGTCACATAATTTTTTATTAAACTTTTTTCATTGTTATTAGCATAAAATTTTATTGATAAATTACTTATGTAATACAATAAAAATCAACAGTTTATATTAACTAATAAAATAAAAAAAAATTAATATTTTATAAAAATTTTATATTTAATTAATTAAATTAAATTTTTATAATAAAAGCATTTTTATAACTTAATAATAACAATAAATTAAATAATAATAACAATCAATTACTATAAGTATAATTATAAAAATAATATTAAATATATGATAATTAATTAATAAATTATAATTAATATTCAATATAAAACTAAAAGATTATCTTATTACTGATTAAATAATTATTATTATTAATAATATATTCATTTTAAATATTTGTTTTATATAAAAATAAAAAATTTTATATGTTATCAATAAAAATTATTTTTATAAAAAATATTAAAATTAATAACATTTAATTTAACGAATGTGTTAAATTTAATAATAAAATATTTAAATTTTTAACATATTAATATATTTTCAATTTTTAAAGAGTTTTTTATCAAATTACTTTTGCATTAAATCCTATTTTTTTTAAAATAATAGCTGTATCTATATTATCACAATTTACTTTAAGAGATGACCATTCACGACGTTGTGGATAATGTTTACGTAAATAATCAAATTTACCAGTAATATGAGCAACTTTTCTTAATGAAATATCATCATGATGTATATCATAAACTAAATTTATTAAATATTTTAAATTTTCCTGTGTTAATTTACCCTTAAAGATAATCTCGTTAAATTTAGCAATAGGTAATAAATTAGTTACTTTTATTTGTTGAGAGTATCCTAAAAATTGTTTAAATATACTAAAAATTTGAATAGTACCTCGAATTTTACCTTCAAGAGAATAACCAGCAATATGTGGTGAACCAATTCTAACTTTATCTAATAAAGGTAATGAAAGATTTGGTTCATTCTGCCAAACATCTAATATAACATCAATTTTTTTACCATTACTTAGAGCTTTTAATAATGCTTGATTATCAATAATTGCTCCACGGCTAGTATTTAACAAAATACGACCTTCTGGCATAGCAGTAAGTAGTTCTTCATTTAATAAATGATAAGATGAATAACGCCCATATTTATTTAAAGGGATATGAAAAGTTAAAATATCAGCTTGATTAACTAATTTTTCTAGTGATAAAAATTGTTCACTATTATCTTCAGTATCTGCGCGAGGGGGATCACAAAGTAATGTATTCACTCCAAAAGCTTTTAAACTAAGATTAAGATGAGAACCAATATTACCAACTCCAATAATACCAACTGTTTTTTCTCGTAAATCAAAGCAATCATGTTCAGCTAAAAACAACAAAGCAGAAAAAACATACTCTGCTACTGCTATTGCATTACATCCTGGAGCAGCAGAAAAAGCAATACCTGCTTCTTCTAACCATTGTTTATCAATATGATCAAAGCCTGCTGTTGTAGTTCCAACAAATTTTACATTACTCTCTTTTAAAAGTGCTTTATTTACTCGAGTAACAGAACGTATTATTAAAGCATCTACTGTTGCTAATTGTGACGATGAAATTAAACGACCAGAAACTGCCTTAACTTCACCAATTGTTTTAAATAATTGAGTTGCATAAAGTATATTTTCATCAACTAATATTTTCACTTATTTCGTACCAAACTATATTTATATAAGTTAATTAATAATTTTTAATATTTAATAAAATATAATAAAGATTATTTTTATTTTAATAAGATTAATTATAACAAATTATTTTAATAATCATTAATTTTTACTAAAAATACAATAATTTTATGTTAAAATGAATTTAAATATACTATTAAAAATAAACTTAAAAACTATATTTAACATTAAAATTTATTTATTTAACATACAGTTATTTTTTAATTTAATTATGTAATAAAAATATAATAAATTTTAATTCACTAAATAATATTTATGTTTTCTATTGTAAATAATATAATACAAAATATGATTTCATATGTATATTTTAATTTTAATTCATGTTAATATAATAATATAATTTAGTTGATTTTTATCATAACTTTCTTACATTTTACCTTAAAATACTCAATTAATAAATATATAAAATTATACTTATAACAATAATAAGTATTATTGATTTTATGTTTATTTTTTATTTATATTATTAATATTTTATTTTTAAAATTTTTATAATAAGATCTATATATAAAATATTAAGAATATTTTTTATTTAATGTACAAAAAATTTAATTATTTAATATAAGTTTATTCAACTAAGTATTGAGTATTTTTATTATTTAATTAATAATAACTTTATATTTAATTTAAATTTATTTTAATTTAATATTATATAATTTTTTTATTTTCTAAAACAATAAAATTTATCATAAAATATTACTGTAGTTTTCTTTATCTATATTCTTACTTCATTGATTAAAAATCATTTTATTTATAGATAAAAATATAATTCTAATCTAGTATATTATTTATATTTATATTTATCTTAATAATTATAAATTTTACTTTAAACAATTTTAACTATTATCAATTTAATCGTAACAAAAATAATTATTTAAAATATAATAATTTATATTTTAAATAATAAAAACCTACTAATGAATAATCAGTAGGTATTTTTGCAACAAAATAATTATGAATAATATTTACTCATTACTAATGAAGCATTAGTTCCACCAAAACCAAAACTATTTGACATTACTGTATTTAATTTTCGAGTAGTAGTTCGCATAATAATGTTCATTATTTTTGCTTTTTCATCTAATTTATCAATGTTGATGTTTGGGGCAATAAATGAATGCTCCAACATTAATAAACTATAAATAACTTCATGTACTCCAGCTGCTCCTAAAGAATGCCCAGTCATTACTTTAGTAGAAGAAATTGCTGGTATATTTGTACCAAAAACTTCAGTAATTGCTTCTAGTTCTTTTGCGTCACCAATTGGCGTTGATGTGCCATGAGTATTAATATAATCAACTTGTTTGACATCCGCTAATGCTATTTTCATACATCGTACTGCACCTTCTCCTGAAGGAACAACCATATCATAGCCATCTGAAGTTGCTCCATAACCAACAATTTCAGCATAAATATGAGCGTTACGTGATAAAGCGTGTTTTAATTCTTCTACTACAATAATACCGCCACCACCAGCAATAACAAAACCATCTCGATCTTGATCATAAGTACGTGAAGCTTTTTCTGGAATTGTATTATATTTTGTAGATAATGCTCCCATGGCATCAAATTCACAAGTTAATTCCCAGCTTAGTTCTTCACCGCCGCCAGCAAAAATAACATCTTGTTTATTTAATTGAATAAGCTCAAGAGCATGACCAATACAATGGGCGGAAGTTGAACAAGCAGAACTGATAGAATAATTAACACCTTTAATTTTAAATGACGTAGCTAAACAAGCTGATATACCTGAAGCCATTGCTCTAGTTACCATATAAGGACTAACACCACGTAAACCTTTTGCACGCATACCATCAGAACCAGCTACTTGATTACGAGGTGAACCACCACCAGAACCAACAATTAAACCAGTACGAATATTTGATATTTGTTTATCCACTAATTTAGCATCTTGAATAGCTTCTTCCATAGCTAAATAAGTATAAATAGAACAATCACTCATAAAACGAAGAATCTTACGATCAATCTTTTTTTTAATATAATCTTCTGTTAATTGAATGTTACCCCAGATATGACTGCGTAAACCCATTTTTTCAAATTCTTCTGAAAACCTAATACCAGAACGACCTGTTTTCAGAGAAGCCAGTACCTCTTTCTGGTTATTACCTATGCTGGAAACAATGCCCAGACCAGTGATTACTGCACGTCTCATTGATTATATTACCTTATAGTCGAAATTAATTTAGTTGAAGTTTAATTTATTACTTTAGCTTACAAGTGTAAGCTCAACAAGTCCTATCAAATAAAAAACATAAAAATAATATTTTTATTTTTATATTTTAACAATAATTAGTAATAAACATATTTAAGATAAATTCATTAAAACTAATTAATTATCTAAATATTATAAATAATTTTATGAATATGAATTAGATTAACAAAGTAAAATTAAACTAAAATGAATAAGGTATATTTATTTTTAAAAATTTTAATGATATTGATTTTTTAATTAAAAATAATTCTTAAAATTTAATTATATTTTTCTTAAAAATTATTAAATTATTTTTATTTTTTTAATATTATTTCTAATAACCAATATTGATATTAATAAAAATTTAAATTTTTATTAATTATATTATTTTGCTTGTCAATAATAAAATATCTAAAATATTAGAAATTAAAATTACTTATAAATATTTGATATCAATTAAATAATTTTACTATACTAATACTTAAATAATATTAATTATATTAATATTATTTTTAAATTATACTTTTTTTTAAAAATTAATACATAAAATATCAATTTAAATACTTAATATCTAATTTTAATTTTCTTAAAATATTTTATTTTTTATTAAAATTATCTAAAAATATAACAATAAAATCTACTTATTTGTATTTATCTTAATTTTTAATAAAATGTCATTATTTCTTTCTTGATTTTAGGTGAACTTGATTTTTATTAAAAGAAAAATATAAAATATTTATAATATGATTATAGTTATATTTTCATTAATATCTAAAATATATTAATTAAAAATCAAATTTATCCGCATTGAACTTGAGAGCATAAAAATGATCAATAAGAACTATTGCCATTATTGCTTCTCTGCTATTGGTACAGCTCGAATACCAACGCAGGGATCATGACGTCCTTTTGTGATCACTTCAATCTCACTACCTTGTTGGTTATAATAGTTCTACCAGGTATACTGATACTAGGAGTTAGTTTTAAAGCTATATGAGTAATAATAAGGTTGATCCTTACTTATACCTCCTAATATACCACCAGCATGATTGCTAATGAACCTATTACTAGTAATTTCATCTCGATTTTCATTTCCTTTTTAATGTAATTACCTTAAAACCAGAACCAATTTCAACACCTTTAACTGCATTAATACTCATCATTGCATAGCAGTATCTGTATCTAATCGATCAAAAACAAGTTCACCTAATTCTATCGGAATATTTTCAGCAATAACAGTTACTTTAGCACCAATAAAATTACTTTCTTTTTTTAATAAATATAATAAGGCATCTAAATCGTTTAATTTTACTGGATCTGGATAAAAAAGGATTCTGTTCAACTAAATCCCAATCTTTTTAGTTCACAATAAATATCTCCCATTTGACTTAAATAACCACGAATAATTATACCTAATTTCTGTTGTAAGTATTTTTTGCGATTGCACCAGCAAGCAACACGCATTACTGTTTCACGAGCTGAATATCGTCCTCCACCGAGGTAATCACGTAAACCATATTTTTGATAGGTATAATCTGCATGTCCTGAACGAAAGATGTCTTTATTATTAATATAATCTTGAGATTGTTGATCTTTATTTTTAACCAATAAACCAATTGACACACCTGTAGTTATCCCATTAAAAACACTAGATAAAATTGTGACATGATCAAATTCATTTTGTTGGGTTATAGAATAAAAATTACCAGGACAACGACGATCTAAATCAATTTTTAGATCTTTTTCTGATAGTTCCATACCAAGAGGAAAACCATCAATGATGCATCCTAATGCTAAACCGTGTGATTCACCAAACGTAGTAACACGAAATAGCTGACCGATTTAATTTCCAGCCATTTTTCCTCTTTTTTTTATTATTAATATTAATAATAAATGAATAAAATATTAATATATAAAAGTAAATGATTATTTTTACTATTAATTAATTTAATAATAATATTTAAAATAAAATATTTTAATATTATTAATTTTATATAAAATTTTACTCATATTTCAAAATTATCTCATATATTTTAATATAAAATAACTAATTATATTGTAATTAATTTTAATTATTTCTAATAAAATATTTCTTATAATAATTAACTATAAAATACTGCGAAAAAAATAATAATATTTTTATTAATCTAAGTAAATTATGATTTATAACAAAATTTTTGTTGAAATGATATCATTTGTTATATAAATTTTATAATTTTTTATATTTAATTATTAAACAGTCAGAATTATATTTAATCTTTTAATTAAATTTATTTATTAAAATAATATTTTATTTACTTATAATTAGATATTAAATCTAATTTAATTTTAACTAAACTAAAATATCTTTATGTAATAAAATGTAAACTATTATCAAAAATTAAAGAATAATTTTTTGATAAAAATAATAATTAATTATTATTTTTATAATTAATAATATTAATATAAATTACTAAAATAAATAAAAAAACAAATATTAATTTTTTATTATCATAGTAAAATATATTATCTATTTTTTTTAAATATAAAGATTAATAAAATATAATAATAAAATTAATTAACAAATACTATTTATTATTTTATAATTTATTAAAAATATTAAATAATTATTTAATATAATATTTTATATTATTTTAATATTAGTTAAAATTATTTAATCTCAATTTTATATAAAATAACCTTTAAATTAATTTTGATAACATCTATATTTTAAAAAAAATAATTTAATTAACATAGAAGTTTTTTAAAAACATAAAGAAACATTAAAAAATTAAAAAAATATTTTAATATCTATTATTTACAATAGCATTATAATTTATAATTTTTATATAAATTATAATAAATATTTAATAAATAATTACATTATTAATTATTGTAATTTAATAAAAAATTAAATTATTTCAATATTAAAAATTAATAAATTAACTAATAATTATTTTATATATTAATTTTTAATTAAAATATATTAATTTTATTGTTAATCAATAGAATCTAAATTTTCTTCAATAATAGTAATGTTTTGATTAATTTTCGGCTTAAATACACCTTTTTGTGCTTTAAAATCTTTATTTTGAAAATAAGCTTCCATGATCGTTAAATAAGGATCGGAAGAATTTTCTAAAATTTTAGCAGAATTTAATAAAAGTGTTCTTTTTTCGATTCCTTCTAATATCCACTTTCCTGCCGACATCCAAAAAGTAAGACAACTTAACATTGGATAAGCTTTATCAACTAGATCGCTTATATCTTCTCGTATTGTAAAACTACCATATATAGGTAATACTATATATGGACCATAGCCAATTTTATAATATCCTAAAGTACTACCAAAACGATTAGATTCTTGTTTAATTAATTTATGATTAGCTATTGAAGCTATATCAATGAATCCTGCCATACCAAAAACACTATTTAAAAAAAAACGATTAAAATGTTTTATTCCTTGATAAATATCAGCACGTAGAAAATTATTTACCATACTAGCAGGTTCCTCTAAGTTACTTAAAAAATTAACTAAGCCATTACGAACAGGCATAGGAAGATAATTTCCCCAAACAACTGAAATTGGATATATTACATAACGATCAAGAATATGATAATTAAAATTAAAAATTACTCGATTAAATTTTTCTAACGGATCAAAACGTTGTTGATTATCAATCGATGTACTAGAACAACTCGTAATTAATGTTACAGTAAAAAATATTTGACATAATCGATATATTTTAAATTTTATTTTTTTATTAAATAAAACATAATGCATAAATTATCCATAATAATTATATATCTATATTAATTTAATCTTACTTATTTTTTATTTAATTAAATATCTTTAATTACTATTTATCTAAATAAAAAAAGATTATTTTTGAAAACAAATAAATAAAAAATTATAATTAAAAATTTTAAAAAAACAATAAAATTATATTCAATATAATAAAATTATAAAATATTATTATTTAATAACTTGTTATTAATGAATATTTAGTAATAAAATAAATACTATATTTTAAATAATTTATATTTGAATTTTATGTCCTCTTAGTTAAATGGATATAACAAGCCACTCCTAAAGGCTAATTGTAGGTTCGATTCCTTCAGAGGACATTTTAATAAAATAATTACATATTATCTATTATAATATTTATCAATAATATAAATACTTTATTTTTCATAAATTTATAATTAATTTAATAAAACTGAATGTATATTAAACTATATTTTATATATTAATATATTTTATAATATTAAAAAAAATAAAAAATATATATTTAGTATATTTTACTAAAATTACAAAAATAAAATATATCATATAAAATTAAATATTTATACATTAATTAATAATATAATTATTACATTTAAAATTATCATTTATCATTAATTTTATTTTAACTATTCTTTTTTATTATATAAAATTAACTTTCTTTATAAGTAAATAAATAAAATTATTTCTTCTTAATAAGAAATTTATTTAATAAATATTTTTTTATAAAAACATATATTAAAAAATAATAATCATAACTAATCTAATGTAAATGATTAAATATATAATATAACTAATATAAAATATATTAAATAAATATAATTAAATTATTTTTTTAAAAATATATAAAATTCTAATTATACTAATAATAATTTATAATTAAGAAGAATTAACATAATTAAAAATATTATTTTTAGAAAAATTAATAATAAATATATAGATTAATAATTCATTATAAATATATTAATTATAAATAAAATATCAAATTTTATACTATTATTTAAGTTTATAAAAAATTATAAATTTTCTTAATAAATAATATTAATTTTTAATATATATATTTTTTTTAGTATTAATTTAATAAAAAATAAATTAAAAACTTGTCATTATAATTAAATAATAAAAAAATAATTAACCATATTCGAGACACTTATTATATTAAATATATATAAATATTTAAAAATTTTAAGTAAAAGATAATTTATTTAGTTTTTTTAATAACGAAAAAATTTTTTAAAATTATTAAATTTATAAAAATTTAAATTATGAAATAAAATAAACGTATATATTTATATTTTTGATTATTTGTAATAAATTACATGTTAAATTTTATTTTTAATATAAATAAAAATAATAATATAAATTAAGAATTATATCATATAATAAAGTTACTATTAATTATAATTAATAAAATATTAATCTTTTAATTAATGAAACAAGAATAATACATTTATTTATACGATGAAATTTAAGTTTTAATATTATAAGAAACATAAAATAAAAAATAAGTTATTTTTATAACTCAACAAAAAAAATAAAAAATTTATTAATTTAATTAATAATAACTGATATTTATTTTCTTTAAAGTAATATTAACTTATATTATTCAATAATCTAAAGGGTTAAAAGTCATAAATTTCTCTATATAGATTATTTTAATATTTATAAAAAAATATTTTAAATATATAGATACAATTTATCAGACTTACTAAGATTATTAAATTTAATGTAAAATTTACATCTAAATCTTTAATAAAAGAATTATCTAAATTTTTATCGAAATATTAAAAATTATATATATAAATACTTATAGATTAAATAATCTATTAAATAATTACTAATTATATTAATCAATTAATTAAAATATAATTTTACATATTAAATTAATTTATTAACATTACTATTAAATAATAATAAAAATATCAATTTTAATTTTAAATATACAATATCATACTAATTTAAAATTTAAATAATCAAACTTAAATATTATACTTTTATCATGTAAATATATTTCACTAAAATAATAAATAAAAATTTATAAAAACTTAAAAATAATAATCTTTATATATAAATATATTTATATATAAAGATTATTATTGATATCAAAATCAATTCTCTTGTTAATATTATTAATTAAAATTTTTTGTTTTTATTCAATAATATTTCTGATTAAATTTTTATAAAAAAATATGTTTTTTTATTTAATGAAAAAATTAAATAAATATTAATAAAATAATATAAAATTATAACATAAAATATATTATTTTATTTGAATTAACTACTAAATAAAATACAAATTAAAATTACATAATTAACATTTTAATAAAAAATAAATGTTTATTTATAAATAATTATACTTAATATCTTAATATAATCTTATTTACTTTAAATATTTTAATAATATTAAACACAACTATAAGCTTTTATCAAGAATAAGATTTAACATATTATTTTACTCTTATCATTGATTTTAATCTATAAAGATCAATACTATTCTTGTCCTATTACTTTAAATATTATTTTTAATATTTCTATCTAATAAATAATTTTTTAACTAAAACGATAACTTTAATATTAAATAAATCTAAGTCTATTTATTTATAATAAAATGAAATTTTTTAATTTTTGTTGTCTTTTATTAAAATAGTAAGATTACGTAGTTTGTATCATTAATGCTTTTAAAGATAAATGAAATAATTTATTTTTTAAGATATCTTATTTATTGTTTTATTAAAAAATTTAACTAAAATAAAATTTATCTATATGTTAATAGTTATAATATTATTTTAATAATTTGTTTTTAATTAAAATTAAATAAAATTTGTTAAATTAATTTAAATAAATATAATAATATTTTAGTTGTTTTTTATTAATAATAAGAATTGTTTTATTGAAAAAATTTAAATATTTATCAAAATATACTATTATCGAAAAAATAAAAAATATATATTTTTTATTTAACTATAATAATATTAATTTTTTCTTTGCTAATTCTGCACTTAGACTATTTGGATATGTTTTAATTAACTCTTGATAAACAGCGCGAGCTTTATCATTTTGTCCTTTTTCTTGCATTAATAATCCTATCTTATAAAAGGACTCTGCTGCTTTTGATGAATTAGGATAGTTTTTAACAACAATAGCAAAATAAAAAGCAGCATCATCTTTATTTCCCTGATTATAATTTAATTGTCCAAGCCAATAATTAGCATTTGGTTGATAATTAGATTTAGGATAAGTTTTAATAAATTGCTGAAAAGAACTGATCGCTTGTATAATTTGATATTTAAATTTACTATTTATAGCAAGAGAAAGCGCATTATCATATTTATTTTTTTCATTCATTACTTTAACAGCTGAAATAATATTATCATTATTATTGTTATTATCAATATTTTTCATTATTTTATTTGAGCTAGTCATCAATGAATCTATATGTATATAAAGATTTTTTTGCCGTTGAATAACTTCATTTAATTGATATTGATTTTCTTGAATTTGACCACGTAACATATCAATATCACGTTGATCATCTAATAATTGTTGCTGAATTTGGTATAATAATTTCCCTTGAGAATTAACTACTGTCTCAATTTGAATAAGATGATCATTTATAGAATCTGAACCTACATTAATAATTAATGCTTGCGATGTAGCAACTGATGAAGTTGCTACATTAGTCAATATTAATAAACTAAAATAAAGATACCTAAAATTACTATTCATGTAATGATATTAATATATAATTACTGCTCGCCTATTTTTTGAATATATTGATTCGTCGTGACCAAGTAAAGCTGGTTTTTCTTTACCATAAGATAAAATAGAAATTCGCTTATCATTTATACCTTTACTTTGCAAATATATTTTCACAACATTGGCACGACGCTCACCAAGTGCAATATTATATTCTGACGTACCACGTTCATCAGTATGTCCTTCAATAATAATATTAACAAATGAATTTTTACGTAAAAAAAATGCTTGCTGATCTAAAATATATTCATATTCTGGAATAATATTATATTTATCAAAATCAAAATAAACAATGTTATTACTTTGTAATTCTTCTATTTTTTGATGAATTAATTGATTTGTTTTTAAGTTAATATTGTTATCTGATATATTGCTTTCAATACCACTTTGTTCATTACTTTTTTTTGAGCTACATGCCGTAACAACTATAATAGATAATCTTATTATTATCCATTTAACTACTTTATTAAATTGCATTTTATTCAATCCATTAATATTATTATATATTACAAATATGGTGACCAAGCAGGAAATTTAATTTGTCCATCAGTTGCCAATAAAGTCGATTTAAATCTACCATCTGTTGATATAAGTTGTAATACAGTGCCTAACCCTTGTGAAGAGCTATAAATTACCATTGTACTATTAGGTGAAATACTTGGTGTTTCATCTAAAAATGTATCCGTTAAATACTCAATATTACTATTAGTTATCAGATTTTGTTTAACAATATGCTGTTTACCATTATTAAAGTTAACCATTATCATAAATTTACCATCATGACTAACACTTGGATCTTGATTTTGATTACCTACCCAAGTAATACGTTCTGACTTACAACTATTAATATTTATTTTATATATCTGTGGACGCCCAGATTCATCAGAAGTATAAATAAGTGTCTGATTGTCTGGCATCCAATTTGGTTCAGTATTATTATTACGCCCATTAGTTATTTGACGAGTTTTTCCGCTATCTAAATCCTTTACATAAAGATTTAAACTTCCTGTTTTTGATAAAGCAAAAGCAAGTTTTGTACCATCCGGTGAAAAAGTAGGTGCACCGTTATGACGTGGAAAAGAAGAAACTATATGTACTTCACCAGTTGATAAAGTTTGAATAACTAAAGCTGAATTACCATTTTCAAAAGTTACATAAGCTATTTTTTTCCCATCAGGTGACCAAGCAGGAGACATTAGTGGTTCTGAAGAACGATAAATAGTAAATTGATTGTAACCATCATAATCTGAAATTTGTAATTCATAAGGAAAATCTTTATCATTTGTCTTAACTACATAGGAAATACGTGTACTAAATGCACCTCGGATACCAGTTAATTTTTCAAATATTTCATTACTAATAGTATGTGCCGCATGGCGTAACCATTTTATTGATATTTTCAATTTATTTTGAATCAATATTACACTAGGATGATTAACAACATCAATAAGTTGATAACTAATAATATACTGATTATCAACTGTAGATTGTATTTGTCCTGTAATAACAGTATTTATACCTAATTCAGCCCAAGAATTTGGGATCACTTCTAATGTAGAAATCGATTGTTGAAGGATATGATCTTGATTAATAGGATTAAATTTACCACTATTTTGTAAATCAGAAATAATAATTTTATCTATATTAACTGGTAAATCATTTATTCCACTCCATTTAAATGGTAGAATAGCAATAGGTTGTGCAATGTTAGCACCTTGAGTAATTTCAATACGAATTTCTGCATGAGCATATGTTATCCATGACATTGTAAAAGTTAATAATAATTTAAAAACATGCTCCATTTTTTCTCCATTATTATATATTTATATTGATATAATAATTAATTTAAATATTAATATAAAATAAATACATAAAACAAATAATTAAGAATTTTTATTAATTTTATTATCTATAATGCTATATATTTTAATTTTTAATTAAACCTTATTGAATATTAAAATGCTTTCTTGTTTATTAAATTCATCGTAAACACTATAATTAGGTGGTTTAGGCATTATTGCTGTTTTAGCCGCACGTATCGCTGCATTACATAGTGATTGATTATTTAATGTATTATTTTTAGGTATAATACTAATTAATATACCATTTGAAGATAATTTCATTTTTAATTCACAAACTTTACCACGATAAATATCAGCATCATAAAATTTTTTCTCAATTGCAACTTTAATTTTATTAGCATAAATAGCTACATCTGAATTAAATGCTCCATTTTTTTTATTTTCTTTTTGGTTTTCTATAGCATCTTTCATTTTCTGAGCTTGCTGTTGTGTACTTAATTCATTAATGAGTTCATTAACTGAAACAACTTGTTTTTCTTTATCTTTTTTTTTATTATCTTTAAATAAATTAAGTACTTTTTCAGTTTTTGGTTTTATTTCTATTTGTTCTTTTATTAGTTTATCTTGTTCTAATTTAATTTTATTCATAACTTTTTTAGTAATTTTCTTTTTTTCTTTATTGTTTTTAACAAGTTCTTTTTCTGTTTGTAAACGCTGTTCTTTAACTTCTTGTTTTATTTTAATACTATTTTCCTTAATTATTTTTGAATATTTTTGTTCTTTTTGTTGTTGTTGAAAAAAATTTTTTTGTTCGATAATAGCTTTATTAGTATTATTTTTCTGTTGTTGTAATTGTTTATGTTGTTCCATTATATCACTTGTATCAATCATAATTATATCAGAAACTTTAGTATATTGATTATTATTTGAAAATTTAATAAATTTATTTAATGAACCAAAAATAATTAAACAAAATAGTAAAATATGGAGTATAATAGAAAGTATAATAAAATTATTTAATTTATTTTTTTTCTTTTTTATTTTTTTTCCCACGATAAAATTCCAAATAAATAATTATGTAATTATATCAAATAGGTTGAATGATAAATCCAACTGATTTAATTCCTATTTGATAAAATATATTTAAAGCTTTGATAATTTCTTCATAAGGAAGATCTTTAGCAGCGCCAATTAAAAAATTAATCTGTGAATTTTTTGCTAAAGCTTTTTTTGCTATTACTTCAATCTCTTCTTTCAATAAAAAATTTTTTCGATGACCATCAAGAATAATATTGTATTGTTCTATTCCAGAGACTTCAAGAATAATATATGAGTTATTATTACCTAATCCATTTTTTGATTTTTCGATATTTGGTAATTCTACTTTTAAACTTTGTGGAATAATCGCAGCCGTTAATATAAAGATCAATAATAATACTAATAATATATCTAATAAAGGAACAATATTAATTTCTGATTTTAATTTATATTTACATCGAACTTTACTCATTTTATTCTATTTATCCATTTACTTTAAAAGAAAAATTTTGCGATGCAAAATAACTAAGAATTCTTCTATAAAATTATCATAATTTTTTTCTAATTTATTGATTTTCAAACTTAATTGATTGTAAGCTAATACAGCTGGAATGGCAGAAAACAAACCGATTGCTGTTGAAATTAAAGCCTCAGCAATATTCGGAGCAATTATTTGTAATGTTATTTGTTTAAATGAACTTAAGTTAATAAAAGAATGTATAATTCCAAAAACTGTACCCAATAGTCCAATATAAGGACTTATTGATCCTATAGTACCCAAAAATGGAATATGTGTATCTAATAATTCTAATTCATGATTTATTGATATTCGCATAACTCTAGATACACCGTGTATTACTGACTCTTTTGTGTAAAAGTTAACTTGATATAAAAGAGTAAATTCTTTAAATCCAGAATAAAAAATTTGTTCTAATCCTCTTAATTCATTATGTTGAATCTGATATTTTTCATAAAGATTTAATAACTCAATACCTGATAAAAACTGATCCTTAAAAACTTTTATTTCTTGAGTTGCTTTATTTAAAATTTTGATTCGTTGAATAATAATAGCCCAAGAAATAATAGAAAAGATTATTAAAATAAATAAAATTATTTGAACTAAAAAACTTGCTTTTAAAAATAAATCTAAAATATTAATATCAGTCATTACTTAAACTCCACAATAATAAACTTAATAAGTTCAGTTAAATTTATTTTATTTCAGATATATAAATATAAATAAATAATAAAAAAGTATAATTTTATTTATCACTCTAATTACAAGTAAATTAATTTTCATAATACTTAATTAAATCATTTATTAAAATAATTAATAAATAAAGTTAAAATATAGATTTTTAAAAATAAAATAAAAAAGAAATAAAATAGTTATGTTAAACATCATAAATATCTATGTATATTAATTGTTTATAATATTTTAATAATAAAATTATCTAATTTTTAGAGAGTTTTTAATTAAATAAATTATATAGTATTATATAAGCTCTATAAAATTTAATATAATGCGAATAAACTTAATAAAATAATATATATAAATTATCAAGATTATTTATCTTTATAAACATTAAGATTTTTTCTATAAAAATTCAAAACTTTAGTTTTTTAATTTATTTAACTGTACTTACATAGATAAAGCTAATATATAAAATTATTATAATTCTATTATTAATGGAATTGCTTAATAAAGTATTCTTAATTTTTAAGATTAACATTTAATATTATTTTTAATATTTGTATTAACTTAAAATAACTTAATATTTTATTTTTAATAAAATTAACATGTTATTTCATACAATTTTATTGTATTTCAAATATCACTTAATAACATTCATATTGATTAAATTTTTCATTTTTATTACTGATTTTTGATATAAAAACCTTTTAATGAAAATAATTTACTTAAGCTATAAATATAAAAATAAAAGTTATTGATACTTAATTAAGATAAAATATATACTTTTAAAGTTATAATTAATTAATTATAATTATATTTTATATAAAAACTCTCTGATAAATTATTATTTTTTTATTTACTTATAATTTATGTCTTGTATCTTATATTTTATAGTATCACTAGTTTTATCATAAATAAGTCAGTTAATTCATAAAATTTATTTTTTAAATATTGATATAATAAAATTATCTTTAGAAAAATAAAATGATGTGTGTTATTAAAATAATTTCTATCTTAAATTAAGATATGTTATATTTTTAATGTCATTAATTTAAAATACTAATATTTATTTATTAATTTTCAATTATTATTTTAGATTAAAATAATACTTATTATTTTAGTTCATAACTAAAATTAATATAATTAATAATATGGTATTTATACTATAGTAATTATATTAACTTATAAATTATAAAATAATTTATAAGAATTAAGTCTTCATTAATTATTTATTTTTATATATTATTTTTATTTATATAAAAAGTAAGATTTAAGATATGATCAATTATGAATAAACCAATATATAAAATTGTTATTTCATTTTATTTTATAAATTAAAATTTTTTATAAATTTAATAATTTAGAATAAAAAATTTTTTATTCATTAATAAACTAAAAAATAATTTATCTAATGGTAAAAATTTATTTTTAAATGCTTAAATATAATCTTTAATACAAAAAGCTGATAAAATGACGATCAATATCTTTATTTAATCAGAATAATTATCAATAATACAATTGTACATTAATTATATGTATTATATAATTTATATAGTGAAAAATTAATTTTATTTTTAAGAAAATATATAGATATCATCTTAATATAAAAATTAAAAAAATTAAATTTTAAATAATAAAATATTATCTAAAATAAAAAATAAAAAATAAAAAATAATTATTTATGATAACAATAAAATACATATCATTTTCTATTAATTATTTCTAATAAAAATAAAATAATTAAAATTTTTAAATTAAAGTAAGCCTAGGTAATGTGTTTATAAATTTATACTTTTATTAAAATCGATTAATAAATTTATTTATTGTTATCTCTTTATATAATAAATTAAAAAAATAATTTCTTAAAATATAAAAATATTATTCTATAATATAGGTCATTACTACATGTTACCAAACTAATTATTTTAATAACAAACAAATTTATTTTAAAAATATATATTATGATAAAATAATAAATAATATTAATAGAATATAAAAAACTATAATATAAACTTCAAAAAATAGAAGTGTTTAATTTTAGAGAAATAATTTTAAGTAATTAATTTAATACATATTCTTTACTAAAATTAAATAACATTAAAGGAAAAATTTTTAAGAAAAATTCATAATCAAAATTTTTATTTTTTTTAAATATTTTTTATATTAAAATTATTATAATTAATATTATTATTTTAATTATAAAAAATTTTTATTATCATAAATATAAGTTTCATATTTTTATTATAAAAACCAACAATTTATAAAAAATTTAACATTTGTAAAAATTAAAAAACTTATAATTATATATAAATTTATTAATAATAAAATTTATTAAAATATAACAAATAAAATATTTTTATATATTTTTATAGATGTTTTATTTATTTAAATTTAAAAATTAATTATTTACTAATATTTAATTGTTTAACAGCTTCACCAATCTCAGTTAAATTATGAACCGTTTTTACACCAGCTGCTGCTAAAGCCTCAAACTTTTTATCTGCTGTACCTTTTCCACCAGCAATGATTGCACCTGCATGGCCCATACGCTTATCTTTTGGAGCTGTTATACCTGAAATATAAGCAACCACTGGCTTTGTTATATATTGTTTAATATAATCAGCTGCCTCTTCTTCCGCTGTACCACCAATTTCACCTATCATAACAATAGCTTCAGTTTTTGGATCTGATTGAAATAATTTTAATATATCAATAAAGTTTGATCCTAAAATAGGATCTCCACCAATACCTACACAAGTAGATTGACCTAATCCTACATCAGTCGTTTGCTTAACAGCTTCATAGGTTAATGTACCAGAGCGTGATATAATACCTATTTTTCCTGGGTTATGGATATGTCCAGGTTGAATGCCAATTTTACATTCACCTGGTGTAATAATGCCTGGACAATTTGGTCCTATCATTCTTACTCCAATTTCATCTAATTTTGTTTTTACTATTAGCATATCTAATACTGGAATTCCTTCTGTAATAGTAATAATAAGTTTAATACCATTATTGATTGCCTCAAGAATAGAATCTTTACAAAATTCAGATGGAACATAAA
Organism: Arsenophonus sp. ET-YP4-MAG3; assembly: GCA_052174115.1. Classification (GTDB taxonomy): domain Bacteria; phylum Pseudomonadota; class Gammaproteobacteria; order Enterobacterales; family Enterobacteriaceae; genus Arsenophonus. The sequence goes on from JBQMRX010000001.1 coordinate 237,183, forward strand.
TAACTGATACAGTTGCACCTGTAGTTTTAATAGCTTCACTGATTGTGTTAAAAACAGGCAAACCAAGATGTATTGTCCCACCTTTACCTGGTGTTACACCACCAACCATTCTTGTTCCATAAGAAATTGCCTGCTTTGAATGAAAAGTTCCTTGCCTACCTGTAAATCCTTGACAAATAACTTTAGTATTTTTATCAATTAAAATTGACATTACTTATTTAATCCCCCCGCTATTACTATTGCTTTTAATGCTGCATCAGTTAAACTAGTTGCAACAATAATTTTTAAACCACTATCTGTTAATTTTTTAATACCTAATTCAGCATTATTACCTTCAAGACGAACAATTATAGGAATTTTTATCCAATTTTCTTTAAGTGATCCAATAATACCATCAGCAATTAAATCGCAACGAACAATGCCACCAAAAATATTAACTAAAACAACTTTGACATTAGTATCAGATAAAATGATTTTAAATGCTTTTGTTACACGTTCTTTTGTGACACTACCACCTACATCAAGAAAGTTAGCTGGAACCCCTCCATATAATTTTACAATATCCATTGTTCCCATAGCTAAACCAGCACCATTAACCATACAACCAATATTACCGTCTAAAGCAACATAGTTTAATTCCCATTCTGATGCATGAACTTCACATGGATCTTCCTGAGAAATATCACGCATTTTATGTAATTCAATTTGACGGTATAATGCATTACTATCAACACTAAGTTTTCCATCTAAACAAATTAAATTTCCCTGCTTAGTTATTACTAAAGGGTTAATCTCAATTAAAATTAAATCTCGTTCAAGAAAAATTGTAGCTAATCCAATAAATATTTTAACAAATTGTTCAATCTGTTTCCCTTTTAACTGTAATTTAAAAGCTAATTCACGTGCCTGATAAGGCAATGGACCTGTTAAAGGATCAATAATGGATTTATAAATAAATTCTGGTGTTTTTTCTACTATTTTTTCAATTTCAACACCTCCTTTAGTTGATGCCATAAAGACTATACGATGAATACTACAATCTATCACTGCACCTAAATAAAACTCCTTATCAATATCAGTTACTGCTTCTAGTAAAATTTTATTAACAAGTTTTCCATTACCATTAGTTTGGTAAGTTACTAATCGATTTCCTAACCAATTTTTACTAAATAATTTTATTTCATCTTTATTATTAATAACTTTTACACCACCAGCTTTACCTCTACCACCAGCATGTACCTGACATTTTATAACCCAAGGACTATTACCCAATTTTATTGAAGCGTCTTCTAGTTCTTTTACTGTTTCACAAACATAACCTATAGGTACTGGTAAACCATAATTTGCAAATAATTGTTTTGCTTGATATTCATGTAAATTCATGATATTTCATCCATATTTTAGGTTAATAAAAGATAATAAATCTTTATATATTTTATTTAAAGATTGATCAATAAAAAAGTTAAAAAAAGACTCTACTCTATAACCTTAATAAGTAATTTAAAGTTAAATTACTTATCTAAACATCTAGCAATAAACGAACTGGATCTTCTAACATATCTTTTATTGTTACCAAGAAACTCACAGATTCACGCCCATCAATTAAACGGTGATCATAAGAAAGCGCTAAATACATCATTGGTAAGATTTCAATTTTACCATCAATAACCATAACCCTATCTTTAATAATATGCATTCCTAAAATTGCGCTTTGTGGTGGATTAATAATTGGTGTTGACATTAAAGAACCAAAAATACCACCATTAGTAATAGTGAAATTTCCACCTGTTAATTCTTCAACCATTAACTTTCCATCACGCCCCTTAATTGCTAATTCTTTAATATTTTTTTCAATTTCTGCCATACTAAGTATATCTGCATTACGTAATACCGGTGTAACTAAACCTCTAGGTGTAGAAACAGCGATACTAACATCAAAATAATTATGATAAAGAATATCTGAACCATCAATTGATGAGTTAACTTCAGGATAACGCTTTAATGCTTCAACAACTGCTTTAACATAAAAAGACATAAATCCCAAACGTACATTATATTGTTTTTCAAAATTTTCACCATAATGTTTCCTTAAATTAAAAATAGGTTTCATATTAACTTCATTAAAAGTCGTTAACATAGCAGTATTATTTTTTGATTCCAACAAACGTTCTGCAATACGTTTACGCAAACGAGTCATTGGTACCCGTTTCTCACTTCGATAAGAAGATGTTGATGATATATTTGTAAATGTATTATTTTCTTGATTAATTAATTTATTTTTACTTGATGTAAATTTATTTTTAATATATCCTTTAATATCATCGCATGTTATACGTCCACCTATACCACTACCTTTGATATTATCTGGATTTAAATTGTGTTCTGTGATTAAACGACGAACAGCAGGTGTTAATACATTATAATGATCACCTTTATCAAGATTAGGAGTTAAATATTTATCTGATATTAACCCAGTAATATCTTTATTTTTTATATCTACATCAATTGGAATTTCTATATTATCAGTAAGATGTATATAACCCAATAGTTGCTTCGATAGAACAGTAGCCCCTTCTTCTTCTAAAACTGACTTAAGAATACCTGAATCTGTTGCTGGTACTTCAAGTACAACTTTATCTGTTTCAATTTCCACTAAGACTTCATCACGTTTTACCTGATCACCTGGCTTTTTATGCCAAGTTGCAACTGTGGCATCTACAACTGATTCAGGAAGATCAGGAACAAGAATTTCTATGTCACTCATCTGTTATCCTTTAATTTATTTATTTTTAGTACATTATCAACTAATGTTTTTTGCTGTTCTTGATGAACAGACGCATAACCTACAGCTGGTGAAGCAGATGCAGGACGGCCTATATAACTTAACAATGAACCTTTTGGAATTGTTTTTTGAATATTATACTGAATAAAATACCATGCACCTTGATTAAGAGGTTCTTCTTGACACCAAATAAAATCGCAAACATATGCATAAGGTTTTAATGCTTTTTCTAAATCTTTATATGGAAATGGATACAATTGTTCAATACGAACAATTGCAATATTTTTTTGTTTATTTTTACGACGTTGCTCAAGTAAATCATAATAAACTTTACCGGAACATAAAACTACACGTTTGATCTTTTTTGTATCTATTTGATCAATTTCACTAATTACTGTTTTAAATTCACCATTTGCTAATTCTTCCAAACTAGAAATTGAAAAAGGATTACGAAGTAATGACTTTGGTGACATAACAATTAATGGAAGTCGAATATTACGAAGTATTTGACGACGAAGCATATGATAAACTTGAGATGCAGTAGTTGGAATACAAACTTGCATATTTTGTTCAGCACATAATTGTAAATAGCGCTCTAAACGAGCAGAAGAGTGCTCCGGTCCTTGTCCTTCATATCCATGAGGTAATAACATTACTAATCCACACATGCGTCCCCATTTTTGTTCACTAGAACTAATAAATTGATCGATAACAACTTGTGCTCCATTAGCAAAATCACCAAATTGAGCCTCCCAAATAGTTAAAGCTTGTGGTGCAGACGACGCATAACCATATTCAAAAGCAAGTACTGCTTCTTCAGATAAGACTGAATCCCAGACGTTAAATATTCCTTGATTTTTATGTATATTAGCTAAAGGGAGATAAATTGAACCATTAGTTTGATTATGAATAACCGCATGGCGATGAAAAAAAGTACCACGTCCAGCATCTTCACCTGATAAACGAACTTGTATACCATCATTAAGTAATGTTGCATAAGCTAAAGTTTCTGCCGCCCCCCAATCAAAAAATTTCTTACCATTCGCCATTGCTAAACGATCATTATAAATTTTCTCAACTAGAGGTTGCATAATAATTTCTGCAGGAATGGTATTTAAGATTTTTGCTAAATCTTGTAATCGTTTCTTTTTAATTTTACTTAAATAAGTTTCATTCCATTCATGATTTAAATATGGTTTCCATACTGATTGATTACTTTCAATTTGGCGCCATTCATCAACAACACAATTACCGCTATCTAATTTATTACGATATAAATTAATCATTTCTGTCACTTCATCATTTGTAATTATCTTTTTTTCTATTAATTTATCTGCATAAATTTTGCGAGATGTGGCATGTTTTTTTATTTTTTGATACATAATTGGTTGTGTAGCACTAGGCTCATCCGCCTCATTATGGCCATGTCGACGATAACAAACTAAATCAATTACTACATCTCGTTTAAATTTATTTCGAAAATCTAATGCTAATCGAGTAATAAAAACAACAGATTCTGGATAATCAGAATTAACATGAAAAATAGGTGCTTGTACCATTTTCATTATATCAGTACAATATTGTGTTGAACGTGCATCTCTAGGATTAGACATAGTAAAGCCTATCTGATTATTAACTACAATCCGAATTGTACCGCCAACTTCATAACCACGAGCCTGAGACATATTTAACATTTCTTGAACAACTCCTTGTCCAATTACTGCCGCATCGCCATGTATAGTAATTGGCAGTATCATATTATTATGATTTTTATTTAAACGATCACGACGAGCACGAACAGAACCAATTACTACAGGATTAACTATTTCTAAATGTGATGGATTAAAAGCTAATGCTAAATGAATTAAAGAATCTTTTGTTTTAAAATTAGAAGAAAAACCTTGATGATATTTAACATCACCAGTACCTAAATGATTTTTATTTTTACCAATAAACTCATTAAATAGATCTTTTGGTTTTTTACCCAAAATATTAACTAAAACATTTAATCGCCCACGATGCGCCATTCCTAATACTATTTCATTTATATTCTGTGTACCTGCATAACGAATTAAATCTTTTAATATTAGAATAAGCGAATCCCCTCCTTCTAAAGAAAAACGTTTTACACCAGGAAATTTTACTCCAAGATAACGTTCGAAACCTTCAGCAGCAGTTAATTCTGATAAAAAACAAATTTTTTCTTGTTTGGTAAACTGTTCAGTAATTGGTATTGCTAGTTCTAAATGTTGCTGAATCCAATGTTTTTCTTCAGCACTAGTAATATGCATATATTCTGAGCCAATTGAAGTACAATAAATACGCTTCAATTCTCTATATAGCTCACTTAATTTCATTACTTCTTTACCAATAGCAAAAGAGCCAACATTGAACGTTTCTTTAAAATCAATATCAGTTAAACCATGAAAAGAAGGTTCTAAATCATGAACAATTTCTTGTTTCCATAATTCCAATGGATCAAGATTTGCATTTTGATGTCCCATAAAACGAAATGCATTTATTAATTGAAAGACTTTAATTTGTTTTGCATCTAAAGATAAATTACTAATCGAGGTTTGATAACGTATAGGATCTTTTGCTAATGAACGAAAATATTTACGTGCTTTAGAATGAAAGTATTCACCATTAGAACCAGCGATTGTTAGTTTATCAAAAATATTACGCCAATCTAAATTAACAGAATTAGAATCAGTTAAGTAATCTTCATAAACTTGTTCGATATAAGACTGATTTGCGCCAGCTAGAAAACTTGAATCTAGCCAATTTTTCATTACTCTGTTGTACATTATAATCCTTTAAGCCTATAAGCTTTAGTTTTTCCATAGTTAAATATTAATAATGCCGTTTTATATGTATATAGTTTTAATAGAGACTTTAAATGTATTTTATTTACTATTATTAATAATAGTAGAGTTCTTTATTAAAATATCCTTAAAATTCATAAAATTATTAAAATAAGAACAAGTTTCTTAAATGTTTTTCTATAATTTTTAATATGAAATAAACGTTAATTTAATATTTTTTTATTTTTATTTTCAACAATATTTCCATATCTATAAATTTTATTAAAATTATGCGCTATGTTTTAATAACATAGATTTAATATATCCAATAGCTTTAGTTGGATTTAAACCTTTTGGACAAACACTAATACAATTCATAATATTATGACAACGAAATACGCTAAAAGCATCATTTAAATTATCTAATCTAGTATTTATTTCAGTATCTCGGCTATCAATTAAAAAACGATAAGCAGCTAATAAACCAGCAGGCCCAATAAATTTATCAAAATTCCACCAAAATGATGGACATGAAGTTGAGCAACAAGCACAAAGAATACATTCATATAGACCATCTAATTTCTCTCTTTGTGCTGGACTTTGTAAATACTCACGAGCTGGTGGATTTTTTCCATTATTAATAAGATAAGGGCGAATTTTTTCATATTGAGCATAAAATTGAGTCATATCAACTAACAAATCTCTTAAAACAGGTAAACCTGGTAATGGTCGAATAATAATCTTTTTTTTATAATGATATAAAGTTGACAAAGGTGTAATACAAGCTAAGGCGTTTTTACCATTTATATTTAATCCATCAGAACCACAAACTCCTTCACGACAAGAACGACGAAATGCTAAAGTAGGATCTTTTTCTTTTAGTTTAATTAATGCATCTAATAACATCATGTCATAATCTTTAGTAATTTCTAAGCTATAATCTTGCATATATGGTTTATTATTAATGTCTGGATTATAACGATAAATAGAAAATTTAATTTTCATAATTTATTTTTAATAACACCATTAAAAGTTAATGAATTAATAACTACGTAGTTTAGGTTGAAAAGGATCACGTAATTTAGGTCGCATATTTACTGCTCTGCGAGTCATAGTTCCAGATTTTGGCAAATATAGAGTATGACATAACCAATTTATATCATCACGATCAGAGTAATCAAAACGACTATGTGCGCCGCGACTTTCAGTGCGAAAATTTGCTGCTTCTGCTGTTGCAAATGCTGTTTCTAGTAAATTATCTAATTCTAAGCATTCAATACGATTGGTATTAAATTCGCGTGAGGTATCATCTAAACGAGCATTTTTTAAACGTTCGCGAATTACTTTTAATTCTCTTAAACCTTTAGCCATCATATTACCCTCACGAAAAACTGAAAAATTACGCTGCATACAAGCTTGTAATGCTTTACGTATCTCTACTGTATCTTCACCACTATGTGTACTATTCCAACGATTTAAACGCATTAATGCTGCATCAATATCAGATTCACTAGCATCACGCATTGATCCTTGTTCTAATAAAGATTCTTTTAGATATAAACCAACAGAACGTCCAAATACAATTAAATCAAGTAATGAATTTCCACCTAAACGGTTTGCACCATGAATAGAAAGACAAGCAATTTCACCAACAGCAAATAATCCAGGAATTACAACATCTTCTCCTTTTTCATTAATCATTAATGCTTGACCTGTTATTTTAGTTGGGATTCCACCCATCATATAATGACAAGTAGGTATAACAGGAATGTGTTCTTTAAGTGGATCAATATGAGCAAAAGTTCTAGATAATTCAAGAATACCAGGTAATCTTGACTCTAATATTTTTCTATTTAAATGATTTAGTTTTAATTTTACGTGTTGTCCACAAGACCCATCATATCCTCTACCCTCATGAATCTCTATCATGATTGAGCGAGAAACAACATCACGACTAGCTAAATCTTTTGTATTAGGTGCATAACGTTCCATAAAACGCTCGCCATTTTTATTAAGTAAATAGCCACCTTCCCCTCTACACCCTTCTGTTATTAATATACCTACGCCAGCAATTCCAGTTGGATGAAATTGCCACATTTCCATATCTTGCAATGGTACACCTGCCCTGATAGCCATCCCAACACCATCACCAGTATTAATATAAGCATTACTTGTTGACTGATAAATTCTTCCAGCTCCGCCTGTAGCAAGAATAGTAGCTTTAGCTTTAAAGTAAACAATCTCACTTGTTTCTATACATAATACAACGCAGCCAACTATGTCACCATCTTGATTTTTAACTAAATCAACTGAGTACCATTCAGAAAAAAATGTAGTGTTGTTTTTTAAATTCTGTTGATAAAGTGTATGTAAAAGGGCATGTCCAGTTCTATCTGCCGCTGCAGCAGTGCGAGCAGCTTGCTCACCACCAAAATTTTTTGATTGTCCACCAAATGGACGTTGATAAATACGACCATCGTCTAAACGTGAAAAAGGGAGCCCCATATTCTCAAGTTCTAATATAGCTTCTGGGCCTGTTTTACACATATATTCAATAGCATTTTGATCACCTATATAATCAGACCCTTTAACTGTGTCATACATATGCCATTGCCAATTATCTTCATGTAAGTTGCCTAATGCAACAGTAATTCCACCTTGAGCTGATACGGTATGTGAGCGTGTTGGAAAAACCTTAGATATTAATGCACATGTTAAACCTAGCTTAGAAATTTGTAATGCTGCTCGCATTCCAGCTCCGCCGGCTCCAATAACTATTACATCAAACTTTCTTACTGGTAATTTCATTTATGTTCCCCACATAACAATTGTTCCATAAATTAAATAAAACATTAATATAACAATAAAAAAAAGTTGTAATAATAATCGCAATGCAATGAATTTAATATAATCAGTTAGTACTTGCCATAAACCTATCCAAGTATGTATCAATATTGAAATAAGTGCCAAAATAGTAAAAATTTTAGTTATTTTAAAAGAAAAAAATGTCGACCAAATAGTATAATTTAAATCTGTCGTTACAATAAAACTAATGATATAAAATATATAAAAAATAATAACAATAGCAGACGCACGAAGTAATAACCAATCTTGTGTTCCAGTACGACCTAATGTTGATGCGCTAACTACCATATAAAAATCCATGATAAAATTGATAAAATACTTGTAATAATAAATATAGCTATAACTGAAATACGTCCTACAAGTAAATTCTTATCAATAAAATTAAAATCCATCATCATATGACAAATGCCATTACTAACATGATATATTAGTATTGTTAATAGGCTCCAAATAATAAATTTTATAAAAAAACTACACATAATTTCAGTAACAAATTGAAATCCCTTTGGTGAAGAAAGCGATAACCCTAGCAGCCATAATAAAATACCAACTATAATAAAACTGATAATCCCAGAGATTCGATGTAAAATTGAAGCTATTGCAATAATTGAAAAATGAATTGTCTGCAATTGAATATTAATAGGTCTTTGTTTTTTCATTTTTTTAAAATTATATCTCTTTAGAAAAAATTAAATAGTAATGTTAATAATAAATTATGATTCAGATTAAATTTAATTTAATTTATGATATTTTTGTAAAAATTATTACTTATTAACTTTAAATAACAATATAATTTAAAATATATAAGAAATCTTCTTTTATAGTATATAATTCTTATATTCACATTACAATTACAACATATTATATTTTAATAGATTTAATTTAAATAATAAGTATGATCATGATTTAAAGTTAAATATATTAAATTAATAATATAATTTATTAAAAATTAATTATTTATCTTAAGTATAATTAAACTAAATTAATTAATCATTAATTTTAAATAAAAAATTATATAAAATATCAAATTTATTTTTTATATAAAAAATTATTATTGTTATTAACAATAATTTAAATATATAAGAAATCTAATAAATTTTGTTGAAATATAATTCATTTTTTAATTAATGAAATATCATGCACTTTTAAAATATTTTACTTGTACTTTCACAATTATTAAAAAATTATATTTAATTGCTTAAGGAGAACCGTAATAATGCTAGGAAAAGAAAAAAATATTATAGAGTTAATCGATAAAGATTCAGAAAAAATTGAGCTTCAAATACTAAATTCTACACTTGGGATTGATGTAATTGATATTCGAGGATTACGCTCTAAAGGTTATTTTACCTATGATCCTGGCTTTACATCAACTGCATCTTGCGAGTCTAAAATTACCTATATCGATGGAGATAAAGGTATTCTTTTGCACAGAGGATACTCTATTGATCAATTGGCTACTACTTCTACTTATTTAGAAGTTTGTTATATACTACTTTATGGTGAAAAACCTTCACAAAATGATTATGATAATTTTAAAAAAAATATTACTAATCATACAATGATCCACGATCAAATTAGTCGCCTTTTACAAAGTTTTCCGCGTAATTCTCATCCAATGGCAATTCTTTGTTGCATAACTGGTGCATTAGCTGCTTTTTATCATGATTCAATAGATATTAATAATCCACGACATCGTGAAACAGCAGCATTTAGATTACTATCAAAAATGCCTACTATTGCAGCAATGTGTTATAAATATTCTATTGGTCAACCTTTTATTTTCCCGAAAAATAATCTTTCTTATTCAGCAAATTTTCTTCATATGATGTTTGCTACACCATGTGAAAAATATCAAGTTAATCCAATTATCGAACGAGCAATGGATCGTCTTTTTATTTTACATGCTGATCATGAACAAAACGCTTCAACTTCAACGGTAAGAATAGCCGGCTCTTCTGGCGCAAATCCATTTGCTTGTATTGCTGCTGGAATTGCTTCTCTTTGGGGACCGGCGCATGGTGGAGCTAATGAAGCCTGTTTACGTATGTTAGAAGAAATTCAAACTGTCGAAAATATCCCTAAATTTATAAAGCGTGCAAAAAATAAAGATGATTCTTTTCGTTTGATGGGATTTGGTCATCGAATTTATAAAAATTATGATCCACGTGCAACAGTCATGAAACAGACCTGCGATGAAGTACTTAAAGAACTTAAATTAAATGAAGATATATTAGAAGTTACTAAAAAATTAGAACACATAGCTATCAATGATCCTTATTTTATTGAAAAAAAACTTTATCCAAATGTAGATTTCTATTCTGGTATTATCTTAAAAGCAATTGGAATTCCAACAACTATGTTTACAGTTATTTTTGCTATTGCTCGTACAATTGGTTGGATTGCTCACTGGAATGAAATGCATAATAAAAAATTAAAAATTGCTCGTCCTCGTCAATTATATACAGGTAATAAACAAAAAAATTTTCATAGTAATTTAACTAAAAAATAATTAATCATCATTTAAATAAATAAACTGTATCTTAATATTTTATTTTAAAATTAATAATTATATAAAAATAAGATACAGTTTGGTAAAAATTTTTCTTATTTAATAATTTCTTATTCTGATTTATATTTATTTCTTATAAAAATTAAACAGGATTATATATGTCTATAAAAGTAACTTCAAAATTATAATTTTTATGTAACCATTTTCCTAATGCTTTAATACCAAATCGTTCTGTTGCATGATGACCTGCAGCATAAAAATGAATTCCCATTTCTCTAGCAATATGAATTGTTTGTTCAGAGGCTTCACCAGTTATAAAAGCATCAGTTCCGGCTTCAGCTGCTTTTTGAATAAAATTCTGTCCACTTCCAGTACACCAAGCAATAGTATGGATATTTTTTGGACCATTATCACCACAATATAATAGTTTACGTGCTAACCTATTACTTAAACGTAACATTAAATCATCAGAAGTTATTGGTTTCTTAAATTTACCTATTGGTAATAAAGGTGTAATGTATCTATCAATTTCAACTTCCATAATATTTCCTAATTGTATATTATTACCAATAATATGATGACCATCAAGTGGTAAATGATAACTATAAAGATTAATATCATTGCAAAGTAATGATTTTAATCGATTACGCTTCATATTAAGAATATTAACAGGTTCATTTTTCCAAAAATAACCATGATGAACAATAATCGCATCTATATCTAATTTTATAGCTTCATCAAGTAATTTTTGTGATGCGGTTACGCCAGTTACTATTTTTTTTATTTTTAATCGTCCTTCAACTTGAAGTCCATTAGGAATATAATCTTGATATTTATCAATATTCAAATACGCATTAATTAATTGTTCTAATTCAATATTATACATACTTATCTATTTATCTTATCTTATTTGTAAAAATAAATTACTTTTAAATAAAATTTAAAAGTATATTTAACAATATCTTAAAGTAAAAAACTTAAATTCATATTACGATAATTTATAATATAATATTTTATTTTTTAATCAATTAATATTTTATAGATTAAATATCTTTATGATTAACTAATTAAAAAAAATTAATTACTAATTTTTAATTATATATTATTACAGAAAATTAAAAAGCAACTAGAATTATTTTAAAAAAATAAAAGTAACTAAAAATATAAAAATATATTATAAATGTAACAAAAATAATTTGATCTTAATGGTATTAATAATATTTAAATATAAAGTATGTTCATTTATTTAATATTTAAAGTAAAAGTTAAAAACAAATTAATTTCTATTTAGAAAAATAAATTTTTTACTAAAAAATAGGTATAATTTATATTTTAATAAGAAATCATTTATATATAATATGATATAATTAATTACTTTTTTATTATTATTTTATAAAAATTTTTTACTTATATTAAATAATAATATTATTTAATATTCAATAACTTGATTAACTATATGAATAGCTTCTTGTTCAATTAATTTAAGATGTTCATTACTACGAAAACTTTCACAATAAATTTTATAGACTTCTTCAGTGCCTGAAGATCGAATAGTGAACCACCCATAATCTGTTATTATTTTTAAACCACCAATGGCGGCACCATTACCAGGTGCTTTGTTTAATCGAGCAATAATTGGGTCACCAGCCAACATATTTACTGATACCATTTTAGTTGTTAATTTAGATAAAATTTGTTTTTGTTTATAACTAGCTTTAGCTTGAATACGACTATAATAAGGTTGTCCAAAATAACATTCAAGATCTTGATAGTGCTGTTGTGGATTTTTACCTGTTACTGCTGTTATTTCAGCTGCTAATAGACAAAGAATTATACCATCTTTATCAGTTGTCCATGGTGTTCCATCAAATCTTAAAAAAGCAGCACCAGCACTTTCTTCACCAGCAAAACCATACTTACCATGATATAAACCATTAACAAACCATTTAAAACCAACCGGAACTTCAATTAATTCACGTCCTAAATCAGCAACTACGCGATCAATCATCGTACTTGAAACTAATGTCTTACCTACTGCGACTTCTTTTTTCCATTCTGGTCTATGTCGAAATAGATAATCAATAGCAACAGCAAGATAATGGTTTGAATTCATTAATCCAGATGGAGTTATAATTCCATGACGATCATAATCAGGATCATTGGCAAAAGCTAAATTAAATTTATTTCGTAAACCTAATAAGCGCTTCATTACCCAGTGCGAAGAACAATCCATTCGAATTACCCCATCATAATCTAGAGTCATAAAACTAAATGTTGGATCTATTTGTTCATTAACTAACTCTAAATCAAGTTGATAATATTCAGCAATACGTTTCCAATAATTTATTCCAGCACCGCCTAATGGATCAACACCTATTTTTAATCTAGCTTTTTTAATCGCAGTCATGTTAATAACTTTATTTAAAGTAATTACATAAGGCTCAATAAGATCTTCTTGTTTATAGTGATGATCTTTAATAGCGACTTGGTAATTATTGCGCTGAATATCTGCTAATTGATTAGCAATGAATTGATTCGCTAGACGTTCAATTTCAGTCGTTAATAATTCATCAGCAGGTCCTCCATGTGGAGGATTATATTTAATGCCACCATCTTCTGGAGAGTTATGTGAAGGTGTAATTACAATACCATCTGCTTTCTTATCATGTTGACGATTATACTCTAATATAGCATGAGAAATAGCCGGTGTTGGTGTGAAACCATCATTTTGTTGAACAATGACATGAACACCATTAGCAATCAATACTTCAACAACCGTCATAAAAGCTGGGGTAGATAAAGCATGGGTATCTTTTCCCATTAAACACGGGCCAGTAATGCCATTTAATCGACGCACTTCTACAATAGCCTGCGCAATAGCTAAAATATGTTGTTCATTAAAACTATTACGACAAGCGCTACCACGATGTCCTGATGTACCAAATTTAACATTATGATTCGGATTTTTTATTTGTGGTTGTAGCGAATAATATTGTGTAATTAATTGTTTAACATTAATTAAATCACTTTGTTTGGTAGATCGCCCAGCACGTTTATGTGATATCAATTATTTTCCTCTAAACAAATAATATTAAACAGAGCAATTAAAGTTTTTACTCATATTTATTAATAAAGTTTATTTATTGTTATTAAAGAATAAAAATATATATTTATAATTTACTTTTTTAAATAATTATTTTATGATTTTTTTATAAAATTTATTTATTTAAATTTATATAGAACAAATTAAATATACATAAAATCAATAATTTTTATTCTTTTAATTATATAATTTAGTTATTTTTAATATTACTACTATAGTATATATCAAAAAGATTATCTGAAATATATAACTAATCAATATTAAATTCTAATAAATATTAAAATATGTTAGATTAGTTTTTACCTACATTCTCTTAATATATATAAAAACAAAATAATAAATATTTTAATTATTTTATTTAAATTTTTTAAAAACTTTATAATTTTAATTTTTGATTAATATATTAATAATTAAATGATTTTTAAATTTTATTAAAATAAAATATCTTTATTTATAGAAAATATAATTTATTATTTTTGTTATTAGAAAAAAAATATAACATTTTAATAAATAATTTAAAAAATTATTTTATATTTATAAAATTAATACTCGAAATCTTATTATCTTTTTATTAATAAAAAGATACTTTTAATTAAATAATTACAGAAAATTATGCTTATTGGTATTTTTATATAAATTATTAAATTTATTGCTATGAAAATATATTTCATATTTTATTAAAAATAATTATTATATATAATAAAATTATAAAAGAAAATAAAATTTAAAAAATATAAAGTTAAATTATTTTAAAATATAATTATTTTATCTATATAAAATCTAATAAAATATTAATTTTTTAAAAAAGATTTTAACCGATGATTGTTATATCTTATACTTACATATTATTAATATAATTATTAATAATATTAAAATTACATACATTAATAGCTAGTTTTAAAAATTTAAAAAAATTGATATAATTTTAGTAAAAATTATTTGAATTTTATAAAAAAATTTTTAATTATCAAGATTCTCATTAGTTAAAAATAGACCAAAAAATAGTTTAGTTTTTAAGTTTATTTTTTGATAAGTACATTTATAAAAATTATATATTAATTAGTAATGGTTATAAATATATTAAAGCAATAGATATACTTTCTAATATTTTTATGGATATTCAAATAATCTAATTTATAAAGAAATATATAATATTAGTTTTTTTAATTATTTCAGTTTGACTTTTTAATGTTATATTAACACACATAATTTATAGGTGATCTATTAATTATTTATAAAAAATTATATATGTTTTAGTAATTAAAAAATAAATTTTACTCTTAAAATTATTAATAACTTATATTTCATACAAAAATTATATATAATTTTTGTATGTTAGAAATTATATTATTTTAATTAATAATTAAGTAATTAATATATAACATTCTTTAAAATTAATCATTTTTTTATTTTTAATATTTTTAGATAAAAAATATATTTTTTTAAAATTTAATTTATTTTTTAAAAAAATATTTTTAATAAATAAACTATCATTAATATTTATTTAATATTTATCTAATTCAATTAATTTATCGATGAATAAAATATTATAATATTTCTACATATAATTTAATAAAAATTAAGCATTATTAATAATACTTTTAATGAACATACTGAATATAATTTAAAATAATTATCTAATATATATATTAATAATAATATTAAATTATTATTAAATTTTATTATTTTAATGATGTTTTAAAAAAAATATAAATACTTATTATTATTAATAAAAAATAAATAATTTATTCGATGTTTTTAATTAATTAAAAACAAAAGAAAATATATTAACAAAAGAATTAAAAACATTATTTTTTTAAAATAAATTTTAATAAAATTTATTTAATTAACAACAATTAATTTTATTATTATATTATATAATATATATGTTATACAATAAAAATATTTTGTATATAACTAGATATAATAAATAATATTATTTTTACTAATAAATAATTTTTAATTAAGTTCACTTTTTATAAATAGCTATAAATATAGTACTTATTCTTTTATTTTTTAATAATAATATATTTATTTTTAATGAGATAATTTTTATATTTAATTTTTAATCTAAAATCCATTTTTATAAAAATAAAATTTATCTTTAATATTAACTTAATAATTATTGATATTATTAGTTAGATTAATAATATTTATAAAGTTGATAAATTTTCTATAATTAATAAAAAGAATAAGTGGTTAAATTCAATAATTATGATATGTTATTTAACATAAATAATATTTATATTGAATATTAATGTTAATAAATAAAATTAACTAATAAAATTAATATTTTCAAATATAATCAAGTTTTTGATTTGTTTTTTAGTAGTTGTTTTTTAATATTATTTAACTAATAATATATTTATTTATTAATTATATTATACTATTGGTTAGTAAGTATTTTTATATTATTAAGATACAATTAAAATAAATTTATTAAATTTTATTAATATTTATTTTTTTTAAAATAAATTAATTTTTGATAATTAAGCTCTATAGCTTAATTATCAAAAAACCAATTATTTATGTTAAATAAATAATCAAAAAACATTAAATACAAGTAATTAAACATGATAATAATTTATAATAACTAAAATTAAAAATTAATTAATATATTATAATAGTAATAAATATTAGTAAGTTAAATATAAAAATAAAGAATAATAAAATAAAATAAATGATTATTAATATGGTTATTAAAAATTTGATGAATTTTAGAAAATTATTCTAATGTTTCATCAAAATAAAATTTATTTAATTATTTATTAATCAATAGTTATCTTCATCTTCTTTAATATATTAATAATTAGTAAGGGGTAAGATAACAAATAATTCAAATTAAAATTAAAAGGTTTATTTATTTTATGAAAATAATAGGTATTTTTTTTGGAAGTGATACTGGTAATACAGAAAATATTGCAAAAATGATTCATGAAACTCTTGGCTGCGCTGAAATTTATGATATTGCTAAAACTAGTAAGGAGGATATTGAAGCATTTGATGTTTTATTATTCGGTATTTCTACTTGGTATTATGGTGAAGCCCAATGTGATTGGGATGATTTTTTCCCAACATTGAAAAAAATTGATTTTACAGGTAAATTAGTAGGTATTTTTGGTTGTGGTGATCAAGAAGATTACACAGAATATTTTTGTGATGCCATGGGCATTCTAAAAAATATTATTGAACTTAATGGAGCCACTCTTATAGGTCAATGGCCAACAAAAGGTTATTACTTTGAAGCATCAAAAGGGCTTATTGATGACACTAATTTTATAGGTCTCGCCATTGATGAAGATCGACAACCAGAACTAACTGTTGAACGATTAGGAATCTGGATAAAACAAATATCTAAAGAAATAAATCTGCAAACTATTACTAATAAATAGATATTAATATTTATGTATGATAGTACCTTATAAATTTTATGATAATATTAAAATATTAATTATTATAACATTAGTTTAATATAAATGATGTTTTGTTTTTTTAAATAACCCTTTAATATTATTAAGTTTATCATTAATCTTAATATAACAAGATATGATTTTCGTAACTATTAATAATAAAATATTAAAAATAAAGAACTTAAAATAACATTTTTACGTTTAAAAAATTCTAAAATATTATAAAAACTAAAATATTATCATATCATAATTGAAGTTTTATATAAAAACTTATTGATATAGAAAAAATTAGTTATAAAATAATTTATTGCATTTTAAATAAATTTAATAATATAAATATTATTTATATATTATGATTATCAAGAAAATAAATTAATTTTAAATTAACATAATAATATCACAATATTAACTTAATTTACTTAGATTGTAATAAAGTTATTAAATTATTTTTTATAAAAATTTAAAAGATTTATGATATAAAAATAATAAAGATGAAATAATTCAACTTATTTCTATTTTTTATTATTTAGTTTTTTTAATTAATTATTTTGTCCATTTATCTTTTAAAGTTACAGTACGATTAAATACAAGATGTTCACTAGTATGATCATAATTATCAGCACAAAAATAACCCTCACGCTCAAATTGATATGCTATTCCAGGTTTCGCTGTAATTAAGCTTTGCTCAACAAATCCATGTCGAATCACTAAAGAATTTGGATTTATTTTATTTAAAAAATCTTCTTCTGCAGAAGGATTATGGACAGTAAATAAACGATCATATAATCTAATCTCTGCCGGAAGACTATGTAGTATACTTACCCAATGAATAACCCCTCTAACTTTACGTCCATCAGTAGGATGTTTATTTAATGTATTAATATCATAAGTACAATAAATTGTTGTAATATTTCCTTTTATATCTTTATCAACACGATTTGCCTGTACAATATAAGCATTTCGTAAACGAACTTCTTTACCTAAAACTAAACGCTTATATTGCTGATTAGGTTCTTCACTAAAATCAGCTCGGTCAATATAGAGCTCTCGACTAAATGGTACTTGACGAGTACGCATATTAGGTTTATTTGGGTGATTAGACATAGTTAACATTTGTTCATTAAAAACCATATTTTCAATTACTAATTTTATTGGATCTAATACTGCCATTACTCGAAGTGCATTTTTATTTAAATCATCACGAATACAAGATTCTAGTGCTGCTATTTCAATAATATTATCTTGTTTACTTATGCTAATACGACGACAAAACTCACGAATCGACATTGCTGTATAACCACGCCGACGTAAACCTGAAATAGTTGGCATTCTAGGATCATCCCAGCTTTCAACTTTATTTTCTGTCACTAATTTATTTAATTTGCGTTTTGAAATTACAGTATAAGCAAGATTTAAACGTGAAAACTCATATTGTTGTGGATGATGATTAATTGTAATATTATCTAATATCCAGTTATATAATCGACGATTGTCTTGAAATTCTAAAGTACAAAGTGAATGAGTAATTCCTTCTAATGCATCAGAAATACAATGAGTAAAATCATACATTGGATAAATGCACCACTCATTACCTAATTGATGATGTTTAACATATTTTATTCGATATAATATTGGATCACGCATAATAATAAAAGGAGATGACATATCAATTTTAGCGCGTAAACACGCTTTTCCTTCTTCAAATCCACCAGTTTTCATTTTGTCAAATAAATACAAATTTTGATCGATACTACGATTGCGATATGGACTATTTTTACCTAATTTTTTAAAGGTTCCTCGATATTTTTGAATTTCATTCGGACTTAATTCATCAACGTAACCTAAACCTTTTTTAATAATTTCAATAGCATATTTATAAATATTATTAAAATAATCTGATGAATATTTAACATTACCACTCCAATTAAAACCAAGCCATTTCACATCTTCTTTAATAGAATTAATATATTTAATATCTTCTTTTATTGGATTAGTATCATCAAAACGTAAATTACATTGACCATGATAATCTTCTGCAATACCAAAATTTAGATAAATTGATTTTGCATGACCAATATGTAAATAACCATTTGGTTCAGGTGGAAATCGAGTATATATATGAGTATACTTACCTGTAGCTAAATCTTTATTAATAATATGATAAATAAAATTTGTTGGATAAGAACTTATCTCATTCATTATAATAATTCCTTAATGTAAAAATATTAATTTTAATAATACTTTTATTATTTATAAGTTTTAAATTAAAAAATAATTGTTTATTAATTAATATTAGATTTTATTAAATTTAATTTCTATTGATTAAAAATTATTATTAAAAATTTATTATTAAATTGTTTGTTTTCTTTAGTTATTGTTCTAAAATGTTATTTTATTTATATATAATATATTTTTTATTATTATTCTGATATTTTATCATAATTTATAATTATTAATATATTTTGAATTTTTATTTTATATTTTTATATAAAATATAAAATTAATCTTTTAAAAATTTATATGTTGTATTAGAATAATAATGAATTATAATTTGCAATAAAATGTTATCTGGTAATTACTAAAATAAAAATTATATAATTATCTTTGTTTATCTTTAGTAATTAATTTACACAATAAATATCTAAATATTTTTCTAATAAAATTATATTAATTTTAATATGCATATAATTTATTTAATATTTAGCATTAATGTACAATTAAATCATCAGGTAATTATTTTAATTAAACAATGTATAATAACTATTATTACTTAATTAATTTACGATATTAAAGTTTTATAGATAAAAAACCTATATTTTTATACAAATTATTTTTTATAAAGAATTAAAAATTTTTTTATTTAAGATTGAATTAATTAATAATAAAACTTATCGATTATACAATAAAACGCTTATATTTATATTCTTCTTTTAATATAAATAAAATAACACCTAAAATAAATAATTATTTATTAAAGTAATCTGCTAATTTTTAAAAAAAATAAATAGTAATTAAATTAAACAAACAAATTTTTTTATTAAAATTGTTTCAATTATTATTATTTTATTTAATTTAAAAAAATAATTTCGTTTTAAAAATAAAAAACTAAAATCCATTTATATTTACTATATAGATTTTATGAAAATATAAGAATTAAAATGCTTTATAATAATTTATAGAATATATTGTATAATAATATATAATTTATTTTTTAATATTTTTCTTGAATTAAACTTCTATATTAAATTAAAAATTATTGAAATATATCTATTGAAAAATAGTAGATTTTTAATCTACTTATTTATTATTATATATAATATAGAAATTTTTAATGAGATTAAAATTTATATTTTAATTAAAAATTTTTTATATAAATATCAATTATTAATTATTATAAATAATATAATTAATCTAGATTAATTGGTTTTTTATTTTTGTAACTAAAATAAATTACCTAATAGGTTTTAATATTATTTTATTTGAATAAGATAATAAAATTTAAATTATCATTTATTTAAATATAAAAATATTATGATGTATTTTTTTATATTTAACATATCAAAACATTTTTAATCAAAAATAAATAAATAAATATTTTTATAAAAAATATAAAAAATAATTTGACGATTTTGATTAATATACGCATAATGAAATTTTTTAAATATAAAAAATTGATAAAAACGGCTACGTAGCTCAGTTGGTTAGAGCACAGCTCTCATAATGCTGAGGTCACAGGTTCAATTCCTGTCGTAGCTACTTATGTAGTTTGTGGGAGTGGCGAAATTGGTAGACGCACCAGATTTAGGTTCTGGCGCTGTAAAGTATGCGAGTTCAAATCTCGCCTCCCGCATTATTTTTATAAAAATTATTTATATTCTTTGGGGTATCGCCAAGTTGGTAAGGCACCAGGTTTTGATCCTGGCATTCCCAGGTTCGAATCCTGGTACCCCAGTTATTTTAAAAAAAATTTTAAAAATAAGAAATTTAAAATAAAAATAATGATAAACAAACAAGTTATTTAATTATTATTAAATTTTAATAATTAAATAAAATATTTAAAATATAGACTTAAAAATTATTTTATAAATCATATAAATGATTTTTTAAAATAAAATAATAAGAATTATTAATTATTTTTAATATTAATCATAATAAATCTTTTTTTAAAATATTTAATTTTTTAAAAGTAAATATTTATTTTAATTATTAATAATACAATATTATTTGGTAATAATATTCCATTTAACTTTATGTTTTTCTAAAGATTTTATTTAAAAAATAATAAAAATATTTATATAAAATAAACAACTAACTAAAATTATATTTTTAATTTTATTAAAAATATTTATATATAAAATTTTATATACTATGTAAATGTTTTTAAAGTTAATTAATTTAAAAAATAAAATTTCAAATAACTTATTATAATATATGAATGATATTTACATATTTTTATAAAATAAAATATTAATCTTTATTAAGAATATATATAATTTATTTAAATAATAATTAATAATTATTCTTGATTAACTTTTATTATTAAAAAAATAAATATATAGAATTATATATAAATATTTTAATGTAAATATATTAAAGAATTAAAAATATTAAAAAATATAAAAATTTAATTTAAAATATAGATAATTATTCTTGTATCCAATTACTATAATAGTTTTTCATAAAATCAAGCGTTATATTATTTTAAATTTAATAAAAATATTATTAAATTTTAAAAAAAAAATTATTATTAACTGTAAATTATTAAACATTATTATCAGTTTTAATACTTAGATAAATTTTTGAAAAAAATACTTATATAAAATTGATTTAGTTAATTTTAATCATTAAGTATATTTTTTAAAATTCATTAATAGTTATAAAACTTATTTTATTTTTTTAAAATTAATAACTTATATATAATTTATTTGATGTCTTATAAACTTTAATCTATAAATTCAAAATTATCGACTATATAAATTTTATTAAATTTAATTACTATTTTTAAAGAATTTTCGAAATATAAAAATAAAATAAATAATAACATTGAGAGAATTTATAAATAATAGTTAAAAATAAAAATAACAATAATTTATTTAAAACTAATAAATATTAAAATATAATTATTAATATTAATTAAATATTAATAATTAAAAATTAAATATTAATAAATCAAAATGCTTACATAAAAAATAATATAATATATTATTAAAATAGCTATATTCTGTTATAAATCTATAAAATGATTATAAAATCCAAAAATAATAATAAAAATTTATTAATTTATTTCAAAATTTAATTAATTTTAATATATTCTTTATATTCTTTCTAATCTAGAAATAAAATTTTTAAATATTTTAATAAAATAGTAAAAATTTATTTTATTCTATAAACCTAAAGCAAATTTAAGTATATTTTTCTTAATTATATTTAATCGCTGTACTAATATTAGAGCTAAATTTCGACTAAATCTTACACTCGATAACTGAGAACTAAATAGTGTATAAATAATGTCTATACCTATTTGCATTATTTTATTATCTAGCATTCTATTCTGTTGATAAGGTAATAAAGTTTGTATAGCATAAAAAGGTAATAAATTTATTTTTGCATCAATTAATATCTTTAACAAAGTATCAACATCACGATAACCAAGATTAACCCCTTGACCAGCAAGCGGGTTGATAGTATGAGCAGCATCGCCAATTAATGCTAATCCATCTTCAATATAACGATTAGCGTGATGACGAATAAGTGGAAAATTATCTTTAATAACAACTTGTAATGACCCAAGACGAACAGGAAAAGATGAAATAATTTCTTGCCTAAGTTGCTCCATCGACATAGATTGCAATTGTCTAATTCGAAATGGTTTATCATACCAAGCCAAACAAGCCCAATTATCAAATAAAGGTAAAAATGCTCTTGGCCCAGAAGGAAAAAATTGTTGCCAAATAACATCATGTTGTGCTTGTTTCATTTTAACTATAATAAGCAGACATGATTGATTATATTGCCAACCATTACTACCAATTCCAGCTAAAGTTCGAACCTGTGAACGAGCTCCATCAGCAGCAATAATTAAATTTGTTAAAAATTGCTGATTATTATTTAAAATAATTTTCCATTGTTGATTTTGACGTTGTATTGTTAATAATTTTATAGGACATAATAAAATTAAATTTGAATATTGAAGAAATTGTTCCCACAATGCCAATTGTAAAATACGGTTTTCAACTATATAACCAAGTTTAGATAAACCAAGACTATTTGCTTCAAAAATTAAATTTGAGTTTTCTTTTTCCCAAATTTCTAATCTTCGATAAGGGGTTGCACGCATATTTAAAACACTATTCCATACACCAAGTTGTTTAAGTAGATCTACAGAAGTACAACTTATCATTGAAACACGTAAATCAGGTTTTTCTGATGAATCAAAAGGTTTAGGTTTAATATGTTCAAGTAAAAGAACTTTCCAACCCTCTTTAGCTAATCCAATTGCCATAGCCGCACCTATCATGCCGGCACCAACAACTGTAATATCATAATTTTTATTTATTTTATTCATATCAACTTAGTTACTAATAATTATTTATTTAATAGTAAATTTATTTTTTTTAAATTATTTATTAATAATCCTTTAATATATTTTTATCCATTGATAAAACAATAAATATTATATATAGAATTTTATGTTTTAATACATAATATTTTTTAATATGATAGATTTAATATTAAAAACTTTTGGTATAGAAAATGCTTAAAAATAAAAAATTATATATTAAAACATGGGGTTGTAAGATGAATGAATATGATTCATCAAAAATTATTAATCTGCTTAATATTACTCATGGATATAAAGTAACAAAAATTATCGAAGAAGCAGATATTCTACTACTAAACACATGTTCAATTCGTGAAAAAGCACAAGAAAAAGTATTTCATCAATTAGGTCGATGGAAAAATATAAAAGATATTAAACCTAATATTATTATTGGTGTTGGTGGTTGTGTCGCTTCACAAGAAGGAGTTTCTATCCATCAACGTGCCCCTAGTGTTGATATTATTTTTGGTCCACAAACTTTTCATCGATTACCAAATATGATTAATCAAGTTAAAAATAATAAAACTCCAATTATCGATATAAGTTTTCCAAAAATTGAAAAATTTGATCAGTTATTAGAACTAAAAACAAAAGGTCCTTCAGCTTATATTTCTATTATGGAGGGTTGTAATAAATATTGCTCTTTTTGTATTGTTCCTTATACACGCGGTGAAGAAATAAGTAGACCATGTGATGATGTTTTATTTGAAATTTCACAATTAGCTAAACAAGGAGTTCGTGAGATTCACTTATTAGGTCAAAATGTTAATGCCTATCGTGGAAAAACTTTTGATAATACAATTTGTTCATTTGCAGAATTATTACGTTTAATTGCAGTTATTGATGGCATTGATCGTATTCGTTTTACAACTAGCCATCCAATTGATTTTAATGATGATATTATTTCTGTTTACGAAGATACTCCTAAACTTGTTAGTGCTTTACATTTACCAATTCAAAGTGGTTCAGATCGTATTTTAACTATGATGAAACGATCATACACTACTTTTGAATATAAAAATATCATTCATAAATTACGTAAAATACGACCTAATATTCTCATTAGCTCAGATTTTATTGTTGGTTTTCCTGGCGAAACAGAAGATGATTTTAAAAAAACAATGCAATTAGTTACTGATCTTAATTTTGATATAAGTTTTAGTTTTATCTATTCACAAAGACCAGGTACACCAGCTGCAGACTTACAAGATAATGTCAGTAAAGATGAAAAAAAACAACGACTCTATTTACTTCAAAAACTTATTAATCATCAAGTAAGGCATTATAATCGCACAATATTGGGTAGTATTCAACGCGTTCTTGTTGAAGGACCTTCACGTAAAAATATTATGGAACTTTCTGGCCGTGCTGAAAATAATCGAGTAGTAAACTTCGAAGGTACAAAAGATATGATTGGAAAATTTATTGATATTAAAATTATTGATATTTATGCTAATTCTTTACGCGGCAAAGTAATTAAAACTGAAAATAATATGAAATTAAAATTAAAAAATTAAATTTATATAAATTAATTATTACTCTATTATTTAATAAAATAAAAGATAATCTTAATTTAATTATCAATTTTAATATTAAAATTGATATATAATGATTAAAAATAATTTATAAATTTCTAAAAAATATTTTAGAATTGATAAAACTATAATTAACTAATGTTTTAAGTTAATTAAAAAATAATTGAATATCAAAATTGATAATAATATTTTATGTCATTTATATATTGATATATTTTTTATAAATAAGAGTATTTATATATAGATGCAGTTATTTCATTAAAAATAAACTTATTAAGTAATTAATTAAAAAATATTATTAATTTATAATAAATTAATAAATATTAAATTATTATATTAATTTTAATAATGTAATTTTAAATAATAAATAAAATTTACTATTTTATTATTTTTTCTTTTAATGATTTGGAACTTCAAGAAATAAATCACACTTTACTTATTCAATTTTTTATTACTATAAGTAAAATTTAAATTTTAATAAATTATCTCAGTTAAAAACTGATCCTTATTTATAATGTTTCAATCAAGTCTCATTTAAAATATAAAAATTTTTTAAAAAAACATAAAAATTAATTGAACGTAATATAATCAAATGACATCATTAATTTATATATAAAATTATATATTAAATAATGTTTATTATTTTAATAAAATAGATAATACTATGATTAAATAGATATAAAAATTTTATATAACCCATATTTAACTTAACTTTAAAAATATAATTATAAAAATATAATTTAAATTAATCTTCATTATCGATATATAAATAAAATTTATAGAATACATAATTAAAATATTATTTAAAGTTAAAAAAACAATTTTTATTTTTATAATAAAAATCTAATTCATACTATTATATAATAATAAAATACTTATTAATTATAAAAAACTTAAAAAACAATAATAAAATAGTTACTTTATCAAAAAATAGACAAATTATAAAAGAGGTATTTTTGCAAGTAGTTATTCTTAATTTTCAATTAGCCTGTAGTAATCATAATGGATTACCAAATAAAACAATTTTTCAATATTGGCTTGAAGCTTTTCTTCCACAATTTCAATCTAAAAGCGAAATAACAATTCGTATTATCGATATAATAGAAAGTCAATATTTAAATTTGAGATATAGAGGAAAAGATAAACCAACAAATGTGCTATCCTTTCCATTTGAATCATTAAAAAATATTAAATCACCATTATTAGGTGACATAGTTATTTGTCGTCAAATAATTGAAAAAGAGTCTCTTGAACAAGATAAAACATTATATGCTCATTTAGCACATATGGTAATACATGGTTGTCTTCATTTACTTGGTTATGATCATAAAAATGATTTTGAATCAAAAAAAATGGAAATAACAGAAACTAAAATTATGAAAAAATTAGGTTACCCTAATCCTTATTAATATAAAACATAATCATAATATTACTTTATATTAAATAATAAATGTTATTTTATATAAAATAATAAAATGATAAGATAAATTGTCTAGAGAAATTTTAATAAAACTTCATGAGCGACAACCACCCTATAAATAATGATAATCATCACTCGAAAAAAAATTTTTTTGAGCGTTTAAATCAATTATTTCACGGAGAACCAAAAAATCGTGATGATCTAGTTGAATTAATTCGTGACTCAGAACAAAAAGATGTTATTGATCCTGATACTAGAGAAATGCTTGAAGGAGTAATGAATATTTCTGACGAGCGAGTTCGAGATATCATGATTCCACATTCTCAAATAGTAACATTGAAACGAAATCAATCGTTAGATGAATGTCTTGATGTAATTATTAACTCAGCGCATTCTCGTTTTCCAGTAATTAGTGAAGATAAAGATCATATTGAAGGTTTACTAATGGCAAAAGATTTATTGTCATTTATGCGCACTAATACTGAGCCTTTCAATATTGATAAAGTATTACGTCCAGCTATTATTATACCTGAAAGTAAACGTGTTGATCTTTTATTAAAAGAATTCCGTTCACAACGTTATCATATGGCAATTGTCGTTGATGAGTTTGGCGGCGTTTCCGGTTTAGTTACCATTGAAGATATTCTCGAATTAATTGTTGGTGAAATTGAAGATGAATATGATAATGAAGAAGACGCTAATATTCGTCAGTTAAACAAACATGTTTATTCTGTCCCTGCACTAACTAATATTGATACTTTCAATAAAGTATTTGGAACATATTTTAATAATAAAGAAGTTGATACAATTGGTGGTTTAGTAATGCAAGCATTTGGACACTTACCTTCTCGAGGAGAAATCATTACAATTAATGGTTATGTTTTTAAGATTACATTAACAGATAGTCGCAAAATTATTCAAGTTCAAATAAAAATTCCAAATGAAATATTAATCACAAATCTATTAAAAGAATAACATTAATGAAAAAAATATCACTTTATCAACATCAGTGGTTACAAATTTTGATTTCATTCATTTTTGGACTCTGTGGAACACTGGCTTTTTCGCCTTTTGATATTTGGGTAGCTGCTCTTTTTTCTCTTTTTGGATTACAATTATTAATTATTAATTGTTCAATTAAACAAGCAAGTTTAATAGCATTTTCTTGGGGAATTGGTTTATTTGGAAGTGGAATAAACTGGATTTATATAAGTATTTCTAATTTTAGTGGTATTTCATTGTTAACTGTTAATATTTTTTTAATTATTTTACTAGTATTTTATTTATCACTTTATCCTGTGTTATTCACTTATCTACTTAATCAATTTTTTCCACGTTTAAATATTGCTCGTTTTATTTTTGCTACTCCAGTAATATGGCAAATAACTGAATATTTACGTAGCTGGATATTAACTGGTTTTCCTTGGTTACAATTTGGTTATAGTCAAATCGATGGACCACTTAAAAGTATTGCGCCAATATTTGGCGTTGAAATGATAACATTATTATTGTTAATTATTAGTAGTAGTTTTGTTTTTGCTTACGTAAAACGTTTAATTGCACCTTTAATTACAGCAATTATTTTATTATTTTTACCTTTAATTTTTAAAAAACATTACTGGTTCACGTCAGTTATAGAAAAAAAAATACAAATTGTTTTAGTACAAGGTAATATTTTTCAGAATTTAAAATGGCACCCAAGTTTTTTTGAACAAACCATTAATACTTATTTAAATTTATCTAAACCTTATATTGGTTACACTAATATCATTATTTGGCCTGAATCTGCTATTCCATCAGAAGAATTAGATAATAAAATTTTTTTGACTTCATTAGATAAATTATTACGTTTAAAAAATACTCATTTAATTACTGGTATTATTGATGCTAAGCCAAATAAAAAAGGAATGATCGATTATTTTAATAGTATTATTGTATTAGGAGATAATAAAACCTATCAATATCCAACTAATAATCGTTATCAGAAACATCATTTAGTACCTTTTGGTGAATTTGTGCCATTAGAAAATATTCTTCGGCCAATTTTTCCTTTATTTAATTTACCAATGTCAAATTTTAGTCATGGTAATTATAAGCAACAACAATTAATAATTGGTAATATTTATTTAACTGCAACTATTTGTTATGAAATTATTTTCGGCAGTCAAATTAGAGATAATTTTAAATCAAATACAGATCTTCTATTAACAGTTTCAAACGATGCATGGTTTGGAAATTCTATTGGTCCTTGGCAACATTTTCAAATGGCACGTATGCGCGCACTTGAATTTGGTCGTCCATTATTACGTGCTACTAATAATGGTATTACAGCTATAATTGCTCCTAATGGAGATATTCAAGTAAAACTTCCTCAATTTATTCGCTCAGCATTAAATACTGAAGTAATTCCAACATCTGGTCTTACGCCTTATGTGTATTGGGGTAATTGGCCTATATGGATATTAGTTATTTTGTTTATTATATTAGCATATTTTATTGATAAAAAATAATTAATATATTAACACATGTTAATTATTAATATTTTTAGTAATTAATAGTATAATTATATTTTAATTATTAATTAATTTTTGTTAAATATTTAATATTTTATTAATTTATTTAAATTAACTATTTAAAAATAATTATTAATGTTAATTATTTTTTAAAAAATATATAAACAAAATAAACGGTTTTATTTATTTTTTAATTATTTTTATAAATATTAAAATAACTAAAATTATCATTATTTGTGAATCATTTAGATTTTATTAAATCAACTTTAATAAAATTATTAATATTTTATAAATTATTAAAAATATTAAATATATCGATAATATTTTTATCAATGATGATAAATTAATTTATTAAAATTTTAACTAAAACAAAAATGATATATAGAATTTTATTTTTTTTAATTACTATTTTATCTATTAACTATTAATAACATAATATTAACATAAATAAAGATTTTAAGAAGAATTAAAATATTAATAAGAATATAATATTAAAATTAAAAACTAGACTTTTTATTACGTGACTTAACTATATAAATAATTTTCTTTCAATTATCTACTATCTATTTTTTAATAACATTAAACTGTTATTTTAAAAACAATTATATAAATTTTATTTTATGATTTTTTAATAAATTAATATCCAAATTAAACTTATAAATGATCAAGAAAGTAATTAATGTAATGTTAAAACTTAATAAGATAATAAATTAATTTAAATATTTATTTCTTAATAAGAAAAGTTGCTTTTAAATTATCTAAATAATAACATAAAAATAGACTTTAATTTAAAGTGAACTAATATTTTAAAATTTTTATTTATATAAAATTCCTAAACATTTTATATAAAAGTTAATTTAATTTAATAAAAATCTAACTAATTTATTAATAATTGTTTTTTTAAATAATTATTCGTTATTTTATAGCAATATAAAATTTCAAATATCATTGGAATGAGAATACTAAATTTTATCATAGGAACACATTAAGTATTATGCAAGAAGAATATCAAGCAAAAGAGATAGAACAATACGTACAACATTATTGGGAAGAAAAACAAACCTTTAAAGTAACAGAAAATAACAACAAAGAAAAGTACTATTGCCTTTCAATGCTACCTTACCCATCTGGACAACTGCATATGGGACATGTCCGCAATTATACAATTGGTGATGCTATTTCTCGTTATCAGCGTATGTTAGGAAAAAATGTTTTACAGCCTATTGGCTGGGATGCTTTTGGTTTACCTGCAGAAAATGCTGCAATAAAAAATAATATTACTCCATCGCTATGGACTCATTCCAATATTGATTATATGAAAAATCAATTAAAAATTCTCGGATTTAGTTATGATTGGAGTCGAGAAATTAAAACTTGTACGCCTGAGTATTATCGTTGGGAACAATGGTTTTTTATCAAACTTTATGAAAAAAAATTAGTTTATAAAAAAATCGCTTCCGTTAACTGGTGTCCAAATGATTTAACGGTTTTAGCTAATGAGCAAGTTATTGATGGTTGTTGTTGGCGTTGCGATACAATTGTTGAACAAAAAGAAATCCCTCAATGGTTCATAAAAATTACTACTTATGCTGAAGAACTACTTAATGATTTAGATAAACTTGATGATTGGCCAGAACAAGTAAAAGTCATGCAACGTAATTGGATTGGCCGATCAGAAGGAATTGAAGTTACTTTTAAAATAAAAAATAAAGATGACGAACTAAATATCTATACAACTCGACCTGATATTTTTATGGGAGTTACTTATCTTGCTATTGCACCAACTCATCCATTAGCAAAAGCTGAATCAAAAAAAAATGTTAAACTTAACGCTTTTATTGATGAATGCCGTAATACTAAAATTACAGAAACCAAAATAGCAATAATAGAGAAAAAAGGCATTGCTAGTAATTTGTTTGCAATTCATCCATTAACTCACAAAAAAATTCCGATCTGGATAGTCAATTTTGTATTAATGGAATATGGTACAGGAGCAATAATGGCTGTTCCAGGGCATAATCAGAGTGACTGGGAATTCGCTAATAAATATAACTTACCTATTAAAATAGTTATTGCTAAAAATGAAGGTCAGATATTTGACCCAACAATCGGTCCATTAATTAATAAAAATAAACTAATTGATTCAGGTGAATTTAGTGGTATGGATAACGAAACAGGCGCCAAAGCTATTACAAATAAACTAATTTCGCAAGGTTCAGCTCAGCGTAAAATAAATTATCGTTTATCTGATTGGGGGGTTTCTCGTCAACGTTATTGGGGAGTACCTATTCCAATGTTAACAATGGAAGATGGCTCTATTATTCCAGTGCCAGAAGATCAATTACCAGTTATTTTACCTGAAGACATACTAACAAATGGAATAACTAATTCTATTAGAACAAATTCACAGTGGGATAAAATTAATATCAATGGTAATAATTTATTACGTGAAATTGATACTTTTGATACATTTATGGAGTCTTCATGGTATTATGCTCGCTATACTTGTCCTAAATATGATAAAGGAATGTTAGATTCTACTGCAGCTAATTATTGGTTACCTGTTGATCAATATATTGGTGGTATTGAACATGCAATTATGCATCTATTATATTTCCGTTTTTTTCATAAATTAATGCGTGATATTGGTTTAATAAATTATGATGAACCTGTTAAAAGTTTATTATGTCAAGGAATGGTGTTAGCGGATACTTTTTATTACTTAGATGAAAATGGACAACGAATTTGGGTATCACAAATTGATGTAACTATTGAACGAAATAAAGAAGGTAAAATTATTAAAGCAATTGATAAGCATGGACATAAACTATTCTACATTGGAATGAGTAAAATGTCTAAATCAAAAAATAACGGTATCAATCCAGAATTAATGTTAAAAAAATATGGGGCTGATACAGTACGTCTATTTATGATGTTTACAGCTCCACCGGAGTGTACTTTAGAATGGCGAGAATCAAGTCTAAAAGGTGCAAATCGTTTTATTCGTCGTCTTTGGCGTATCGTTTTTGAACATACACAAAAAGTTAAAAAAAAATCATTAGATTATAAAAATATTACGTTAGAACAAAAAAAAATAAGACGAGATTTACATAAAACAATCGACAAAGTAACTAATGATATTAATCATCGTTATACATTTAATACCGCAATTGCTTCTATTATGGAATTTATGAATAAATTAATGCGTATAATAAATAATTGTAATACACAAAATCAGGCATTAATACAAGAATCTTTAGAAGCTATCGTTCGAATGTTATCGCCTATTATACCACATTCTTGTTTTATCATGTGGAAAGCACTTGGTAATCTAGAAGATATCGACAATGCACCTTGGCCCATTAGTGACGAACAAGCAAAAATAGATGATAATAAATTAATTATCATTCAAATTAATGGTAAAGTTCGTGGATGTATAACTGTTGATATTAACGTATCACAAGATTTTGTTTTAAAAATGGCTA
This sequence comes from Arsenophonus sp. ET-YP4-MAG3, assembly GCA_052174115.1. Taxonomy (GTDB): domain Bacteria; phylum Pseudomonadota; class Gammaproteobacteria; order Enterobacterales; family Enterobacteriaceae; genus Arsenophonus. Next base: position 270,213 of record JBQMRX010000001.1, read on the forward strand.
CTAAAGAATATAATATAGCAAAATATCTTAAAGGTATAAATATACGTAAAATAATTTATATACCAGGTAAGCTGTTAAATATTGTTGTTAACTAACTTAATAAGGAAATAATATGTATTATTTAATTTTTTTTTAAGCTTAATTACATTATTTACAACTGGTTGCAGATTTTGCTTACAAGATATAAATCAGCTACCAGAAGAATTAAAAACATTAAGAATAAGTAGCAATGATCCTTATGGTCCTTTATCATACGCAATTAAAAACCAATTGCGTATAAATAATATTAAATTAATTGATGAGAATCTTGAAAATATGCCAATTTTAAAAATTTTGAGTTCATCTGAAAAGAGCGAAACTGTTTCTATTTATCAAGACGGTAAAAGTGCAGAAAAACAATTAATTTTTTTTGTTAACGCTAAAATCATTCTACCAAATGGTATTTTTTATTCTATCAAAACAGATGTCAAACGAATTTTTTTCGATAATCCATTAGAAACACTCGCTAAAGATGCAGAAAACGAACTTGTTAAACAAGAAATGCGCGAACAAGCGGCTCATCAGTTAATTTATAAATTATTAATCATTTATAACACTATTCAGAATCAAAGTGAAAAGTTAATTATTAAAAAAAAATCAATACCGGTAGATTCAGAATGATTTGTATTTATCCGGAACAATTAAGTTCTCAATTCTATAATCAGATTAAAACATGTTATCTAATTTTTGGTAATGATTATTTTTTATTACAAGAAAGCGTAGATAAAATTTGTCAAATTGCTAAAGAGAAAAATTTTACTGAACGTTATATTTATTCATTGGATACAAATACTGACTGGAAGACTATTTATTTTCTAAGTCGATCATTTAGCTTATTTTCTTGTCGACAAATTCTTATCTTAACATTACCTGAAAATGGTCCAAATATAATCATGTCAAAAAATCTTTTTAAGTTAACTAAATTATTACATCCAGATTTATTACTCATATTACGTGGTAATAAGTTATCTAAAGTACAAAAAAATAGTGATTGGTATAAAAAAATAAGTAAAAATGGAATCTATATTAATTGCGTAACACCTTCACAAGCTAAATTGCCTCAATGGGTAACACAACGAACAAAAGAAATGTCTCTTACTTTAGAGAAGCAAGCTAATCAGCTTCTTTGTTATTGTTATGAAGGAAATTTATTGGCTCTTAATCAAGCACTTGAACGTTTATCAATATTATATCCTGATGGTAATCTTACTTTATCTCGTGTTAAAGATACAGTACATAATTTTGTGAATTTCACGCCTTATCATTGGATTGATTCACTATTATTAGGTGAAATTAAACGCAGTTGGCATATTCTTCATCAATTACAATATGAAAATTATGAAGCTGTGATTTTATTACATATAATTCAACGCGAACTAATGTTACTTTTGACATTAAAACAAGAAAATAACGATAAAAATTTAAAAAAAATATTTGATGAACATAACGTTTTACAATTTCGACGTCAACTTATTAGAGTTGCATTAGAACGTTTATCACTTCGTAAATTACAACTTGCAATACAATTAATTACAAAAATTGAATTAGATTTAAAACAAAACTATAACCAATTAATTTTTCCAAAATTAGAAGTTTTATCTATGTTATTATGTAATAAATTATTATACGAGAGTTTTATTGATGACTCGACAAATTAAGAAAATAACTAATTTTTCATCTATTCAAGCACTATTTGGTGGTACTTTTGATCCTATTCACTATGGCCACTTGTTATCTGCTGAAGCATTAGCTAAAAAAATTGGTTTAGAGCAGATTGTTTTGCTTCCAAATTATATACCAACGCACCGCCAACAACCTAAGGCAACAATTCAACAAAGATTAACAATGATAAGATTAGCTATTAAAAATAATCCACTGTTTAGTATAGATACTCGTGAACTTAAAAGTACAATTCCTTTACATACTATTGAAATACTAATTTCTTTAAGACAACAAATTGGTTATCAAAAACCACTAGCTTTTATTATTGGACAAGATTCATTATTATCAATTAATACCTGGTTTAATTGGAAAAAAATTTTGAATCTTTGTCATTTACTAGTTTGTTCTAGACCAAATTATAATAATTATTTTTCAACTTTATCAATGCAACAATGGCTAAAAAATCATCAAATTTATGATCCTAAAATACTTAATTATGAATCTTGTGGTACTATTTATTTAGCTAATACTCCTTTGTTAAATATTTCAGCAACTGAAATTCGTGAACGAAAACGCAATAGAAAAAGTTGTAAAGATATATTACCAGCAGAAGTTTTACGCTATATTAATAAATATTATCTTTATCAAGATTGCTCATAATTAAGTAATAAAATATAAAATTAATAAAATATATCTAAATTCTTATAAATATAAGATAATTTATATTATCTTAGTGCTTTTAAACTTACCATTAAATTAACATAATTTCATATAATTTATTTTAAAATTAATTATAAATATTTCAGTTAATTTTAGTAAAAATAAAATATAATATAAATTATTTTATATTTTTTTAAAAAATTTATAACTAAATATGATATTAAATTTTTAATTAACTTTAAATTAAAGATGATATTTTAATAAAAAAGTATAAAAAATATTTTTGTTATTTATTTATTTATAAAATTCAATATTATTGATTATATAATAATTAGTATTGAAACATTGAATTAATATTTAATATCTATTTTTAATAAAATTAATATAAAATATTTTAAAATAATAATAATTCACTTATCTGATAATAAATATTTTTTAAATTAAATAATTGTTAACTATAATATACAATTATTTAAATTATGCAAAAATAATTACTATACCTATAAAGTTAAAATACTGAATTATAACTTAAAATTAAAATTAATTGTAATAATATATAAAAATAATTAATTAAATTTAAATAAGTTTTAAGAATATTTTGTTGGTTTATAAAAATAAAATTTTTTGTTTATTGAGATATTTTAAAAAATTAGATAAAAATTAATCTTAAAAATATTTTTGAGAAAGAAACAAAAAATACTAAATATATTTATAAAAAATACAACATATTTTTTTAAATATAGTAGATAGAAATTTAAAAAACATAAATATAATATTTATAAATTAAATCAATGAAAACAAGATAAATATTATCTTTATTTTTTTAAGTTATAATTAAAATATTTTTCTTATTTATAATAAAACAATAAAAAATCAAAAATTATCAATATTACATCATTAACATTATATTATAAAAAGCTCAAATGTTTATTATAAAAATTTTTTATATACCAAAATAATATTAAAAATAAATCATACTTATTATTAAAATAATACATTTATATAGGTTATTAATATGAATGGAAATAAAAAAAATAAAAAAAAGAATCATAATTATTATTTTAATAATTATACTGCTGAATCTATTTTATTTGCTCATAGAGCATTAATAGCTTTTATTATTATTATGATATTAATAATTATTATAATTGCTAATCTCTATCATCTACAAGTAATTTGTCATGAAGATTACAAAATTCGTTCAAATAATAATCGAATAAAATTAATTCCCATTTCACCAACTAGAGGCATTATTTATGATAGAAATGGTATTCCTCTCGCATTAAATCGTACATTTTATCAATTAGAAGTTATTCCTGAAAAAATATCTAATTTAACAGAAATGTTTTTGCAATTACGTAATATAATTGACCTTACTGATCAAGATATTTTAAACTTTAAAAAAGAACGTAAACGCTCACGACGATTTACATCTATACCATTAAAAACATCACTAAATGAATTACAAATCGCACGTTTTTCTGTTAATCAATATCGATTTCCAAATATTAAAATTAAAGGTTATCAACATCGTTATTATCCTTATGGTTCATCTCTAACGCATGTTATCGGTTACGTATCTAAGATCAATAACAAAGATATAGAATATTTAAAGAATAATGATTTATTAAAAAATTATACTATCACCCATGATATTGGTAAATTAGGTATAGAGCGATATTATGAAAATATTTTACATGGAAAAATAGGTTATGAAGAAGTTGAAGTTAATAATAAGGGAGAGGTTATACGTCAACTTAATGAACAATCACCACAAGCAGGAAAAGATATTCATTTATCTATTGATCTCAATTTACAAGTCAAAATTAGTAAATTATTAACAACAAGTCGAGCTGCTGTTGTTGTAACAGATCCTAGAAATGGAGAAGTATTAGCTCTTGTATCTACACCAAGCTATGATCCTAATTTATTTGTTAATGGTATTTCTAATAAGGATTATCAAATTTTATTAAATAATCCAAATTACCCGTTAATTAATAGAACTATACAAGGACTATATCCACCAGCTTCAACTGTTAAACCTTTTATTGCCATTGCTGCATTAAGTGAAAAAATTATTACTTCTAATTCTACTATTTTTGATCCAGGTTGGTGGAAGTTACCAAACTCCAAAAAACGTTATCGAGATTGGAAACAATGGGGACATGGTAAATTAAATGTTGTTAAAGCAATTATTGAATCATCTGATACTTTTTTTTACCAGATTGCTTATGATATGGGTATCGATCGTATATCAAAATGGATGCAAAAATTTGGGTATGGTCATTATACTGGTATTGATCTTTTTGAAGAACATTCAGGTATTATGCCAACTCGTGAATGGAAAAAAAAACGTTATAAAAAATCTTGGTATCAAGGAGATACTATTTCGGCGGGTATTGGTCAAGGTTATTGGATTACAACACCAATTCAAATGGTAAAAGCATTAATGATTTTAATTAATAATGGTACTGTTAAAATTCCTCATCTACTTCATAACACTAAATTAAATAATTCTACAATATCTTATGAGCAGAAAGATTATATTCAAATCAGTGATATTCGTTCAAAATTTTGGAAATTAGTTAAAGAAGGTATGTATGGTAGTGCTAATGCAAAAAATGGTACAGCACATAAAAGTTTCATTAGTACTCCATATAAAGCTGCTGTCAAAACAGGTACAGCACAGGTGTTTAGTTATAAAACATATAATATAAATAATTTAGTTGAACGCTTGCACGATCATAAGTTAATGATCGGATTTGCTCCTTATCAAAATCCAATCGTTTCTGTTGCTATTATTTTAGAAAATGGTGGTACTAGTGGTATAGCTATTGATGATATTGTTCGTAATATTTTTGATTATGTTTTACTTAATAAAAAATAATATGACAAAAATTAGATACGAATGTATTTGCAAAAAAATTATAATATATGACTGATAATTCATATAAGTTATCTACTTTAATACGTTTATATATTGATATTCCAATATTATTAATTCTTTTTATATTAACAATATATGGCATTATGATTATGTGGAGTGCTAGTGGACAAAACATTGAAATGATGGAACATAAATTAATACAAATTACTATTGGATATATTATAATGATTGTTATGGCACAAATTTCACCACGTATATATGAAAACTTAGCGCCTTATTTATATATTTTTTGCATAATTTTATTAATTTTTGTTGATATATTTGGTCAAATCAGTAAAGGTGCGCAAAGATGGTTAGATCTTGGTTTTATTCGTTTTCAACCATCTGAAATTGCTAAAATTTCAGTTCCATTGATGGTTGCGCGTTTTGTAAATCGAGATTTATGCCCACCTACATTAAAAAATACTTTATTTGCATTAATACTTATATTATTTCCATCATTACTTGTTGCTATTCAACCGGATCTTGGTACATCTATTTTAATTACAACATCCGGATTGTTTATTCTTTTTTTAGCTGGTATAAAATGGAAATATATTACTATTGCAATAATAGGTATGAGTTTATTTATTCCAATTTTATGGTTCTTTTTGATGCATGATTATCAACGAGATCGTATTATGATGTTACTTGATCCAAAAATTGATCCATTAGGAGCTGGTTATCATATTATTCAATCTAAAATTGCTATTGGTTCAGGGGGTTTATTTGGTAAAGGTTGGTTAAATGGCACGCAATCACAATTAGAATTTCTACCAGAACGCCATACTGATTTTATTTTTGCTGTATTAGCTGAAGAGTTCGGATTAATTGGGGTAATTATTTTACTCTTATTATATTTACTATTAATTATTCGTGGATTAATAATTGCAACTAATGCACAAACTACTTTTGGTAGAGTTATTGTTGGTGGATTAATGTTAATTCTATTTATTTACATATTTGTTAACATTAGTATGGTTAGTGGTATTTTACCTGTAGTTGGCATTCCTTTACCAATAGTAAGTTATGGTGGCTCTGCATTAATTGTTTTAATGGCTGGATTTGGTATTATTATGTCAATTCATACTCATCGAAAATTTATATCAAAATGTTTATAATTAACAAGACATAAATATACTATTGTTGGATTTATATTTTTAGTTCTTTATTTTCTATTAATAATAATGTTATCAAAATCAATATAATTTAATTAATAAAAACTATTAATATTAAATTAATATTCTTATTGATTATTATTTAAAAAAATTTTATCTAAAAATTATGATTAATATCATTATTTAATTATTTTAAGTAAAATAATATGAAATTATATAATTCAATTAAATATTAAAATTAATTAAATTATCATAAATAGTATTATTACTATTAATTTAAATATTTAAATTGACTATAGATAATTAACTTTTTAAATACTTTTAACTTATATTTAATATTAATTGATTATATCTTTATGTCTTAACTAATGTATGATGTTAATTTATAATCTAAAAAATAATGTTTCTATTGCAACTTAAAAACACATATCTTATAATAAAATTTTTTATTAAATAAATGAATAATAGTATTCAAAATTTTAAATTAAAAAATATATGTTTATTATATTACCACTTATAACCTAAATATTCAAGAATAATATGATTGTACATGTATTATATCAATAATTATTAAATTATAATTATTGATATTTTTCAAAATATATAATTTATAAAATGAGTTTATCCTTAATATTTTAACAAGATTCATTAATCAAATAGAAATAGTTTATTTTTAAATAAAAATTTAAATATAAATGATATTAAAAAGGATAATATTTATTTTTATAAATTATAATCTAATTTTTATACAAAATATAAGAGATATTAATATCTCTTATATTTTAAAAGTATAATAGTAAAAGGTATAATTTAAAAAAATAAAAATTACTAATTTATAATTTTGTTTTTTAAAATTATAAAATTATTAATAACTTAAATAAAGTTAATTTCTACGTTTTTTGTTTATTTGTGTATTAATTAAATTAAATATTCAAAGTAATCTGTATTTGAATATTTTATGTAATTATATAAAAAGAATTAAAAATTAATTATATATTAAAGAATGTTAAATTATAAATTATAATAATCTTTAACAAAACATCAAATTATTGATACGATTAATTTATAATTAAATCATAAGTTTATTAAATAATACTCACTTATTATTTTTAAAGAAATAAAATAAAATTGATTTTTAATATAAAATTATAAGAAATTATTTTAAGTGTTATTAACTTAAATAAATTTTAAAAAAATTAAATTTTTATTTTATTAATATAGAAATACTTAATTTATAATAAAAAGTAGGTTCTGTTTTAGGAAAACTAATGAAAACTAAACTATATGAACTACTAGAATTTCCTTGTTCATTTACTTATAAAATAATTGGAATCGCTAAACCTGAATTAATTGATCAAATTATTAAAGTAATACAAAGAAATCTTCCAGGTGATTATGTACCATTAATTAAGCAAAGTAGCAAAGGTAATTTTTGTTCAATATCAATTAATATTATTGCAACAAATATTAAACAAATAGAAAAACTCTATGAAGAGTTAGCTAATTTAGAATTAGTTCGTACAGTATTATAGATATAATTTATTGTCGAACTTATATAAATCAAATATTATATTCCTTTATTTTTAATTTTTAAATATATATTAATCATGCTAGCAAGAATAATTTAAGAAGATTATACTGCATAATTAATATATATTTATGGTAGAAAAAAATTGTTAAAAAAAACTATTATATTACGTCAATTTGGTTTGTATCCCTATAAACCTATTTTTGATGCAATGCATCAATTTACTAAAAAACGAAGGATTGATACATTAGATGAACTTTGGTTAGTTGAACATTATCCTATTTTTACAAAAGGTCAATCTGATAAAAAAAAACATTTATTAGTACAAGGAAATATTCCAGTCATCCAATCTGATCGAGGTGGAAAAATCACCTATCATGGCCCTGGACAGCAAATAATGTATGTTTTATTAGATTTAAAGCGTAATAAAATTAGTATAAGAGAATTAGTTATTATATTAGAAAATACAGTTATTAATACTTTATCTGAATTTAGTATTATTGCTTATGCACAACGTGAAGCTCCTGGTGTTTATGTTAAGCAAAAAAAAATATGCTCTATTGGATTACGTATTCATAAAAATTGTTCGCTTCATGGTTTAGCGTTAAATGTTAATATGGATCTTTCACCTTTTCAGAATATTAATCCTTGTGGTCATATTGGTATAAAAATGACGCAATTAAATGATTTAATTCCTGGCAGCAAAATTAAAGATATCAAACCTTTATTAACAAAGCATTTTTGTAAATTATTAAAATTTCAACTTATAGAGTAAATTCTTTTAATTTTAATAATTATTAAAATTAAAAGAATTTATAAATAAAAATTAAAATTGTTTATATAAAATATATCTATTGTTAATAAAAATAGAAATAGAATAGAGCTAACATAATTATGAATAGACCAATTCAAATAGATCGCGGCATTAAATATCATCATATTGATAAAATGGAATTAATTCCTATTAAAACGATAATAACAGAACATAAAGAAATTTTACCAAAACCTAAATGGTTAAAAATAAAACTTCCTATTGATTCATCTAAAATAAAAAAAATAAAAAATACAATACGTAAAAATAAACTACATACAGTTTGTGAAGAAGCTTCTTGTCCAAATCTTGCTGAATGTTTTAATCATGGTACTGCTACTTTTATGATTTTAGGTGCTATCTGTACTCGTCGCTGCCCATTTTGTGATGTCGCTCATGGACGACCTAATATTCTAGATCAAAATGAACCGATAAAGTTAGCAGAAATTATTAAAGATATGAAATTAAAATATGTTGTTATTACTTCAGTTGATCGCGATGATTTACGTGACGGTGGAGCTAAACATTTTACTGACAGTATTAATGCTATTCGAAAGAAAAATCCAAATATCAAAATAGAAACGCTAGTACCTGATTTTCGTGGTTGTATGAATCGCGCATTAACAATTTTATCAACTGCTCCGCCAGATGTTTTTAATCATAATCTTGAGAGTATTCCTCGTATTTATCATCAAATTCGTCCTGGCGCTAATTATAAAATGTCACTACAACTATTAAAAAATTTTAAAAAAATTCATCCTGAAATACCGACAAAATCAGGATTAATGGTTGGATTGGGTGAAAATAATGAAGAAATAATTGATGTTATGTACGATTTACGACATCATAATGTTACAATGTTAACTTTAGGACAATACCTTCAACCTAGTCGATATCATTTATCAGTAAAACGTTATGTTAGTCCTAATGAATTTAAAAAAATAAAAAACAAAGCAATAAAAATGGGCTTTACGCATGTAGCTTGTGGTCCATTAGTTAGATCATCTTACCATGCAGATTTACAAATAAAAGGTATAGAAATTAAATAATTTTTGATTTAGTTTTTAAATATTAAAATAAAAAATAAATCATTAATTTTTAGTAATTTTTATAAATTTATTTAATAAATTAAATTTTAATAATTTTATATTTAAATAGTTATTTTTCCAACATTTATAGTATAAAATTTAACTTTAATACTAAAATAAATATTAAGTACACATTAATTTAATAGACTATTAAATTATTAAATAAATATTTGATATCATAATTTTAATTTAAATTAATACCTAAATAAATTATATTTTTGTAAATATTTATTTTAATAAATTAATTATTTTTTAATTATTCTTATTTTATAATTTAAATTTATAATATTTAATATTTAAGATAATAATATTAATTAGTCAAATTATTTGTTTAATTAATAAATTAAACAATGATAAAAAAGAAACTCTTAAGTACAAAATAAAATTATAAAATTTATAATATCAACGATTTTATAAAAGTTAATAAATTTAACATAATTGATAATTTTATATAACTTTAATATTTACTATATATAAATTTTATATGAATTACTATAAAATTTTTTTAAAATTAGTTTCAATAAAATTTAATTTAACTAAAAATTATTTTTTTATTATTTAAATTTATATATTTTTTTATAGTTTATAAAAAAATATTTTTTAAATTTTTATTTTCTTATCTAAAAATAATAACAATTATGTAATTATTATAAACTATTTTAAAAATAAAAGATTTAAAAACATTTAAAAACAAAAAAATAATTACAATATATAATAATTTTACTTAAAATAGTGAACTATTTAAACAATTGATGTTATTTCTCAAGTAAAATTATCTTTGTTTACAAAAACACTTCTATTATTGGACAATAATTAAAACTATATATATAAAAATATTAATTTTTTATTTCTTGCTGAAATAATGGGTTAGAAGAAATTCTTAGTATAAATAAGATAATACTATATATAGTATTATTGAATAAAAAATAAATCAAGATATAGTGTTTATAATAGTTATTCAATTATAAATTTAATAATAACTAAATTAAGGAATTAATAATGATTATTACTATTTACAGTAAACAAGATTATGTACAATGCAATACAACTTATCTAACTCTCAAATTTAATAATTTATTTTATTATGTTGTAGGTTTAACAAAAAATCATGAAGCATTATGTTTTGTTATTAATTTAGGTTATCAACAATTGCTAATTATCATAGCAAATAAGAGCATTGGTCAAATTTTCGACTAAACATGATTAGTCAATTAACTAATAACTAAAATTACATTATGAAAACACAATCACTTATTTATTATTCTAGCAAATCAGAAAATTGTCATCGATTTGTGCAAAAATTAAGAATTTCTGCTACACGCATTCCAATTGATATAAATAAAATAGCAACAAATGCGACACAACCTTACGTTTTATTAGTACCTACTTATTGTGGCGGAAGTAAAATAGGAGCTGTACCTAAACCCGTTATTCATTTTTTAAATCAACAAAAAAATCGAAATTTTTTACGTGGCGTTATTGCATCAGGAAATAGTAATTTTTATAAAACTTATGCTATAGCTGGAAATATTATATCTGCTAAATGTCAAGTACCATTGCTCTATCGTTTTGAATTACTAGGTACTGAATGGGATCTTCAACAAGTACGTCAAAGACTAGAAAAATTTTGGCAACAACAAATGAAACAAAGTAATACGGAGCTTTCTTATGATAATACAGCCTCATAAACAATTAGATTATCATGCACTTAATGCCATGTTAAATCTATATGACAAAAATCATAAAATTCAATTAGATAAAGATAAACAAGCGACTCATTATTATTTCCAACATCATGTTAATCAAAACACTATTTTTTTTAATAATTTAAAAGAAAAATTAGATTTTTTAGTTAGAAAAAATTATTACGAATCTGAAATATTAGCACAATATAAATTTATTTTTATTAAAAAACTTTTTAAGCAAGCTTATAACTATAAGTTTCGCTTTCAAACATTTCTTGGAGCTTTTAAATATTATACTAGCTATACATTAAAAACCTTTGATAATAGATATTATCTAGAACGTTATGAAGATAGAGTTTGTATGGTTACATTAACTCTTGCTCAAGGAAATCAAGTATTTGCTAGTCAATTGATGGATGAAATTATTAGCGGTCGTTTTCAACCAGCAACACCAACTTTTTTAAATTGCGGTAAAAAACAACGCGGTGAATTAGTATCTTGTTTTTTATTACGAATAGAAGATAATATGGAATCAATAGGTCGCTCTATTAATTCAGCTTTACAACTTTCAAAGCGAGGAGGAGGAGTAGCTTTTCTATTGACTAATTTACGTGAAACTGGAGCACCAATAAAATTAATTGAAAATCAATCTTCTGGTATAGTACCTATAATGAAAATACTAGAAGATGCTTTTTCTTATGCTAACCAACTTGGTGCAAGACAAGGTGCTGGTGCAGTTTATCTTCATGCTCATCATCCAGATATTTTGAAATTTTTAGATACTAAACGTGAAAATGCTGATGAAAAAATTCGAATTAAAACTTTATCACTTGGTGTAGTAATTCCTGATATTACTTTTCATTTAGCTAAAAATAATCAAGATATGCACCTTTTTTCACCTTATGATATTCAACGTTATTATGGCATATCTATGTCAGAAATAAATATCACTGAAAAATATTCAGAAATGGTAAATAATAAAAATATTCATAAACAAAAAATTAGTGCCCGTAAATTTTTTCTCATTTTAGCAGAAATTCAATTTGAATCAGGTTACCCATATATTTTATTTGAAGATAATGCTAATCGTCTAAATCCTATTTATGGACGAATTAACATGAGTAATTTATGTTCAGAAATATTACAAGTTAATGATGCTAGTATTTATGATGAAAATTTAAATTATCGTTATATAGGTAAAGATATTAGTTGTAATTTAGGTTCTATGAATATAGTTAAAACAATGGATTCTCCTAATTTTGCTCATTCAATTGAAATTGCCATTAAAGCATTAACAGCTGTTTCAGATATTAGTCAAATTCAATCAGTACCTTCTATTCAAGAAGCTAATAAAAAATCACATGCTATTGGTTTAGGGCAAATGAATTTACATGCTTATCTTGCATGTAAGCATATTCATTATGGTTCAGAAGAAGGAATTGACTTCACAAATATCTACTTTTATACAGTAACTTATTATATATTACAGGCATCTAATAAACTATCTATTGAACGTCAACAGTATTTTAACGGTTTTGAATATTCTAAATATGCTTCTGGAGAATATTTTGATAAATATATTAATCAACAATGGAAACCTAAAACTGAAAAAGTAAAACAATTATTTCAATGTGCAGGTATTCATCTCCCAAATTCTAATGATTGGAAAAAACTTAAAAAATCTATTATGAATTACGGGATTTATAATCAGAATTTACAAGCTGTCCCGCCAACTGGTTCTATTTCTTATATTAATAACTCAACTTCAAGTATTCACCCTATTGTTGCGCGAATTGAAATTCGTAAAGAAGGTAAAATTGGACGTGTTTATTATCCAGCCCCTTATTTAACAAATGAAAATTTAGAATATTATCAAGATGCTTATCAAATAGGTACTAAAAAAATTATTGATACTTATGCTGCTGCTACTCAACATGTTGATCAAGGATTATCATTAACTCTTTTCTTTACTGATAATGCAACTACTCGAGATATTAATCGTGCTCAAATATATGCTTGGAAAAAAGGAATTAAAACACTTTATTATATTCGTATCCAACAATCAACATTAGAAGGAACAAAGGTTAAAGACTGCGTTTCATGTATACTATAATTTATAGGTTTAACAAATGGCGATAAAAAATTCAATAATACATACAATTAATTGGAACCATATTGAAGATGATAAAGATCTAGAAGTATGGAATAAATTAACTACAAATTTTTGGTTACCAGAAAAAATTCCTCTTTCAAATGATATTCCAACTTGGAATACTTTAATAAAAAAAGAAAAAGAATTAACAATACGTATTTTTACTGGTTTAACTTTATTAGATACCATCCAAAATAATGTAGGAGCACCTTCATTGATGAAAGATGCCTTAACACCTCATGAAAAATCTGTTATGTCAAATATTACTTTTATGGAAGCAGTTCATGCTCGTTCATACAGCTCTATATTTTCAACCCTTTGTTTAAGTTCCGATGTTGATAATGCTTATCAGTGGAGTGAAGAAAATACTATTTTACAAAAAAAAGCCAATTTAATATTAGAGCATTATTATAATGCTCATCCACTTAAGAAAAAAATTGCCAGTGTTTTTCTTGAGTCATTTCTCTTTTATTCTGGATTTTATCTACCAATGTATTTTTCAAGCAGAGGAAAATTAACAAATACTGCTGATTTAATTCGACTAATAATTAGAGATGAAGCAATTCATGGCTATTATATCGGATATAAATTTCAAAAATCATTAATTAAATATAGTGATAAAGAAAAAGAAGAAATAAAAGATTTTGCTTATTTATTACTATTAAATCTATATGAAAATGAAATAAAATATAGTGAATCTTTATATGATGATATTGGTTGGACAGAAGATGTAAAAAATTTTCTTCACTATAATGCTAATAAAGCATTAATGAATTTAGGCTATGAATCACTTTTTCCAAAAATAATGACAAATGTTAATTCAGTAATTTTATCAGCATTATCACCAAATTCAAATGAAAATCATGATTTTTTTTCTGGATCAGGTTCTTCTTATATTATTGGAAAAACTATTACTACAGAAGATGAAGATTGGAACTTCTAATATTATTAATATTTCTATTTAATAGAAATAAAAAATAGCTAAATAAATTCAAAGTATAATATAATAACATGTATTATGTTTAATTTTTATTATAATAAAAGATATTAAATTCATTTATTTTTAAGATAATAATTTTTATAAAAAATTATTATAATTAATTAATATTATAAAAATTAGTCTTTTTATTTTAAAAAAAGAATATTAATAATATTTTTTTATTTTTTTAGCATAAAACGATTAATTATATACTTAATTATTATTATATTAAAAAATATAAAATATCTATATTTATGATTTAATAGATAACTATCAGTAATTGTTTTATAGATAAATAAATCTTAAATCGCTATATTAGCAATAATTATTATTAAAGATTGAATTTTTATTATTTTAAATAGTTTAAAAGGTAACTTTATTAATATTTATTTTTCAAATAGTTAAAGTACATAATATATTTAATATATTTAATATTATTATATTAGTATCTCGGTTATTATAAGAAATATTTATTTATATAATAAATTTAATAAAATAAAAAATAATCTTAATAAAAGTGCATATTTATAATGCGATTAATAAAAAATTAATTATAAATAATATGTATATTATAATTATTTTAATTATACTTTATTATTTATATTTAAATTTATTTTATTAGTAAAGATTAAAACTTAAATCTATAATAAAATTTATTACAATAATTTTATTAATTTTTTAATTTTAAAAAATCAGATAAAAATTAAATCTATCAAATTTGATTATATATTTATTAGAATCATAAAAATTTATAAAAACATTTTTACGAATAAATAAAAAATATAAATAATAATATTTTATTAAAATTTATAATATAATGATTTTATCAAAAAATATCAACACTAAAATTAAAATAATAAAAGTTATTATTAATTAAAAATTAACTTATTTAGTTAATATAATTTTAAATTATAAACTAATATTTATTATTTTTTATTTTATTTTTAGTTGATTAAATATTTATTTATTGTAAAATTTTATATATAAATATTAAAAGCGGAAATTAATAATAAAATACATCAAAAAAAATAATTTAATTAAATTATTAAGAAAATATAATTATGTTTATTATTAATATTTAATTTTATTTATTTTATAAAAATAGTATTTTATATTAAAATAAAATATAATTGTTTAATAAATATAATTTTTATTAAAATATATTGCAATATCTTTTATTCTCAATATAATTAATTTTAATATTTATTATTATTTACTTAATTTTATAAAAATATAAAAAAAGACATATTAAATAAGATAAATATGAATAATTATTTTATTGTAATAATATTAAATATCCATTAATAAGCCAAATATTTACTATAAATACATATATCTTTTAACCATTAATTATAAATTAATTTTAAATTAATATATAATAACAGAAATTTTTGAAAATTTTTTAATTATAAAATAATATTACAAATATTTAATAATAAATTTTATTTTTAAATAAATTATTTATTTTTAAAAAAACTATTAAATTTAAATCGATCTATAATAGAGTGATTTATTAGATAATAAAATAAAATTAGCATATTTATATTTTAATTATTAATGATTAATTTCATATAAATATTAATATTTATATGAATAAAATATAAAAATAAATTATAAGATAAAAATTCAAATAATAAATTATTTTATAATTTATTATTTGATATAGGTAACAACAAAATACTAATCGTATTAATCTCTCTATCTATAACTAACAATAATATTATTTTATAAGTTTTATTTTTAAAAAGTGTAAATAATTTATTAAAATAAAATTAATAATATTAAATATAACTTGTATACCATCTTAATATATAATAAAAATTAATGAATTAAAAAAATAAAACTCTAAATTTATCTTTAAATTATTTAAATACTTATAAATTAATATTTATAAAATGTATTTTTATTTTAGATAATTTATTGATGTTATTGAAAATAATATAATTTTATTTAAATATTCAATTAAGAAATTATCTAATCTTCTATTATAATATTAAAAATAAATAAACGTAAAAATTTATGTTTAGATGATAAAGGTGATAATTTTATATTATTTATTTATTTTTTTAATAAAATAGAATCTATTATTTTATTACTATAAAAAGATTATTTAAATTATTTTAACATATTTAAAAATAAATAATTAACTATATTTAGTTGGTTGATATATTAAATATAATAAATTTAAAAATGCATTTTAATATTTTAATAAAATAAAATATATTCTAAGTTATCTAATATAAAAACTATTATTATTTATATAAAAATATATAGAACATTTTGTAATAAAAATAATTAAATATTAATATTACCTATTAAATTAATTATTAATATAATAAAAATCTATATACTAACTATGAAAATAGTATATTTTATATAATATATAAAATTAAATTTTTTAATTTATTTTAAAATTATATTATTTTATATATCACTTAATATTTAAAATATTATACTTTATTTAAATAATAAAAAATTAAATAAAAATTTTTAATTAAACTAATTAATTCTTTACTAACATTATAACTTAATATCTTTTACTATAAAGTATCCAATAAATAAAGTGGTTATGTTAAATTAAAAAAAAAATAAAAGTTAAATAAAATATTATTTTGTTTCTTTTAATTTTATTAAATAATCAAGATATTAAATTAAAACTAAAAATTAATATTAGAATAATAATTTTCATTATTAATTTTTATATGTAATAACTACATATATATCATAAATTTATTACTATAGATAAATAATTTTTATTGCCATTGATTTAATATTTAAAATTATCAAGATAGTCCAAATAATAAAAAATTAATAATTAATAAACAAATTTATTAATTTTGCATATTTTTATATAAAATAATACACTTAAATATTAATAATGAATAAAATTATTAAATATAATGATAATTTAAATATTTATTAATTTAGTATAATTATCATATTTTAAAAAACAAAAATACTATGACTAACAGAAAGTTAAATTTTAATCTCAATATTTCAATTTAAATATAATACGATCAACTTTAATTTAAAATTATAAACAATAATTAAATAATCGATTAATATATTTAAGATTAACAAATATAAAAATAAATTAATTATATCATAAATTATTAATTTTTAAAGATTTTAAACTAAAAACTAAATAAAATATATAATTTACTACATTAAAAAAGAGAAAATTTAAACTGTGATATTGTTCAAATCAAAAAAAATAAAGCATCAACAATATCTTGATAAATTAGCAAAATTATCTCAATCTGCTACTGGCATTATTACTCTTTACCAAATAGAAAGTTTTCGTAAAGCTTTGTTAGAAAAAATTGCTAATACTCAACGATATATTTATATTACTGCTCTATATCTTGAACATGATGATACAGGGAGAAATATATTAAATGCGCTTTATCAAGCAAAAACAGAACGACCAGAATTAGATATAAAAATAATGCTTGATTGGCATCGTGCCCAACGTGGTCGAATTGGTACAAATGTTACTACAACTAATGCTGATTGGTATTATCAAATGGCGATAGCTCATCCAGGACTAGATATAGAGATTTTTGGTATTCCTATTAATACACGTGAAGCTCTAGGAGTATTACATTTAAAGGGATTTATTTTCGATGATACTGTTATATATAGTGGTGCCAGTATTAATGATGTATATTTCAAACAACACCAACGTTATCGTTATGATCGTTATCATATATTAAATAATACTCAATTAGCTGCAACAATGAAGAGATTTATAGATAAAATCTTGCTATCTTCGCCTGCTATTCATCGATTAAATCAAGCCAATCGTCCACGTAACACTAAAATTAAAAATTTAATTAAACAATTCCGTCATAGTTTAAAAAATTGTTGCTATGAATTCCAAAACAACGCTACAGGTGAAGAATTAACAGTAACTCCATTAATTGGTTTAGGTAAAAAAAATAAATTAAACAAAGTTATTACACATTTAATGAATAGTACAGAAAAAAAAATGACTGTTTGTACGCCTTACTTTAATTTACCTACTATTTTAACGCGTATAATTAGTAATTTGTTACGTAATGGAAAGAAAATTGAAATTATTATTGGTGATAAAACAGCTAATGATTTTTATCTTCCACCAGAAGAACCTTTTCAAATTATTAGCGCATTACCTTATTTATATGAAATTAATCTACGTCGATTTATCTATCAATTACAATATTTTGTTGATAACCAACAATTAACAATTAGATTATGGAAAGATGGTGAAAATAGTTATCATTTAAAAGGAATTTGGATAGATAATACCTGGCAATTAATAACTGGTAATAATCTTAATCCACGAGCATGGGGATTAGATTTAGAAAATGCAATATTAATTCATGATCCAAAAAAAGTTTTACTATACCAAAAAAATAAAGAATTAAAATGTATAATAGCTAATACTTATGTAATGAAACATTACAAAGAACTTGAAAATATTCAACGTTATCCAGTAAAAGTTAAAAAGTTTATCCATCGTTTACGTAGAATGCGTATTGATAGATTAATACGCCGTATTCTCTGATAATTTAATTTAATTTTTTAATATTAAATATTAAAAAATAATAAAATAGCAATTTTATATAATTAAAATATAACAAATATTCTTTTTTTTTAAAAAATATTATATGATTTATAATTAATGTTATGTTTGTATTTTATTTTTTAATTTTACATAAAGTAAGACTTAGATCATATTAAGTTATGTTATTTGCTATTAAAAAATTTAATATTATTTTTTACTTGTTTTATAACTTAAAATATTTCAGTTTTATCAAGTTAAAATTATTATTTATCATATACTTTCAATGATTATTTCTTTTTATCTATATCAGTTAACTTTTATAAAACTACGTTATTAGTATAATTCAGAGCCTTATATATTATTAATATATTTATTATACCTATTATCTATAAATAACATAAAATAAATTACTTTATATAATATCTAAATTTATATTATGTGCTACTTTGAAAAAGAAATAGTTATATTTTTATTATTTTTATAAAAATATAATTAAAAATATATTTTATATTTTAAAATAAAAATAAAATACTTAAATTATTAAATATATATTACTATTAATTATGATTAGTGAACTATATTTTAAGATTAAAATATAAAAAGATATATTCCAATATATATCTTATTTATTTTGATTATTTAATATTAATATTAAATAATATTAAACTTTTAATAAAGATTTAATTAAATATTTTACCATTTTTATTATATTATCTTAAATATACCTCTATTTTTTAAAAAAAAGTATATTTTTACTAAATTTAATAAAAATATATATATTTTTATATTTTATAAAATATTATGTATCTTTTCAATATATAAATTTTTAATTACAAATAACTTATTCGCCATTTTTAAATAATTATTAATTCTAAAATAGAATATTATTTATTTATTTAAATTTTTCGATCTAATCGAAAAAAATATCTTTCTATTTAACTATGATTTTAAAGTTTTATCTAATTGTTTAAAATATTTTATTTTTATGATCAATATCATCAAATATATTCTATATTTTTAGGTAAAGTACTATCAAATATTTAGAGTTTTATATAAAGTTAATAAATTTGAATTAGATAATATATTTAAATAACAATGCTTTATAATTTAATAATCAAAAATAAATATATAGCTCGTTATTTAAATATCTCTAATAGAGAATTAATTATATTTTAATTTGATTTATTTTTGACATCTAAAATTAAACACGTTATTTTATAATTCTTTGATATTAATTAATAAAATTTTTTATTTAATTTCATTTAAACTTTAATATTTCTATATATATAGAATATTAATATATTTCATATTTAATTTTATTAGTTATATATATTATTTTATTTAATAATTTTAATAAACGTTTCATATCTATAAAATTAGATTTAAGTTATTTATATAAATATTATCCTGCATTACTTTTATTACCAATATTATAATTATTAAAATATTAATTTTAATATATTTTTATAAATAAAAACATGCGATATTTCAAAAAAAAATTCATAAATATAATATAATTATAAAAAATTTGTATATTTATTATAGAATATAAATATAAATATTATTTTTTTAATGATAATCTAGATTATATTTTATAATCTTAATTCTATTAAAAATTTTACTTAGATAAATTTTATTATATCTAATAATTAACTCATATATATTTATTTTAAAAATTAAACTAAAATTTTTTAAATTTCATTTTTTAATGATTATATTGTATTGTTAATTATTTTAACTATTATTAATTATTTAAAGTTCGCTTTTTCATAGTTTTAATTATTTGTATTTTAAGATAATTCATCTTGATAAAAATATTTAATTAAATTTTAGTAATATACATATATTATATTTTCTTCTAAAAGTGTTTTTTATTAAAAATAAAATTTTTTATTAATATTTTGTTATAAATTAACTATTTATCGCTATTAAAAATCTAATTTTTAAATTTTTATAAATATTTACATATATTATTTAACTAGATTATAAAGAATAAAATAATCTTAATTTTAAAATTGATTTTACGTTTTTATCTTTAAAATTAAGTAATAATTTTTAATTATTTATATAAACTCGATAGAATTAATTTAAGTTAATTTATTTTATACCAATTTATTAATGAATAGATTTTTATAACATAAATATATATTTAATTTTGTTTAGATGTTTTATATTTTTATTTACATGAAAATATTTTATATTAATTAATTAAAATTCTATAAAATAAAAATTGATTTTATTGTATTTATTTAATTTTTAGTTTTTTAAAAAAAATAAAAATAAACTTATAATTACTAGTTAAAAATTAATTTTATTAAATTTATTTTTTGTAAAACAAAAAAACTAATATTCTATATAAATTATTGTTTTATTTTAAAAATTAGATAACGTAATTAACAAAAATATCTTATTGTTTTTAGATAACAATAATATTTAGCATAAAATTATACTATATAAATATTTTATTAGTAATAATATTCAATTCATATAAATTTAAATATTTAAACAATTAAAAAATTAAGAAAAATTATATTATCTTAATATAACTAATTTAGATTATATAAATAAAACTTATGAAATAATTAAAAAATTAAAATTCTTAATTTAATCAAAATTTAATCTAAATAATTAGAAAAATAATAATCTATAAATTTATTATAAAATCTATCTTTAATTATTAATATAATATTTTTTAAAAGTTAATTAATTCATATTAACAATTTTAACCGATTTAATATAAATGAAATATTAGGTAATTTACCATGCCATAATTTAAAAGAAAAAGCTGCCTGAAAGATTAACATACCAATACTATTAGCATATTTTAATACTCTATTAGTTTTTGCTAATATTAAAAATGGTGTTTCATTTAACCAATAAATCATATCATAACAAAAGATATTTTTCTTAAATATGTTAGATGAAATAATAGGAACTTCTCCTATGATACCAGAAGATATCGAGTTAATAATTAAATCATATTCAGATAAATAAATAGATTTTAACATTAATGCTTTTATATCTCCTATAATAGAAAATTTTTTTTGCTAATTCATTTGCTTTATTAAATGTTCGATTCGTAATTGTTATTTGACATCTATAATTTAAAAATATGAGTTATAACACTTTGCGCCGCTCTGCCAGCGCCAATTATTAATATATTCATTCCTTTCTTAATAAAATTCAAACGTTTAAGATCTAAAATTAAACCTATTCCATCTGTATTATCACCTAGTAATCTATGATTATCTAATTTCTTGATAGTATTAACTGATCCACATATTTTAGTTTATTTAGTTAATATATCAACTTTATGATATGCTAGTTTTTTAAAAGGCAAAATAATAATTACTCCACTTCCTCCTTGATAAAAATATTTAATTTTTCTTCAAATTTATTTGAAAGAACTAATATTTTTTATAATCACATTTAATACCAGTTTGCTTAGCAAATAATTTATGAATAAATGGTGATTTACTATGTATTACTGGGTTTCCAAATCCTGCAAATTTTTTCATTTATATTAACCTTTTCGATACAAATGACCTGTTATTATATCTCTAATTTCAGATGGATTTTTATGTCTTCCGATATAACCATCTAAAATAGATACTTGAGAATTAAATTGATTAATAACTTCTTCTTTTGTTTTACATGGTGGTAATCCATTTAAATTGGCACTAGTTGAAATTAATGGCTTTTTATATAAAAAACAAAGTTTTTTGATTAATTCAAAATTTGTAATACGAATCGCAAGTGAATTAAATTTTCCTGTTAATAATTTTGGTATATTTTTTTTAACAGGTACCACCCAAGTTATAGGTTTAGGTCTTGTTAAAAGTATCATTTCTTTCTGTAAATTAGTCAATTTATTAATGTCAATATAAGATCTTAATTGCTTATAATTTCCAGCTATTAAAATTAATCCTTTGTCTAAAGGACGTTGTTTTAATAAAAATAACTGACGAATTGCTTTTTCGTTATTAGGATCACATCCTAAACCAAAAACTGTTTCTGTAGGATATGCAATAACCTTTCCTTCATTTAATGCTATAATAATATTTTTAAATAAAAAAGATTTATTATCAAACATAATAATTTATTTCATATATTTTATTACACTATTTAGTATATAATTTGTTTGTATAAAATTTATTATTTTTTATTAAAAATATTTTATTAAAAGATATTAATAAAATATTTATTATAAATTAATTTAATATTAAATATAAACTAATATTTAAAATAAATATTATATCTATTAATATTTTTTTAAAATATGATATTTTTGTAAAAAATTATTATTCTAAAATTGTAGTATATTTAATTAATATTTTATTAAGTTTATTAATTAATTTTGTATCCTCAGATTAAAAAATAATATATGTAATTAATAGAAAATATTTTAAATAATTGTCGTTTCAACAAAAAATAATATCTAGATTTTAAATAAAATAAGTAAATATTATTTTAATTATTTATTTAATTATTAACTATTTCAGTAACTTAATATAATTAAATTTAGAATAATTAAAAAAATAATATAAAAATATTTATAATTTTTAAAAAATTTTTTACAATAAAAACTAAAAATATTTACTTTATTTATCCTATTTTACTTAAAAAATTGTTTTTAGATTTTACTTTATTTTAAATATTTGGATCAAATGAATTTAATAAAAATAAAAATAATATTATTTCTTAGTTAAATTTTAATAATAAAAAATATAATTTATAACTAATAAATTATTTTTATAAGTGATTAAACTTATCATATTACTTAACAAGTATAATATGATAAAATATTTTATTAATAAAATAAATACTTTATAGATTAGAGCTTTTTACTCTTTAATTATTACAATAATTTATTTACATATTAATAATATTTTAAAATAAAAAATAAATTATTATTCTTTTATGTTATCTTCTATATTAGATTTAATAGATTAAATATTTCAGTTAAATAATCTAACTTTTTATTTTTAGTACAAAAATAATTTTATTATTATTTAATATAGTTTTATTATTAATTTAATCGGCATTTATTATTTAATTTATAAAAATTTAATTGTGAACTAAAAAATTTTTTAAGTAAATATTAAATTTATTTATTATAAAATTATTATTAAATTATTTATTAAAATAATTTAAATAAAGATAAAAATCTTTTTTCTATTTATTAATGATAAAAAATTATATTAATAATAAATATATCTATTTTAATAAATAAATGCAATTTAACTAAATAAATTAATTAACTTATAATTAATTATTTCAATTTATTTTTATATAAGATCAATATTTTTTTAAATTTACATGATAAATTATATTCTCTTATGAAAGAATAGTAACTTATGTATCTAAAAATAAAATCTTAACGTTATTTAATTTAATAAATTTTTATAGTTTAATAGATTAAATAAATTAAAAATAAAAAATATTTTCATATATAGTAATACTTTTATTAAATCCATATATTTTCAAGTTTAATTGATAATAATTATATTATATTTTATAATCAATGTTGTTATTTATAATAAAAAATGTCTAAAATAGATATTAAATAACTTTTATTTTTATATAGTCATAAATATTTATGTCAGTGTTAAATATATTATATTATCCAGATAAGCGTCTTCGTAAAATTGCAAAATTAGTAAAAAAAATTGATGCAAAAATACAACATATTATAAATGATATGTTTGATACAATGTATGAAGAAGAAGGTATTGGTTTAGCTGCAACGCAAGTTAATATTCATCAAAGAATTATTGTTATTGATATTTCAGAATCTCGTAATGAAAAATTGATACTTATAAATCCAGTTATTTTAAAAACATATGGAAAAATAGAAATTGAAGAAGGTTGTCTTTCTATACCAAAACAACGGGCATTTGTACCACGTGCAAAATGGATTAAAATTAAAGCTTTAGATATTAATGGTAAAATATTTAAATTAGAAATAGATAATCTACTTGCTATCTGTATTCAACATGAAATAGATCATTTAAATGGAAAATTATTCATTGATTATCTTTCTGTATTAAAATGTTAATATATTATGTATAAAATAAAAAAGATTAAATATTTAAAAAATAAAATATTAAAATAATACTTATCATGTTTTATAATATAGGAATCTTTACGTGTCAAACTATCTACGAATTATTTTTGCTGGTACTAATGATTTTTCAGAACAACATTTAGCAGTTTTATTAAATAAAAAAGATAAATATAAAGTTGTTGGTGTTTTAATACAACCAGATAAACCGGTAGGAAGAGGAAAAAAAATTATATTAAGTCCAGTAAAAATATTAGCAAAAAAAGCTCGTATTCCTATTCTTCAGCCAATAACACTAAAAACAAAAGAAAATCAGGATTGGATTAAAAATCATCATGCTGATGTTATGATTGTTGTTTCATATGGTTTAATTTTACCTGAAGTTGTATTAAATATACTACCAATGGGTTGCTTAAATGTTCATTGTTCATTATTACCTCGTTGGAGAGGAGCTGCACCAATTCAACGTTCAATTTTAGCTTCTGATAAAAAAACAGGCATTACAATTATACAAATGGATGTTAATATTGATACTGGTGATATACTTTATAAAATAAGTTGTTCTATTGAACTAAAAGATACAACTGAAACACTTTATAAAAAACTTTTAAGACTTGGTCCTATTGCACTCATACATACTCTTGATTTACTAACTTCAGGTCAAATAAAGCCAGAAAAACAAAATGATAAATTTGCTATTTATGCTAAAAAATTAAATAAAGATGAAGCATTAATTGATTGGACTCTTTCTGCTGAAGAAATTGAAAGATGTATCCGAGCATTTAATCCTTGGCCATCAAGTTATTTTGTTTTTTCAAACCAACTTATTAAAGTGTTATATGCCGATGTTATTTATCATAAAATTAATTCATATCCTGGAACAATTTTAAATGTCAATAAAACAGGAATTAAAGTGGCAACAGGAAAAAATATATTAAATATTTTAAAAATACAACCAGCAGGTAAAAAAATAATGTTAATAAACGATTTTCTAAACTCTCGTAAAGAATTATTTTTTCCTGGAAGAGTGATAAATTCAAAATTACAATAAAACTAAAAATAAATTTCTTACTTATATTACAGTTAAAAAGAAATTTTCTTATTCAATATGAATAAAAAATATTATAATCTTAGAGGTATTTGTGCAAAAGTTATTGATAATGTTATTGATCAAAAACAATCATTAAGCATTGTGCTTCCAAAATACAAAAAAAATATATCAGATAAAGATAAATCACTTTTACAGGAACTTAGTTTTGGTATACTTAGAGTATTACCTTTATTAGAATGGTTTATTCAGCAGTTAATGATTAAACCATTGAAAAAAAAACAACGAATTATCCATTATCTTATAATGGTAGGGATTTATCAACTTCATTTTACTCGTATTCCATCTTATGCTGTATTAGCAGAAACAGTTAATGCTACTGTAATATTGAAATTTCCTCAATTAAAAAACTTAATTAATGGTGTATTAAGAGAATTTCAACGACAAAAAAAATTTTTAAATAAAAGAGTTAATAATAATATAAATAATTATTTACATCCTAAATGGTTATTAGAAAAAATACAACAAGTTTATCCTACTCAATGGGAAGAAATTATTAATGTTAATAACAAAAAACCACCTATGTGGCTAAGAGTAAATCAATTATATCATTCAACTAATGATTATCTAATATTATTAAAAAAAACTGGTATAAATGGTACTTTAAACAATAATAGTAAGTTTGCTATTAAATTAAAAAAACCTTATACAATTAATCAATTACCTGGATTTAATAAGGGATGGGTTACAATTCAAGATCTATCTTCTCAACGATGCGTTGAATTATTAGCTCCTAAAAATGGTGAATATATTCTTGATCTTTGTGCGGCCCCTGGTGGTAAAACGACTTATATATTAGAAATTGCTCCAAAAGCTAATGTTTTAGCAGTTGATGTTGATCAGATACGAATAAAACGTATTCAAGAAAATCTTAATCGATTAAAATTACATGCAAAAGTTATTATTGGTGACGGCCGAACGCCGATAAAATGGATATTAAATGCAAAATTTGATCGTATATTATTAGATGTACCTTGTTCTTCAACAGGTGTTATTCGTAGGCATCCAGATATAAAATGGTTAAAAAAACAGACAGATATTCCAAAGTTAGTTAAATTACAATATGAAATGCTAGAAGCTATTTGGCCTTTTTTAAAAAAAAATGGTATCTTAGTTTATTCTACTTGTTCTATTTTACCAAATGAAAATAAAGAACAAATACAAAAATTTCTTATTTATCATCCTGAAGCATCTTTAAATAATAGTATTGGATTAGGTCAACAAATATTACCAAGTCAAGATGGAGGAGATGGTTTTTTTTATACTTCTCTAATAAAAAATTAACACTACTATTTTGAACAAAAACTCAATTTGGCAGTGAGATAAAATATAATGAAAATTATCATATTAGGTGCAGGACAAGTTGGTGGAACACTTGCGGAAAATTTAATTAATGAAAATAATGATATCACTATCATAGATATTAATACTGAGCGTTTACGACAATTACAAGATAAATTAGATCTAAGAGTTGTTAATGGTCATTGTTCATATCCTATGATCTTAAAAGAAGCTGGAGCTGAAGATGCTGATATGTTAATTGCTGTAACAAATTCAGATGAAACTAATATGATTGCATGCCAAATCGCTTATTCTATTTTTAATACTCCGTATAAAATTGCTAGAATACGTGCATCTGAATATATTAAAGAAAGTGAAAAACTTTTTACTTCTAATAATATACCAATTGATTATCTTATCTCACCAGAGAAACTTATTATTGATTATATTTATAGATTAATTCAATATCCTGGTGCACTTCAAGTTGTTAATTTTGCAAATGGTAAAGTAAGTATTGTTGCTGTAAAAGCTTATTATAGTGGTTTATCAGTCGGTAATTGCATTTCAAATATACGTGAACATTTACCACATATTGATGCTAAAGTTACTGCAATATTTCGTCAAGATAAATCTATTAAATTACAGGGATCTACAATTATCGAAGTAGGTGATGAAATTTTTTTTATTATAATTACTGAATATATTACTACTGTTATGAATGAATTACAATGTTTAGAAAAACCATATAAAAGAATTATGATAGTTGGTGGTGGTAATATTGGTGCAGGTTTAGCAAAAAAGATAGAAAAAGATTATAGTGTTAAATTAATAGAACATGATCAAAAAAGAGCAACAGAACTAGCAAAATTATTACATGATACAGTTGTATTTTATGGTGATGCTTCAGATCAAGAGCTATTGGCAGAAGAACATATTGAACAAATAGATGTTTTTATAGCGTTAACTAATGATGATGAAGCTAATATTATGTCAGCTATGCTTGTAAAGAAAATGGGCGCAAAAAAAGTTATGGTTCTTATTCAGCGTTCTGCTTATTTTGATCTTGTACAAGGAGGAGTTATTGATATTGTAATATCTCCTCAACAAGCAACAATTTCTGCTTTATTAAGTTATGTTCGTAAAGACAATATAATCAATGTTTCATCTTTACACAATGGTATTGCTGAAGCTATAGAAGTTATCGTTCGTGGTGATAAGAATACATCAAAAGTTATTGGTAAAAAAATTTCAGAAATAAAACTTCCTCCAGGTACAATTATCGGAGCTATTATTCATAATAAAGAAGTCATTATTGCGAATAACTATCATATTATTAAACAAAATGATCATATTATCATATTTATTACTGATAAAAAATATACCTCTAAAGTAGAAAAAATATTTCAACCTAACTTATTTTTTTTATAAAAATTATATTATGTATTAATTATTATTGGAAATAATTATGAATTTTAAAAAATAAATTTTATAATAAAATATTATTATTTTAATTTTAATTTTTATCATTAAAACAATATTTGTCGAAATTATTTTTTTATTCATGATATTATAATTATTTTATTTTAATTATTTATTGTAAAATTAATTTAATAAACTTTATTCTTTTCTTAAAAAAAACTAAAAATAATGCATTTATTTTTATTAAAAATATTTAAATTTCTTGTTATAATAAGAAAAATTTTATTTTAATATTATAAATAAAATCAATAATATATTAAAATAAAGTAATAATTAAAATAAAATAAACTAATAATATATTTTATTTTATAATATTTTTTAAAAAATATTATAAAATAAAGTGTTAAATAAATTTTATATATAAATATTTATATTAGTTATTATTTATTAATATAAATTATTTTTAATAAATTCTAGAACTAAATAGATGAATTTTTATATATTAATGAATAATTATCAATAAACTATACTAAGCATTTTAAATTTAAAAATTTATTTCTTTTTATTTTTATAATTTTAATTATTAATCTTCAATAAAATTAAATATCTATAATATTTTTTAAGTACTAATAAATATAATAAGTAGAAGTAATAACAAAAATATAAATCAATTAAATTTAATTCTAATTAAATTTAATTGATTTATATAATGAATAAAATAAATCTTATAATCTTAATGTTTTACTAAATTATATTTTTATATAAATAAATTGTATTTATATTTATAGATTTAATAATTTAATTCTTATATGATTAATTATAAATATTAAAATAATAAAAAATTAATTTTTAAATCATAAAAACCTGAATTTAATTCAGGTTTTTATGTAATTAAAAACTTATTTATAATTATTTATATTTAATTTTATATTAAATAGTATGATCGAGAAGCTCAATGTAAGCCATAGCTGCATTATCGCCTACACGGAAACCACATTTCATTATACGAGTATAACCACCTTTACGATTTAAAAAACGTTGTCCAAGTTCATTAAATAATTTTGCTACAATCTCATTATTTCTAATATCAGAAAATGCTAAGCGGCGATTGGCTATACTATCGATCTTTGCAAGACTAATTAATGGCTCAATAATACGACGTAATTCTTTTGCTTTTGATAAAGTTGTCTTGATAACTTCATAACGAACTAAAGAACTAACCATATTACGAAACATAGCTTTACGATGACTACAACTTCGATTTAATTGACGACCACTCTTACGATGACGCATTATTTTATCCTTTTTACTAAAAAATTAACCTGTAATTTTATTCATCAATAATACTTACTGGAGGCCAATTCTCTAAACGCATACCTAATGATAAATTTCTTGACGCTAAAACATCTTTAATTTCAGTAAGTGATTTTTTACCAAGATTAGGTGTTTTAAGTAACTCAATTTCAGTTCGCTGAACTAAATCACCAATATAGTGAATAGCTTCTGCCTTTAAACAATTAGCAGATCGAACAGTTAATTCTAAATCATCAACTGTACGTAATAAAATTGGATCAAATTCTGGCTTTTCATCTTTAACTTCAATATTAGTAATATCACGTAAATCAATAAAAGCTTCAAGTTGTTCAGCTAATATAGTTGCTGCTCTTCGAATTGCTTCTTCTGGATCAATTGTGCCATTAGTCTCCATTTCAATAATTAATTTATCTAAATCAGTACGTTGTTCTACACGCGTTGCTTCAACATTATAAGCAATACGTTCTACAGGACTATAGCATGCATCAATTAATAAACGGCCAATTGAACGATTGTCTTCTTCTAAATGAAGACGAGAAGAAGCTGGTACATATCCACGACCGCGCTGTATTTTAATGTACATGTTAATAGTAGTGCTTTCATCAGTTAGATGACAGATAACATGTTGTGGTTTAATAATTTCAATATTATCATTAGAAATAATATCTGCAGCAGTTACAGGGCCAATTCCAGATTTATTCAAAGTCAAAATAACTTTATCTTTATCGTGAATTTTTACAGCCAGTCCTTTAAGGTTAAGAAGAATTTCTAAAATATCTTCTTGTACACCTTCTTTAGTACTATACTCATGTAATACACCATCAATTTTAACTTCAGTAACAGCACAACCCGGCATAGAAGAAAGTAAAATACGACGTAGTGCATTCCCAAGAGTATGGCCAAAACCACGTTCTAATGGTTCAAGGGTTACCTTAGTATGCGTCAAACTAATTTGTTCAATATCAACCAGGCGAGGTTTAAGAAACTCTGTTACAGAACCCTGCATTATATCCTCTCTTTGGTATTAAGCTTTACTTAGAGTAAAGCTCAACAATCAAGTGTTCATTAATATCAGCAGATAAATCGGTACGTTCAGGAATATGTTTGAATATACCTTTCATATTACTAGCATCAACTTCTAACCAACTTGGCTTCTCTCGCTGTTCAGAAAGCTCTAAAGCAGCCTTAATACGAGATTGTTTTCTCGCTTTTTCACGAATACTAATAATATCATTCTCGGAAACTTGATAAGAAGCAATATTAACTAGTTGATGATTTACCATAATAGCTTTATGACTAACCATTTGACGTGCTTCTGCTCTTGTTGCGCCAAATCCCATACGATAAACGATATTATCCAAGCGACTTTCAAGTAAATTTAAAAGATTTTTACCTGTGTTACCTTTTAATCGAGTTGCTTCTTTATAATAATTATGAAACTGAAGTTCTATGATACCGTAAATACGACGAACTTTTTGTTTTTCACGTAACTGGATACCATAATCAGATAAACGTAATTTACGAGCACCATGTTGTCCTGGCGCCTGTTCTAATTTACATTTTGTATCAATCGCGCGAACACCAGATTTAAGGAAAAGATCTGTACCCTCGCGACGGCTTAATTTTAGCTTAGGACCTAAATATCTAGCCATTTTTTCTCCAATAATACTAAAAACGTTGTATAATTAAACACAACGTTTTTTTGGTGGACGACAACCATTATGAGGGATCGGGGTTACATCAGTAATATTGGTAATACGAAACCCAGCTGCATTTAACGTACGAATAGTTGATTCACGGCCAGGTCCTGGTCCTTTTACCATAACTTCTAAATTTTTAATCCCATACTCTTTTACTGCTTCAATACAACGTTCTGCTGCAACTTGAGCAGCAAATGGAGTAGATTTACGAGAACCACGAAAACCAGAACCACCTGCTGTTGCCCAACCCAATGTATTACCTTGACGATCTGTAATAGTAACAATTGTATTATTAAAAGAAGCATGGATATGAGCCACACCATCTAAAATTTGTTTTCTTGTGCGCTTACGCGCACGAATAGGTATTTTTGTCATTATATTTAATATTCCGATTTATTTTTTGATCGGCTTACGCGGACCTTTACGAGTGCGCGCATTAGTTTTAGTTCGTTGACCGTGTACAGGAAGACCGCGACGATGACGTAAACCACGATAGCAACCAAGATCCATCAAACGCTTAATATTTAAGGTAATTTCACGACGTAAATCACCTTCAATAATATATTTAGTAACTTCACTACGTAACTTATCAATTTGTTCTTCGGATAACTCACTAATCTTAACATGCTCAAAAATACCACTTGCTGCACAAATTGATTGTGAGCGAGATTTACCAATCCCATAAATTGATGTTAATGCAATTATAGTATGTTCATGATCAGGGATATTAATACCTCCTATACGGGCCACTTATAAACTCCTAAAGTTAAATATTATATAACTACATTAAAAAAAACAATTTTCAAGGTATTCAAATAATTATAAACTTATTCGAAAAAAATTGACAGACTAATTTAAATAACTAAATTAAATTTTTTAAGAAAAATATTTTTCTTAACCTTGTCGTTGTTTATGTCTTGGTTCAATACTACAAATTACATGAATACTACCATTACGTTTAATAATTTTACAGTTTCTGCATAATCTTTTAATTGAAGCACGAACTTTCATTTCCATTTCCTTAATTTTTAAAATAAATTAATTTAAAGGTAATTATTTAATTTTAAGATTTGCTTTTTTTAAAGCAGATTCATATTGACTAGACATCATAAAAGTTTGTACTTGAGTCATAAAGTCCATAATAACAACTACGACAATTAAAAGTGAAGTACCACCAAAATAGAATGGAACTTTCATTGCATCACGCATGAACTCTGGAATTAAACAAATAAAAGTAATATATAATGCGCCTACTAATGTTAGTCGAGTTATTACTTTGTCAATATATTTAGCTGTTTGTTCTCCAGGACGAATTCCTGGTACAAATGCACCAGATTTTTTTAAGTTATCTGCTGTTTCTCTTGGATTAAAAACTAGTGCTGTATAAAAAAAACAAAAAAATATTATTGAAGATGCATAAAGTAATACATAAAGTGGTTGTCCTGGTTGCAAATACATTGAAATAGCTGTTAACCAATTCCAACCAGTTCCACCACCAAACCAAGAAACTATTGTACCTGGAAATAGTATAATACTAGAAGCAAAAATTGCAGGAATAACTCCTGCCATATTTACTTTTAATGGTAAATGAGTACTTTGTGTAGTATAAATACGTCTACCTTGTTGTTGGTGTTTTGCATAATTAACAATTATACGACGTTGACCTCGTTCCATAAAAATAACAAAATAAGTTACAGCAAACACTAAACCTGCAACTAATAATAACAAAAGAAAATGTAAATCACCTTGTCTAGCTTGTTCAATAGTATGACCAATTGCTGGTGGTAATCCAGCAACTATACCTGCAAAAATAATGATTGAGATACCATTTCCAATACCTCTTTCAGTAATTTGTTCACCTAACCACATTAAGAACATTGTTCCTGTTACTAAGCTAATAATAGCTGTAAAATAAAACTGAAAACCAGGATTAATCACTAATCCTTGTATTCCAGCCATATTTGGTAAACCTGTTGCAATACCAATAGATTGAAATATTGCTAATATAAAAGTACCATAACGTGTATACTGATCAATTTTACGACGACCAGCTTCCCCTTCTTTCTTGATTTCCGATAATCGTGAATTAACTACAGTTAATAATTGAAAAATAATTGATGCTGAAATATATGGCATAATTCCTAACGTAAATATAGAAGCACGACTAAGCGCTCCGCCGGAAAACATATTAAACATTTCAATAATAGTACCTTTTTGCTGCTCAAGTACTTTAGCAAATACAGTAGTATCAATTCCAGGAATAGGAATAAAAGAACCAATACGAAAAACAATTAATGCAAAAATAACAAAAAAAATTCTACGCTTAAGTTCACTTATATTACCTTTATTACTTTGAAAATCTAAACATGGTTGCTTTACTATTTGTGATTTATTCTTCAATTCTACCACCTGCAACTTCAATTGCATTACGTGCACCTTTTGTTACACGAAGACCACGTATAGTTATTGGATGATTAATTTCACCAGAAAGAATAACTTTTGCATATTTTATTTGAATACCAATTATATTAGCAAGTTTAAGTACATTAAGATCAATAATATTACCCTTAACTTTAGAGAAATCTGACAAACGAACTTCTGCAGTAGTTATTGCTTTACGTGAAATAAAACCAAATTTTGGTAAACGACGATATAAAGACATTTGACCACCTTCAAAACCACGACGTATACTACCACCAGAACGAGACTTTTGACCTTTATGGCCACGTCCTCCAGTTTTACCTAACCCTGAACCAACACCACGACCTACACGTTTAGGTGTATGTTTAGCACCTTTAGCTGGAGATAGAGTGTTTAAATGCACTTCTTACTCCTTATTAACTTTAACCATATATGAAACTAAATTAATCATGCCACGAATTTCTGGTATATCTTTACGCTTTACAGTATGATTAATACGACGTAAACCTAAACCAATTAATGTTGCTTTATGTCTTGGCAAACAACCAATAGAGCTACGAATTTGTGTAATTTTAATAATTTTAGTCACAATTAACTATTACCCCTTAAAATTTCTTCAACAGATTTACCACGTTTAGCTGCTATCATTTCTGGAGATTTCATATTATCTAAAGCATGCAAAGTTGCACGAACAACATTAATTGGGTTTGTAGAACCATATGTTTTAGCTAATACATTATGAACACCTGCAACTTCTAAAACAGCACGCATAGCACCGCCTGCAATAATACCAGTACCCTCATGAGCAGGTTGCATAAACACAGAAGAACCTGTATGAGTACCTTTTACAGGATGATACAAAGTTCCATTATTAAGAGCGACGTTTTTCATATTTCTTCTAGCTTTTTCCATCGCTTTCTGAATTGCTGCTGGAACTTCACGTGCTTTACCGTAACCAAAACCAATACGACCATTACCATCACCGACAACAGTTAATGCAGTAAAACTAAAAATACGACCACCTTTAACAGTCTTAGCTACACGATTTACTGCGATTAGCTTTTCTTGCAGTTCGCTAGTTTGTTTTTCGATGTTAGCCATTTTAAGACCTCTATATTAAAACTTAAGGCCAACTTCACGAGCAGCATCTGCTAGCGCCTGAACTCGACCATGATATTGAAAACCAGAACGATCAAAAGCAATTTTTTTAATGCCTTTTTCCAAAGCACGCAATGCAACTAATTTACCAACTATTGATGCAGCTTCTTTATTTCCTGTATATTTTACTTTTTCATTAATTACTTTTTCTATAGTAGAAGCAACTGCCAAAGTTTCAGAACTATTTGGCGCAATAATTTGTGCATAAATATGACGAGGTGTACAATGTACCACTAAGCGCATTACGCCAAGTTCATGAAATTTACGTCGTGTGCGAGTTGCACGACGAATACGAGCTATTTTTTTATCCATATTATTATACTTATTTCTTCTTAGCCTCTTTAGTACGTACAATTTCATTGGCATAACGAATACCTTTACCTTTATAAGGTTCAGGTCGACGATAATTACGCAATTCTGCTGCAACTTGACCAATTAGCTGTTTATTTATACTTTCAAGTACAATTTCAGTTTGTGAAGGACATTTTGCAATAATACCTACTGGTATCTTATACTCTATTTGGTGAGAAAAACCTAAAGATAAATTTATAATATTATCTTTAATAGCTACGCGATAACCAACACCAATTAAATGAAGTTTCTTAGTAAATCCTTTAGTAACACCAATAACCATTGCATTTAATAAAGAACGAGTTGTACCCGCTTGCGCCCATGCATTAGAAAAACCTTCATGAGGTGTAAATTTTAATTGATTAACATCATAATTAACTTTAATAGCTTTATGAATTGTATGAGTAAATTCACCATTTTTACCTTTAATTATTATATCTTGACCATTAAGTTTAACTTCTACACTAAGAGGCATAATAATAGGTGTTTTTGCTATACGAGACATTCTTTTTTCTCCAAATTAAGCTACATAGCAAATAATTTCACCACCTAAATTTGCTTGGCGAGCTGAACGATCAGTCATAATTCCTTTAGAAGTAGAGATAATGGCAATACCTAAACCAGCCATAACCCGTGGTAGCTCATCTTTTTTTTTATAAATACGCAAACTTGGACGACTTATACGATTAATGTTTTCTACAACAGCTTTTCCTTTAAAATATTTTAATGTAATTTCTAGTATCTTTGGTTCAATATTGCATTTAATTTTATAATCTTTAATATAACCTTCTTCCTTAAGTACTGTAGCAATTGCTACTTTTATTTTAGTAGAAGGTAGATTAATTATAGATTTATTAGCAATCTGTCCATTACGAATACGAGTTATCATATCTGCAATTGGATCTTGCATACTCATTTTTTCTTTACTCCTGTAGTTCAACTTAATTAAGATTAATTACCAGCTAGCTTTTTTAAGCCCAGGAATTTCACCACGCATAGCAAATTCACGGACTTTAATACGACTTAAACCAAATTTTCGTAAAAAACCATGCGGTCGTCCAGTTTGCCGACAACGATTTCGTTGACGAGAAGGGCTAGAATCGCGTGGTAAAATTTGTAATTTAAGAATAGCATTCCAACGATCTTCATCTGAAGTGTTTACAGAAGAAATAATATTTTTTAACTTTGTACGTTTTATGAAAAATTTTTTAATTAATTTTGAACGTTTTATATCTCGTGCTTTCATTGATTGTTTGGCCATAAATAGTCTACCTTACTTACGAAATGGAAAATTAAAAGCCATTAATAATGCAAAACCTTCATTATCTGATTTTGCAGTAGTAGTAATAGTAATATCTAAACCACGTACACGATCTACTTTATCATAATTAATTTCAGGAAAAATAATTTGTTCGCGTACACCCATACTGTAATTACCACGCCCATCAAATGATTTAGTAGATAAACCACGAAAATCACGGATACGCGGTATAACAATAAAAATTAGACGTTCAAAAAATTCCCACATACGTTCACCGCGTAAAGTTACTTTACAACCTATTGGATAGCCCTGACGAATTTTGAAACCTGCAACAGATTTTCGTACTTTAGTAATAAATGGTTTTTGTCCTGTTATTGCCGCTAAATTAGCGACTGTATTATCAAGTAGTTTTTTATTAGTAACAGCTTCACCAACACCAGTGTTTAAAGTAATTTTTTTAATTCGAGGTACTTGCATGATAGAATTATATCCAAATTCAATCTTTAAATTTTTGGTTACCTCGTTTTTGTAATAATCATGCAATTTCGCCATTATATACTCCAAAAATTACTTAATAGTTTCATTATTAGATTTTAAAAAACGTACTTTTTTACCATCTTCAATCCTAAAACCAACTCGATTAGCTTTACCAGTTATTAAATTAAGGATTGCAACATTAGAAATATCAATCGCTGCTTCTTTTTCTAAAATTCCACCTGGTTGATTTAAAGATGGGATAGGTTTTTGGTGTTTCTTGACTAAATTAATTCCTTCAACAATAACTTTACCAAAAGAAAAAACTTGTTTTATTTTACCATGTTTACCTTTATCTTTACCAGTTAATATAATAACTTTATCATTTCGACGTATTTTCGATGCCATTATGTTTTTCTCCATTTTTATAAAACTTCTGATGCCAAAGAGATAATTTTCATAAATTTCTCAATACGAAGCTCACGAGTTACTGCACCGAAAATACGTGTACCGATAACTTGCTCATTTGTATCATTTAATAATACACACGCATTACAATCGAAACGAATAACAGAACCATCAGGACGGCGAACGCCTTTCTTAGTACGTACCACCACAGCTTTCAGGACATCACCTTTTTTTACTTTACCACGTGGAATCGCTTCTTTAACAGAAATTTTTATTATATTACCTATATTTGCATAGCGACGGCGTGAACCACCTAAAACCTTTATACACATTACGCGGCGTGCTCCAGAATTATCAGCTACATTTAATATAGTTTGTTCTTGGATCATTTATCGCTCCATTAAATATTCACTAAAATTAAACTAATTTCAATATAAATTAAAGAAATAAATATTTTTAAAAATCATAATAATTTATAATTATAACATCACATTATTAAGATGTATAGAAAAAATATATGCCACATTATAGAATAACCTTTTCTATAATGCGAACGAGTATCCATGACTTTATTTTAGATAATGGGCGAATTTCACGAATTTCTACTAAATTACCAATACTACATTCATTATTTTTATCATGTACATGCAATTTTGTTGTACGACGAATAAACTTGCCATATAAAGGATGCTTTACTATACGTTCAATAACAACAACAATAGATTTATCCATTTTATCACTAGTTACACGACCTTGCAAAGTACGAATTTTATCACTCATTAAAATACCCCATTTTTTATTTTTTCAGTTAATAAGGTTTTAATACGTGCAATATTATGACGTACTTGTTTTAATAAATGAAATTGTTGAAATTTCCCACTTTTTGTTTGCATGCTTAAATTAAATTGTTCACGTAAAAGATTAAGTAATTCAATATTTAACTCTTCAAGACTTTTTTCACGTAATTCTTTTATTTTCATTACATTAACACCTTAGTTACAAAGGTTGTTTTAATAGGAAGTTTTCCTGCTGCCAATTTAAAAGCTTCACGAGCTAGTTCTTCTGAAATTCCATCCATTTCATAAAGAACTTTACCAGGTTGAATTAAAGCGACCCAATATTCTACATTACCTTTACCTTTACCCATACGTACTTCAAGTGGCTTTTCAGTAATAGGTTTATCTGGAAATATACGAATCCAAATTTTACCTTGACGTTTAATAGCACGAGTCATTGCACGGCGCGCCGCTTCAATCTGTCGCGCCGTTAAACGTCCACGATCAACTGCCTTTAGACCGAAAGATCCAAAGCTAATATCCGTACCTGCAGCTAAGCCACGATTACGACCTTTATGCATTTTACGGAATTTCGTACGTTTTGGTTGTAACATCAATAACTCTCCTTATTTACGAGTTTTACGTTGTTGCTTTTTAGGTTGAGTTATAGATTTGTCTACCTGTTCAATAGAAGATGCGCCCCCTAAGATCTCACCTTTAAAAATCCATACTTTAACACCAAGTACACCATAAGTAGTCTGTGCTTCTGCAGTGTTGTAATCAATATCAGCACGCAAAGTATGTAGTGGTACACGACCTTCACGATACCATTCAGTACGTGCAATTTCAGACCCACCTAAACGACCACTAACTTTTACTTTTATACCTCTTGCTCCTAAACGCATAGCATTTTGTACTGCACGTTTCATAGCTCTACGGAACATAATTCGACGCTCCAACTGTG
This sequence comes from Arsenophonus sp. ET-YP4-MAG3, assembly GCA_052174115.1. Classification (GTDB taxonomy): domain Bacteria; phylum Pseudomonadota; class Gammaproteobacteria; order Enterobacterales; family Enterobacteriaceae; genus Arsenophonus. Next base: position 310,109 of record JBQMRX010000001.1, read on the forward strand.
AAGTAATACTATCAGCAACTAATTTAGCATCTAACTCAGGTTTACGTACTTCAGTAATATTAATTTGCGCAGGGACACAAGCGATATTTGCTACTGTTTTACGCAATTTTTCAACATCTTCACCTTTTTTACCAATAACAATACCAGGACGAGCACTGTGGATAGTTACACGGATACTCTTTGCAGGACGTTCAATAACAATACGTGAAATAGAGGCTTTTGCTAGTTCTTTATTTAAATATTGGCGCACCTTAAAATCGCTATCTAAATTGATAGCAAAATCTTTTGTATTCGCATACCAAGTAGAGTTCCAAGGCTTAACTATACCTAATCGAATACCATTAGGATGTACTTTCTGACCCATTCCTAGTCTCCATAAGTTTTAATGATCAGAAACGATTACAGTAATATGGCTGGTTCGTTTTAAAATACGATCCGCTCGACCTTTCGCACGAGGCATAATATGTTTCATAGTTGAACCTTCGTTAACAAAAATTTTCTTAACCCTTAAGTCATCAAGATCAGCACCATCGTTATGCTCAGCGTTAGCAATAGCAGATCCAAGTACTTTCTTAACTAAATTAGCAGCCTTCTTATTTGTATAATTTAGAATTTTTATAGCTTGTAATACTTTCTTACCACGAATAAGATTAACTACTAAACGAACCTTTTGAGCAGAAGAACGAGCATGACGATGTATAGCAATAGTTTCCATTTCTTCCCTTTAATTTAACGTTTCTTAACCTTTTTATCAGCCGCATGACTACGATAAGTACGAGTCGGCACGAATTCACCCAATTTATGACCAACCATTTCATCAGTAATATAAATTGGAATATGCTGACGTCCATTATGAACAGTGATGGTCAAACCGATCATGTTAGGAAAAATTGTTGAACGACGAGACCAAGTCTTAAGAGGTTTTTTATCACCCTTTTCCACTACTTTCTCTATCTTTTTTAACAAATGCAAGTCAATAAAAGGACCTTTCTTGAGAGAACGTGGCATGATTTATCCTCTAATTATTTTTTAGAACGATGACGCACAATATATTTATCAGTACGCTTATTACTTCGAGTTTTTTTACCTTTTGTTTGAATACCCCAAGGTGTTACAGGGTGTTTACCAAAATTACGACCCTCACCACCACCATGTGGATGATCTACTGGATTCATTGCTGTGCCACGAACAGTAGGGCGAATTCCACGCCATCGATTAGCTCCAGCTTTACCTAAAATACCTAACATATGCTCTGTATTACCAACTTCACCCAATGTAGCACGACTATCAGAAAATACTTTACGCATTTCACCAGAACGTAAACGAATAGTTGCATAATTATTATCACGTGCAACAATTTGTACATAAGCACCAGCCGAACGAGCTAATTGTCCACCTTTACCTGGTTTAAGTTCAACATTATGAACTATTGAGCCAATAGGGATATTCCGTATAGGTAAAGTATTACCTATTTTAATTGGTATATTTATACCAGATTGAATTTTATCGCCAATTTTTAAATTTTTTGGAGCAAGAATATAACGACGTTCTCCATCTTTATAAAGAATTAATGCAATATTCGCAGAACGATTTGGATCATATTCAAGTCGTTCAACGATAGCTGGAATACCATCTTTATTACGTTTAAAATCAATTAAACGATAATGCTGTTTATGTCCGCCACCAATATGACGTGTAGTAATATGACCATTATTATTACGACCTCCTGTTTTATTATTTTTTTGTAATAATAAAGCATAAGGTTTGCCTTTATGGAGTTCATGATTAACTACTTTAACTACATGGCGACGTCCTGGAGATGTAGGTTTACATTTAATAATTGTCATTGTTTTTAGTTCTCCTTCTCCAACTTACTCTACGCTACCAATAAAATCTAAATTCTGACCTTCTTTTAGGGTAATATAAGCTTTTTTCCAGTCACTACGACGACCAAATTTTTTATTATGTCGTTTTATTTTGCCTTTAACTAATAAAGTATTTATAGTTTTAACTTCAACTTCAAATAATTTTTGTACAGCTCTTTTAATTTCTAATTTACTTGCATATTTTGCTACTTTAAGCACAATAGTATTATTTTTTTCCATTACTATAGAAGCTTTTTCAGAGACATGTGGTGTAGATAATATTTTTAATAAGTATTCTTTATTAATCATGTTAACATCTCCTCAATTTTCTTTACAGCATCAAAAGTTATAACTATATTCTCAAAAGTAACTAGACTAACAGGATCGATATCTATCACATTACAAATATTAACTTTATATAAATTACGAGCCGCTAAAAATAATTTTTTTTCAATATCAATTGTAATAATTAATACATTATTTAAAGCTATTTCTTTTAATTTTTGCACTAAAAATTTAGTTTTTGCTTCCTTTAAAGAAAATTTTTCAACAATAATTAAACGATTTTGACGTACCAATTCAGATAAGATGCTTTTTATAGCACCGCGATACATCTTTTTATTTACTTTTTGAGTATAGTCCTGTTGTTTAGATGCAAAAGTTACACCACCTGAGCGCCAAATTGGACTCTTAACTGAACCAACTCGTGCGCGACCAGTACCTTTTTGGCGCCATGGTTTTTTACCTGAACCTGAAACTTCAGAGCGAGTTTTTTGAGCACGAGTACCTTGACGACCACCGGCCACATAGGCAACAATTACTTGATGTACAAGTGCTTCATTAAAATTACATCCAAAAATTGTTTCAGAAACATTTAATGTATTTTGTTTATCTTGCATCATCAATTCCATTCTTCTATATCTCCATTTTTCAAAGTTAAGTCTTAATGGCTGGCTTTACAATAAGATTACTATCAACTGCACCTGGAACAGCACCTTTAACTAATAGATAATTATGCAAAATATCAACACGTACAACATGAAGGCTTTGAATGGTTACCCGTTTATTACCCATTTGGCCGGCCATTTTCTTACCTTTAAATACCTTACCTGGAGTTTGATTTTGACCAATAGAACCAGGAGCTCGATGTGATAAAGAATTACCATGAGTAGAATCCTGAGTACGAAAATTCCAACGTTTAACTGTACCAGAAAAACCTTTACCCTTAGAAATACCAGTAACATCAACCTTTTTAACCTTAGTAAAAATCTCAACATTAATACTTTGACCTACTATAAATTTTTCATTTTCACTTAAATGAAATTCATGTAAAATACGGCCCGCTTCAACGCCAACTTTAGCAAAATGTCCAGCTTCAGGTTTTTTTATACGATTTGATTTTTTGCTACCAGTAGTAACTTGAATTGCATTATAACCATCTGTTTTTAAACTCTTAACTTGAGTTACTCGATTATTTTCGATTTCAATAACAGTTACAGGAATAGAAACACCATTTTCATTAAAAATACGTGTCATTCCTAATTTCTTGCCAACTAAACCAATCATTATTTCAACCTCTCAATCATATTATGACTTGATCAACCAAGGCTAATTTGCACATCTACACCAGCAGCTAAATCCAGACGCATCAGAGCATCAACAGTTTTTTCGGTTGGCTCAACAATATCAACTAAACGTTTATGAGTACGAATTTCATATTGATCACGCGCATCTTTATTAACATGCGGTGAAATCAAAACAGTAAAACGTTCTTTACGTGTAGGTAATGGGATCGGTCCACGTACTTGAGCACCGGTGCGCTTAGCAGTTTTAACAATTTCTACAGTTGATTGATCGATTAAACGATGGTCAAAGGCTTTCAAACGAATACGAATTCTTTGGTTCTGCATTATACGAGAACTCCAACTATTTTATAAATGTAAAATATTACTATTCTCCAAAATATCTATTAATAAGGAAGTGTAAATTGTTCTCATAATAATCTCTAAATTAAAGATATTGTTTAATACTATTTAAACACTTGAATATTTTATAAAACATATTCATAAATTAAATATTTTATTTATTATACGTAATTTAAAAATAAGAACAAGCCATGAATAAAAAATTACATAAAATTTATTTATAATCGTATCATAATTTTAATTCTATATAAAAATAGAAATATTAATTTTTATATATTGTTTTTTATAAGATTATCAATTTAATTAAATTTAAACATAAATTAGAATTATAAATTTTTATAAATACAATAATAATTAATATAGTTAAAATTATTTAACATAATCAAAATGATAAACTATGTATTAACATTAATATATAATTATTAAATTTATTTTTTTTAAATATTAAATTTTCTATTTATTATATAAAAAATCAATAATTAAATTATATTAAATAAAAAATAATAATATATGTTTATTATTTATTTTATATCGCATATACCATATAAAATAAATAAATAATTAAAATGTATTATTTTTTAATTATTCTGCTGATAGGCAGATTCGAACTGTCGACCTCACTCTTACCAAGAGTGTGCTCTACCAACTAAGCTATATCAGCAATATTATATCTTGGAGCGGGTAGCGGGAATCGAACCCGCATCATCAGCTTGGAAGACTGAGGTAATAACCTTTATACAATACCCGCGATAAATACTATAATTGATTTTTAATCCGTGGCTACAAATTTTATATTAAATATTTTACATTAAAAATAGCATTTTGAATTAAATACTTTAGATAAATCTATAATGATGGTGGGAGAAGGATTCGAACCTTCGAAGTCTATGACAACAGATTTACAGTCTGCTCCCTTTAGCCACTCGGGAATCCCACCTTTTATTTATATCTAAATTTTAATGATGCCGACACCAAGAATTGAACTCGGGACATACTGATTACAAGTCAGTTGCTCTTCCAACTGAGCTATGCCGGCATAATATATTTTGCATATTTAAAGAGATAAAAAATATTTTAAAAAAATAAAATATTTTATTTTTTCATCTATATGAATTTTATTTATATTTTTAATATTTTATAATAAATATTAAAATATTCAATAATTTTAAATTTTTAATTATTTTTAAAATTATATTAAATATTTTTAATAAAAATAAATTATATTATACAATAATATTTTATTGCTAAAAATAAAAAATATTAGATTTTAATTAATTTTTTTATTTAAAATAAAATTCTACATATAAATATTTATTTTATTATTCAATCTATTTTATAGATTATAAAAAATTATGACAACTTATACATAGATAAAATATTAATTTATGAAAAAACAACAAAACTTTTCAATGAATCATTATTTAGAGTTTAATCGTAAACATTGGTCGACATTACGTAATTCTGTTCCATTAAAATTGTTAACAAATAAAGAATTACTAGAATTAAAAAGCATCAATGATGAAATTTCAATGAATGAAGTAAATCAAATTTACCTTCCTATTTCACGACTACTTAATTTCTATATCAATTCAAATTTATATAGACAAAGTATTTTAGATCAATTTTTAGGTATTAAAAAAAATAAAACACCTTATATTATCGGTATTGCAGGTAGTGTTTCAGTTGGTAAAAGTACAACAGCTCGTCTATTACAAACTTTATTAAGTCGTTGGCCAAAACATCGTAAAGTTGATCTTGTTACAACAGATGGTTTTTTATACCCAAATAAAATTTTAAATAAACGTGGAATAATGAAAAAAAAAGGATTTCCTGAATCTTACGATATATATCGTTTAGTAAAATTTATTTCTGATATAAAATCAGGAGTCAAACAGATTACTGCACCGGTATATTCTCATTTTATTTATGATATTTTACCGGGTAAAAAACAATTAATTAAAAAACCCGATATTCTTATCTTAGAAGGTTTAAATGTTTTACAAAATGGTAATGATTATCTACATACTCAACATCATATTTTTGTATCTGATTTTATTGATTTTTCTATTTATGTTGATGCTCCAGAAAATTTATTGAAGAAATGGTATATCAATCGATTTTTAAAATTTTGTCAAGGCGTTTTCTCTAATCCTAATGCATATTTTTATCATTATTCTAAATTAAAACAAAAGGAATCAATTAAAACAGCTAAAATAATATGGGATGAAATTAATAAAGTAAATTTAGAAAAAAATATAATACAAACTAAAGAAAGAGCAAACTTAATAATAACTAAAAGTTCAAATCATTCCATTATAAACATTAAATTAAGAAAATAATATTAAAATTAAATTAATAATTAATTTCAATTCAATTATTCTAATTATCTGATCGTAATGTAATTTCATTACCTATATAAGAAAAAATTTTACCGTTTTGTTCTAACAAAATTGCACCATATTCATCAATTCCCTTCGCGATTCCAACCTCAAAATAATTACCAATCTGTAACTTCACTTTTTTATTTAAAAAAATATCCAACGGCATCCAACGTTTAATAAAAGGAATAAAACCATATTTCTCAAATTGAGATAATTCATGACGCAATGCCAAAATAATCTGACCAACAATTATATTTCTTTCTATTTGAATACCTGCCTGTTCAAGATTAATCCATCTTTGATTAATATACCTATTATAATTATTGCTCATTGCAATATTAAGTCCAATACCAATAATAATATCAGCTGAATCTCCAGTTTTAGCTATCATTTCAATTAAAATTCCAGCAACTTTTTTTTCGTTGAGATAGAGATCATTAGGCCACTTAACTTTTATATTACTACCTTTTAGTTTATTAAGATTTTCAGCAATAATAATACTAACAACTAAACTTAATCCATTTGCAGCAGTAGTTCCTTGTTTTAAATGCCAATATAACGACATATAAAGATTACACCCGAAAGGAGAAACCCAAGGTCGACCTCGACGACCTCTACCAATAGCTTGGTATTCAGCAATACAAACATCACCAGAATTTAATTGATCAATACATTCTAATAAATGTTGATTGGTAGAATTTATAACTTGTTTTATAATTATTTTTCCTTGTTTTACTAAACTATAAATTTTATTATAATCTAATAAATCAATTTTTTTTTAAATTGATAATGATTATTAGTAATATTATTAACTTCAATACCCCATTTATTTAGCGTATAAATATATTTATTAATATCAAATTGTGTAAAATTAAGTAATTGACTTAACTGCTTGTTAGAATATATTTTTCCATTAGAAAGTATTCTGATAAGTTTTAAGGGAATAGTTATATTTTTCATGAAATAATATCTATAGCATTTACTTCACCATATTTACCAATAAAACGAACTTCTGGCTCTAATGTAATAGAAAATTTCTCTATAACTTTTTTATGAATACAACGAGCTAAATTTAAAATATCTTTTCCAGTTGCATTATTTTTATTAATTAAAACTAATGCTTGATTTATATGCACTGCAGCGCCGCCATGTTGATAACCTTTTAGATCACATTGATCTATTAACCATCCAGCTGCAAGTTTTACTTTGCCATCTAATTGTGGATATTCAGGGCATTTTGGATAAGATATCTTTATTTGATTTGCAGTTATATTAGAAATAACTGGATTTTTAAAAAAACTACCAGCATTTCCTATCAAAATTGGATCAGGTAATTTACTTTTTCTGATTTTACAAACAATATTAAAAATGTTTTTTGCTGTTACTGTTTCTGCTGTTAAAGAATTTAAACCATCATATGATAATATCGGTTTCCATAATTTATTTAATTTTAAACCTACCGAAACAACTGCAAAATTTTTACGATATTTATGTTTTAAACTACTATCTCGATAACCAAATTGACATTCAGCGGTATCTAGTCGATATTTTTTAGCATTATTTAAATTAACAATATCCACATAATGGCATACATCTTTAAATTCTATACCATAAGCACCAATATTTTGTATAGCTGCAGCACCTACAGAGCCTAAAATTAATGCCATATTTTCTAATCCATAAATACCTTTTTTTATAAGTTTTTCAACTAATTTATGCCAATTATTTCCTGATCCAACATGAATAAACCATTCTTTAGATGATTCTGTTATCTCTAACGCCGTTATTCTATTTAAAATAACTAAACCATCAAAATCATCAATAAATAAAACATTACTACCATTACCTAATAATAAAACAGACAAACCTTTTATTTGTGCCTTTTTCCATAAAACAAGTAATTCTTCTATTGAAAAAACTGAATATATTATTTTTGCTTTAGCATCAATACTAAAAGTATTATAATTTTTTAATTTTTTATAATTATTAAAATGCATATATTAAAATCCAGTATATATAGTGATTATATAGTTTATTTGTATAATTTTATATAAGTAGGATAAATTTAAAATTATAAAATTAATATATTTATCTAATTATAAAATGCTAAAAAGTCATTTAAATAATGACTTTTTAGCATAATCAAAATCTGGCAGATTCCCTACTCTCACATGGGGAAACCCCACACTACCATCGGCACTACGGCATTTCACTTCTGAGTTCGGCATGGGATCAGGTGGGGCCACCGCGCTATTGTCTGCCAGATAAATTGTATATTTATCCCTTTTTATATTTTTTCTTAATTTTATTGTAAAATTTTTTGAATTCTAATTTTTTGAAAAAATAAATTTTATTTTGTAATTAAAATATTTATAAATTTAAAATTAATTATATGAATTATCAACTTTAATACAATTTAATATCACTATACTTAAATATATAATTTTATTATTTATGTTGTTATTTTAATGATCTTAATTGTTATGTTAAAAATTATTAACAATTTTTATATAAAAACAATATTAATTATTTAATTGAAATAAATTGTTAAAAATAAAATTTTACAAAAATTATTTATTTTTTATTTTTAAAATAATTTAAGAAAATAAATAAAAATAATTTCATTAAATAAAATTATTTCAATATATAATATTTTTCATTTATAAAGTCAAGTATTTATTTTCTTTATATAGAATTTTTTTAATTTGATTTACTAAAAATTGATTCTAATTAATACATTTATATTAACTTAATTTAAATTTATTATAAATTTTTTTATTATTAAAATTTAATAAGAAAACTTATTTTAAATAATTTATTTTAATTAAATAATTAAAGAATAAATTATTGTATAATATTAATTATTAATTAAAATTATTTATAAAAATAAAAATATTTTCTCATTCTAAGGAAATTATTTTATGTCACAATTTCATCTTATTCAACGTGCTTTATTAAGTGTTTTTGACAAAAAAGGTATTATTAAATTTGCTAAGGCTTTATCTAAACGTAATATTGAACTTATTTCTACCGGTAACACAGCTAAGTTATTACTAGATGCTGGATTAACTATTGTAGAGATTTCTGATTATACTGGATGGTCAGAAATGATGGGTGGCCGCCTAAAAACACTTCATCCAAAAATACATGGTGGTATTTTAGGTAGACGCGGGAAAGATGATGAAATAATGAAGCAATATAAAATTATAAAAATTGATATGGTTGTTGTTAATCTTTATCCTTTTACTGAAACTATCATGAAACAAAATTGTACGATAGAAAATGCTATTGAGAGTATTGATATTGGTGGGTTAGCTATGATTCGTTCTGCTGGTAAAAATTATAAAGATGTTGCTATTGTTATTAATAATAAAGATTATCATAAAATTATCGAAGAAATAGATAAGAATCAAAACTCTTTAACTGATATATATCGTTTTAATTTGGCGATTAAAGCATTTGAATATACTGCAGATTATGATAAAAAAATTGCTAACTATCTTAACAAACTAGCATCTTCTTATCATATTAAAAGTAATCAATCTTTAAGAAAATTTCCTTATACATTAAATCTTAATTTTATAAAACAACAAGATATGCGTTACGGTGAAAATGATCATCAATCTGCCGCTTTTTATATAGAAGAAAATGGAGTAAATGATTCTATCTCTACAGCAAAACAATTACAAGGTAAATCACTTTCTTATAATAATATTGCTGATGCTGATACAGCCTTAGAATGCGTAAAAAGTTTTTCTAAACCAGCTTGTGTTATTGTTAAACATACTAATCCTTGCGGAGTTGCAGTTAGTACCGATATTTATAAAGCTTATGATTATGCTTTTAAAACTGATCCAACTTCTGCATTTGGTGGTATTATTGCATTTAATCGTGAATTAGATGAAAATACGGTTAAAATAATTATTGAACGACAATTTGTTGAAATCATTATTGCACCTGCTATTAATGAAATTGCCTTATCAATACTTAAAAATAAACAAAATGTGCGTGTTCTAGTGTATAATCAATGTTTTTCAACTATTTCAAGTTTAGATTTTAAACGCATTAATGGCGGTTTATTAGTACAAGATCGTGATCTAGAGTTGGTTACTAATGCTAATCTACAAATTGTTTCTAAACGCCAACCAACGAAACGAGAAATAGAAAATACCTTATTTTGTTGGAAAGTAGCAAAATTTGTAAAATCTAATGCCATTGTTTGTTCTAAAAATAATATGACAATAGGTATTGGTGCTGGACAAATGAGTCGTATTTATTCAGTAAAAATTGCGTTATTAAAAGCGAAGGATGAAGGTTTTGATCTTATGGAATGTGCAATGGCATCTGATGCTTTTTTTCCATTCAGAGATGCGATTGATACCGCGGCTGCAGCTGGCATAACTTGTATTATTCAGCCTGGTGGATCAATTCGCGATAATGAAATAATAGCTTCTGCTAATGAACATAATATCGTGATGATTTTTACTAAAATACGTCATTTACGGCATTAATTTAGGAACAAATAAAATGAATATTTTAATCGTTGGAAATGGTGGTCGTGAACATGCTTTGGCATGGAAAGCAGCACAATCACCTCTTGCTGACAAAGTTTATGTTGCGCCAGGTAATGCTGGAACTAATCTAGAAAAAAATTTAATCAATATTGATATTTCAATAACAGATATTGATGGTTTACTTTATTTTGCAAAAAATAATAATATTGGTTTAACAATTATTGGACCGGAAGTACCATTAATTTTAGGTGTTGTTGATATTTTTCAAAATGCTGGTTTAACGATCTTTGGTCCATGTAAAAATGCAGCAAAATTAGAGGGATCTAAAGTTTTTACAAAAGATTTCCTTACTCGCCATAATATCCCAACTGCTACTTATAAGAATTTTACAAAAGTTAAACCAGCATTTATTTATTTAGAAAAAATAGGAACGCCGATTGTTATTAAAGAAGATGGATTAGCTGCAGGTAAAGGTGTTGTTGTTGCCACAACTTTAGAAGAAGCAAAAAATTCCGTTCAAAATATGCTTACAAGTAATAAGTTTGGAAAAATGAATCATCATATTATCATTGAAGAATTTCTTGAAGGTGAAGAGATTAGTTTTATTGTAATGGTTGATGGTGAGAATGTAGTACCTATGGCAATAAGCCAAGATCATAAACGTGTTAATAATAATGATAGTGGACCAAATACAGGTGGTATGGGTGCATATTCTCCTGTTCCTTTTATTACTAATATTATTTATAAACGTATAATGGACAAAATTATTTACCCTACTATACGAGGTATGGCGATTGAAGGTCGACGATATCAAGGATTTTTATACGCAGGATTGATGATAGATAAGAAAGGAAATCCAAAAGTTATTGAGTTTAATTGCCGATTTGGTGATCCAGAAACACAACCTATTATGATGCGTTTAAAGTCTGATTTAGTTAAACTTTGTTTAGCAGGTGCATCCGGTGAACTAGCCTTTAAAACATCATATTGGGATAAACGTTTTGCTTTAGGTGTTGTTATTGCAGCAGAGGGTTATCCAAAAGATTATCGAAAAGGAGATATTATTGAAGGAGTAATTAATAAAGAACAAACTGAAATATGTAAAATTTTTCATGCTGGAACAAAATTAAGCGGTAATCTAATTATTACTAATGGAGGTCGAGTACTATGCGTTACCGCACTTGGAAAAACAATTTTTGATGCACAAAAAATTGCTTATAAACTAATTAAAAAAATATCTTGGACTGGTTGTTTTTATCGTACCGATATTGGTTATCGAGCAATAACTTATTTAAAATAAAAAATAAAGTTTGTCTTATATTAAGTTTTTAAGAAAAAATTTTTATCTATAATTAATAATAATATATTAAATTTTTATGTTTCTAATAAAACAATAATTAAATTATTTATTTTTTTATATTATTTAATTTTAATTAAAAAAAATAAAACAGATATCATGTTTTCTAATACATGTTATAATTAACAATAAGAATACTAATATAATAAATATTAATAATATTAAATACAATAAATTAAATTAATTGGACTTATCAAAATGATAAAAATTAATATTATTTTCAGTCAAAAACTTTTTATCATTTATATATAAATTGATTAAAAAATACTTAATTATATTATTTTTTATAAATTTATTTACGGTTTTATATATATTAACTTAATTAATATCTTTATTATTTATAATAATATTGATATATATAAATACATAAAATTCATTAATTTTAATATATATCTATAAAAATTTTTATCTTTATATTAAAAATTAGCGTTTATAGTATTTAAATAAATTTAATATCAATCTTATTAATCTTTTATTTCATAAAAATTATATCTTAATTTTTAATTATTATTAAATTTTATAATTTAGAACTAAAAAATAAACACTAAATTTCTTATTTAATTTACTATTTTTTATGATAAATTAAATATCATTTAATTTACTTTATATAGTACCTTCTAGTATTTTTAAGTATAAATAAAATAATTTATTTTATTTAAAAATAATTACTTTCTTAATAAAAAATATATTTTGTATATAAAAATTATTTATGTTAAAGAAATAATAATTAAAATATATAAATTTAAATAAATAAACTATAAATATAACACATTTCAAATTATTTATTTAATAATTTTAAATAAATATAATTTTTTACTTAATTTTAAATTTATATTTAATTATTTTAACATATAATTAACGTAAAAATTAAAAGTTTATATATATTTTAGTTTTAATTAAATAAAAATTTATTCATTATTATTGTTTAGTAAAATTAAAATTTTTTATTATTTTATCAAAAGTTTCATAGTAATTATATAAGATAATATCTTATAAAAATTATTTAGTTATCTAATAAAAATAAAAATAATTAATTAATTTAAAAATTATTAATTATTTTATTTAAAATATACATTATGATCATTATAAAAAATAATATTATAAAATATTTTCGAAAGATAACAATATTAAAGTATAAAAGTTTAGTTGCCATATAACTACTATCTCATTTAATAATACAAATAAAAATTATAATATATTAATATTATTGAAATTTTTGTTATAATATTTTATTAAAATTTAATATCAATATTAACAATAAAAATTAATGATAAATATATTATTTAAAATAATAATTTGTTTAATTTTTAACTTTTATTTATAAAAAAACATTTGTATAAATTATATTTATTTATTAGCAATTTTAATAAATCTTTCTTATTTATGGTATATTTCTGATAATTTGTGTACTGAATTAATAAAATTTTTAACATTTTTAAGTGGTATATCCTGAGGAATACCATGACCTAAATTAAAAACATGACCGCTACCTTTACCAAATTGTGTTAAAATTGTTTTAACTTCATCTTCAATGCGTTTTTTTGAACCATATAATACAGAAGGATCCATATTTCCTTGTAATGCTACCTTATCTCCTACACGAAAACGAGCTTTTTCGATATCTATTGTCCAGTCAATACTTAATGCGTCACAACCAGTTTTTGCCATTATTTCTAAAAGTTGACAGCCACCTTTAATAAATAGTGTTACTGGAATTTTATTGCCTTCATTTTCTCGCAGAAGACCATCAATAATCTGATGTATATAATATAAAGAAAATTTATGATAATCTAAAGGACTTAATATACCACCCCAAGTATCAAAAATAATAACTGATTGAATACCTGCACGAATTTGAGAATTTAAATAGAGAATAACACTTTTAGTTAATTTATCTAATAATAGATGTAATATTTTTGGATCTGTATACATTATTTTTTTTATATCAGAAAAAATTTTATTACTTCTTCGTTCAATCATATAAGCTGCTAATGTCCATGGGCTACCAGAAAAACCAATTAATGGTATTCTTTTTTTTAATGATTTTCGAATCGCACGTATTGCATTCATTACATAAACTAATTCTTGTTCAGGATCAGGAATTGGCAGTTTTTTTATTTCAGATAAACAACGAATAGGATAGTGAAACATAGGTCCTTCTTTTTCTGAAAAATAAAGACCTAATCCCATAGCATCAGGAATAGTAAGAATATCTGAAAAAAGAATTGCTGCATCTAATTGAAAACGATGTAAAGGTTGTAATGTTATTTCACAAGCTAATTCACTATTTTTACATAATGATAAAAAACTATTTGCTTGTTGACGAATTTTTTGATATTCAGGTAAATAACGACCTGCTTGACGCATCATCCATACTGGAGTTTTATCAACAGGTTGCCGTAATAACGCGCATATATAACGATTATTTTTTAAAAATGACATAATTATACATCCATTAAAAATAATATTAAATTAATAATCATTATTATGATATTTAAAATTTTACTATAATCTATATAAATAACAACTTAATTATAAAATAATTAAGTTGTTATTTATATAGATTATTATTTTTTATTGTATAAAATTAATTTATTTTTAAATTAAAATAATAAATAGTATTAAAATATGATATCAATAAAAAATATTAATTTAATAAAATTTATATTAATTAACTTATAATATTAAATGAAATGTTTAATAAATTACTATTTAATAAAAAATATTATTATAATTAATAATTTATTAATTTATTTTTATTTTTTTAAATTATTTTAATCATATAATTTAATTTTTCTATATTTTATTTATTTAAATTTAATAACTATTCTTTATTAATAATTACTTAATAAAAATTATTTCATTGTAATTTTAATGATTTTATGTGCTAATAATGTTTTATAAAATCGCAAATTTAATATATTTATAATAATAATAAATAAATCTACATTAATTCTTAACTAAAGCTAATATCTAAATATTAAATAATAATAAATAAAATTAATTAAATAATTTATAAATATAATTTATTTAATTTTATAATTTTAAATTTTTTATAATTTTTAATATCTATTACATATAAAAATTATTATAATAAATAAAATATAATTATAAAAATCATTTATTTTTTTTAAATAAATAGTTAATAATCTAAAATTAAATTATAGTTCTAATTTTAAAAAACCATTAACTTTATTAAATTTTTATTTTAAAAATTTAATAAATGTAAATTATTACAATTAATTATAATTTATTTTAAAATGTTAGTTATAAATTATTTTATTTTTATTAAATTATATAAGAAAAATATATCGTTAATAACAAAGTTATTTATTTTATTATTCTTTTAATAAGGTAATTTTTAATAAATTATTTTATTTAAGTATTTTATTATTAATTTATTAAATCCAATATTTATAATAATTTATTATTAATTTAACTATATTAATTTACATATAATGGAAATTAAAAAATAAAAATATTTAATTAAAAATTAATAAAAACATAATTTTTTTATTATCAATAATTTTCATAATTAAGCTATAAAAATACCCTCATTATGAGGGTATTTTTATAGCTTAATTATATAGTTATTTATGATTTTTATAACAAAAATCTGCGTTTAATAATTCTGCTAAATTAGCAGTTGCTTCATCAACGCTAACTTGTGATGATTCAACAGATTCATTAACTATCTGACGATTACGTATCCGATCTTGATGATATGTATAACCTGTACCGGCAGGAATTAAACGACCAACAATAACATTTTCTTTCAAACCACGAAGTTCATCACGTTTTCCAGCAACTGCAGCTTCAGTAAGAACACGTGTTGTTTCTTGAAATGATGCTGCTGAAATAAAAGATTCTGTTGCTAAAGATGCTTTAGTAATACCTAATAAATCTCGACTAAAAATAGCGGGCATTTTACTTTCTTGCTCTAATTTCCGATTCGCTACTTTAACACGAGCATATTCTACTTGTTCACCTTCCAAAAATTCAGAATTACCTGAATTAATAATTGTTACTTTACGTAACATTTGACGAACAATAACCTCAATATGTTTATCATTAATTTTAACACCTTGTAAACGATAAACTTCTTGAACTTCATTTATGATATAACGAGCAACAGCATGCGTACCGCGTAAACGTAGAATATCATGCGGTGATTCAGGACCATCAGAAATTACATCTCCACGCTCGACTCGCTCACCTTCAAAAACATTAAGTTGACGCCATTTAGGAATCATTTCTTCATACACATTATCACCATTTATTGATGTAATCATTAAACGTCGTTTACCTTTAGTTTCTTTTCCAAAAGAAATAATACCACTAATTTCAGCTAAAATAGCCAATTCTTTTGGTCTTCGAGCTTCAAATAAATCAGCAACTCGCGGTAAACCACCAGTAATATCTTTGGTACCACCTGATTCTTGTGGAATACGAGCTAAAGTATCACCAATATTTATTACTGTATTATCATCCAATTGAACAATTGATTTACCTGGTAAAAAATATTGTGCTGGCATATCAGTACCAGGAATTAATACATCATTACCTTTTACATCAACAACTCGTAATGCAGGACGCAAGTCCTTACTACCAGCAGTACGTTCAGAAGTATCAAGTACAACAATTGATGACAAACCTGTTAATTCATCTGTTTGACGTATAATAGATTGCCCATCTGCCATTTCAGAAAAACGAATAATACCAGCAACTTCACTGATAATAGGCATGGTATGTGGATCCCAATTTGCAACATTTTCATTAATATTAACTTTATCACCATCACCTTTATTAAGATGCGCACCATAAGGTACTTTATAACTTTCTTTTGTTCTTAAAAATACATCTACAACTCTTAATTCTGTATTACGAGAAGTAATAACAAAATAACCTTCAGAGTTTTTTACAAATTTAGCATTAATTAGTTTAATATTACCTTTATTACGAACCTGAATACTCGATTCTGTAGCAGCGCGTGATGCAGCACCACCAATATGAAATGTACGCATTGTCAATTGTGTACCAGGCTCACCGATTGATTGAGCAGCAATAACACCAACAGATTCACCTTTATTAATAATATGACCACGTGCTAAATCACGCCCATAACATTTAGCACAAACACCAAAATTAGTATCACAACTTACAACAGAACGTACTTTTACACTATCAATAGAATTAACTTCAAGTTCGTCACACCATTTCTCACTTAATAATGTATTACGTGGTATTAAAATATTACTTGTACCAGGTATTAATATATTTTCTGCTGTAACTCGACCTAAAACTCGTTCGCGTAAAGGTTCTTTAACATCACCGCCTTCAATAACTGGTGTCATTAAAATACCATCCAGAGTATTACAATCATCCTCAGTAACAACTAAATCTTGCGCAACATCAACTAAACGACGAGTTAAATAACCTGAGTTCGCTGTTTTTAAAGCTGTATCAGCTAAACCTTTACGTGCACCGTGAGTTGAAATAAAATATTGTAATACATTTAAACCTTCACGAAAATTAGCTGTAATTGGTGTTTCAATGATTGAACCATCCGGTTTTGCCATTAAACCACGCATGCCTGCCAATTGACGAATTTGTGCCGCAGAACCGCGTGCACCAGAGTCAGCCATCATGAAAATACTATTAAATGAAACCTGTTGTTCATCTTGACCATTACGGTTAATAACTGTTTCTGTTGATAAATTTTCCATCATTGCTTTTGCAACTCGTTCATTTGCCGCCGCCCAAATATCAATAACTTTATTATAACGTTCTCCAGCAGTAACTAGACCTGATTGAAATTGTTCTTGAATTTCAGCAACTTCAGTTTCAGCTTCAGCAATAATATTTGCTTTTTTTTCTGGTATTACCATATCATCAATACCAACAGAAGCACCAGAACGGGCAGCATAAGTAAAACCAGTATACATGATTTGGTCAGCAAAGATAACAGTTGATTTTAAACCTAAAACACGATAACAAGTATTAAGCATTCTAGAAATTTCTTTTTTACCCAAAGGTTGATTAACCAATGAGTATGGTAACCCTTTAGGTACAATCATTGATAAGATAGCTCGTCCAACCGTTGTATCCACTAAATTAGTTTCAACTTTAAGATTACCTTCGCTATCATAAATTTCTTCTACAATACGTACTTTAACGCGAGCATGTAATGACGCTAGATCAGTGCGATAAACTCGCTCAGCTTCTTTTGGTCCAGATAATACCATACCTTCACCACTAGCATTTACAGAATCACGGGTCATATAGTATAAACCAAGTACAACATCTTGAGATGGTACAATAATAGGCTCACCACTAGCTGGTGATAAAATATTATTTGTTGACATCATTAACGCACGAGCTTCCAATTGTGCTTCCAAAGTTAATGGTACGTGAACAGCCATTTGATCACCATCAAAGTCAGCATTATAAGCAGCACAGACTAATGGATGTAATTGAATTGCTTTACCTTCAATTAAAATAGGTTCAAACGCTTGAATACCTAAACGATGTAATGTTGGAGCACGATTTAACATTACTGGATGTTCGCGAATAACTTCATCAAGAATATCCCAAACAACGGCTTCTTCTCGTTCAACCATTTTTTTAGCTGCTTTAATCGTTGTAGCTAATCCACGTAGTTCTAATTTACCATAAATAAATGGCTTAAATAACTCTAATGCCATTCTCTTAGGTAAACCACATTGATGAAGACGAAGATAAGGTCCAACTGTGATAACAGAACGACCTGAGTAATCAACACGTTTACCAAGTAAATTTTGTCTAAAACGACCCTGTTTACCTTTTATCATATCAGCTAAAGACTTCAGAGGACGTTTATTTGAACCAGTAATTGCCCGCCCACGCCGTCCGTTATCCAATAACGCATCAACTGCTTCTTGTAACATTCTTTTTTCATTACGAACAATAATATCAGGCGCCGCCAAATCCAATAAACGCTTTAAGCGATTATTTCGATTAATAACACGACGATATAAATCATTTAAATCAGAAGTTGCAAATCGACCACCATCTAGTGGAACAAGTGGGCGTAAATCTGGTGGTAATACAGGTAGTACATTTAGAATCATCCACTCAGGATTATTGCCAGATTGAATAAATGCTTCTAATAGTTTAATACGCTTAGTTAATTTTTTACGTTTAGTTTCAGAATTAGTTGTATTTAATTCTTCACGTAATATTTGACACTCTTTCTCTAAATTAAGATTTTTTAGTAAAGATTGAATCGCTTCCGCTCCCATTTTAGAATCAAATTCATCACCAAATTCTTCTAAAGCATCAAGATATTGTTCTTCGCTTAAAATTTGTCTGCGTTCTAAACTTGTCATTCCCTCTTCAACTACAACATAAGATTCAAAATAAAGTACTCTTTCAATATCACGTAAAGGCATATCAAGTAACAAACCAATTCGTGATGGTAATGATTTTAAAAACCAGATATGTGCTGTTGGTGAAGCTAACTCAATGTGACCCATACGTTCACGACGTACTTTAGTTTGAGTAACCTCAACACCACATTTTTCACAAATTACACCTCGATGTTTTAATCGTTTGTATTTTCCACACAAACATTCATAATCTTTAACTGGCCCAAAAATACGTGCACAAAAAAGACCATCACGCTCAGGTTTGAAAGTTCGGTAATTAATAGTTTCTGGCTTTTTCACTTCACCAAATGACCATGAACGAATCATATCTGGAGAGGCCAGAGCAATCTTGATTGCATCAAACTCTTCGGTTTTAGTCTGTGCTTTCAGAAATTTTAATAAGTCTTTCACAGAAAGCCTCCTGTCAGAGTTAAACCTACTAAGAAGCGATTTTTTTAGTCACTTCCTCTTAAACCCTAGTATAATAATTTGTAAAGCTAAGTAAATAAATTAAATTTTAGAATATTACTTGTTACTCATCTTCCAATTCGATATTAATACCTAACGAACGAATCTCTTTTAATAATACATTGAAAGACTCCGGCATCGCTGGTTCCATTTGATGGTTTCCATCTACGATATTTTTATACATCTTAGTACGTCCATTTACATCATCAGATTTAACAGTAAGCATTTCCTGCAAAGTACAAGCCGCACCATATGCTTCCAAGGCCCAAACTTCCATCTCACCAAAACGTTGACCGCCAAACTGTGCTTTACCGCCTAATGGTTGCTGAGTAACTAGACTATAAGAACCTGTTGAACGAGCATGCATTTTATCATCAACAAGATGATTCAATTTTAGCATATACATATAACCAACTGTAACCTGACGTTCAAATTTTTCACCGGTACGACCATCATATAATGTAATTTGACCAGAAGTTGGCAGATCAGCTAAAGTCAATAGTTCTTTAATTTCTTTTTCTTTTGCACCATCAAAAACTGGCGTTGCAATTGGCATACCTTTCTTTAGGTTATGGGATAATTGTAGAATTTCTTGATCAGAAAAAACATTAAGATCAACTGTTTGACGAGGATCATCTCCTAAATCATAAGCTTTCTGAATAAATTCTCTTAATTTAGCAACTTCACAATGTTCTTTTAACATTGTATTGATTTTATCACCTATCCCTTTAGCTGCCATACCTAAATGTGTTTCTAGAATTTGACCAATATTCATACGTGATGGTACACCGAGTGGATTTAAAACAATATCAACAGGATTACCATATTCAT
Source organism: Arsenophonus sp. ET-YP4-MAG3 (assembly GCA_052174115.1). Classification (GTDB taxonomy): domain Bacteria; phylum Pseudomonadota; class Gammaproteobacteria; order Enterobacterales; family Enterobacteriaceae; genus Arsenophonus. Next base: position 330,856 of record JBQMRX010000001.1, read on the forward strand.
CATAAGGCATATCTTCAATTGGATTAATTTTTGAAATAACTCCTTTATTACCATGCCGACCAGCCATTTTATCACCTGGTTGAATTTGACGTTTTACTGCTAAATAAACCTTAACTATTTTTAATACACCTGGTGCTAAATCATCACCTTGAGTGATTTTATGACGTTTATCTTCTAATTTTTTTTCAAATTCAATCTTAAGATCATCATATTGTTCAGCCAATTGTTCCAATTGATTTTGTTTTTCTTCATCTTTAAAGGATAATTCCAACCAACGCTCATTTGGTAATTTATCTAGTTGTTCATTTTCAATACCAGCATTATTTAATACTGTTCGAATGCGAGAAAATAAACTTGCTTCAAAAATACGCAATTCTTCAGTTAAATCTTTTTTAGCATCACGAAGTTGCATTTTTTCAATTTCTAATGCACGTTTATCTTTTTCTATATCATCACGTGTAAAAACTTGTACATCAATAATTGTTCCTGATACTCCATTTGGTACACGTAATGAGGAATCTTTAACATCAGAAGCTTTTTCGCCAAAAATAGCTCGTAATAATTTCTCTTCTGGTGTTAATTGTGTTTCACCTTTTGGTGTTACCTTACCAACTAAAATATCACCACCCATTACTTCTGCGCCAATATAAACAATGCCTGATTCATCTAATTTAGATAATGCAGCTTCACCTACATTAGGAATATCTGCAGTAATCTCTTCTGGTCCTAACTTAGTATCACGAGATACACAAGATAATTCCTGAATATGAATAGTCGTAAATCTATCTTCATGCACTACTCGTTCAGATACCAAAATAGAATCTTCAAAGTTGTAACCATTCCATGGCATAAACGCAACACGTATATTTTGACCAAGTGCTAATTCTCCTAAATCTGTTGATGGTCCATCAGCTAAAACATCACCACATTCAATTAACTCATATAATGAGACACATGGCATCTGATTAATACAAGTATTTTGATTAGAACGCGTATATTTAGTTAAATTATAGACATCAATGCCAGCTTCACCAGGATGTGTCTCATTTTCATTAACCCTTATAACAATACGTGAAGCATCTACATATTGAACAGTACCGCCACGTTTAGCAACTGCTGTTACTCCAGAGTCAACAGCAACAGTACGTTCCATACCAGTTCCAACTAATGGCTTATCTGATCGTAATGTTGGTACTGCCTGACGTTGCATATTAGCACCCATCAATGCACGATTTGCATCATCATGCTCAAGGAATGGAATTAATGAAGCACCAACAGAAACAATTTGTTGAGTTGAAACGTCCATATATTCTATTTGATCTTGACTAAACAAACTAGATTCACCTTTATTTCGACAAGTAACCAACTCTTCAACGAAACCACCGTGGTCATTTAGAACAGTATTCGCTTGTGCAATAATATAACTACCTTCCTCAATTGCAGATAAATAATGAATTTCATTAGTTACAATACCATTTCGCACTAAACGATAAGGTGTTTCTAAAAAACCATATTCGTTAGTTTGTGCATAAACAGATAATGAATTAATTAAACCTATATTTGGCCCTTCTGGAGTTTCAATTGGGCATACACGTCCATAGTGTGTTGGGTGTACATCGCGAACCTCAAAACCAGCTCGTTCACGTGTTAAACCACCAGGGCCTAATGCTGAAATACGACGTTTATGTGTGATTTCAGAGAGTGGATTATTTTGATCCATAAACTGCGATAATTGACTTGAGCCAAAAAACTCTTTAACTGCAGCAGAAATAGGCTTTGCATTAATCATATCTTGAGGCATTAATCCATCTAAATCACCTAATGATAAACGCTCCTTAACTGCACGCTCTACTCGTACTAAACCAATTCGAAACTGATTTTCAGCCATTTCACCAACCGAACGAATACGACGATTACCTAAATGATCAATATCATCAATCTCACCTTTACCATTACGTATATTAATGAGCTTTTTCATCACATCAATAATATCTTTTTTACTTAAAATAGTTGAACCTTCATTTGTATCACGATCTAATGATCGATTAAATTTCATAAGTCCTACAGCAGAAAGATCATAACGTTCTTCAGAAAAAAATAAGTTCTCAAATAAATTTTCTGCTGCATCACGAGTAGGCGGCTCTCCTGGTCGCATCATACGGTAAATTTCAACTAATGCACTTAAACGATCATTCGTTTGATCAATACGCAATGTTTCTGAAATATATGCTCCATGATCTAAATCATTAGTAAATAAACTTTCAATAGTTTTATAACCACTTTGATTTAAACGTGATAATATATCTAAAGAAAGTTCTGTATTAGCTATACAGATTAATTCACCAGTGTTTTTATTAATATAATCTTTAGCAACTACTTTACCTATAATATATTCGACAGGAACATCAATAGTTGTAATATTATCTTTTTCTAATTCACGAATATGGCGCGCAGTAATACGTCGACCTTTTTCAATATAAAGTTTACCATTTACTTCAATATTAAAAGAAGCTGTTTCACCGAGCAGACGCTCAGGTATTAATATCATTAATAACTTATCATCATAAATTTGAAAAATCGTCTTTTCAAAAAAAATATTAAGGATTTCTTCAGTACTGTAATTCATTGCACGTAAAATAATAGTCGCAGGTAATTTACGACGGCGATCAATACGAACAAAAAGATTATCTTTAGGATCAAATTCAAAATCTAACCATGAACCACGATAAGGAATAATTCGAGCATTATATAATACCTTACCTGAAGAATGAGTTTTACCTTTATCACTATCAAAAAATACACCAGGACTACGATGTAATTGAGAAACAATAACACGTTCTGTGCCGTTGATAATAAAAGTACCGTTATTTGTCATGAGTGGAATTTCACCCATGTAAACTTCTTGTTCTTTTATATTTTTTACTGTGCTTTCTAGTGCTTCACGTTCATAAATAATAAGTCGTAGTTTAACTCGTAAAGGAGCAGAATAAGTAACACCACGAATTTGGCATTCTTTAACATCAAATATAGATTCTCCAAAACGATAGCTAACATATTGTAATTCAGCATTACCGCTATAGCTTTGAATTGGAAATACAGAACGAAATGCTGATTCTAGTCCATTTTGTCCCTTTAAATCTTGTTCGATAAATTTAGCAAACGAGTTAAGTTGAATAGACAAAAGATAAGGAACATCCAAAACTTGTGGACGTTTTCCAAAATCCTTTCGAATACGTTTTTTTTCGGTATAGGAGTAAACCATAAGGTTCCTTAAATTAGATTGCTGATCAATGATCGACTCTTGTCCTCTGCCTTAAAGACAGCATCTACAACACTATTTTTTGGAACTGAAACAAATTATTTTTCATAATACTTATTGCTATTACTCTTAAATCATTTCATTGTATTATATAATTATAAAATCTTAATTATCAAAGTTATAAATACAGTATGTGTTAAGTTGTCAATAAAAAATATTAAAAAATAACTCAGTAATCAAACAGTGTGAAATATTACTGATAACTCAATACATTTTATAGTGCAAAAAGTTGATAATCAAAATCATCTACTGATAACATTATAAAATAGAAATGTCGACTTAAAGCAAAATTTATTTAAGTTCAACAGAAGCTCCTGCTTCTTCTAGTGATTTCTTCAATGTTTCAGATTCTTCTTTACTTACTCCTTCTTTAATTTTTGTTGGCACTGACTCTACCATGTCTTTAGCTTCTTTTAATCCTAAACCAGTTATCGTACGAACAGCTTTAATAACTGCAATTTTATTAGTACCAATAGAAGATAAGATAACATCAAATTCAGTTTTTTCTTCAACTACTTCAGCTATATTTTGTGTAGAAACAGTTACTGTTGACGAAAGAGAAACATTAAACTTATCTTCCATCATAGTGATCAGTTCAACAATCTCTATTACAGACATTTTTGCAACTGCATCAAGAATTTGTTCTTTTGTTATAGACATAACAATGGATTCCTAACTTTCAGAATATTTATACATTAAAACGACGATAAAAATCAGCTTATTTAGCTTCTTTCTGATCGCGTAGTATTGCCATGATACGAATCAATTTACCTGCGGAGGCTTCTTTTATGGTTGACATCAGACGCACAATTGCTTCATTATAAGTTGGAAGAATTGCCAAACGATCAATTTGATTTGCTGGAATAAACTCTCCTTCAAAGACCGCTGCTTTAATTTTAAATCCTTGATTTTCTTTAGCAAATTCTTTAAATAATCTTGCTGCGGCACCAGGATGTTCTTCAGAAAAAGCAATTAAAGTTGGACCAATAAACATTTCTTCAAGGCACTCATAAATTGAACCTTTAACAATACGTTGCATCAATGTATTGCGAACAATACGAAGATAAACTCCAGCCTCACGTCCTGCTTTGCGTAGTTTAGTCATTTTTTCTACAGTTATACCACGAAAATCTGCGATAACTAAAGACAAAGCACTTTTAATTACTTCTTTTATTTCAGCAACAATCACTTGTTTTTCTTGAAAATTTAGTGTCATTAACTCCTCACTTTTGGATTAATTAAATTACCATAAGATTTATATTATGTTCACTAAAATATTATATGTTTTATTTAAATCTTAAATATAATTAGAATATTAAAAATAATTTAAATGATTATCTTGCTATCACACAAAATATTAAGTAATTACTTAGATCTGTAGTTTTAGGTTATAATTATATTTGATAAGATTAAATATAACCTAAATTTATTATTTAATATTTTTATTTTTTAATTAATGTTATAAACAAAAAGTATTAAATATTATATAAATTTAGGACAAATGTAAAGTGAAAGTTATATTCAAAATAATTATATTAATCCAAATAATCCTGATTGATTAATAGTGATTCCTGCACCCATAGTTGTAGATAAACTAATTTTTTTAAAATAAACTCCTTTAGAAGAAGATGGTTTTGCTTTTTTTAATGCAACTAATAACGCTTCAAGATTTTCTTTTAATTCACTGTCATTAAAATTAATATTACCAATATTAGTGTGAATAATACCATTTTTATCATTACGATAACGAATCTGACCTGTTTTAGCATTTTTAACTGCTTCAGCAATATTAGATGTTACTGTACCAACTTTAGGGTTTGGCATTAAACCACGAGGTCCTAAAATTTGACCTAATTGACCAACAATACGCATTGCATCTGGCGAAGCAATAACAACATCAAAATTCATTTCACCAAATTTAATTTTATCAACTAAATCTTCCATTCCAACTAATTCAGCTCCGGCTTCTATTGCTCTTTCAGCATTTATTCCTTGGGCAAATACAGCAACACGAACATAACGACCTATACCATATGGTAAAATAGTTGCACCGCGAATATTTTGATCAGATTTGCGCGCATCAATACCAAGATTAACTGCAACATCAACACTTTCTATAAATTTAGCAGTTGCTAACTCTTTTAAAAGTAAAATTGCTTCAATAATATCATACTGCTTAGTTATATCAATTTTTTTACGAATATTACGCATGTGCTTAGTTAATTTAGCCATTAATTAATCTTCCACTATTAAGCCAATAGAATGAGCAGTACCTTTAATTGAACGTGTCATTGCTTCAATGTTAGCCCCTGTCATATCTGCAGATTTAATTTTTGCAATCTCACAAATTTGTACGCTAGTTATTTTTCCAACTTTTTCTTTATTTGGTTTTCCTGAACCTAATTTAACTCCTGCTACTTTTTTTAATAATATAGCAGCAGGTGGTGTCTTAGTTATAAATGTAAACGAACGATCTGAATAGACAGTAATTATAACTGGAATTGGTAAACCTTTTTCTAAATTATCCGTTTTAATATTAAATGCTTTACAAAATTCCATAATATTTACACCTCGCTGACCTAAAGCTGGACCAACAGGTGGAGTTGGATTAGCCATGCCTGCTGCAATTTGCAGTTTAACATAAGCTTGTACTTTTTTAGCCATATATATTTCCTTTAATATTATTAAATGAAATTTTTATTTCAATTATTTATGAAATTTTTTCATATATAAGTTATATATAATTCACGTTATAAAAACAAAATTATAACAAAATTTCACATATTTTATAAATGAAATTTTAAATATATTTTATACTTTTTCAACTTGACTAAAATCTAACTCTACAGGGGTTGCTCGACTAAAAATAGAAACTGATACTTTAAGTCGACTCTTTTCGTAATCAACTTCTTCAACAACACCACTAAAATCCGCAAATGGACCATTATTAACACGAACCATTTCTCCTGGTTCAAATAGTGTTTTTGGACGAGGTTTATCCCCTACTTGTTGTAAACGATTCATAATTGCATCAACTTCTTTATCGCTAATAGGAGCTGGCTTATCTGCTGTACCGCCAATAAAACCCATAACACGTGGCACACTACGTACTAAATGCCAACTATCATCATTCATAGTCATTTGAACTAAAACATAACCTGAAAAGAATTTTCGTTCACTTTTACGACGTTGACCACTCCGAATTTCCATAACTTCTTCAGTTGGAACCATAACTTCACCAAACTTGTCTTCCATAGCATGCAATTTTATATACTCACGTAATGATTTGGCAACTCTACCTTCAAAACCAGAAAATGCTTGAATAACATACCAACGTTTCTTAGGAGATTCTGACATTTTAAAACCTCAATTCTGTAATAAATGAAACTAAAAGAACTAATATACCATCTAATCCCCAAAGGATTAATGCCATAATGACAGTAACTACTCCAACAATTAATGTTGTCTGTAGTACTTCATTACGTGTTGGCCAAATAACTTTACGCATTTCAATACGAGCTTCATGGGTAAATGCTAAAGTTTTTTTTCCTTTTTTTGTCAACAATGCAATTCCACCAGCAAAGATAACAATAGTAACAACTATTATAATGCGTAATGCGAGGTTATATTGTCGAAAATAATAATTACCAACAATAGCAATAATTAAAAGAACTGCGAATAAAAACCATTTTACTAAATCAAAACTATATCTACTACTTTCTTGAGCATTATTATTTATACTCATAAATATACCTATTATCATCATTAATACGATGATATATTAAATTTTTTAATTATTTTAAAAAAATAATTAATAATAAAATTATTTAATTAATTGAGTTAATCTAAAATGCTAATAAATGATATTTTATATTTAAATAAGTAGATGTAAATATCAAATAATAATTGTAGCTACAATACCAGCACCTACTGTACGACCACCTTCACGAATTGCAAAACGCAATCCTTCATCCATAGCAATTGGTGCTATTAATGTTACTTTCATATTAATATTATCACCTGGCATTACCATCTCTACACATTCTGGCAACTCAATTGTACCAGTTACATCCGTAGTTCTAAAATAAAATTGTGGACGATAACCCTTAAAAAATGGTGTATGACGACCTCCTTCATCTTTACTTAAAATATAAACTTCTGATTCAAATTGAGTATGAGGATTAATCGTACCTGGTTTAGCTAACACTTGACCACGTTCAACATCTTCACGTTTAGTACCTCGTAATAAAACTCCTACGTTTTCTCCAGCACGACCTTCATCTAATAATTTACGAAACATTTCTACACCAGTACAAGTTGTTTTTATTGTCTCTTTAATTCCAACAATTTCAATCTCTTGACCGATTTTAACGACACCACGTTCTACACGGCCAGTTACTACTGTTCCACGACCTGAAATAGAAAAAACATCTTCTATTGGTAATAAGAAAGGTTTATCTATCTCTCTTTTTGGTTCTGGAATATAATCATCTAATACTTTTGCTAACTCAAGAATTTTCTTTTCCCATTTTGGATCGCCTTCTAGTGCCTTTAATGCAGAACCAATAATTATAGGTGTTTTATCTCCTGGAAAGTCATACTGAGAAAGTAGTTCACGCACTTCCATTTCTACCAATTCTAATAATTCTTCATCATCAACCATATCACATTTATTTAGGAAAACAATAATATAAGGAACACCTACTTGACGTCCTAATAAAATATGTTCACGAGTTTGCGGCATTGGACCATCTGTTGCTGCTACAACTAAAATTGCACCATCCATTTGTGCCGCACCTGTAATCATGTTTTTTATATAATCTGCATGACCAGGACAATCAACATGTGCATAATGACGTTTAGGGGTATCATATTCTACGTGAGAAGTAGAAATAGTAATCCCACGTGCTTTTTCTTCCGGTGCATTATCAATTTGATCAAATGCACGTGCACTACCGCCATAATTTTTTGCTAATACAGTAGTAATTGCTGCTGTTAAAGTTGTTTTACCATGATCAACGTGACCGATTGTACCAACATTAACATGTGGTTTTTTACGTTCAAATTTTTCTTTAGACACGACTCTATTCCTTATAGAGTTCTCTTAAATAATAAAAGAACTTAGATTAAATATTTAAATTAAAAAGCTAATTATTTAACTTTACGAGCGTCAATAATTGCTTTGGCAATATTAGTTGGTGCTTCATTGTATTTTAAAAATTCCATTGAGTAAGAAGCACGGCCTTGAGTTTGTGAACGCAAATCTGTTGCATAACCAAACATTTCTGATAATGGAACTTGAGCACGAACTGTTTTACAAGTTTCTTTGTCTTCCATACTTTCAATTGCACCCCGACGACGATTTAAATCGCCAATTACATCACCCATATAGTCTTCAGGAGTTTCAACTTCAACCTTCATTATTGGCTCAAGTAAAATTGGATTTGCTTTCATAAAACCTTCTTTAAAAGCCATGAAACCTGCAATTTTAAATGCCATTTCCGAGGAGTCAACTTCATGATAAGAGCCATCATACAATACAACTTTAACATCAACAATTGGATAGCCAGCTAGAACACCATTTTTAAGTTGCTCTTGAACACCTTTATCTACTGCAGGTATATATTCTTTAGGTATAACACCACCAACAATTTCATTATGAAATTCGTAACCAATTTTATGTCCTGCTTCTAAAGGTTCAACACGTATCCATACATGACCGAATTGACCACGTCCACCAGACTGACGAATAAATTTACCCTCTTGTTCAACAGATTTACGAATAGTTTCACGATATGCTACTTGTGGTTTACCGACATTCGCTTCAATTTTAAATTCACGACGCATACGGTCAAGCAATACTTCCAAATGTAACTCGCCCATTCCAGCAATAATTGTCTGTCCAGATTCTTTATCTATTGATACTTTAAAAGATGGATCTTCTTGGGCTAAACGACTTAAAGCAATACCCATTTTTTCTTGTTCAGCTTTAGTTTTAGGTTCAATAGCAATTGAGATAACTGGTTGTGGAAATTCCATTCGTTCTAAAATAATTGGTAGATCAATAGCACATAAAGTGTCACCAGTAGTTACATCTTTAAGACCAATAGCTGCAGCAATATCACCAGCTCTAACTTCTTTAATTTCTTCACGTTTATTAGCATGCATTTGAACGATACGACCAAAACGTTCTTTTTTATTTTTAACTGGGTTAAGAATTATATCTCCTGAGTTAACTACACCAGAATAAACTCTAAAAAAAGTTAAATTACCAACAAATGGGTCAGTTGCAATTTTGAACGCTAATGCTGAAAAAGGCTCAGTATCACTTGCATTACGTTCTGTTTGAGTTTTTTTACCATCAATTAAAATACTTTTAATTGATGGTATATCAGTAGGAGCAGGTAAATATTCAATAACTGCATCTAACATTGCTTGGACACCTTTGTTTTTAAAAGCTGAACCACAAGTAACCAAAATAATTTCATTATTTAATACGCGTTTACGTAATGCTTGTTTAATTTCTTTTTCAGATAAACTTTTACCGCCAAAATATTTTTCCATTAACTCATCTGATACCTCTGCTGCCGCTTCAATTAACTTATCATACCATTTTTCAGCTTGAGCTTGCATATTTACTGGAATTTTTTCATAAACAAAAGTGACACCTTGATCACTATCATTCCATTTAATAGCTTTCATTTTAACTAGATCAATAACACCAGTAAATGATCCTTCAGAACCAATAGGTAACTGAAGTAAAACCGGCATTGCTGCTAAACGTGTTTCAATCTGTTTAACAACACGTAAAAAATTAGCACCCACACGATCCATTTTATTAATAAATGCTATCCGTGGAACTTGATATTTATTTGCTTGACGCCAAACAGTTTCAGACTGTGGTTGAACACCACCAACTGCACAATAAACCATTACTGCGCCATCAAGAACACGCATAGAACGTTCTACTTCAATAGTAAAATCAACATGTCCTGGCGTATCAATAATGTTAATACGATGTTCATTGAACTGTTTGCCCATACCAGACCAGAAAGCAGTAGTTGCAGCTGAAGTAATAGTAATACCACGCTCTTGCTCTTGCTCCATCCAATCCATAGTTGCTGCACCATCATGAACTTCACCAATTTTATGACTAACGCCAGTATAAAATAATATGCGTTCAGTTGTAGTGGTTTTACCAGCATCAATATGAGCACTAATGCCAATATTGCGATAATGCGTAATGAGAGTTTTACGAGCCATTTTTTCCTCTCTCATAATTATTCAATTCGTATAGAAGTAATATAACATCTTCTTACTAAACATAACTATTGAAAACTACCAACGATAGTGTGCAAATGCTTTATTAGCTTCTGCCATACGATGAACATCCTCACGTTTTTTAACAGCAGTACCTTTATTTTCAGCTGCATCAGATAATTCGTTTGTTAATCGAAAAATCATTGATTTATCATTACGTTTACGAGCAGCTTCAACAATCCAACGCATTGCTAATGCATTACGACGAACAGGACGAACCTCAACAGGAACCTGATATGTTGAACCACCGACACGACGCGATTTTACTTCCACTGTTGGACGAACATTCTCTAAAGCTATTTCAAAGGCTTCTAAATGATTTTTTTCAATACGTTTAGCCATAGCCTCAAGTGCACTATATACAATTGTTTCTGCGATAGATTTTTTACCATTTACCATTAAAATATTAATAAATTTAGCCAGTAATTCTGATCCAAATTTTGGATCTGGCAGAATTTTACGCTGATCAATTATACGACGACGGGGCATAATATATACTCCATTTTTTAAATTTAGGATTATCTAAAACTCTATAAGTTTATTTTGATGTTAAAAATTAAATATTTAGTCTTACTTAAACAAAGTAATTATTAAGCCTTTGGTTTTTTAGTGCCGTATTTAGAGCGACCTTGTTTTCGATCTTTTACACCAGAACAATCTAATGCACCGCGAACAGTGTGATAACGTACACCCGGTAAGTCTTTAACTCGGCCTCCGCGAATTAAAATTACTGAGTGCTCCTGCAAGTTATGACCTTCGCCGCCAATATAAGAAGATACTTCATAACCATTGGTTAAACGAACGCGACATACTTTACGTAATGCTGAATTAGGTTTTTTAGGAGTAGTAGTATATACACGAGTACATACACCACGTTTTTGTGGGCAAGCATCCAATGCTGGAACGTTGCTTTTCACAGCTTTTGAAGTACGTGATTTTCGAACTAACTGATTAATTGTTGTCATTAAAAACTCCTGGTTTTTAATTTATAAACATAAACATATTTTTTAATTTATTATCATAATCAAACATAAGAAAATAAAATTTTATTACTGACAGAGACAAGTGTCAATAAATATAGAAATGATTATCTATTACCAAGCAAAATATTGTAGATGTTTTACGGTTAACTGTACAAAATTAACATAAGATATTTGATGGATATAAGATGAAATATATGGTATTAAACCTCTTGCTTCTATATCATCTTGTAAAGCGAAAATATGAATTTTTTTATTTTTTAATTCCATTAGATAATTATTATCTTTATTATTTAATATTTTATGTCCCATTAAAACACCATCTTGTAATAATAAAATTTCATCTTTTTCTGTTAATAAATTAATTAATGAATTAAAATCATTATAATAAGGAGAGGTAGAAATAGTATATAACATTTCATTATTTTTATTAAAAAGTTAAAATTACATCATAATTTGATAATTTATATCTGAGTTTTTTAGCAGAAATAACTATTAATGGCAGGATAAAAGAATCATAAGAAAAACCTCTTAATTTTAGATCTTCCTGACAAATATAACAATTATTAATATTATATAATTGTAATAATTTATATGTCGCAATATAGTCATGGGCTAAAAGTTTATTAGGATTTTGTTGTACCAATAATTGACAAACACCATCAGAAATAAAGAAAACACCAATATTTTCAGTTAATGTGGACGTCACTAATAATGCATCTAGTCCTTCGCGGCCACTCGAAGTTCCATGAGGTATTTTCATAAATATAAATGCTATTTTTTTCATATTTATCTCAAAATTGAATTGTACGATCACAAATAAGCATGGCTTCAGCTAAAACACCTAATCCACTCAATTCAAAATCTTTATCTAAATTAGCACAAGAAAAATTATAATTTTTAGCTTCAGTTTCATCAATAATACCTCGTCGTAATGCAGCAGAAACACATATACTAAATTGACATCCTATTTTTTGTGCTAATTTTTTCCATCCTACAAGTAAATTAAATTCATCACTAGATGGTGTAATTAATCGATTACCGTTATAAACACCTTCTTGATAAAAAAAAACTGTTTTTAATATATGTCCTTCTTTAATTAAAGTATTTGCAAATCGCCAAGCATTGGTAGCTTGCTGAGTTCCATAACCAGGCTCTGTTACTAATAAACAGTAAGTTAAAGATTTTTTTAAAGAAAAAATTTCCATTTATTTTTATTTACTATTTTTTATGTATTTTCATATTTTTATATATTTTAAAGTCATTATTAATTTTTTAGTAAATTTTACTATCTCTTTAAGAAAATTATTAATTATTAATAATTATGAATATAATAAAATTTATTAAAAAATAAAGCAACTTTATAACTTTTTAGCATAAATATTTATGTAAAATGAACGGTATATTTAAAATTGTATTAATATAAAATAAAACAAAAAAACATTATTTATAACTAAGAATAATTATTCTAATTAATTTTATTGAAACTTTATTTTTCATATGTAAAAACTTTTTGATATATTAAATCTTATATTTGATGTTTTATTTAAATTACATCAATTTTATTTGATAATTAAGAATAAAACTTTATAATTTATATTTTAATTATTAAATATTTTAATCAATATTATTTTTTAACTTCTCTGTTAGATAAATAATAATTTTATAAAATTATTTATTAAAAGTAACATAATTGAACTATAATTATCAAGAATAAATTTATAAAATTTTAAAATTAAATAATCTACTAATATGTTTATTTAAAATATTAATATTATTATTAAAATACGATGAATTATATATTCGGATTATATTTTTTATATATTAATTAAATTTTATTAAATAATATCTAAATAAATACCGAACATATTATTAATATGTAATTTTTTAAAAATATTAAATTTTTCTTTAGTAATTGATCATAAAGAGATTTTATAAAAATTATATAAAAATCAAATATAATTCTCAATCTCTATATTTTTTATTACTAATTAATTATTTTTAACATATTAGTATTTATAATCTAATATTTAAATAATAAAAATTTAATTTAACTTTTTAAAATTAAAATTACTACAATATATTTACAATAATTTAGTTTTAATGAATAATAAGTTTGATTTTATTATTTTTTTAATTATTATTAATTTTTTATCAATTATTTGATTTTAAATTAAATATAATTATTTAACTTTTCATAATATTTATAAAAGTTAAATATAAAATTATCAATTAAATAAATTTTTATATTTTATAATTATAATAGCTTTTTGTTAATTACTTTTTTATTAATTTAATTTTTAGTTTTATAATTTGATTTATTTTTAATATTTTAGTTTAATATATTTAAATAAATACTTATTATCTATTTAATGTTTTATCTCTTCTTTCTGTTTATTTTATCTTTGAAAAATACATTTTAATATTTTGATTTTTTTAACTTCACTAAACTTAATTTTATTAAAAATAATACTGATTAAATTAATATTTTTTAAAAAATATTAATTTAATAAATAATTGAGTTGATGATTATTATTTATTAATAACTGATAAAATTATTATTTGATGTATTTAGGTTAATAGAAAATGCTACCAATAAAATTACTTTGAATAATGATTTCATATAATAATCTGATTATTTTAATTTCTATATTAAAAAAAATAAAATATATAAATTAATTAATTTTAAAAAAAAATAATAAATTATAAAATTTACTATAATTAAGCACTAAAAAATAAAAAAATTTAAAATAAATTATATTTAAAATTTTATTAATGGCATTATATATTATAAATTTAATATCAATATATTTTATTTTTTGTGAGAAATTTAAATTAATTTACTTAAAAAATATGAAAAAAACTAGAATATTTAGAAAATAAAATATCTTTTCAAAAATTAGTATTGAAACGCTGAATTAAGTAATCGTTCAATAATAATTTTAAATTATTATTGAACGATTAAAAACTATTCAATTATCAATATTATTTCTAATCACTGAAGAAATTTTACTAAAAAATTAGTAATCAAAAATAAATCAAATGATAACATACTTACTTGATCTATTTTAAATTACAAAACTATTTTATTAATTTTCATAAAATTAATAATTATTTATATGTTTATAATAAATATTATTTATTATTGCAATGATAAAAATCATAATTATAATAAAAATTATTCTAATCGTTTTCATTATAAATGTATAATTGTATATTATTTTTTAAGTTATTTTTTAAAGCATTATAATTTTACTATTAAATTTTAAATTATAAAAACTAATATTTAATTACCTATTAATAATAATTTATTATTTTTATTATTATTTGAAATTTCTATTAATATTAAATTATAATTATATTAATTAAATTTTGTATTAGTAATTATTAATATTTTTCTTAAATATTTTATAAATATAAAATTAAATAATAATTATATAAACAATTAGATATTATTTATTATTAAATTAATAAACAATTAATATACATTATTTATATTAAAATAATATTTTATTATAAATTTTTACTTTAAAATAATAAATTAAATCTATTTTCTCTGTAGTTATAATAAATATTTTATTTTTAATAAAATTAAGTTTTTTAAAAAAAATCTTAAAAAGATATTTTTAAAATAAAAATAATAATAACAAACTTGTTATATTTTTAAAAAATTCATTATTTTATTTTAACTAATTTTAAATTATTTACTTATTTCTTTAATTTGATTAATTTTATAAATTTTATTTTTAATTTTTTATTTAAATAAATGTTTATATATTTAAATTATTATACTAAAAATTTATATATTCCATAATTTAGTATTTATAAAAATTTCATAAATATTTAATTATACTAATAAAAAATATTAAGATAACAGTAAAATTTTTTTAATTCCATATATTTTATGAATATTAGATATATTTCAGATAAAAGTTTAAAAATTCAGTATTTTAATTTCTTTAATTTATTAATTATTTTATAATTAAATATTTTTATTACTTTAAAATAATTTACACTTTATATAAAGTAATATAAATAAATTAATTCATTATATTTTATTTAAAATATTGTTTGTTATTATAAATATTCTTAATTTTTTATTTTTAATATTGACTTTTAATATAATTAACTTTTAAAAATAATTATTTATTTATCTATTTATTAATTTTTTATTATCAAAATATTTATTTTATATTATATAAATAATTTTATTGATATTTTACTAATTAAAATATAAGTTTTTTATAAAAAGTATCTGTTAAATTATTTAATTTTTAATATTTATTTTAATATTTTATATTTGTATGTTTAATATAATTTTCAGTTAAAATAATATTATTCTAAAATTAATCATAGTATAGCATATTGCTAATTTAATTATTCTACAATTATTTATATTTATATAAATATAATTTTTAAATTAGAACCATTTATATTTTATAATTAGTAAATTATTTAAATGATAATTCATATATAATACATAATATATAATATACAATATTTTTAAGTGATTAATTTTTATTTTAAAAGAAAATATTAAATATTATTTGATTAGTTATCGATTATAAGGATATTTAAAATTAGCAATTTATTTTGCTCACATTATTAATAATTTATTTAGATTTATTTTATTAATTTATTTGATAATAAATATTGAATAAATTAATAAAACCAAATAAAAGGAATACATGCAAGCGTAAAAATACTCATTGTAATATTAAAAATAAGCCAAGCATTACGCCCACGAAGCAAAATACCAATTAATGAACCAAGACAAACCCAAAGAAAAGCACCAATTAAATTAACAACGAACATAACAAAACTTATAATTAATATTGAATTAATATAATTATCAGTAAGACTATAATAACTACTAACTGCTCCTAATCCCATCATCCATGCTTTTGGGTTTAAAAATTGTAATAAACTTCCTTGGTACCATTTAATTGATTTAATAATTTGAGATTCTTTGTTATATTTTAATTTGTAAGATGTAGCGAGTTTCCAAGCTAACCATAATAAATAAAAACTTCCAATTATTTTCATTATAATTTGCAATATTGGAGAGAGTAATAAAAAAAAAGTATAACCACCAGCAGAAATAAATAAGATACCCTGTACACCTAATATTACACCGAATATTAAAGGTATTGAGCGCCATAAACCATATTTAGCACCTGATGATGTAAATAATAGATTATTTGGACCAGGTGTAATTGACATAATAAATAAAAAAGTAAATAATGCAAAAAATAGAGCATAATTCATTTTAAATCCTCTGATTAATTATTATTAATTTTTTGTATTAAAAATAATAATATATTATCAGATTATAATTAAAATTAATTATTATAATTTATAATTATGAGTAAATTTTAATCAAAAATATAAAATTTCGACTAGTTATTTTTTATGACTTAAAAAAATTTTAGAAATATATAACTTATAAAATATTAAAAATATTTAAAAAAATGAAATAACTCAATATAATCATATATTTTATTAGTTATAAAGAAAAATATAATTAATAAATATTTTTATCACTTTACTTAAGTTACAAATTTTCATTATATGTCTCTTCTTAAAAAAAGAAATAATTTATAATTAAATACTTATATTTAAGTGCTGCTATTAATTAATTACTTAATAATATATTATTTTATTATTTGATAGTAAGTAAAAAAAAACTATTTATATTAAAATATCCTAATTATTATTTATGTGTTTTTATTTATTTTTAAGTAAATTTATCATAATAAACGTATAATATATAACTTATTTTTTATTTTAGATTTAAATTATCTCTTAATTTACTTTAATTTAAAAAATAAAATAATAATATAAATAATATTTTTTAAAAATACAGTAAATAATATTATTATTGTCAATATAATAACAATTAAAATATAAAAAACATTTTAAAATTATAAATATTTATATTAATATTGATTATTTATTTCTTTCTTTTATAAGAAAGATTTTTTCTATAAAATTGCATAAAAATTTAATTTATTATTTATTAATATTAAGTATAAAATAATAAAAATAATAAATAGTATTTTATTTTTTAATTGAATATTAAATATTTTAAAATATCACTTTAATAATATATATTTAATTTATTAATCTTTTATACTTAAAATAATATAATTCATAATTGTTATAGAAAAATTTTTATTACAATTAATATATTAAATAATATTTTTATTATAGTTTATATATAAATATTATAAAATAATTTATATATCATTTAACAATTTACTTATTTAAATATCTAATTTTATTAATGTAGATATGTATTAAATATTATTAATTTTTTATAAAAATTTCACATAAATAATGCTTTCAATAACCACTATTTAATGTAGTAATTTTACTATTTTAATTAACATAAAATAAATGATATTTTTTTGAATTTAAAAATAAATCATTATATTAATTATTTATAATATAATAAATTAAATAAAAATTAATTTCTTTAATAAGATTTTATTAAAAAATAAAATAAATAATAAAAATACAAATATTATTTAATTACTTATGTTTTTAAATTATCATCTACAATTTTTAATTTGAAATTTTATTTTATTAAAATAATACATAAAATAATTTATATATATTAACAAATTTTTTTAATAAAAATTTAAGATAATTTAATTTTTAACTATAATATATTTAAATATATTAAAAACAATTTTAATATTTTAATATTAATTTTTAATTTATATTCTATAATTAATATATTTAATTATTTTTTTTTAAATGATTTCTAATTCATTTAAATTTTATAATAATTAAATTTATTTTTTATGCAATTAATAAAAAATATTTATTAAATAATATTAAGTGTAGAATTATATATTTTACTTATATCATTTTTTTATAATTATTTAAAAATTAAATTATATATTTATTTACATTTAATATAAAAATATTATTATATTATTTTATTTTAATTTAAAATTTAATATTTACTTAATAATATTTTTTAAAATAAACATAAAATTAATTATATTAATCATTAAATATAATTCTTATCTACAGAATATTACTAAATTTAAATATTAAAAAAAAAAGAGTTCTTTTTATCATAAAGTAAAAACATATTTATAACATAAATAAAATTAATAAAAATTTAAATTAATATATTTTAATGATTAATACATTAATTTTATAAAACTAAACAAGTTAATATATATTTTTTAAAAAAATATAAGATTAACTAATTTTATAAAAGCATTTATTTTATATTTAAAATATAAACAATCTTTAAAAATTATATGTAGATCAAACTTTTAAGTAGTTTTATCAAACTGATATAATTTATAATATCCATAAAGTACTCTTATTTATCAAAGAAAATAAATAGAAACATTTTATTATATTATAAAAGTTTTTTTATTTTGATTAAAAATGAAAAAATTATTTTTTAATTTAAATTAAAGAGATTTTATTGATAAAACTCAGATTATTTAAAAAAAATAAAAATTTAAAAATTCCTAAAAATTGAATAATTTAACTTTTAGTTACTATTTAACTACATTATTCAACTGTTATTAAAATTAATAAAATAATTTGATGCGATTATACATTAAATTTAATGTAAATAAAAAATAATTTATCAAGAGATATATTAAATAACTATATATTCATATGAAATTATTGAGTGAATATTAAAGATTTTAGAAAATTAAAATATAATTTTCTTACTTTAAAATCATCGTCGTTTAGGGTATGTTAATATTTTTTAAATCAGATACTGTATTTTTATATAGTATATTAATTTTATATAACTATTTACTGTTAATAAAAAAATATACTTTAATTATGAATATATAATTAATTATTAATTATAATGATAAAACATAATAAAAATATTAGTACTATATAGATTAAATTTTAATATTTTTTATAGATTGTTATTTTAATAACAAAATTCTATTAAATAAATTTAATAAAAAATAATTTAAGTAGTATTTAAATTATTATGTATGAATATTGTTATATATATTTTATTTATTTTTTAAAATAAATAAAATATATATTTTTGTTTAACATAATAAATATTAAAATTATTAATTAATATTTATTAAATTATTTTCTTAAATTATTCTAAAAATAAAATATTTTTATATTTATTAAATTTTAAAATTAACAAATTTAATTATTTTAAAGTTATACTTTTATCAAAACTAAATAAAAACACAATAAAATAAAAAAATATCTTATTATAGATTATCATTTAATTTTATTTAATTTACTTTTAATAAAAATAACTATTTCAATTTTTTAAATATAAATATATAAATTATATATAATTTCTTAAAATATTAATTTTTTAAGAAATTACTTAATAACTTATATATTTGCTTACTAAATATAACTTTTTTTAGTAAAATTGAATGTCTTTAATAAATAATTTTTATGTTTAATTTCGATAATTTTATTAATATTTTCATATTGTAATATTTATGCAGTAATTTTAAGAGTAGAAGGTAATGTTTTTAGAGTTAATAACCAAAGAATAATAACTAGTATCCTATAATGAATAACTTAATCCTTTATAAATATATTTTTAGTTATAATAAAATTATTGATATTTTACTATAAATTGTTTTTTCACTTTAATAATAACAACATTAAAAAAACTTGACTAATTGCCTTGATGGTCAAGATAAACGCTTAAAATTATAATTTTTTAAAAAAATATGAAATTGCATTTAATGAAATACTTTTTTTATTAGGTATATATAGATTTGCTAAAATTACTAAATATTTTAGTACTAATGTTTTTATCTTTAAAATGGTTATTTTATTGCTTCACTTAACCATAATATTATTACCTAACTTACGAAAATATTGATAAAAATTATAGGTAAATAAATTATAGTTATCAACTATTAAAACTATAATTATTTATCTAAATAAATTTATATCAATAATTTATTAATAAAAACTTTTTATTAACGTAAAATATATAAATTATATAATTAAATAAAATAACTTAAAAATTAATTAAAATGATCTTTAATAAATAAAACAAAATAATAATTATTATTGATGTGAATTAATAAATAGATAATATTTTATTAAATTAATAATTTTAATAAAATATTATCTATTTATTATATATTAATACTATATTAATAAAGATATAAAATAATTATTTTTTAATTATTATCAAAAATAATTTGACACTATTAATTAATTATATATAACATTTAATTAATTAAAATATAATAATCATCTGTATTTTACATATTATTACACTTTAATAATATTTTAATTATATCTATAAAAATATAATTTTTCTATTTTATACTAAAATAAAAAAATAATAATGACAAATAAAAGTTATAATTATAAACAAGTAAAATTTATCACAAGTGTACTTAATGTTCATCATTTACCAAATGATTATGGTATAGAAATTGCTTTTTTTGGTCGTTCTAATGCAGGTAAATCTAGTGCATTAAATTCACTTACACAACAAAAAAAATTAGCTCATACCAGTAAAATACCTGGAAAAATACAATTAATTAATTTATTTGAAGTAACAAAAGATATTAGATTAGTTGATTTTCCTGGATATGGTTATACAGAAACTTTTAAATCAATTAAACACCAATGTAAACATAGATTTAGTGAATATTTAAAAAAAAGAAAATGTTTAAAAGGGTTAGTTTTATTAATGGATATTCGTTATCCATTAAAAAATATGGATATAGAAATAATTGAATGGTCTATATCAATTAAGATTCCAATACTTATTTTATTAACAAAAGCAGATAAATTAATATTTAATAAACAAAAATCTCAAGTTATATCAGTAAATAATAAATTAAAAACATTATCTTATAATATACAAATTGAAACTTTTTCTTCATTAAAAAAAATAGGTATTAATAAATTACAACTAAAATTAAATGAATGGATTAATAATCACTATTATAAAACAATTAGTTTTAGTAATAGGTGGACATAATATTTTATTTATTATTTTTTGTTAATTCTTCTTGAATAAAAAAATAAAAAATAATTTAGTTAATTATTTAATTAAATAAAATTTATAATAATCCAGTTATTCATATAATTCATTTATTAATATAAATAAATGAATTTTTAAAAAAAATTTATTTATATATTTTTACTATATTAATTACTTTATTTTATAAAATAAAGTAAAGTTAAATTATCATTTAATGTGCTTCATCCCAATTATCACCAATACCAATATAAACTTTTAATGGAACAATTAGTTGTATACTTTGTTCCATTATTTTTTTAATTTTTTGTTGTGACCTATCAATCGCAGATTCTTTTACTTCAAATACTAGTTCGTCATGTACTTGCATTAACATATAAAGATCAGGTTTGACCGTTTCAATCCATTTATCTAATAAAATCATTGTTTTTTTTATAATATCTGCTGCTGTTCCTTGCATTGAAGCATTAATTGCTTCACGTTCTGAAGCTTTTCGTTTAATTATATTAGAAGAGTTAATATTAGGTAAATAAAGTCGACGTCCTTCTAATGTTTCAACATATCCTTGTTCTGCAGCTTGCTTACGTGTATACTTTATATAATTTAAAATATCAGGATAATGTTCAAAATAACAATCTATATAATACATTGCTTTTTTAAAACTAATACCTAATTGAGTAGATAATCCAAAAGTGCTCATACCATAAATTAAACCAAAATTAATTGTTTTTGCAGTACGGCGTTGTTCATTAGTAACATCGCTCAATAATACACAAAAAATTTCTGCTGCTGTTACTCTGTGAATATCTTGTTCATTTATAAAAGCATTAATCAATCTTTTATCTTTCGAGAAATGAGCCATAATACGTAACTCAATTTGTGAATAATCTGCTGCTATAATTTTATACCCTTTACGAGCAATAAAAGCTTGTCGGATTCTTCGTCCTTCCTCAGTCTTAATTGGAATATTTTGTAAATTAGGATTACGGGAAGATAATCTACCAGTCACTGTTATTGCTTGATGATAAGAGGTATGTATCCGTTTTGTTTTTGGATTAATCATCATTGGTAACTTATCAATATAAGTTGATTTCAATTTTGACAAGTTACGATATTGTAAAATAATTTTTGGTAATTCATGAATTAATGCTAACTCTTCTAAGACTTCTTGATTAGTAGAAGGTATTCCATTAGGAGTTTTTTTTATCACTGGTAATTGAAATTTTTTAAATAAAATAACTTGTAATTGTTTAGGTGATGATAAATTAAATTTTTGATCAGCAATATTATAAGCTTTTTTTTCAATTTCTATTAACCGAATTGCTATCTCTTGAGATTGCTTAATAAGCTTATTTATATCAATAAGCACTCCAACTCGTTCTATACGAGACAATACTGATACTAGTGGCATTTCTATTTGTTGAAAAATTTTTTTTAGTTTAGGTTTTAGTTCAAGCTTAGGCCAAAGTGTTTTATGTAATAATAATGTAACATCTACATCTTTATTTGAATAAATTAAAGTTGGTTCAACCGTGATTTTATTAAATGTTAATTGTTTTTTTTTGTCACTTATATCTTTAAATATTATAGTTTTATAATTAAGATACCTTTTTACTAAATTATTCATATCATGATGAATAAATCCAGCGACACTTTTTAATATATAAGATTCTAACATCGTATCAAATACCATATTTTTTATATCAATATTATAATTTGCCATGATACTATAATCAAATTTTAAATTTTGACCAATCTTTTGAATATTTTCATCAATTAAAATAGGCTTTATCATTTCTAATACTTCATCTAATGATAATTGTTGTTGCGTATCAAGATAATTATGTCTTAATGGAAGATAGATAGTTTCACCTTTTTCAATAGAAAAAGAAAATCCAATTAGATGAGCAGATAGTATATCAAAGTTATCAGTTTCAATATTAAAGGCAAAACACTTTATTGATTGTAATTTTTTAATCAACTGTAGCAAATCAGCTTTAGTGGATATTATTTGATAATGTTCTTTTGAAAACAATTTAACATGTTGTTTATCTAAAATAATATCATTTTTTTTAACAAAAATAGTGGTTGGTATTTTTGTTGTTTTTTTTATTAATAAATTATTATTTTTTAAATTAACTAGCAAACGCTTAAATTCGTAATGACTAAAAAACATATGTAACTTTTTAGTATTAGGTTCCCGCATAATCAACTCATCATAATTTGTAATTAAATTAACATTAGTTTTAATTGTTGCTAACTTATAAGATAAGAAAGCAATTTCTTTATGTTTTTCTACTTTTCCTGCTAATGTTTTTGATCCGCGAAATCTTAATTGTTCAATTGCTGGTAAGTTATGATAAATTGTTACTAGATCACCAATTCCTCGCAATAAAGCTAATGCTGTTTTTTCTCCAACTCCAGGTATGCCAGGAATATTATCAGAAGAGTCCCCCATTAATGCAAGAAAATCAATTATCAACTTAGGTGATATTCCATATTTACTAACAATATCTTCCGGCCCTAAAATAGTATTTGTCATTGTATTGATAAGTTTAATGTTAGAAGTTACTAACTGTGCCATATCTTTATCTCCTGTACTAATTAATACAGGTAATCCTTTTTTACTAGCCTGTAAAGCTAATGTACCTATTACATCATCAGCTTCTACACCAGGAATAATTAATAAAGGAAATCCGATGGCTAAAATCATTTCATAGAGTGGTACTATTTGTTTACACAAATCATCAGGCATTGGTGATCGTTGAGATTTATAGTACTTAAATAATTTATTTCGAAAAGTTTTTTCTTTAGCATCAAATACTACTCCAATATAACTTGGATTATATTGCATAATTAAACTAATAAGCATATTTAGAACACCATACATAGCACCTGTTGCCTCTCCTACTCTATTAGTTAGCTTTGGAAAAGCATGATATGCACGGTAAAGATAAGAAGATCCATCAACTAGAATAAATTGATTTTTTATAGTTTTAAGCATAATTTTATTATCATAAAAGTAATTAATAATAACAGAATATCTTTTTTATAAAAGAAAAAATTTTACTTAAATTTATTTAAATATTTCATATTTTAACTTTTATAATAATAAAATAAACATCATCTTGATAAGATTATTTATAAATATCCTTAATTATATTATAATTAATAATTATTATTAAATACAGAAATAACACTAAATTATATTTAAAAGTTATAAACATAATTATCTAGAATTATTATTTTATTAGTTAATTTTTATAGATATTAAAATAATAATATATTAAAAATACAAATTTATTATTCTATCAATATAATACAATGATTATATAATAAATTTTCAAAAAATAGAAAAAAGAATTTTATTTATTAAGTAAAAAATTTACAATATTTGAATAATTTTTAGCGTAATCATTTAAATCATCAACACTTATACCATTGTTACATAGCATATATTTATCATTAACAAAAATAGTTGGCACGCTATGTAATTTAAAATCTTTAATTTCTTTTTTTTGTTTTATAATTAACGATTTAACAATAAAACTATTTAGTGTAGAATCATATTCTTTACTTTTAATACCAACTTTAATAAACACATCTTTAATATCAGTAAGTGTATTTATTGATTTTGTTTTTTGAATCCCTTCAAATAACAAAGGTGACACCTTATCTTCAACTTTTAACACTATTGCTATCATCCAAGCTTTTGTTAATTCAGTCCCTAATGCTCCAAAAAAATCAATGTGGTAACGTTCCATTTTAACTTTTTTAGGTAAATTTTTTGCTATTGTTTGTGATACATGATAAATAGATTCAAATTGATAACAATGTGAACAATAAAAAGAAAAAAATTCTACTACTCGTGGTTTATTTTGTACTGTTTTTTGTATTTTGATAAATTCAATATTTTCTGTGTAATTTTTTGCAAAAATATCATAAGAAATTAGTAAATATATTAAGGTTACTAAAAATTTATTCATATTACTAATTCTCCAAAATATTTTTAATTATCAATATATTAAATTAGAAATTTAACTGTTGATTCAATGTATTTTTTATTTAGAAAAAGTAATTGTTGTTTATAATTAATGATTATTTTTAATTATTAAAAGAAAAATATCTAGAAAAACAAAATCTTTTTAATACTAAGTAATATTAATTCATAATAAATAACAAACAATTACTATTGTTTTATAGAAATAAAAATAAACAACAAATTATTTATCATCAAAATACACTTAATCAGTATAAATTTTTAATAATATTTAAGTGAAATTAAATGCATTATTTTCACAATAAAAAAAATTAAAGATATTTAATTTTTTTTATTGTTTATAAAACTGAAATAAAGTTTTTTTAAAATTAAAAAATTAAAATTAAAATTTTTTTATTATCAGATATTTTTTAAAATTTATCATATATTCTTATTAATTAATTTCCAATAAAAATTTAAATTTTTTCTCTATCTATTATGATTACTATAATTTATATTATTTTTTTATGTAAGAGTTGAATTTTAGTGAATTTAAAAAAATAATTTATGATAGATTATAAAATTAATATAATACTTTTTAGTATCAAATATAAGTATATTTTTATAAAAATAAATTAAATTGTTATATAAATAATAAGTAATTTTTAAAAATCTTACAATTTAACTTTTATTATAGTTAATATTAGTTTTTATATTAACAAAATAAAATAACTCTGTTAATAATAATATAGAATAATAATTATTTTTAATAATAAGTTTAATTATTTATTTATAACAAAAATTATTAATAAAATTAATTATTTTTTTTAAATAAATAATTACATAAAATATTCTTCAGTCTTATAAAGATATTTTAATATTAATTAATAGTAATTAATTACATAATAAATATTGAAATAAAAATAATTTTTTTTAAAATATTCAATAATTAAATTTTATGTAATATATTTTATATATATTTAATTTTTTATATTATATTTTTATTTAGTAAGTAATTACTTAGCGCTTTATATATAATTATAATTATTTATAAAAAATTATAATTATAAATTTATTTATAATTATAATTTCATTTAATAAAATAAAAATTTTATAATTATTATTTTATTAAAATAAAAATTAAACTTTATATAGTATATAAAGTTTCTACTAAATAATTTTTAAAAATATTAAAATTTTATCTTCCCCTAACATATTTAAATTTAAAATATCTTAAAAATTAAGATATTTTAAATTTAAATATGTTAGGGGAATAATAAAAAAACTTTTTTTAAATCTAATGTATAAATATATAATCGGCGAGAGAGGATTTGAACCTCCGACCCACTGGTCCCAAACCAGTTACGCTACCAAACTGCGCTACTCACCGAAAAGAAATTTATTCTACTTAGATAAGATAAAGTCGTCAATAATTTTACTTAAAATTTATAACAATTAAATATTAATACATTAAAGATTTATAAAAAATTAATATTTTCTATTATTAATATATTAATATTAATAGATATAATATTAATATGAATAATATTATTAAATTAATATAAATCATTATTTTAATGAAATAAATTTTATATATTTAGTAAAATAACTTAATATAATAATATTTATTTATTTATAAATTATTATAATAAAGAAATATCTGCTATTTGTAAAAATAAATTACGTAATTGATTTAATAATGTCAAACGATTTATTCTTACTAATCGATTGACATCAATAACTATAACATTTTTAAAAAAAGCATCTATAATCTCATATAATGAAGCCAATTCGATTAATGCACTTTTATACTTTCTATCAGCAAATAATGGCGCTAATTTATCTTGTAAAATAATTAAATGAGTTGCTAGTATAATTTCTTCAGGTGCTTTTAACACTCTAGTTATAATATTTTTATTTAACTTTTCATTTGATTTATTTAGAATATTAACAACTCGTTTATTAACTGTTACTAATGATTCTGCTTCTGCTAAAGTACGAAAATAAGCAATAGCTTTTACTCGTGCATCAAAATCAGTTGGTCTAGTTGGACGGCAAATCAAAACAGATTGTATAATATTAATACAGTATCCTTGGTTCTGATACCATGTACGAAAACGTCTAAACATAAAATTAATAACATCATTAATAACATTTTTATTAATTAATTTATTGCCATATAACTTAACAGTTTGTTTCGTTAAAATTAACAAATCCAAATCATAATTATTTTCAATAATAATACGTAATACACCAAGCGAAGCACGGCGTAATGCAAATGGATCTTTATCACCTTTTGTTTTTTGATTAATTCCAAAAATACCTACTAAAGTATCCATTTTATCGGCTAATGCTAATGAAGACGAAACATTATTAGATGGTAACTTATCACCAGAAAAACGAGGTTGATATTGTTCTTTTATCGCTATTGCTACATTTTCATTTTCACCATTCAAACGTGCATAATGCATTCCCATAATGCCTCGCGTGTCAGAAAATTCAAATACCATATTCGTCATTAAATCACATTTAGATAATAGAGCAGCTCTAGTAGAATGATTAATATTTGCACCAATTTTAGATGCAATCCATCCAGATAATACTTTTAAGCGATCAGTTTTATCGCGTAATGTTCCGAGATGTTTTTGAAACAAAATAGTTTCTAAGTTAGGCAAGTAGTCTTCTAAATGTTTTTTACAATCAATTTTAAAAAAAAACTCAGCATCTGCTAAACGTGATCGGATTACTTTTTCATTACCAGTAATAATTTTTTGCGGTTCAGAAGATTCAATGTTAGCAACAAAAATAAAATTTGATGTTAAGTTACCATCCCTATCGTAAACTGGAAAATATTTTTGATTATTTTTCATTATGCTAACTAACGCTTCTTCTGGTATTGACAAAAATTTCTTTTCAAATTTTGCAGTTAATACAACTGGCCATTCAACTAATGATGTTACTTCTTCTAATAAACTAACAGATAATTCAACAATACCATCTAATTTCTTTGCTATCTTATTTGCGTCACGTTTAATTAAAATTTTACGTTCTTCATAATCAGCAATAACTTTACCATCTTCATATAAAATCATAGGGTATTGTTCAGCTGAATTAATAGTCAGTTCAGCTTTACCCATAAATCGATGACCATGGATTATACGACAACTCTGAACACCCAATATTTTACCTTCAAGTAATTGATCACCAAATAACATAATTAATGTATGAACAGGGCGAACAAATAAGATTTTTTTATCCCCCCAAAACATAAGTTTTGAAATTGGTAATAGATTTAATGCGTTAGCTACAATATCAACAAGTAACTCTTGTGTCATACAGCCTTTATTGGTAGATTGATAAAATAACCATTTACCATTATTAGTAACTAAAAGTTCAGCTTTATCAATAGTGATTCCACAACTACTAGCCCAACATTCCGCAGCTTTAGTTGGTTGACCTTTAGAATCAAAAGCCTGACTAATCGCTGGACCTCGCTTTTTAATTTGATAATCACTTTGATATATATTTAAATTAATTACTTTTAATGCCAAACGGCGAGGAGATGCATACCATAATATTTTACTATATTGAAGATTAGCTTTTTCTAGTTGATATTTAAAATTTGCAGAAAATGATTCAGCTAATGAGCGAAGGATTTTTGGTGGTAGCTCTTCTGTGCCGATTTCCACTAGAAAAGTTCGTTTCATAATAAGAGCCTCTTAATTTTTATTTTTACAGATTGGAAAACCTAGTATTTCACGAGAAATATAATAAGTTTCTGCAACCCATTTTGTTAAAGTGCGAATACGTAAAATATAACGTTGTCGCTCAATAACTGAAATTGCTTTTCGTGCATTTAATAAATTAAATATATGTGAAATTTTTAAAATACATTCATAAGCAGGCAAAGGTAATGGTGTTTCTAGTGATAATAAATATTTTGCTTCTCTTTCATATTCTTCAAAACATTTAAATAAAAAACTAACATTCGCATATTTAAAATTATAAGTAGATTGTTCAACTTCATTTTGAAGATAAATATCACCATAAGTTGTGTTTCCTAATGGACCACATGACCATAATAGATCATAAACACTATCAACACTTTGGATATACATTGCTAAACGTTCAAGACCATAAGTGATCTCACCGGTAACTGGTTTACACTTTAAACCACCAACTTGTTGAAAATAAGTAAATTGTGTAATCTCCATTCCATTTAACCAAACTTCCCAACCAAATCCATAGGCACCTAAAGTTGGGTTTTCCCAATTATCTTCAACAAAACGAATATCATGAATAGTAAGATCTAATCCTAATGCTTTTAATGAATTAAAATATAACTCTTGAATATTATCTGGAGAAGGTTTCATAATAACTTGAAATTGATAATAATGTTGAAGTCGATTAGGATTTTCTCCATAACGTCCATCAGTTGGTCGACGAGATGGTTGAACATAAGCAGCTGAAATCGGTTCTGGTCCTAGTGCCCGTAAAAAAGTTATTGGGTGAGATGTTCCTGCGCCAACTTCCATATCTAATGCTTGAATAATTATGAAACCTTGATGTGCCCAATAATTTTTTAATGTTAAAATTAATTCTTGAAATGTTTTTTTAGTATTAAACTTTTCCATTTTTAGATACGTGTAATAAATAAGATTTTGTTATTATAAAATTATTGTTTAGTGTACATTTACTTTTTGAACATCAATATTCAATTAATATTAAATATTGACGTTGTTTTATATAAAAATTTTTAATACAATTTAATTATAGAAATAATTGATTAATTAATACAATTAATTATTATTAATAATATTAATTAATCTAAAGATTATTACTTGTAGTAAAAATATTTTTTTAATATTTAGAATATTTTAATGTATCATAATTATGATTTTATTAACTAAATAAACTTTTTAGTATAAATTATTATTATTTAAAATTTTATTAATATCTTTAATACTAGACTTAAACTATAAATTATTATTAATATTAATAATTATATTAAAATAATTTTTATTATTTAATACAACATTTTTCATCGTTAATAACAAAAAACTTAGAAACAATAAATAAAATTTTATAACTAAAATATTATTTTTGTATGTTAATTATCGATAAGTTAAATTTTTTATTATTCAAAAAAATTTTATATTTATATAATTGATATGGATGTTATTTTTAAAAATATTATAAATAAAATATTATAAAATATTTTTAATATTATTTTAAATATCTATTATTAATTTTATTTTTTTAAAATTATTTAATAAAAATATAAATAAATATTATTTATATTATACTAAATATGATTGAATATATATTATTTTATCTTAAAATATATCTTATATTAATAATTTAAATAATATTTTTATTATTATTTTTAATATTTTATATTTTATTTTATCAAAAAATTAATAGTTTTTTAAAACTATATAATATTAAAATAATTAAAATTTTTTCTATTAATTTTAATTAAAATAATAATTAATACTAAATCATAAATAATATTTAATATAATATAGATAAAATTAAATTCATATATAAAAATAATATCTTTTAAATAATTACTATGCTTTATATATCTATTGTATAATAGATATATAAAGCATTATAAATACTATAAAAATTAATATTAATATATTTTAATTCAAATAAATTGATTATATAATACTTATTGAAATATTTAAATTAATAATGAAATAATTAAATATTAAAAATGATATTAATATTATTTTTATGTTAAATTAAATTGAATGCATATTCAACTTGATAAATTAATAAAATTAATAAATATTATCTAAAAATTAAATATAGTTTTAATATTAAAAATTTAATTATTTAAATACTTTAACTAAATAATTTTTAAATCTAAAAATATAAATTTTATTGATTATAAATATTAATAAAATAAATAATATTATTATTTTATTAAAATAAATATTAAATTATCGCTTAATGTAAATATAAAAATAAAAATTAATTAAAAATCTAATATTAAATTAAATTAGTTATTGTATTACAATATTAATAAAAATTTATTTTATAATATAAAAAATATATTTCTGTTAATATAAATAACATAAAATACTAGTAATTTAATAATTCTTAGATATTTTAAAATTTTTATATATAACTATTTTAAAAAAATTTTTTTCTAATATAGAAATGAATTTCTATATTAGAATAATTTATAAAAACTTTTTTAATAAATAAAATACATAATGTTATATTTTAATAATTTAATTTTCATATTTATTTAAATTAATTAAATTTTATTTGTAAGAAAAGTTAATTTTGTTACTATTTTCATTAACTTATTAGTATATTTGTACTAAATAATTATATAAATTTTTATTATATATAATATATATTAATATTTATTAGTTGATAAATATAATCGATTTTATTTTATAAACTAAATAATATAATTTTTATTAATTATTTTAATGTATATTTTATTAAATCTATTAAATTTAATACTTTTTAAATTTTTATTAAAATTAATTAATTTTTACTAATTTATTTTATTTTAATTTTTTTTCTAAAAAACACTAAATTAATAAAAATTAATTTTTTATATCTTATTTAATATTAAAATAATTTAATTAATCATATATCTCTATTCTAAAATAACAGTTTACATTTTTATTTTAATAAATAAATTTTAAATCTATAAAATTTATAATAATATAATAATATACGTATTATATTTTATGATTTAATTTTATTATTTTTTAAAAATTAATGATAAGATGTTAATTTTAAAGATTTATTTTTATTAATTTTTATAAATAAAAAAATAAATTAAGTGATTTTATTTTATATTAAATAATCATAAATAAAATATTAATTATTTTAATGGTTTAAAAGTATTTTCTATAAATTAGATATAATTATCTTTATATAACAACAATTTTTATAAAAGACATTGATTAATTATAATAATAAAGTTATCATTATATAATTTAATTAAAATGATTAATTCAATTTTTATAAATTGATATTATATATATCATTAAATCAAATTATAATTAAATTTAATCATAATTTGATTTATATTTTATATTATAAAATTAATTATAAGATTAGTTATTAATTAAAAAATTTTTTGTTTTATTATTGTTAATTTTAAATTATTTTTTTATTTTATTACATAAAATATTTTCAAAAAAATAAGTATCGTTACTTTTCATTATTAATGAGTTTTTTAAAAAAAATAATTATAAAAATATTTGTTAATTAATTTTTTATTAATTTACTTAATAAAGTTAATAATTTTTCAAAAAAATAAATATTTCATTAAAAAATATTACTAAATTATATGATATTAATTCTATATATATACTTTTAAAAAAATTTTTATTTTTTAAAAGCTTTAATTAACTAATTAATGAAAAACAGTCATGATCCAAGGAATATTATATATTATATCTGCCCCAAGTGGGGTAGGTAAATCTAGTCTTATTCAAGCTTTATTAAAAATTCAGCATTTATATGAAATAAAAGTTTCTATTTCATATACTACTAGAAAAATACGTCCTAGTGAAAAAAATGGTGAAAATTATTATTTCATTTCTGAAAAAAAATTTCAACAAATGATTAAAAATAATGATTTTCTTGAATATGCTTCAATTTTCGGTAATTATTATGGAACTTCACGTATAGTTATTGAAAAAAATATTAATAATGGTATTGATTTATTTTTAGATATCGATTGGCAAGGAGCACAACAAATTCGCAAAAAAATATCCTTAATTCGTACTATTTTTATTTTACCACCCTCTAAAAATGAGCTATTACGTCGTTTATATAGACGTGGACAAGATAACAAAAAAATAATTAAACAGCGTATGTCACAGTTTTTAGCTGAAATAAAACATTATAACGAATATGATTACATTATTATAAATGATGATTTTAATACTGCATTAAAAAATTTAGAATCCATTATTCGATCTGAGCGACTTCGTTTAAGATATCAGATTCAAAGACATAACACTTTAATTAATAAATTATTAGTAGACTAATGAAAAATTAAGTATCATATTTATTTATTTTTTTATATTTGGGGTATTATTATGGCGCGTGTAACAATTAAAAATGCTGTAGAAAAAATTGGTAATCGTTTTGATTTAATTATAGTGGCAACTCGGCGCGCACGACAATTACAAATTAAAGGTAAAAACTCATTACTTAAAGAAAAAAATGATAAAATTACTGTTATTTCATTACCTGAAATAGAATTAAAATTGATTAATGTTAAAATTCTTGATTTTTTAGAATATAAAGAACAACAAAAACAAAAATCACTAGAAATACAAATAGTGTCTACTGTTGCTGAAGGTCGTCGTTAACTGAAAAGGTAGGCCTTCCTTGTACTTATTTGAAAATATTAATCAAATCGTTCAGGACTATCTGCCAAAAGAGCATATATCGTTACTGAAACAAGCATATATTGTTGCTCGAGATGCACATAAAGGCCAAACTCGTTCAAGCGGTGAACCTTATATTACTCACCCAGGAGCGGTAGCATATATTTTAGCAGAAATGCATTTAGATCATGAAACATTAATAGCTGCATTATTACACGATTTAATTGAGGATACACCAACAACTTTTCAGGATATAAAACAGCTTTTTGGTAAAACTATTGCTGGTTTAGTTGAAGGTGTATCAAAATTAGATAAACTTACTTTCCGTGATAAAAAAGAAGCTCAAGCAGAAA
Organism: Arsenophonus sp. ET-YP4-MAG3; assembly: GCA_052174115.1. Taxonomy (GTDB): domain Bacteria; phylum Pseudomonadota; class Gammaproteobacteria; order Enterobacterales; family Enterobacteriaceae; genus Arsenophonus. Next base: position 365,170 of record JBQMRX010000001.1, read on the forward strand.
ATTTTCGAAAAATGATTATGGCAATGGTCCAAGATATCCGTGTTATTTTAATAAAACTCGCAGATCGAATGCATAATATGCGTACTTTAGATTCACTTCGCGCTGATAAACGCCGCCGTATCGCAAGAGAAACATTAGAAATTTATAGTCCATTAGCATATCGTCTTGGTATCCATTGTCTTAAAACTGAATTAGAAGAATTAGGTTTTAAAGGACTTTATCCAAATCGCTATAGAGTTATTAAAAAAGTTATAAAATTATCCAATAATAATCAAAAAGAAATGATACATAAAATATTAACAAAAATTGAAAATAAATTATTTGAAGGTAAGATTTCTTATCGGATATATAATCAGAAAAAACATCTTTATTCAATATATCGTAAAATGCATATAAAGGGACAATGTTTTCAATCAATAGTAGATATTTATGAATTTCGAATTATTGTTAAAGATATTGATACATGTTATCGTGTTCTTGGAAAAGTACATAGTTTATATAATCCTCGACCAGGATATATGAAAGATTATATTGCAACTCCAAAAGCAAATGGTTATCAATCTTTACATACTTCAATGATTGGCCCACATGGTTTACCAATTGAAATACAAATTCGTACAGAAGATATGAATCAGATGGTAGAAATGGGCGTTGCCGCTCGTTGGTCATATAAAAAACAAAAAGAATTTAGTACAATCGCTCAAATTAGAGTACAGCGATGGATGCAAAGTTTACTTGAACTTCAACAAAACTCAGGTAATTCTTTTGAATTTATAGAAAACGTAAAATCTGATTTTTTTCCTGACGAAATATATGTTTTTACCCCAGAAGGTAAAATTATTGAATTGCCTACTGGCGCAACTCCAGTTGATTTTGCTTATGCCGTTCATACTGATATAGGTCATGCTTGCATTGGAGCTCGTGTAAATAATCAACCTTATTCTTTATCTCAATCATTAACTACTGGGCAAACTATAGAGATTATTACTGCATCATATGCAAGACCAAATGAAGCTTGGTTAAATTTTGTTATTAGTTCTAAAACTAAAACAAAAATACGTCAATTATTTAAAAATCTTAAACGAGAAAATTTAGTTACTTTAGGATGCTCTTCATTAAATCATGTTTTAGGAAAAGATAAAAAATTAAGTGATATTTTTCAAGAAAATATCAATAAAAAAATAAAAAAAATGAAACTTAATTCAATTAATGATTTATTTTATGAAATTAGTTTTGATAATGCTATGAGTATTATTGTAGCAAATAATTTATTAGGTAACATTAACATAAATAATGTTATTAGAGATAATAATAATTATTATTACAATTATTATAATAAACTATCGATTAAAGGAGCTAAAGAGGTATTAATTACATTTAGTAAATGTTGTTATCAAATTCCAGATGATCTTATTATTACTCATATTAGTCAAGGTAAAGATTTAATGATACATCATGAGTCTTGTTGTAATATTCTAAATTATCATCAAAATAAACAAGAAAAGTTCATTCAAATAGAGTGGAATAAAAGAGTATTAATAATAATTTTATTATTGAAATTAAAGTTAATATGACTAACCATCAAAGAGCATTAACTAATTTAACAATAATAATTAATAAAAAATTTTAGCATTTAAATTATAAATACAAAAAATAAACATATTTATTATATATGTGTTCCATTTAACTACTAAAGATTTTATTTAATTAATTAATATTATGAAAAGATAAATATCATGCCTGATGTTTACGTATCAAATGCAACTGAATTTAAACTATAAATACAAAATATTATTTATGTATTTATATTTTATTAGAATATATTAATTCTATCTATCATTTTTCTTTAAATATATATAAACTACATAATATTTTTAACTTAGATATACATATTATTAATATTATTTTATATAATTTATAAATTATATAAAATAATATTAAAATCTTTTTATTGAAATTAAAAATAAAAAATTTAAATAAATAAAATTTATAGAAATTTTTTAAAAATATAATTTGTAAATATAAATTTTTTAATATGCAATTATAAGATACTTATATTTTACTAATCAAATTATTAATTTTCATAAAAAATATAATTAATTATTTTATATTAATTTAAAAATAAAATAAATAAATAATTTTAAATAAATAATAGTATTAATTGATTATAATATTTATATCATTATGAATAGTATTATATAAAAATTATTAAATATCTATATTATGTAATTAATTTTACTTAACTATAATAAAATAACATTACAAATAATTTTTAAAGATTATTATTTAAAATATAGATAATTTCAAAACTACTAATTAATAAACATAATAAAATTATTATCAATAATTTATGAATAATTGATAATTCAATAAAATAAAATATCAAATAAATATAATTTAAAACTAATCAAAAATAGATAAATTAATTTATATAATTCTATTAATATTGTTAAACAATGATAATATATCTGATAAATATCAATTTAATAAAATTAAAATTTTATAATATTTATAGTTACTATTTTTTATTTTTATAATATAAAAATAAAAAATAATTTTGTATTTATAAACAACATTTAACTTTTTATATTACATCAATAGATAATGATGAATATCAGAAGGTAATTTATATTTTAGATTAAATAAATAATAATTAGCTAAATTAATAGTAGTTTAAAATTATTAGTATTTTTATTCTTTATTTAATATTATTTTTTATTTTTTAATATTATTAAAAATGGTTAAGTTACTTATAAATATGTTATTTTTTATAAAAAATTTTGTTTTATAATTTAATTTAAAAGATTATTTGTATTGAATATAAAAATAAGATTTAACAATAATTATATTATGTAAAATTTAAATTAATTTTAATTTATTTAATAATTAAAGAGATAATTTAAGTAATTTATATAAATTTATTGATTAATTATTAGTAATATTTACTTATAAATTTTTAATTTTTTATTAAAAAATAAGAACTTATTAAAAAATAATTCAAAGATTTTATTGATAAAAATAGGAGAGATTTAACATTAAATATATTTGTAAATATATTTATTGAATAAAATATAAATTAATATTTTAGGAGTTATTAGTTTATTAATTAAATATTTGAAGAATCTGAAAATATAATAATTTTTATTTTAATTTTAATTATCAAAAATAAAATAAAATTATACAAATTTTAAAAAAATAATTGAAATTTACTTCAATTTATAATTTATTAAAAAATTAAAATATTCTAAATAAAAAAATTATAATTAATTAAAAATAATCATATTAAATTATATTATTTATCTTCAATATATAATTATTAAACTATCTTAAATGTATATAAAATAATTAAATATAACATATTTTATATATATCATTATAATTAGAAATTAATTTAAAAATAATTTTTATGATATAGATAAATTTTATTTAAGTTTTTTATTTCTATTAGCATACCGACGCTCGTTTTCTGTTAAATAACGTTTTCTTAAACGAAGAGATTGTGGAGTAACTTCAATTAATTCATCATCATTAATAAATTCTAATCCTTGTTCTAATGTTTTTTTAACTAAAGGAGATAAAATTATAGATTCATCTGCCTTTGAAGCACGCATATTGGTTAATTTTTTACCAGTTAAACAGTTAACAGTTAAATCATTAGAACGAGAATGAATACCAATTATTTGTCCTTCATATACTTCAGTGCCATGACCAAGAAATAATTTACCATGATTCTGTAAATTATAAAGCGCATAAGCTATTGCTTTTCCTTGACCATTTGAAATCATAACTCCATTTTGTCGACGATTAATTTCTCCTAAGTATACATCATCATAATGACTAAATGTTGCATACAGTAAACCTGTCCCTGATGTCATTGTCATAAATTTCGTTCGAAAACCAATTAATCCTCGACTTGGAATAATATAATTAAGTCTTACTCGATATTGATTGTCAGATAATATATCTTGTAATTCAGCTTTATGCTCACCTAATGCTGTCATAACATCACCTTGATGACGTTTTTCAATATCTAATGTAACTTGTTCAAATGGTTCTTGTTTATGACCTTCAAATTCACGAAAAATAACTTTTGGCCTAGAAATAGCTAATTCAAAACCTTCGCGACGCATGTTTTCAATTAATATCGAAAGATGCAATTCACCTCTACCAGAAACACGGAAAGCATCAGGATCTTCAGTTTCTTCTACACGTAATGCGATATTATGTATCAATTCTTTTTTTAAACGATCTAAAATTTGTCGAGAAGTAACATATTTCCCTTCACGACCAGAAAAAGGTGAATTATTAACACAAAAATACATACTTATTATTGGTTCATCAATAGCCAATGGCGGCATTGCTTCAATATTATTTGGATCACATAAAGTATCTGATATATTTAATTCACCAAGACCTGTTATAGCAACAATATCACCAGTTTGAGCAATTTCAGAATTAACTCGTTCTAATCCTAAATGTGTTAATACTTTTCCAACTTTACCACTACGTATTTTTCCTTTACTACTAATGATAGTTATAATTTGATTAGGTTTTACTAGTCCACGTTTAATACGACCAATACCAATAACCCCAAGATAATTATTATAATCAAGTTGAGATATTTGCATTTGAAAAGCACCATCTAAATCAATCTGAAATGGAGAAATATATTTTATAATTGCTTCATATAAAGGAAGCATATCTGATGACATATCATTGTAATCAGTCCCAGCAATACCATTTAACGCTGACGTATAAATAATAGGAAAATCAAGTTGTTCATCAGTTGCATCTAAATTAACAAATAAATCAAAGATTTGATTAACAACCCAATCAGGCCTTGCACCTAATCGATCTATTTTATTAATTACTACAATTGGTTTTAATCCATGAACAAAAGCTTTTTTAGTAACAAATCGTGTTTGTGGCATAGGACCATCTATTGCATCAACCAATAATAATACACTATCAACCATTGACATAACTCGTTCAACTTCACCACCAAAATCAGCATGTCCTGGTGTATCAACAATATTAATTCGATAATTATTCCATTTTATTGCTGTATTTTTTGCTAAAATTGTAATACCTCGCTCTTTTTCTAAATCATTAGAGTCCATTACACGTTCAATATAATTATTACGTTTACCAAAAGTGCCGGATTGTTGTAATAATTTATCGATTAACGTTGTTTTCCCATGATCAACATGTGCAATAATAGCAATATTTCTTAAATTTTCAATAAACACAAATCTTACCATACTTATCTAACTAAAAATTTAAATAGTTATAAAAATAATAAATTAAAAGTAAATAATCAAACATATGTTATTATTTTACATATAAAACTAACAAAATAAAATAAATGTAAGTATATAAAATTAAATTACAGTTTAAATGAAGTTAATTGATAATTAAAATATATTATTATTCTATTTATAACTATTTAAATTTTTTATTTTAATAAAAAATTGAATATAAAATCATAAATATAAATATTCTTATTTAAAATGTTTAAAATTATTTTAGATACAATAAAAATAATTTTTATTATTTAATAATTTTAATAAATTAAATTAATAGTTTTTTATTTTTAAATTAAAAATAAAAAAACTTAAATAACTTATATAAAATTAATTATTTTATTTGTAAAAAATATTTATAAATCATTTATAAAATAAAAAATTTTTTTGTTAAATTTTTTTCAAATTATGTTATATAATTAATTTTTAATTAAGAAATTACTATATTTATATTATTTTTTTAATAGATTTAAATTACTTTTATTAAATTTTAAAAAAATAAAACTAACTTAATATTTTAATTTAATTAATTTTAAATATAAAATACTATATATATTTAATTGTAAAAATCAATTTTATTTTTTATTCTCTATATTAAAAATATTTAAGAATATTTAATATAGATAATTTTAAAAAAATAATAAAATTTATTATAAAATATAATTTATTAAGTTATAAAAATTTACATTTTATAAAATTATTATTTATAATACTTTTATAATAATTATTATTAAAATTTAAAATTAAATTTAATCGTAAGATAAACATATCATTTTTAAAATAAAAAATCTATTATTATTTTAAATAATCATAATATTAATATTTTTTTTAAAAAAAATTCATTTTAGTTATTAACTTTAATTTATGTTAATAAAAACAATTAATTCTATATTTATTTAACTTTTAATTTTATATTTTAATATGTTTAATTAAATATCAATTTTTAAAATAAATCTATAAATTGATTTATTTTTATTTTTATAGATACAATCTTAATTGTAAAAATATTTAAATAAAATACTGAAAAATTTCATTAATAAGAAACTTATTAAATTTTTATTTAAAATTAATAAAAATTTAATTTATTTTTTTAAATTCGATATAATTTAATATTATAAATATATTATTTAATTGAATTTTAAAAAAAATAAAAATATTTAAAAATATTTTTTAAAAAAAACTATAAGAGATCTTATAGATAATATTTATTAAATAAAAATTATCAAATAAATAATCTCATATTTATCAAAATATTTTTTATTTATTTTAATTTAATGATTAAAAATAATATTTTATTTTATATTAATTTATTATTAAATTAATAATTTATAGTTAATTATTTAATTATAGTTATAAAATAAATTTAAAATCACTGATAATAAAGATTTTTTATTTAACAGAAAATAATTTTAACAAGAAAAAATTGAATTACTTTTATTTTATAAAAGTAATTCAATTTTTTTTCAGAATAAAATAAACTTTGGTGTAATCTTTGTACCAAATCTGATATTTGAGTTGAACGCAAGACAGCTACTAGACTAATATTCTCTTCGGAGGACCAAATAAATTCAACAGGCTGATTTTTTAATTGTTGATGAAAACGGTAATTATATAATGGATTTTTACTAACACCTGATCCTACAATAGCAATTAAAGAAAAATGATTATATAATGATATTTTTTTTACTATAGTCATTTCTTTTAATATTTCTAAAACACTACTTGCAATTTCTGAAGTATAACATAATTGAATTAATTTTCGATCTAAATGTAAACCAATCGCTAATGGTTGTAATTGTTTACGTTTTAATAATAAATCGATATCTTTATAAATTTGACTAAAATTTTGTTGATTCATTATATTTAATTCAATCAAACATACATCATCATGACTGGTAACAATTTTTACTCCAGTATCTGATGTTAAAACACGTTCTATTTTTGTTGATCCTTGTTCAGGTTCATAACTACATTTAAGTTGTAAATCAATATTTGTGATAGAAATAGGTTGTAATGTGCGAGTATGAAATATTGGTGTAGCTAAACGCGCTAATTCAATAGCTTCATCAAGGTGTAAGAGTGGCAATAAATAAGCATCTTTTACTTTATGTGGATCAGCGCTATATACACCAGCAACATCACTCCAGATAGTCACTTTGTTAACTCTAGCCAATGCTCCTACTTGTGTTGCTGAATAATCGCTACCATTCCGTCCTAATAATACTGTTTTACCTTGTTTACTTTGTGCAATAAAACCAGTTACAACTAATCGTTTATTAGGATATTTTTGTAAAAATTGTTCTAATAATGGAAGTGATAGCGTTTCATCGACTTGTGGCTGAGCTGAAAACTCTGCACGCAAAAATAATCTAGCATCTAACCAATGATTTGGTAAACCAAATTCTTCTAATACACTAGACATTAAACGTGCAGACCAAATTTCTCCATGACAAACAATTTCTGCATAAATATCATCATAAATTGGTTTATTTATTAATGCTCTTAAACGATTTAAATCATCTAAAAAAGCTAATTCTAATAATTTTGCTTTTTTTCTAGGTAATAATCCAATAATAAGATTTTGTTGATAACAGCAAATCGCCTGTTGTGCCTGATTAGCTAAAATATGATCGGTTTGACTTAAATTTAACCAATCAATTAACTGATTAGTTGTTGTCCCCGCTGAAGATACTACCATTAAATCACCAGGTTGACTATAATTTACCATAATATTAGCAACTCGTTGATAACATTTTACATCAGCTAAACTACTCCCACCAAATTTATGTAATTGACGATAATGATATTTTATTTTTCCTACCATTACTGTATTCATTATAAAAAATTACCTCTTCACACCACTAACTAAAAACGTTTAATCTAAAATTTTAATAGTTATTAAAAAATTAATATATTTTAATATTATTATATTAAATAATATTATACATATAATACTTAATTAATAGTATGTGATTAATATCACATTTATTTAACTAACATAATAACCTTTTACTAAAAAGTAAAAATAACAAAATATAATCAAAATAAACATAAAATATTAATGTATTTAAAATTTAAATATATTATATTTAAATATAATTAATAAGATTTTAATTAATATTAAATATATTAATAAATATTAAGATATTAAAAATTTAATAAACGAATTTTTTGTTAATCAGCATTATATTTGTATATTAATTAAATAAATTAAACTCTTTTATTAATTAACTTAAAATATCCTAGATAAATAAAATCATAATTATGATAATTATCATATTAAATATTATAAAAATAAATAAATAAAAATTTAATTTTTATTAAAAAATATTTTTTCTTTGATAAATAAACATATTCATAAATAAATTAATAATTTGTACCATAAAAATAGTATATTACTATGTAAGATATTTTAAATATTTTTACTGATCAATTATTATAAATAATATTTATTTAAATAAAAACATAATAATAAAATTTAAAAATCAATAAAATTATCATATATATAAAATATATTAATTTAGTTATATCAAATTATTAAATATTTTATTTTTTTATTCCTGGAATATTAAACCGTTTCTTGAAACGATCAACACGACCACCAGCAACTACATCACGTTGTTTACCTGTATAGAATGGATGGCATTTACCACAAACATCTAAATTCAGATCATGATTAACGGTTGATTTAATTTTAATTATATTACCACAAGAACAAATCGCAGTAATTTCTTCATATTTAGGATGAATATTTTTTTTCATAAAAACTCTACTTACATTACTATGTAAACTTAATATTAAATAAAATATAAAAATTAATTTAAAATTTTATAATTAATATTATATAAAAATCTATTTATAACATAATAAAATCTATTTAAACAATATGATATTCTATTATTTTTTATAGATAATATCTAATAACGTTAACTAGGTATATTTAAATGGTTATTGTACAAGTTGCGATTCATATTCCATTAATGCATGCTTTTGATTATCAATTACCAAAAAATATTGCTTTACCATCTAAAGGTTGCCGAGTAGTAGTTCCTTTTTGTAATCGTACTACTTTAGGTATTGTATTATCTAATAATAAAAATAGTAAATTTAATCATAAAAAATTAAAAACTATTAAAAAAGTTTTAGATAAAGAATCATTATTTTCAGATAGTTTATGGTCATTATTACTCTGGGGTTCTCAATATTACCACTATCCAATTGGTGAAGTACTTTTTCATGCACTACCAGTTTTACTTCGTCAAGGTAAAACGACAATATTTCCTTCGATATTGCAATGGCAAATTACTCAACAAGGTAAAGATTTTCCATTAAATAAACTTAAACGATCACCAAAACAACAGCAAGCACTCGCATTACTAAAATATCAATCTGTTTATCGTCATCAAATAATAGAAAATAAATTAAGTGAAAATGCACTACAAACTCTAAAAAAAAAGCTCTAATTAAACTATTACCTATACAACCAAAAGTTAAAAATTGGTATTCTAATTTTCATATTTGTGGTAAAAAACCAAAACTTAATATAGATCAATTAATAGCAGTAGAAAAAATAAACTCTAAACTAACGTTTACACCTTGGTTATTAGTAGGAATTACTAGTTCTGGTAAAACAGAAGTTTACCTAAATGTTATTGAAAATATTTTATTACAATGTAAGCAAGTATTAGTTCTTGTTCCAGAGATTAGTCTTACTCCACAAACTATTCAACGATTTAGCGAACGATTTAATGCTCCAATTGACGTCTTACATTCTGCATTAAATGATAATGAACGCCTAACAGTTTGGTTACGTGCACAAAAAGGACAAAATGCTATTGTAATTGGAACTCGTTCTGCATTATTCACTTCTTTTGCAAATCTTGCTTTAATTATTATTGATGAAGAACATGATAATTCTTATAAACAACAAGACGGATGGCGTTATCATGCTCGTGATTTAGCTGTTTTTCTTGCAAAAATAAAAAATATTCCAATTATTATGGGTACAGCAACTCCTTCATTAGAAAGTCTTTATAATATTAAACAAGGAAAATATCATCGATTAGATTTAACAAAAAGAGCTGGAAATTCCAAATTAGCAAGTCAATTTTTAATTGATTTAAAAGGCCAACCGTTAAAATATTTCATGTCAAAACCATTAATTCAACATATTAAAAAACATCTAACAGAAAATAATCAAGTTATGTTATTTTTAAATCAAAGAGGTTATTCACCAATGTTAATTTGTCATGATTGTAGATGGATTGCTGAATGTTCGCGTTGTAATCATCATTACACACTACATTATCATCAACAACAACTACATTGTCATCAATGTAATAATCAATTATTAATTCCAATACAATGCTTAGATTGTGGTTCAACTAATTTACTTCCTATCGGATTAGGAACTGAACAGTTAGAAGAAGCCATTAATCAGCTTTTTCCTAACATACCAGTTACTCGTATTGATAAAGATAGTACTCGACACAAAGGGATATTAGAAAAATACTTAGCAAGTATTTATATGGGCGGTGCTCGAGTTTTAATTGGGACTCAAATGTTAGCTAAAGGACATCATTTTCCTGATGTTACTCTTGTTGGTTTACTGAATATAGATGGCGCATTTTTTTCTAATGATTATCGAGCAACAGAAAAATTTGCTCAACTTTATACCCAAGTATCCGGACGTGCCGGTCGTTCTGATAAGAAAAGTGAAGTAATTTTACAAACTTACTATCCAGAACATCCATTGTTATCTATCTTATTAAAAAAAGGATATAATGCATTTGCAATAGAAACACTAAAAGAACGATATGATGTTTTTTTACCACCATATACCAGTCATATTATGATTCATTCAGAAGGTTATCATAACCAATCTGTGCTTTATTTTTTAAATAAATTCCGTCAATGTATAGAACAACATAATATGCGAGATTCACAACTTTATTTAATGGGTCCTATACCTGCAATTAAAGCTAAGCGAGCAGGTCGCTTTCACTGGCAATTACTTCTCCAACATCCTTCGCGCTCTTATTTACAACAATTTATTTCTCATATATTACCTAAAATTATAGAATATGATGAAAGTAAAAAAGTAAAATGGAGTATTGATGTCGATCCAATTGAAAATTAGTTTTCTAAATAAATCACTTACATTTATTAAATAAAATAAAGTTAGCTTTATATTAAAAGTAATCCATTTTTATGAAACACTTGTGATTAAAATAATTGGATATAAATTTATTTATTTTTATATGTTAAGTTTTTAAAATAAAAACTTATAAATTAAATTTATTTTTCATAATTATTAAAACATAAAAAATAGGTAACATATAAAAATAAATTTTATAATATAAGAATAAAAAATATTGCTAATATAGTAAGAAAATATATAATATAAATATTTATATTTATAATTACTAACAAAACTAAAAGTAATTTTTATTAAAATATAAAAACGCTATGTTAATAACAAATTATAATATTTTAATAAAAAACATAAAATATAATAGATTTAAATTATTTTTTAATATAATCTTTTTATATTATTAAATATATCTATTTAATATTATTAATAAAATAAAAATTTTATACTTAAAATATGTATAGTATTGATTAATTATAGTAAAATTATCAAAAATAAAATATACTTTTATCAATATAGTTATTATTTAATGAATTAATAATATCCATACTATTTGATTTAATATTTGATTTGATTCAGCAATAAAAGTTAATAGTTAATAGTTAAATGATTTATAGTTAATAACTATTATAAAAAAAATTATATTTAAATTTAAATTTTCTATTTTAAATATAAATAATTTAATCTACATGTTTTTAATATAATTAATCATCATATAAAAGAATAGAATTCTATTCTTTTATATGATGATCTTAAAAATTATTATTTTTTATTAATATAGAATACAAATGATAAACTATAATTTAAATTTATTAATTAATAGTAATTATAGTTAACAAAATAAATATTAAATTTATAAAAATATTTTTTATTATTTAGTTAAATTTAACATAATACAATAAACTAAATATAATTATAATAAAATTAATTTTTATAAAAATAGCAAAATTTAAAATAATGAAGTAAATATAACATATATTTAGTAAATTATTATTTCAATTATTTTTAATAAATTTCATTTATCTAAAAAAATAATTAAATATAATTAAGTTTAACAACATAATGAATTAATATAACCTTTTATTAATCAGTGAATTAAAAAGTGACACAAAAAGATTACGTAAAACGAGGATGTAGAACATTCTATAAAAAAAAAATAAATCAAGAATTTTCAAAAATAACTTTTTTTTTATTATTATTATTATTATTCTTATTCTTATTCTTATTAATAGTTTATATTATATTATACAAAACAAACATACTTCTATTATTAACAAAACAACTTCATATAGAATAAAACGACAAATCAATACTATACCGTCTAAACCAGAGGAACGCTGGAATTACATAAAAGATCTAGAAAAACAAAATACTGATTTACAAAATTTTCATTACTCAACAAAATCAAATATTAATAATATAAGTAAGTTAACTAATGAGCAACGTCAACTCCTTAATCAAATTGATGCAGATAGACGCAATCCTATTATTAATCTATCTAAAATACCTAATAATGATTATATCCATAATTCACATATTATTATTAATAATCAATCAATGAAATCATCTTTAGAATTAAAATCAACACTAAAACCTCAAAAAATAAAGAGTAATAAACAAAAAATAATGATAGAATGCGGATCGTTTAGGAATTCAAATCAAGCAGAATCTATTAAAGCTATTTTAGCATTATCAGGTTTAGAAAGTATAATTAATTTAACAGAAGATTGGTATCATATTTTGCTTGGGCCTTATAATATAAAAGAAGAAATAAAAATACAAGACAAAATTAAATCAGTCGGCGTATCCTGCTGTATTATTCATATAAATAAGGGTTGAAAAATGATTACATTCACCCCATTTAAATTTCTAATAATCTAAATTTATTTTTTATATAATTTTATATAAAAAATATATTTTTATGTAATAAAAATATAAAAATAAATTTAGATACTCCATTAATACAATAAATAAAGGCTAACTCATGACTACAATCATAAGTGTTCGCTGTAATGGCCATGTTGTAATTGGCGGGGATGGACAAGCAACGATGGGTAATATTATCATGAAAGGAAATATTCGTAAAGTACGACGTCTTTATAATGATAAAGTTATTGCTGGATTTGCTGGAGGTACTGCTGATGCATTTACACTATTTGAACTTTTTGAACGAAAACTAGAACTTCATCAAGGGCATCTAACAAAAGCTGCCGTTGAACTTGCTAAAGATTGGCGTACTGATCGCATGTTAAGAAAACTTGAAGCGCTTTTAGCTGTTGCAGATAAAAACAGTTCATTAATTATTACAGGTAGCGGAGATGTTATTCAACCAGAAAATAATTTAATTGCTATTGGTTCTGGTGGTGCTTATGCACAAGCGGCGGCGAGAGCGCTTTTAGAAAATACAAAAATGAGTGCGCGTGATATTACACAAAAAGCATTAAATATAGCTAGTGATATTTGTATATATACCAACCATAATTTTAACTTTGAAGAACTCTCTTCAAAATCTTAAGGATTTAAACATGTCTGAAATGACGCCTCGAAAAATTGTCAGTGAATTAGATAATCACATTATTGGTCAAGACAAAGCAAAACGTTCTGTCGCTATTGCATTACGTAATCGTTGGCGTCGTATGCAACTTGATCAAGCATTACGCCAAGAGGTAACACCAAAAAATATTTTGATGATTGGTCCAACAGGTGTAGGTAAAACTGAAATTGCTCGTCGTTTAGCAAAATTAGCTAATGCTCCATTTATCAAAGTAGAAGCAACAAAGTTTACTGAAGTTGGTTACGTAGGTAAAGAAGTTGATTCTATTATTCGTGATTTAACTGATGCTGCTGTAAAAATGGTACGCCTCCAATCTGTAAAAAAAAATCGTTATAGAGCAGAAGAACTAGCTGAAGAACGTATTCTTGATGTTTTATTGCCACCAGCTAAGAATAATTGGGGTCAACCTGATTCACATGTAGAACCTCCTATTACACGCAAATCTTTTCGTAAAAAATTAAGAGAAGGAAAATTAGACGATAAAGAAATTGAAATTGAAATTGCTACTATACCAATAGGCATTGAAATTATGGCTCCGCCTAGTATGGAGGAAATGACAAGTCAATTACAATTCATGTTTCAAAATTTAGCTGGCTCAAAACAAAAATCTCGTAAAATGAAAATCAAAGAAGCTTTCAAAATACTCATAGAAGAAGAAGCAGCAAAATTAATTAATCCAGAAGAATTAAAACAACAAGCAATTGATGCAGTTGAACAACATGGTATTGTTTTTATCGATGAAATCGATAAAATTTGCAAGCGAGGAGAAACTTCTGGTCCTGATGTTTCAAGAGAAGGTGTACAACGTGATTTATTACCATTAGTTGAAGGTTGCACTGTTTCTACTAAACATGGTATGGTAAAAACTGATCATATTTTATTTATTGCTTCTGGTGCATTTCAAGTTGTAAGTCCATCTGATTTAATTCCAGAATTACAAGGTCGATTACCCATCAGAGTAGAACTACAGGCGTTAACAGCGGAAGATTTTAATAGAATTTTAACTGAACCTAATGCATCTTTAAGTTTGCAATATAAAGCATTAATGGCAACTGAAGGTTTAAATATTGAATTTACTTCAGAAGGAATAGGTAAAATTGCTCAAGCTGCATGGCAAGTTAATGAAAAAACAGAAAATATTGGCGCTCGTCGATTACATACTGTTCTTGAACGATTAATGGAGGATATTTCTTTTGACGCTAGTGAACGAAATGGTCAAGATATTAAAATTGATGCTGATTATGTTGCTAAACATCTTGATGATTTAGTTGCAGATGAAGATTTAAGTCGATTTATTTTATAATTTATTATTTCTAATTTAATTTAATTAATTTCTGAGA
This sequence comes from Arsenophonus sp. ET-YP4-MAG3, assembly GCA_052174115.1. Classification (GTDB taxonomy): domain Bacteria; phylum Pseudomonadota; class Gammaproteobacteria; order Enterobacterales; family Enterobacteriaceae; genus Arsenophonus. Next base: position 380,518 of record JBQMRX010000001.1, read on the forward strand.
AAAATTAGAGTTTTTATCATTTTATAATAACAATTTTATAAAGTAATTACATAAAATTATTTTTATAAAAAATTTATAGAAATATAAGCATAACTAAAATTTTATATTAAAATGTATTTTTAATGGATATTTTTCAAATTATAATAAATTTTAAATTAATTAACTAGATTAATATTCAATTTTTATATCTTTATTATATAATAATTTTATTAATTATTATTATATTATTTATTTTAGATAATGATTATATAGATAAAATTAAAGATAATAAATAATATCTAATAAGAATTAGAATATATTTGTAAAATATAGAAAAAATATCAATCAAATAAAATAAAAAATTATTATAAATTACTATTTTATTATTTTATTTATATTAAAATTAATTATAATTATTTTTAATACATTAATATATTAAAAAATTTTCTAATACTCATATTTATTAATATAATTATAAAAATCTAAATGTATTTAATTATTTCTAATATTAAGTTATAAACTTAAATAATTTTTTATTAAATATATAGATAATAATTACATAATATTAATATCTATAAATAAATTTAATAAAAAATAAAAAATAATTTTTTTTATTAATTAATTATATAAAAGTCTTAAACTTAAGATATTAATTAACACTAAATTAAAAATATTTATAATAAAATTAATAAAATATTATTACTTATAATATTAAATATCAAATTAATAATATTAAATCTTATATTGGAGTTAATTTTAATGATATTAATTTTTATAAAAAACCATTATTATGTAAAGATAATAGTGATTTATAGTTTTTAAATATATGTTTTTAATATATGAGAAATATTAAATAATTACTAAACATCCTCAATTCGGCCTAATAGGCCGCGTAAACGCTCTTGCCAGGCATGTTGTTCTTGTTTTAAATTTTCATTTTCATGAACTAATATTCCATTTTTTTCTTTAGCATTTGTTAATTCTTGATATAAATTATTATTTTTTTCTTTTAAATTACTAACTTCTAGTTGTAAAATTTTAATAGCTTCAATAGCTTGTTTAACTTTAGCTTCTAATTTTTCAAAAACTTCAAATGACATTTTTCACTCCTTTTTAATAAAATTACAATTTTAAGTAATTTTATTATCCTTATCTAATTGAAAAATTTTGATAAATATTATTTTAACTTTAATTTCTTTTATCGCTTTAAATAAATTATAAAAATAAATTAAATAGAACATCAGTTCTATCATTTTATTAAAATAATTTTGATTATTTTCGCTATAATACAATATACTTAATTTCATTATTTTTATTTATATTTTTTAATAATAAATTAATTTAGAATTTTTTTAGAAATAAATAAAAAGAAGAAAATTACAAATTGACATAAAAGATTATTGACATAAAAACTAACATATTAAAATTTATTTAAATAATTTAATTAACTAGTTATTTTTTAATTAATATAAAATTAAACTCATTTACTTAATATTTTATTATAATAAAATTATTTTTTATTTTAAAAAATAAGTAAAAATTAAGTAGTGTAAAAATACTAAAATAAAAACACTAAATATTATAAATAACCATAAATAATTAATTATTATTTTTATTAATTTTATATATAAATATTAATTAATATAATATAATTTAAATAAATATTATAGATATTAATATCATAAAATTAAATTATTTAATTTAAAATAAACATGCCAATAATTAAATTATTTTTCAATATTTAAATCGTTTTAAAAAATAATTTAAATATAATAATAGAATTTTATATTTAATAAACAGATATTAAAAAATAAAATAATTTCTAGTAAAGTATATATTTATATTTATATAAAATCTAAAAAAATAAATATTAACGATAATTTTATAAATTAAAAATAAATCTAATAAGTAAATATATATTTTATTAATATTAAAAATAAAATAATATATAAAATATTAAATTAATAAAGTATTTTACATCATGTTTGAATATTAAATCGATAAAATAGATAAAATAAATTTATATTGTGTATTATATAAATAATATAATATCTAGCATTATATTAATATTATGAATATTAAATATATTAAGATATTTGATCTATTGTTATTTTTATATAAAATCATGCGATAAATATTATTATTATAATAATATAAATTAAAAACGCTTTATATTTTAGTTAGATAAAAATCTTAAAATAAGGACAATAAAATACTTTATAATAATTTTAATCAAATAAATAATTGAATTTATTTAAAAAAATAATAACTAATATAATTATATATGAGTAAATAATTATAAATATTATAAAATAATAAATAAACATTTTATTATTTTTATATTATAAAATTAAATTAATTAAAATAAATATTTATTTTATAAAAAATAAAATTATATAAATTATCTATCTAATATTAATTTGTTAAATATAATTTACTTATTTTATAAATATATCTGTATAATTATTATACTCTATAAAAGAGTTACTATTTAATTAAATACTTAAAATGCATTATTGATAATAGTTTTACTTAAATTTAAGGTAATATAACTAAACATTAATATTTTATTTAATATATTAGGAGACTAATAGTATGGCAAATTGGGTGATAGGAAGAGTTATTAAAAACAAAAAATGGACAAACTCATTATTTAGTTTAGTCATAAGAGCACCAATAAAACCTTTTATTGCTGGCCAATTTACTAAACTTGCTTTAGAAATAAATGGGCAGCGTATTCAACGAGCTTATTCTTATATAAATCCACCAAATGATAATCAATTAGAATTTTATTTTGTCACTGTACCAGAAGGAAAGCTTAGCCCACACCTTAAAGCATTAAAACAAGATGATTTTATCTATATTACAGAAAATGCAGCAGGTTTTTTTATATTAGAAGAATTACCTGATTGTGAAACACTTTGGATGTTATCGACAGGTACTGCAGTTGGTCCTTTTTTATCTATCTTACAATTTGGTAAAAATTTAGAAAAATTTCATAAAATAATCTTAGTACATGCAGTACGTTATACTGAAGATCTAAGTTATTTTTCGTTAATGAAAACACTTGAAAAAAAATATCAAGGAAAATTAAAAATTCAAACTATTGTAAGTCGTGAAAAAAAAACAAACTCATTGAATGGTCGAATTCCAGCATTAATTGAAAATGGACAATTAGAACAATCAGTAAAAACAAAAATTAATCCATCAACTTGCCATATTATGCTTTGTGGTAACCCACAAATGGTTAAAGATACCAAACAATTATTAAAGATACAAAGAAAGATGAATGTACATTTATCACATAAAACAGGACAAATTACCAGCGAACAATATTGGTAATAAAATAATAAAATATTAAATAATTAAATAATCAATTTATTCATAATTTTACTAAAACAATTTGTTTTATATAAAAATTTTAAAACTATATAAAATTTAAAATAATATGATAATTATAAATAATTACAAAAATCATCAAAATATTAAATTAATAGAATCTATTAATAAAATATTAAAAAAATAATTAAGAATTATAATAATTAATTGTAATACTTAAAAATAATCATATAAATTTTAATAAAGTTACTACAAAAAAATAAAAAATAATATAATCAGTGATATTAAGTCGATTTTTGTTTAAAATAGAATAAATATTCTATAAAAATTTTTATAAATATTCATTTTTTATAAAAATATTTACTGATTATAATTAAAATTTATAATTTTAATTATTTTAATATTATTAATTTTTAATATAATTTATTTAAGTACTATGATTATTAAAAAGGAAGATTAAATACGAAATTGAATTGTTAATTATTTATTTCTATTAAATATAATATGAATAAATCATATTATATTTATGCTATTACATTTTATAAAATTAATATTAATTAATTATATTTATTTTATTTTTTATTAAAAACTTTTAATTAGAGGAAAATATGCGACACCCATTAATTATAGGTAATTGGAAGCTAAATGGCAATATTAAAATGGTTAAAAATTTAATTAAAAATTTATGTAATAAATTAAATAATATTACTAATTGTAATATTGTAATTGCACCACCAATAATTTATTTGATGCTAGCAAAAAAAGCCTTAATTGGTAGCAATATATCGCTTGGAGCACAAAATGTTGATATTAATCTATCTGGTGCTTTTACTGGTGATATTTCAGCAAAAATGCTAAAAGATATTGGCGTAAAATATATTATTATTGGTCATTCTGAACGTAGAATTTATCATCAAGAAAGCGATGAGTATATTGCAAAAAAATTTTCTGTATTAAAATCACAAGGATTAATTCCAGTACTTTGCATTGGTGAGTATGAAAAAGAAAATAATGACACTAAAACTAAAAAAATTTGTGCTCATCAAATAGATGTAATATTAAATAATTTAGGTGTCTGTGCATTTAAAAACAGTGTTATTTCTTATGAACCGATTTGGGCTATTGGTACGGGAAAACCTGCTACACCAACCAAAGCACAAGAGATACATAAATTTATTCGTGACCATATTTCTAAACATGACCCAATTATTGCCAAACAAGTTATTATTCAATATGGTGGGTCATTAAATATAACCAATGCTACTGAATTTTTTATTCAACCAGATATTGATGGTGCATTAATTGGTGGAGCTTCATTAAAAGCTGATACTTTTGCTACAATTGTCAAAATCATTGAAACAACAAAAATCAGTTAGTTTTTATTTTTTTATAATTTATTTTTAACTTTATTTAATTATTTAATTTTTTAAATAATTAAATAAAGATTATAATTAATAAAAATAAATTAATTTTTATTTTTATTAATTATTAATTTATATTTACTTTATTTAAATAAATTATAAAATAATATAATTATTAAAAGTTAAAAATTTTATATTTTAATAAATTTTAAAATAAATATTTATTAAATATAATTATAAATCTATTTGATTTTCTTTATTTTATTTTTATTAAAAATCATAAACAAAAATAAAAAATAATTATTTTAAAGCTATTAGCGTTATTTTTTATAAAATATCTTTATATACTAATAGTTTTATTAATTTAGTAGTAAATTTTTATATAATTGATATACATAATAATTATAGTATTATAAATAATTATTTATTTTAAAATGAATTAATACTTATAATAAATTATCAATCATTAAATTTTAAACGATTATTAATTTTTAATTATTTATTAACTATTAATCTTAGAATTATTTTAATTCATTATTTTTATAATATAAATATTATTTCTAATATATAAATTTATATTTAATTTTGTCATTAACAACACTAATATACTGTATTAATAATTAATAATATTAATTATTAATATTATTATTAAAATTAAAATATAAATATAAATATTATCTATTAATTATATTTTTATATAAAATGAGTTTACATAAAATAATAAATTAATATTTTAAGAAAACATCAAAAAATAAGTAATAATAAATAATAATCATAATATATATAAAAATAATCTTACAAAAACATATAATTATATCTGTAATTATTTTATACAAAATTGAAATAATTTTCATTAGTTAATTAAAATAAAGAATTAATAATTTAAGTAGATCAATAAATATTAGTTACGATAATTATTTATAATTCAATAAAATAAAATTTTTATTAATTTTATTAAAATATTAAAAATTATGATTAAAATCAAATTAAATAATAAAAAAGTAAATTACTTAATCATATTAAACTAGTTCAATAAATATTATTAATATACAGAATTTTTTGCATAAAACTAATTGCTAACATCGTATTAATAATAAAACACTAAATACAAAAAAGAACACATTTGGTAAAATTGCAGCTATTAATGGAGGAACATTATAAACTAAACTTAAATTACCAAAACCTTCATTTATTAAATAAAAAATAAATCCTCCAGAAATCCCAACTAATACTCTTACACCAATTGCAACATTTTGAAGAGAACCAAAAATAAATGACATAGCCATTAACATCATAACAGCAACAGAAAACGGTGATAAACTTTTTTTCCACATACTTAGTTGATAAACTGAAGCTTCTTGTTTGCTATCCTTAAGATATTTAATATATTTATATAAAGATCTTATTGCTAATGAATCAGGTTCTAAAGAAATTATCCCTAATTTTTCTGGATTTAGATTTGTTTTCCAATTCATTAATAAACTCTGTGAGCTATTAATTTCTTTTTCATTATTAATTAATAATTTATATATCTGTGATAATTTCCAATGATGAGTATCAGAATTATAATAACCAGAAGCAGCAAAAATAACTGCTTGTAATTTTTTTTGATGATCAAGCTGATAAATAGAAATCTCTTTTATTTTATTTTTATTAATAACATGCTGAATATGAATAAAATTATTACCATCTTTAACCCATAATCCATGATTTACAACTATTAATGATCGACCAATAATTTTTTCAGTCTGATAGTTATGTGCCCATTGTTCTGATACAGGTGCAACCCATTCACCAATAAAGGCTGTAAGGATTACTAAAGGAATTGCTGTCTTCATTACTGATATTGAAATTTGTAAACGAGAAAAACCAGCAGCTTGCATTACAATTAATTCACTATTACTTGCTAGGGCACCTAAACCAAGTAATGTACCTAATAAAGTTGCCATCGGAAAAAAAATTTCAATATCTCTTGGAATAGTAAATAAAGTAAATATCCCTGCGCTCCATGTAGTATAATCTCCATCACCTACTTTTCTTAGTTTTTCAATAAACTTAATAATGCCTGATAATGAAATTAACATAAAAAGAGTTATTAAGATTGACGAAAGAATACTACGTCCAATATATTTATCTAATACTCCAAACATTATATAGCTCTTTGATGAAATTTAAAACGAAGTTGACGAATTAAAAAAGTATCCCAAATGTTTAATATAATGGCTAATAAAAGAAAAAAACCATTAACTAATAACATCATCATCTTAGGATCAATTTTACCTTTTTCTGCGTTAGAGTGAAGGGTACTTTGTAACAGAAAAAAAATCATATAAAGTAAAATAGGAGAAAACATGCTGAATGCTCTTTCATTTCTTGTGTTGATTTGAGTTAATGGCACAACTATTAATGTCATAATAAATATAGAAATAATTAATGTTAAACGCCAGTAAAATTCTACTTTTGATTTAGTATCTGTAGCATACCAAAGTTGTAACATATCTTTTTGTTCGATTTTATCTCCTTTAATTACTGTTTCTTTATAATTAATTATTGTTTGATAGTTTTTAAAACTTGTTATACGAAAATCACGTAAAAATGTCATACCTTCATAATAAATACCTTTATCTAATATAATAATTTTATTACCATTTTTATCTTCTTGAATACGCCCACTTTTTGCAATTATAACAGATAATGGTTTATTATTAACAGGAGCTAATTGTGCAATAAAGACATCAGTAAAATTATTTCCTTTTACATTACCAAGATAAAGAACAATATTTTTATTTTTGTTTGTTTTAAATCGTCCTTCAACTATATTAGCTAAATTAGGATTTGTTTTTGCATCAGTTAATACTTGTTCTTGATATTTTGATGACCAAGGTAACATCCACATTACATTTATTATTGCAATTATAGTAGTAAATAATGCAAGAATTAAAGCTGCTATTACTAATATTTTTTTACTTAAACCACAAGCATGCATAACGATAATTTCACTATTAATATAAAGTTTACTATATGTTAATAATAGTCCAAGAAATAAACTTAACGGTAAGATTAACTGTACCATTTCAGGAATACCAAGCCATAGAAGTGGAAAAACTAAATTAGAAGAAATATTTCCCTGCACTGCTGCATTTAATATATTAATTGTTTTTTTACTAAAAAAAATTAAAATCAATATAAAAAGTATCGGAACTTGATTCTTTAATGTTTCTTTAATTAAATATCGAATTATAATCATGCTAACTATTCCTATTAAAACTTATTTTTAAAATAAAATAGATAACTTAGTTATTTTGATTGAATATAAAATAATGATTTATATTTTAATATACTTATAATAGTAAACTATATTATAAATACTTTAAAAATTTTAGTATTATACATAAACTATTTATCTTATTTTTATATATAAAAAATTTTTTAAAATTAAATAAATTTATAATAGAAAATTTTATGCGTAAAATAAAAAATAATTATATTTATACATTAATTACTTATTTTTGAGTACAACTTAATCATTTTTACTCATATAAGTAAAAATGATATTTAATAATAAGTTATAATGGAAATTTTCATTATAAAATATAAAGTAATTTATTAGTTTGATTTAATTACTAAATTATTAATTTTAATTTATTATTAATAATAATACTTATTATTTTATTTCAAAAAAAATTAAATACTAAAATATACATGAATACTTTAATTAATAATTTTATATATAAAATTATTAATTTAAAATAAATACTTTAATTATATAAATTATATATATCATTAATATTAAATTTAATTTATGTATTTATATATAAAAAATTAAGTTAAAATAAATATAAAATTCTATTTACAGTAAATTTAAATAGATTATTAAATTCTTAATAAAATAAATTAAAATTAAAGATTATAAAAAATAACATTTATCAAATTAAATATAAAATTATTAGTTAAGTTGTTAAAATAACCTTAATTAATTAATGATAGGTAAAAACATTCACTAATTAAAAAATATTTATTCAATAATTTATATATAATAAAATTAAATTTATTACTAATATTAATAAAATAAAGTTTTATAAAAAATTATTTTTATTTATTTGTAATTTGTTATTTTAACTAAATATTTTATTTATATTAAATAAATAACAGACTTATTTTACATTTCTATTTGATTTTCTTTAATATTTATATATTTGTATTTATAAATTAAAGAGTAGTTTATACTATAAACTATTATTTAAATTCTAGAACTATTTATCTATAATTAACTATATTAAGTATTTTAAATTGTTTAGTTTTAATAATTTTTTGTTATTCGTATTTTACGTTTAATAAGTAGATTTGTATAATTTTAATTATTAATGAAGATATTTAAATCAGATATATAAAATATTATTATGTTAAATTTTATATTTTATTAAAAGATAAAATTTGTGTGTAATTTATTAATAGAATTACTTTTCTTTAACTAGAGTTATTAGATTTTAAATATTTAATTAATAAATATTTAAAATAATTAACGTTAAACTTAAAAAAACTAAATTAATTGTAGTAAATTTATATAAAAATAATAATAGAGTTTTATTTTAAGTAAGTAGTATAAATAGTGATATATAATTTATCAAAATTAGTTGATTAATAACTGTTATAAAATTATTTCTTCGATAGATGCAATAAATATAAATTCTTTGAGATAATTAATAAAAAACTCTACTTTAGTTAAAAAATATACCGAGAAATTAGAAGCTATTTATCATTTTCTTATAAGTTTTAAAGAAACTTATAATTATTATTAATGAAAAGTAAATATATCTACAAATTTAATTCTATAAAAATATATTTTAATTATTTTATATAATATCAAATAAAAATATTTTGAATAAACCATTTAGATTAAATATTAAAAAATAAATTTAAAATAAAACTTATAACTAATTTTTAGTTATGAAGATTATTTGATAATTCTGAATTTAAAAAATATCTAAAATAATATAATAAAGAAAATATATCTATAATTATAATTAATGATTTTGTATTTTATTTTTATAAAATAGAGTTAAATTTATTTAAAATAAAAACTTTTTTTATTTAAAAAAAATTATTAATCAATAGGAAATTTTATAAATAATTAAAAATTATTAAGTTGATCTTTTATTAAAATTTTAATAAAAAATTAAATATATTTATTAATTTTTTAAAAATTCTATTTGTTTGAAATTTTATTAAATAAAATATCTAATTGTAAAATACTAATAATAAATATATTTTAATAATTAAAATTATCATTATTTTTAATAATTTCATATATAATTTAATTTAATAATACTTTAATTTTTTATAAAAATCTTAATATTTTATTACAAAGTATTTTTATTAAACTAATATTACATAAAATGAAATATAAATATAATCTTATATAATAAAAATGTTTATAACATTAATTATTTTTTACTTTTAAAATATATTATATTTAATTATTAATTATAATATATTTTAAAAAAACAAAATAATTTAAAAAATAAAAATTTAATTTTAAAAAATTATTTAGTTATAGATAAAATTACTTAAATTAATTAATAATTTTAAAGTTATTAATTATAGGATAATGATTCATTAAAAATAAATTAATTGTTTTAATATTTAAAATTAATTTTTAATTTTATTGAATAATCTAACCACATTATATAAATAAAAAATATAATTTTTTTGATATGAAACTAAATTTTTATGGCGACATATGGATATATTATTGAACTAAAATTATAAACTTTAATGTTATCTGTATATTAATAATTATTAAAATATTTTGAGTAATAAAACTTATCAGTCTAATTTATTTTAAAAATATATAATTATATACAATAATAAAAATGTTAATACTGATACGAAAGTAAAATTAATTTTTATGATATATTAATTAATATAAAAATTATATCATAATTACTGATAGATATTGCAACTTTAACTAAAAGATGTATTATTATATTTAGTAATGATTAATAATATATTATTATAAAAAAATAATTTATTATTAGTATATAATACTTTTTAATAAAATTAAATAAAATTCAATAAAATATAGTTTTCGCTTAAATAAAAAACTTATAAATAGTTAAATTAAATTATATTGATTTTTTTTAAATATAATAAGTTTTTGATTGGTTAATTATTATTAAGTATATTTAAATATTATAATAAAATTTAATTAATCAACTTTATTAAAATAAACTATAAGAAATAATCACCATAATAAACTTATAATAATATATTTTAAGTGAAATATTTTATAAGAGAAATTTTATGATAAAAATATTATATATATAATAAAGTTTTTACCTTCAAAATCCGAATTTGAAAGATCATAAATGGATTTACCTTATTACTTAGTAGTAAAGTTTAACGGATTGATAAACGTATTTTACTTGTTTGCAATAATTAAATATAAATTAAAAATTAGATGAAATACTTTGACAAAAGAATTTCATTAATTTATTTCACATAATTTAATTAATAATAGTTCTTACTATATAGTTTCTATTTAAATTTATTAACTAATAAATGTGATATTTCAATTAGAAATATATTAATAAATTTAAAATTAACATATTCAAATTTTGTAATAGCATTTTATGAAATGATAGATTTTGTACCTACTGATAAAATTTAAAAAAAATTATCGCATGAATAATATAAAACTTATCATAATATTAATTTAATTTAATTTTATTTAATTTAATTATAAAAAATTAAGAATAACTAAATATATAAAAACTAAAATGAAAAAAAAATCAGAAAATCAAACTCAATCTAATTTATTACTTGATAAAATTTATCAACCTGCTGTAATTGAACAATTTTTATATGCAGAATGGGAAAAAAAGGGTTATTTTAAACCATGTGGTGATAAAACAAAAAAAAATTTTTGTATTGTTATACCACCACCAAATATAACAGGTAATCTGCATATGGGACATGCTTTTCAGCAAACGATTATGGATATCTTAATTCGTTATCAACGTATGCAAGGAAAAAATACGTTATGGCAAACTGGTATAGATCATGCTGGAATTGCTACTCAAATGATCATTGAACGAAAAATTGCCACGGAAGAGAATAAAACTCGTCATGACTATGGAAGAGAAGAATTTATTAAAAAAATATGGCTATGGAAGATAGAATCTAGCAGTAATATTTCTAATCAAATGCGAAGATTAGGTAATTCTATTGATTGGAAACGTGATCGCTTTACGATGGATAAAAATTTCTCAAAAGCAGTAAAAGAAGCATTTATTCAGTTATATCAAGATGGTCTTATTTATCGCGGAAAACGATTAGTTAATTGGGACTCTAAATTGCATACCGTTATTTCTGATTTAGAAGTTGAAAATCGAGAAATTAATGGATTTATGTGGTATTTACGTTATCAAATTGTTGATAATATAAAAACAATAGAAGGACAAGATTACTTAATTATCGCTACAACTCGACCAGAAACAATACTTGCTGATACTGGTGTAGCAGTTAACCCAGCTGATAATCGCTATAAAAATTTAATTGGCAAACAAATTTTATTACCATTAGTTAACCGTTTGATTCCTATTGTTGCTGATGAACATGTTGACATGGAAAAAGGTACTGGGTGCGTTAAAATTACCCCAGCACATGATTTTAAGGATTATAAAGTTGGTAAACGCCATAAATTACCTATGATCAATATTTTTGATTTTAACGGGCATATTCGTAAAGAAGCTCAGGTGTTTGATAGTTCAGGTAATCCTAGCACTATTTATACAACTTTAATCCCTATTATTTATCAAGGAATGGAGCGTTTTGAGGCGCGTAAAGAAATAATAAATAATTTAGAAAAATTAGGATTATTAGTCGCTATAAAACCACATAAACTTACTATTCCTTATAGTGATCGTGGTGGAGTTATTATTGAACCAATGTTAACTAATCAATGGTATATTCGAACTCTACCATTAGCAAAACAAGCTATTACAGCCGTAAAAGAAGGTCGCATTCAATTTATTCCTAAACAATATGAAAATATGTATTTCTCCTGGATGCAAAATATTCAAGATTGGTGTATTTCACGTCAATTATGGTGGGGACATAGAATACCAGCATGGTATGATGAAATTGGTAATATCTATGTTGGATACGACGAAAATGAAATTCGTCAAAAAAATAATTTTAGTAATAATATTTTTCTTTATCAGGATGAAGATGTATTGGATACTTGGTTTTCTTCTAGTTTATGGACTTTTTCAACATTAGGATGGCCAGAAAATAGCGAAACACTAAAAACTTTTCACCCAACAGATATACTAGTCAGTGGTTTTGATATTATCTTTTTTTGGATAGCTCGTATGATTATGCTAACAATGTATTTTATTAAAGATAAAAATGGTCAAGCACAAATTCCCTTTAAAATAGCATATATAACAGGTTTAATTCGTGATAAAGAAGGGCAAAAAATGTCAAAATCTAAAGGAAATGTTATCGACCCGCTTGATATAATTAATGGCATTTCCACAGAAAATTTACTAACAAAACATACTATCAAAATGATGGAATCTCAATTAATTGAAAAAACAACTAAACTTATAAATAAAGAATATCCGAATGGTATTAAAGCTCATGGTGCTGATGCTTTACGCTTTACACTTGCTACATTAGCGTCAACTGGAAGAAATATTAATTGGGATGAAAAACGTCTTACTAGTTGTCATAATTTTTGTAATAAACTTTGGAACGCAAGTCGTTATGTTTTAATAAATACTAATGGAAAAGATTGTGGGCAAAATAATAAAGAAATGAGTTTTTCACTGTTTGACCGTTGGATCATAACAGAATTTAATCAAACAGTAAAACTGTATCGTGAATCATTAGATTCTTATCGCTTTGATATTGCGGCTAATATTTTATATGAATTTACTTGGAATCAATTTTCTAATTGGTATCTAGAATTATCTAAATCAATTATCAATAAAGGAAATGATTCAGAAATTCGTGCTACACGGTATACTTTAATTGATACATTAGAAAGTTTATTGCGTTTGGCTCATCCAATAATTCCATTTATTACAGAGGTTATTTGGAAAAAAGTAAAAGCAATTAAAGGTATTCAACAAAAAACTATTATGTTACAACCTTTTCCAATTTTTGAACCTACAAAAGTTGATGAATCAGCACGTTATGACTTAGAATGGATTAAAAAACTAATTATAGCTATACGTAATATTAGGATAGAAATGAATATTCCAACTAATAAATCATTAAATTTACTATTATATAGCACTAATCATGCAATAAAACAATGTGTTAAAGAAAATTTAAATTTTATTAAAGTAATAGTTCATCTTAATTCTATTACTTTTTTTGATAAAATTAAACCAATAAAACTTACCGTAACTAAAATAATAGATGGTGCTGAATTATTTATACCAATAGAAAATTTAGCTGATAAAGATGCTGAATTAATAAGATTAGATAAAAAATTAAATGAATTAACTAAAGAAATAACTGCTATTGAAAATAAACTAACTAATCGTATATTTCTTAGTCGAGCACCTATTGTTTTTATTGAAAAAAAACGCAAACAGTTATTAATTTATTTAGAAACAAAAGAAAAATTAATTAATCAAAAAAAAATATTAGCTAACTTTAATAAAAATACTACTGTATAATATAAAATATACTAATACATAATTTATTTTAACTAAGTATTTAGTTAACTTAAATAATAATTATTAATTAATTTTAAATAAAGATTACTATCTTCATAAATATTAAATATATTAATATTATATTATCTTTAAATTTTAAATATTTATAATTATATTTTTTATAATTTATTTTTAATTAAACTATTGTTATTTTATTAAAAATTTTATTTTTTAAAAAAGTTATTATTTATTTTAAATAAAATATTTAAAACTAGTATTATTTTTTGTAATTAAATATATTTTTACTTTTCTTTTAGAAAAATCTTGCTATTTTTATATAAAAGTTTATAATTTTTTTAAAATTTTTATGGAAAAAAAATGCATAATCAATACTTAAAAAATGCATTGTTATTAATTAGTTATTTACTTATTGTATTTCATCATCAATTAATTTTATTTATTAAAATCCCTCATTGAGGGTTTTTTTTTGATATAAAAATATTCGATTATGGAATAAAAAAGGAAAAACAACAAGATGATTAATCCATTATATCTTCGAGATATAATCTCAATTAATGATTTAAAAAGTGAAGATTTACGTACTGTACTTGAAGTTGCTGCGTCATTAAAACAACATCCTCAACCAAATTTATTAAAAAATAAAGTAATTGCTAGTTGTTTTTTTGAAGCTTCAACTCGTACACGTCTTTCTTTTGAAACAGCTATCCATCGTTTAGGTGCTTCTGTAGTAGGATTTTCTGATAGCAATAGCACTTCATTAAATAAAAAAGGAGAAACTTTAGCAGATACAATATCAGTTATTAGTCAATATGTTGATGCTATTATTATTCGTCATCCGAAAGAAGGTGCATCACATTTAGCAGCTCAATTTTCAGGAAAAATTCCAATAATTAATGCAGGTGATGGCGCTAATCAACATCCTACACAAACACTACTCGATTTATTTACTATTCAAGAAAGTCAAGGCAGCTTAAATAATTTACATATTGCTATGGTTGGTGATTTAAAATATGGTCGAACTGTTCACTCATTAACTCAAGCATTATCAAAATTTAATAATAATAATTTCTATTTTATTTCTCCTGAAGCTTTAACTATGCCAGCTAATATTCTTCATTTCTTAAAAAGAAAAGGAATAACTTATAGCTTACATGATAACATGGAAACAATTTTGCCAAAATTAGATATTCTTTATATAACTCGAGTACAAAAAGAACGTTTAGATCCTTCAGAATATGCTAATATTAAAGCTAAATTTATTTTAACCAGTAATATATTAGTTACCGCTAAATTTAACATGAAAATTTTACATCCATTACCACGTAGAGATGAAATTACTATTGATGTTGATGAAACATCACATGCTTATTATTTTCAACAAGCAAATAACGGAATTTATGCACGACAAGCAATTTTAGCGCTAATCTTAAATAAAACTATTAATTTATAAGGTATATAATTATGATAAATAACCATAAATTACAGGTAGAAGCGATTAGTTGCGGTACTGTTATAGATCATATTCCTGCTCAAATGGGCTTTAAATTACTATCGTTATTTAAATTAACTAAAACTAATCAACGCATTACCATAGGTTTAAATTTACCATCTAATCATTTAGGTAAAAAAGATCTAATTAAAATTGAAAATACTTTTCTTACTCTTGAACAAGCAAATAAATTAGCAATGTATGCTCCTCATGCTACCGTTAATTGTATTAAAAATTACAAAGTTGAAAAAAAATTATTAATTACTTTACCTGAACAAATTGATATAGTTTTAGTTTGTCCTAATAGTAATTGTATTAGTCATAATGAACCTGTTAATAGCAGTTTTAATATTAAACAACAAAATAATGAAGTAATTTTAACATGTAAATACTGTGAAAAAACTTTTGATCGACATGCTGTAATTAATAACATGTAATATTTTATTACATAAAATAATTTATAGATATTTATCATTGGAATAATTATAATAATTAATTAATAATTAATTTTAACTATAAAATAAAATTAAATTTATATCATAAAAATTAAAACTGAAAAAATATAATAATTATCTAAATAAATATATTTAAAATATTAATCTTAGAAAGATAATTTTTTATATTTAAATAAATACTACTTAATTTTAAAATCAATAAAATAAATTAAGATATTATTTTAAAATCAATACAGTTATTAAATAATTGAGTTATTTATTAATAAATTTAATTTAATATAACTGTTATTAATAATAATTATTATTTTAATAAATATAATTATATAAAAATTTGATGATTAATAATCAATATATATTAATATATATTACTTTTTAAAAACTTTTAAATAAAAAATTATAATTATGTTGATATTTTTTTAAATAAAAAACTGAATTTAAATAAACTCAGTTTTTATTTTAAATAAATATTAATATTTATTAAATTAAATATTATGATTAATACGACGACGTAATGTAGCGTTATAATACCTTTCATTAGAGTTACGAAATTGTTCGCGTTCACCGCTAAAACGTCTTCTTCGTTCACATAATTCACTATTGTTGTTACGATATCCATTATTACCACGTCGTTCAAATGATTGAACAGCACCTAATAATTGTATTTTCATTGGTTTATTTAAAATACGAATGCGTGTTAAATTATTAAATGATTGACTTGTAATACCTTTTGGTAATTCTATTGTTGAATGTGAAGCAAATAGCTTAATATTACCAATATAACGACTATTAATATCTGTTACGTTAGAGATTGCACCGAGAATATGTCGAACTTCAACACCATCATTACGACCAATTTCAATACGATATAAATCCATATTATTTAAGTCATGACGTTCACGACGAGTATTATACTCAAAAGTACTATTATTATTACGATGATGTTGATTACGTGAATTAAATTCACGTTTTTCACGATAAACAGGATCAGGTGGTAATATTAAGGATCGATTACCTTGTGCTATTTTTAATAACACTGAAGCTAAAGTTTCCATATCTAGTTCATCACTAACAACTAATTTGTTTAATAAAACTCGATATTTCTCTAAATCATTGCTTTTTAGTTGTTTTTTAATATTTTCAGAAAATTTAGCTTGGCGACGTATACTTAAAATAGCAGAACTTGGTAGTTCAATTTCAGAGATTTGTTGCTTCATCGTACGTTCAATATTACGTAATAGTCGACGTTCGCGATTATCAACAAATAAAATAGCACGCCCTGATCGACCAGCCCGACCAGTACGACCAATTCGATGCACATAAGATTCTGCATCCATTGGTATATCATAGTTAATAACTAAACTAATACGTTCAACATCTAAACCACGAGCTGCGACATCAGTAGCAATTAATATATCAAGTCTACCATTTTTCAAGCGTTCTAATGTTTGTTCACGTAAACCTTGATTCATGTCACCATTTAATGCAGAACTATTATAACCACTACGTTCAAGAGTTTCAGCAACTTCTAATGTAGCATTTTTAGTTCGAACAAAAATAATTGCAGCATCAAATTCTTCTACTTCTAAAAAACGAACTAATGCTTCACTTTTACGTACACCATAAACAAACCAATAGCTTTGTGTAATATTTGGACGCATCTTTACACTAGATTGCATATGAATCTCTTTTGGTGATTTCATAAAGCGACTAGTAATACGACGAATCGCTTCTGGCATTGTAGCAGAAAATAGTGTTGTTTGATGTTTTGTTGGAATCTGACTCATAATATTTTCAACATCTTCAATAAAACCCATACGTAACATTTCATCAGCTTCATCAAGAACTAAACCACTTAAATGAGATAAATTTAATGTTCCTCGTTTTAAATGGTCTAACAAGCGACCTGGTGTTCCAACTACAATTTGAGGGCCTTTTCTTAGTGTGCATAACTGTAAATCATAACGCTGACCACCATAAAGTGCGACTACATTAATTGCATGCATATGTTTAGAAAATTCACTCATAGCTTCCGCGACTTGTACGGCTAATTCACGAGTTGGTGTCAATACTAAAATTTGAGGAGCTTTTAATTTGATATCTACATTATGTAATAGTGGTAAACTAAAAGCTGCTGTTTTACCGCTACCAGTCTGTGCCATACCTAATACATCATATCCATTTAATAAATATGGAATACATTTATGCTGAATTGGTGATGGTTTTTTATAACCAAGATCATTTAGTGCAGAAAGAATTGGCGCTGATAAACCTAAATCAGCAAAAGAGATTTCTGTCTCATTAATCATGTAAAAGTGCCTCATTTATTATAGCAGCCAGTTTACATAATAACTCTGTAAAAAAAATTATTATTTTCATTTAAAATATGAACTGACTTAAATTATGTTATTAAACAAACAATAAGCCCTCTTCATGACGATGAAGACTTCAAAAAGTAATGATTGATAACTTCATTCTTACTAGTAAATTAACTCTATAAAATAATCTTATGCCTAGTTTTTACAGAATAAAATTCAATGAACTATATCGTAATATTAAACAAAACTATGTATATTATTCTATAACTCTACAATAAAGTTAAGTAAAACTATAATATTATCATTACCATAAATAGGATTAAATAATCTTTATCTAAATATAAATTAATTTTGCTAATATACTTAATGAGCAAAGTATTTTCTGTAAAATTCTTTTTTGAATGAATTATCAACATTTAGTAATTTTTACATAAATAGAATTAAGGTATATTCTCATTCTATTTAATTATCCTTTTCTCGTTTGTTTATAACGAGTTAAAAAATTGATTTTTGACATTTATATCTATCTTTTCTGTAATAAATAAATTAATAAATTACAAAAAGATCTTTTAGGTATTATCGATGATATGTAGTAAATCATTATATATGAACTAATTAATATCTATTAGTACATTATAAAGTAATATTCTAATTTATTCGCATAAAATTATAAATTTTTATTAAGTTAAAAACTAAAATTAAATAGTTTATAAGTAACATAAAAATTGTTAACCTATATAAAATATTTTCTTTGAAAATTAAGAATTTTAAATATCAAAATATATAAACAACATTATTATATAATTATTGTTACATAATAATCATAATCTAAGATTACCATACAATATGTTATTTTCATATAAAAGCTATTCATATTTATTCCTAAATAATAACTTTTTTGTAAAAATTTCTTCTATATAATCCAACATTATTTTTTTTATTATAATTAAATTTATCATAATACAAAAAACTATAATTTTAATTTTGTTTTTATTATTATAAATAAAATTAAAATAATAATAATAATATAAAATCAATAAAATATTTTTTATTAAAAATAAAAATTAATTAATATATTTCTCATTATTCTCTATAATTACTAAAAAATTAATTATTAAAAAATTAAATTATTTTTCTTTTTACATGAGATTTAAGTTTACATCAAATTATTCTAAAAATCTATTTTGTCTTTCAACTTATTTTTTAGTAGAGATTGCTTCTTTAATACTAAGACGAATACGTCCATGACGATCAATTTCTAATACTTTAACTAATACTTTTTGATTCATTTGTAAATAATCAGTAATTTTTTCAATACGTTTTTCTGATATTTGAGAAATATGTACTAATCCTTCTTTACCACCACAGATAGTAACAAAAACTCCAAAATCAACAATACGTGTAATCTTACCATGATAGATACAATTAACTTTAATTTCTATAGTAATATCTTCAATACGACGAATAGCTGTTTCTGCTTTAGAACTATTAGATGCAGCAACCTTTACTGTACCATCATCATTAATTTCAATTATAGTACCAGTTTCTTCAGTTAATGCTCTAATAACAGAACCACCTTTACCTATTAAATCTTTAATCTTATTAGGATTAATGTGAATAGTATGAATTCGTGGCGCAAATTTAGAAATTTCTTTACGAGGAATATTAATTACTTTTTCCATAACAGTTAAAATATGTAAACGAGCTATTTTTGCTTGGTTTAATGTGACTTGCATAATTTCACTTGTAATATCCTTAATTTTAATATCCATTTGCAAAGCACTAATACCTTCACGATTACCTGCGACTTTAAAATCCATATCACCTAAATGATCTTCATTACCTGAAATATCGGAAAGTACAACAAAATCATTATTTTTTTTTATTAATCCCATAGCAATACCTGCCACAGCCGATTTAATTGGAACACCAGCATCCATCAATGCTAATGATGCCCCACAAACAGAGGCCATAGAAGAAGATCCATTAGATTCAGTAATTTCAGATACTACACGTATAGTATATGGAAACTCTGATCGAGTAGGCATAACAGCTAATATTCCACGTTTAGCTAATCGTCCGTGACCGATTTCACGACGTTTTGGAGAACTAATTATCCCTGTTTCACCAATTGAATAAGGAGGAAAATTATAATGAAATAAAAAATGATCAGTATATTCACCCATAAGTTCATCAATAAGTTGTGCATCACGTTCAATACCAAGCGTTATTGTAACTAACGCCTGAGTTTCTCCGCGAGTAAATAATGCTGAGCCATGAGTACGAGGTAATATACTAGTGCGTACATCAAGTGTACGTATCATGTCTTTTTCTCGCCCATCAATTCGTACTTCTCCTCTTAATATACGATCACGGATAATTTTTTTTTCTAAATTAGAAAGAATTTCATTTATTTCAACAACATCTAAAAATTCATTTTCTATTAAAAGAATATTAGTAATATTTTCTTTGATTGAATTAAAATTAGTATAATATTCTTTTTTTTCAGTATAAGAATAAGTACAACTCAATTGTTGCTCTACTAATTCAGTAATACGATCATATAATTTTTTATTAATTTTTTCTGGTTGCCAATCCCATTTTTTTTTACCAATTTCAGCTACCAATTCATTAATATTATTAATCACGATTTGTTGTTGTTCATGACCAAAAATAATAGCATTAAGCATCTGTTCTTCTGTTAATAAGTTAGCTTCAGATTCTACCATTAATACCGAACTAGCCGTACCTGCTACAATTAAATCTAAACGACTATTTTTTAATTCATCAACAGTGGGATTTAAAACATACTCATTATTAATATAACCAACGCGAGCAGCACCAATTGGGCCATGAAATGGAATATCTGATAAAGATAATGCAGCAGAAGCCCCAATTATAGCAACAATATCTGGATTTACTTGAGGATTAATTGATATAACTGTAGCAATAATTTGTATTTCATTTATAAATTTTTCTGGAAATAATGGACGAATAGGTCGATCAATTAACCGAGCAATTAGTATTTCATTTTCACCAGGACGGCCTTCACGACGAAAAAAACCACCAGGTATTCGACCAGCAGCATAAGATCGTTCCTGATAATTAACTGTTAATGGAAAGAAATTTTGCTTTTCTTTCACTTTTTTTTGTCCAACAACAGTAACCAATACAACTGTATCATCCATATTAATTATAACAGCTGCGGTTGCTTGACGTGCCATCATACCTGTTTCAATAGTGACAATATGTTGATTATATTGAAATTTACGAACAATAGGATTAAGCAAAATAATATCCTTT
This sequence comes from Arsenophonus sp. ET-YP4-MAG3, assembly GCA_052174115.1. Lineage (GTDB taxonomy): Bacteria > Pseudomonadota > Gammaproteobacteria > Enterobacterales > Enterobacteriaceae > Arsenophonus. The sequence goes on from JBQMRX010000001.1 coordinate 402,454, forward strand.
TAATAACTTATTATTTATGTAATAATATTAACATTTTTCTTTTTATTAGATTCTTTGCAATTAATGATAATATTGAGTGTTTTTATTTATTTATAAATATTAGTGTTCTCATTAACTACATTAAAACTTTATTTACCTAAAAACAAATATTATTTAAAAAATAAATTAATAAAAATTATTCCTTAAAATTGTTTGTAAATTTTAAAAATTTTATAATTTTAATAGAAATTAATTTTCTGCTCAATTTCTATTAAAATAAATTAATTAACGGCGTAAACCTAAACATTCAATAAGCTCCGTATAACAAAGAAAATCTTTTCGTTTAAGATAATTTAATTTCTTACGACGTTGAGCAACCATTCGTAATAAACCTCTTCGACTATGGTGATCTTTTTTATGTTCTAAAAAATGTTCTTGTAAATGATTAATTTGGTTAGTTAATAAAGCAATTTGAACTTTTATAGAACCAGTATCATTTTTATCTCGACCATAATTTAAAATAATCTTTGTTTTTGATATAGTACTTAGAGACATAAAATAACTCCAAATTTTTTATTAAAAAAATAAAATCAATCTATAATTAAAGTTTTAATTTTAAAAATAATTATTTATCTTACAACTCAATTAATTATAATGCAAGATAACACTGAACTCTATAAAATATCTTCTGTTACTAAGCGATAAGGAATTATTTTATATTGTTTATTTATCTCAGCAATACCAATAAATTTATGAATATCACCTTCTGTTACTCGAACTTTATTACCTTTAGAAAATTGATGATTATTGATAATAATAGATTGTCCTTTTTTAAAATAAATTGCATCTTTTGATGAAATATTAATTTCAGGAAAATGATTAACAATCATATCTATAGGTAATAATAAAAAATCTAATTTTTTTTCTAATGAAATGACTCCTAACCCAATTTCCTGTTTAAACATATATAATTGATCTAATGTTACCATGTGTTTAATAGAATAATTAGATACCTGTAATCGTCTTAAATAAATTACATGAGCACCACAACCCAATAATTCACCTAAATCATCAATAATAGTTCGTATATAAGTTCCCTTAGAACAATGAATTATTAATTCTAATTCATCGTCTTTCCAGCGCTTAAATTGTAAATCATAAATATTTATCATGCGACTTTTACGTTCAATAATAATACCATTACGAGCATATTTATAAAGAGATTTACCTTGATATTTAAGCGCAGAATACATAGAAGGTACTTGAGTTAAAATACCACGAAATTTATCTAATGTGTTATCAAGATGATGTTGTGTTATTTTAATTGGACGATGGCAAATAATTTTACCACACGAATCAGATGTATCAGTACGCTGTCCTAAACGAGCAATAACTTGATAACGTTTATCTGAATTAAGTAAGAATTGTGAAAATTTTGTTGCTTCTCCTAAGCAGATTGGCAACATACCAGTTGCTAATGGATCTAATACTCCTGTATGACCAGCTTTTTTAGCATTAAATAAATAACGTACTTTTTGTAAAACATTATTAGATGAAAGTTTTGTAGGTTTATCTAATAATAATAGACCATTAACTTTACGATTATTATTATAATTCATTATTTTTTATTTTTATTTTTTATGCTAAAACAAAATTTTTTATCATTATGAATTACATTATTAACTAAATTAGTCATATAAATACCTTTAAGTAAAGAGTTATCATAAAAAAAAGTTAACTTAGGAACAATCCGTAAATACAATGATTTAGCTAATAAAAAACGAATATATTTCATCATATTACCATTTAATATTTGAATTCCATTTTTAATTATATCTATTTCATTATCTTGATTCAATTTATTTAAAAAAGTTACAAATACTTTAGCATAAGCAAAATCACGAGAAACTTTTACTTCTGAAATAGTGGTCATTTTAACACGTGGATCCTTAATTTTTCGATAAAGAATATTAGCGATCTCTTTTTGTATTTCTTGAGCAACACGTTGAACACGATTCAATTCTATTGCCATTAAAATATCTCTCTCTATAAAAATAAAAAACTAAAGTATAATATTCATATCATAATAATAAATATTAAAATTAATCATTATTAAATTTAATTTAAATAATTATTAATATAACGTTTTATTTCAATAAGTTCAAATACTTCTATTTTATCACCAATACATATATCATTGTAATTTTTTACCCCAATACCACACTCCATACCACTACGTACCTCATTAATATCATCTTTAAAATAACGTAATGATTCTAATTCACCTTTATAAATCACAATATTATCTCGTAATATACGAATAGGGTTATTACGCTTAATTATACCTTCAAGAACCATACAACCAGCAATTGCACTAAACTTAGGTGATTTAAAAATATCACGTACTTCTGCTAATCCAATAATTTGCTGTTTATATTCAGGTGATAACATACCACTCATTGCTTGTTTAATTTCATCGAGAAGATTATAAATAATAGAATGATAACGTAAATCAAAATTTTCATTTTCAATAATACGCTTTGCTGCAGTATCAGCACGAACATTAAAACCAATAATAATTGCATTAGAAGCAGCTGCTAATGTAACATCTGTTTCTTTAATAGCACCAACACCAGAACCAATAATTTTTATTTTTACTTCATTAGTTGATAATTTTTCTAATGAATTAATAATAGCTTCACAGCTACCTTGTACATCTGTTTTTAATACAATATTTAATTCAGAAATTTTGTTATTATTAATATCAACAAACATATTTTTTAATTTTGATCTTTGTTGTCGTGCTAATTTTAGTTCTCTAAATTTATTTTGACGATAAAGTGCCACTTCACGCGCTTTTTTTTCATCACGAACAACTGTTATTTTGTCACCTATTGAAGGTATATTTGATAAACCAAAGATTTCAATTGGAATTGATGGTCCAGCAAATTGAATTATTTCACCTAATTCATTACGCATGGCACGAATACGACCATACTCAAATCCACATAACACAATATCACCTTTATTAATAGTTCCTTCTTGAACTAAAATAGTTGCAACTGAACCACGACCTTTATCTAAATAAGACTCAATAACAACACCAGTTGCCATACCAATATGAATGGCTTTTAATTCTAACACTTCAGCTTGTAATAAAATTGCTGATAATAACTCATTAATACCTATCCCTTTTTTAGCAGATACATTGATAAATTGATTTTCACCATTCCACTCTTCAGCTACAATACCATATTGTAATAATTCATTTTTAATACGGTCAGGATTAGCTTCTTGTTTGTCAATTTTATTAATTGCAACAATAATTGGTACATTAGCAGCTTTAGCATGTTGAATAGCTTCTATTGTCTGAGGCATTACACCATCATCTGCCGCAACAACTAAAACAATAATATCTGTTATTTTAGCACCACGAGCACGCATTGAAGTAAATGCAGCATGTCCCGGTGTATCTAAAAAAGTAATCAGTCCTTTATCTGTTTTAACATGATAAGCTCCTATGTGCTGTGTAATCCCTCCAGCTTCATTAGAAGCAACTTTAGTTGATCGAATGCAATCAAGTAATGAAGTTTTACCATGATCAACATGCCCCATAATCGTTACAACTGGCGCTCGTGGTTCTAAATTTGCTTCACCTATACCTATATAACGATCATTTAAAATTTCTTTTTCTAAATCATTTTCATGACGTAAGATAACTTTATGCCCCATTTCTTCTGCTACAAATTGTGCTGTTTCTTGATCAACAACTTGATTAATAGTTACCATTGAACCAATTTTCATCATTATTTTAACAACTTGAGAACCTTTAACTGCCATTTTATTTGCTAATTCAGTAACTGAAATAGTTTCTCCAATAATAACATCACGATTAATAATCGCGATTGGTTTTGTAAAACTTTGTTGTAATGAACTAATTTTTTTATGTTTACTTTTGATTTTATTTGTACGACTAACCGAACGCTCTTCTTCACGATCAAATTTTTCTGATAGTTTATTATTTTTTTTCTGTCGAGCAGATTTTCCTCCTCGATTTCTACTGCGACGACCTTCTTCTTTAGCATCATTTTCATCTTCTGCTTCACGAGCATGACGAGAAGTCATTATATGATAATCTTCATTGTCTTCCATTTCATTATTATTATTATTCCAACGATTAAAATTATCTTCTGCCATACGACAAACTTCTTCATAAACTCTCTTCGCTTCAATTTCAACTTTACGTCCTATTTCTTCTTCAACCTTACGCTTAATCGCTATATCCTCAACTTTACGTCGCTGCTTTTCAAAAAAAACAATTGAATCTTGATTGGATTTAACTATTTTTTGATTATTTTTATTTTGTTTCACTTTCTTTTTTTCCGCTACTTCATGTTTTATTTTTTTTTCTTCTTCGCGTTTTTCTTTCTCTTTAATTTTTTCTTTTTCTAATGCATCATGATCAACATATGTATGTTTTTTACGAACTTCAATATTAATTGATTTACTTTTTCCACCTGTACTTGGAATACTTAATGTACTACGAGTTTTTCGCTTTAGTGTTAATTTCCAAGTCTGATTACTAATATTTCCATTTTCACGATTTAAATATGCAAGTAAAATTTCTTTCTCATTTTGAGTAACAATATCATTTTCAGTTTTCTTTATTCCAGCATTAGCAAATTGCTTTATTAATCGTTCAACTGAAGTTTGAATCTCTGCTGCTAATAATTTTACAATTTTATCTGCCATTCTTTTCTTTCCCGCTATAAATTATTTTTTAAGAATTACTAAACCAACAAATATTTCTCGCAGCCATAATAATTTTACCAGCCTGTTCATTAGTTAATCCTCTCTCAATATCTTTAAGATCTTCTATACCTTGTTCAGCAAGAATTTCTAATGTAGAAATACCATGAGAAATTAAATTTATCGCTAAAGTATAATTCATACCTGATAGATTTAAAAAATCTTTAATTGATTGACTATCCTCTATACTTTCTTTTCGAGCTAATTCTAATGTTGTTAGTACCGCTTTTGCTTTTTCGCGTAAAACTTCAATAGTTGTCTCATTAAAACCTTTAATTTTTAATAGTTCTTTAATTGGTATATAAGCTAACTCTTCTAATGAAGAAAATCCTTCTTTAACAAGAAGAGTAGCGAATTCTTTAGTGATATCAAGATGTTTAATAAAAGAATCAATAGATACATTTTCTTCTTCTTGATGTTTAATTTCAAGTTCTTCTGCAGTCATAATATTTAATTCCCATCTATCATCTCTACGATGCTTTTTTAATAACTGAGAAGCTAAACGAACATTTTGTCCATTACGTCCAATTGCTTGAGCTAAATTACTGCTCTCAACGGCAACATCCATCGTACATTTATCTTCATCAAGTACAATAGAAGCAACATCAGCTGGCGCCATAGCATTAATTACAAATTGTGCAGGATTATCATCCCATAAAACAATATCAATACGCTCACTAGCAAGTTCGCTTGATACTGCTTGTACTCGAGCGCCACGCATTCCAACACATGCACCTACTGGATCAATGCGCTTATCATTTGTTTTTACAGCGATTTTTGCTCTCGATCCTGGATCACGAACAGCTGCTTTAATTTCAATAATTTCCTCACCAATTTCAGGCACTTCAATACGAAATAATTCAATTAACATTTCAGGACGAGAACGACTAACAAATAATTGTGCACCACGTGCTTCTGGTCGCACATCATATAATACACCACGTACACGATCACCTGGTCTAAAATTTTCTCGAGGTAACATATCCTCTCGTAAAATTACTGCTTCAGCATTATTACCTAAATCTAATGTAATATTTTCACGATTTGTTTTTTTTACTATTCCATTAATAATTTCACCTTTTTGTTTACGAAATTGTTCAATAACCATTGCTCTTTCAGCTTCACGTACTTTTTGTACAATAACTTGTTTCGCAGTTTGTGTTGTAATACGGTCAAAAGTAATAGATTCTATTTGATCTTCTATATAATTACCTAATTTAATATCTAAATTTTCATATTTTGCTGCATCTAAAGTAATTTCACGTGTTGGCTGCATAACTTCTTCAACTACTAACCAACGTCGAAATGTATCAAAATCTCCAGTTTTACGAACAATATTAATTCGAACATCGATATCTTGTTCATATTTTTTTTTAGTAGCTGTTGCTAATGCGACCTCAAGAGCTTCAAATATTTTTTCGCGAGGAAGAGATTTTTCATTAGAAACTGCTTCGACAACAGCTAAAATTTCTTTATTCATCCTAGTTACCTTATTGAACTTTTATTAAAATTAGGGTACAAAATTAGTTTTTTGGATGTTTTAATATAAATATTTATACTTATAATCTATAATAATAATTATCTCATCATTAGCAGGTTTAATTATTTACTTCTGTCTATGTCAATTCTGCATAATTATTCTTAATATTAATTTAATTTTTTATTAAAAATACTGATAATATATAATAGTTAAAAAATATTTAAGTTTTGATAGAGATACTTCTAAATTATAAAGTTCTGAGATCGATCTTTAATATTCAGTACCACATTAACCTGACGACAAATTTTTATAAAATTACCAATAGCAATATCATTATATTATAAAATATAAAGCTGTAACATTAAAATATGTGATTAAATAAATTTTAAATTAATTAATTTAAAATTTATAGGCTATTTTAATATTAAAATTATTAATAATAATTTTTATTTATATTAAATAAAAATTTAAAGATATAAAAAATTAAAGATAAATGATTATATTTTAATAATAAAAAACCCCAAAATTTCGGGGTTTTTATAACAAAAAATTATATAATATCAGTAAATTTAACTTAAAATCAACATTTTTCAAAATAAAATAATCTAATAAAACACCTAAAAACAAATTATATATTAAGAAGTGGTTGCGGGAGGCGGATTTGAACCGACGACCTTCGGGTTATGAGCCCGACGAGCTACCAAACTGCTCCATCCCGCGTTTTAAGTTTTATAAATTTTACGCTGATAATATAATAAATACAAGTTATCTTTTAAAATTATGCCAAGGACGGGACTTGAACCCGTATGCCAGTTTATACGGCACTACCACCTCAAGGTAACGTGTATACCAATTCCACCACCTTGGCTTATTAATAAAAAATTTTAAAAAATTATTATAAAATCTTCATTAATTAATGAGGAATATCATTTGTTGGTAATAAAGGTTTTATAGATACTCCTGTTGACTTTTCAATCACAATAGGATCCTCAATTTTTTCCCATTTACTTTTAATTATATTTTTATTATAAGTTAAATTTGATAAAAGTAAACTAATAACAAAGAATAATGTTGCAAAAATAGCTGTCATTCGCGTCATGAAATTACTTGATCCAGAAGAACTAAATAATGTTGCAGAAGAACTTATACTACATGACCCTCCAATATTAGAATTTTTTCCTTGTTGTAACATAATCATAGTAATTAATGCAATTGAGATTAATAAAAATAAAATTAAAAAAATTATATACATAACTAAATACCTATTAATAATAAAGTTCAAAGAATTATCTAATATAATTTATTTATTAAATTAACACTTTAAAAATGGATTTAAATATAGAATAAACTTTAACAAACAAACAAAATTATTTTTATTTTATTAAACTCTTTATGAGAATAATAAAATATTAATAAAAATATATTATTTATATAATTATGTTTTTTTAATTAAATTAATATAATTATTAACTATTTTACTTGTTTGATTGCATCAGCAATTTTGTTAGCCATTATAGTAACTTGTTTTTTATTTTCACCTTCTACCATGATTCTAATTAAAGATTCAGTACCAGATTTACGTAATAAAACTCGTCCAATACCAGCTAGTTCTTTTTCAACTTGTTTTACAACATTTAAAACATGAGTTGTTGTTAATGGATTATAAGTACCAGAAAAATGTACATTTATCAATACCTGAGGTATTAATTTGATATCATAACAAAGATCATGAAGACTCATCTCATTGCGAATCATTGCACTTAAAACTTGCAAACTAGCAATAATACCATCACATGTTGTAGTTTTATCTAACAAAATAATATGGCCTGAATTTTCAGCACCAAAACGCCATCCTTGCTCTTGTAATTTTTTAAGAACATAACGATCACCTACTTTTGTTCGAATAAAAGGTATATTTAATTCTTTTAAAGCTAATTCTAATCCAATATTACTCATTAATGTACCGACAACTCCACCAAATAATTGACCTTGTCGAAGTCCATCACGAGTAATGATATAAAGAATTTGATCACCATCTATTCTATCTCCCAAATGATCAACCATTATTACACGATCACCATCACCATCAAAAGCAAGACCAACATCAGCTTTTTCTTTAATAACACGTTTTTGTAACATTACAATATCAGTTGCGCCACAGCCCTGATTAATATTAAGTCCATTAGGTTCACATCCAATTGTGATAACCTTTGCTCCAAGTTCGCTTAAAATATTCGGAGCAACATGATATGTTGCTCCATTAGCGCAATCTAAAACAATTTTTAATCCATTTAAATCTTGTTCAATTGGAAATGTTTTTTTGCAATATTCCATGTAACAACTAGCAGCATCAATAAAATGATTAGCACGTCCTAATTCCGCAGACTTTACACAAGTAAGTGGTTTTTTCATTTCTTTTTCTATTGCTTCTTCTACACTATCAAGTAATTTAGTTCCATTAATTGAAAAAAATTTAATTCCATTATCATGATAAGGATTATGTGAAGCTGAAATAACAATACCTGCTTCTGCACGATATGTACGGGTTAAATAAGCAATCGCTGGCGTTGGCATAGGACCTGTAAATGAAGTAGATAAACCAGCTGCAGAAAGACCAGCCTTTAAAGCTGATTCTAACATATAACCAGAAATTCGAGTATCTTTACCTATGATTATTTTTCGAGAACCATGGCGCGCTAAAATTTTACCAGCAGCCCAACCTAATTTTAAAAAAAAATCAGGAGTAATTGGATTTTCTCCTACTTTGCCACGAATACCATCAGTGCCAAAATATTTGCGCTTACTCATAATTGTCTATTTCCTTTATCTAAAAGGGTTGCTTGAATAACCTTCATAGCTTGTACAGTTTCTTTTACATCATGAACGCGAACAATATGTACCCCTTGCATAGCTGCGATAACTGCACATACAATACTACCAATAAGCCGTTTATTTATTGGTAATTTTAATAAATCACCAATCATAGATTTACGAGACATACCAACTAATAATGGTACTCCTAAAGTATGAAATTCATTTAATTTTCCTAATAATTGATAATTATGTGTAATATTTTTGCCAAAACCAAAACCTGGATCAATAATCAAATTATTTTTTGTAATACCAGCAGCATTACAGCGATTTATTTCATTTAATAAATATTGTTTTACTTCTTCAACTACATTTTTATAATTTAATATTTGTTGCATTGTTTTAGGTTGACCTAACATATGCATAATACAAATCGCTAATCCACTTTCAGAAGCAGTTTTCAATGCGTCTTTTTCATGTAATGCCCGGACATCATTAATAATATGAGCACCGACTTTGGCTGCTTCTTTCATAACAATAGCTTTAGAAGTATCAACTGATACCAAAATTTCAAAACGTTTAGTTATTGCTTCAATTATTGGAATAACTCGATCAAGTTCTTCTTGTAAACTTACTTCATTAGCACCAGGTCTAGTTGATTCTCCGCCAATATCAATTATTTTTGCACCATATTTTACTATATTTGCTGCATATTTAAATGCATGATTATAACAATTATATATGCCACCATCAGAAAAAGAATCCGGAGTTATATTTAATATTCCCATAACAATAGGATGATTAAATTCAAAATCTTTTTTTTTAATAGTAATTTTCATAATCACCTTAATTAATCAAATAAAACCATAAATTATTTATGGTTTTATTTGATTAATTATTATATATTAGAAATTTATCATTATTAATGATTTTCTATATTATTATTATCATTTTCATGCAAATTATCTTTATTTTTATTAGAATTAATATTTTTTTCTATCTCTTTTTGTTCAGATGAAGATGTTGAAGTATGATTATTATCATCATTATTATTCCATCCAACAGGTACTCTAACTAAACGACGATTCATTAAATCATCAATTTGAAATGCATCAATAGTTTCATATTTCATTAATGCATCCTTCATACTATGAAGGATATCAATATGATTATTTAAAATTTGACGAGCACGTTTATAATTACGATCAATAATTGCTTTAATTTCTTCATCAATTACTCGTGCTGTTTCATCGGACATATGATTAGCTTTAGCAACAGAACGACCAAGAAAAATTTCACCTTCTTCTTCAGCATAAAGTAATGGTCCTAATTTTTCAGAAAAACCCCATTGTGTAACCATATTACGAGCAAGATTAGTTGCTATTTTAATATCATTTGATGCACCAGTAGACACTTTTTCTGAACCATAAATAATTTCTTCCGCTAATCTTCCACCATAAAGTGTTGAAATTTGACTTTCTAATTTTTGACGACTTGCACTAATTTGATCACCTTCTGGCAAAAAAAATGTAACACCTAACGCACGACCACGAGGTATAATCGTTACTTTATGAACAGGATCATGCTCAGGAACAATTCGTCCAATAATCGCATGACCAGCTTCGTGATAGGCGGTAGATTCTTTTTGTTCTTCTGTCATCACCATAGATCGTCGCTCAGTACCCATCATAATCTTATCTTTTGCTTTTTCAAATTCTAACATTGCAACAACACGCTTATTTCCGCGAGCAGCAAAAAGAGCTGCTTCATTAACTAAATTAGCTAAATCAGCCCCAGAAAAACCTGGTGTTCCTCTAGCTAAAACCGAAACATCAACGTTAGAATCTAAAGGTACACGACGCATATGAACTTTTAAAATTTGTTCACGACCACGTACATCAGGTAAACCAACAACAACTTGTCGATCGAAACGTCCTGGACGTAATAATGCTGGATCTAACACATCTGGACGGTTAGTAGCTGCAATAACAATAATGCCCTCATTACCTTCAAATCCATCCATCTCTACCAACATTTGGTTAAGAGTTTGTTCACGTTCATCATGCCCACCTCCTAAACCTGCACCACGTTGTCGACCAACAGCATCAATTTCATCAATAAAGATAATACAAGGTGCTGCTTTTTTTGCTTGTTCAAACATATCACGAACACGAGAAGCACCAACACCGACAAACATTTCTACAAAATCTGAACCAGAAATAGTAAAAAAAGGAACTTTTGCTTCACCAGCAATCGCTTTAGCTAATAAAGTCTTACCTGTTCCTGGTGGTCCTACCATTAAAATTCCTTTAGGAATTTTACCACCTAATTTTTGAAAGCGACCTGGTTCCCGTAAGTATTCAGCTAATTCACTAACCTCTTCTTTAGCTTCATCACAACCAACAACATCAGCAAAAGTTGTTTTAATTTGATCTTCTGTTAGTATACGCGCTTTGCTTTTACCAAAAGACATAGCACCTTTACCACCTCCTCCCTGCATTTGACGCATAAAAAAAATCCAAACTCCAATTAATAAAAACATTGGAAACCAGGAAATAAAAATAGTTGCTAAGAAACTTTGCTCTTTAGGTGGCTCACCAATAACAATAACATGTCTTTCAAGTAAAGTATCCAATAATCTTGGATCATTTCTCATTGGAATATAAGTTGTATAAAAACTGTTATCCGTTTTCTTAACACTAATTTCACGATCAGAAATCCGTACTTCACGTATCTGATCCTGAGTTAACTCATTCATAAAAGTAGAATATTCCACTCTACGACTATTCGAATCGCTAGGACCAAAACTCTGGAATATAGACATAAGGATTATCGCAATGACTACCCAGAGAATCAGGTTTTTCGCCATGTCACTCAAGAGATGAACCTCTTCACTACAACTATGATAAATAAATAACGTACAGGATACTATATTTTTCGTCCTGTCGCTACAATATACACTTCACGTGAACGTGATCGTGAAGCATTTGGTTTACGAATTTTAACTTTTAAAAAAAGAGAACGAACTTCTCTTAAATATTCATTAAAACCCTCTCCATGAAATACTTTAACAACAAAATTTCCTCCAACAACTAATACATAACGACACATATTCAATGCTAACTCAGCTAAATATATGGATTTAGGAGTATCAATTACACGTATTCCGCTCATATTTGGAGCCATATCTGACATAATAACCTGGATTTTTTTTTCACCAATTCGTTCAAGTAATATTTCTAATGTCTTCTTATTTCGAAAATCTCCTTGTAAGAAATCAACACTAACAATAGGATCCATTAATAATAAATCACATGCAATAATCCAACCATTAATCCCAATTTTAGTTATTGCGTATTGGGACCAACCACCAGGTGCTGCGCCTAAATCAACAATATTCATACCAGATTTAAATATTTTATCACTTTCTTGAATTTCATTTAATTTAAACCACGCACGTGAACGAATTTTTTTTTGTGCTTGAAAAACATATTTATCATTAAAATGTTCTTGTAGCCAACGAGTAGAACTTACTGAATGTTTTTTATTGACCATTATTTCTTTAATTATATATAAAATAATACTTATTTATCCTTCGATATAATAAAATTATAGAATTTGTAATTATATCTAAAAATGATGTTAAAATATATTGTTTCAATCCAAGTAAAATAAAAATAATAACTTTTAATAAAAAATAAATACAATAAGTTAAAATTCTTTTTTATCATCAAATAATGTATTATTTATTATAAATAATACATTATTTTTATTAAAGGTGTTTTAGTAGAAATTGAAAAAAATATGCATATTATAAATTTATTAAAATAATGTTATTTTAAAAAAACTCATACTATTAATAATTTATATATCCTATTGTTTTTATTTTAAAATAAAAGACTAATATAGTTTTTATTTTAAAATGAACTCAAAAATAAATATAGTGTTTTAAAATAAGATAAAAATCTTTAAATATATTCCACTTTTAAAATTTTATATTTAATTTTACCTCCAGGAGTGATAATAACTGAAATATCATTTATAGTTTTACCAATTAAACCTCGAGCTATTGGTGAATTAATAGAAATAAGATTTTTTTTAATATCAGCTTCATCATGACCAACAATACGATAAGTTAAATTTTCATTTGTCGTCATATTAAATATAGTAACTTTCGTTCCAAATATTACACGATTGTTATTTTTTATTTTTGTTATATCAATAATTTGTGAATGAGATAATTTTACTTCAATCTCTTGAATACGACCTTCGCAAAATCCTTGTTGCTCGCGTGCAGCATGATATTCTGCATTTTCTTTTAAATCACCATGTTTACGAGCTTCTGTAATAGCAGAAATAATTTCAGGTCGACGAATATTTTTTAAAAACTCTAACTCTTCACGCAACTTTTCTGCACCACGTACTGTCATTGGAATCTGTTTCATCAATAAATAACCTCTGATTTTTTCATAAAAAAATTAAACATCTTATTGATTTTTTTATAAAAACAAATTTTTTACTTTTGAAAAATAACATGCCAGAAAAATAATATATTGTTAAATATTAATTTTTAACTTTATTATTCTATGATTTAATTAAGTATTATAATATCATGTAATTAATATAAATTTATTATTTACTATTTTTTATATTAAACTTTAACCTCATTATTATATACACATATCTATTTTATATATAATATTTATAATTTTTTAAAAAAATGATATTGTTTATTTATTTATCTTTTTATATTTAATTATAAATTATTATAACGAATTAAAATTATATTAATAATATTTAAAAACAACTAAAAATAAATTTTAATACACTAATTCAATTAAATAAATAAATATTAAAATAATTAATAGTAATTTAATTATCTATTATCAACTCTTACTAACTAAAATAAAGATTATTTAAACATATGTAAAATATTACAATATAATATTTTATTTTTTTGTTAAAAAAAATACTAAAATATTTCTTATTAATCACTTTGATGATAACAATAGTTCTAATGATATTATTTATTTGTACTATTAATTTTTATTAAAATAAACTGTTATAGTATTTTACTAAAATTTTTAAAAATATTACATTATAATAGTTAATGTAATTTTAAAAAATATAAAATTAAAGATATATTTTATTTTTAAAATATTTATATTTTATATTATTTATAATATTATTTCTACTAAATATTTATTATATAAATTTAATTTAAAATTATAATAATTGTTATTTATGTTTATTATTTATATAAAAAATAAAATATATTTATTAATTTCTAATACAATAAAATTATTTATTATTTATAAATATTAAATAATTTTATTGTATATTTTTATCTAATCTATTTTACTATTAAATATTTATTTTTTTAATAATTATCTCAATAAATTAAAATTTATATGATTAAACTAATACTATTTATCTATATATTTTTAGGAAAATTTAAATTATGTTTTATAATATCTGAACAAAGTAATTTAATGCCAAATTGAGTTATTGAAGAAATTTTATAATATTTATTTTTCCAATCTAATGCTTTGATAATATCATTTACACGATTATTTGTTTCTTGAGCAGTCAAAAGATCAATTTTATTAAAAACTAACCATCGTGGTTTTTTTGCTAGTTTTTTACTATATTTTTTTAATTCTATATCAATTATTTGAATATTTTTAAGTGGATCGGAGCCATCAAGAGGATAAATATCAATTAAGTGTAAAAGTATTGTACAACGTTCTAAATGTTTTAAAAAACGAATCCCAAGACCTAAACCTTCTGCGGCTCCTTCAATTAAACCAGGAATATCTGCAATAATAAAACTTTCTTTATTATTTATACGCACTAAACCTAAACTTGGTATTAAAGTAGTAAATGGATAATCAGCAACTTTTGGTTTTGCCGCAGAAATTGAACGAATAAAAGTAGATTTTCCAGCATTTGGAATGCCTAATATTCCTACGTCAGCAAGTAATATTAATTCAAGTGCTAATTCTTTTATTTCTCCCTTTTTTCCCATTGTTTTTTGATAAGGAATACGATTAACTGATGATTTAAATCGAGTATTACCTAAACCATGAAATCCACCTTTTGCAACCATTAAAGATTGCCCATGATGAATCATATCTCCAATGTTTTCTTTTTTTGAAAGATCACGTATTCGCGTACCAACTGGAACTTTAATAAAATTATCTTGACCACGCTTTCCTGTACAATCAAAACTTCGACCATTTTGTCCACATTCAGCTCTAAAGATTGTTTTAAATCGATAATCAATTAATGTATTAAGATTTTTATCAGCAAATAAATAAATATCTCCACCATCTCCTCCATTTCCACCATTAGGTCCACCCTTAGGGATATATTTTTCACGACGAAAACTAATACAGCCATTACCACCATCGCCAGCTATAACTAATATTTTTACTTCATCAACAAATTTCATTATCTTTTCTCAGCGTATTAAATAATAACTATATGCTAATATGATAATTTTATCAAAAGATGATATTAAATAAAATAACCTTATCAAGCTTCGATACTGACATATTTACGTTTTTTTTGACCTTTAACTTTAAATTTAACTTTTCCATGAGTTAATGCAAAAAGAGTATAATCACGACCACAACCAACATTATTACCAGCATGAAATTTAGTACCGCGTTGACGAACAATAATACTACCAGCTAAGACAGATTCACCACCAAAATGCTTTATACCTAATCGTTTAGATTCAGAATCACGTCCATTACGCGTTGAACCACCGGCTTTTTTATGTGCCATTAATCCATTTCTCCTAATTTTTAAAAAATACTAATGATTTTAATATCTGTAAACCACTGACGATGACCTTGTTGTTTACGGCTATGTTTACGACGACGAAATTTAATAATTTTAATTTTTTCAGAACGACCGTGCGCAATAACTTTAGCTTTAATTTTAATATCTTTAATAAAAGGAGATCCTATTTTAATATTATTGTTACCAGCTATCATTAATACTTTATTAAACTCAATAGTTTCACCTATTGCAATATCTAGTTTTTCTAGGCGAATTATTTGAGATTTAGTTACTCGGTGTTGTTTAGCGCCACTTTGAAAAACTGCATACATATAAACTCCGCTTAAAGCAATTTAATAATATATTTAATTTTAATATGAATTTTATAAAAATTTATAATATTCTATAAAATATACGTAAAAAGTATCAAAAATACAAGTTTAGAATTCAATTTAATAATAAAAATTTATTTTTTAAAATGTATTTATTTTAAAGTCGTTCATTTCTAATTCATTTTACAGTAGAATCAACAAAAAATTAACAGTATAAAATTAAGATGAATAAATATTATGTTTAGATAAAACTAAATTGATAAAAGAATTTATAAAATGAATTTAGAATCAATTATTAATTTAACTGCAAAAGATATGGAAGCAGTTAATAAAGCAATTTTTAATCAATTAAATTCAGATGTTTACCTCATTAATCAATTATGCCACTATATTATTAGTAGTGGTGGAAAAAAAATTCGACCTATGATTACTATCTTAGTTGGAAAGGCTTTAGGATATATAGGAGAAAAACATATTAATGTAGCAGCATTGATTGAATTTATTCATACTGCAACATTATTACATGATGATGTTGTTGATAAGTCAGCTTTACGGCGAGGTAAAAAAACAGCAAATGCTATTTTTGGTAATGCTGCTAGTGTATTAGTAGGAGATTTTATTTATACTCGATCATTTCAAATGATGACAGAACTTAATTCTATGCCTATTTTGAAATTAATGTCTGATGCAACAAATATTATTGCAGAAGGTGAAATATTACAATTAATTAATTGTAATAATCCAAATATTACTGAAAGTACTTATATGAAAATAATATATAATAAAACTGCACGATTATTTGAAGCAGCAACACATGCATCAGCAATTGTATCAGGAGCTAATGAAACACAACAACAAGCATTACGAGATTATGGGCGTTATCTTGGTACTGCTTTTCAACTTATTAATGATCTTCTTGATTATGATGTAAATAATAGTACTTTTGGTAAAAATATTGGCGATGATTTAGATGAAGGAAAACTAACACTACCTCTACTTCATGCAATGAAAAAAGGTACTGAAGAAGAATCTGCACTTATTTTTAACTTAATAACAAAAGGTAATGGGCGTCATTTACTTAATAGTATATTAGTTACTATGAAACGCTGTGGATCGCTTGAATATACCCACAATCAAGCTAGAAAAGAAGCTAATAAAGCAATTAAAGCTCTCGATGTCTTACCTGATACATCTTATAAAGATGCTTTAATAAGCTTAGCTTTTATTTCTACTCAGTATCCACCGTAAAATTTTTAAATTTTCATTTACTTTGTTAATTATATATTAATCGTTATTATAATTTAATATAAAATAATTATTTTAAATGAATACTCGTCAGTTTACTAAAAATTATAAATAAAATTATAAGATTCATATATATAATTTTATATTTTCATTTAAAATATTAAAAAATTTAGTTTTTTATAAAATTTTCTCCTAATTTAATGTCTTTATTGAGTATATTTAAAATATTTTTTAATTTATTTTTTTCATATATATTTGTAATATTAATAGGTAGTCTTTCTGAAATACCATTTTTACCTAAACGTATTGGTTGAGAAAAAAAACGAGTATATTTATTATCATTTTCTACATATGCACATTCGATTATATTTTTTTTACCATTTAAAGCTTGAACTAATGATAAACTAAATCTAGCGGCAGCTTGTCCCATAGAAAGTGTTGCCGAAGCACAACCTGCTTTTGCTTTAATAATTTCAGTACCAGCATTTTGGATACGTTTAGTTAAATCTTCAACTTCTTGTTCGGTAAAATTAATACCTGGAATTTGAGAAAGTAATGGAAGAATAGTTGAGGTTGAATGACCCCCAATAACAATTACTTCGATTTCTTGTGAATTTTTACCTTTTAATTCAGCAACAAAAGTATTAGAACGAATAATATCTAATGTTGTTACGCCAAATAATCGATTTTTATCATATACGCCAGCTTTTTTTAATATTTTTGCTGCTATTGGGACCATGCTATTAACAGGATTAGTAATAATTCCAATTAACGCCTTAGGACAAAACTGAGCAATTTTTTCAATTAAATTTTGAATAATACTAGCATTTATACTAAATAAATCTGAACGATCCATTCCTAATTTTCTACTAATGCCTGCTGAAATTAATACTATATCAGCATTATTAAGTGAATCTATTAGATCTTTACCAGAAAAACCAATTACTTTTATATCCGTTGAAATATGACTTAAATCTTTAGCAATACCAGGAGTTATAGGAGCAATATCATAAAGAAAAAGCTCTGATCCTGATGGAAGTTGATTTTTAAGAAGAAGCGCAAGAGCTTGACCAATAGCACCTGCTGCACCAAGAATAGTTAATTTCATATTAATATACTCCTTTTATATTATTATATGTTCGAGATAACTTATAAAATTTAAAATCTATTATATTTTATTTATAAAGTACTCTATTGATTATAATTAATTCTTCTTAATTAATAAATTTTATAAACTTTTTTATTTTAAAAAAGTTTTAATAGATTAATGCAAAAATATATTTTTAATTTTTTAATAAAAATTAAAAATATATAGATGTAATTAATTGTTATATTTTAAAAATAATATTTTTAAAAAAATTTTTTATTAATTTCTATAAAATTAAACTGTAATCATATTTTTCATGTGTATATAAATTCATTTTTATAAAATATTAAATAAAGTAATATTTTCATAAAAAATATATCTTTTTATAATAAAAATATAATTATAATTTAAATTTATATTTTAAAAATAATTAAACGATAAAATCTAATCATTTAGTATTTTAAAATTAAAAGTAAATTATTAAAAATAAAAATATAAGTAAATTAAAAAATTTTTAAAATATTGAGTAAATAAAATTTAATACATGATTGTAATATTAAAATAAAAATAATTTATTCACTATCAATTAACTAATTATTATAAAAATAATTAGTTAATTAAAAATTTTGAGATTAAATTTAACTATAGTAATTTAACTATTATTATTTTTAATAACCTCATTATTTCATAAATCATTATTAATATAATAGTTTTTTTAAAAATTTCTGAAAATTTTTAAAAAAACTATTATATTAATATTTTCTATGTAAATTCTAAAATATTCTATAATTTTATTAACTAATTTTATAAAATAATTTTAAATTTATTTGAATAATAATTTTTAATAATAAAATTATTACGTTTAATTAGTTAAATTACATAAAATTAATAATTATATTAATATATATAATAAACTAATTATTAATTTTTAATTTAATCTTAGTAAATATGAATAGAGGGGTATATAAAAATAGAATTTCTCAAAAATCTCTATAAAGTTAAACTAAATAATTAAATCGTAAAAGTATTACGATAAACTATCATTAAAATAATATAATTTTTATGCTATTTATAATCTTATTAAATCATTATCGATTTAAATTAAATATAAAAATAATTTAATAAATATTAATAAAATAAAATTTATTATGTTTTTAAATAAAAATTCTTTAACATTAAATAGAAATTCAAATAAATTTAAGATTAAATTAATAAATAATTAAAATTAATTTAAATACAAATAAAATAACAATATATTATTTATTTTCATAGAAAATGATAAAATTATTACTTTTAATGATTATTAGAGATAATATATCAAATAATTCTATATTCTATTAATAAATCTGTTAGTAAATTACTTTATAAAGTATTTATATTAATGTTTTATATAAATTATTTTTATTTATCAGCAACTTATACCAATTAAATAACTATATTTACAACTTTCATTAAAATAGATTTAATATAATTAAAATATCCATGTAAATCATAGTTACTATATTATATATACTTTTTTATAACAGAAATTTATATAATAATATTATAGTGTATATATTTTATTTATAAAATTTTCTTATATATTCTACTTATTTTATTAAAAAAATATTTTAAGAAAATATATATATTTAATAAATTAATAAAATTATAATAAAGTTTTATCACTAAGTATAAATATACATATAAATTATTATTAGAAATAAAATTTCCATACATTTTTATATTTATATTATATTACTTATTTATCGCTTATATTACATCTACATTAAAGTTACTAATTAATATATTAAATTTTTTAATAAAAATCTGTTTTTAGAAAAATTTATTAAAAGCAATATTTATATTTATCTAAATACATCAATTTTAATATAAAAATAAATTATAATTATTTTATAACATATAGTTTAATCACCTATTTTTAAAAAATTGAATGTAAAATAAGAGGTTATATTAATTAATTTAATTTAAATATCATTAAAAATAACTAGATCAATTTATATCTTTTCGTTAAAATAAAATTCATGGTAAAAATTTAAAATTTAATATTAAATTTTAAATTAATAAATAATATTCTTTATCATATAAGATAAAATTAAACAATTTAACATTTTGTTAAATTTATTTTTATAATTAAATTTTATCTGATAGTGAACTTTTTTATTTATGACTGCAATAATTTATAATAAATTTATTTAATTTTAAATATATGGAGATCTTATGAGTCTAAATAACGTTCCAGCAGGAAAAAAATTACCTGATGATATATATGTTATTATAGAAATTTCAGCGAATGCTGATCCAATAAAATATGAAGTAGATAAAAAATATGGAGTTATTTTTGTCGATCGTTTTATCTCTACCACCATGTTTTATCCCTGTAATTATGGTTATATCAATCGTACTCTATCATTAGATAATGATCCTGTTGATGTTTTAGTTCCAACACCTTACCCTGTACAACAAGGAACAATAATTCGTTGCCGCCCAATTGGTATGTTAAAAATGATTGATGAATCCGGTGAAGATACAAAGTTAATTGCTGTTCCTCATTCGGAATTAACTAAAGAATATAATCATATTAAAGATATATATGATTTATCAGAATTATTACGTGATCAAATTAAATATTTTTTTGAGCACTATAAAGATTTAGAAAAAGGTAAATGGGTAAAGGTTAAAAGTTGGGAAAATGTTGCTAAGGCAAAAACTGAAATTCTTTCTTCTTTTGAAAGAGCAGCTAAAAAATAACTATCATATAATTTAATTAAATTTTCTATTTTTTATTTTTTAATATAAATAAAAAAATATTAAATAATTTTTTATATTTTAATTAATTATTATCTTTAATTTACTATAAAATATATATAATTAAAATTTAAATCAATAAAACTATTTATTATCTTAATAGCCTTAGAAAATTTTAGATGTAATTTTATCATTAAATAATAATATAATACTAATATAGTAAATATAAACATTAATATATTATTTTAACTTAAAATTATTATGTATATTTATTTCTAAAATAATTTAAATTTATCAAAAAAATTTCTTAAATATTTAATTGTAATATAAAATATAATATTAATATTATTATTTTTTTTATTTTTAAAAATTTTTATATAATGATCAAATCAATTATATTAATTCTATTAAAATTACTATTTATTTGATTTTTTATAAATTAATAATTAAGAATAAGATTACTTTCCATAATTTAACTAATTTTAAAACATTATTTTTACTTATTAAGTAATCTTATATTTTTTAAAGACAAACAATCAGATTATTATCAATGTTTTTATATCAAAAATAAATCCTAAACTTAATAAAACTAATCAAAATAATTTAACGATAAATTTTATACTTATTTAAGATAAAATCTTATCAAGATTAATGAAATTAATTTTATTAAAAATTAATTTATTTATTTAAATTTAGTTTAAAATTATTTAATATTATTTTAATGTTTTTTAATTCATATCTTTAAAAATATAAATCAAAAAAATTTTTAATTTTAATATATAAATTAATTAATAATTATATAACAATATATATTATTAATTTAATATAAATTTTATTTTATTTTTAATAAAACTTATCTTTATATTAATAAATAATCTTAAATAAATATCAAAATTAAGATCTAAACATTTAAATTTACTTAAAATTAAACAATAACATTAATAAATGTTTTAATATTAATATTAATTTAATAATTTTAGTTAAAATTTAATATTATTAATAATTTACATTAATTATTATGATAATATTTTAATATTATTTATATCTACTTTTATTAATATTAATATTTAAAATTTTATTACTAATTATATAATTTTAAATCATTTTAAAATGAATTTACTTTCAACCTATAATGAATAATTATTATAGTGTGTTTTTACTATATTAAATATTTATTTAAGCAAAATATACTTCTAAATATAAAATTAAATTATTATTTCAATTAAAAATAATAATTTAATAATATAATCTATAATAATTTAATTTTAAAATTTGATACATTAAAAATTAAAATAGCAATTAAAATTTTAGATTAACTATAAAATAAATCATATGGAATATAAAATTTCTATTTTAAGTATATTGATATAAATTTAAATTCTTTAATTTAAATAATTAATTTAAATCATTATATAAAAAATTTATTTGTTATTTTTTATTTATCAAAAAATTAAAAAAATATTATTAATTGATCATTTAATATAATAAATAAAAATTTAAATATTTTTTGTTTAAAATTAAATTTTAATTTCATTCAAATATCTTTTATTTTTAATTTAAATTCAATTATATTATTTTTATATTATTAATTATTATTTAAATCTTTTATTTTTCTATACTTTTACTATTCAATTTATTAAAACTTACGTCAATATTTTATTATCTATTATTTCATAATATTTTAATAATACTGTATATAAAAAAATCATAAAAATAATCAGTATTAATAACTCAATATATTATAAAGATACATAAATAAAAAATTTTATTGAATATTTTTCAAAAGTTGAATTAAAACTTAAAAATAAATTTTAATTTTAAAAAATAAATTTAAAAAAATTTATTATCTATCAATAATAATATATAAATAATAACAATTTTATATATTAAGATTATTTTATTTAGAAAAAAAATTACTAATACTTACTATTTATATAAAAATAAAATAATTATTTTATTTTTATATAAATAGATAATATTAATAAAATTTAGTTTATAAAAATAAAAAAAATTATTCAGCAACAATATTTATATTTAACCTTGCAGATACATCAGAATGTAGTTGCAAATGAACTTCGTATTCACCAACAGTACGTAATACACGATTTGGTAACCGTACTTCGCTTTTTACAATCTTAACTCCAGCAGCAGTAACTGCTTTAACGATGTCACGAGGTCCAATTGAACCAAATAATTTACCTTCATCACCAACTTTAGAAATTATTGTTATTGTTGGTAGTAAATTAATTTTCTCAGCACGCTCTTTTTCAATAATTAAAATGTTAGCTAATTTATTTTCAAATTCAATACGACGAGCTTCAAAAAAATCAATATTTTTTTTAGTTGCAAGAACAGCTTTTCCATACGGAACTAAATAGTTTCGAGCATAACCACTTTTAACATTAACTTGATCACCAAAAATCCCTAAGTTTATTATTTTATCTAATAAAATAACTTGCATCATCATTATCCTTTTTAAAATTATTAATAATATAATATCAATTATTGATGACGATCAGTATATGATAGTAGAGATAAATAACGCGCACGCTTAATAGCTCGAGCGAGCTGTCGCTGATATTTTGCACAAGTACCAGTGATACGACCAGGTACAATTTTACCACTTTCAGTAATATAACTTTTTAATGTTACGATATCTTTATAATCAATCTCTTGAATACCTTCCACAGTAAAACGACAAAACTTACGACGACGAAAATAACGTGCCATTTTAACTAATCTCCAAAATCTATTAATTTAATTTTTTCAGCATGAAGTACTAAATTATTCAAACCATTAATACCCTTATGATTACTAATAAAACCTATAATAGCAATTCTAGTTCCTATTATTACTTTATGAGTAGACTGTTGTAATTTTTCCCCACTAACAATAATAGTTATTCTACACCATACCTTTCGATTAAACCCAGCCTCTTGTTGTTGTGAGTAATGTTCAAGTATAAACTGACAATGAGGAATCCCACCAGGACTAACTTTTCTTATCGGCTTATTATAAATTTTCCCTGATAACTCTAATTTATTAATGTTCATAATTAAAATTACTTTTCAGAATCCTCAATTCTTTCAATTTCCTCTAGATCTTCATCAGTTAAATTACGACTATGACGATCATCTTTAACTTTAATCATCGGAGAATCTTCAGTAATAGCATGATTAACATGTATAATCATGCTGCGCAAAATAGCATCATTAAAACGAAAATTTGTTTCTAATTCATTAATTATTTCTAATGGCACTTCAATATTCATTAGAACATAATGTGCCTTATGTAATTTATTAATTGGATAAGCTAATTGACGACGACCCCAATTTTCTAAACGATGAATTTGACCTTGTGATTTAATAATAGAATTACTATAACGTTCAATCATACCTAAAACTTGTTCGCTCTGGTCTGGATGAACCATAAAAATAATTTCATAATGACGCATGAATTTTGCTCCTTTCGGATTAATCATCCTCCTGTTATCACAGTCAACCATAGCATATAAAGATAATGAACTTATTAGTTAAGACTGAATAATCAAATTTTGATTTTACCTACTATTTAATTAAAACTCAAGTAATAAATTAAATAATTAAATTATAGAAAAATTTGAATATTTTAATTTCTTAGAAATATAAAAATATTTATAGAATTAATAAGTTAACTCTATAGAATATTTAATAATTTATATTATATATAATAATTTTATTTTTCTAAAAAATTTTTTATTTTATAAGTTTTAAATACTTAAAATATAATTTAATATAATTTTTTAAAATAAATTGATATTTTATTATATAATAATATTTAAACTATCATTATTTTTATTAATATTCATCACTATTATTGTATATGTATTTTTATAAATATTTTTATAAATCTCTTCATAATGTTATATAAATAATATTATATTTTTATTTTTAATATAAATTTTATCTATTTATTACAGTTAATTAATAAATTATTATAGGTAATAAAATCGATTGGCATCAATCTATTAATTTAATAGTATATGTTTAAGTAATTAATAATAATTAATTGAATTGAACTGAATTATAATTTTTTTTAAATTAGATATATTTAGTTTAAAAAATTAAATCTCAATAAATTACCAAATAAAAAATAACTATTGATTTTAATCATGTAAATTTTTGAATAAAATAATACAAATAATATTAACTAATAATATTAGTTATAAAATATCATTTTCTAATTAAATCTTAATATAAAAGAATTTAAAAATTTTTTTAAATTATAAATAATCTTATTTTAATAAATAACTTTAATATTAAAATATTACTTTAAACAAATAAATACAAAATTAATAAATAAAAAAATTTAATCATAAAAGAAATTATTTATCATAAAAACTAATTTACTGGAATCATTAATTATTAATGAATAATTTTTTATCTTCTTCACAAATCATTAATAAAATTATCAAAGATATATTATTATTTTATTATAATTAACATAATAACATTGAGCAAATTTGATTAATTAATTTAATAATATTTTAAATAAATATAATCCATTTTGAGATCTTATTAAAATAAGAAAATTTATTTTTTAAGATAATATTCATTGTATTATTTTTAGATTAAATAAAAAATACTTAAATTATATAAATAAATAATAATATTTAAAGTGAATAAAAATAATGATTTTATTTTTGATAAAATAAAATCTTAAATATCTTCTTAATATTGTACTATTTATATTTTTATAGAAAATATTCTATAAAATCATTTTTTATTAATCTATAGAAATTAAAAGTTAACTTATTAAATAGTAAAATAAAATTTTTAAATTATTAAATAATTAATAATGAATTTTTATTTTTAGGCTTTATTATATTAAAAATTTTTTTAAAATATAAAAAATTCATTACTCTAATAATATTTATGTTACATAAATATTGTAATATTTTACAGAAAATTTATTAAATTATTTAATAAGTATTAAAAATAATTCACTATTAATAAAACTATTAATAAAAATAAATAATATTTTATATTCTTTATTTTTAATTTAAAAAATTTTAAATTTTTATTAGTTATTTTTTAACATTAGTGATATTTTTTTTATTATATTTAACAAATATTCCGTTGAGAACAATATTTTTATCTTGATTAATACTTGGTTTGCCATGAGTTAAAATTGTTTTTTTAAGTTGTTTTTTTAGTTTCTCTTTTGAAGTTTTACCAAGATTTATTGCTTTACGTAAAGTTGATATTAATGTAAAATCAATTTTGCGTTCATTCATATTTACAGCTTCAATTCTAATTTTAACTTCATCACCAAGACGATATATTATATTAGAAGATTCGCCAACAAGTCGTTGTCCGATACTATCATATCTATAATAATCATTATTAAGTGATGAGACATGTACCAAACCATCAATAAAAAGATCTTTTAAGCGAACAAAAAAACCAAAATTAGTGACATTAGTAATAATGCCAACAAATATATTCCCAACTTTATTTTGCATAAAATCACATTTTAACCAATCAGTAACATTTCTTATTGCCTCATCAGCTCGTCGTTCTGTCATTGAACAATGTTCACCTAATTGTAATATTTTATTAGTATCAGAATGCAAACCACCTGTCATTATTTTATGATATTTGTTATTTTTATATTTTTTAGATAAAAGATATTTAATTGAGCGATGTAAAATTAAATCAGGATAACGACGAATAGGTGAAGTAAAATGGGTATAGGATTTTAATGCTAAACCAAAATGCCCTCTATTCTCAGGATCATAAATAGCCTGTTTCATTGAACGCAAAATCATCGTTTGTAATAATTCATGATCTTTACGTTGAGCAATTTCATCCATTATTTTAGCATAATCAATTGATTGTGGTTTCATTCCTCCTGGTAATATTAAACCAAATTCATTAAATATAGTGCGTAAATTTATAATACTCTCTTGTTTTGGATTGTCATGAACGCGATATAAACTAGGTTCTTTATTCCATTCAATAAAATGAGCAGCAGATGTATTTGCTAAAATCATACATTCTTCAATTAATTTATGAGCATCATTACGTTCGATCGACTCTATTCGTTCAATACGTTTTTCTGTATTAAAAATAAATTTTGCTTCTTTAGATTCAAAAGAAATAGCTCCTCGTTTTAATCGAGCTTTATCTAATATTTTATATAATTGATAAAGTTGTTCTAAATTTGGTACTATATATTTATAATACTTGCGTAATTCTTGATCTCCTTGTAATATTTTCCAAACTTTTGTATAAGTTAACCTTGCATGAGAACGCATTACAGCTTCATAGAATGAAAATGAAATAATCTGCCCTTGATTTGATAACTGCATTTCACATACAAAACAAAGTCGATCGACCTCAGGATTTAATGAACATAATTCATTAGAAAGAATTTCAGGCAACATTGGAATTACTCGTGATGGAAAATAGACTGAGTTTCCACGACTAATTGCTTCATTATCCAAAGGTGTATCTGGTTGAACATAATAACTAACGTCAGCAATTGCTACCCATAATCGCCAACTACCATCTTCTTTTGATGTACAATAAACTGCATCATCAAAATCGTTAGCATCTTCGCTGTCAATAGTAACTAAAGGTAAATGACATAAATCTACTCTCTCATTTTTTGCTGATAAAGGAATATGTTTAGATAAATTAGCAATCTGTTTTTTAACTTCTAGTGGCCAGTTATAAGGAATTTCATAGGTTCTTAATGTAATCTCTATCGCCATATTATTTCCCATATTTTCTCCTAATATTTCGATAATATTCCCTACTGCTTGAGTACAATGTACTGGCCTAGTTATCATCTCAACAACAACAATATTTCCGATATTAGCACCGTTAATTTGTTCTTTAGGTATAAAAATATTAAAGAATAGTCGATTATCATCAGGGACAACATATCCAATATTAGATTTTAAAAAATAACGTCCTACGATATGATTATTTCGTGGAATAAGTACGCGAATAATGTGAATTTCTATACGTCCTCGTCGATTTTTACCTAATGTTCTTGCAAGAATAACATCACCATGTATTACTTTTTTCATTTCTTCTGAAGAAAGATAAAAATCATCTTTTTGACCTTCTACCCGTAAAAAACCAAAACCATCACGATGTCCAATAACTGTACCTTTAATAAAATCAAAATGCTTAGGTAAGGCATAATATTGATGACGAATGAATACCAATTCGCCATCACGCTCCATAGCACGTAAGCGACGACGTAAAGCTTCTAAATCTTCTTCTTTTGTTAATTTTAATATTTTAGCAATTTCTTGGCGACTAATAGACGTGGTAAATTTTGATAATATCTTTAGTATATATTCACGACTTGCAATTGGTGAATGATATTTTTCTGCCTCTCTGTCTTTATAAGGATCTTTTATCATTACCACCTCCATTGTTACATTAGTTAAGATACTATAAATACACTATGTTTATTATTTATTTTAAAAATAATTTATAGAATAAAGTAATTTATTATTTTTTAATAAACTAAAAAATAACTTATATTTATTAGATAATTTAATTTAAAATAATAATCAATTGTTTAATTTAATATTTTCTTTCATTAATAAAAAATAATATATTAAAAAAATTGCTATTATAATTTACTAATAATAACAGCGGTTTAATAAATAACTTTACTCTATTTAAATTTATTATATTTACTTAGTATTAAGTAAATATAATAAATATTCATTTCGCTAAAATAATAAATAAAGCTAAATTTAATTAATTAATAATATTTATCATATGATTATATTAGACACCATAAAAATTAAAAATTTTCCACAATATTATTTATTATTTTATTTTAAATATAATAGTACTATGTAAATCATAATACTCTTAAACCATAATTATTAAACTTTATAAGTTAAATATTAATATCTATTTTAAAGATAAAATTAAAAAATTTTTTTAATTAAATATATAAAAATAACGCCTGAATATACTCAAGCGTTGTATTTATTACGAGTAATGATATTGCTAATGAAATTATACATCAAAAGGATCTAATAATATCATTGTTTGAGCTCGATCAGGTCCAGTAGAAATAATATCTATTGGAATTCCAGTTAACTCTTCAATTCGTTTAATATAATCAATTGCTGTTTTAGGTAATTGATTATATTCTTTTATTCCAAAAGTACTTTTGCTCCAACCTTCTAATGTTTCATATATTGGCTTTAAATCTTTCCATTCTTCTTCTAATAATGGCGTTATCGTTAATTTAGTGCCATTTAATTTTCGATAAGCAACACAAAGTTTTATTTTATCTAAACCATCTAATACATCTAACTTAGTCAAACAAAAACCAGAAAGAGAGTTAATTTGAACTGCTCGATTAATAGCAACAATATCTAACCAACCAGTTCGGCGATAACGACCTGTTGTTGAACCAAATTCTTGTCCTTTTTCAAGTAAATATTCTCCTGTTTTATCTAATAGTTCTGTTGGAAAAGGACCACTTCCAACACGAGTAGAATATGCTTTCAATATTCCTAAAACATAACTAATATATCTAGGCCCTAGACCAGAGCCAGTAGAAACACTACCTGCTGTTGTATTAGATGAAGTTACGTATGGATAAGTACCATGATCAATATCTAATAATGTTCCTTGTGCTCCTTCATACATTACTAATGCACCTTTTTGATCTGCTTTATATAACAAATCAGAAACATCAGTAGTCATTGCTATCAAAATATCAGCGATAACCATAATATCATTTAATGTTTTTTGATAATTTATTGCAGGTACTTTATAATAATTCACTAATTGAAAATTATGGTAATCAAGAATTTCTTTAAGTTTTATTGAAAATATTTTTTTATTAAATAAATCAGCAACACGTAATCCACGACGAGCGATTTTATCCTCATAAGCAGGACCAATCCCACGACCAGTTGTTCCTATTGCTTTTTCACCCATTAATTTCTCTCGTGCGTTATCTAAAGCAATGTGACACGGCAATATTAATGAACATGCTGCTGAAATTTTAAGGCGTTCACGGACAGGAACATCTTGATCTTCTAATTTTTTTATTTCATCTATTAATGCGTTAGGTGATAATACTACACCATTACCAATGATGCTTATAACATTTTTACGTAAAATACCTGATGGAATAAGATGAAGAACAGTTTTTTTACCATTTACAACAAGAGTATGACCTGCATTATGGCCACCTTGATAACGAACAACATATTTAGCACGATCAGTTAGTAAATCGACTATTTTTCCTTTACCCTCATCACCCCATTGAGTACCTAATACGACAACGTTTTTACCCATTTGAAATTCACTCGATTGCTTAAAAATAATTTTTAATATTTGATGTTTAATTATAAAATTTTATAATTTTAACATCTTTTTTATTATTATTTTAATATATAAACCCGCGTTAGGCGGGCTCTTATTTTGAGTTTTTGATAATTATTTTATTTATTTTTTTAAATAATTACTGTAATACTTTTTGCTTAGTTGGTACTTGCATATAACGTAAAAAATCCATATCTGGACTTAATACCATCATATCTTCACCATTCCTATTAAAACTTTTCTCATATGCTCGTAAACTACGAATAAAAGCATAAAAATTAGGATCTTGATTAAATGCATCAGCAAATAACTTATTAGCCATCGCATCTCCTTCACCATGTAATCTTAGTGAAGTACGATCTGCTTCTGCTAGTGTTTCAGTCACTGTTTTGTCTGCCACAGCACGAATTTTCATTGCCTCTTCTTGACCTTGTGAACGATGCTGACGTGCTACAGCTTCTCGTTCAGCACGCATACGTTGATATATCGCTTCAGAAACTTCATTTGGTAATTCAATACGTTTAATACGAACATCAACAACCTCAATCCCTAATGCAAGCATGCTGTTTGGATTAATAACTACCAAATTATCACCTTTTATATTTTTGTCAAAATGTACTGATGTTGAGATGATAGTTTGATTAGTTTCTTTTATCGCTTCAGTATCTGATGATATAGAACCTTTATTAAGTGCATCACGTACATCAATAGTTAAACGACCGCGAGAATCTGTAATAATATCTTTTACATTTAACCGTCCAAATTCTGAACGTAAACGATCACTAAATTTACGTTTTAGTAAAGTTTCAGCTTGATGAGGATTACCTCCACCTGTAGCAACATAGTAACGACTGAAATCAGTAATTCGCCATTTCAAATAAGAATCAACCATTAAATCTTTATTTTCTCTAGTAAGATAACGATCTGCCTGAATATCTAACGTTTGAATACGCGCATCTAACATTTTTACTATTTCAATAAATGGTATTTTTAAATGAAAACCTGGTTGATAAATAATAGTTTTATTTTCATTATCACGCATGACTTTACCAAATCTTAAAATAATACCTCTTTCTATTTGTTGAACTGTAAAAATTGACGCATAAAACATAACTAATCCAGCAATAATAACAATAATCATTGATTTACGCATGATTATTCTCTCCCTATACGAGTTGAATTATTACCACGAGCATTATCTTGTGCACCATACTTATATGAGTAAGGCGATTCAGTGGAAATATTTTGTTGCTGAATATTTTTTGGTTTATTTATTTTATATGAATCGACTGTTTTATTATTTGATGCATTACGTAAAATTTGTTCTAATGATAATACTAAGATACTATTATTTTTGTCATTAATAATAATTTTACGAGTGTTACCTAGTACTCGTTCCATTGTTTCAATATATAAACGTTCACGAGTAATCTGAGGAGCAGCTAGATATTCAGGTAATATTTTGATAAAACTTGCCACTTCACCTTCAGCTTTAAAAACAACACTTGATTTATAAGCTGTCGCTTCTTCAATCAATTTCTGTGCATTACCTTTTGCTAATGGTAAAACTTCATTGCGATAAGCTTGAGCTTCCCGAATAGTTTTTTGTTCTTCTTCTCGTGCTGCAATAACATCATCAAATGCAATTTTAACCGCTTCAGGTGGACGAGCAACTTGGAAGTTAACATCTAATATAGTTATACCTATATTATAAGGTTTTATCGTATTTTCTAACTCTTTCTGTGTTTCATCGCGGATAAAAGCACGCTTTGTTGTTAATATTTGTTCCATTGCTGATTGACCAATGATTCCACGTACTGCACTATCTATTGCTTGACGTAAACTATTATCTGGATTAGTTACATTAAATAGATATTGAGCTGGATCTGTTACTTGATATTGAACGTTCATTTCTACTTGAATAACATTTTCATCTGAAGTTAACATCATACCATTAGTCGCTTGTTCACGTATGGTTTCAACATTAATAGGGATGATTTTTTCAATAAAAGTTAATTTCCAATTTAATCCTGGTTCAACAATATGACTATATTTACCAAAACGAAAAACAACCCCGCGATCACTCTCTTTTATTGTATAAAAACCACTTGCTGAAAAAAAAATAACAATCGCCATAATGATAAATATAATAAAATTTTTATTTATATTTAAAATATTTTGATTATTTGAAGTATTTCTATCTTTATTACTTTTTCCTAAACCACTGATTTTACAACTTAACTTGTAAAAAAAGTCGTCAATATCAATTGATCTATTTTTTCGATCGCCTTTATTTTCATTGGAATTATTTGTATTCCTGCTTCCCCACGGGTCGCGGTCTCGTTTGTTATCACCGGGTTGATTCCACGCCATGTTATAGCTCCATTCATTATTATTTATTTTCAAAAATTAAGAATAAAAAAATTTTTCTTAATTTATTTAATTTATTGCTCAGATTTAATTTATTGACTTAACATCATATCAAGTTGGAATTGTTTCTTTTACTTGAATCTTTTGTCAATTAACGATAATAAGCAACTTCTTTATTTCAAGTATAATACTATCATCTTTATTTATTTTCTCATATGTAATTATTTTGAATTGATAGAATAACTATTGAATTTTGAATTAATAAATAAAGACTAATATAAATATTATTCTAATTATAAATAATATAAGAACTAAATTTATTCAACTTAATAATTTTATTTATAATTAATTAACACTTAAATTTTATTAATCTCGATTTTTAACATACTTTTTGTTTACTAAAATATTTTCTTTAATATAGTTATCTTTATAATCGATAATACATAATAATAAATTAATTCCATGTATTTCCAGTTTAAATTACTTTAAATTCAACAAATAAAATCATTATTAAAATAATAAATAAAATCTTAATTATTAATTAATAATATTATTCATTATCATTTATATTAATACACTATAATCTTAAATCTAACCTTAAAAATAATTAATCTACCATATATGTATATATTTAAAAACTACATAATTTATATTTTATTAAATAAATTAGACTAACTTACATTAATTTAATTGATTAATTTAATATAGTAATATTTAATTTATTTTTAATTTCTATTCCATATTTTTAATTTTTAAATTTAATAAGCTAAAAATTTTTAAAATTAATTTAAAGTAATTTTTATTTTCTATCATTTAAAATAAATCAAAATATATATTATCTTTATATAAGTATAAATTAAATAAATTAATTAAATTTAGATAAATATTCATATATATGAATTTATTGTATAAATATATTTAAATTAAATAAATATTATTAATAATTTAATGTTATTAAAAACTACTTAAAAATCTTTAAAATTATTAAAAAAATTATATTAATATTATTAATTCTAATAACAATTGTTTAATTTATTTTATTTTATTATTAAAAAATAATTATTTAACTGTAATAAATTTATGATCTAATATTTATTAGCTTATTATTAATATAAATAAATATTATTAAAATTTAATAATACTTTTAATATTTTTTAATAAAAATACATAAAATAATACAGGTAAATGGAGCTTTTTACCTGTATTTTATGTTTAAGATTATTAACTAAATTATTCGGCCAAATTATTTTTTTATGAAATAACAAGATTACCTGTATTATGATGGTTACTTATACTTGTGTTTCCTCCTTGATTATTATGGTGAGATATAGGACGAGAAGGCACTACAGTAGAAATAGCATGCTTATACACCATTTGGCTTATTGTGTTTTTTAATAAAATAACAAATTGATCAAATGATTCAATTTGACCTTGTAATTTGATACCATTGACCAAATAAATGGAAACCTGAACCCTTTCACGACGCAATGCGTTTAAAAAAGGGTCTTGTAAAGATTGCCCCTTAGCCATTCTTTATTTTCCTTATTTTGTTGTTTTTAACTAAGAACCTTTATGGTTCAAAAAAATTAAATCTTTACAATTAATTACATATAAATAATAAATTTATTCACTAGTAACATTTAGTATTATATTAAGAGCTCCCTCAATATCATCACTATCGAGTCTATAAATGTTTTTCCATCCTTTTAACCATGTAATTTGACGTTTAGCTAATTGACGCGTTACACATATACTACGATAAACCATTTTATCATAACTAATTTCATTAGATAAATATGACCACATCTGACGATAACCAATAGAACGAATAGCAGGTAAATCTTTATGTAAATCCTTTCTAGCATAAAGAGTTCTAACTTCATCCTCAAACCCAGCATTTAATATTTGTAAAAAACGCATTTCTATACGTTGATGTAAAATTTTACGATCTTTTGGTAAAATCATAAACTGTAATAAATTATAAGGTAATTTTTTTTTTACAATTTTAGTTAATTCTGTCAAGCTATTTCCAGAAACTAAAAAAACCTCTAGGGCACGAGATAGTCGTTGAGGATCATTAGGATGGATTCTAGCAGCTGATATAGGATCAACATCTTGTAAACGTTTATGAATTGCTCGCCAACCAAATTGTTTTGCTTGCATTTTAATCTCTTCTCGAATTATAACATCAGCTGAAGGTAATGGCGATAAACCATCTATCAATACCTTAAAATATAACATAGTTCCTCCAACAAGTAATGGAATACGATTTGATGCAACAATCTTTTCCATTTCTAATAAAGCATCATGACGAAAATTTGCCAGAGAATAAGACTCTAATGGATCGAGAATATTAATTAATCGATGAGGAGCAATCTGTTGTTCTTCTAATGTTGGTTTTGTAGTCCCTATATCCATACCACGATAAATTAAAGTAGAATCTACACTAATTATTTCAACTGGTAATTTTTGACGTAATGCTATTGCTAAAGTTGTTTTTCCTGATGCCGTTGGCCCCATTATAAAAATTGCTTTTGGTTTATACTGAAAAATTTGTTTACTCACAGATTAAATCGATTATTACAACTTTAAAATTAATGAATTAAAATAACATTTCGATAAATATTTTCTAACTAATTTAAAATAAATAAAATAATAATTATATTTCTTATAAAACTTTTAAAATTTATTTTTTTATTTATTAAATAATTTATTAACTAAACAACTATTTTTATATTTAATAAAAATTATAAATAAAATATCTTAATAACTTTGAAGGTAGGTATTTTTTAAGATAGTTCAGTTAAAACTTTATAATTTTAATTTAATTAATAAATTAATAATTAAATGTATATTTTACAGAAAAACTCATCAGAATTTAATATATTTAATAATAAATTTATTCAATAAAAAATTTAATTTTATTTTTATATATGTTAGTATACTTAATATAAGTAATTACTGAGATTTTAATCTTTCATAAATAATAATAAACAAATTCTAAATAATAATTTAATAAATATAAAATTCTAGAAAAGATTAATAATATTCTCTAAAATCTATAGTTTTATTATTTTCTAAAATTTTACTATTATTTCAATTTTTAAGATTTTTAAAAATAAGATTTTTATTTATATAATTTATTTTTATTATTTTTACTAAAATTTAATTTTTATTATAAATTTTAATTATTTTTATTTTTATAACAAAAATTAGTTTTTTAGATTAAAATCTAATCAACTTTACTTAATTTTATTTTTCTTTTTGATATTTTTCGATAATAAAGATATCCTACTAAATTAGGATGATATCTTTAAATATTTTAGTAAAAATTCTCTCTAAAATTAATTAATTTTAGTACTCTAAAGAAAATAAATTTTCTATTTTTAAATTAATTACTGATTTATTAATTTATTTTTAATTTTATTTCTTATTTATAATGCTAATTTTACAAATTAATATATAAAAATTATAAATGAATATTGTATAATTAAAAAAAATTTTTCTTTTAATTAAAACAATAATAACATTGGTTTAATATTAAAATAATTAAACTAATAAAAATTAGTTTTTTAATATTTTCATATATAAATTTTTAATTTGATTTTTAAGTTTTATAAATAAATAAAAAATTTTAATGATTATTTCTGTAATATAAAAGAACATATTTTAATATAATATTATTATTTATCACTTATTAATTTAAAACGAGTTATAAGTTTTTATCTTAATATATAAATTATTACTAAAGGAAAATAAAATTTATACTGGATAGAGTTTTAATTTCATAACAATAATATTGAATATATTTTAAAGATATCATAAATTTAAATATGAATAAATTTTTATTATTACATTAATTTTAAATATCAATGCAAATAATGATAATAAAGTCAAATTTATTTTTTTTAACTAATATTTCATGCAATAAATTATAAAGTTACAATATAACTTTGTTTGTAATAACAATTTAATTAACATAAAACAAAAAATTTTTTTAATAACATAAAAATATATTTTAATGTTATTTATCATTTTATTGTTGATTTTAATAAATTTTATATAAAATTTATTATCTGATTTTTGAAAAATAATTTTCAAAAATAGTATTAATAATACTAATACTTTTTTATAAAATATGATAAAATATCGATAAAATAAATCAAAATTAATATTTTTTAAATCATATTTATAATAATTAATAATTTTATTTAAATTTATTAATATTTTTATTGCAAAACTGTAATTTATACATTAGCAGTTAAGTTGCAAAACTACAAATCTGAAACTGTTTAGGAAAAAATAACATAAATTGTTATTTTTTAAAATATTATTTAGAAAAATATTAATTCTAATAATTAAAATTATTTCTTATCTTATTTAAGATGATTACAAAATTAATAATTTATTTTTTAATTTTAAAAAATAAAATAAAATTATTATAATATAACTATTATATACTTTATTACTACGAATTGAAAAAAGTATATTATGTATTTTTATTTTTATGTTATTTACCAATAACTTAATAAAAAATAAAATAACTAGTATTATATGTTATCACTAATATAAATATCAGATCTATTTTTAATAATTTTATAATTTATATACATAATAAATATTATTTATATTTCAATAATGAAATTTTACTAAATTTATTTATATTTTTACTATTATATTTAGTATTAATTAATATAATAATTTATTAAGTGTCTTTGTGTATATTTATATATTAAAATAACTAAAAAATAATTAATTAATTTTTTGATTTATAAATTAATTGATAATAATTCATTAATTAATTTAACTCATAATTAAATATCTCAGATAATAATATTATTATTATAATCATAATTTAGTATAAAACTATTTAATAGTGATGATCTATTGTTAATAAACTAACATTTACTTTCTATATTTTCATTTTTAATTACAATAATAATATATTAAAATTAAAAATTATTTATTATCTTTTTAATAAAAACTTTCTTTTTATTAAATTTTATTTTTAAACTCTATCAATAATAAAATATATAATTAGATAAATTAAAATCAATAATTAAATATTTATATTCATAAATAAAAATTAATAATTTAAATTAATTCTAGAAAATATAAAGCAACTTTTAATATAAATTA
The DNA here is from genome assembly GCA_052174115.1 of Arsenophonus sp. ET-YP4-MAG3. GTDB lineage: Bacteria > Pseudomonadota > Gammaproteobacteria > Enterobacterales > Enterobacteriaceae > Arsenophonus. Next base: position 440,599 of record JBQMRX010000001.1, read on the forward strand.
AAAATATTACATGAATATTAAATAAAATTAAAATATACGCATTAATTAGGCAATAATAAATTATTAAATAATAAATTTATCATTAATAAAATAAATAAATGAAGTTTTTATTTTTATAAAACTATGCTTTAAAATTATTATTTTAATTAAAATTAATATTTTTATACTATAATATTTTTTCTAATAACATTTTTCCATATATTGATAATGCAACAAATCGAGCTTTTCTCCCATTATTATTATATGATAAATAAAGTTCAAGATCAGCGTATGGTAAAATTCCTTCACCTTTCTTTGGCCATTCAACTAAACATATATCCCGAAAATTAAAATAATCACGAATACCTATAAATTCAAGTTCTTCAGGATTAGTTAAACGATATAAATCAAAATGATAGACGGAATTATTAGAAAAAAAATAACATTCAACTAAAGTATAAGTTGGACTTTTTACATGTCCTTGATAACCAAGTCCTTGTAAAAAACCACGACTAAAAGTTGTTTTTCCAGTGCCCAAATCTCCATATAAATAAAGAATAAAACATTGATTACAAAGATTTCCTAAACGATTTCCTAAAGTTATTGTTTCTTTTTCATTAGCAAGCAATAATATAAATTCTTTCATAAATATATTGTCATTTTTTTAATTTTTATTTAATAATTTGAATTAAAAATAACTTGTAAAAACTATTATTTATAAAATAAATATAAATAATAAATTTTATTAAAGTTAAATAATTAAAATTTATATATTAAATAATAAAATAATTTTATTATAAATAAAGTAATTTATTGAAATATAAAGAATCTAGTTAAATTATTATTAATGTTAATATTTCACTTCTAATTCATTAAATACGGAATTAATTTTCTTGTTAAAAATAATTAATTAACATTAATTACTTAATTTATATATCGCATACCTATATAATATTTAAAAATTAAAAAATAAAATTTCTTTTATAAAATATAACCTTATTAATAAAAAATTAAAATCATAGTTTACATTAAATAACTAATTTTCTTTATTTAATATTAATTAATTTTTATAAAAACTATATAAAAATTTTTAATTTAATTAAATTAAAATATAAATAAAATTTACTAATAAATAATATAATTAATCACTAAATTTTCTGTAATAAAAAATTGAAAAATAAAATATTAAAAATAATTATTTATATCATTAATTTTATACTAATATTTATATAAATAAATTTTATAACAAAAAATAAAAATAAAATCATAAATGCTAGTAAACATATTTATATTCTTTTGTTAATTAAATTAACAGAATATAATATTTATATCGACAACAATATTTAATTAATAAATATTATAATTAATGTAAATATTATTAAATAAACACAAGTACTTTTAACTGAAAAATTTTCTTTTCAATCTAACATTTTATTAATATAGTAAAATATAAGATAATAATAATTATACTTATACATTAATAATAAAATTTAAAAATTGATGAAATATTTACGATAATATCTCAATTCTGCAATAGATTCACGTATATCTTTTAAAGCTTGATGGGTATTTTTTTTTGTAAAACCTGATAATATGTCAGGTTTCCAACGACGGACAAGTTCTTTTAATGTACTAACATCTAAATAACGATAATGAAAATATTTTTCTAATTCAGGCATATACTTAAATAAAAAACGACGATCTTGAGCAACACTATTACCACAAATTGGTGAAACTCCTATAGGTAACCATTTTTCTAAAAATGCTATTGTAGCTAATTCTGCTTTTTTTTCATTATATTGACTAAATTTAACTCTATCAATCAATCCACTTTCAGTATGAATTTTAATATTCCATTCATTCATAATTAATAATTTTTCTGATTGATGAATAGCAATAACTGGACCTTCAGATAAAATCGTTAAGTTAGAGTCAGTGACGATTGTTGCGATTTCAATAATTCGATCCTTCTTAGGATTTAATCCCGTCATTTCTAAATCTATCCAAATTAGATTGTTATCATTATTTATCACATTTATACCTTAAATTATATATTAAAATGATAACATGTAATACTTAGTATATTAAGATTTTTTTTAAAAAAACTATAATAATTAATTATATAAATAATAAATTTAATTAACAAACTACTAAAATTAATAATAATTAATATAGATTATTAAAATAGTTTATAAAAAGTAATAATATGAATAATATATAAAATATTAAACTAAACAATATTATAAAAATGCTAATGATAATTAGTTTAAAACTCATTAAGATAAGATTATTTATTATTTGTTTAATAAAATATAAATATCTAAAAAATAAATATAATATTTAATATTCACTAAATAACTATTTTATTTTTAACAATTTATTATATTATTTAATGTATTTTACATGATAGTAAAAAATAATAAACATTTTATAAATAAAAAAATCAACATTAACTTACTAATATTATTATATTAAAAATATGATAATATTTATCATCACAATCCAAATAAAATAATTATATTGATTATCAAAAATATCACTTTAATTATTATTAAATATTATTATTAATTGTTATTTAATTACTTGAAAAAATTAATAATACTAAACTAATTATTTTTTAAATAAAATTTATTATTTAAAAAATAAAATAAAAAATAAATTAAATTAATTAATATAATTTATCATAAAATTAATTATATAACTTTAAAAATTCATAGTTATATTAATAAATAAAAAAATTTTTATTGATATTCTTCTAATAAAAAATTTTTATTTTATAAAATAATTTGATGTTAATTAACTTCGTTTAATTAAAAATCATTACCTAATAATAAAATATTAATTAAATAAATATCTAAAGTAATTCAATATTAAAATATTATATTAATAATTTTATATTTTTTATTTTTTTTCTAAAGTAAATAAAGTCTTATTAATTCACTAAGTATCTGTAAATTTAGATCATATTTTTTTAAAAATGAACAAATAACTAAATAGTTTGTCAAATGTTAAAAATTATTACTATATGCACATATATAAAATATTGTATGTAACTTAATATGATTATATTTGTTTAAATTATTCTTAGTATACTTTAAAATAAATAACGTCAATAAAAAATAAAAAATTACAATTTTAATATTAACATCAAATTTTAGAAAATATAAATACATAAAATGATATAAACTTTTTATAGATAATAATATTATAAATATAACCTTAAATTTATAAAAAAACATATTATAAATAATAATTATTTTTTTAATTATAACTTAAAAAATATTAAATTTATTAAACTATAGGTTAAAAATGTGCTGGAAAAAATATATATTAAATTACAATATCTGTTACCAAAAAAAAGATTAACACAATTAGTAGGTTGGTTTTCAGATCAAAAATTAACTGGATTTACTCAGTTAATAATTAAGCTTTTTATTATATTTTATAAAGTTGATATGACAGAAGCTAAAGAAAAAAAAATTTCAGCTTATTTAACTTTTAATGATTTTTTTACTCGTCAATTAAAAAAAAATATTCGTCCTATTGTTAAAGGTAATAACCAACTTGCCTTACCTGCTGACGGTGTGATAAGTCAATTAGGAATAATTGTAAATAATCAAATTTTACAAGCTAAAGGTCATTCTTATAATTTAAAAAAATTATTAGCAGATAATCAGATATTAACTAATAAATTTCATAATGGATTATTTATAACTACTTATTTGTCTCCACGTAATTATCATCGCGTCCATATGCCTTGTGATGGATTATTAACTGAAATGATTTATGTTCCAGGTGATCTCTTTTCTGTTAATCAACTTAATATAAAAAATATTCCTAATCTCTTTACTCGTAATGAACGCTTAATTTGTATTTTTGATACACCAATAAAAAAAATGGCACAAATTTTAATAGGTGCAACAATTGTTGGAAGCATAGATATTATTTGGCATAATAATTGCTTTAATAATAAAAATAAAAAGTTTATTAAACACTGGACTTATCCAAAGAAAGATAAAATTGGAGCTATTTATCTAAAAAAAGGTGAAGAAATGGGAAAATTTAAACTTGGTTCAACTGTTATTAATTTATTTGAATTTAATCAAATAAAACTTAATGTTACTCTAAAACAAGGAACTATTACTAGAGTAGGTGAACTATTAGCAGAATCAATTTATTCAAATATTGAAAAATATACTAATCCACAAAATTTAATAAATGGATCTAAGTAATTTTTTAAGGAATCATATTGTGTATCTGATAGTCTGCATTTTATTTAATTTTTCATTTATTATTATACCTGCATTTGCAACTATTAATCTTAATGAAACACAAATTAAAAAAGAGATTAAACAACTTGAAACAAATAAAAATTCAAAAAATATAGAAATTATTCAGGCGTTACAGGGTGCTATAAATTGGCTGTCAGAAGCAGAAGAATCAGAAAAAAAAATTCATGATTATCAAGAAGCAATCTATAATTTTCCTAAAATCATAAAAGATTTACAACAACAATTTCTTATTGAAAGAAATAAAACAATTACTATACCGACCAATATAACTATCCTTGAACTCGAGCAACGTATTGTTCAAACCAGTAGTCAATTACTTGATCAAGCTAGAAAAATTCAACAGGAACAAGATAAAAATCGTGAAATCAGCGACTCTCTTGTAACATTACCTCAACAAGTATTAGAATCTCGCCATTTACTTTCTGATTCTATTTCACGATTACAATCTCTTCATTTTTCGATTTCTCCTTTAGCTGAAGCGCAATATAAATTAGCGAAAACAGAAGTAACAGCAAGAAAATTAAAAAGTAATGAACTAGAAATAGCACAACTTTCAGCAAATAATCGACAAGAAATTGCTCACTTACGAATTGAACTTTTTAAAAAACGTTATCAGCGAATTGACAAAGAACTTCAATTATTACGAAATCATCTAAACTTTCAGCGACAAGAAAAAGCACAACTCGCACTTAAACATACTGAAATGTTAGCCACACAAAGTAGTGAGCTTCCTAAATTTTTAATAGAACAATTACAATTAAATCGTAAATTATCACAACAACTTAATGAACAAGTATATAGAATAAATGATATTGAACAAAGGCAGCGCCAAACTTTAAGTGATATATTAACTGTTCGTCAAGCACTTGGAACAATTCGTGAACAAGCCCAATGGTTAAGTGGTTCAACTACTTTAGGTGAAGCATTACGAGCACAATTATATCATTTACCAGAAGTCCCAAAAAATCAACAAATTAATAGAGAGATCATCAACAAACAAGTTGATCGACTTAAATATCAAGATATGCTTGAAAATCTTAATTCTAACAATAAAAAAAATGAAAAAAAACAATTCGAAATAAAAAATTTCACGTTAGAACAAAGTCAAATTTATAACTCACTCATTAAAACTAGAAGAGAATTATTAAGTTCAATAATTTCTAGTTATGGTACTGAGATATTAGAACTAACTAAGCTTAACGTTGAAGTAACACAGTTAATCGATACATTAACAGAAATTAAAGATGCAACTCATCGTTATATGTTTTGGATTGCAGATACTGATCCTATAAATCTTAATTATCCAATTATAATACTAAAAGATTTAACTCAATTATTATCATTAGATACTTTATCTCAACTTAGTAGTGCAATTAAAATTATCTTCACTACTCAGGATAGTTTATTATACCTCCTTGTTGCTATTACTATTGTAATTTTTAGTATAAGTACACATCAACATTATAATAATTTTCTTCTTCGTGCTAGTACGCGCATTGGTAAAGTAACACAAGATAGATTTATTTTAACTTTACAAACAGTATTTTGGTCAATTCTTATTGCACTTCCTTTACCTATTTTATGGTCAGCAATTGGTTATGGTTTACAAAACGTTTGGCAATTTCAAATGGCAACCGCTATTGGTTTTGGCGTTAGAGCAACAACACCAGTTTTATGGATATTTATGATTAGTGCTACTTTTGCATTACCAAATGGATTATTTATTTCTCATTTTGGTTGGTCTGAAGAAAATGTAAAAAAAGCAATGCGTTACTATCAATTATCAATTTTTGTTATAGTTCCATTAATGATGACTTTAATTACGTTTGAATATTATAATAATCGTGAATTTGCCACAAGTTTAGGTAGATTATGTTTCTTGTTACTCTGTATTTCGCTAAGTTTAATTACACGTAACCTTAAGCGAGTAGGTGTGCCACTTTATTTAAATCGTCATGGATCTGGTGAAAATACAATTAATAATATATTATGGTTATTATTAATTATAGCACCAATTTTTTCCGCAGTTGCAGCGCTATTAGGTTACCTTTCAACATCTCAAGAACTTTTAGCTAGACTAGAAACTTCTGTTGCAATTTGGTTTTTTTTATTAATTATTTATCATATTATTCGTCGATGGATGTCTATCCAACGACGTAAAATTGCTTTTGAAAGAGCAAAACAACGTCGAGCTAATATCCTCGCTCAACGGGCAAAAGATGAAGATGATATTACTAGTAGTATTAATAGTAGTGGTGAGGGAATAGTTGATATTGAAGAAAGCACAATTGATTTAGATACAATTAGTACGCAATCTCTTGGTTTAGTGCGCTCTATTCTTACTATGATAGCATTAGTTTCATTGATTTTAATTTGGTCTGAGTTACATTCAGCATTTTCTTTTCTAGAAAATATTCAGCTTTGGAATGTAACTACCGCTATTAATGGTGTAGATACTATTCAGTTTATTACTCTAAGTTCTTTATTTATTACTATTCTTATTATTATAATTACCGCCCAATTAATTAGAAATTTTCCAGCATTATTAGAACTTGCTTTGTTACAACATCTTGATTTAACACCAGGAACGGGCTATGCAATTATTACTTTAACTAAATATATTATTGCGCTTATAGGTAGTTTAATTGGATTTTCTATGCTTGGAATTGAGTGGTCAAAATTACAATGGTTGATTGCAGCGATGGGAGTTGGATTGGGTTTTGGTTTACAAGAAATCTTCGCTAATATTATCTCTGGTTTAATGATCTTATTTGAAAAACCAATTCGTATTGGTGATACTGTCACTATTCGTGATTTAACGGGAAGTATTACTAAAATCAATACTAGAGCAACAACCTTAACAGATTGGGATCGTAAAGAAATTATTGTTCCTAATAAGGCATTTATTACCGAACAATTCATTAATTGGTCATTATCTGATACTATTACTCGTATCGTTTTAACTATTCCAGCACCTGCTGAAATAGATAGTACTAAAATTAGTCAAATTTTACTTAATTCAGCGAAAAAAACGTTAATGATTTTAACTAATCCAACACCTGAAGTATATCTTGTTAACTTAGAACAAGGTATACAAATTTTTGAATTACGTATATATGTTGCAGAAATGGGACATCGAATGCCAGCTCGTCATGAAGTTCATCAAAATATATTAGTTAGTTTTACTAAGCATGGAATTAAATTACCATTTCCTCCGTTTCAAACAAAAATTAATATAACTAGTGATAATATATTACAATGTACTAAAAAAAATAAATCTGAAAATAAATCAACAAAAAAATCAATATAATTATAAATTATAATAAACTTCTACTATTAAATAATGTAAAATACATCATAAATACTTAAAAGTAATATTATTTACATATAATTGATTTAATTAAAATATTTTAATATAAAGTTTATTTATAATATTTCTTCTATCTTTTTATCAGAAAATTTTATTAATTTTATAATTAAATTTTTGATTTTTTGTTACTTTTAAAAAAATAATAATTAACTGTACATTATATTTTGTAATTAATATAATATCATTTTATACATAAAATTTAAATAATTTTAAATTTTAACATCATCTTTAAATTATTTTTAATATATTTAAGAATAGATAAAATTAATTTTTATATTTTTATTATATTACTATTAATACTATACTTCACATTAATATTAAATTATTTTAATATATATAATTAAATTCTAATGTACAATAATAATAAAATTTATGATTATTTCAATAAATTTTATTTAAAATTAATTAATTAACATTACATATATCATTATGGTATTAATATTTTTTATTCATAAAATACTATTAGATAGTACTTTAATAACATTCTATTAAAGGATTATGATTATCTTTAAGTTAAAACTATTTATATGTATTAACAATACTTAAATTATATGTTTATATTATTTGAGTAAATATTTTAAATAAAAATAATTTATTTATGGTTTTTTATGATTCTTATTAATAGAAATATTTTATGATAATTTATGTTAAATTTTATTATTAAATTATTAATTTTATTATAAAGAAAATTAAAAATCATAAAATAGTTTAATAAATATATTATCTGTATTAATTTTTTTAAAAAACACTAATATAGCTAATTTATAAAATAATTTTTATTATAAAAATTATTATTAATATAATCTATTTTTATTTATTTTTTTTAAATATTATTTTTTTAATTTAATTAAAAAGAAAATAAACACAACTTATATCCTCTGTTACTAATAATTTTAGAATCAATAAATAACAAAAAAACTAAATTTTTAAAAATATTTTTATTTTTAATTTTATTGATTAATTAAAATTTATCTATTAAATAATAAGCTTAATAGAATATTTAAGTCATCAAATTTCATCGAATAAAACTTATAAATAATAAATAATATTTAATATTATATTTTAAACAAATACTCTATTTATATTAGAGAGATTCTATCATAATTAAATATAATTATATAAGCATTAATATTTTAATATTTTGTATAAAGGATATGAGAAATATAATAAATCTAATTTAAATTTAAAACAAAATATATTATTATTTTTTAGTTAAAAAATATTAATTAATAAAAAAAATTAAATAAAATATTATATCATATAATATTTTATTTTAAAATTTAAAAAACATTATTTAGATAATTAAAAATAATGTTTTCTTTTTTTTTAAAAGATAAAAAATTTATGAATATCCTATTTATACCCACTAATTAAAATTTATTTTATTTATTTGAAATAAACGACATAAGAAAATTTATAAATAATTTTATTTTTTAATTTATTTAATATTAAACTAACTAATTATTTATTTAGTTAAATAAATATGTTAAAATAAAATTTATTTTAAATAATTAACATAATAACATAAAATTTTAATAAATATATTAAATCTGTAAATTTTACATATATACAATAATATTTCAATGATAAGCATATTAATGAAAAATATTATCAATAAATTTAAAATTGATAAATTAATATTTATTATTAAATAGCATATAAAATTACAATATTAAAATTTATACTATAGATTTCAATAAATAATCGCTAATAATAACCCGTTTATTTAAATTTAAAATATTTAATAAATTTAATCACTCATAATATTGAATTAAAATTCAAGTAAATACTTTGCTGAATATTCAAATAGAAATTAGATGACATGTAATAATGTTAATAAAATAATTTAATAATAAACATATAAACTTTAATATTTTCGATTTATTCAGTTTATTTTATATATTAAACTAATATATAATTTTTATATTTATCATTATTAATTATTTTAATAAATTAAAGTATCTTTAATTTTTGAGTTAAAATTAATATTTTTTTATTTTATTAATTTTAAAAATAACTTAATATTAATTAATAATATTATTAATAATTTAATAAATTATATTATATTTTAATTTAAATATTATTTAGTAATATATCTATGTTACTAGATAATATTATTAATTTTATTATAATTAAGTTTTAATTGTAGCAATTTTATTAATTATTAAATTATATTTTATTAAGTTAATACTTTTGAAATATCTAACTTTATTCTTTAGAGAAAATTATATTTATAATAGCTTAAATCTTTATATATAAGTAATTTACTTTTTTATAGTTAATGATCATGTATCACAAGTATGTTTTTAAAAATAAAATTTTTATTTTTAATATCATAAATTAAAATATTTATATGTGCTTCTTTATTATTTAATTTCTATCTAATAATAGAATTATTGTATTTTATTAATTAAAATTTATAAATAAAAATAATTAATAATTTAATGTTAATTTAAATAAACATTAGATATATATATGTTAAAAATTAACAGTATTATTTTAGATATATTTAAATATTAAATTTCTATTTGATATATAAAATAATATTTAATAAAAATATAATACAATATATAATTATTTTATATTAAATTAAAAATAATAAAAAAATTAAAATCACTAATATAATTAATTAATTGTCAATATTTAAATATTGACAATTAATTAATATTTTTAAAGATTAACTTATTAGAAATAATTGATAATAAAATATCACAATAAAATAACAAAAATTATAATTAAACTAAAAATATTTAATATCATAAATATAATTTCATTATTAATAATAATAAATTAGGATTTATTACTTATTTTTTAAAAATCTAAAAATAAATAATTAAAAATAAAATATATATTTTATTAAAATTTTTTATAATTAATTTAAATTATAAATTATTATTTTTTGATAAAATTATAATTATCATATAATTATAATGATAATTAAATATAAAATATTAATAATTGAATTATTTTTATTAATTTTGTTTTTAAAATAAAGAATATTATTCTTTTATAAAAAATATAAATAAATTAATAATGAACACTTAAACATATATTTATAACTTTTTTAAAAATTATAAATTCATTACTTTTATCATATTTCTAAATATAAAATAGATTGAGAATTTATATTATACAAAAGATTAATAATATAAATGATATTAAAATATTAATTTATTTTTTAAATATAATTAAATATTTTTAATTATTAATTGAGCTATAATATTATTTTAATATTATATAAATAATGTTTTTATTATCATAAATTACTATTAATTTTTAATTAGAAAAATTTAAAATACTATAAATTGATAGGTTTATTTTTTTTAAAAAATAATATTAAATTTATAATTTCAGTATTTTAGTTATTTTTAGGAAAGATTTCCTAAAAAATAACTAAAACAAAATAAATCATAGATATATTAAATTATTTTATTAAATTATTGCAATTTTTTGATAAAAAACACTAAATTAATAGCAATAAAAATAAAAATAAATTAATTAAAGTTTACAGTAATACATATAAGAGACACTTTTATAAAAAATAAAAATAAACTAACAAACTATTTATATTTTTATTATTCTAATAATAAAAATATAAATATATAAATTATTTTATTATTAAAAATAATAAACTATTAATACTTTAATATCAATTAATTTAAAAAATAATTTAATAATTATTTTAATTAAATTTTTACCATTTATCATTATTTTAATAAAAAATATTAAAAGAATCAATACAACAACTATTAATTTTTATATTCATTAAAAATAAAATGGATTGATAAATATACTATTTTTAAAAACAACTTATAAACAACAATAATTATCATCTCCAATTAAATTAATAATGATTCCTTTACCAAATTTAGAATGATAAATTTATTATTCTAATCTATAATTACTATTATTTTGAATAATTATAATATAAAATTATTTATAATTAAAAAAATGTGAACTAATTGTATTTAAACAAATTTTTTTAATACATTCTACTGGTAATTCATCAATAAAACGAGAAGGACGATGATAAACTTCTTTACCATATAAAAACCGGCTTTTTGCATAAGTTAATGTTAATCTCTTCATTGCTCGTGTTAGCCCAACATAAGCTAACCGTCGTTCTTCTGCTAATCGTTTGCTTTCTTTCATGCTCATTTGACTTGGAAATACACCTTCTTCCATGCCAACAATAAAAACTAATGGAAATTCTAGACCTTTTGCTGAATGAAGAGTCATTAATTGAACTGAATCCTGATGTAATTCAATTTGAACTTCTCCTTGTTCTAATGCAACATAAGATAAAAATGCTTGTAATGAAATTAAATTTTGATCTTCTTTTTGATAAGTAAATTGATGAGTAGCAGTGATTAATTCTTTAAGATTTTCAATACGTGATTTTGATTTTTCATTCTTTTCTTGATTATACATTGCCATTAGACCTGAGTTATGAATAACTCGATCAGTTTGATCGTATAATGGCATATCTATAATTTCTTTAGCTAATGTGTCAATTAACTCGAGAAATTTTTTAATAGCACTAATAGCCTTATTACTAAGAATTTTTTTATTTAATAAAAATTTACAACTTTCCCAAAGAGTAAATTGTTTTTTACCCGCCGTCTGACGAATAATCTTTAATGTTTGTTCCCCTATACCTCGAGTTGGTGTATTAACTACTCGTTCAAATGATGAATCATCATTGCGATTGGAAATTAAACGTAAATAAGAAAGTACATCTTTAATTTCTTGACGTTGAAAAAAACGCTGACCTCCATAAATACAATAAGAAATTGAAGACTGCAATAAAACGTCTTCAATAACACGTGATTGTGCATTATTTCGATAAAGAATCGCGCATTTTTTTAAAGCACCACCTTTCTTATGCCATTCTTTTATACAATTAACAACATATCTGGCCTCATCTAAGTCATTAAAACCACAATAAAGAGAAATTGGTTCACCATCAACTCCATCTGTCCAAAGATTTTTTCCTAACCTATTATTATTATTAGCAATTAATGCATTAGCTGACTTTAAAATATTATTAGTAGAACGATAATTTTGTTCTAATCTGATGGTTTTTACTGCCTGAAAATCTTTCAAAAAACGTTTAATATTTTCTGTTTGTGCGCCTCGCCAACCATAAATTGATTGATCATCATCTCCAACAATCATCACTTTACTGGTATTACCAGCCAAAATGCGCATCCAAGAATATTGAATACTATTAGTATCTTGAAATTCATCAATCAAAATATTTGTAAAACGATTAGAATAATATTGTAATAAATTTGATTTATTCAAACATAAGTCATGAGAACGTAATAAAAGCTCAGCAAAATCAACTAATCCAGATCTATCACAAACTTTCTGATAAGCTTGATAAATTTGTAACCAAATTATTTCTGTTGGATTATTATAACTTTTAATACACTGTGATCGTAATCCTTTATCTTTTTTTGCATTAATATACCACATAGCTTGACGTGCTGACCACTTACTTTCATCTAAATTAATTTCTTTAATAATTCTACGAATTAAACGATATTGATCATCATTATCTAAAACTTGGAAATCTTTTGGTAAATTAGCCTCTAAATAATTAACTCGTAACATACGATGTGCTAAGCAATGAAAAGTACCTAACCACATACTATTTTGATCACCGCCTAATAATGCATTAATACGTTGACGTATTTCAATCGCAGCTTTATTAGTAAATGTTACTGCCATAATAGAAAAAGGTGAAACTTTGTTAACAATAAGTAACCAAATTATTCGATAAACAAGTACCAATGTTTTACCACTACCAGCACCAGCAAGTATTAGCATATTTGTTTGAGGTGCGACAACAGCCTCGCGTTGTTTATCATTTAAATTTTTAAGTAAATATAATATATTCATAATCATTATTAAATTAATAAAATTATTAATTAATCACTATTATCTTCTTATTTAGATAAGAAAATAATAGTAGTATAATTAAATGAAATTAAATAAATTATCTTAAAATTAAAAATATTTTATTTTTATTGATTATTAGTAAATAAATATTGTTAATATTTATTCAAGAATTTTATATAATATTCTATAATATAACTTAAATATTTATAATATCTATTTTTAAAATTATTACTTATATATAAGAATTTAATTAATGCAATATTAATTTTTTATAATAAGAAAATTAATATTATTAAATAATTTATTCACTTAATTTAAGTAAATTTTAAAGTAAATCAAAAAATAATAATATAATTTAAAAAAAAGATTTATATTATTGTTAATAATTAATTTTACTAAATTTTTTTATTAAAATAAATAAATTCTTATTAATTATTTTTTTAATTATATAAATTTGATGAAATAAATAAAATATGACATTATATTTCTTTCTACTAAGAGATTTTATTGATTTAATTATCATATTTATTAAATAGATTATTATACTAATAAATAAATTTAATTATTTTTATAAAATTATTAATTATATGCAATTATTTCAATAATATCTAATAGTTATTAATTAATATCTATTTAGAATTTAATTTATTTTATTAAATAAAAAATTAATTAGAAAAAAAATATTTAAATATATTGATTATTTTTAATATTGATATAAAAAAAATTTAGATAATTGTTACTTTGAATATTTAAATAAAAATTATATAGTATTTAATAATATCAATAAATTTATTAAAAATAACAGACATATTTTTTTAATATTTTCAATATATTCAGCTTATTTTATATATTGAATTAATATATAGTATTTAGATTTAATATTATTAATTTATTTTAATATATTATACTATTTGTTATTTTTAAGTTAAAATTTGATTTTATTATTTTCATTAATTATTAAAATAATTTAATATTTATTACTAGTTATTTTAATGAACAAAATTATTGAATTTTATTTCTCTTCATGTATTATTCAATAATATAGATATATTATTAAAATTTTTTATTACTAATTTTTATAATTAATTTTAATATAGTAATTTATTTAATTATTAAATTATTTTTTTTAAAATTAACGATAACTATATTTTACATTATACATTGTTATCTTTTATATTATTTAATTTTCGATATTTATATTAAAACTACATAGTTTATTCAATTATATAATAAATGAAATTACATTTATTTAAATTTAATTCTCTTTATATAAATAATTTAATCACATTATGATCAATGATATGTAGTATAATTAAATTTATAAAATTATTTTTATATCTTTAATATTCTTAGTTAAATATTTACATGTATTTTTTAAATTTTTAATTTATATTATAGAATAAAATAATAAATAATTTTATTTGTTAAAAAATTAAAAATTGATATAATTAATTCATTATTTGATATATTAAATAATGAATTAATTATATAGTTTACAATTTAAACTTTTTTAGTAATTTATTTTTATATATTCTTATATTTTTATTAACAGAAAAATTAAAGTTTAAAGAAATCATTAATAATTAAAAGTATATATGCAAATTTATTTTATTTTATATTTGTAACATTTTATTATTATTTAATTTAATTTTAAAAAAAATAAAAATTTTTTCTCTATTTTATAGAGAGATTAAATGATATGTATTATTTAATATATTGTTGATGTATTTAAAAATTAATAAATAAATATTTTAATAATATTTTTTATTTTTATTATTTTTTAATAAAACTTTATAATTTTATAAATAAAATATTGATAATTTAAATTAATATGTTTAAATAAATTTATTTTAGTACTTATAAAATAGTTTTTAATATTTTTATGTATCAAATATAATAAAATTTTATCAAATCTAATATTTAATAACTAATTAATTTGATTAACATCGATATTTATTTAAATAAATAAAATTTATTTTTTATAATTTTAACCAAATTTTTAATAATAAAATTATAAATAAAAAATTATAATATTCTTAATATTATTGACTGTATTTTACAGTTATTATATAAATATAAATATTAATAATTGTTTATATTTATATTTATATTTATAATAATACTTATTAATAAAAAGATTAACTAATGTCTATAATAAATAATTATTATTAAATTAAAATTATATTATACAATATAAGTAACATAAAATAATTAATATAAATATTATAAATTTTATTATTTTATAATATTAATTTTATATACATATTACCAACAAAAAATAAATCTGATAATAATTTATCTAAATAATTAAATATTATTTTATCATACTTTTTAATAATATTGAATATCATGACTACTAAAGATCATTATTCTTAAATAATAACATCTTTTTAAAAAATAACTACAAAACTGACATAATTTTTTTATTGACATTAATATTAATATCTCTTTACTATTAATTAATATACAAAAATAGTATTTTTTTACAAAAACCAATAAATATGAACGAATTTACAAATACCTAATAAAAAATCATTACTTTTTAGATATTTATTTCTATATTTTATTAACTAATAATAACTAAATAATCGAATATAATCATTATTTAAATTAAATTTTTTAGATAAACTATATAAATATTGCTGAAAATTAATAATATTATTTATTTTTAATAATCAATAATTAATTTCAATAATTAATTAAAAATACTTCATTATTACAATCATGATAAATTAATTACTGTATATTTTTTTAAATTTAGATATATAATTATTAGCATTTTATACAATGTTTAATTAATAAAATTACTTGATAAATAATATAAAAATAAGAATTTATTTAAAATCAAATACATTATAAATAAAAAATCATAATTTTTTATGATATTTTATAATAATTTAATCATTTAATAATAATTAATAATTAAATTTTATTTCTTTTGTTTGTAATAAAATCTTTTAAGTAAACAAAATTTAAAAATGAATAATGCCATCATAAACATGTGTCGCTGGACCAGTCATAAATAAAGGGTAACCAAATCCATTCCAATTAATTTTTAACATACCACCAGGCAAATCAACACGAACGTTTTTTTTTAATAAACCTTGTTTAATACCAATAGCAACAGCAGCACAAGCCCCACTCCCACAAGCTTGTGTTTCTCCTACACCACGCTCATATACACGTAATCGAATATGTTCATGATTGATAATTTGCATAAATCCTATATTAGCTCGATCAAAAAAATATTCATGGTTTTCGAGTATTGGGCCTAATAAAGAAACTTCAGCTGTATCAATATCTTCAACTTGTAATACGCAATGAGGATTTCCAATAAAAACTAATCCAGATAATACTATTCGTTGTTTAGTTTTAATTATATAAATTTTCTTAGACTTTTTTAAACTAAATAGTAGTTTATTTTTTTCAAATTCAGGAATACCCATATTAACACAAACATCTTTATTTTCTTTTATTGATAATGTCAATCTACCAGATTTAGTGCTTACTTTAATATCACGTTTATTTGTCAATTTTTTAAGATGAACAAATGAAGCAAAACAACGAGCACCATTACCACATTGAACTACTTCACTACCATCAGCATTAAAAATACGATAATGAAAATCAAGATCTGGATCATAAGGAGCTTCAACAACTAAAAGTTGATCAAATCCAATTCCTTTATATCTATTGGATAAACGACAAATAAGTTCAGTAGAAAAATAAACATTTTGAGTAACAGCATCTACTATGATAAAATCATTACCCAAACCATGCATTTTTGAAAATTGCATTTTCTACTCCATCATAACCAATTAATTGAATATTTTTTATTAATCGATACATGAAGTATTTTTATTTCTATCGATTAATAATTTATTTTTAGATAAAATCATACTTTTAAGTTTTTTATCTATTTCTTTTATTGGAAAATAGAGTGGACCTTTTAAACCACAAGAAGAAACTAAGTTTAATAATATTAATATCATAAATAACAAAGTTAATTTTTTCATTATATTAAAGACTATACTATTAATTTATTATTTTTTATAACTTATAATTACAGGTATAAATAAAAAAATAAAAAAATTATAATGATAAATAAAATCTTATCGGTTAATTGATAAATTTTATAAAAAATAAAAATAAATTTAATAAATTATTATAATGATATTTATATTAATTATAAAATTCACGATAATATTATGATATTAGAATTCTAAAAATAATTAAATTATTATAAATTATTAAAATAATGCCATAGTTAATATAACTAGTTATATTAACTAAACTAACTGATAATTAATTATAAAATAAAAAATTAATATTAAGTAAGAAATAATAAAATTATACTAAAATATTAATTTATATTTTTTAATAAAATTATTAATAATTTCGTATAATTAATAATTTTTAAAACAAAAATATCATTATTTCTTATTAATTTATATAAAAAAAATAATACCTAATTTTTCTTAAAATAAATTCTTGTTAAATTCTTTATTTGAAATATAAATATTAAAATTAATATTTATATAATTTAAAATTAATTATTAAATAAATGTAGTAATTAATCTATCATTTCTTAATTATAAAAAAAATTTCAATAAAATTTGATATAAAAATATCTTTATTTATTTTATATTAAAACTTTTACAAAAAAGAGAAATATTATATTTTATTAAAAAATATAATATAATAAATTATTATTTAAGTTAAGATATGATGCTAGATCATAAAAACTAATATATTTATATTAAGTAAATCTAAAATAATAATTTGATTAGAATTATTATTTTTTATATTATTCTATGAATTAAAAATTTTTTATTAAATAATAAATTTTAAAAATTATATAAAATTTTTTATATATATAATAACGATTGAATAAGAAAATTTATTTTTATATTTTAAAAATAATATTTAATCAAATAATTATTATAATATAATAATAATTACTGCAATCTACAATCTACAAGAGAAATAGAAATATAAACAAAAAATAAGATATATTTTAGATAAATTTTATAAAATTTATATATTAATATTATAATATTTTATAAATTTACAATAATTTATAAATTATTGTATAAAAAATAAAAAAATATAATAATTATAAATTATACTATTAAATAATTTATTATGCATATTTTATATTTATATTATTTTTACTAATTTTGTTTATTGAATATATTTAATTTTTATATTTTATTTTTATAAACTAACAATCTATGCTAACATATTTTCATTAATTATTGTTAGTTTTGAAGATATTATTTTAATCAGATAAATTTTATAATAAAAAAGCAACTTATAAAATAAAGATACTTAAAATTATTTATTTACATTAAATAATGCATAACATATTATAATATTAAACAATATATATCTGAAGTATAAAAATCTTTTGTATGTAAATGATTTTAAATTTTGTTATTTAAAAAACAACGAATAATAACAAAAAATAAATTTTTAGAAAATATTTTTCAATATTATTTTATAAGAAAGATTAATATTTTTATGTAGTTAATATTAATTAGTATTAAAATATTTTTTAATTATTAATTATAATAAATAATTTAAATAAAATTATTTATTATAATTAGTTTGTTTTTATTTGCATAAAATTTATAGAAATATTTTTTAGATACACAATAACTATTTAATAAAATTCATGTAAATAATAATACATGTTAAGTTACATAATAATATTTATCTCTTAAATTATAACTCTTATAAAAATAAAAGTGATTTTCATTAATTAAAAAAAATAAAATTTATACCAATTAAGTAAATTTATTAATTAATTGATTCATATTTTTTATAAAATCTATCTTTTACCTAATTTAATTATATTATTAATTATAGTTAAATATTTAAATTAGAAATTTTACTTTTAATATTTAATGATAAAATTTTATGAAATAAATACGTATAATAAATAATTTATTGTTATTTTATTATAATAAAACTTTGGAAAGAATATGTTTTGAATTATTTTTTATTTAATTTTATATGAATTAAATAAAAAATAAATACTAATAAATAGATTATATTCAATATAATAAGGTAATATAGAATATTAATAATTTAATAAAACTATTAATAAATTAATTATATCAAAATTTAAACGATTTAATCAGAGATATAGTATTCATTTTAATAGTAATTATTTATTTTATTAAATATTTTTATATATTTTAATATAAAAATATAAGAATATTATTTAAAATAAATTTTAAACATAATATTAGTATAATTAATGATTAATTTTGAACTTATAAAATATATTAATAATATTTTTTAAAATTATTTTCTAAAATCGCGATTAATTTAATATTTAAATCAAAATAGTAAAGTTTATATCTATATTAACTATTAATTTTTAACCTAAAAAAAGTTCTCTTCTTTTAGATAAAAAATATTTTTATATATAATAATTTTCATTATAAAAATCAAATAATTAATTAAATTTTCTTATAAATTTACATAATCTTCTTTAATAAGAAATATTCTTATAAATATTATAATTAATTAAATATATAACTTTATTTTCTATTTAATAATAAAAAATACTTTTCTTTAATTATTGTAAGATATTTATTCTATCTATAATCTTATATCGCTTATATATTAGCCATATTTATTAATTGGCTATAATTGACTATAATTAAAGATAATTTATAAAAACATCAAAATTAATAACTATATTTTTATAATTTATTCATAATGTAATTATTTTTAAAAAAAGATAAAAATATGTCAATAAAAACACTACGTATCACAACAAGAAAAAGTCTATTAGCAATGCATCAAGCGATTTTTGTAAAAACAGAACTAAAAAAATATCATCCAAAATTAATGATTGAGCTTATACCTATAAGTACTCAAGGTGACATTTTAATTGATACTCCGCTATTTAAAATTGGTGGAAAAGGTCTTTTTGTTAAAGAATTAGAAAATGCATTATTAAAAAATCAAGCTGATATCGCTGTTCATTCTATAAAAGATCTTCCTGCTACTTTTCCTAAAAATTTAGGATTAATAGCTATTTGTCAGCGAGGAGATCCTCATGATGCCTTTATATCTAATCAATATGATTCTCTTGATGCACTTCCAGCTGGAAGTGTTATAGGAACATCAAGTTTACGTCGTCAATGTCAATTACGATATACTTATCCACATTTAATTATTCAAAATTTACGCGGTAATGTCGAAACACGACTTAATAAATTAGATAATGGTGAGTATAATGGTATTATTCTTGCTGTTGCTGGTTTAAAGCGTCTTAATTTAAATAAACGAACATATATACCATTATCAACTGAACACTTATTACCTGCAGTTGGACAAGGTGCCATTGGTATTGAATGTCGTCTTGATGACTACAATATACAAAATTTTCTAACGCCATTACATCATTATGATACTGCTATTTGTATTCAAGCAGAACGTACTGTTAATAATCGATTACAAGGTAACTGTCAAGTCCCAATGGGAGGATATGCTATTTGGAAAAATAAAAAAATTTGGTTAAGAGCTTTAGTTGGTGCACCTGATGGTAGTCAAATTATTCGTGGAGAAACATATTTTTACCCTGAAAATACAAAAAAAGCTAGTATTGATCTTGCAGAAAAATTACTTAATAATGGTGCTAAACAAATTCTTAATAAAATTTCTACAGGAGTATTTTTTAATGAGTATATTGGTCACAAGACCAAATCCTAATGGCAAAAAATTGGTTAAATACATTAGATTATTAGGAAAAATAGCTTTTCACGCTCCATTAATTAAAATTAAACAAGGTAATGAATTATCTTTTTTACAAAGTAAATTAGCAAAATTAACTAATGGTGATTATGTTTTTTTCTTATCGCCAAATGCAGTATTATATGCTAATTCAGTTCTTTATTTAACAAAACAAAAATGGCCTGATATTTTATTTTATTATGGCATAGGATATTCAACAGGATTAATTTTTCATCAATTAACTAATTTACCTATTCGATTATCTCAAAAAGGTGAAACTAGTGAAACATTACTTGAATTACCTGATTTACAATCACTTTTAGGTAAAAAATCATTATTATTAGGAGGTAATGGTGGGCGTGAATTACTTCTTAAAACATTAAAATTGCGTGGAAGTCATATTGATTATTGTGAGTGTTATCAACGTCAACCAATAAAATATAATCCACAAACTTTTGAATTACAATGGCAACAAAAAAATATTAAAACAATTATTGTTACTAGTGGCGAAATGTTACATTTGTTATTTAACTTAATTACAGATGAAGTAAAACCATGGCTGCTTTCTCGGCATTTAATTATCGTTAGTGAACGTTTAGCCACTACTGCTTACAGATTAGGATGGCAATCAATACAAATAGCTAAAAGTGCTAATAATAATGCCTTAATTCAAGCTTTAATATAATTAATAATAACATATTAATTATATTAAATTAAAATAAATATAATGAAATAAAAAAATATATCAAATATTTTAAAATAATAATAAAATTTACATAACTATAATAAGTATCTATATTTATATTTTATATAAAAGTAGTTTAAATTTACTTAATGATATATTATTATAATATTTATTATAATAAATATGATTTTATTATATCAATCATAAAATATTAATAAATAATAAATAAAATAATAAATTAATAATAACAAATAAATGTATATTGTTATGTAAGATAAAAAATAAAAATTTATAAATTAAATTTGTTTCAAAACATACAATGTTATATACTTTAAATAAAGTATTTTTTTATTTAAAAATTTTATTTAAATTATTGAATTAATATTAATTAATTATTAACTAGTTTTTAGTAAAAAATTTTATTTATTTTAATTATTAAAAGTGATGATATGTATTATTAAACTATCCATCATTAATAAAATTATAAAATATTTATATAGTTTAATATATAATTTTAAAAAACTCTACAATAAATCATAGATTTTTTAAAATTTAAATAATAAAATAAAAAAGTTAAACTTGTAATTTATTAATTCTAAATTAATTTATTTATATTTTTTATTAAAAATTTTATTTTAATAATATTTATACAATTTTACAAATTTATATTTTTTATTTAAAATAATAAACTTATAATTAAAAATTCTTTAAAAAATAATACATATATACAATGTATATTGTTTGTTTGTTCAATATCGATATGAATTAAACATAATAATTATGGGGTGACTAATGGGATTCGAACCCACGACAACCGGAATCACAATCCGGAGCTCTGCCAACTGAGCTATAGCCACCATAGATTTTTAAAAAAATAATTAATTAAAAAAATTAATATTAGTTTACTTAAAATTATAATATATAATGAATAACACGCCCGACAGGATTTGAACCTGAGACCTCTACCTCCGGAGGGTAGCGCTCTATCCAACTGAGCTACGGACGTTTAACTCAATTAAATATAAAAATAATGCAAATTTAATTATATATTCTCTAGTTTTTTAATAAAAAATTTTTATTCATTTTAATTATTAAATTAATATTTTTAATAATTAATAATAAATTTATATTTGAATTTTTATTACTATTCTAATGAATAGATAAATTAAAAATAAAATTAAATTATTTACATGTTAAAATAATATTGATTTAAAAATATTTTTAATAATTTTTTATTAAAAAATTATTAAAGTAATAAAATAATTTATGATTTATATGTAATATGTTTTTATAAATGAACCATGTATTATTACTTTTAATAAAATTTTTTATAATAGATAATTTTATAATAAAATATAATTTGTTATTCAACATTTATTAATATAAAATTATATTAATAAAACAATACTAATATTAAAAATTTAATAGTAAATAATATTAATTATTTTTAATGTAGTATTTTAAACAAATTTTAGTAACAATGAACAAAAATTTTATTTAATTACTAAAGTTCCATAAAAAGATTATTTTTAAAATATTTTTATTATAATAAAAATATTATAATCTAATTAAAAATTATATGAATACTTATTATAACTTTCTATTGCTAATTTAAGAATATAACTTACTATTTAAGTATAATATAATTAAATTAATTAAGTTAAAATATAATTTTAATTAACTAAAAATATTAGATTATCTTATAATTAAGTAAATTAAAATCAATATAAATATAAATCAAAATAATTTATAATATTAAAATAATATTTATTTATATATAATAAAATACTAAAATTTTTCTCCTTATTAAGAATCTTTTATTTTTAATAAAAATTTATAATTAAATAAAAAATAAATTCTAACATATTTAAAAAATAATATCAATCCAATTAAATATTCATTATAAAAATAAATTATTAATTAATAATATAACTTAGTAAAAAAATAATAATCATTTAATATGATAAATAATTAATAAATAAATTAACAAAAATTATTTTATTTAATTTAATTAATTAGATATATCTTATTTTAATACTATAACATAAGTCTTATTTAGTTTTTTCTATAAAAATTTAATAATAACTTTATAATATCAAATATTCATATTTGAATAAAAAATAATATTATTTATGTTTAAAAGATATTAATTAATTTCTTTATAAATACATCACAATAATGTTAATTACTTAATTATGATAAATATTTATTAAATAAAACTTATTTTAAAGTTTATAGAAAAATAAAATTAAAATCTACTTTTATTAACATAAAACTATTAAATAAAATAATTTATCAATAAAAACTAAAGTTTTCCACTATAATAATAGCATAGAAAATGTAATAATTTTACCTGTCTTTTAATACGGCATGGCTGAGCAAGTAGTCTATATAACCATTCTAATCCTAATTGTTGCCATAATTTAGGTGCTCGTTTTATTTTTCCAGTAAAAATATCATAAGTACCACCTATTCCCATATAAAGTGAATCTGGATAAAATTTTCGACAATCACGGATAAAAAATTCTTGTTTTGGTGAACCTAATGCAACCGTAACAATCTTAGCCCCACTATTTTTAATCTGATTAAATAATATTTCATGCTGTTCAGATTTAAAGTAACCATCCTGACTACCAACAATATTTACACGCCATTGAGTATAAAGTCTATTTTTAGTTTTTTTAATAATTTCTTTTTTTCCACCAAGTAAAAATACTGGAGTTGACTTTTGTCCAGCGATTTGCATTAATTCTTCCCACAAATCAACACCGGCAATACGTGAAACCTTTGCTTCTGGGTATTTACGAGAAATTGCTCTTACAATACTAATTCCATCTGCATATAAATATTCAGCTTCAGTTAACAGTTTATTTAAATCACTATTCTTCTCTGCAATTAAGATTTTTTCTGCATTAATAGCTATCAATATTCCACTCTTAATTTGTTGATCTGAAAATAAATAATTTACTAAATGAATTATATCATGAAAACCTAAGATAAGATAACCTCGAATATTATATTTCATAATCACTTGTTGATTCATAGATTACTTTAATAAACTATTATTTAGATTATTTTTAGAATAAATAACAGTATATATCTGAATTAAACCTATTTTAACAAATAACCAATAAAGAAATTTTGCTATAAACAAACAAAATGAAAATATTAAAGTAAAAAATACAATTCGCGATACAAAAGAGTCAACACCATCACGAACAAGAATGATGATATTAAAAATAGCACCAAAATAGAAACTTTGCTGAATAATAGTTTTGTAATGATTTTTTTCTATTTTGCTTTTTTCAAAAAAACAGTCAAACCATTTAATAATAAAACTAACACAAATAGCACCAATAGGAATAAAAATAAAACCTCCCATTACGATTAAAGAACCAATTAATGTAGGTGATATAGCTAAACCAGAGTTGTTATTAAGTACTTTCCATGTAAAATAATTAACTGAATTAAGTATCTTATCTGGACGTTCAGGCCATAACCAAGTTGGAATAAAAACATAAAAATCACGTATAATAGGAGCTAATCCTTGAAATTCAATCTTATTATAATTAGCTAATAATAACGCTAAATTTTCCCAAGGAGAAAAAGTATCACGTGTTAAATAAAGAAAAGTATAAAACATCGATGTACTGTTAAGATCTAATTTATAACGTTTTAATGCTAAAAAAAACATACCGAAAATACCGATAATACTACCAATAATTAACATCCATAAATTAATCCATCTACGGACAATACCAATGAACAAAAAAACTAAAAAAGCAAGAATAATATTAGCTCGTGTTCCACCAACAATTAGATAAGTAAAAATTCCAAAAGACATTGTGGTAAATAAAAAAAATAACCAACGATATATAGTTGGTTTTAAAAAATATAAAATCAACATCCCTGGAATAAAAAAATAAAAAAAACGTTTTAATGCTACATTAGAAATTTCACTAGAAAAAATATGACTATAGGATTGCAAACGAAAAAATAAAAATCCATTTTGTAAAAAAAATATAGCTGCCGTCAATATAGCAATAAATATTAATAAAAAACAAGTTAATTTCGTTTCTATTTTATTTATTGTAAAGGATATCTCTTTAGATCGTTGAATATCACTACATAATCGAATTTTATAAACAATATAATAAATAATATAAAAACTAATAGATAAGAGTAATTCATTTAATAATGCATTTAATGGTGCTACACTAACATTAAATTTAAAAATAAGTAATCCTGTTAATGGAAAACCAAAATAAAATGTCAATAAATAAAGTAAAGAAAAAAAAACATTAAAATTAAAATAGATTCGTCGAAATTCACGATATATTAATGTTAAAATTAATACTAAAGAGATAAAATAAACAATCGATAGACATCCAAAGTCCATAAAAATCATTGTCGTTACCTTATCGAGACTAATAGAGTTTTCCATCCTTCAATAAAATTAGGATTAAAAAAAGATATTTGACTTTTATCAATTACCATCATTTTTTGTTTAATAATAACAAGTTGTTGGTTGTCTAATTGATTATGATAAAATAAAAAAGGTATTGATTGTTCAATAAGATCTTGCCAAAAATAATTTTTTCTGCTAATAATAAAAGGAATTCCAAGCTGAATTAATAGACACAATGTACCTATACCTTGTTGTCGATTAAAAATAAAATATCCTAAATTACAATAACTTAATAAAGTAAAATAATCATTAAAAAGCATTTTTTTATTAATAATTATTACTTCTCCGTTATGAAAATAATTTTTAGCTGCATTGGTAACTTTTGTAATGTATGCTTTATTATTATCTGGATATCCCATAGGAATAAAAATTTTAATATGTTGACTAGTAAATTGTTTCTTAATTGCTAATAATGCTTCGATATGTCGGTTAGATTCATCACCTGAATTACCAATTAAAATTGTTATTCGATTTGTTTTGTTAATTATTTTTTTATAGGCGGTTAAAGGTAGATTCATTTTTGTTGGAAAATAAAGTAAAGATGTTGGTATAGATAAATTTAAATGAGAAAAATAATTTAAATCCCCTCGTGTAGCAAAAACATGCCCAACCCGTTTATATGCCATTCGTCGAAAATAATAAAATAATTTAAATTTTAATGTAGCTAAATCTTCATAAAGATCAGCTCCCCAAATATGCCATAAAAATTGTTTTCTACGAATCTTTCCAACTAATAATGCAAACCAAATTAATATATTAAATTGACCATGAAAAAAGAATTGACAATTTCTGTTTACTTTTGCTTTCATAATAATAACATTAGCAATTGCTTTTTTACTATAAAATTGATTAATATATAAATGAGGATATTGTGATTTTAGAGTGATATCATGACTAACAACCATAAAGTGTCTTTTTTCTTTTGATGGTACGGATAAATATAAAATATCATTAAAAAATGTTAATATTGTTTGATTATGATGTGGGATATCAGATCCTAATACATGGATTAAAGTTTTCATTTCTTCCTTTTATAAATATAAAATACACTACTACAAAGCATAAAATAAATAATATAAGTTGTCATATAAGCTTTAGAAGCACCTAAAGCGCCTGAAGTTGGTATTAAATAATAAGCAAACCCTATTAATAAAATAAATTGAATCACTTCCATTAAAATGTAAAAGTGTAATGCTCCTTTAGCGATAACTAAATAACCAAATATATAAGAACTAATTTTTAATACATCACCAATTAATTGCCAAGCAAAAAGATTACGCATTAATATAAATTTATCAGAAAAAATTAATAATATTATAAAATCTCGTAATAGCCATATGATAATACTAACTATTATTATTATTGGTAAAACTAACTTTAAGGTTTTAAAAATTTCTACACTAATTTTATCTTCGTGTTTTAATTTAGCTAAAGTTGGTAATAAATAAACATTAAAAGATATAGTAATAAATTGTAAATATATATCTGAAATATTACTTATTCCTTGCCAAATACCCACTTCATTCCAACCATATTGATTAATCAATAAATTTCTTATTATAATGTAGGCAATCGGTAATGTAACTAAAGTTATCAATGTCATTAAAGTAAATTTAGTTAAATTATAAACAATAGCAATATTCCAACATGGTTTAAAATATGACAAATATAATTTCTTGTAACGTAAAATAAAAACTCCTGATGGCACAATAATTAATGCAGGAATTAAGGTTAATATTATTAAGAATCCTTTATAATCACTTAATTTAAAGAAAAAATAATAAATAATTATTCCTATTAAACTACCTATGCTAATTGATAGTGCATTACTTTTTGCATCACGAAAACCCTTTAATATTGCTAAAAAATAATTAGCATAAGCAATTACTATTTGTATCAATCCTAGAGCACAAATAACCATTTTGTATTGAATATGACCAAATAATGTAAAACTAATAAATGAACTAAAAAATAAAAAAATAATCGCTAATATGGTTGAAAACCCTAAAATAATTGATGATGATGTACCTAATAGTGCACTTAATTTTGTTGGTATTTGATGATATTCAGCTACATATTTAGTTACTCCATTATAAATTCCAGCACCAGATAAAATACCAAGAATAATAATTAGTTGACGAAAATTTCCTATTTGACCAACTCCAATTGGACCAAAAGAAATGGCTAATAATTTGATAATAATTAATCCAGTGCCAATTTTTATCAAAATTGAAATTGCCGTCCAAATGGACGCTTTAGTTAAAGACATATTAAATAAAAAAACATTGAATTTGATTGATTACTTGTTGCTGTTTTTTCTTTGTAAGATTATAAAATATAGGTAAACGAATCAAACGATTACTTTCTTTTGTTGTATAACAATCATCACCATGAAAACGACCAAATTTATAACCAGCTGGGCTAGAGTGCAAAACAATATAATGAAATACTGACAAAATATTTGCTGCTTTCATATGCTTATTAAATGCTGTTCTTTGCTTAATATCTTTCAGTTTAATATAAAATATATGAGCATTATGTTGTAAATAAGTTGGTATAATAGGTAAATCTAGTTTTCCAATTTTAGCTAAAGGTTTGAGTATTTGATAATAATTTCTCCATAAATTTAATCTACGACGATTAATTTTTTCAGCTTGTTCTAATTGCGCCCATAAATAAGCTGCTTGCAGACTTGACATTAAATAACTAGAACCAATATCACGCCAAATATATTTATTGACTTGCCCGCGAAAAAATTGATTACGATTAGTTCCTTTTTCTTGAATAATTTCTGCTCGTTCAATAAGTGAAGGAATATTAATTAGTACAGCACCACCTTCACCGCCAGAAGAATAATTTTTTGTTTCATGAAAACTATAACAACCAATATGTCCTATTGTGCCAAGTGCTTTACCTTTATAAGTAGACATAACACCTTGAGCTGCATCTTCAACAACATAAAGATGATATTTTTCTGCTAACATCATAATAGTATCCATTTCACAAGCCACGCCAGCATAGTGAACAGCTACAATTACTCGAGTTTTATTTGTAATCGCGGCTTTAATTTTATTTTCATCCATATTCATAGTATCAGGACGTATATCGATAAATACAATAGTTGCTCCTCTAAGCACAAAAGCGTTAGCAGTAGAAGAAAATGTAAAACTTGGCATAATAATTTCATCACCAAATTTAATATTAAGTAAAATTGCGGCCATTTCTAAAGATGCAGTACAAGAAGGTGTTAATAACACTTTCAAACATTGAAAATATTTTTCCATCCATTTTTGACAACGCTCAATAAAGAAATTATTATCACATAACTTACCACCATTTATAACCTTTTTTATATAATTTAATTCAGTACCTACAATTGGTGGTTTATTAAATGGAATCATGTTGTCCTCGATATAACCAATAATCTGTACTTTTAATTTGCGCACCCATTTTTGAATATAAACGCATGGCATTAATATTACTAATTTGAGTTGCTATTCTTAATTTTTTTCTTCCTTGTTGGGCGCACCATTGACATGCTGTTATTATCAATTGTTTACCAATACCCTTTTTTTGATGAGCAAGAACAGTAGCTAATAAACCAATTCTTGCTTCTTTCTCTATTGATAATTTTTTTATTGTGACAAATCCATAAATATCTCCTTGTATACCTCTAACTAATAAACAAACATCATCAAAAGTACCTTTAACAGTTTTTTCAATCCAAAGAGAATAAAAACGAGCATTATCTATTAATCGATACCATGGCGCACGAAAACGACTATGTAAAAAAGCTGTAATAGCAATATTTTTTAGCTCTTTAATATCCCTTTCAACTGCTATGTTTATAGTTAAATTATATTTTTTTATGATATTGGTAATATTTAGGCAAAAATTAATTTCACCTTCAACCAATAAAAACCCCATAGTCATCATTCTATCAATTAATTTAGTATTATCGGTAGAAATTTTAGCTTGTACAATATTATAATCAACTAATTGACTTAATAAAATAATTGGCGCATTAGGTGAAAAATCTAACTTTGCTATTTTACGTTTAAAAAAATTACTTTCCCAATTAAGTTTTTTAATATTAGCGTGGACAAACATATAGTAAATCCTGTAAATATTGACCATAAGCAGTTTTTGCAAGTTTTTCCGCTGATTTTTTAACTTGTTGATCAGTTAACCAACCGTTACGCCATGCTATTTCTTCCAAACAAGCGATCTTAAATCCTTGTCTTTTTTCAACCGTTTGTACAAATGTACTAGCTTTAATTAAACTGTCATGAGTTCCAGTATCTAACCATGCAAATCCTCGTCCTAATAGTTCAACATTTAATTCACCACGTTTAAGATACATTTGATTAAGAAAAGTAATTTCAAGTTCTCCTCGTAAAGATGGTTTAATTTGTTTTGCAAAATTAATAACTTGATTATCATAAAAATAAAGACCTGTAATCGCCCAGTTAGACTTAGCTCGTTGAGGCTTCTCTTCAATTGATAATACTTTAAACTGTTCATCAAACTCAACTACCCCAAAACGTTCAGGATCCATCACTTGATAAGCAAAAATAGTTGCTCCAGTTTGTCGAGCTATAACAGATTTTAATTTAGGACTAAAAGCCTGACCAAAATAGATATTATCACCTAATATTAAGCAGCAAGAATTATTATTAATAAAATTTTCACCAATCAAAAATGCTTGTATTAATCCATCTGGTGAAGGTTGTATCGCATAGGTAAAGTTAACACCAAAATCATCACCATCTTCAAATAAACGTTGATAATCAGGAAGATCATTAGGTGTTGAAATAATCAATATTTCTCTTATACCAGCTAACATTAACACTGATAGAGGATAATAAATCATTGGTTTATCATAAATAGGTAAAAGTTGTTTAGAAATAACCCGTGTAACTGGATATAAACGAGTTCCTAATCCACCAGCCAAAATAATACCTTTCATTATTTTTTCTATTTCCTATTATATTAATAAACTTAATATTTATATAAATATTAATTATTTTATGTATTATTATTCCACCAATTTTTATGATTTAAATACCATTTAACTGTTTTTCGGATACCTGATTCAAAACTTTCTTGTGGCTTCCAACCTAATTCTTTCTCTATTTTACTGGCATCAATAGCATAACGCATATCATGTCCAGGACGATCTTTTACATAAGTAATTAAATCACGATAATGATTGATTCCATTAGGTTTAATTGGATATAATTCTTCTAATAAGTCACAAATAATTTTTACAACATCAATGTTTTTACGCTCATTATGAGCACCAATATTATAAGTCTTACCAATATCTGCATGGCTGATAACTAAATATAATGCGCGTGCATGATCTTCAACATAAAGCCAATCACGTATTTGTTCGCCTTTGCCATAAATAGGTAAAGGTTTACCTTTTATTGCATTTAAAATCATCAAAGGAATTAATTTTTCAGGAAAGTGATAAGGACCATAATTATTTGAAGAATTAGTTATTAATATCGGTAAACCATAAGTACGTCGCCAAGCTTTTACTAAATGATTACTAGAGGCTTTTGAAGCTGAATAAGGGTTACTTGGTGCATAAGGTGTTTTTTCTGTAAATAACGATTCATTAGCTTGTAGATCTCCATAAATTTCATCAGTAGAAATATGATGGAAACGAAATAATTCTTTTTTTTGTTGGTTTAAATTATTCCAATAATTACGAGCTGCTTCTAATAAAAAATAAGTACCAATAATATTGGTTTTAATAAAATCTATTGGTTTATTAATTGAACGATCAACATGACTTTCTGCTGCTAAATGCATAATAACATCAGGTTGATATTTTTTGAATACTTTATTAATTTTTACTCGATTACAAATATTTATTTTAGAAAAAATATAACGAGAACTTTTTATAACTGAAGTTAATAATTGTATGTTGTTAGTATAAGTTAAGTTATCGATAACTATTACGGTATCGTTAGTATGCTCAATAATATAACGAACGACCGCAGAACCAATGAATCCAGCGCCACCAGTAATTAAAATACGTTTCAACACCAAACTCCTTTTGTATCAATAATCCATTTTTGTTTGATTTGTTTACTATTAATTTCCTTAAATTCTTTATGGTCAACAAGTAATAAAATAATATCTGAATTAGCAATAGCAACCTCAATAGATACTAATTGACAGAGACCATCCAATGATTTTGGTAATTTATTAATATTTGGTTCTATCACAAAAATTGTATCAATATTCCAATTAGTAATCATTTTAATAATTTTTATAGCAGGGCTTTCTCGTAAGTCATCAATATCTGGTTTAAAAGTAAGACCAAAACAAGCGATTTTAATTTCATTTTCTCGTTTACCTGTTTCGATTAAACAATTCGTTAACATTGTTTTAACTTGATTAATAACCCAAATTGGCTTGCTATCATTAACTAAACGGGCCATATGAATTAAACGAGATTGTTTTGGATTTTGAGCAATAATAAACCAAGGATCAACTGCAATACAATGCCCACCAACGCCTGGGCCTGACTGTAAAATATTAACTCGAGGATGACAATTAGCTAAATTAATTAACTCATAAATATTAATTCCTTGTTCAGCACAAATAAAAGATAACTCATTAGCAAAAGCAATATTTACATCACGAAAACTATTTTCTGTTAATTTACACATTTCAGCTGTTTTTGCATCAGTAATCATACATTTACCAGAAATGAAAATTTTATATAATTCACTAGCTCGTTGAGATGATTTCATTGTCATACCACCAATAATTCGATCATTCTTAATTATTTCAATCATAACTCTTCCTGATAAAACGCGTTCAGGACAATAAGCAATATCAATATCTGAATTTTCACCTTGTTGTTGTGGAAATGTCAAATCAGAACGCATAATTGCCAATCGACATGCCATTTGTTCAGTTGTTCCAGTAGGAGAGGTTGATTCTAAAATAATCAAATCACCTTTTTTTAATAATGATGTAATTGACTCTGCTGCTGCCATAACATAAGATAGATCAGGTTTATGATCATTTTTAAGTGGAGTTGGAACTGCGATCAAAAAAACATCTGCATTTTGAGGCATAGTAAACGCTTTTAAATATCCACCTTCTACAGCTATTTTTATAGCCTTTTCTAGATCAGGTTCAATAATATGAATTTTACCTTGATTAATTGTATTAACCGTATATTGATTAATATCAACTCCAATCACTTTTTTTTGATGTGCAGCAAAAGCTGCTGCTGTAGATAAACCTATATAACCTA
Organism: Arsenophonus sp. ET-YP4-MAG3; assembly: GCA_052174115.1. Lineage (GTDB taxonomy): Bacteria > Pseudomonadota > Gammaproteobacteria > Enterobacterales > Enterobacteriaceae > Arsenophonus. The sequence goes on from JBQMRX010000001.1 coordinate 474,337, forward strand.
GACCAATAACAGAAATAATTTCAAAACTCATAATGTGTATCGCCTAATTGTTTCAACGCTTTAATAATTCGTTGAGAAGCTTTGCCATCACCATATGGATTATGTACTTTACTCATTTTCTGATAATAAAAATCATCTGTTAATAATTGTGTTACCAATTGAACAATTTTTTCTTTTTTTGTACCAACTAAACGTACCGTACCAGCTTCAATTGCTTCAAGTCGCTCAGTAGTATCGCGCATTACTAAGACTGGTTTACCTAAAGCCGGTGCTTCTTCTTGAATACCACCAGAATCAGTTAGTATTAAATAAGCTTTATTCATTAAATAAATAAAAGGTAAATAATTCTGTGGATTAATTAAGATTATATTATTAATACCATACAAAATTCGCTGTACTGGTTCTCTAATATTTGGATTAAGATGAATAGGATAAACTAATTGAACGTTATTATGATTTCTGGCAATTTCAGTTAATGCATGGCAAATACGTTCAAATCCGTTACCAAAATTTTCTCGCCTATGAGTTGTAACTAATAACATTTTTTTATTTTTATTAAGAAAAGGATATTGCGCAGAAAGACTTTTTTTAAGTATAGCATTATTTGTAATTTTATCTCGAACCCAAAATAATGTATCTATTACAGTGTTACCTGTAACAAAAATACGATGAGCTGGAATTAACTCATTTTGTAAATTTTTTTTAGAATGCTCAGTTGGCGCAAAATGATACATAGCAAGATAACTAACAATTTTACGATTTACCTCTTCTGGCCAAGGAGAATACAAATTACCAGTGCGCAATCCTGCTTCAATATGACAAACCAAAATATGTTGATAAAAAGCAGCTAAACTAGTTGCCATCATTGAAGTTGTATCTCCATGAACTAATACTACATCTGGTTTAAAAGATAATAATATAGGTTTTATTCCTTCAAGAATACGACAAGTGATATTAGTTAAATCTTGTCCTGGAATCATAATATCTAAATCATAATCAGGTATAATCTTAAAAAGCTGTAATACTTGATCTAACATTTCTCTATGTTGAGCAGTTACACAGACTTTCGACTCAAAAGTTTTATCATTTATCAAAGCATGCACAAGTGGTGCCATTTTTATAGCTTCAGGACGAGTACCAAATACAGTCAATACTTTCACAATGACTCTCTTTTTATCTTAGCATTATTTATTTATGAAATATCTCATTAATAAATGATTTATTTTAAATATATTTATAACTTATTAAAGTTCTCTATTATTATATATTTTAGTAAATATATAATTTTAGTAAATAATTAGATTAACGCTTTAATAAAGTAATATTTAACTTATTTAGAACATTAATCATTCTAAAAACACAAATATTAATATTCGATAAGGATTATCATGTTTAATTATAGATTCTTAGTGTATTTGAATATCTATATTTATAGATATTATATTTAATAATAAATCCTTATAAATTTAACGTTACTAATATAACTATATTTTAATTATAGTTATTATTATAATTATACTCTATTGCTTATAATATTTTAATTTATTCTTATAACACCTATAATAATGATGCATGTCAAATAAAATATATTCTTTAATTAAATAATTAAACAATAAATATATTTATATTATTAAGTAAAAAATTTATTTTTAGTATTTTAAAAATTATTTAAAATTATTTAAATATTACTCATAACTTACTTTATAATTACTTTTTGATGATTAAATAATAATTTTTGAAAATTATTTCTTTGTTAATTATATATCTTTAATTTTTCAATTAAAATTTAAATTAATTTATTTGTTGATAAAATATATTCATATAATAATTAGTTTATATCAAAATTATTTCAATAACTAATTTTATGTTATCATTAAATATTTTAATATTATTTAATATGTAAATTAAATACTATTAATAAATTCGTAAAATAATTTAACGTCAATATTAGCATTTTTTATTCATATATAATTATAATTATTATTAATTATTTAATAATAATTAACTTTCATTTTATCAATATGTAAATTTAAATTTTATAAAATTATTATTTGAATAATATTCCTATAAATCATTAATTACTGTTAAATCAACAATAATATTAATGTTTTATTTTTATTTAAAATATAAAAACAATTATTAAAATAAATATAAAATAAATGCTAAAGAAATAATCCATTTTTTCAAAAGTTATAAATAAAAATTTTTAATATCCAACTTTTTATATTTAAAAAAATCTGATGAATAAGAATTAAATCTTAATTATATTTTTAATTATAACTAATATAAAACTTTTTTAAAATATTTGTTTATTAATTTTGTTATACATTGCATTTTATGTTTAATACGTTTTAAAAAACGAACTGCTTTCCAAGCACGTTTAATACAATAGTCATAGATAACAAATATAAGTAAAAATAATATTAATGTTATCCATTCAGGAATAATATTTAAATATTCACCAATGAGACCTATTGCTGCTAAAATAGCTGCTGCTAAAGTAATTAATATAAAAGCCTGGCTAGGAGTAAAACCAGAACGCATAATTAAATGATGAATATGTTGTCTATCTGGTAAAAAAAGACTCGTTCCTTTACGAAGACGCCGATACATAATGGCAATCATATCTATTAGAGGGATAGCAATAATCCAAAGAGCAGTTATTGGTTTAATTGAACGTTGTTCACCTTGTGTCGACATCAATAATAACCAAATAATAGTGAAACCAATTAATGTACTACCAGCATCTCCCATAAATACTTTATAACGTTTCCCTAATAAACCTAAATTTAAAAATATATAAGGAAGAATCGCAGCAACAACAGCAAAACACCAAAAAGCTAATGCCATATTACCGTTTTGATAAAGTAAAACACCTAATGCAACAAAAGAGACACAAGAAAGTCCACCTAATAACCCATCAATACCATCAACCATATTAAAAGCATTTACTGTTACCCAAACAGCAAATAATGTCATTAAATATCTTAAAGATCCAAATTTTATTTGCCATGGACCAAAAATATAACCTAAATTATCTAATGTTAAATCTGCAAAATACATCATAAAAAACGCAACAATCGATTGAATAGTTGCGCGAATTTTAATGCTAATATCAAAGCGATCATCTAATACACCAACAAATACTAAAATTGTAGCACAAATTAAATATAACCATTTATATGGAATATACTCGTGCGTGATCATAAATGCTAAATTAATACCAAAGAAAACAGCAATGCCGCCAACTAAAGGAATTTCTCCCTCGTGTTTTTTTCGATAATTTGGTCCATCTACTAGACCAAATATTTTTGCCACTTTTCGCGCAATAAATATAAAAATAAAAGAAAATAAAAAAACTAAAAAGACATTGATTAATAAATTCAATATGTACATAATAGTATACTCTTTTATAATTTTTTAGAAATCATTCATTGAATCAAATTTCACATATAGACTCTAAATATACTTTAATTTAAAGTGTATATAATAATAAAATATTTCTATCATCTTTCGCTGTTTATATTTAATGAGTTAAATTTATATAAAACAATATTATTAACTAATATAAATAAATAAAACAAAACGCTATATAAAAATAGCGTTTTTAGTAAATTATTAAATAAATTAAATAAATAGCAATTTAAGAGCGCTTCATAAAATTGAAAAATTCATTATTTGTTTTTGTCATTGCTAATTTATTAATTAAAAATTCCATAGCATCAATTTCACTCATAGGATGAATAATTTTACGCAATATCCACATTTTTTGTAATTCATCTGGTAAAGTTAATAATTCTTCCTTACGGGTACCAGAACGATTATAATCAATTGCTGGAAAAACACGTTTTTCAGCTATTTTCCGCGACAAATGTAATTCCATATTTCCTGTTCCTTTAAATTCTTCGTAAATTACTTCATCCATTTTAGAACCAGTATCAATTAATGCCGTAGCAATTATCGTTAGACTTCCACCTTCTTCTACATTACGTGCAGCGCCAAAGAAACGTTTTGGACGGTGCAAAGCATTTGCATCTACTCCACCAGTTAATACTTTTCCAGAAGAAGGTACTACTGTATTATAAGCACGAGCAAGTCGTGTAATTGAATCTAAAAGAATAATAACATCTTTTTTATGTTCAACTAAACGCTTAGCTTTTTCTATTACCATTTCAGCAACTTGAACATGACGCGAAGCAGGTTCATCAAAAGTTGATGCAATGACTTCACCTTTAACTAAACGTTGCATTTCAGTTACTTCTTCTGGACGTTCATCAATTAATAAAACCATCAAAAGACATTCTGGATAGTTATTAGCAATATTAGCTGCAATATTTTGTAATAGCATAGTTTTACCTGCTTTTGGTGGGGCAACAATTAAACCACGCTGACCACGTCCAATTGGGGCTGCTAAATCTAAAACACGAGCTGTTAAATCTTCTGTTGATCCATTGCCACGTTCCATAAGAAGACGATTATTAGTATGTAAAGGCGTTAGATTTTCAAATAAAATTTTACTACGAGCATTTTCAGGTTTATCAAAATTGACTTCATTAACTTTTAGTAGGGCAAAATAACGTTCTCCTTCTTTAGGAGGACGAATTTTACCTGATATTGTATCCCCTGTTCGTAGATTAAAACGACGAATTTGACTAGGGGAAACATAAATATCATCAGGTCCTGCTAAATAAGAACTGTCAGAAGAACGAAGAAATCCAAATCCATCTTGTAAAATTTCTAGCACGCCATCACCAAAAATATCTTCTCCACTTTTCGCATGCTGTTTTAAAATTGAGAAAATAATATCTTGTTTTCTCATACGAGCTAGATTCTCTAGTTCTATACTTTCGCCAAGAGTAATTAATTCAGATACAGGCGTATTTTTTAATTCGGTAAGATTCATAATGGTGGGTTCTTAAATTCGGGGTATATTTTGAATTATGAACAATAAATAATATAGCAATATCTAAATGTCTATTTAAATAAAAATATAAAATCTTAAGAATTTTTGATGAATAGATCAATTTCATTAAAATATAAATTTATATAGTGAAAATAATTTATTAATTTACTACTGTAGATAATATTGTTATACAATAAAGACAAAATAAGACTATAAAAATTTATTTTAAAATTGATAAGAAAATTTTACTCTTTACTTCTTAGAACTTAAATAATAATATTATATAAATAATAAATATAAAATATTTACTATAAAATTACTATTGGAGTCTAATATAATTCAAACTATTATAGAATATAAATTATTCAAAGATAACAAATATCTTTATATAATAAAATATTTAATATGTACATATTAAAATAAAAACATATATAATATTAAATAATGATATAAGTTATCATTCTTCAAAATTAACGTCTAGTTATGAATTTTATAAATAACAAACGTCTAAAGAAAAATTAAAAAATATTTATCTAATTAAATATTTATTATTAATATTTTATAAGAAATTAAATATTATTGTCTAAAAATTCTTTTAATTGAGTTTTAGATAAAAGTCCAACTTTTTTATTAATTAGTTCACCGTTTTTTAAAAGTACTAAAGTAGGAATGCTACGAATAGTATATCTTTTTACTGTTTCAGTATTATTATCAATATTTAATTTCCCAATAATTAATTTAATTGCATATTCATCTGCTATTTCATCTAAAATAGTAGAAATTATTTTACAAGGACCACACCATTCTGCCCAGAAATCAACTAATATTGGCTTTTTTGCCCCTAAAGCTTTTTTATTAAAATCACTATCAGATAGATGAATAATTTTATTGCTCATAATAATGCTCCAAGTATAAAATTTTATTTTATTTCATATATATTATTATATATAAAAATATTTTTTTATTTCAAATAATTTTATATTATAAAATAATCATTAATTGATATCTTAACACATTATAAGTAAAAATTTGATAGATAAAATTTATAGATTTTTATGTGCGAAAGTTATTAGAATCTTTGTTATTAATTTTTAATGTTTGATTATATTATATTTTTTGTAAATATAAATAAAATATTGATTTCTCTTTTATCTTAATATTTAAATATTTATTAGTATATCAAATCAATTTAGAAAATAAAATTTATTAAGATAAAATAATAATTATACTCTTCTTATATAAAAATCAGTAGCTAATATATAGTAAGAAAATTATTTATTATAACAAAAGTATTAAATAGATTTAATTTATATTAATTATGATTATAATAAAATATATATTTAAAAATCAAAAACAGATATTTTTATTAATATAAATAAAAATATGTGTAATAAATTACAGCAAAAAATTTATTGATTTAATTATTATTTAAATAATTAAAATTGATTCATGATAACATCATATATAATTTCTTTTATTAAAATTATTCATTAAATAATATTTAAATTTATTTTTTATAATGTTTTATTACTTTCTTATAATAAAATGCGTTTGTTAAAAATGATTGATCAAAAATAATATCTTTAAAAATATATAATCTTACTCATATTAGATATTACTGTGAAAATATATTAGTTTATTTTAGTAAAGATAACTATTAATTAATTAAATAATCAATACAATAAAAAATATTTATTCTTGAATATTTTATTTAAAATAATTTAAATAATTTAATTAAAATAAATGTTATAGTAGAAATTTAGATATCAAATTTATTATCTATATATTTAATTATAATTTATCTTTTTGTTAAAAGATTATATTTATAATATTATTTTTTAAATAAATTATAAATAGTATAATATTTATTTGATTAAATATAATTTTTAAGAGAATTATTTAAATTTATTTACTATTAAAAAACAAATTTAATCTTAAATTTCTATAAAAATATATAATAAATATATATAATAATAAAATATTACTTTAAAATTTATATATATAAAAATATAATTATTCTTTCATTTATTTTAAATAAAATATCTGATATGAATAATATTTAAAATAACAATTATTTCATGAAAAAATTACAAATAATTTATTAAAAGCTAATAAATAATATTTTTATTTTAATAAAATTTAAAATTAAGTTTATGGTGAATATTTTTAATTAAATAACTAATTATCTTAATAAACAATAAATTTTAATATTTGTATTTTTTAATGTATTTAATATAAAATATTTTATTAAATACATTAAATTTATTATTAGATTAGTATATCTTCCATTTAGAATAAATTAATTTTTTGTTAAATAAGAAGAAAATACTTTAAAAAATCAAATAAAATTTATTTTTAAAATAAATTTATCTCTTCATAAATATTATAATAGACATAGTAGTTTCTAATTTAAATCTATATTAAAAAATTTAAATAATTCTTTATATGAATATTTAAATAAAAATTAATTATTATTCAATATTTTTTAATAAATTTACTAAAATAATGAAAAATTTAATTTTAATAACTTTTTATAAAAACTTAAATAGTTTATAAAAAACTTAAAAATTTTAACTATTTTTAATTTCTTCAATTTTATTATATATAATAAAATTGAATATTAAAGTTATTAGTTATTGTTAATAATTTTAATAAAGTATCTATATCTTAAAATATAGATCTAATGTTATATCTTCAATTTTTTGTTGATTTTAAAGTAATTTGATATTCTATTTTTAATAAATTTAAAAAATAATTTTTGTATTTTATTTTATATATTATTATTAATATTTATTCTCACTAAAATATTTTATTTTTATAAGAATTTTTAAAAAATTAATTTTATTCTATTATGAACATAATTTTGTTATTATAATATATATTTTTAATTTTGATAAATTAAAATTTTATATGATTTTTAATGTATTTAATTAAAATATCTATATAATATTTTAATTTTTTAGTTATTATCTTATAATATATTGATAAATAATAATAATATTTATCAATAAAAGAATAATAAAATAAATAATTTTTTTAATTTATAATCTAAATTTATTATAGTAACTAATTTTAAATTATTATTTCATTTATATAGATAGAAAATTTAAAAAATTAATATTTATAATTAATAACTTTTATTATTAATTAATATTAACATAAATAATATTAATTAGTTATATTTTAATTAAGGAATTTATTTTAATAAAAAATTTTTTATTAAATAATATTAATAAAAAAATTTTTAATTTATTAAAAATAATATAAAAATATATTTTATTTAAAAAACCATCTAATATCAAAGATATTTTTAAAAAAATATTTATATGTAGCATATAAATATATAATAAATTATTTTCTAAAAATAAAAATAAATTAATTATATAGATAAATTTTATATTTATAGAATTATTAAATTTTAATTTTATAAAAATTTAATAATAAAAAATTAAGTAAATATCTTATATAATATTCAATTTATTAAAATTTTAAATATAAATATTATGAATTATTTATAAAAATAAATATATAAAAAATAATCTCTATTATTTAATAGAAATATTTAATTATTCTTATGTCACTTTAATTTCTCTATAAAATCTATATATATTTTTATATAGATTTAATCATTTTACTTCTATAATTTAAATTCATTTCAATATATATAATATAAAAATAATAAATCAAATATTTATCTAAATTTATTATAAACTAAATAAAAAAATAATTTTTTTTAAAATTAAAAATAAATTTTTTAAAAAAATAAATAAAAAGATATTAACCTTTACCTTTAAATCTATGATGATATCAATTAATAAAATTACCTTAATTCTTTAAGGAATTCGATTATTTATTATTTCCAGACAAAGTATGAAAACGCTTAGGTTAAATAATAAATATTATATACCTAAAGGATACTTTTTTAACGTTATAAGCTTTAATTCATCAAGATAGATAGTAATAAAAAATTTTTATTCTTTCTTATGCGTAAAGTTTTAATAAATTAAATTTATTAAAACTTAACTACAATGTTTTAATAATTTAGTTTAATGGTAAAATCAACATGATCATAAAATATCGATAATATTTTTTTAAAAATAATTTTCATAATAAAACTTTCTTTCATCTAATACACTTCAATACCTATAATATCAAACTTATTATGGCACAGCAGAGTATTAGTTAATAACTGTATTCTGTAAAATTAAAATATTTAAATCATTAAAATTAAAAATTTTGGAGATTATTATGGATACTGAATTGTTAAAAACTTTTTTGGAAGTTAGTAAAACTTGACATTTTGGACGGGCAGCTGAATCATTATATCTTACACAATCAGCAGTAAGTTTTTCGAATACGTCAATTAGAAATTCAATTAGATACTATTTTATTTGCTCGTCATCGTAATAATATTCATTTAACTGAAGCTGGCAAACGTTTAATTCCATATGCTGAATCATTAATAAATAATTGGTTGCAAGCAAAAAAGGAAATTTCTAATCAATCATTACACATAGAATTTTCAATAGGATCAACAATTACATTATGGGAAGGATATTTAACTAATTGGATAAAACTTATCTATCAGAAATATAAAGAACTTTATCTTGAATGTAGTGCATCAACACGACAATCTCTTGTAAAAACAACTTCATTCACATAAACTTGATTTACTTATTGCAATTGAACCACCAAAAATGGATGAATTTGAAACCATTATTATTAGTGAAATAAAATTACAACTAATGACAAATAAAAAAACTTAAATTTACAAAAACTTAATCTTATCGAGCTTGAATGGAGTGCTTATTTCAATACCACTGAAAAATCATCTTTACTTGAAAATTCACCAGTGATATTAACAATATCTGCTAATCTTGCTAGAGAATTATTATATTCAACACAATCCGCCGCTATTTTACCAATTCATTGGTTTAATTAATATCATGAATTAAAAACATTATCGCAAGTTATTTATAAAAAACCAATTTATGCTATTTGGTTACAAAATAATGGACAAAAAATTTTATTAATAATATAATAAAATATCCATTCATAATATCTAATTATAGATAAGTAAAATATAAGTCTTTAGTTATAAAATTTATTATTAACGAAAATATTTTTAAAAAATAAAAATAATCATATTTTTTGTATCATAAATTTATGAATAATTTTTAGATAAATATTATTAAAATTTAATAATTTTAAATTTTAATAATATAAAAATAAAATATAACTTTAAAGAGGTTCATATAAATTTTATTTAAGTAATCATATTATTTATTAATAATTTTAATTATAAATTAATAAATAACAGGGGCGAAGAGACTTGAACTCCCAACACCCGGTTTTGGAGACCGGAGCTCTACCAATTGAACTACGCCCCTAAATAAGTATAGGAAAAGTCGATACTCAAATCACTACGAACTTTTCCAAAGAAAAAGTAAATTATAATAAACTAAATTTAAATATCATTACATTTATTTCACTAAATTTTCTATTTTATTTAAATTAAAATTTAGATAAATTATTTATTTTTATATTATAAAATCTATAATAATATTATACAGTATTTTTATTTTTAATTTTACTTTATAAAATTAAATAATTATATTATTAGTAATTAATTAATATTTTATATTAATATTTGTTATTAAAACTTTTTAACTAATACTTAAAAGTGTTAAATTTTTTAGCTATAATCTTAAAATAATTTAATTTTATTTTTCAATTTAAAACTGTTTATGTGTTGTTAGTTTAAATTTATTTATTTTATTAATTTAACATTTATTAACTCTAACATATTAAATATATTTATATTTTAAATCTATCTATATATTAATTTTTAACGACTATTATAAAAGATAGAACTAATGAAATTTTTTATTTAAAAAATTATTATTTACATTTTACAACAATGTTTCTTTAATATAGATTTAAATTTAATTGAAATATTATGCTAATAGAATTGAATATTATAAATTATAGTAATAATTTAAAATTGTTTTATATAAAAAATTAAATAGAGTTATTTATCTAGATATTGCTCTCAATCTTTTTAGTAAGATATTACATGTTGCATTGTAAGATTAATATTAAAATATATTATTTAATATTTATTTTTTTAAAATAAACATTAACATATAAGCATCTAATAATAACTTATTTTATACATTAGTACAAAGTACTATATTGTTAAAGTATAAATAAAAATTTATAAAATTTTTTAATCTTACTATAAAATCTAAACATTATAAAAAGATTTAATTTTATAAATGTTTAATACCAATATATTAAATATTATTAATTTAAATTTAAACTTATTCATTAAATAAGTTTTATATTAAAATTATTAAAGTTATATAAATATTATTTATTTAAATTTTAATGAAAATTTTATTTTTATAACTTGTAAAATCAATTAATATTCTACCACTTATAATAAAAGTTTACAGTATATATATGCTGTATATTTATAAAATTATTATATTTTAATATTTTTTTAGTTTAATAAAAAAACTAACTTTAATTAAATATTAAAATTCTTTGTCTGAAATTTTAATCAATTTATATAAAAATAATATTATTATACTTATTTTTACTTAAGTTTTTTCAAAAAAAACTTAAATATTTTTACTTAACTTTATTTTATTATATTAATCTAATATATTATTAATTCTTATTTATATTTAAAAAATTTCTTTAAAAATAATTATAAACTATTTTCTAGCTTAATTTCTTATCTATTATTTTTTGCAATACAACAATGCTAAATTAATTAAAAAAATCTGATCATTAAATTAAATTATAAAATTTATTTTATTAAATAATTTAATTTTTTATTTATTTTTTATTGTTTATTGTAAAAATATTATTATTATAATTTAAATACATAATTTAATAATTTTATATTTTTCAATATTAATCATATTATTTATTTAATTACTTTTGCAAAATTTCCGATTTTCTCATACTTAAAATATAATATTTATATTTATATTCTAAAATATAACACAAAATAAAGTTTTATTTAAGTTTATTTTTTTATAAATTAATGTTTCATAAATATAACTCATTGAATTTTTATAAAAAATAAAAAATTATTCTATTTTTAAATATGCAATCTACTTTATAATTATTAAAAATTTTTAACTTCAATATTAATTTATATAATTCTTTTTACTTAAATTATAGTGATATTATGAAGTTTTCTTTTATATTTATAGATTGAGTTATTTTGTTTTTTATTATATTTCTAATTAATTATCAATTAATTAGAAATATTTAAATTTTAATAATAATTTATTTTCTTTAAAAAAATAAAATTATATTTTTATGTATTTCTTTAAATTTATAATAGTAATACGATTAAATATAAATAGAAATATTATTTTTTATTTTTTAAATTTATAAATTATTTTCTTAACTTTAATAACAATTAAAAATTTTAATTTTTCTTTATTTACAAATAGTACTAATAAATTCTAAATTAATTTATTATTAAATTAATATTTTAAAAAATAACATACTTTTAAAAAATCTTATTTAACTATCTATATATTTTCTGCATAACTAGTTACAATAAATTTTTTACTATACAATAATATTGTATTTATGTATTTATATATTATTTTAATTAAAATACTTAAATTATAAACTTTATGATATTTTTATATTATTTTATAATAAATATTTTATGTTAAATATTTTAAATTATTTAATGATAATTACTATTAAATGGACTTGTTAATTCATTTAAAAATATATTAAATAGCGTCCCCTAGGGGATTTGAACCCCTGTTACCGCCGTGAAAGGGCGATGTCCTAGACCTCTAGACGAAGGGGACATAAATTTTTTTTTAAAATATTTAACAATTGAGTTTTTATTATTAAAAATTTTACTGATATTAAAATATTTTTTATAATAAGAATTAAACGCACCATTAAATGATTTTTCTATTTATTTAATATATAATTTATATTAATATTTATATTTTTCGTTAAATAAAATCTCTAATTATAAAATCTACCTAATAAAATTACTTTGTTATCATAATTTAAATAATTCATAATTACTAATTAATAAATATTAACTTTAATTTAATTATCTGCTTCTTTTTAATTGATTCTTATTCTGAACTATAAAATATGTATACAAGATTAATAATTTACTTATCGATCTATTTTTATAATTACTATCTATTTTAATTTAATGAACTTAAATTGTATGGATTTTAATTCTAATTTAAAAGTATTTTCTATAATTTTTTTTATTTTTTAATTTTTATTAATCTTTATTTATATATATTATAATAACATATGTTAATTATTTTTATAAGATACTGTTATTTAATATATATGAACATTTTTAAATTTATAATTAACACTTTTCATTTTAATTTTTAATTAACTCTATGATAAAAAATAAAAAAGTTTTTTATTTCAAAATTTAATTTAATACTAATTTTTATGAAATACTAATAATAAGAATTATATAAAACTTATATAAAAATTTATAATAATATCTTATCTTAATCTATAAAAAATATTCAAATATCGATAATAAATAAAATTATTTAAATTATATTGAATTACAAACAATCCACTATTTGTAATAAACAATTAATTAATTTGTTTAATTTTTAATTTTTCTGTTATAATATAACAATTTACAAATAATAGATTTAAAATATTAATTAAAGAGATTAAAAATTTAATAAAATAATCTTCAAATAAATATTATTTATAATATGAATACTTAAAATACATCTAATTCTATTCTTTATCTTTGTTAAAGAATTTTAATTATATTTTTAAATAAACTTAAATATTTTTAAATTAAATAAATTTTATTGATTAATATTTTTTAATAATTTATTAAAATATCTAAAATTTAAAAATTTTATATTTTATTTTTAAAAATTATCTTACATTAATTATAATTTTTAATGGTTATTTTTTATCATTTTATATAATAAATTATTAATTTATACACTATTTATTAATAAAAATAAAATTTCTATAACTTATTCTTAATTTGTATTTATTATATTTTTAATGATATTTAATTTTAACTATAAATTTTTACTTAAAAATTTTTATAATTAAAATATTTTAATACTATTTGTAATAAAGTAATATTCATTATTTTATAATACTTAATCATCAAATTTTTAATGATATCTTATAAACAAACGCTTAAAAATATTTAATTAATTATTAATTAATAAAATTTATTTAATTTAAAAAAATATTTAATATGTTTTTTAGATATAAGATCAAATAATTATTTCTACTTTTCGTCATTTAATTAATAAAATTAACTTCAATTAATTTATTTCATAATGATTAGTTAAAAAATATTACATGAATTTTTATGCTGTTAATAATTGTTATTTAAAAATCATCTAATTAATTTTCATTTAAAAATTAATTTAAATAGAAATTTTTTCTAACTGACTAAAACCTTCATTCATCAATATAGGAATAAGTTTTTTAGTTTCAATATCTATTTTTGTACAATAAGCTATATTATGATTTTTTATTAAAATTAAATTTTTATTATGATTAATTAAGAAAGCAGCTCGTTTAGCAACTGCAGTACCAGAATCAATTAATCTTGTTCCTGCAAATAATACTTTCTTTAATTCTACTGATAATAATAAAAAATGTGTACAACCTAATACAATTGTATCAGGAGGTTCTTTCATTTTTAACCACTCTTCTACAATACGTGCCAATGCTTCTTTTGAGATTATTTGACCATAAAATTTTTTTTCTGCTAATTCGACTAATTCTGATGAAGCAATCATCTTAACCTTACAATTAATGGCAAATTTGTTAATAAGATCTTTAATATAATTTCCATTAATAGTTACTTTAGTTGCTAATAATCCAATGACACCATTACGTGTTAATTTACTTGCTAATTTTATTGCTGGGACAACCCCTATAATTGGGAATTGAAAATAAGCCCTTAAAATAGGTAAACTAACTGTACTTGCCGTATTACAAGCAATAATTACTATTGTTAATATTTGTTTTTTTTGAATTTGATTAATAAAATGAATAATACGATTAGTAATAAATTCTGCGTTCTTTTCTCCATATGGAAAAGCATAATTATCAAAAGCATAAATATAATGTAGATTTGGTAATAACTTTTTGACTTCTCGATAAATAGATATTCCACCAACACCAGAATCAAAAATTAAAATAGTTGATCGCGGTATTTTTAATTGATTGGATATTATTTTGTTTTTCATTAACTTAATTATAATAATAAAATTTTTTGATAAAATTTTTAATAAAAACAATAATAAATTATTATTTTATAATAGTAAAATTAAATAAATATATATTTTAGAGTAAATGGTAGTTAATTAACTTTAAATCTATAAAATTTATTTTTAATTTTATTTAAAATTAATTTAAACAAATATTAATAATTTATTAATTACTTATTAATTTTAAATTAATTAATAAAATAATTTTATTTATTTAATAATAAAAAACTAAATAAGTAATAAATTAAAATTAAATAATTAACATCATATTAATTAATAGAAATTTTTTTTATTTAATAGTATTAATATTTATTAACAATAAAATTATATTAATTATTATAATAATATTAAGACTACTAATGATATAAAATTATTTGAATATTGATTAATAATTTTATAGAATATAAAAATATTTAAATAATATTAAATACCATTAAATATATAATATATTTATGCTTTAATAAATAATATATTAAAGAAAGGACTAATATTATTGATTATAAAATAAATATTAAATATTAATGATGCGTATAATTTATCTTTAAAATTAATAATCTTTAAATATTTTTAAAATATAAGTAAATAATTATAATTTTTTTAATATAAAATTATAATAATTTTATATTATATTTATCCTGATCACGGCGATACCAATAATAAGCTCCTCTAATAATCATTCTAAGTTGTAAAACTAATCGTTCCTCTAAAAGTTGTTTTCTCTTTTGATCAATATCTAATGCTTCTGAACCAGCACTAAACACAATAGTTACCATAGCTTCTGCTTTTATTTCAGTAAAATACCGAGGCATATTACTTTCTTGTTGTAAATAATCAGCTAATTCAGTGATAAAATGTTGAATTTCTCTAGCAACAGCAGCACGAAATTCAGCAGATGTACCTGAACGTTCACGTAATAATAATCGAAAAGCATTTGGATTATTACTAATAAATTCCATAAAAGTAGAAACAGATGTTCGAATAATACTACCTCCTTTTGCAATACGTTGTCGTGCTTGACACATTAATTGACGAAGCATAAGACCACTTTCATCAACCATCGTTAATCCTAATTCATCAACATCACGAAAATGTCGATAAAAAGAAGTTGGTGCAATACCAGCTTCTCGAGAAACTTCACGTAAACTTAAACTAGTAAAGCTACGTTCAGCACTTAATTGACTAAAAGCCGCTTTTATCAAAGAACGACGTGTTTTTTCTTTTTGTTTTGCTCTAACACCTATGATATTACTCAAAATAATTAATAAACCTCTTCAACAATAATGTAATTAACTAACAATTAAATTCTAAGTGATTTTTAGTGCCCTTTAGTTTAACTGGTATATAAATATTTTTTGTTTATTTATTAATAATTTAAAAATATAAAATCTTATATTTAAACTTAATTAAATAAGATAATATTAATATAAGTTCTCTGGTTTATATTTACATAATAATAGGTTATATAGAATGTCACAGATTCAATTTGATATTATTGTTATTGGCTCAGGTCCAGGAGGAGAAGGTGCAGCAATGGGGTTAGTAAAACAAAGAAAAAAAGTTGCAGTAATCGAACGTTATAATAAAATTGGAGGTGGTTGTACTCATTGGGGGACCATTCCATCAAAATCACTTCGACATACAGTCAGTCGAATTATTGAATTTAATCAAAACCCATTATATAACAATAAATCTAAATTTTTATATTTTTCTTTCTGCGAAATCCTTAAACATGCCAAAACTGTAATTAACCAACAAACACATATGCGAGAAAGATTTTATGAGCGTAATAATTGTAATATATTTATCGGTGAAGCCTCTTTTATCAATGAACATACACTAAAAGTTCTTTATAATGATAGTACTTATGATATTTTATATGGTAATAAAATTATTATTGCAACCGGTTCTCACCCTTATTGTCCTTCAGATGTTAATTTTCAACATTCGCGTATTTATAATAGTGATTCAATTTTAAAATTAAATCATATGCCACGTCATGTTATTATTTATGGTGCAGGAGTAATTGGTTGCGAATATGCTTCAATTTTTAGAGGATTAGGAATAAAAGTTGATCTTATTAATACTCGTAATCATCTTCTCTCATTTTTAGACCAAGAAATATCAGATTCTTTATCATATCATTTTTGTCACAATGGTGTTGTTATTCGACATAATGAAGAATATGAAAAAATAGAAGGAACAGATAACGGAGTAATTGTTCATCTTAAATCAGGAAAAAAAGTAAAAGGAGATTGTTTATTATATGCTAATGGTCGCACAGGAAATAGTAATAATCTAAATTTAAAAAATATCGATATTCTTATTGATAACAGAGGTCTAATTAAAGTTGATGCCACTTATCGTACAAAAAATAAAAATATTTATGCTATTGGTGATATTATTGGTTATCCAAGCTTAGCTTCAGCAGCTCATGATCAAGGTCGTCTTGTTGCCCTTGAAATATTAAATATCCATAGAGATAAATATTTAATTCAGGATATTCCAACAGGAATCTATACAATTCCAGAAATTAGCTCTGTTGGTAAAACTGAACAACAATTAACTGCAATGAAAATTCCTTATGAAGTTGGGCGTGCTCAATTTAAATATTTAGCTAGAGCACAAATAGCAGGAATAAATATAGGAAGTTTAAAAATTTTATTTCATCGCGAAACATTAAAAGTTTTAGGTATTCATTGTTTTGGTGAACATGCAACAGAAATTATTCATATTGGTCAAGCAATTATGGAGCAAAAAGGTAAAGCTAATACTATTGAATATTTCGTTAATACTACTTTTAATTATCCAACTATGGCAGAAGCATTTCGAGTTGCTGCATTAAATGGGTTAAACCGATTATTTTAGGTAAAATTTAATATTTATAGTAAATAAATAATTAATTTTTATTAAAAATAATTTTATATATAAATTTTTTAATAAATTATTATTAATAATTTATAAGAGTTAAATTAAGATGATAAATTTAAAATAATTACAAAAATAAACTTAATATAATTAAAATAATAAAAATTATTATATTTATTTTTCATATAAATAAATTCATTAAAATATTTGTCATTTATATTAAATATTATATTAGTTAACACCGCTAAACTGATAGTAATAATAATTAATTTTCTAATTTAAAATATTAATTTAAGTGTAAGTAATTTTATGATAAGTAATTTTTTTAATAAATATTCATATATTTTATTTTTTTTAATATTAAAATATAAAAATCATATATAAATTACTAAACAAGATTAATTTATATGAAGAATTTTAATGAAAGTTTTTATTTTTTGTTTATATGAATATTTCATAATCAAATTTATTTTTTTATTTAAATATACTAACAAAAAAACACTTATTTATATTTAATATAATATTTTTATATTTTATAAAACAAATAATATAATTTTAAATTATGTAAATAAAAAATAAGAATTAATTATAAAAATAAACTTTATTTATAATAAATTCTTTAATTTCCTATATATAATCAATTTAATACGTTTCACTTTATAAAAGTTATTTTATAATATTTTAATTTTTAATGATATTATTTATTCTATATTATTCAATTAATAATAATTCTTATCATAAGTAAATGAATTTTTTTGTTATTACGCTCATACAAGATAAAAACTAAATTATTTTCTAAATTATAAATTTAACGATTTATGTTGATTAATTGATACAAAAAATCTTAAAAAATAAATAAAAAATTTAATAATATCAATATATCTATTTATCATAATAAATCTATTATTCTTAATAAAGAACAATTTTTACAAAATTTATTTATAACTTATATAAATATAAAAAATATTTAAAATCTATATAAATAGAAAAATTAATTTTTAGAGATAATTTCTTTATCGCATAAGAGAAAATAACTTCTTTGTAATTAATTTATTTACTAATCTCTTTGTAGTTATTATATAATATATTTTATAAAATATATTATAATATAATGCTAAAATAAAATAAAATCATTTTTTATTTTTTTTATTTATTTTATCTATAATAACTTCATGATCATAAGAATAAATAATTTAAAAAATAATTTTTAATTATAGCTAATAAAAATTTTAATTTTTATTATTTTAACCTTTGATATTAAATATTAAATATTATTTTTATTCTTATGTTTTTATACAAAACTCGAACAAAATATTTTTTAAATACATTCAATTAATTTTTAATAAATTATTTTTTCATAAAATATTAATAAGTAAATTTTATATTACTTATTTAAAATTATAATCATATTAACATTAAAATAATCATAAGTAATTAATCAATCTTATATCAATATTAAAATAAAAATATCAATAATATTAATAATTTCAATTAAAAAATTTATTTAATTTAGAAAATTTTATATTTATTTTTAATTTTAAATATATCATGTAATTTATGCGTTACTCAATAATAGTATTAAATTTTTAATATTTTTTATTAATTGATTTTTTTAGATATTAATTATTTTATATATTAATTTATGATTAAATAAATATACATTAATGAAATTTTTAGTTCATTACTCATACTTAATTATTATATATTTTTATTATTTTATAATATTTATTTGTAATAAAGTTAGATTAAAACTATTGATGATATAATTTATTTTTAATAAAATTTTTTTCTTATTATTTTGAATAATTATGTAATTTTCTATTTATTTAATACTATTTTTAATAGAAATAATAGTTGATTTATATTTATGTTTTGATGTTTTTATCATTTAAAATAAAATAATTAAAATTATAATTAATATATAAATATAAATATTAAATTTTAAGTTTATTTTACTTAAATACTATTATATATAAATATTTAAATAAAATTAAGAATTAATTATAAAATATTATTTTGTTTGTTTTTATATTAATTTTTATAAAATTTTATCATTATATATTTTATCTTATAAAATTTTATTAAATTACTAATATTTATAATTTTATAATAAAATTAATCTTAACTAAATAATTAATAATTAATTAACAGTTAAAAATACTAACAATAAAAAATAAAAATGTTAAATTTTAAAAAAATATAATATTTTCATGTTTTAGTACCATCTGGTACAAATACATAACCTAAACCCCAAACTGTTTGTATATAACGCGGATGAACAGGATCATCCTCAATCATTCGACGTAAACGTGAAATTTGTACATCTATTGAACGTTCCATCGCACTATATTTACGTCCTCTAGCAAGACTCATTAGTTTATCGCGAGATAAAGGTTCACGTGGATAAGATACTAGAACTTTTAGAACAGCAAATTCACCACTAGTTAATAACATAGATTCATCATATTGAAACATTTCTCGTGTTCCTAAATTTAATCTAAATTTACCAAAAAAAATTATCGTTTCATCCTGTGTTGGTGAACCTGGTAACTCATTTACTTGACGTCGTAATACAGCACGAATGCGAGCTAGTAATTCTCTAAGATTAAATGGTTTAGGTATATAATCATCAGCACCAATTTCCAATCCAACAATTCGATCTACTTCTTCACCTTTTGCTGTTACCATAATAATTGGAATAGGATTATTTTGACTTCTTAAGCGACGACAAATGGATAAACCATCTTCTCCAGGTAACATCAAATCCAATATAATTAAGTGAATAGATTCACGTGTTAAAATACGATCCATTTGTTCTGCATTAGCAGTACTACGTATCTGAAAACCTTGTTCAGTTAAATAACGTTCAAGTAAAGAACGTAAACGTATATCATCATCAACAACAAGAATTTTATAATTTTCTTGCATTTTTTTGACCCCATAAATATCTTTAAGATCCATATATAATGCCTTAATAACAATTTGATGATAATAATATAACTATTTTATTATTTTTTTAACTTTAAATTTACATTTAACTAATTTTTTTAATTTTACATTATTTATAACTTAATTATTTGTGATTAAATTTAAAAATTTCATGCCTTATATGTATAGTTAGTGATAATACTATTATTAAATTTAATATAGTTTTATTTTTAATTTATTTACTTAATAATTTTATTATTACTATTAATTAAATTAACAAAAAATAATTTTCAATTTTATTAAATTTATTTATTTTAATTAAAATAGAAAAAAATTAATGTTTCATTTTATTTTAATTTTTTTTTAAACATAAAATAAATTCTATATTTTTAGAATAATTGCGATTAACTATCCTTAAGATTTTAAGTTATTTAGATAAAAAAACACATTAATCAACTTTTTGTAATAAATTTTATTATAAATATATTTGAGATTTTTTATAATCATTAATTTTTTTACTTCTGATTTAATTTAATTAATTTTAATTTAAATCAAAAATTATATAATTAAAAATTATTATTTAACTAATTGAATTCTAATATAAAATATAATGTTATCTTAAAATTATTCTTTTCAAAAAAAGATAAATATGCATATGAATTATTAATTTTATTTTATTTAAATATTTAAAAATAAAATGATAAGTAAATATTTTAATAAAATTATTATATATGAGTTAAATAAAATTTGAGTACAAATACTTTTAATTATTATATTTTTAATAAAGAAAATATTTTTTATTATTATTATCTAATAAAAATTATAAATATCTAGAACCATGATAATAAATGTACTAAGAATAAAAAATATTTAAGTTATTTATATAAATTAAAATGAGAGATAAAAAACTATTTTAATATTAATTGATAAATATAAAATATATAGCTTATTTTGCTAAAATAATCATTAATATTTTAAAAAAATAAACCTAAATACTTTTATTTATTTATAAATAAAAGTATTTTAAATTAAACTAAATAATAATTAAAATTAACTTATAGTTATTCATTAAATGCTTGTAAAATATAAGTATTAGAATGTATAAAAATAAACGTTATAATCTTTTTATATATAAAATATTAATTATATATATTATATTATAAAAAATTTTTATGTAAAATATGATTTATTTAGTATAAAATTTAAATTTTATATAAATTTACTTAATATTAAAATATATAAAAAATAAAAAAACTATAAATAAAATTTTAGTGATTAGCTCAATTATTATTAGTTATTATTGACTGTATTTTACTTATTAAAAAATTAGCATATTTTATAATTATAGTTAAAATATCAAAATAAAATAAACATTTAATTAATTTAATAATATTAAATCTCTTACAGATATAATATTTTATAATTTTAATTATATATATTATATAATATTTTCTTAATAAAAAATTTCAATATAAAAATTAATTTAATTATTTAAAATATAAGACTTAAATATTTTAAAAAATAAATTTTAATATTAAACTAAAGAATATAAATTAAATATTATAAGATAATATCTTTTATATATAACTATCATATTAGTTAATAAAAAATTATTTTGATTACTAAAAATTAATAATATTTAATTATATCATTAAGTTTAAATATTTTAATATTATAGAATAAGTATTTTTTATAAGTAAGTAAATTAATATCACTAAAGTTAATTATATTAAAATGTATTATAAAATTTTAAATCTTATAAATTTATATATAAATTTATAAGCTACTAAATATTATAAAATTAAATATTATATGATTAATATCAAAATATTTAATAAAGATTATTAATTTTTAAAAATATTAAAAATAAATAAATATATGTAAATTTTTTATGAAAATATCATAGAAATTTTCTGTTATATATAATAAAATTAATAATATTTAAAATATTAAAAAATATTTAATTTAAGTTTAAATAAAATTAAAATTAAATAATTTTTTATTCTATAAGTTAATGCAATACTATTTATTCTATTTTTTTATTTTTATAAAAAATTTTTATTAAAATGATTTAATGATGCTTTTTTAATATAAAACTTATTATTTTTAATTTATTTTAATTATATTGTGTAAATTTAATTATAACAAATATTTAATGTTATTAGATAAAACTATTTAAAATTTTTTATTTTATATTAATCATAATTGAAATATTTAATATAAATTAATAATTATGAAAAATTTATAATAAATTGTTTTTTTAATTTTATTTAATACGATTAAATTTATAATTTATGATAATAAAAATATATAATATGAACTCATTAAGTTATTTTTATTTATATAAATTAATAATTTATTTTTAATGATTTATTAATTTATATATATAAAAATATTTTGATATTATTTTATTTTATTATTATTAATTCATTACTTTAAGTTATAAGAAAAATTAACTAATAATTGAATAAACTCTTTAGGATGAGAAATAAAAGGCGCATGAGCAGCATGTTTTATTATCGCAGAATTTGAATTTATTAATAATTGATCTATTATCGGTATAACTTTTTTTGGAACTAAATTATCAAGATCACCATAAATACGTAAAAAAGGTTTATTTAACATTAATAAAAATTGACGTAAATCAGTTGTTCGTAATATTTTTAAACCTGCATTCAAGACAGCAATTGAAGGTAATGGGCGTTTTAATATTACTGATTTTAAAAGTTCTATATCTTTATGTGCTGTTTTCGTACCAAATGTTTGTAATGAAAAAAAATGTTCTACTGTGCGATGAAAATTAACTTGTAATTTTTGTTCAAAACTTATAAGAACCATAGGTTTAATACCAGGCCAATTTTCTTGTTGACTAAAATATGGCGATGAAGCTACAGTTATTAAACCTGCTATTTCAGACTGATGCTTAAGTGCAATAATACTAGCAATTAATCCACCAAATGACCAACCTAACCAAATAGCTTGCTTAGGAGCATTTTCCCAAATTATTTCTGCCATTTGTTCTAATGACATTGGTGGAAATAAGTTACTATACCCATAACCAGGTAAATCAACAAGATAAATACGAAAATAAGAGCTACATTCTATTTCAATCGTACGCCAAACTCCTGCATTTAATCCCCATCCATGTAATAATACAACAGCTTGTTTTCCTTTACCTAATTGCTGACAAAATAATTGCGTCATAGTTACTCTTTTATATAGATAAAATATCATTATGATAATAAGATTTAAATACTTATAAAGTATATAAGAAAATACTAAAATATCGAATATCATTTCATAATATTTATTATTATAATTATAGCTTAATATTTTAAAGTCTTTAATTTATTTAAAATAAATTTATTATTGTTTTATTTTTAAATGTTAAATAATTAACCTTTTATTATATTTAATACTTATAATATAACTCATTAAGTATAACTTTATTATTATTACTCTTTATATAATTAGAATTTTTTATATATATTATTATTAAATAAGTTATTAATGTAAGAAATATGAATTTAAAATATCTTAAATCATTTTATCTTTATATTTTGAAAAATACAAAATACTCAAAAACTCATTATTTTTCATAAAAAATAAAAAATAAATTTTTAAGATATAGATATTTATTAACTTAAGTTTAAAGTTTTATTTTATATAATTATTTTTACTATCTTATAATTTTATTCGTATTATTAATATATTTAAAGAAAACTAATTATATTAGTTAAAAGTATTTATATATACTTATGATTGATTTAATTAATTCACATTAAAATGTGTAATATAGTGGTAATTTATGAGAATTATTTTATGCTAAAAATAACATTTTTTATTGATAATTTTTATAAATAATAATATTATTATATTAGTTATTATAATTTGTATTTTAATATTATAAAAACAAAAAATTATTAATAATATTATTAATAATTAAGCAATTAAAGTTGCATAAAATAATAAGAAGATAAAGATAAATTTTAAAAATTTATTAAGTGACTAAAGAATACTAAATATTAATATATTTATAAAAAATTATTTTTGTATTGATAACTAAAATTAAAAATTATTAATTTTAATAAACTAAAAATCAATAAATTTTATTTATAATATATAATACAGTTTTTAATAAAAATTCAAAATGTAATAGATGATAATAAAAGATATACTTTTTAAAGAGAAAATAAAATTTATATGATATTTAACATAATTTTATATGTTATGTAAATAAATTATAATATAGTAATTAAATTTTTACATATATTTAATTTCAATAAAAATTAAAAAAATAGCTTTAATTTTTATACATATAAATTTAATTAATAATTTTAAATACGATACTTAAAAAGAAATAAAAGATAAAGAATAAAATAAATTATATTATTACTCATAATGTTTTATAAAAATTATTTTTAATCTAATTACTTATATGATTATTTTTAATTTGTTAATAATGAAGTATAACAATGATAATATTTTTGAAAAAAGATGTCATCTTAGTAATTAAATTCAATATTTATAAATATTAATAATAGATATTTATTGAATTTAATGGTAATTTAATTAATTTTATTTTAAAATTAATTAAAAATCATTATATTTTAAGTAATTGATATCGTTATCATAATAAAAATAATCAACAAAATTAATAGATTATTTATTTTTAATAAAATAAATTTAATTAAAATATAAACAAGAATATACGTAAAATCTTATAAAAAATAAAAAATTTATAATATAAATATTATAATAATCAATTATTGAGTATTAATTATGATTAATATTACTAAAGTAGCACAAACACATTTTACAAAACTATTAAAAAATCAAAATCCTGGTACACAAATTCGAATATTTATAATTAATCCAGGTACATCTTCTGCTGAAAGTGGAATTTCTTATTGTTCATCTGATTCTATCGAAACGACTGATATTGAAGTTAAATTTGATAAGTTTTCAGCATATATTGATGAAATTAGTGCTTCTTTTTTAGAAGAAGCAGAAATTGATTTTATAACGGATCAATTAGGTTCTCAACTTACTTTAAAAGTACCTAATATTAAAAAACGAAAAATTACTGATAGTGCAACATTATTTGAACGGGTTGAATATATAATTCAATCAGAAATTAATCCACAATTAGCTAGCCATGGTGGTCGAGTTTTATTGATAAATATTACAAGTGATAGATATGCAATTCTACAATTTGATGGTGGATGTAATGGTTGTTCAATGATTAATATTACCTTAAAAGATAATATTGAAAAACAGCTATTAAATATATTTCCTAAAGAATTGAAAGGTGTAAAAGATTTAACAAAACATCAACATGGTGATCACTCTTATTATTAATAAAATCATTTATTTTACTAATAATTAATACTATCTTAATTTTAAATATGAAATAATATAATATAAATTATTATAAGTAATTTTTAATTAACTAAAGTTAAATAAATTTATATTAAAATTTTAAAAAAATTTTAAATAATTTTATTGAGTAAAAAATTTTAAATATTTATTATATTAACAATAATAATAAGTAATATTTTATAATATTTAATAACAGAATATTATTTTTAAAATTATCTTTAACATAAAAAATTGTTTTAAAATATTTTTTTAAAAAATATTTATACACGATTATATCACTTAAAAATCGATATAATAATAAATTATTATTTATTTAATTTTATAAAAACTTAAATTTTCAAAAATATTTATTAATTATACAGTAAAGAAAATTAATTTTTTTAAATTAACTATTAAACTATAAGATAAATTATTTAATTTTTAACTACATGATAAAAATAAGTTTAATAAAATAGAATAAGAAATAAAAATATTTACATAAAATTTTTTTAATTTTTGTTATCACGTTGAAAATTAGAAGGTTTAATATATTAAAAATTCTAACTATTATAATTATTTTATGTTTAATTATTTAAAAAATAATATTAGATATCTAATATTATTTTTTATTTATTTTATTTATATCTTGATGCTAATTTTTTGATAATAACATTGTAATAATTTATTTATTATGATCATTATTATGATCATAAAACCCTCAATATATTAAATTCTTGTGAGTTATTTATTTTTGTTTTACTTTATTTTTTATTCATATATATTTTATTTAATTTGATATGGTTCTGGTATTTAAGTAGTTAGAAAAATAGAGAATTATGTATATGTAAATTATTAATTATTTTTATTTTATTAGCATTTTTAGTAATTTTTTCAATCATTTTTAATAATTTTAATTTTGGAGATCTTTCTAATGTAATTTTTATTAATTAGATATATTTATTTAATTGGTAAATTTTATCCAGAAAAAAGTGTTTTTATTTCAAAAGAATTAATAATTTTTTATTATTTTGTTTATTTTTATATAATATAAAAATAAACAAAATAATAAAAATATAATTTATATCTATTAGTTAGATTTAAGTTTTTATAAAACAAACATAGTATTATATTTTTATTATTAAAATTATTTTTATTTAATATTAATTGATTAATTATTATTTATTTTTTTAAATAAATTAATTTATTTTAAAATTTAAAATTATTAAAATATAAATGTACTTTATTTAAATAGTATTAATATATTAGTATTTGTTATAATTAAAATAATATAATTAAATAAAATAATAAATTAGTTAATATATAATTTTATTTATAATAAACTCTTGATTAAATTATATTATTTGTTTAAAACAAAAAATATATAATAAATAATTATTTAAAATAATTTTTTAATAAAATAATCTTAATTTAATTTTAAATTATTATTAAAATTATATATAAATATATATAAAAAGTAATTATTAAAAATAATAATTTAATATATTAAATATATTATATTTTAAGTTAATATAAATAAAATATATTTTACAAGTTTAAAGGTATTTTTAATATATGGAAATTTAAGATTTAAATGTATAGTAAATAATGACATTAATAACATTGAGATTATTTATAAAACAATAAATAATATAATAAATTAATAAAATAAAATTTTTATAATAATCATATATAAATACTATAAAATTTATAAATTTATATTTAATTTTATTAATTATAAAATTAAAATAATTAATAAAGTTTTTTTATAATATCTAACCAATCCTGTTTAAAATTACGTTTAATATTTTCAACTGCATCAATAATATCATGATGAACTAATTTATCATTTTGAATACCAACACAACAACCACCATATCCTTTTAAAAGTAATTGAACAGAATAAGCTCCCATACGAGATGCTAAAACACGATCATTAGCCACTGGGCTACCACCCCGTTGAATATGACCTAAAACAGTTGCTCGTGTTTCATGGCTAGTTGATTTTTCAATATATTTTGCTAATTTATTAACATCATAAATATGTTCAGTAATAATAATAATTGCATGATGTTTACCGTTTACTAAGCAAGATTTAATTTCTATTAATAATTGCTCCTTATCAAAAGGAATTTCAGGTAAAACTACAAACTCACAACCTCCAGCAATAGCAGCAGATAAAGTTAAATCACTACAGTGTCGTCCCATTATTTCAACTATTGAAATACGTTTATGAGAAATTGAGGTATCACGTAAATGATCAATTGCCTTAACAATTGTATCTAAAGCTGTAAAGTATCCAATCGTATAATCAGTACCGACAACATCATTATCAATAGTTCCAGGAATACTTATACAAGAAAAACCGGCTTCAGTGATTTTTTTTGCACCACAATAAGAACCATCTCCACCAATAATAATTAAAGCATCAATATTATTTTTTCTCATATTATATATAGATTGTGATCTTACTTTCTCGCTATCACGAAATTCAATGAAACGTGAAGATCCCAGAAAAGTACCACCACGATTAATAATATCAGAAACACTAAAACGATTAAGTTCTTTTATTCGATTTTCATAAAGCCCCATATAACCATCATAAATACCATAAACCTCTAAACCTTCAGAAATACCCATTCGCACAACACTACGGATAGCAGCGTTCATTCCTGGTGCATCACCCCCACTGGTTAATACACCAACTCTTTTTATTTCTTTTTTATTCATAGTACCTCTAATTTACAATATTTTTAAAAGTATTATATTATAATGTAATTTATTTTATTTATTGTTTTAACAATTTTAAATATTAAAAATAAAATATATATTTATTTAATAATTTTATATAAATTGAAAACATTTTATTTTAAAAAGTTATTTTTTAAAAAAATAAATAAAAATAAAATTATTTTTTTATTTATATTTATATTAATTAATTATTATATTTTAAATTAATTTAAAATATTTATTATAAATAAATTAAATATATATAAAATTATATATAAACTTAATACAATTAATATAAAAAATTAAAAATATTTTAATAATTTTATTATATAATTTATGAGTTATTAATTAATCTAAAAAATACATTAAAATATTTGATATTATTAAAGCAGATATTTTTATTTTTAAAAGTAAATTTTTTATAAAATATATTAAATAAAGTTATTTTATAATTAAAATAAAATAATAATTAATATAAAATCTTATTATATTAATTATTTATTAATAATAATTAACTTTATATATTTATATTTTATTTTATTTTATTTTAAATTATATAATAAATCCAATAGAAATTATATTATTAAAAAATTATAAAAATTAAAATAAATAAAATAAAATACTTATTAATTAATTAATAAGTTAATAGATATAATTAATAAATTAATTATAAAATATTTAATCTATTAATAAGTTTATATATTTATTTTAAATAACTTTATAAAAATTAGTTTAATTGCTAATGTTAATTTTTTATTTAAAATAAAATTGAATAATAATCTAATTATAAAATTAAAGATATTACATAAATTACAATAAATAATAGTTAAATAAATTTCTCTTAATATTTAACTATAAAATATTAGTTATTTAAAATTTGTTAAAAACATATTAAATTTAATTAATTTTATTTTATCTTAAATTATTATATATTATATTTTTAATTCTAACATTCTTGCTAAGATAATTTTTATTTAAAATTAAGTTAAAATTAAATCTCAATAAAGAAAATAAGTAATATTTAATTTATCGAATTTATTTTAACACTTAATAATTAATATTTTAAAGATTAAAATGAAACTACTTAAAATTTATTCAATATTTTGAATTTGCTCGCGCATTTGTTCTATTAATACTTTTAATTCAACAGCAGAATTAGTTACTTGATTATTAATAGATTTTGAAGCTAAAGTATTTGCTTCACGATTAAATTCTTGCATCATAAAATCTAATCGACGACCAATAGCTTCTTGTTTTTTAAAAATATTACGTGTTTCTTTGATATGAGCATCTAACCTATCAAGTTCTTCTGTAATATCAATACGTTGCAACAATATAATAAGCTCTTGTTCTAATCTATTATTATCTATCTTGATTTCTTCTTCTTCTAATTTTTTTTTAAAACGTTGACGCTGCCATTTTAAAATTTCAGGCATTTGATTACGAATTTTATAAATTTCCTTACAAACAGCATCTAGTCGCTCTTCAATCATTATTTTTAACTTCTTTCCTTCATTTTCCCGACTTAAAATAAAATCATCTAAAACAAATTCTAATTCATTAAGTAAATGAACACAAATAATATCTAAATTCTTTTCTTGAGCTAACATAACACCAGGCCACCGAAGAACTTCTATTGGATTAATTTCTCCTTTAGCACCAATTTTTTTTATCCAATTAGCACTTTTAATTAATTGATTAGCTAATTCTTCATTCAGAATTAATTCATTATGATAATATGAACTAAATTCAAATCTTAAGCTACACTCTATTTTTCCTCGTGTTAATTTAGCGCGTAAACGATTACGAATAATAGATTCTAAACATTTAAAATTTTCTGGTACGCGAATGTAAGTTTCAAGATAACGTTGGTTAACAGAACGTAACTCTAAAGCTACATTTCCCCATTTATTTTTTATATCTCGTCGTGCAAAAGCAGTCATACTATGAATCATATTTATTTCCTATAAATAAAAGTTAGATTATAATCTTAAGTGAAACCATAGGATAACATTCAATGTCAAAGACATATATAATAAAATTCAATTAACATTATTTAATTACAGAGAGAAAATAATGCGTCTAAAGAATAGAGAATCTGATCAGATGCGCCCTATAAAAATTACTCGTCAATATACTAAATATGCTGAAGGTTCTGTTTTAATTGAAATTAATGATACAAAGGTATTGTGTAATGCTACAATTGAAGAAAATATTCCACGATTTTTAAAAGGTCAATCGCAAGGTTGGATAACAGCAGAATATAGTATGTTACCTCGAGCAACAAATTATCGTAATATACGTGAAGCAATAAAAGGTAAACAGACAGGACGTAGTATAGAAATACAACGTCTTATTTCTCGTTCTTTACGAGCTGCTGTAAATTTAAAGAAATTAGGTGAATATACTATCATTCTAGATTGTGATGTCATACAAGCTGATGGAGGAACACGTACAGCAGCGATTTCTGGTGCTTGTGTTGCTTTAACTGATGCATTAAATAAAATGGTCTCAGAAGGAAAATTAAAAAAAAGTCCACTTAAATCAATGGTTGCTGCGGTTTCTGTTGGTATAGTAGGCGGTAAACCTATTTGTGATTTAGAATATAGTGAAGATTCTATTGCAGAAACTGATATGAATGTTGTTATGATGGATAATGGTAAAATGATTGAAATTCAAGGTACTGCTGAAAATAAACCATTTAGTTATAATCAACTATTATCTTTACTTTTTTTAGCAAAAAATGCTTTAAAAACTATTTTTATAGCACAAAAAAAAGCATTAGAAAAGTAATTTTTTACATCTTAACAACTATTTTTATAATTATTAAATTAAAAATAAATTAAAGAAGAAATTTAATGAAAAATTATCAACGTGAATTTATACAATTTGCTATAAAAAAAAAGGTATTAGAATTTGGCAAATTTACATTGAAATCTGGACGAAAGAGTCCTTATTTTTTTAATATAGGCCTCTTTAATACAGGAAAAGATTTAGCTATACTAGGAAGTTTTTATGCAAAATTATTTATGGATTGTAATCCTACTTGTGATATTATTTTTGGTGTAGCCTATAAAGGTATTCCAATTGTAACAACAACAGTAGTTATATTATCTAAGGATTATAAATTCAATAAATCTTACTGTTTTAATCGTAAAGAAATTAAAAAATATGGAGAAGGTGGAGAGTTAATAGGCAGTCCATTAAAAGGGAATGTTGTAATTATTGATGATGTTATTACAGCAGGGACTGCAATTAAAGAATCTGTAGAAATAATTAAACGATATAATGCTAAAGTTAGTGCGATTATTTTAAGTTTAGATCGTCAAGAAAAAGGTGAAAAAAATCAATCAATCGCACAAGAAATTGAAAAAAAAATTAAATGCAAAAT
The DNA here is from genome assembly GCA_052174115.1 of Arsenophonus sp. ET-YP4-MAG3. GTDB lineage: Bacteria > Pseudomonadota > Gammaproteobacteria > Enterobacterales > Enterobacteriaceae > Arsenophonus. The sequence goes on from JBQMRX010000001.1 coordinate 506,801, forward strand.
ATTTTCTATTATAACTTTTAATACTTTAATTGATTATTTAAGTGAAAATCAGAATATGTCAAAACATTTAGTTACAATGAAAAATTATTATAAGAATTATGGAGTTACTATTTTTTAATAAATAAAATTATTAACTTTATTTATTAAAAATATAAAGTTATAAAATATTAAAAAATAAATAATATAATTAAATTAATTATTATAATTTGAAATAAAATAGTATAAAAAATACTAAATCTTTTATCTTTAAAATAAAAGATTTAAATAAGATATGATAATATTCATTAAAAATACTAATTATTAAATTAATATAAATTTAATTTTAATTAAATTTTAATTAATAGTTATTTTGATTTTTATCAATATCCATTTTAATTATTCTTTAACAAAATATTTAAATTATTTATTAATTTTAAATTAATAAATAAACATGTTTAGATATTAACTTATATTTTTTATTTTTTTATAAACATATATTTTTTTTTAAAATTAAATATTAATATTCAGATAAACTAAATATATTTAATATAATTAAATTATTTTAAAATTAAACTAATATTTTGAATTAAAGAAAAATTTAAAAATATTTAATAAAATTATTAAATATTTTTAAATTACTAAAAATACTAATAATAATACTACCTTAAATATACTATAATATAAATTATTAACTTAATTATATTATTGATAATATTTTAACTTTAATTATTTATTTTTAAGGATAAAAATCTTTTTTAATAAAATTAAATAAATTATATATATATTTTATTTTATATATTATATACTATAAAATATCAATAATGACCTGAATGACCAAAACCACTACTACCACGTTTTGTTATTTCAAAATTTTGTACCAATTTAAATTCAGCTTGAATAATTGATATAAAAATCATTTGTGCTATACGTTCACCTGGTTTAATGGTAAAATTCATATTACCACGATTCCAAATTGAAACTTTTAATTCACCTTGGTAATCAGAATCAATTAAACCAACTAAATTTCCTAATACAATACTATGTTTATGTCCTAAACCTGAACGAGGAAGAATAATTGCCGCTAATTGTTGATCTGCAATATGTACTGCTAATCCTGTAGATAATAGTTTTGTTTGACCAGATTCTAATTGAATAGCTTTATTTAAGCAAGCTCGTAAATCTAATCCAGCAGATCCTTCTGTAGCATAAGTTGGGAAAGGGAATTCATTTCCTACACGAGGATCAATAATTTTAATATTTATTTTTTTTTTCATAACATTTGAGTATTTCATTAAGTAAACGATGACTAAGTTCTAGTTTATGACTATGTGGTAAATGTATCTCTTTTTCTTCTAAAAATAAATTTAATGCGTTACTTTCTGAATTAAATCCATGATCAGATAATGAAATATCATTTGAACAAATAATATCCAAATTTTTTTGGATACGCTTATTATAAGCGTATTTTTTAATATTTTTCATATCTGCTGAAAATCCAACAACATAAGGACGATTTTTAATTAATTTACCAACACTTTCTATAATATCTGGATTTTTTATTAATGTAAGAGTTACTTCATCTGATTTTTTTTTAATTTTTTCTTTTCTGATTTTTTTTGGTCGATAATCAGAAACTGCGGCACATCCAATAAAAATTTTTTGTTTATCAATTATATTATGTACTGTATTATACATTTCTAATGCACTAATAACATTAATACGCTTAACACCTATTGGTGTTGACAGATTAACTGGACCTGTAATAAGAGTTACATCAGCACCTCGTCTTGCAGCTGCTTTTGCTATTGAAAAACCCATTTTTCCTGAGCTATAGTTAGTAATAAAACGAATTGGATCGATTTCCTCTTGAGTTGGTCCAGCTGTGATTGTTACAGGTAAATTTAACATATCTTGATTATATTGAAAGCTACTTATAGTTAATTCAACAATAGTTAAAGGATCTAGCATGCGTCCGTAACCAATATCACCACAAATTTGGTTACCTTCAGCAGGACCCCAAACTAAAATATGGCGTTTTTTAAGTATTTTAATATTTTCCTGAGTAATATTAGCTTGATACATTTGTTGATTCATTGCTGGTACAATAGCTATTTTTGCTTTTGAAGCTAAACAAACTGTTGTTAATAAATCATTGGTCATGCCAATAGATAAACGAGCAATTAAATCTGTAGTTGCAGGGGCTAAAATAATTAAATCTGCCCATTTAGCTAACTCAATATGATTTATTGTATTTTCTACGGTAGAATCTAATAAATTATCAGCAACTTTATAGCCAGAAACTGTCTCTAGTGTCAATGGTGTAATAAAAGATTTAGCAGTAATTGTCATTATTACGCGTACAATTGCACCATAATCACGCAATCGGCGAATTAATTCTGGTGTTTTATAGGCAGAAATACCACCACTAATGCCAAGTATAATATGTTTTCCTTTAAGTTCAGGTATCATATATTTCCAAATAAAATAATGAATTTACTAATATTAATTTAAATTAAGATTTAGATAAAATTATTAATTTTATATACAAAAATTTTTGTAAATATTTTAAAATAAAATTAAAAATTTTGATTTATATTTTTATATCTCTAACCTATTAATGTTAAAAATATAAAAAAATAGAAAATATATAAATAAAATAAATTATACTTTATAATTTAAAAAAATTTTAAATATTTTTACATAAAATTATCTAAATTTCTAATTTAATTTAATAAAAGTTTATTAAAAAGTTAAGTTAATCTCAAAAAATTATTAATAACTTATCACAAAAGTTAATTAAATAGCTAAATAATTTTTATATAATAATTTATTTATGAAAATCTTATAACATAAGAAGATTTAATAATTTTAAAATATCTACTTAATTTATTTTTATTTTAAATATATAATATTGTTTATTTTAACTTTTTATTAAAGAATAATAAAATTAAAGTTTTTTAAATAAAACTTTAAAAATTAACTTTTAAATAAATAAAATATTTACATTATTTTAATATATAATTATTTATAAGATAATTAATATTTTTTTTAAAAAAAATTATTACAAATAAAAATAATTAATCTTTTCTATTTTATAGAAATAACTTATCTAATTATTTTATTGATTTTTATAAAAATATTTTATCTATTTAATTTAAGTTATTGTAATTTTATTTAAAAAATAATAAATAGAGTTAATGTTTGACAAAATAATAATTTTAATGTAATAATTAATTAATTAAATATTTGGAGAAATATATATGTCAAGAATTTGCCAAATTACTGGTAAACGTTCTGTAAGTGGTAATAATCGATCACATGCAATGAATGCAACTAAACGTCGTTTTTTTCCAAATCTTCATTCTCATCGTTTTTGGATTGAATCTAAAAAACGTTTTATAAAACTTCGTGTATCAACAAAAGGTATACGTATAATTGATAAAAAGGGAATCGAGGTATTTTTTTCAAAACTTCATATTCATAATTATAAGTATTAAAAATAAGGAATTAAAATGGCTAAAAGTATCCGAGAAAAAATTAAATTAGTTTCTTCTAAAAATACAGGTCATTTCTACACTACAACAAAAAATAAACGCACTATGACTGAAAAAATAAAAATAAAAAAATTTGATCCAGTTATTCGCAAGCATGTAATTTATAAAGAAGTTAAAATTAAATAATTTTAATATAAATTTAATTTAATATAAAAATTATTAATTACATCATAAAAATGATATAATTTTAATTTATCATTAAGAATAAATGATAATTTAATAATTATATTTTCTAAAGATTTATTAGATTAATTTAATTGATTTATAAACTTATTAAAAAATAAATCTATAAAAAATTTTCTATATTTAATTATTGATATTTTAATAATTAGTTATGTTAATTATTTGTTATTAATTAATATCTATCAAGATAAATAATAGAATATTTTATGTAAAAATTTAATTTATCAAAATATATATAATAATATATAAACTATAGATTGAAATTTAATGTTATTTCTTACTTACGATACCATATTGTTTTTTTTTGAGTATCTTCTAATATAACATTCATTTTAGTAAGTTCATGACGTAATAAATCAGCTTGTTCCCATAGTTTATTTTTACGAGCATTATTACGTTCTTTAATTAATTTTTCAATTTTTTCTATTTCAGATTTATGAGAAACTTCTGTTCGATTTTGTAAAAATTTTTCAGGATTTTTAGTTAAAAACCCCAATATATTTCCAAATTGACGTAATTGTAATGAAAAACTATTTGCCATTTTCATATTATTATTTGCTTTTAATTGATTAATTTCTGTTGCCAAATCAAATAAAACTGAATAAGCTTTCGGAGTATTAAAATCATCATTCATTGCTGCCATAAAACGCAATTTAAATATTTTATTTTTAACAAATTTAATATTATTATTTCTAGTACCTCGTAAAGCAATATAAAGATGCTCAAGTGCTTTACGAGCTTGTTTTAAATTTTCTTCAGTATAATTTAATTGGCTGCGATAAAGTCCTGATAATAAAAAATAACGTATAGTTTCAGCATCATGATTTGTTAATGCATCACGAATAGTAAAAAAATTATTTAATGATTTTGACATTTTTTTTTGATTAATCATAACCATTCCAGTATGTATCCAATAATTTACATATGATTCATCATTAGCACAAGTTGATTGTGCTATTTCATTTTCATGATGAGGAAACATTAAATCTATCCCTCCACCATGAATATCAAAGTATTTACCAAGTTCTTTACCATTCATAGCAGAACACTCAATATGCCAACCAGGTCGTCCTTCTCCCCAAGGAGAAGACCAACTTGGTTCATTTGGTTTAGACATTTTCCATAGCACAAAATCTAACGGATTAAGTTTATCATTAATAATTTTAACTCGAGTACCTGCCTTTAATTGCTTAAAATTTTGATGAGATAATATTCCATAATTAGAGTAACTATTAATAGCAAACATAATATCACCATTATTTGCAATATAAGCGTGACCACGTTCAATTAAACGTTCAATTAAATCAATAATCTCTTTAATGTAGCATGTTACTCTTGGTTCAAAATCAGGGCGTAAAATATTTAAAGAATCAAAATCTTTATACATTTCAAGCAACATCTGTGATGTTAAAGTATCACATGTTTTACCGTTTTCAGCTGCCCGTTTAATAATCTTATCATCAACATCAGTAATATTTCGTACATAAATCAAATTATATCCAAGATAACGTAAATAACGACTAATTACATCAAAAACAATAAAAGTTCTACCATGTCCAATATGACATAAATCATAAATAGTAACACCACATACATACATACCAATTTTACCTGAAGTAATTGGTTTAAACTCTTTTTTTTGACGACTTAATGTATTATATATTTTTAACATAAAATTTTTCCATCATTAGCAATACATGCAATAATCGTATAATGTTTATTACGATACTATAAAATTATTATTTCTAAAATAAACATTATTAATAGAATTTTACATTATGAATTGAATGAATATATAATATAAAAATATTTAATACTCTATAAATATAAAAATCATAATTCAATTAAAATGAAGTGAATAAAAAATTAAAAATAATAACAATACTTTTGAGATACTTAATAATAAAAATCTATATTTAGTAATAAAAATTCTTTATTAAAATAATAAATAATAATTTTTAAATTTCTATTTAAAATAAATAATAATTCAGAAATTATTATTTATTATCAAAATAGTTGATAAAAATATTTTTAATAAAATTAAAAATGAAACGAAGTAACTTATATGAAATTTATGCTTAAAAATGTTATTATTAAATGATATAATGATTAATAAATAGTTATAAACTATGGCAATCTTATTTATTGCTGATTTACATTTAAATGAAAAAAAACCAATTATCACAATTAGTTTTTTACATTTTTTATCTGAGCAAGCAAGTCAAGCTAAAGCTTTATATATTTTAGGTGATTTTTTTGATTATTGGATTGGTGACGATTATCAAAGTTCATTACATAAAACTATAGCAAAAAAACTTAAAGAACTACAAAACAAAGGTGTACTTTGTTATTTTATTCATGGTAATCGTGATTTTTTACTAAATAAGAAATTTGCTAAAGAAAGTGGTTTGATTTTATTATCAGAAGAAAAAGTATTAACACTCTATGGACATACTATTCTTATATTACACGGTGATACACTTTGCACTGATAATATTTCCTATCAACGTTATCGAAAACGAGTATATAATCGCTATTTGCAAAGATTATTTTTATTACTTCCATTCTTTATTCGTCATTTTATTGTTAAAAAAATACTTAAAAATAGCCAATCTAAAACTCAATTTAATTTAAAATACTTCAGAGATGTTAATAAACAAACAGTAATTAATAAATTTCAAAAATATCAAGTTGATTTAATGATTCATGGTCATACACATCAATCTGCTATCCATAAAATTAACATTGATACTAAAATATTATATAGAGTAGTACTTGGAGCTTGGTATCAAAATGGATCAGTTATTAAAATAACAGCTCAAACTATTGAACTTATTCATTTTCCTTTTTATTAATATTTTATCTTAACTTAATTATAAGATAAAAATTAGCTAAATATTTTTCTTATTTATTAACTATGATATAATTTTATTTATTTTAATATAAATAATTAAAATACAGGAACAATAAATTAATGATCATTAAGTTTGATAAAAAAAAATCATTAAATTATAGCCAAAAAATTGCTATAGTAATGGGTTCAAAAAATGATTGGAATACGATGAAATATGCTGCAGATATACTTTGTGAATTAACAATTCCATATCATGTAGAAATTATTTCTGCTCATCGAACGCCAGATAAACTCTTTATGTTTGCTGAACAAGCAAAAGAAAAAGGATTTCAAGTTATTATTGCTGGTGCTGGAGGAGCGGCGCATTTACCAGGTATGTTAGCAGCAAAAACGTTAGTTTCTGTTTTTGGTGTTCCTGTTATAACAGAGACACTTAATGGTATTGATAGTCTTTATTCGATTATTCAAATGCCAAAAGGTATTCCTGTAGCTACTTTTTCAATTGGTAAAGTTGGAGCAGAAAATGCAGCATTATTAGCAGCTCAATTTCTTGCTAATACAGATAATGAACTTTATGAATGTTTATTAAATTGGCGTTTAAAACAAACTAATGATATTTTAAATAACCCAGATCCTAGGGAAATTAAATGAAAACAATCATTGTTCTTGGTAATGGACAATTAAGCCGTATGTTACGTCAAGCAGGAGAGCCATTAGGAATTAACGTCCATCCGATTAGTGTTAATAATAATCAATTAAAAAGTATTGATTATCAACATAGTATTATAACAACTGAAATTGAACATTGGCCAAAAACACCATTTATATGTAAATTAACTCGTCAACCTAACTTTATTAATCACAATCTTTTCCAAAAACTTACTGATAGATTGCTACAAAAAAAAATGTTAAATTCTTTATCATTAGCAACTGTTTTTTGGGGATTCCTTAATAATCAAACTCAATGGCCACAATTATTTACTGAATTAGGCGATTTTGTTATTGTTAAATCTCGAACTGGTGGTTATGACGGTCATTGGCAATGGTATATTACACCTGATAATATATCAACATTACCAATTGAAATTTATGGTCATGCTATTGTTGAAAAAATGATTAATTTTTCAGGAGAAATTTCACTTATCGGAGCGCGTAATATAAACGGACAATGCGTTTTTTATCCGATAACATATAATTTTCATCAAAAATTTATGTTACGAGCAAGTATTGTTTTTCCTAATCCAGATAAAAAAATGCAAATGCAGGCAGAATTAATGTTATCAACTATTATGACAACATTAAATTATATAGGCGTAATGACTATGGAATGTTTTATTTTAAATGATAAACTACTAATTAATGAATTATCGCCACGTGTTCATAATAGTGGTCATTGGACGCAAAATGGTGCTTCTATCAGTCAATTTGAACTTCATTTACGAGCTATTTCAAATCTACCAATTCCTATTCCTAATATAGAAACTATATCAGTTATGATTAATTTAATAGGTATAGCGTTAAATCCTGCATGGTTGTCATTACCTTTAGTTCACTTTCACTGGTATGATAAAGATATTCGATCAAATCGAAAAGTAGGGCATATAAATTTATCTAGTAATAATTGGCAATCTATAAATAACTCGTTAAATATAATACAAACATTACTTCCTAATGAATATAATGACAGTATTTTATGGTTAAATAAAAAATTAATACATTTCTTAACAAGAAAAAAATAATTATCTTAAACTAAAAATAATTATAATATAAAATAAATTATAATATTATTATATTTAATGTTATTATATTAAATAACATTTAATAATTATTAATCAAAAATTATTGAATTTTATAATATAAAAATTAATATATAAAATTTTAATTATTTTTATTAATCACTTAAATCAATTAAGTATTAATTATTAATATCATTATATTTATTATAATAACTAATATAAATAAATTCTTCTTAAGAATAAAAAATTAAATTATTATTAATATTATATTTGTTTGAATATTTAATAATTTTAGTTAATAAATTAATAAAAATTTTTAATAAAATTTATGTATTTATGATAGATAAATTTAAATTAATAAAATTTATATTTTTCAATTAATTTAAATAATATAAAAAATTAACATTACTGATAAATTTTAAAAGAAATGATATCATTCTTTATTTAAAATAATTTTATCAAAGATTAATTAGTGATTGTTATCATAAATAAATTAATTTTATAGTATGGAGGTTTATATCTAATATTAAAATATAACTGATAATAATTTGATTCTACTAAGCATTAAATTTTAATTTAATAATATTTAATTTATAATTATCAGTTAATAAACTAATTTAATTAATAAACAAATATATTAATAAATAAATCATATCATTCTTATTTATCATAGATAACTAATTAATAATCTTATTTTCTATTTATAATTTATTAAAATTATTATCATTATTATTTACAGTAAATATATAGATATATAAAATCAAAAAATCTTTTAATCAATTATTATATTAATATAATAATTGATAATTATCTTAATTTTAGTTATTTTAACTTAATAAATTAAATATATAATAATTTTAATTATTAAATAATATATTTTTGATTTAAAAATGAAAAAATATTTTTTTATATACTAATTGAATAATATAAATAAAATTCTCATTAAATTAAATTTAATAAATTATGCTATCACTTATTCAAGTATTATTAATTATTTTAATATTTAAATAAATATACTTATTTAAGTTGATATAATTTTATATTATTATTAATAATAATTAGACTATTATTATATTAACAATATAAACAAAATTATTTTTATTTATAGATTTTTTTTAACTTAATAATCTAAGTAAACTTTTAAAGATGGATTAACAAAAAATAATACTATAAATTATATAAACTATAAAAAATTTATAAGAAATATATATTTAACAATAAATTGAAATTATTTAAATCCATATTAATAGATATAACTAAAAATTTTTTATATATAAATTTATTATTATTTTTATAAAATTTAATTATTAACTGAAATTATATATATTACAGATAAAAATTAAATTTATTTTTTAAATAAATAATTATAATAATAAATTTAAATTAATGTTAAATGATTTAATGATTATTTATTTAAAAATAATAAAATAAATTATATTTAATATAAATCAAATTAATAAATATATTATATAATATATTTAACTAACTCAACCATTAACATAATATGATTATCTGAAGCATTAAGAGCAGGTATATAATGATATTTTTCTCCTCCAGCAGTAAAAAATAATTTTTTATTTTGTATATTAATTTCCTCTAGAGTCTCTAAACAGTCCACCGAAAAACCTGGGCATAACAATTGAATATATTTAACTCCATTTTTTGCTAAGTTTTTTAAAGTAATATCTGTATAAGGTTTAAGCCAAGATTCATAACCAAAACGTGATTGATAAGTCATAATTATCTTATTAGCAGGAAAATTAATTAATTCACTAACTAAACGTGTTGTTAATGCACATTCTAATGGATAAATATCACCTTTTTTTACATAACGCTTAGGAAGACCATGATAAGAAATTAATAATCGATCGGGCTTACCATATTGTTTAAAACTTAACTCAATTGATTTTTTTAATGCATTAATATAATAAGGATGATTAGCATAACTACGAATAAAATGAAGTCCAGGTATTGTTCGATATTTTTTTAAAATTTCACTGATAGTGTAAAAAACTACAGCTGTAGTTGAATAAGAATATTGAGGATATAATGGTAACACGATGAGATTTTCAATCTTTTTACTTAAAAGTCTATCTATTGCTTCTGAAATAGAAGGTGAACCATAACTCATACCTAATTCTACAGGAATACCAGGTAATTGTTTTGCCAATGCTCTCTGCTGTTCTAAACTATAACTTAATAATGGAGAACCACTTTCTGTCCAAATTGATCGATATAATTTAGCTATTTTTATTGAACGTAATGGTAAAATTATTAAATATAATAATGGTTTCCATATTATCTTTTGAATATCAATAACTCTAATATCACTAAGAAATTCTACTAAAAAACGCTTTACTGCCTTTGTTGTTGGTGCACTAGGAGTTCCTATATTAACTAATAAAATACTATATTTCTTAATACTCATATCGATTTTTTATTTTATTATAAATAAATATTATTAAATTGTTATAATTTATTAAAGATTTTTATATTTATGAATTAAATATAAATATAAAAATTCAAAATTGAATATTAATCTACCAACTAATAATTAACTTAAAATTTTAACTAATTCTTTAGTTATTTCACTAACTTTACGGTTTCCATCTAATTTAAAGTATTTTGTATGAAAAGTAGCAGTTTTTTTACGGTAATAATCAATTAAAGGTTTAGTTAAGTTATGATATTCAACTAATCGCTTACGAATAATTTCTTCTTGATCATCTTTACGAATATTTAATTCTTCACCTGTAATATCATCTATATTTTCTATTTTTGGCGGATTAAATTTAATATGATAAACACGACCAGAAGGTATATGAACTCGACGACCAATAATACGTTCAATGACGATTTCATCAGGTACATAAAATTCTAATATATAATCTATTGAAATATTCGTGTTTTCTATTATATTTATTTGTGAAATAGTACGTGGAAATCCATCTAATAAAAAACCATTTTGACAATCATCATGCATAATTCGTTCTTTAACTAAAATAATAACTAACTCATCAGTAACAAGTTTACCAGTATCCATTAATTTTTTTGCTTTTATTCTCCATTTCGTACATTCTTTTATTTTAATACGCAACATATTACCTGTAGAAATTTGTGGAATACCATATTTTTCCATAATAAATTGCGCTAGAGTACCTTTTCCTGATCCAGGTGCACCAAATAGAATAATACGCATAAGTAAAAACTCCTTAACTATTTTATTTTTATAATTTGAAAAAATATTTTTTATATACTGTATATATAGTTTAATAAATAAATATTTATTAAATATTAAAATTAATTTAATAAAAACTTTATTAATTAAATAAATTTAAACTTAAAAATAATTTATTAATACGACGAATAAATTGATTAGGATCTTCTAAATTACCTTGTTCAATAAACAATGCTTGATCTAATAATACCTCTATCCAATCAGAGAATAAATCATGATTTTTAAGTTCCATTATTTTTTTAACTAATAGATGCTCAGGATTAATTTCAAAATTATATTTTACTTTTGGCGCTGATTGACCAACAGCAGCAAAAAGTTTTGCCATTTGAGTTCCAATATCATTAATATTTGTTGTTACGATTGCTGGTGTATCTGTTAAACGATGTGTCAATTTTACTTCTTTCACTCGATCACCTAATATTTTTTTTACTTCTTCAATAAATGGATTTAATTTTTTGTCTGTCTTTTCTTGTTCTTTTTTATCTTTATCAACAAGTTTTTCTAATGATTCATCTGTCTTACTGACAGATTGAAAAGATTTACCTTTAAAATCTGATAAATAATTCATCATCCATTCATCAATTCGATCAAATAATAATAAAATTTCAATTCCTTTTTTATGAAATAATTCTAAATGTGGGCTATTTTTTGCAGCAGCATAACTATCTGCAGTAATATAATAAATTTTTTCTTGTCCTTTTTTAATCATTCTACTAACATAGTCTTCTAAAGAAACATTTTGTAAATTGCTATCATTATATGTTGACGCAAAACGTAATAATTTTATAATATTTTCTTTATTGATCGCATCTTCTGCAGGACCTTCTTTAAAGACTAATCCAAATTCCTTCCAAAACTGTTGATAAAGTTCAGGGTTATTTTTATTTAATTTTATTAACATCTGTAATACACGTTTTGTTAATGCACTACGTAAATTACTAATAACATCACTATTTTGTAATATTTCTCGAGAAATATTTAATGGTAAATCATTAGAATCAATTAATCCACGAATAAAACGTAAGTAATTTGGCATAAATTGTTCCGCTTTATCCATTATAAAAACACGATGAAGATAAAGTTTCAAACCATGTTTATTATCACGATTCCATAAATCAAAAGGTGCCTTTTTTGGTATATAAAGTAAGGTAGTGTATTCTTGTTTTCCCTCTACAAAATTATGACTCCATGTTAAAGGATCCTCATAATCATGGAAAACTTGTTTATAAAATTCTTTATATTCTTCAATAGAAATATCATTTTTTTTACGTGTCCATAATGCTTGAGCTTTGTTAATTTTTTCCCAAATAACACTATTATCTTTTTCATTTTTTATTTGAATTTCAACTGGCAGTTCAATATGATCTGAATATTTATTGATTATTGTTCGTAAACGCTGATTATCTAAAAATTCTGTTTGGTCTTCACGTAAATGTAAAGTAATTTCAGTGCCTCGTGTTATTTTTTCAATATCAGCAATAATATATTCACCTTCATCTTGAGATTGCCAAAAAACTCCTTTATCAATATTTATTCCAGCTGCACGAGTACGAACTGTCACTTTATCTGCAACAATAAACACTGAATAAAAACCAACACCGAACTGCCCTATTAATGGGCTATCTTTTGTTTCTTTATTATTAAAAGACTGAAAAAAAGCTTTTGTACCAGATTTAGCAATAGTACCTAAATTATCAATAATTTCTTCACGTGTCATACCAATGCCATTATCACTAATTATTAATTTTTTTTTATCTTTATCAAAAGAAATTCTAACTCTTAAATTAACATCATTTTCATAAAGATCAGGATGTGAAAGTGCTTTAAAACGTAATTTATTTGCTGCATCAGATGCGTTTGAAATAAGTTCGCGTAAAAAAATTTCTTTATTAGAATAAAGAGAATGGATCATAAGTTGTAATAATTGCTTTACTTCTGATTGAAATCCACGAGTTTCTTGTCTTTTCATACTTATTAAATAACCTCAATTTTAGAAAAATTTTAATTGAATTGAATAATTATTAAACTAAAATAGTAATATAAATTAAAAATTTAAAGTTTTTTATCAATTTAGAAAAAATAGTTAATAGTAATTATTAAAAATTAAATTTTTATAAAAAATAAATAAAATTTTAATTTTTAATAATATTTATTTATATATATTAGACTTATAATATTAATATAAAAGGTTATAAATAATTAATTTTTAAACTTTTAATGATTAAATTTAATAAAATTATCTATAAATTATTTCAGATTATCGTTAAATAAAAAAACAATATGAGTAATAAAATTAAATTACAATATAATATTAAATAAATATTATATAAATATTATATAAATATAATTATTTTTATTAATAATTATTAAATTATTGAATTTTTAATAAAAATTTGATAATTTTAATTATAATATATTTTTTATATTACATATATCAATAAAAAAATTAAGTATATATCGATTTTTATAATCTTTTCATAGAATATTAAAAATATTTTTTATTAATTATTGACATCCTAAATTAAACGAATAATTTATAGTTTTATTAAAAAATCAAAAAAAGAGATTAGTTAATATTAAAATGGTATTTTAAAACCTGAAAGTATTTCCATGCCATTAGATACATTAGCCATTTTTTCTTTTTGTGCTTTTACTATACGACGTGCAGCATCATTAAATGCAGCTGAAATAAGATCTTCTAACATATCCTTATCATCTCCCATTAAACTAGAATCAATTTCAATTCTACGACAATTATGTGCACCATTAACGGTTACTTTAATAAGACCAGCACCAGATTCACCGGTAACTTCTATATTAGCAATTTCTTCTTGTACTTTATGTATTTTTTCTTGCATTTTTTGAGCCTGTTTCATCAGGTTATCTAACCCACCTTTACCAAACATAATATTCTCTCATTTTTCTATTACAAAATATATTTTAAGATCAGAACATTATACTTAAAGATATGTATTCAGTTAGATAGATTGAATATTTTCTTTAATCTAACTGTACATTAAACAATGTATATAAAAAGTCTGAATCTTTTTATTTATAAAATAGATTTTATTAACTTAATCTAATTTTTTAATAAATTATCTATTACTATTTTAATAGTATTTTAACGTAATGATTATTATCTTTCAATAATGATTAATTTTATGAATTTGTCGTATAATTCAGACAAGATTTTTATTAATATTTTATATATATCCTTAGTATTCAAATACTATTTTATTTAAAATAAATATCAATAAATTTCAATTTTATTTAATAATTCTTTATATCTATAAAATTTAAATTATTCTATTAATTTTAACATTTTAATTTAAACTTTTAGTTAACTAAAAGTTTAAATTTTATATTTAAAGTATAATTTTATTAATAAATTCAGTATTTTTTTATATTTAAATGTTTATTTAAAATTTTTAATTATTTTTATTAATTATTTATATATAAAATATATTTTTTATTTTTGAATGATATTCATATCTTTTTGATTTTATTTAATTTTATTAATATATATAATGTTTTTAAAATAAATTATTTATATTCTCATGAAATGACAGATAGCTTAATCTTAGTATTAAGATTATTGTTAACATTTTATTTTTATCAATATTATTTCATGATTTTAGTAAAATTATCACTTAAACATTATTTAACTATATTTGAATATAACATTTAATATTATTTTATTAATTAAATTTTCATTTAATAAAATGATTGTATTATTAATATTTTTAATTAATTAAAAAATCAATACAATTATCAATATCGTTAATTATAGTTGCTTTTTTCGTAACATTTTATAATAAAATTAATTAAATTTTAATGTTATCAATAGATTTAGAGCAAAATGTTAATGCACGCAATAATGTCATTTCAACTCCCATTCTTTTTTCTGGAGCATAAGGAAGTTCTTTACGTCCAATTAATAAAATTTGATAATAGAGTTGTAAATCTGTTGGTATAATTAAGTGCGCAAGTAAATGTAAACGCCTTTCTATTTGAGATATAGTATCTTGTAATTCAGTAGATAAAAGTTGAATCATTGCAATTCGATGAATTAAAGATAACATCTTAATTAATACACCCTCCCAATCACTACCAAATAAAGCAATATCTTCTATTAAATCCATCATTTTTTTAGCATCAGTATTTACAATTGCTTCAATAATTGCTAATGGTTTTTCATCATCTAGTGTTCCTAACATTTTTTTGACTAAATTTATTGATACTTTTCCTTGTCCCATAGCAATAGCTTGATCAGTTAAACTTAATGCATCACGTAAACTTCCTTCTGCAGCTTTAGCAATTAATTGTCTTGCATCCTGATCACTTGATATTTGTTCGATTTCTAAAATATGTTTAAGGTGACAGCTAATCTGGTTAATATCTAATACTCTTAAATGAAATTGAAGACATCGTGATAAAATTGTTATCGGTAATTTCTGTGGATCTGTTGTTGCTAATAAAAATTTTACATGTTCTGGTGGTTCTTCCAATGTTTTGAGTAAAGCATTAAGACTATGACGAGAAAGCATATGAACTTCATCAATTAAATAAACTTTAAACCTACCTTGTGCTGGTGCATATTGAACATTATCTAATAACTCTCGAGTATCTTCAACTTTAGTATGTGAAGCAGCATCAATTTCAATTAAATCAATAAATCGACATTGTGTTATTTCAAGACAATTAACACATTTACCACAAGGATTTTTGCTTATTCCTATTTTACAATTAAGACTTTTTGCAAATAATCGAGCGATAGTTGTTTTTCCAATTCCACGCGTACCAGAAAATAAATAGGCATGATGAAGACGCTGTTGTTCCAAGCTATTTTTCATCGCAAGCAAAACATGTTGTTGTCCAATAACATCAGTAAATGTTTGTGGTCGCCATTTACGAGCAAGTACTTGGTAGTTCATTATTATTATTATCAAGAAGTTATATAATTAATTATTTATTATATTACCATAAAATAAATCAATTTGATTGATATTAAATATTTAATTAAAAATTCGATTTAATTTAAATAAAATAAATAATTGATATATAAAATAAATAAAAATTTTATCTATCATTAATAAATAAGCATATTTATTAATTTAAATATTTTGCTTATGATTAATAAAATAACTCATTAAAAATTAGTTTATAATTTCTAACTAAATATTGTTTTAATGAATTTTTTATCTATATAATATTAAATTTTAATTTTTAATAAAATCGTTAATAACAATTTAATTTTTATATATTTTTTAATTTATCTTATTTTAAAATATAAAATAATTAATGTTAAAAATATTAATTTTTAAATTTAATATTAATAATTTAATTGTATCTTTTTTTATGATATTCAAGAAGTAAATAAAATAATAATATTATAATCAACGAAATTATTTAAACATAAAAATGTTATTTATTATAAAATAATATACTTAGTATTTGAATAATTTAGAGTTATTTTAGTATTTTTATAAATCTTATTTATTTATTAATAATTTATATTTATTTTTAAAAATAAATATTTATAAAATATAATTTATAAATATTTTATAAAATACGAATAATAATTAGCTTGATAAATTATATATTTTATTATAATTTAATAATAAAAAATTAGATATTTTTTATTATTTTAATTTAAATAAATGAAAATACAAAAGTTGCTAAATTTACTTGAAGAGGAAATTGAAACAATTGCACAACAAATAGAACCTATTGTATATTCTTCTTTTATAACATTACGTTTTGATAAAAAATTATTTAATCGAAAAAGTCATCAATTAAGTGAATGTTTATTTGAAATTAAACAACATTTTAGTCAATTAAAAAATGCAGTTATTAAATTACATTCAGAACAGGTTATTTTTTTTGAGAAAAAATTATTTCTCAAATTGATGGTATAACTCGAGAATTTTCAATACAAACTTTACGAAAACAAAAAGTCAATATACAAAAAAAGAAAAATTATCAATTTCTATAAAAGTTTACTTAAATGTTAAGAATATGAATATTTCTTAATCATAATTATAAATAATTTAAAATAATATTATATAGATATCAGTTATATATCTTTGTAAGAAATAATAATAAAAATTAAGTATATTAATAAAAAATTAATGAGAATTAATCAACCTTTCATTTGTATATAAAAAGAAATTATCTACAAAGAAAATAAAAATATTAAATAGAATAATATAAATAATATTATTTATATTATATTAAAAATAAAAAATATAATTAATTTAATTTATATTATAAAAATCAATAAAAATAAAATAAATATATTATTTAAAATATATTTTATGTTTTTCTTTAATATGAAATATTAATTTATTATTAAAATATTATCATTAAATTTAATAAAATAATAATAAAACAAAATTCGAATATAATCTTATTATATTTTATAGCCAACAAATCACTTTTTACTCCATTAAGAGTAAAATAATAAATAAGTATAAATTGATTTTAATAAAAATAAATTTAATAATATTCAATATATAAAAAATATATTAAATATTTAATAATTGTAAATATTATATTTAAAATAATTCTTTTTAATAAAAATTTATTTTTATTGTTTAAATATAAAATATTATAATATTATTAATAACTTAATTAAGTATTTAAAAAAAATAATATCTTATATAAAATTATAGAAAATTTTTTTTAAATTAAAACTTAAGTTAAAATTAATTTTCAATTAACTATTGTAGTTTATTACAGTTTAATAACTATGATATTAATATCATAATTATATTAAAAATAATAACAATATAAATTATCATTATTAGTAAATTTAATCTTTGTTAAAATTAAAATAAAGTGATATTAATTTTTTTTAAAATTTTTTTATTATTCAATGATAATATTAAATAATAATAAAATAATAATAACAAAATTAAATATTATAAAATAATTACTTATAAA
Organism: Arsenophonus sp. ET-YP4-MAG3; assembly: GCA_052174115.1. Lineage (GTDB taxonomy): Bacteria > Pseudomonadota > Gammaproteobacteria > Enterobacterales > Enterobacteriaceae > Arsenophonus. The sequence continues at coordinate 525,290 of JBQMRX010000001.1, forward strand.
ACATAATAAATTTTATTTTATACATTAGAATGATAAAGTTAAGTACTCTCTTTAAGAGATAAAATAATAATTAAATCTAATAAAAAAATTAAAATAAAAATTTTTATACTCATTAAATATAACCATTAATTATAATTAATTTAATTTATATTCTTATTATTAGTCTGTTTTTTTATTTTTCTTATTTCAGATTATGATGATATTTTAATATTTTTTATAATATAATTAGCATTATAATGAATAATATAATAAATAAATTATATTAAATAATATTATAAAAATATAAATATATCATCTAAATAAATTTAAAATAAAGTAAATTTACTATAAAATTTAAAAAATAATCATAAATATATTTTTAATTAATTTTATTAAATATTTTATATGATACTAAAATTAATATATATAATAAAATTATTAATTATTATATAAAATAATTATATTTATACTTTAATTATTTACTATTTTTAATTTCTTAAATGTTTTTTATTTTTATAAATAAAAAACATTTAAGAAATTTATTAAGAATATTTAATGTTGTAAACTAATAAAACAATTTATTTTAAAAAACATTAAATTATACAAATTTCTAAATTTATAACTGACGTAATGATTATTTATTATTTTACTTTATAATAGAAATTAAAAGATCAAAAAATATAGAAGGTATTTTAATTAAAATACTAAATAATATATCAAAAATTTTAATTTATGAAAAATTATAATAATAATATCATTACTTATAAAATTAATTCAAGTATAAAATTAATTTTAATGTAGAGCATAAAATAAAAAATTAAATAATATAATTATTACTATTTTTATAAAGAAAATTAAAAAATATTTTTATTAATAAATTAAACAATTTTATTATAATATTTAATTAAAATAGATCAAATATTTATATTTAATAATATTTATGAATACTCTAAAATAAAAAATAATAAACATATTATTAAATTAAATATATATAAGTTTGATATTATTAAAATAAATTTTCTATTAATATACTATAAAATTGAAAAATATATTATAATAATTTAACTTGTACATATTAAATATTAATTATTTTATTTTTTATATTTTAAGAATAAAAGAAAGGGTTATTTTCATTTCTTAATAACTTTGTTATACAAAAACATAAAATAATAAGTATTTATTTATAATTAGTTATTTAAATTTTATTTTTATCATCATCTTTATATATTACAAATATTTTCATTCCAATAAAACTATATTTTCTATATTAAATTTTATTTAGATAAACAAAAAGTGAAATTTATTTATGTTATTAACAAAATAATTTATTAATAAATTATTAAAAATTTATTATAAAAATTATACCTTATTATTTATGTTTAATTTTTTATTATATTATTTTCTATAATAAAATTATAAATTGATCATAAATCATTGCTATTCATTTTAATTTAAAGATTTTATAAAAATATTTATTTTTATATTAAAGTAAATTTATTGAAAATAATTATTTATTTATCAAATAATATCATTTAAATTAATTAATTTTCTAAAAATTACAAAAAATTAATTAAATATTAATTATTATAAGTATTCGATTAAAACTTATTTAAATAATATCATTAATACTTTATACTTAATTTTTATTGCTTATTATTATTAAGCATGTAACTTTAAATATATGAAATTTTATAAGTAAAAACTATAATTTATAGAATCATTCTAATAATTATATTATTAATTTATTTCACTATAGTTTTTTACTTTTATATATAAATATTTAACCAATAAATATTATTTTAATTTTAACAAAAAATTCTAAAAAATCACTATAAATACATAAAATAAAATTATTATTTATAATAATAAAATTACATAATACTAATATTATATTTTTATATTGATTAAATAATAAATTATTTTTGATAAAATAAAAATAAAAATTTTATAGGAGAATAATAAATTATTATAATATAGTTTTATGTTAATATTCAATATGTTATTTATTTAATTTAATTAAATTCACATAAATATAAAATATCTAAATTTTTCTAATTATTATCTATAATTATTTATTATGTTGATAACAATTTTATAAATTAAAATTAAATATTTTAATATTTTAATTAAAATATTAAAATAAAATATTTTAATAAAATTATTTTTTATTTTATTGAAAAATATTTAGATCTAATTTATTGGCTATTTTAATAGCTATCATGTAAATTTAGTAAATATTTTTAAAATTTATAAAACAAAATAATTAATTATTTAAAATAATTAATATTCATTGAATATATAACTTTATGAAATAACAAATATTTTTTATATTGTATATATATTTAATTAAAAAAGGAAATTATGACTAAAATAGACTATCTAATGCGCTTAAGAAAATGTAAAACTATTGAAACATTAGAGCGTATAATTGAAAAAAATAAATATGAATTACCTGAAAATGAGCTTGAATTATTTTATTCTGCCGCAGATCATAGATTAGCAGAATTAACAATGAATAAGCTTTATGATAAAATTCCTTCATCTGTTTGGAAATATGTTCGTTAATAAAAATATATTATTGAATAAAATCTCATTATAATTTTATATTGATAATAATTATTGATTTTAGTAGTAATTATATGAAGATGAAATATCTATTTATAGTATAAATAATTATATAATAATATTTCTTATATTTTAAGATTAAATAATAAATAATATTCATAATTTATTTAATTGAAAATAATTATATAATTTCCTTTATAAACGATCATTTTTTATTGATGACAAGTATATATAATTAGTAGTTATCTATAAATTAATCAAAATTATATAAAAATTAATTGCATTATTTTTTAATAATAATGCAATTAAAATTACGTATATTACTCAAAAAAAATATTTTTATATTAAAAATTTAATGGGATCCTATTAGTAATATTTGATATATACTCCTTGCTATGGCTGCTTCTTTCCAGACCTAACCAAGTTAACAAGTAATATTATAAAAAATATAAAGGATCCCATTAAATTATTTTTTAAAAATAAATAAATTTATTATGTATTATTTATATTTTAATATTAATAAAATATAAATTAAATGTTTTATTTAAAAATAATAAATAAAAATAAAAAATAATTATATATTATTAATAATAAATTAAAATTTAATAATTATTATAAAATAAATTACATATTATAAAATAACTTTAAATATAATTCAAATATTTAAATATAAAATATTAATATTATTGTAATTGAATTATATTTATATTTTAAATATTATAATAAATATTAGAAATTAATTTTATTTAACTAATAAATTAATTATAAAATTTTATAAATTATTCTCAATTTTAAACTTAATATTTATTATAGTATTAATTATAATATTAATTTTTTTAAAATATTTATACTAAAATATATATTAATATACAATATTACTAATTATCTATAAAATATAAAATTATATTTTTTATTAATAGAACATTAAATCACTAGATAATTTATATAATTAATAAAAAATTTAATGATTTTTATTTTTTATCGTTAGTTTTTTTTAAAATGTAATTATAAATCTTAATAACATAATATATAATCATAAATATCTATTTAATATTATTTATTATTTTTTTAATAAAATCATTATAGTAATAATTTGTTAACTTTAATTTTTCTACAATATCTATATATTTTACTTTTAAATTTTTATTAAAAAATTTAATTTTAATAAAATTTATATAATTTTATATTCTCTATAATTTAGAATAATTAAATTTTTAGTACTTTAAAAGATTTAATCAAATTTATCAATTAATAATATTTAATAATTTATTAGATAATCAATTAATATTAATATTTAATAAGCTTAATATTCATTATTAATAATTTTAAAATATAATAATACTAATTATTATCAAAAATTTTATTTTAAAATAATGATTAATTAGATTCATTAATCTAACAATTTTAATCTTGTTGATTATTAATTAATAAAAAATTTCATTAGATTTACTTATTTTTTTCTATAAAAATAAAAAATAGTACTAAGATTTTATTTAGATAATTAATATTATTAATTAATAATTATTAATTGTACTATTAATTTTCATAAATTAATAATTATTTTAAAAAATACTATTGTTTATTTATATTTTATTTTCAATTAAATTTTAATTTATTAATATTATAAAAAAATTATATTTTATACTTATTAGATAGAAATATTTGTATATATCAGTTAAATTTTTTATTACTTTTATTTATTTAAATACCAGTTAATTTATTTAAATTATTTTATATAAACAATAATATAAAAAATATAATATATCAAATTATTTATAATTATTTACTATTTAAAATAATTTAATCATTAATTATATTATTTAATAATTAATATATAAATTTAATGTTTATAGTAACAAAAATAAGATTAATTATAAAATAATAAATAATACGTTATACTTTTTAATAAAATAAATTTTTATTTATCATAATAGTATTATTATTTATATTTATTGATTAATATGCTATCTTTATCTTTTAAGTATAAAAATTTAAAAATTACTTTTTAAAAATAATCTTAATATTAATTAATAAAATAATATTTAGTAATTAATAAAGAATTCAATAAGTATTTTTATACAAAAACTTTTAACTAGTAAAACTAAATATAAAATTTTATTATAAAAATATAAAATACAATAAAAAATCTTAAAATATAATTCTTAAATTTTTAATTATATAAAAATCAATCGTAAATTACTCATTTTTCCATAAATCAATTTTAGCGCTGCTACGTAAATTAAACATCAGTGATTGCATCATCGCGTTACTAAGTATTATTTTATAACGTTTTGAAAAAATATTTAATTCATCTTCTGTTACTTGTTTTTGAATAACTTTATTTAATTGAATAATAACTAAATTATTTTTTGTATCTTTAGTACTAAGATAAGTTGGAGTATTTTCTTTAGGAAGAGACATTTGAAAAATTTGTTCTGTCAATAAATCATTTTGCTCGAAACGATTAATAATTTTAACATCATCAAAATTAACACCTAATTTCACTAAAATAGATTGACCTACTTTGTGTTTTAATGCAATAAGCAATTTTTTACCATCATCTTCCATTTCTTTTGTAGCTTTATTAATTTTAACTAATTTAATCACTTTTTCTTTCACTTCATTAAATTCTTGCATTACCTCTGGCTTATATTTTTCAATTCGAATAATAAATGCACGATTTCCTTCAATATTAATAATATCTGAATTAATACCTGTTGGGCCGTTTTTATCTAATAAATTACTATTAAAAATAGTATGAGCTACTTTATCAAACTTTATTTCTTCAGGAAGATTTTCTTTACTAAACCAACCTGTTGTTACTGCTTTAATACCAGTAATTTTTTCAGCAGTTATTAAAGATTCTTTATCATCAATCATAGCACGACTTATAGTTTGTTGTAGTGAATAAAATGTATCAATCGCTTTTTCATTCTTTAACTTATTAATAATTTCAGTTTTTACTGATTGAAAAGGTTTTATTATTTCAGGTTTTATATCATCAAGACGAAATATAACATAATTTGTAGCTAATTTTATTACATTAGAAACTTGTCCTTTTTTTGTTAAATTAGCAGCAATAATTTCACTTGGCGTTGAAGTTACTTCAATCCAACCAAGAGATCCATAATTTTTTGAACTAAATTTATCTATAGATTTTTCAGTAACTAATTTTTTAAACTCAACTCCAGCAGACAAAGCTTTAATAATTGAATTTGCTTCCTTTTTTGTTGCTAATTGAATCATACTATAATGTTTTTGTGCTGGTTGAGTAAAATTAATTATATTTTGTTTATAATAATTTTTTACTTCTTCATCTTTTATTTCTATATTTTTATATTTAGAGGCAGCATCTAATTTAATATAACTAATTTGCACCTGTTCCGGTAAAATGAAATTTTTCTGATTCATATTATAATAATCGTACAATTCTTTATCTGTAACTATTTGTCTAGATTGGTAATTAACAATTGATAAAGTTACAGTTTTTATTTCACGTTTCTGCAAAAATAATTGACTATAAGTTTTAACTTCTTCAGGTAAAACAAATTCATCTATCATATATATTTTAATAACTTGACTATTAATCAAATTTTGTCTTATTTCATTAGCAAGATCATTACTATTAACATTATATTTAGACAAAACAGATCGATATTTTTCACCATTAAAATGCTTATTTATTTGAAATATCGGCATATTATAAATATATTGCTTTATTTGATTATCAGTAACAACCAAACCTAATTGATTTGAATACTGATTAAGCAATGTCGTTCCAATTAAACGTTCTAAAGCTTGATGATGTAACATTTTAATTCCTTGATCACTATTTATAATTTCAAGAAACTTATCTTCTACTATCTGTTCTTGTAATATTTGTTTTTCTTGTTGAAATGCTTGTTTTAATTGAATTTTATTAATTGTTACATCATTTATTTTTACAGCATAATGATTTGAATCATTAATTAAATAACTACTAACGCTTGTAAATAAAAAAGATAAAATAATAATCACAAATAATATTTTTAACATAAGACTATTCGCAATAATGCGTAACTTTTCCATCATAAAGAGAATTATCTCCATTCTATTAAAAATAAATAAATATATAATTATGCTATTTAGGTTAAAAAACCATATCAATTTTATTGATATTTTTTAACAAATTAAAATTTATTTTATGTAAATATAAATATTTTATAAAAATTAAAATATTTTAATAATATTAAATATTTACGAATAAAAATAATCATAGTCTATTTAATATTATTACCATCAAATTTAAAAAAATAAAATATCTATAATTTTAGTAAAAATTATAGATATAATTTATAATCAGTAATTATTTATACTCTTTAAGTAAAAGTTTTTTATTAAAAATATCAACTTTAAATATAACAAAAAGATTTTATTAATTTAATAAAATATCTAAAAATTAATAAAATAAATATTAAAACTTTAATTTAAATAATAGATGATATGAAACCATTATTATTAATGAACTAATAAAAAATTTTATATAAATTTATTCTTGTTTACAAATTATTAATAAAAACTTTTTTATAATATAATATTATAGATAAATATTAATTTATTATAAAATTATTACAGATAAATAAATTTGTTACATCTATTTAATTTTATTATATAAAACAAAAAATCAGTTGCTTCATCATTAATAAATGTTAAATTTATTTAAATAAATTGATAATAATATAAATAAATTACGTTGAAATTATTAAAAGATTCTTTATAAAAAGTAATAAATACCATTAAAATAAATTACTATAATCAGGTATAGTTATATATTAATATTAATAAAAATATCAAAATTAAATAATCTTTTATATGAATAAGAATTAATAAATTATTATTAATATAAATGATTTTAATAAATCATATAAATCATATCCTATTAATCTAGTTACTATATAGATATTTGTAGAATATAAACTAATATTAATAAATTTAATTTAAAATATAACTTTATTATAAATACTTTCTGTTTATTATAAAAATTCTTTATTATTTAAATGTATAAATTATTAATAATTTTAAATACAATTACTCATTTAAAAAAATAAATAAACCTTATCGTTAAATAACTTAATGATTTTTAATCAAAACAATTGTCCTTTAATAAATTGAATTTTTTTTAAAGAAATATATCCAATAATATTTTTAATGAATATTAATTATAAATTAAATAAAATATTATAAATAAAAAATTTAAAAAAGATAATATATATTCAATACTATTATAAAAATAGTAAGTTAATGTATTTTAACTAAATAATTATAAATTAATTTATTTAAATTATTTTTTACAAAATTAACAAACTTATTTAAATTTATTAATTTTATTTTATATAATATTTTAATTAATTTAATATATTAAAAACATTTCTTATTTACTAATTCAATTTCAAATGGTGGTTTTTGTAATGCAATAGAAAAAACTTCTTCAACAGTTTTTACCGGATAAATTTTTAAATCTGAAATAATATTTTGAGGTATTTCTTCTAAATCTCGACGATTTTCATAAGGAATTAACACAATTTTTATACCGCCACGATGAGCTGCTAATAGTTTTTCTTTTAAACCACCAATAGGTAATACTAATCCTCGTAATGTTATTTCACCTGTCATCGCTACGTTTGCTCGTACAGAATTGCCAGTTAAACAAGAAACTAATGCTGTACACATTGCGATTCCTGCGCTAGGACCATCTTTTGGTGTTGCTCCTTCAGGTACATGCACATGAATATCTCGTTTTTCATAAAAATCAGTTTTAATACCTAATTTTTCTGCACGCGCCCGTACAGCAGTTAATGCAGTTTGGATTGATTCTTGCATAACTTCACCTAATGATCCAGTATAAGTAAGTTTACCTTTTCCAGGTACACAAGCCGTTTCAATAGTTAATAAATCTCCACCAACTTCTGTCCAAGCTAAACCAGTTACTTGACCAATACGATTTACTGTATCTGCACGACCATAATCAATTTTACGCACACCAAGATAACTTTTTAGATTATTTTCATTAATTAAAATATGTTTTAATATTTTATCCATTAGCAATTCTTTTACTGCTTTACGACATAATTTAGAAATTTCACGTTCTAAATTACGAACACCAGCTTCTCGTGTATAATAATGAATAATACCAATAATTGCACTATTATCTATTGTAAGTTCATTTTTTTTTAGAGCATTTCGTTGAATCTGTTTTGGTAATAAATATTTTTTCGCAATATTAAATTTTTCATCTTCAGTATAACCAGAAAGACGAATTACTTCCATTCGATCTAATAATGGTGCTGGAATGTTCATTGAATTTGAAGTCGCAACAAACATAACATCAGAAAGATCATAATCAACTTCTAAATAATGATCATTAAATGCAATATTTTGTTCTGGATCAAGAACTTCAAGTAAAGCAGAAGCTGGATCACCTCGCATATCTGAAGACATTTTATCTATTTCATCCAATAAAAATAAAGGATTTTTAACAGCAACTTTTGCCATTTTTTGAATTAATTTTCCTGGCATAGAACCAATATAAGTTCGTCTATGTCCACGAATTTCTGCTTCATCACGAACACCACCGAGAGCCATACGAATATATTTACGCCCAGTTGCTTTAGCAATTGATTGACCTAATGATGTTTTACCAACACCAGGCGGTCCAACCAAACATAAAATTGGTCCTTTAATTTTACTTATACGACTTTGAACAGCTAAATACTCTAAAATACGCTCCTTAACACGCTCTAAACCATAATGATCTCTATCGAGTATCTCTTGAGCTTTTACTAAATCTTTTTTAACTTTACTACGAGTATTCCATGGAACTTGTATCATCCAATCAATATAGCTACGTAAAACTGTCGCTTCTGCAGACATAGGTGACATCATTTTCATTTTTTGTAATTCTGCTTCTGCTTTCTGTCTAGCTTCTTTTGGCATTTTAACTTTTTCTATTTTTCGTTTAAATATTTCATATTCATCTGGGGTATCTTCCATCTCACCTAATTCTTTTTGAATTGCTTTCATCTGCTCATTTAAATAATATTCACGCTGACTTTTCTCCATTTGTTTTTTTACACGATTACGAATACGTTTTTCAACTTGAAGTAAATCAATTTCAGATTCCATCATTACTATCAAATATTCAAGACGCTCAACTAAATCAGCCATTTCTAACACACGCTGTTTATCTGCTAATTTTAATGGCATATGAGAAGCAATTGTATCTGCTAATTTAGCAGATTGTTCAATAGAATGTAGTGATGTTAACACTTCAGGAGGAATTTTTTTATTCAATTTAATATAACCTTCAAATTGATTAATTGTTGTTCGATTAAGAACTTCTTGTTCTTTTTCATTAACAACTGGAGAAATAAAATATTCAGCTTCTGCTATAAAATACTTTCCATTATCTATTAGTTTTATAATTCTTGCCCGCCGTAAACCTTCAACTAATACTTTAACAGTGCCATCTGGTAATTTTAGCATCTGTAAAATAGACGCAACTGTCCCTACAGAAAAAAGATCATTTACATTCGGCTCATCAGTAGATGCTTCCTTTTGAGCTACTAACATAACCTGTTTATTATGATCCATTGCTGCTTCAAGACAATGAATTGATTTTTCACGACCAACAAATAATGGAATTACCATATATGGATAAACCACAACATCACGCAAAGGTAGTACAGGAATTTCAATACATTCGGAACGCTCAAGATTCATAAGGTTCTCTCTTTTTTTTAACTTATACTAATTTTATGGTTTCCTTAAAAGTTTTGTTTTGAGTATTTGAATTTGAATACCAATTTCAATTTCATTTCTTATTAAAAACTTTTTTAATTTTATTATTTATTTATTTATTTTATAAAAACCTTAAAATTCAAATATAAAATTATATGGGGATAAGATTTTAATATTCAATAGATTGATTTACTATCAAATATAAAATGAGAGAAACTATTAATATTATATTATATGATTTAATTAACAAAAGTATTAAAATTTACTTTTCACCAAATACTTGTTTATCAAACTGACTATAAATTATTAAAGGCTCTGATTGACCTGCAACGACCATTTCATCAATTACTACTTTCTCAACATGCTTCATTGATGGCAAGTTATACATAATTTCTAGTAAAGTTCCTTCTACAATAGAACGTAAACCACGCGCTCCTGTTTTTTTAGACATAGCTTTTTTAGTGATTGCTTTCAATGCTTCTTCGCAAAACTCTAAATTAACACCTTCCAATTCAAAAAGTACTTGATATTGTTTAGTTAATGCATTTTTAGGTTCTTTTAATATTTGAATTAATGCTTCTTCATTTAATTCATCTAATGTAGTAACAACGGGTAAACGACCAATAAATTCAGGAATTAATCCAAACTTAATTAAATCTTCTGGTTCAACTTTAGAAAGTAATTGACATTCAGTAACTCGCTCAGATTTACTTTTGACTTCAGCTGAAAAACCAATACCTGAACGTGTATTTAATCGTCGTCCAATTATTTTATCAAGCCCTGCAAATGCCCCACCACAAATAAATAAAATTTTAGAAGTATCAACCTGTAAAAATTCTTGTTGTGGATGTTTACGACCTCCATGAGGTGGTACTGAAGCAATTGTACCTTCAATAAGTTTAAGTAAAGCTTGCTGAACACCTTCACCTGAAACATCTCGTGTAATTGATGGATTATCAGACTTACGAGATATTTTATCAATTTCATCAATATAAACAATACCACGCTCTGATTTTTCTACATCATAGTCACATTTTTGTAAAAGTTTTTGAATGATATTTTCTACATCTTCACCAACATAACCAGCTTCTGTTAATGTTGTTGCATCAACTATCGTAAATGGGATATCTAAATAACGAGCTAAAGTTTCAGCTAATAATGTCTTACCACTACCTGTAGGTCCAATAAGTAAAATATTACTTTTACCTAATTCTATTTCTTCACCATTCATTCCTTTATTAGAAATATCACGTAGCCGTTTGTAATGATTATAAACAGCTACTGCTAATACTTTTTTTGCATTTTTCTGACCAACAACATAATCATCAAGATGATGATGAATTTCATGTGGTGTAGGTAATGCGCTTCGCTCATAATGCAGTCCAATTTCTTTAACTTCTTCTCGAATAATATCATTACAGAGCTCAACACACTCATCACAGATATAAACTGACGGACCAGCAATTAACTTGCGAACTTCTTGTTGGCTTTTTCCGCAGAAGGAGCAGTATAGTAATTTTCCTGAACTCTCTTTGCGTTTATCTGTCATTCAGATAACCTCACTTTAATCATCATCATAATTTTAATAAAAAAGATAATAGAAAATTTTTACTAATTCATTATATATAGCTATATTAATTTTACTGTATGTTTATATAAATTAATTACGATTAGTATAAATTTTATCTACTAAACCATAACTAATTGCTTCTTCTGCAGATAAAAAACGATCCCTTTCGGTATCATTCTCAACCTCTTTTATTTTTTTACCTGTATGCTTGGCCATTAATTCATTCATACGCAATTTAATTTTTAAAATCTCTTTAGCGTGAATTTCAATATCAGACGCTTGTCCTTGAAATCCACCTAAAGGTTGATGAATCATTATACGAGAATTAAATAAACAATAACGTTTTCCTTTAGCACCAGCTGTAAGTAAAAAAGCACCCATCGAACATGCTTGTCCAATACAAATTGTACTAACATCGGGTTTAATAAATTGCATTGTGTCATAGATTGACATACCTGCCGTAACAACTCCACCTGGTGAATTAATATAAAGATAGATATCTTTATCAGGATTTTCAGCCTCTAAAAACAACATTTGAGCAACAACTAAATTCGCCATGTAATCTTCGATTTGGCCAGTTAAAAAAATAATTCTTTCTTTAAGTAAACGCGAATAAATATCATAAGAACGTTCACCTCGTGAGGTCTGTTCAATTACCATTGGTACTAATGTCATTAATAGTGCAAATTGATCTTGATTGTTATTATATAACATTTTTATCTCCTAATTAAATACTTTATGGTGTCTAATTTATCTAATCTTATTTAAGATAAACAAGAATAAATATAATCATAAACTTAATTTTTATTTACAAAAAAATACCTCTATTCATATAGATAAATATAAAGAGATATTTAATTATACTTAATATTTTCTTAAAAAAATTAAATAATTTACTGAACGTTCAATTGACGATTACATAATATTTAACGAAATCTATAAATAAATTTAAATTTACTAAAGTAATAAATATGTTTTATTGTTATTTTATAATCAATTAGAAAAGTTTATATGGAAAATTATAATTTTAATATTTTCAATTTATTTAAATTATTGAAAATGCTAAGTTAATATATAAATTGTATTAATTGTTATTAATTTAAAAAAATAATCTGATGTTATATCTAACATTACTTATTAATATTTCATATTTCATTAAAATTTTCATTTTTATTAATAATTTTAATACAACTAATCTTAATAATAGTGATTTATATTGTAATTAAGAGATTATCTATTTTTTATCATCAAAATGATTGAGTTTTGTTATATAAGTAATTGTAATTAATATTTTACTAATCAAAAAATAATCTTTTACCACTAAAAATAAAAAAATAACTATATTTTTATAAGATAGAATATCTTTTTATATCGTTCAATTCTGTTACTCATCTATCTTGATGTTTAGGTTATAATCAATTTTATTATTGGTAAAATTTATATTTATATGAATTTAATTTTTGTATGTGATAAATTATTAATTATTTTAATAATCAATAATATGATATTATTAACATATTTTAAAATTATCGTCTTTTATATCTTTAAAATTTTAATTTAAAATTTTTATAATTATTTTTAAATATTTAATTTATTTTTATATTTATTTATTGTTAATAAAAAAATGAATGTTATTATTAATTATTAAACTATAAATTAGAATAATTAAGAATCCAATAAAATAATAATCGCGTATATCAATTAACAAACTAATTTATAAATTCATAATTTAAATTTTCTCTATGATCAGTTTTTATATTATTTTATTTGTATGGATATAATTAAAATTGAAGATTCAATGAATCGTAAATAATTAAAATATGAATACAATTATTTTGTTTTATTTCACAATTGATGAATTATGTTATAAATTGATTTATTTTTTAAAAAAAAGAATATTTTCATTACAAATAAATTACAAAATAATTTATATAACACTAAAATACTAAAGCTTTTAAATATTTATAATATTTTAATATTAAATAATAATTAAATAACAACTGGTTATCTGTTAATTAATTAAAATAAATAATTGACGATTAATCGTAAATATAATTTAAATATTAAACAAATTATATATATAAAAATTATTTTCAATAATGAAAATAAAAAACATAAACTAACAAATTTTAAAAAATTATATAATAATATTTTATTATATAATAATTACTTTATTTAAATTTAAATCTAGTTAATTAATTCTTGAAATTGAGTCTCTTTATTTATTATTTTTACTTTTTTTAATAATATTTCAATAGTTTGTTCTTCTAGTACTAAATTACGAATACTATCCATTAACTCTTTGTTTTTATTATAATATTCAATTACTTTATAAGGATTTTCATAAGCTGAAGCCATTTCTTCAATTAATAATTTTACTCGAGTATCGTCTATAATTAACGAGTTTTTATTAATAATTTCACCTAACAATAAACCAACGGTAACTCGATACTTAGCTTGCTCTTCAAATGTTTTATCTGATAAATCTAATGTTTGTTTTTTATTTTTAGAAAAACCTTCTGTAATTCTTTGGCGTAAGATATTTATCTCATTATTAACAAGAGTACTAGGTAGTTTAATATTGTTTTCTTTAACTAAACCATCAAGTATTTGCATTTTAATTCTATGATAAACAATTGTTTTGAGTTCACGTTCCATATTTTTACGCACTTCTCTATATAAACTCTCCATTGAACCATCAGGAATACCAAACTGTTTGATAAACTCTTTAGTCAATTTTGGTAATACATATTGTTCTACTTTCTTTAAAGTTATAGTAAATTTAGCTACTTTATTTTTTAAATTTATATCATGATAATCGGCTGGAAAATTAATTTCAATAATAAATTCATCACCTTCCTTATGACCAATAATACTATCTTTAAAACTTGGTATCATAAAACCTTGCTTTATTATAAAGATAAAATTATTTTTATTACTACCCTCAAACGCTTTATTATCAATTATACCTTTAAAATCAATAGTTACTCGCGAATTTTCACAAACTTTTTCTTTTGTTTTTTGCCAAGTCGATTTTTGTTTACATAATATTTTTAACATCCTTTTAACATCTTCATCTTTTATTATAACAATGGGCTTTTCAATTTTAATATTCTCTAAACCCTTTATCTCAATTTTTGGATAGACTTCAAATACAACTGTATAAATAAAATCTTTATTACTTTTAAGTTGTTCTTGTTGATATTGATATTTTAATGCTCCAGTTAAATTAATTTTTTCTTTCATGATTACCTTAATAAAATTACGCTGCATTAAATCGCTAAGTACTTTATGTAATACAGAAATAGCATAATAGTGTTTAATAACATTCATCGGTACTTTTCCTTTACGAAAACCATCAATACAAATTTTTTTTGATAGATTTATTAACTCACTATTAACTTTTTTTTTAATAATGATATTAGGGATTATGATGGTTACTCGACGCCACAAACCTTCAATTGTTTCAAAAGAAAATCGCATTTTGTTACCTCAACAGAATTTAATAATCTGTCATATTAATTTCAGAGTAAATTTTATTAAATACTTGTTTTGCCATAACTCATAATTTAAAAAAATATAAGTTTATTTTATATTTAATAAAAATATTTAAAAAACTTATAAAAATTAAACTAATATTATAAAATAAATAAAAATAATGAATAAAAATAAATTATAATAATACATATTCAAAATATTTTATATTTTTTATAATAAAATTCAGATAACTAGTTCTTTATAAACTATAAATAATAAATGTATTTCATGTAAACTATTCTTTATAAATAATATTTATTTTATTTTCAATACGGTTAATTATTATTTAATTTAAATTAAATGATTTTTATCAAAACAAACTGATGGGAAATTAACTATCTGTTGTTGACGTTGTTGCCACTCAATTTTTGTATAAGTATATAATGCTAATGCATGAATACTATTAGATAATTCGTTTGCTAATAATTGATAAACAGCTTGATGACGAGAAACCATCTTTTGTGCTATAAATTTTTCTGTTACTAAAATAATTTTGAAATGACTTTCAATACCTTTCGGAATATTATGTTGTTTGCTTTCATCTAAAACCATCAAATATGTTGGTGAAAAAGCATACTTAAGTTTTTCTTCAATTTTCTTACGCATGGTTTGTATTTGCATAAATTTAATTACCATATTAAATTAGTTATTTCAATTTAATTTAATTTATTAAATAATTACTTTTTAATAAAAAATTATTAAACTTGTTTAATTATTTTTCTTTTAATAATCAAATTAATTTTTTTAATTAATATATTAAATTAAGATAGCATATTATGTATTGAATAAATATTATATGATTAAGTTAATATTTAATTATTAACAATATTAAAAGTTATCAAAATTTATTTTTTAATAAAATAATTTTAAAAAATAAAAAATTATTAAAACTTATATTATAAATGCCATAATAATTAATATTAACTTAGAAATTATTATAAATAAACTATATATCAAAATATAAAAAAATAATTTATATTATAATATTACTTATGAATATTACAATTAATTTCAAAAATAATATTATTAATAATATTAATATAATTAATAATTTTCAAAAATATTATTTAATTAAATATCAATAATAGTTTTATCTATTAATTATAAGGTAATAAAAATTTACTATAAAAATTATTTTTAACATTTTATGCGATATTATTAAAGATAAATTTTATATAAAATTATAAATAGTGTTTTACTATAAATAATTTAAAAATTTACTTATTAAGCAAAATATTAGAATTAAAACAAATTTTTATTACTTAAATAAATTTATATATTAAATTAATATTTAATTATTAATTACTATTACTATAATAAAATTTATAAATTCAAAAAAAAACATATTTAAAATATTTATTAATTTATAGGATATTTATCGATTTTCATTATTTAACAGTAAGTAATATTTTTAATTTTTATAAAATAAACTTTTTATCATAATAAAATAGAATATTAACATAATAATATTTATTAATAATAAATTTTAAGTTTTATTAACTATTTTATTATTTTCTTAGCAAAAATTACTAATAAATTCTTTAATATAAATTATTATATATAATAATTTATAATCTATTTTTTAAGACTTTTAATTATTAAATAATTTATTAAAATTATTTAAATTTTTTTATAAAATTAATAACATTAACAAAACTTTTTAAATATTTACAATTATTTTTATATTTATACGTATATTATATTTTATATGAATACCCTTTCTTTATTAAAGAATTACTTATTTTTTTTATTTGTTAGCTATTTATAATTTTGATTATTAATTTTGATTATAAAATAAATATTTTTGATAATATTTATAAAGATCAAATAACATTATTTTTAATATAAATTATTATTTTTAATATAATATTTATGAAATTTTAGAGTTATTTACTATTTTATAACTTAGTTTTTGTTACAATATTATTTATCTACTATTAAACTTATTTATGTTTAATTTATATTAAATAAAAAATAATTAAATTAATAATTATAGTTTATTTTTTATTTTTATTATTATTTTTATCTTAAATATATTTATATATAATCAATAAATCACTTAATTAATATAAACAAGAATTATTTTAAATAATTATATAAATAAAAAACCTTTAAAATTATTATTTTAATAAATAAATAATTATAAATTTAATATCTATTAAAGTATAATTTAAATGTTAATTTATAAAAAATGATTTATGTAATTAATTTTTTATTAAATACTATGTTTAATTTTTTAATTAACTATATAATAAAATTATCAAAATAATGTAATGTAATGATAAATATCATTAAATACAAAATAAATACATTTATATTTTTAATATTTATGAAAATTATTTTTTTTAATATTACTTACTATAAATAAATTTATACAAATTCATTTATAGTCTTACATATAAGATTCTATTTTTATAAAAATAATTTCTGAGAAAATAGTTTTAATTTTAACATACACATATATATTTTATATATTATTTAATATTTAGTTAATTAATATATAATCAAGTTGTTTAATTAATTATTTTGTTAAAAATATTATTCTATAATAATTACTACTAAACAAACTTTTTTTATTAAAATTTTTGGAATAATTAAAAAATTTAATACTATATAAATTATTTATTAATTTATTAATAATAAAATATTTTTTAAAAAATTTATGAAAAAATTCATCAATCATGAAACAAAATAAAATAATTATATTTATATTTTGATTATTTACAATCATTAATTCCTCAATTTTAATTATATCTATTTAAATTAAAATAATATAAAAAATAATCATAGAAAAAATTTAAATTAAAATGTTAAAGATATAAAAGACGATAATTTTAAAATATGTTAATAATATCATATTATTGATTATAAAAATAATTAATAATTTATCACATACAAAAATTAAATTCATATAAATATAAACTTTACCAATAATAAAATTGATTATAACCTAAACATCAAGATAGATGAGTAACAGAATTGAACGATATAAAAAAATATTCTATCTTATAAAAATATAGTTAAGTTATTTTTTATTTTTTAATAGTAAAAGATTATTTTAATTAGTAAAATATTAATTACAATTACTTATGTAACAAAACTCAAACATTTTAATAATATAAAAACAAATAATCTTGTAATTATAATATAAATCACTATTATTAAGATTAATTATATTAAAATTATTAATAAAAATTTTAATATAATTAATATGAAATTATTGTTTTAAATTAATGAAAATATTTATAATAATATTCAATTTTTATCTTTAAAAAACAAATATTTTATTAAGAAATTAATAATAATTAGTATGTTTTTATATATTAATTAACATATTCAATAATTTAAAAATAATTAAAATTATTAAAATTTTTAAATTTATTTATAGATTGTCTATCTCCTCATAGTATACTTATATAAAAAAGATATTAAAAAATAAATTTATAATTTTATTAAATTTATTATCTTTGCTAACATTATGTAGTATTTATATAAAAGTACTCAACAATAAATAATTATCTTATTTTTAATATAACATCACGATATCATTAAAAATAATTAAATAAATATTATAAATATTTATTTTTTAATTTAAAAAATAAAAAATAATTAAAATTAATTTGTTACATTAGTAATATATCTTATAATTTATATTATTTTAGTAATAATAAATTTAAATTTTTAATGAGTATTTTATAATATTTCTTTTTTATCAAACGATATAAAAACACTAATAATTTCCATGAAATTAATGAATCTTAATAATTTTAACTAGAATTTATTGATAAGATAATTTTATTAATAATTTATTTTTAAATTTTATACTATTTTAATTAAATAATATTTAATTTCAATAATAATTACATATTATATTAAAATTAAATAAATAATCAATAACTTACAGATTATGATTTAAAAAATTCTCTTATTTAATTATTTGAAATTAATTATATTTTACATATAACTAATTTTAAATAAAAATTATTAATTAATTAATATGAAAATATTTCATTAACATATAAAAATCATATCTTTATTTCATTTTATCTATTTCTTTACTATTAATAATAAATCGTTTAATTTAAATAATTATCAATTTTAAATCATTATTTAAACTTTTTTGTAATAAATAAAGTATTACATTTTAATCACTTTAAATAGAAAATAATAATAATTATATTTTTTATTTTTTATTGTTTATACTAATTTCATAGTAATATAAAATTCATAGATTAAATAAAATGACAAAAATAGATTTTGTTATTTTTGGATTATTAAATGAAACTTATAAAATATAAAAAAAGTATTCAAGTTATTTCATTACTTGCTATTGTTTTTTTAATAACTAGTTGTGATATGGTATTAATGAACCCAAAGGGCTCTATTAGTGTCGAACAAAAAAAACTAATATTAACTGCACTTTATTTAATGTTATTTGTTATCATTCCTGTAATTTTTATGACAATTATTTTCTGTAGAAAATATCGATTAAATAATAAAGAAAAATCAACTTATTGGCCAGATTGGGCATATTCAAGTAAAATTGAATTAGCTTGCTGGACAGTTCCTATTATTATCATTGCAATTCTTGCTGTAATTACTTGGAAAACTACACATCAACTAGATCCTTATAAAACATTAGAAAGTAATAAAAAACCTATTACTATTCAAGTTATTTCTACTGATTGGAAATGGATATATATTTATCCAGAAAAAAATATTGCTACCGTTAACGAAATTGCTATTCCTATAGGTGTACCAATTAACTTTAAAGTAACAGCTGAATCAGTTATGAATTCTTTTTTTATCCCCGCACTTGGTAGTCAAATTTATGCAATGGCAGGTATGCAGACTAAACTTAGCTTAATTGCTAATGAGCCTGGTATCTATAAAGGTTTTTCATCAAGTTATAGTGGACATGGTTTTTCAGGAATGAAGTTTAATGTAATTGCAACACCTGATATAGAAAGCTTTAATAAATGGATACAAAAAGTAAAAACATCCACTAAAAGATTAGATAATATGAGTGAATTTAAGCAACTTGCTAAACCTAGCAATAATGTTCCTGTTATCTATTTTTCAAATGTAAAATCAAATCTTTATGAAGAATTGATATTAAAATTTAACCATAAACATCATATTAATCATACTAACAAAAAACACAAGATATTTAGCAATTAATTAATTTATATGAATTATTTTATTTATATTAATACAAGGAATAAATAGTATGTTAGGTAAATTAACGATCAATGCGATCCCTATTAACGAACCAATTATTATTATCACTGTGATCTTTATTTTATTAATTAGTATATTTATTTTAGGATTTATTACATATTTTAATAAATGGAAATGGTTATGGAGTGAATGGCTTACTAGCGTAGATCATAAAAAAATTGGTATTATATATATTATTATTGCTATCGTAATGTTACTTCGTGGTTTTGCAGATGCAATTATGATGCGAGGACAACAGGTATTAGCATCAAGTGGTAGTGCTGGTTTTTTACCACCTCATCATTATGATCAAGTTTTTACTGCTCATGGTGTGATTATGATTTTTTTCATGGCAACACCTTTTGTGATTGGATTAATGAATTTAATTGTACCATTACAAATTGGTGCTCGTGACATGGCATTTCCATTTTTAAATTCTCTCAGTCTTTGGTTATTTATAGTTGGAGTTATCTTAATTAACCTGTCATTAGGTATTGGTGAATTCGCTCAGACTGGTTGGCTTGCTTACCCACCATTATCAGGTAAAGAATATAATCCTGGAGTTGGAGTGGATTATTGGATATGGAGTTTACAAATATCAGGAATAGGTACTACATTAACTGGAATAAATTTTTTTACAACTATTTTAAAAATGCGAACACCCAGCATGTCAATGATGAAAATGCCTGTTTTTAGTTGGACAGCAATTTGCACTAATGTGTTAATTATTGCAGCATTTCCTATTCTAACGGTTACTATTGGACTACTTACACTTGATCGATATTTAGGTACCCATTTCTTTACTAATGATATGGGCGGAAATATGATGATGTACATTAATTTAATTTGGGCATGGGGTCATCCTGAAGTTTATATATTAGTATTACCTATTTTTGGTATATTTTCTGAAATTACTGCAACTTTCTCTAAAAAACATTTATTTGGTTATACATCTTTAGTTTGTGCAACAATTGCTATTACCGTAATGTCATTTATAGTTTGGTTACATCACTTCTTTACAATGGGAAGTGGAGCAAACGTCAATGCATTCTTTGGTATAGCTACTATGATTATTGCTATTCCAACTGGAGTAAAAATATTTAATTGGTTATTCACTATGTATCATGGACGTATAGAATTTAAAACACCAATGTTATGGACTATTGGTTTTATTATTACTTTTTCTATTGGCGGAATGGCTGGTGTATTACTAGCTATTCCAGGAGCAAATTTTGTGCTACATAATAGTTTATTTTTAGTTGCTCATTTTCACAATGTTATTATAGGTGGAGTTGTTTTTGGTTGTTTTGCTGGCATGACATACTGGTTTCCTAAAGCTTTTGGTTTCACATTAAATGAAAAATGGGGAGTTCGTGCTTTTTGGTTTTGGATCATTGGTTTTTTTATTTCCTTCATGCCGCTTTATATGCTTGGATTTATGGGAATGACTCGTCGTTTAAGTCAAAATATTGATCCACAATATCACTCTATGTTAATGATTGCTTCATTTGGTGTTATTTTGATAGCTATTGGTATTATTTGCCAAATCATTCAAATGATTGTCAGTATTCGCGAACGGCATAAAAATCGTGATTTTACCGGAGATCCATGGGATGGACGTACATTAGAATGGTCAACATCATCTCCAGCACCTTTTTATAACTTTGCCGAAAAACCAAAAATTGATACACGTGATGCTTGGTGGGATATGAAAAAAAAAGGTGTAGCTTATAAAAAAATAACTAAATATGAAACTATTCATATGCCACAAAATACTTCTGCTGGGATAATTATCTCATTGTTTTCTTTATCTTTTGGTTTTGCAATGATCTGGCATATTTGGTGGTTAGCAATTATTAGTTTTATAAGTATTATAGTAATTTGGATTAGTAAAAGTTTTGATAGTAATCTTGATCATTGTATTCCTATAGAAGAAATTAAACGTATTGAAAATTACTATCATGATGAACTAAAAAAAATAGGTATCCATCATGTCAACTAATTCAATAAATAATCAACAGATTATTTATAAAGATCATTTACAAAATGAGATAGGCGCAATAAAAATATTTGGTTTTTGGATTTATTTAATGAGCGATTTAATTCTATTTGCTTGTTTGTTTGCAACTTATATTGTTCTTTTTAATAGCGCTATTGCTCTTGGTTTTAAGGTTAAAGATATCTTAAATCTTAATTTCATATTAATTGAAACTTTCATGTTATTATTTAGCAGTATTACCTATGGGTTTGCTATGCTCGCAATGTATAAACAAAAAATAAATTTAATTAAACTATGGTTATTAATTACTTTTTTATTTGGGTTCGCTTTTATTACCATGGAAATTTATGAGTTCAAGGAACTTATCTCTAAAGGTTATAGTCCTGATCGTAACGCTTTTTTATCGGCTTTTTTTACATTAGTTAGTACACATGGTATTCATGTAATTTTTGGTTTAGTTTGGATTATTATAATGATAATTCATATATCACGTCACAGTCTTACTATTATTAATAAAATTCGTTTGAATTGTTTAAGTCTTTTTTGGCATTTTTTAGATATTATTTGGATTTGTGTGTTTACTATTGTTGATTTGTTGGGGGTTATTACATGAGTTATATAAAAAGGCTGCACTCTACTATTAATGAAGTTAAACATAGTAATAAAAAAACTTATTTTATTGGTTTTATACTTTCTATTATTTTAACAGTTATTCCATTTTTGATAGTAATGAATAATATTGTATCTCATTATATCACTCTATGGATAATTATTAGCGCGGCAATTATACAGATCTTTGTACATCTTATTTGTTTCTTACATATGAAAACTTCATTAGATGGAAATTGGAATCTTATTGCATTTTTATTCACTATATTAATTATTAGTATTATTGTTATTGGTTCTTTATGGATAATGTATCATGTAAATATTAATATGATGTTAGACTAAAGAGTTATAATTATAATGAAGCAATATTTAAAAATAATGAAACCAGGTATTATTTTTAGTAATCTAATTTCTACTACTGGTGGATTTTTTCTTGCATCTAAAGGGATAATTAATTATCTAGTATTTATTACTACATTACTTGGCGTATCTTTTGTCGTAGCTTCTGGTTGTATTTTTAACAATTATATTGATCAAGATATTGATCGAATAATGGATAGAACAAAAAATAGACCATTAGTTAAGGGACTTATTGATCCGAAATTTTGTTTAATTTATGCTAGTATACTAGGTATTAGTGGTGTAGTTTTACTTTATATTACCACTAATATCTTATCTATATTTCTTACTTTTATCGGTTTTATTATTTATGTTTGTATTTATAGTCTCTATATGAAACGTAAATCTGTTTATGGAACCATAATAGGTAGTCTATCTGGAGCTACACCACCAGTTATTGGTTATTGCAGTGTTTCTAATAAATTTGATATTGGAGCATTAATTTTATTATTAATATTTAGTTTATGGCAAATACCACATTCTTATGCAATTGCTATTTTTCGTTTTAATGACTATCAAATTGCTAATATTCCTGTGTTACCAGTAATTAAGGGAATTTATGTCACTAAAAATCATATTTTTTTATATATTTTTGCTTTTATGATAGCAACTATTATGCTTACTATTAGTGGTTATACTGGTTATAAATATCTTATTGTTGCTGCAATTGTTAATTTATGGTGGCTTTGTATTGCATTTTCTGGCTTTAAAAATCAAAATAATAATTACCTTTGGGCACGAAAAGTATTTATATTTTCTATTGTAACAATTACTTCTCTTAGCGTTATGATGTCTATTAATTCTTGCCAAAGAAATGTATTAACTAACTAATAAAATCACTTTATAATGCTAATTTATAAATTTTCTGAGATAAGCGTATGAATTATAGTAAAATGACATTAAAAGAATTAAAAGTAACTTTTTGGTTAGGAACTGTATTTACATTACGTATGCTTGGAATATTTATGATATTACCAGTATTGACGAGTTATGGACAAGAATTAAAAGATGCTAATGAATTATTGATTGGTTTAGCAATTGGAATTTATGGTATAAGTCAAGCTATTTTTCAAATTCCATTTGGTTTGATGTCTGATAGATTTGGTCGTAAACAATTAATCATTTTAGGATTACTAATATTTATTATTGGCAGTATAATTGCAGCAATAACAGAATCAATCTGGGGAATTATTATTGGGCGCGCTTTACAGGGAGCGGGGGCTATTTCTTCTTCAATTATAGCATTGCTTTCTGATTTGATTAGTGAACAAAATAGAACAAAAGCGATGGCTTTTATTGGAATAAGTTTTGGTATCACTTTTTCTATTGCATTAGTTATTGGTCCCATTATTACTCATGCTTTTGGTTTACATGGTCTTTTTTGGTGGATAAGTTTATTTGCTTTTAATGGGATATTGATAATTATTTTTTTCATACCAGAAAATCGATATTGTATCATTAATAATGAAACTCATTTCATAAGAAATAGTGTACAAAAAATAATTAAAAACCGACAATTACTTAAACTTAATTTAAGTATATTATGTTTACATGCATTACTTATGACAAATTTTATTACTTTACCATTGATTATTATTGATTCAGGTTTAGAAATTAATAAACATTGGAGAATATATTTAATTACTTTATTTATTGCTTTCATTACGATTTTACCTTTTATTATCTATGCTGAAAAAAAACACCAAATAAAACAAGTTTTTCTATTATGTATTGGTATATTATTTACATCTGAATTAATATTTTGTTTTTCTAATCAACAATTCTGGTTAATAATGATAGGTCTTCAGTTGTTTTTTATTGGATTTAATATTATGGAAGTATTATTACCTTCACTTGTTAGTAAAGAAGCACCTATTAAATACAAAGGAACAGCTATGAGTATTTATTCAACTAGCCAATTTTTAGGTATTGCTTTAGGTGGCATTTTAGGTGGATGGTTTTTAAAATTAAATGGTGATTTTTTAGTCTTTATAGCCAACTTAATACTTTGTATATTTTGGTTTTTTATTACTATAAATATGAATCAACCTTCTTATATTAGTAATATATGTTTAATTTTACCACAAAAAATTAAAAATTTTAACTTACTAAAAAATAAATTAATGAATGAACAAGGTGTACGTGAAGTAATATTTGACCTTAAAGAACTTAATGTATTTATTAAAATAGATAAAAAAATTATTACTAAAAAACAAATTGAAAGTATTCTTAATAATCATTAAATGAGATATATAGTATATAATATTAATAAATATAATAAATATATTTTTAAAATTAATAAATTAAAAGTTAATTAAATTAAACTTATCTAATTATAATAATTAATAAATTGTAAATTAACTTAATACTTAGTTATTAATTAAAGATATTAACTTTGAATTTATATAAAAATATTTATTTTTTTGATTAATTTAATTATTTTTTATCATAATTAAATTATTGAATTATGATAAAAAATAATTAAATTTATAAATTTTTTATCTATCAATAATATTTCATAATATACTTAAAATAATATTATAAGATAGAAAAATAGTAATAATTTTATAATATTTTATTATTAATTTATCTAATTAATAATATAAATATATAGCAATAAAAAATAAAAATATAATAACAATAATTTTTCAATCAAATTTATTATTTTGTTAATTAATAAAATAATAAAAAAATAAATTTATAATTTATCATACCTTTAAATCTTTAAATATATAAAAAATTATAATAAATTATATATTTTAACTTTAAAGATGATTAATTATCTTAAAACAAGAGACTAATTAGTTACTTATTTAATGGTCGATATACTTTTATATTTTTAAAACCTTGTTCATATAAATAAAGTGCTTGTAAACGACTCATTATACCTCGGTCACAATAAAGTAAATAATGTTTTTTAAAAGGTAACTTACTAAATTGGCTATTTAATTTATAAAATGGTAATAACTTCACTTTAACACCTGATAATCTCAGTGGATGAGTTATTTGTTCATAAGGACAACGAATATCAAGAATAATATCATCTGGAGAGAATATATTAACTATCTCTATTTTTGATATTTTATTTTGATTATGATAAATTATCTGACGAATATCAATATTTTGTACTGTACTGATAACACGATCAAGTAGAGAGAAATTAAAATTAATTTCTTGTTCTTCAATTTTTTCTTTTACTGCTTTTACTGTTGGTTTTTTCGATATTAAACCACAAAATTCTGGCATTGTACGAGAAAAATATTCTGTTCCTATTTCACGAGCAATATTAATAATATTTTCTTTATCATGTGATATTAATGGTCGTAAAATTAATTTATCTGTAACATTATTGATTAAACGTAAATTAGTTAATGTTTGACTAGAAACCTGTCCTAAAGCTTCACCTGTTACTAATGCTTCAATATTATAATGTTCTGCTATTTTAGATGCTACTCTTATCATCATTCTTTTAAGTATCACGCCCATCTGATTATCATCAATTTTTTCAATAATTTCTTTAATAATTGGTATAAAGTCTATTATAATAAAACGTACTTTATGAGAGCGACCGAAACGATACCAAAGATGATAACAGATTTGTTTTACGTTAATATCGTGACTAGTGCCACTTAGATTAAAAAAACAATAATGGACTCGGCAACCACGACGAATTAGCATATAGCTAGATACACTTGAATCAAATCCACCCGATATTAGTGATAAAACATCTTCTTGCGTACCTATAGGAAAACCACCAATACCTTGAATACGTGATTTAATAAAAATTACTTTATTTTCTATAATTTCAAAATTTAAAGTTATATCTGGTTGACTTAGTTTTACTTTAGCGGATAAAACTTGTTTATTTAAACAACTACCAATATAACGTTCTACTTCTATTGAAGTAAAATTATGTTTACCACGTCGTTTAACACGCACACAAAAAGTTTTATTAATTATTTGTTTAGCATAAATTTCAGAAGCTAATTCAAAAATATTATTAAGATCTTGGAATTGATATTCTTTAACTAAAAAAACATGATGTATTCCAGGAATTTTTGTTAAAGCATCAGAAATCTCATCATGATATATATTTTTTTTTGTGTAAACTTCTATATTATCCCAGTGTCTTATAATATAAATTTCATTATCTAAAATCTTTAGTATATTAAGAATATTACTAGCAAGAATCTTAATAAAACGTAATCGTACAGATTGACTCTTAATTGTTATTTCAGGGAATAGTTTAATTATAAACTTCATAATGTTTATATAAAAATTAATTTTTAATTTACTAATAAGTGCAATATTATATATTTTTATTATGTAAAACATTTTATCTTAAAATAATAAATATATAATTGTATTATAAATTTATTTACTAAAAACATAAAAATAAAATATTATAATATATAAATGTTATAAAATAAATTATTTTTCAAACATATTTAACTAAGATTAAATTAAATAAAACGATTATAGTTGAGAAAAAATAATTAATCTATAAAAATTTTCTATCTTTTGAATCTTTATTAATATCATTATTATAAATAAAAATTATACATATTTATAATTAGTAATCTTTTAGTTAAAAAATATTAAATAAATATAAAGATAAGATCCGATTTGCTAAATGACAAAACTTAAACATTATGAAAAATCTAAACATAGCACATTAAAATTTTTTATAAACCAATATCGATAATGCACAGTTAAATAATTTTACGTTGGAAAATAAATAAATGATATCTAAAATAGTGGCACTCTCATTTTCAGATCAATATCAATGGGTACAGGATCACGTTAATAAAACACTATTAGATCAATTTCAACGCCTTCCGTATAATAAAAGTCAACTTGTAGCAGCAATGAAATATAGTACATTATTTGGTGGAAAACGACTAAGACCTTTTTTAGTTTATGCTATAGGTGATATGCTAGATGTCGCTGTAGAAAATTTAGATATACCTGCTGCAGCAGTTGAATGTATTCATGCTTACTCTTTAATTCATGATGATTTACCAGCAATGGATAATGATAATCTACGACGTGGGCAACCTACGTGTCATATTTTATTTGGTGAAGCTCATGCAATTTTAGCTGGCGATGCTCTACAAACACTTGCTTTTGATATTTTATCTCGTTCTGCCATGCCTGATGTTAGTGATACAAATCGTCTTGCTATGATAGCTGAGTTAGCTACTGCTACTGGAGCAGCAGGTATGTGTAGAGGCCAAGCACTTGATATGGAATCAGAAGGTAAAGAAATTTATATAACAATGTTAGAATCTATTCATCATTACAAAACAGGAGCTTTAATTCGTGCTGCCATTAGAATTAGTGCATTTACAGCAGGTAATCAAGGTTATAAATTACTGCCATTATTAGACAATTATGCCAATGCAATTGGACTGCTATTCCAAATCCATAATGATATTCTTGATATTATTGGAAATACAAATATTTTAGGTAAGAATCAAGGTAATGATGAAAAACATAATAAAAGTACTTATCCATCATTAATTGGTCTTGAACAATCACAAAAAAAAGAAAATAATTTATATAAACAAGCACTAGATGTACTTTATATATTAGAACAACAACATGGTCTTAATACGGAAGTACTACAAAACTTAACAAATTTTATTATTGATCGAAAAAATTAATTTTCTTTATTAAAAAATTATAGATAATAAAATTTAAAATAATATTTTTGTTATTCTATTATATTATCGTTTACGTTTATATAAATAAAATTAACTATTAAATGAGAAAACATGACTATTGATATCACTTTTTATCCAACTTTAGCATTAATAAAAACACCAAAAGAACTGCGGCTTTTACCAAAAGAAAATCTTGTTAAGTTATGTGAAGAATTACGACTATTTTTGTTAAATAGCGTTAGTAACTCTAGTGGACATTTTGCCTCTGGATTAGGTGCTATTGAACTTACTGTCGCTTTACACTATATTTATAAAACCCCATTTGATAATCTTATTTGGGATGTTGGCCACCAAGCATATCCACATAAAATATTAACAGGTCGTCGTGATCAAATTAGTACCATACGGAAAAAAAATGGTTTACACCCTTTTCCTTGGAGAGAAGAGAGTGAATATGATATTCTTAGTGTTGGTCATTCATCTACTTCTATTAGTGCTGGATTAGGAATGGCAGTAGCCGCTGAATATGAAAATAAAAATCGTAAAACTGTTTGTGTTATTGGCGATGGAGCTATTACAGCAGGTATAGCATTTGAAGCAATGAATCATGTAGGAGGTATTCATAAGGATATATTAGTAATTCTTAATGATAATGAAATGTCAATTTCAGAGAATGTTGGTGCATTAAGTAATCATTTAGCACAATTATTATCTGGCAATATCTATATTAGTTTACGAGAAAAAAGTAAACAAATATTTTGTAATATCCCGTTAATTAAAGAGTTATTAAAAAAAACTGAAGAACATCTTAAAGGTATGATAATTCCTAGTACTATGTTCGAAGAATTAGGATTTAATTATATTGGTCCTATTGATGGTCATGATATATTTACATTAATAAAAACATTAAAAAATATTCGTAAATTAAAAGGTCCACAATTTTTACATATCATAACAAAAAAAGGTAAAGGTTATGAGCCTGCTGAAAAAGATCCTATCAGCTGGCATTCTGTACCTAAATTTGATCCAGCAACTTTTAGCTTACCAAAAAAAAATAATAAAAAATTAACTTTTTCTCAGATTTTTGGTGATTGGTTGTGTCAAGAAGCAAATAATGACCCTAAATTAATAGCAATCACTCCGGCAATGCGAGAAGGTTCAGGAATGGTTGAGTTTTCTAAAATTTATCCAAAACAATATTTTGATGTAGCTATTGCAGAACAACATGCTGTAACTTTTGCTGCAGGTCTTGCTATTGCAGGCTATAAACCTATTGTCGCTATTTATTCAACTTTCTTACAACGTGCTTATGATCAAGTTATTCATGATGTAGCTATTCAAAAATTACCAATCCTATTTGCTATAGATCGAGCAGGAATTGTTGGAGCTGATGGACAAACTCATCAAGGAGCTTTCGATCTATCATTTTTACGTTGTTTACCTAATATAATCATTATGTCTCCTAGTGATAAAAATGAATGCCGTCAAATGTTACATACAGGTTATCATTATCAAGATGGTCCTGTTGCTGTTCGTTATCCAAGAGGAACTTGTTATGATTCTATTTTACAACCATTAACAAAAATTCCAATTGGTAAAGGATTAATTTGTCGACAAGGAGAAAAAATTGCTATCCTTAATTTTGGAACATTACTTATTGAAGCAATAAAAGCAGCAGAATTACTTAATGCTACAGTTGTAGATATGCGATTTGTAAAGCCATTAGATGAAACATTAATTCTTGAAATAATTCAAAATCATAAAACATTAGTAACATTAGAAGAAAATGCAATTATGGGAGGGGCTGGTAGCGGAGTTAATGAATTTTTATTAAAAAATCATCATATTATGCCTATTATTAATCTTGGATTACCTGATTACTACATTCCACAAGGAAATCAAGAAGAAATTCGAATAGAACTAGGACTCAATGCAGAAGGAATTGTTAAATCAATTAATAATTATTATATTAAAAATAAAAAGTAATTATTAAATTATTTTTAATTTTTAATATAAGTTATTGATATTTTTATAATAAAATATTTAATTTTTTAAATACGGTTATTATAGAAATAACAAAAATAACTACGATAATATCATCTAACATTATACCAAATCCACCATTTATTTTTCGATCAAATAAACTAATAGGCCAAGGTTTTAATATATCAAAAAATCTAAAAAGTATAAATGAGATCAATATCCATTGCAAGTTAACAATTGGTATTAACATAAAAGTTATCCACATACCAATAAATTCATCCCAAACAATACTGCTATGATCATGAACTTGTATATCATTAGATGTCCGTTGACATATAAAAATACCAAAAAAAAACCAAATAAAATAATAAACCAACATAACCAAATAGGTAATAACCAATAGGTTAATAACCAAAATGGAATAGCAACTATTGATCCAAATGTTCCTGGAATAATAGGTGATAAACCAACACCAAATCCTGTTGCTAACAGATGCCAAAAATTTGAAATAATTAAATGAGATTTAATATTAATCATAACAAGTTTTCATAAAAAAATGATCAAATTTAATTAAATTAAGTAAAATTTCTTTATTGTGATAAAAATATCGAATACTTTCTGATTCTTGTGTTATCTGTCCAATACAATGAAATTGTATTGGACCAATATTCTTTAATGCATATTTTAATTCACTACGCTTTATTTCAGGTATTGTAAAACATAACTCATAATCTTCTCCACCACTTAATGCCAACGTTAATGCTTGTTCTGATTTAACTTGTCTAAATAATGCACTAGATATCGGTAAAAAATCTAATTTAATTTTAGCGCCACAATTATTGATTTTTAAAATATGCCCAATATCAGAAATCAAACCATCAGAAATATCTATAGCAGAAGAAGCAAGATTACGCAAAAATTTTCCTTCTAAAATACGAGGCTTTGGCATTAAATGACGTTGAATCAACCAATTTCGATCTTTTATATTATTAACAATTAAATGTGACTTTAAAATAGCAAGTCCTGCAGCGCTATCTCCTAATGTTCCTGTAACATAAATTAAATCACCATTACAAGCTCCTAATCGTGTTAATGATTTTCCTTGAGGAATCAAACCATGAGCTGTACAAGTTATACTCATTGGACCTCTTGTTGTATCACCACCAATAAGTTGTATTTTATAATAATTAAGTTGTTTAAATAGACTAGAACTAAATCTTTCTAACCAATCTTCATTAATTTCTGGTAATGTTAATGCTATAGAAATCCAAGAAGGATCCGCTCCCATAGCAGCTAAATCACTTAAATTAACAGCTAAAGATTTATAAGCTAAATTTTCTGGTGAGATTGTATCAAGGAAATGAATACCAGCAACTAATGTATCAGTAGTAATTGCTAATTGTTGTTTTTTAGGCATTGTTATTAATGCACAATCATCACCAATTCCAATATTAACATAACGCTTATTTTTTTGACGGTTAAAATAATGCATAATTATATCAAATTCACTATAAATCATAACAATATTCCAATAAATTACACTCTTATTTTTATAATTAAATAATATAGCTAATATTTAAAATAAAGATTAATTTATTTAAAAAACTTGAAGTTTTTTATTTTTTTTTCATATTAGAAATAATTTTATCTAATGCACCATTAATAAATTTATGACTTTCCTCTGCACCAAAAATTTTAGCTAATTCAACTGCTTCATTAATAATAACTTTATAAGGTATATCATCACGATAACAAAATTCAAACATAGCTAAACGTAAAACAGCTTTCTCTATTTGACCAATCTCATTAAACTTACGAGAAAGATAAGGAGTTATTTTTTTATCTAACTCACACACATTAATTGAAATTCCTATAAGAAGTTCACTAAAATAAATCATATCAACATCAAACATATTTTGATTAGATAAAAACTCTATTTCAATATCTTTGATATTATTACCAGATAATTGCCATGAATAAATTGCTTGAATGATACACTCGCGTGCACGATGACGGGCAGCAGGTTTCACACAAAATTCCTTTTTAATAAAATAATTATTCTTTAATAAGATTAATTATATTAATCATTTCTAATGCAGTTAATGCAGCATCAGCGCCTTTATTTCCAGATTTTGTACCTGCTCGCTCAATTGCTTGTTCAATATTCTCTATAGTTAGAATACCAAATGCAACAGGAATATTATTTTTTATTGTTATACTAGAAAGTCCTGTAATACATTCACCAATAACATATTTAAAATGTTGAGTTTCTCCACGTATAATACTAGCAAGCGCAATTATTGCATCATATTTTTTTGTTTCTGATAATATTTTAATCGTCAAAGGCAATTCATAAGCGCCAGGTATCCAAACTACAGTAATGTTTTCTTTTATAACTTGACCAATACGTTCTAAAGTATCAATAGCACCTTCTAACAAGCTTTTATTAATAAAATGATTAAAACGTGCAACAACAATTGCTATATGAGCTTTTGGTGCTCCTATAGTACCTTTTATTATCTTCATAACTTTCCTTAAATACTAATTATTTTTAAAAAGAATAATTTTAACATATTTATATTTAATGTTATTAAATTTAATTAAATATTTAATAGAATTATAAATAATAAATTAAATCAGCTAATATTATATAATTTTATTTATATATTATACTATAAGTTAAATAATAAGTTAATAACAACATTATTTTCATAATGGACGAAGTCTTAAACGTAAATCATTACCAACAATTTTAATGTTAATAAATTTAAATATAGGTGCATTTTTTAATTTTTGTAATTCTGGAATATTAATTAATTCCTTCGCCGTTTTACCTAGAATTTTAGGAGCAATATAAATAATTAATTCATCAATTAATCCTAATGTTAACAAAGCACCTGAAAGTGTTGGTCCAGTTTCAATAAAAATCGAATTAATATTATCTTTAGCTAGCTGAATCATTAATAAAACTAAATCAATTCCTTTTTTATAAGTTGGAACTGTAATTTGCTTAACATGTTTACTCCAATTTTGTGATATTGGATTAGGACGAATAAGCCAACATTCACCATCTAATTTCGTTATAATATGTTCTGGTTTTATTTGATTACGACGATCTAAAACAATTCTTATTGGTTGTCGAATTTTATCTTTAGGGTAAATATCTTTTAATTCAGGTGAAAAATCTTTCCAACGAACATTTAAAGCAGGATTATCAATCAAAACAGTTGTACTAGTAGTTAAAATTGCACTTGCTTGAGCTCTAAAACTTTGTACATCTTGACGAGCTTCTAATGAAGTAATCCATTTACTTTCACCAGATGCAAGTGCTATTCGCCCATCAAGTGATGCAGCTAATTTAAGTTGAGTATAAGGAAGACCTCTTCGCATTCTTTTTATAAAATCTTGATTTAACTGTTCGGCTTCATTTATTAGTAAACCATGCATAACTTCAATACCAGCTTGTTGTAATTTAAGTAAACCACGTCCTGCAACTTGAGGATTTGGATCTTTCATTGCTACAACAACACGCTGAATACCTAAATTAATCAATGCATCAACACATGGTGGTGTTTTTCCATAATGACTACAAGGTTCTAATGTAATATAAGCGATCGCTCCGTTAGCTTTTTCACCTGCCATTTGCAGCGCATAAATCTCAGCATGCGGTTCACCTACTTTATAATGAAAACCTTCACCAACAATTTTACCATCACGTACAATAACACAACCTACATTTGGATTAGGCGAGGTAGTAAATTGTCCTTGCTTTGCTAATAACAATGCACGGTTCATAAATTGCTTATCAAATAAGGTCATTTTTATTATCGATCCTGTAATTTAGCAATTTCTTTACCAAATTCACTAATATCTTCAAAACTACAATAGACAGAAGCAAAACGTATATATGCAATTTTATCTAATTTTTTTAATTCTTCCATAACAATTTTTCCTATCATCTTTGCAGAAATTTCTCGCTCTCTGGTTAATCTAAGTTTTAATTTTATATTGTTAATAGCTATTTCTACATCATCAGAAATTACTGGGCGTTTTTCTAATGCTTTTTGCATACCTCGTCTAAGTTTATCTTCATTAAATAACTCAGGTATATCATCGCTTTTTACAACACAAGGCATAATTAACTCAGCCACTTCAAAAGTAGTAAAACGCTCACAGCATTCAAGACATTGGCGGCGACGACGAACTTGCAAACCATTATCAACTAGGCGTGAATCAATAACTTTAGTATCTACAGCAGTGCAAAACGGACAATACATAAAATTTCCTAATTTTAAAGTCCGATTTTTTAGTTTAATTTAATTTTTAATAAAAAATCTTATTAATTTAATTAACTAGATTTAAAAAAGTTAATAAAATTTACTTTTAAAATTAATATAGATATTAATCTATTATTTTTTTATTTTATTTTATAATAAACAAAATGTTCTCGTTTCATTTGCATCTTTAACGCTAAAGCAGAAGCAACATAAATTGAAGAAACAGTGCCAATTGGAATACCAATTAACATAACTAGCGAGAATCCTTTTAAAATTAAACCACCAAAAAAATAAAGCATTAATACTGCTAATAAAAAAGTTCCTGATGTAATAACTGTCCGATTTAACGTTTGTGTCAATGAAATATTCATTATTTCATAAGAAGTACCATAATGAATTTTACGAAAATTTTCACGAATACGATCAGAAACAACAATACTATCATTTAATGAATAACCAATAATGGACATTAATGAAGCAATAATCGTCATATCAACTTCAATCTGAAAAATTAATACAAGGCCTAATGTAATAATAATATCATGAATTAATGATATTATTATACTAATAGCTAAACGCCATTCAAAACGAAAACCAATGTAAATTAAAATACAGATTAAAGCGGTTAAAAGTGCTATTATCCCAGTTTGAATTAATTCACTGCCAATACTTGGCCCGATAAATTCAATACGTTTAACTATTGATTGATTATCAATATTCTTATTAATTGCTAAAATAATAGATTTACTGATTTCTTGGTCTTCTATACTACCTTTAATAGGGGGAAACCGAATTATGATATCTCGAGTATTACCAAAATTTTGAATCATAAGCTCTTGATAACCATTATGAGATAAATTAGCTCTAATTTTATTGAGATCTAGTGGTTTACTAAGATTGATTTCAATAAGAGTCCCTCCAGTAAAATCTAATCCAAAGTTAAAATCTTTTAATAAAATTACAGTAATAGAAAATGAAAACAAAACAAATGAAATACCAAATGCTAAGT
This sequence comes from Arsenophonus sp. ET-YP4-MAG3, assembly GCA_052174115.1. GTDB lineage: Bacteria > Pseudomonadota > Gammaproteobacteria > Enterobacterales > Enterobacteriaceae > Arsenophonus. The sequence goes on from JBQMRX010000001.1 coordinate 561,879, forward strand.
AATCCCAATGCATAAAATCAATAACTTTACGACCATGATTTAACTGTTCTATTGTATAATTTTCTGTCATAATTATGCCTCTTAAATAGAGAGCTTTTTAATATGTTTATTCCCATATAATAAGTTTACAATAGCACGTGTTCCTATAATTGAAGTAAACATAGAAGTTATAATACCAATTGCTGTAGTAATAGCAAAACTCTTAATTGGACCAATACCAATCATATATAAAATAATTACAATAATTACAGTTGTTAAATTTGCATCTAAGATACTTGAAAATGCACCTTTATAACCTTCATTTATTGCTTGTTGTACAGAACGACCATTTTTTAATTCTTCTTTAATACGTTCATTAATTAATACATTAGCATCAACAGCAACAGCAAGTGTTAAAACAATACCAGCTATTCCTGGCATAGTTAATGTAATACTAGGTAATAAAGACATAGCAGCAATAATAAGAATTAAATTAACTAATAATGCAGAACTAGCAATTAAACCAAACTTACGATAATAAATTACCATAAATAATATTGAAGCTAACAAAGCAGCTAATGATGCTTTTATTCCTTGTTTAATATTTAATAAACCTAAAGTTGGTCCAATTATTCGTTCTTCAATAATTTGAATAGGCGCAATAAGTGCGCCAGCTCGTAATAATAATGATAATTGTCGAGCTTCTATTTTATTATTTATACCAATAATTCGAAATTTACTGCTAAAATGAGAAGAAATTCTTGCAATATTAATAATTTTTTCATCTTTTGTAAAAATAGTGTGATGATTGATATCTTTTTGTCCACTATCTTTATATTCAATAAATAAAGTCGCCATTAATTTATCTTGATTATTACGAGTAAAATTAGACATAATAAAACCACCAGTACTATCTAAATTAATGTTTACTTCTGAGTTTCCAATTTCATCAGAACCTGATATAGAGTCAATAATATGATTTCCTGTTAAAATAACACGTTTATAAAGAACAACAGGTTCGCCATCACGAGTATATTTTATTTCAGAATTACTAGGAATATGACCACGATAAATAGCAGAGTTATCTATATCTGTATTAACTAAACGAAATTCTAGAGTTGCAGTTGCTCCAAGAATTTCTTTTGCTTGCGCTGTATCTTGAATACCAGGTAATTCAACAACAATACGATCACTACCTTCTTGTTGCACTAATGCTTCAGTAACACCTAATTGATTAATTCGATTACGAATAATATTAATGTTTTGTAACACTGCATAATTACGTACTTCACGAATATGCTTATCTGTTATTATTACCGTTAATATCTTTTTGCTATTAGTAGTAGTGAAAAGTAAATCTTGGTAACGAGATATCAAATAAGATTTTATTTGTGATAATTTACTATTATCATGGAAAGTAATTTTAATACCATAATTATCTATTTTTTTTATACTTAAATATGAGATTCTTTTTTCACGTAAATCACTACGCAACCTATCTATATTTTGTTCTTGTAATTTACTCAATACCGTTTTCATATCCACATTCATTAAAAAATGAATACCACCACGTAAATCTAACCCCAATTTTATTGGTTCAGCACCTAATACTCTTAACCAATAAGGGGTAGCAGGTGCTAAATTTAATGCAACAATATATTGTTTTTTTAAACTAGCAATTAAAACTTCACGTGCATATAATTGAAAATCAAAATTATTAAAACGAATAAGAATTACACCATTTTTTAATGTAATCGATTTACTTTCAATTTTATTTTTTTTTAAAATATTAGAAATCTTATTTAAAATATGTTCATTGGCAGCAATTCCTTTCACACCAGTAATCTGAATAGCTGGATCTTCTCCATAAAGATTAGGAAGCGAATATAGTAGACCGATGAATAATACAACGATCAACATTAAATACTTCCATAAAGAATAATAGTTTAACACGATAATTCCCTTCTGGAAAATTAGAAATTAGACAGACTTCATCGTACCTTTTGGTAGTATAGCAGTAACGAAATCACGTTTAATAGTTACTTCATTTGTATTATTTAATGCAACAATAATACAACCTGTTTCAGATATTTTAGTAACACGTCCAATTAATCCACCTGATGTTAGTATTTCATCACCTTTAGAAATAGAATCCATTAATTTTTTATGCTCTTTAGCTCGCTTGTGTTGCGGGCGTAAAATTATAAAATAAAAAATCAATCCAAAAACAACTAACATGATAATCAAGGAGTATGGATTTCCTTGTGTTTGACCATCTGATGAAGCAATTACTTCAGAAATAAAAAAACTCATTAAAATCTCCTTATTAATAACTAAATAATATTTCTAACTAAAAATAATTCAAATTCATAAATTCTATATAGATTTAATTTAATTAATAAAATTAAAATTATACTCTAATTTAATGAAATTGATTTATTGTATTTATTAATTCGTTTATAAAACTTTATAATAAAAGATTCAAATTCATTTTTCTCAATTGATTGGCGAATTCCATTCATTAGTTGCTGATAATAATACAAATTATGTAATGTATTAAGTCTTATTCCAAGAATTTCACTACATTTATCAAGATGATGTAAATAAGAACGGCTATAATTAGAGCAAGTATAGCAATCACAATAAGTATCTAATGGCAAAGTATCTAATTTATATTTAGAATTACGAATCTTAATTACACCTTCAGTAACAAATAAATAACCATTTCGTGCATTACGGGTTGGTATTACGCAATCAAACATATCAATACCGCGATAAACTGCTTCAATTAAATCTTCTGGTTTACCAACTCCCATTAAATAACGTGGTTTATTTTTTGGAATCTGTAAACAAACATGAGACAAAATTCTATACATATCTTTTTTAGGTTCTCCAACAGATAAACCACCAATAGCATAACCATCAAAACCAATTTCAATTAATTTTTTTATTGAAATATCACGTAAATTCTTATAAACACCACCTTGAATAATACCAAAAAGCGCATTTTTATTAATTAACTCGTCAAATCGTTGACGACTACGTTTTGCCCAACGTAGAGACATTTCCATTGATTTTTTAGCATAATTTAGATCTATTGGATAAGGCATACATTCATCAAAAATCATGACAATATCAGAGTCAAGATCATATTGAATTTCTATTGATTTTTCAGGAGTAAAAAACATTTTTGAGCCATTAATTGGATGACGGAAATAAACACCTTCTTCTTTAATTTTACACATTGCACCGAGACTAAAAACTTGAAATCCACCTGAGTCAGTCAAAATTGGTAATTGCCATTGCATAAAGTTATGCAAATTGCCATGAGATTTAATTACATTTTGTCCAGGACGTAGCCATAAATGAAAAGTATTACTTAATATAATTTGTGCTCCAGTTTGTTTAATTTCTTCTGGAGTCACACTTTTAACTGTACCATAAGTTCCAACAGGCATAAAAACGGGTGTTTCTATAACTCCACGATTAAAAATTAAACGACCACGACGAGCTTCCCCGTCTTGATTTTGTAATTCATATTTCACTTTATATTTCTCCAGTATCAAAAATAGTTTGATGTATATTTGTATATTTATTTAAATATCTCAATTATGTTAAATGAACAATTAACAATTAGTTCACTACTTTTTAATTTAAATATTAGATTAGATTTATATATAACAAATATATTATCATCATAATTAAAAATGATGCTTTTTTTGATATTCTTTTTGATAAACATTTATTTTATTTTAATAGTCAATAAAAACAAATATAAATATATTTAAAATAAATTTAAATAAATGAAATTAACAATTAATATATTTATGATATAAAAATAAAAATATTAATAAATAAAAAACAAATATTATTAAAAATAAATAATAATTTTCTTTACAAGTATAAACGATAATTTTTAGAAATATAATCGAAGTTATTCGGACTAAATTAATTTATTTATTTATTTATTATTTATGTGGTAGCTTTAAACTAAATTATTTTTTGTGATATTTTAATATAATCTGAATATAGAGTTTGTATGTTAATTAATAAGATTTTCTATTTTTAATATATTAAAAATATGTTAAATATCAAAAGATTATTGATATCTTTTTTCTTTAACATAGTGTACTAAATAATAATTTATAAAAATATAATCTTGTTGTTAAAGTAATAATAATATTAAGATTTTTTGTTATAAACTATTTAATAAATTAATTTCATTTTATTACTACTTTTTTATTATACAAATAATATAAGATAAAAATTATTTAATTAAATATAATTAATATTATTTAGTTTAAAGTAATTAATATGTTAGTTATATACTAAAAACTAAACTTGAAATAAGATGATATCTTATTTACTAACAACAGTGTTATAATTTTTATAAATATTTAAAAAATAAAAAATATAAATTAAAAGATAATAAAGATTTAATATTATATATTTTAAAATAGAATACTTAAATTTTTTTAAATTATTGATATCTTTGCTATAAAAATAAACTATTATAATTTAAGTTTTCTTAAAATAAAAAAATTAAATCAATTCTAATTTATAAAAATTATTAATAAAAATTTATTTATCAAAATAACATTGTTGTTTTTTTTGAAAAATTATATAATTTAATTTCAACAAAATAATTATTAAGAAAATTAATGTTAAATTTACTTTAAATTATTTTTAAAATTATTATTTATTTGATATTTATTTCATAAATTAAAATATATTTTTAAAAATATATTTATTAAATAGAAAATTATTATTTTTTAAAATAAAAACAATATTTTAAATTATAATAGTTCATCGAATAACAAAGCAATTATACTTAATTTAATTTAAAGTTACTTAAAATATACATTTTATATTTTTATAAAAATATAAATTTAATTATATTAAATTATAAAAAAATTAATGAGTATTTTAAATATAAAACTAACTAATTTATTATATAAAATATAAATTACTAATAATATACTAAAAAATATTTTCAATAATTCCTAGCTGATTTAACTAAATTAATCAACTTTTTATAACTTTATATTAACGTTGTTTAATATTAATACGATCATATAATGCAAAAAAAACTAAAACAATTAATGAAGGTAAAAGCCAAGATAAATCATGATTATAAAGTGGTAATTTCTTAGCAAAATTAGGAATAAATACTTCCAAAAGATTAGAAGATTTCATCGCACCTAGTAAACCAAAAATTAAGCTAATTAATATTGTTGGTATAATTACATTTGATGCATGTACCCACCATTTTAACGTAAAACTCATTATAATCAACATAATACATGGAGGATAAATTGCAATTAATACTGGGAAAGAGAATTCAATTAATTTATTTAATCCTAAATTTGAAATTACCATAGAAAATATACTAAGAATCCAAACTAATGTACGATAAGAAATTGGCAGATAAATTGAAAAAAATTGAGCACAAGCACTAATAAGCCCTACTGCAGTTACCATGCAAGCAATAAAAATCAATATTCCTAAGAAAAAACTACCATAATTACCAAAAGTATATTGCACATAAGCATGCAAAATATCAGCACCATTATTAACATTAGGTGACAATGTACCGCTATTTTCTCCTAATTTAAATAATGAAATATAAACTAATGTTAATAAAAATCCAGCAATTAATCCAGCCCACATTGTATAACGAGTTAAAAGAGTAGGATTTTTAATCCCACGCGAACGAATAGCATTAACAATAATAATACCAAAAACCATTGCTCCTAAAGTATCCATAGTTAAATAACCACTAATAAAACTGTTAGAAAAAACAATATCTTTATATAATGGCATTAATTTAATAGGATCACCTGCTGGCAAAAGTATTGCAGCAATACCTAAAATAGCTAATCCAATCATTTTTATTGGAGCTAAAACATATCCAATGCTATCGAGTAATCGTCCTGGATGAAGTGAGATAATTATCACAATAGCAAAATAAAATAAACTATAAATAAATAACGAAATCGATGAAATTTTTCCTCCTAATAATGTAGCAATTCCTACTTCATAAGAAACTGTTGCAGTACGAGGCGCTGCAAATAATGGTCCAACAGATAAATAAACAATAACAGCTAATAATAATCCAGCATATTTTCCAATTGGAGCACTAAGTTGTTCAATGCCACCACCTACTTTTGCTAGCGCTATAACAGCAATGACAGGTAACCCAACACCTGTTAAAAGAAATCCTGCTATTGCTACCCATACTTGTTCACCCGCTTGTAATCCAAGTATAGGAGGAAAAATAATATTTCCTGCTCCAACAAATAAAGCAAAAGTCATAAATCCTAATGCTAAAATAGTTGTAATTGTTAAACGATATTCCATAGTTATTATTATTTTGTTATTATTATTTTATTATTATTTATAATTTATTTTTTATTTTTAATCAAGAAAAATATTTAATTAATTTAATAAAGATTTTTATTAAACAATAAATATATTAATATTTTATATATTTATTTTATTATAAGAATAATAAAAAATAAATTTTAAATAATTTTTAGTAATTTTATTTATTATTTATTTAAAAAAAACTGTTAGTTTAAAGTAAAATTTAATTAAAATATATTTAAATTAAATAATTTTATACCTAAATTTAAAAAATGAAACTAAATTTCATCTATTTTATTTAATTTTTAATAAAATGAATAGTAAAATAATACTATATCAAGTTTATATTTAATAAATTTTTAATAGTCAATTTGTAATAATATATATTTTAATAATTAATTAATTATTTTATTAAAAATAAAAAAATACTTTATATTTAATATTAATATTTTCATAAAATATTAATACATTTTATGTTTTTCAAAATTTAAATTTATTATATCATAATTTAATTATATCTAAATTTATTTAAATATTAATCTCTTTATTTAAATTAAAAAAGAATATTTTTATTCAAAAAAATATAAAATTATTTTTATAATTAAATTTATTAATATTAATTTAATTAATTCTTAATATAATATAATTAATTAAATTAATTAAATTTTTTATTATATTATTTATATATATTTTATTTAATATCATTTAACTCTTATTCAATGCAGCATCTAATTAAATATTTTTCAGTCAATGTATTTTGTTACTATATAGTTTACGAATTAATCTAAATATTTAATATAAAATATTAAAAAATAATGAATAAATTATTGCAATATTATCATTAATTATAAAATTTTTATACCTATATTATTGAATAATAACAATACTAAATAAATAATTTTAATAAAATAATATTAAATTAAATAATTAATTTACATTAATAAAGTTTATATCAAATTAAAAAAATAATACATAGATAAATTATTTGTTTACTAAAAATAAATTATAATTTTTATACTTAAAATTAAAAATAAATAATACCATAAACATTTTTATAAAATGATTTGTTATTACTTGAAATCTAATTAAAATAGTGATCATTTATAAAAATAAAAAATATTAAATAACAAATAAAAAATACTATAAATTTAAATAATTCTAAAATATATAATTCATATTTATTATATTATCAAATTAAGAATAATATTCTTATATCATTGTAAAAAATATTAATTATAATTTTTTTTCAAGAATTTTTTCTAGTTTTTCTTGATAAATAGCAAACTTACGAATACCATCAGCTAATTTATCTGTTGCCATAGCATCAGAATGATGATGCCAATAAATTTCTGATTCAGTCATTGATCGAGGTGGTGTTTGAATTTTATCATTAAATATTAATTTACGAATAACTTCACCTTCTGACTCAGAAAGTTCTTTAAGTAAAGGTGGTGAAATCGTTAAACGATCACAGCCGGCTAATTGTAAAATTTCACCGATATTACGGAAACTTGCTCCCATTACTATTGTTTTATAGCCATATTGTTTATAATAATTATAAATTTGTGTAACAAAAATAACACCAGGATCCTCTTGTTGAGTATACTCTTTTATATCTGTATTTGCTTTATACCAATCAAGAATACGACCAACAAAAGGTGAGATAAGATAAACATTAGCTTCAGCACAAGCACGCGCCTGAGCAAATGAAAATAACAGGGTTAAATTACAATTAATACCATCTTTTTCTAATTGTTCTGCTGCACGAATTCCTTGCCAAGTTGAAGCTAATTTTATCAAAATACGATTATTTTTAATTCCTGCGTTATTATAAAGTTTAATAATACGTTGTGCTTTTTTAATACAAGCATCGATATTATAAGAAAGACGCGCATCAATTTCTGTTGAAATTTTTCCTGGAATTAATTTTAATATTTCTAACCCAATATTAACCATTAATTTATCAGATGCGTCAATGATTTGCTGTTTTTTTAAGTGACTTTGTTTACGTGCCCAATTAATCGCTTCATAAATTAATGGTTGATATTCTTGAATCTGAACTGCATTAAAAATTAAAGCCGGATTAGTTGTCACATCTTCAGGTTTATAAAACTTTATTGCGTTGATATCTCCTGTATCTACTACAACCGTTGTTATTTTACGTAAAGAAGTTAATTTATCGATCATTTTTAATTCCATTATTATTCTGATAAATTTGAAATTTAAAATTTTATCTTTTTTTTTTAATGTATCATATACTTATGCATTAAAACAAATGAGTTAACAACTATTATTATAAATAATAAATTTATTGCTTTTTTTTAAAAATTATTATTTTATTTAATTAAAAACAATAATAACTAAGATTAAATTTTATAAATGCTTTATAAATAAAATAACAATAATTTATTATTTTAATAATATTAATTATTTATAAATTTTACTTAATATAAATTATTTTATAATAATTTTAATTAATAAAATTATTAATTATAAAATATTTTATTATAAAATATAATCAATCAACTTAATAAATATAGAAATTAATTTGAAAATCATAATAAATTTTTCATTATAAAAAGATTAAAAATTTAAATATATATTATTAATTTAGTTAATTCATATATAATTTATTTTTAATAATTATATATTATTTTATACAATAAAATATGAAATATTATATAATATATATATTTTATTTAATTTCAATATAAAAATTTACAAATTATAAAATAAAAATTTTTTGATTAAAATTAACTTTATATTAGAACAATATTCTAATATTATTGTTAATAATATTAGAATATTTATATATTATAAAATTTACTTTTTAAATAAATAATAAAATTATTAAATTATTTTAATATTTAATAATTAATTAAAAAATATTTTAAATAATTATTAAATTAATAATGCTGCTTATAAAATAATAACTAATCTATTAAATAATCATAATCCATTTAATAATAAATGAAGCGAATTAATATTTTTTATTTATTGAAAAATTTTTTAATTAAATTAAATATATTAATAAATATTTAAAAATTAAATAATTAATAATTAATTAGAAAATATCAATAATTTATTAACTTTAATCAAAATAATTTTTTTTGATAAAAATAATTTATATTCTTTCATTTAAATTTTATTAAATATAAAGTATTTAAAAATATTATTTTTAATTTATTTTATTTATCATTTTTCAATTAATTATTTAAATATAAAAAAATTATTTATATATCTTTAAAATGTAATTCTAATATCTATATTTTTATATTTTTTGTTTTTTAACATAAATAACATCTTATAAATAAACTCATACAGTCGTTATTCTTTCGTAAAATATGTTTATCTATATTTAATTATTTGTTAGATTAATATTTATATATATTTAATGATTTTACTATTATTTTATATAAAAATAACTATAATTTAAATAAATACTAAGATAAATAATATAAAAGATTATTATTAATATTATTAGTTGAAATAAAGTTTTTTCTAAAAAATAATTATTATTAATAATAGTTAAGATAATAATAAATTTATTACTTATAATTTAATTATTATAAATTATAAGTAATGAAAATAAATAATTTAAATAAAAACATCTTAATATTAAGTTTTTAAGATATTTATATATAAATAAAAATTATTTTAATATGTAACTAAATAATTTTTTAATTTTATATAAAATTAAAAAATTATTTATCAATTTTTTAAGTTAATTTTAATTTTATTAGAAATAATTAGTTTATATAAACTTTAATGATATTCTATAGCTATAGACTTTTATTAATATAATGTAGTGAAAATACAAAAATATTTTATTTAAATATTAAAATAAAATTAGATAAATTATTTTATATAAAATTAATTAATAAATATGTAAACTATATATATTAAATTATTAAAGAAAACATCATATGAAATATTTTAAAATTTCTAAAATAGAAATTTATTTTCTTATATAATAAATTTTTATCAAATTATTGATGAATATTAATAGATTAAAAATTAATAAATTTTTAAGTATAAATTAATAACTTTTTCAATAATTCTAATTAAATATTAATATAAAATATTATGAAGTAAAACCAGAATTATATTCTGTTTGTTAAAAATTACTATTAAAATTCAATAATTAAATAATTTAAAATAATTAAATATAAATTAAAATTTATATAATAAAAATTTTTGTATAACTATTTTATATTTATTAATATTTTAAATCAAGAATTGATGTATTAGATATTAATATTAAATCATTAATATTTATAAGAAAATTATCACTTCTTTATATAGAATAAATTTCTTTTATTCAAATTTAAATTTTTAAATAAATATATTAATTTTATTGAAAATAATGTTTTTACGATTTATTAAATGAGATAAAGATATATTTAAATTAATCATTATTTTTTAGTAATATTAGAATTGAAATACATTTTAAAATAGCATTTATAACAAATATTTAAAAAAATATAAAATAATTAATTTTATATATTTTCTCATCTATTTTCATATACAAGTATTATTTTATCTTATATAAATATTCAATTATTAATATATATTATAATACTTATTTTAAATAATAGGATACTTTTTTACTTTTAAAAATAATTTAGTATGATTTTCTTCTATTATTATTTTTTATTATTTATATTATAATAAATAGATAGAGTACATTCTTTTGTTTATTGTTATATAAGTATGTAAATTATTAATTAATTTAAAAAAAATAAAAATATAAAAAGCACTCTATTTCATATAATCATTAAAATATTTAATTAAAATAAAATAAGCTTACTTATATATTGAATTAAAAGAATAATTTAATAACTTTTTTGTTAAAATATATAAACACTTTTAACTATTTTATTGATATAAAATAATAATTTTAATTATTTAAATTCATAAATTATATGATTATATCTTATAGAGATAACAAAAAATTATGAAAAAATAATTTATATATCACTATTACCAAAAAATAATACACTTAAACAATAAAATAATTTTTATAAGTTATAAAAATTATTTTATATATAATATATAGCATTTATTAATTTAATTAAATAATCAAAATATTATAAAATTTTTTCGTATGAAAAATCTAAATAATATTAAATCTAATTATAATAATCACAAAATTATATAATAATTTTTAATTATTTTATACAAATTAAAAAATAACTTTTTTGCTAAATCTAAAAAAATTAATTATAATAATTATAATTTGATTAAATCAGAGAAAAATTTTTAATTAGTAAAATTATTTTTATATTATTTAATTATTATCAAAGTTAAATTTATTATTTATCTTATCTCAATTAAACAAAAAATATATCACAATCATTTACTATTTAGTTATTAATTAAAATATTTATTAAAATATATTTTAAAAAAAACTACATAAACATAAATATTTTTAATTTAAAAATATTCAATAACATAATATGTGATTAAAATAGTATTAATAATATTTCTTGTAATAATTTAATAAAATTATTAGTTCTATATCTTATTAAAAAATAATGATTTTTAGAAAAATTTTTATTCTTTCTTTTAAAATTTCATAGTAAATATTTTATCTATACATATTTAATTCTCTCTAATATTATAATAGAAATTTATATAATTCTTCCTTTAAATTCTTAGCAGAAAAAATATTAAATAAAATTAAATTTCTTAAAGATAATTATTTATTTTTTATTAATAAATGTATTTTACTTAAGTAAGAATATCTTATTTATTATTTTTTATTTACTCTAATAAAATTATTTAAATTCTTTTGTAATAAAATACAAAAAAACTTTTTATATTTTCATATAATGTAATTTTATTGCTACTAATTTATATTTATTTAATTATAAGATAATATATTTTTATAAATTTAAACTATTATAAAGATAATAGTTCTTAATAAATTACTTTTAGTAAAAATATAAACTATTTATTTTATTTAAATAACGAAGTAAATTGAAGTTTTCTAAGTTTTTGTTGATAATTATTATTCATATTCATATATCTTTAAAATTAATAAAAAAAATTAATTATTTAGATTTTTATCTAAATCTATTAATATTTTTAGTTTATTTATTCTTAATAATATTTGTTAATAATTTGAATATATTAACTAAATTATCTTTATCTTAACTATATATTCATATGTTTCTTTATAAGACTACTATCTTAAAACATAAAAAATAAGACTATTAAGTATATTTATTATAAAGTTTTACATAAAAAGTTATTCATCCATAATATATCAATGGTTATATTTACAAATAAAATAACATCAAATCATTTTTAGTAATAATTTTTATTAATCCATAAGTAAGTAAAACTTTACTATATATTTAATTATTAACTAATAAATGTTAACCATAACAAATATAGATTTTATTTTAAATATTTTAATCTATAAATTAATATTTTTCATATATAAGTTAAATTTATTAATAATAAAAATTATAATAATAGTTATTTTAATTATATTAGTTAAAAATTAAATTAATATAACTAATAAGTTTAAATTAAAATAATATTTTATCTTATTTGTAAATTTAGTATATTAATTTAATATATTTAATATTTAAATATATTAAATATTGTTTAAATAAAATTTAATTATATATTAAAATAATTAAAATAATTAATATTATAAAATATTAATATTTAATTTTATTAATTGATATTTTAATGTATATTTTGTTTATTATTACATCAATAATGAAATTATTTAATGTAATAATAAATTACATTAATAAATAGTATAATATTAATTGTATATATTTTAATATTATTTTTTAAAAAATAATTTTAAAATTTTTAATTTTTGATATTAGATTGATTTTTAAATATTATAAATTAATTTTATTTTAAATCATTAAGGATCTTTATAGTACATATAAAGATCCAAAAATATAAATTAAATTTTCATTATAACGTTAAGAAATTAAATTTCTATTTATTTATTAATATTATTAAATTTAATTTAAAATAAATATATTTTTTTAATTTAAAAATATATTTAAAGTGAAATTACTTAAATAAATAAATAAATATTAAGTTTCTCTTAAGGAACATTATATTTATTAAAAAAAAATAAAATAAATTAAATATATCAATTTATATATTATTAATTTATTATTTTTTATTTAAATTATATTTATAACTAATCATAATTTTATATTAATTAATTTATTTGTAATAATTAATATTTATCATAATAAATATTAATAAATCTTTAAATTAACTTTATTAATAACTGATAACTATAATAAATATTTATTTTAATATTTTTATTATAAAATAAATATTTTATTCAACTTACTTTATATCTATATATGAATAAATCTAACATACTCAATTTTTTTAATATAAACTAAAATTATATTAATCTTTCATTTCATTGTTATTAACAGGTTTGATATGCAAATTCTCAATGAAATTATGATGGCAATTTGGCATAATAATTTTGCTAAATTAATTAATCCAGATATTTTATGGATTATTTATGTTTTATTTTTTATTATTATTGTTTTGGAGAATGCTATTCTTCCAGCAGCATTTCTGCCAGGGGATACATTACTTATTCTTTCAGGCGCTTTAATTGCAAAAAACGTTCTTTCATTTATTCCAACAATTATTATTTTAACTATTGCTGCTAGTTTAGGATATTGGTTAGGTTTTTTACAAGGACGATGGCTTAGTGATACTGATATAATAAAACAATGGTTAAAACAAATCCCACAAGAATATTATGATCGTGCAAATCAGTTATTTAACAATCAATGTTTATATGCATTATTACTCGGTAGATTTTTAGTTTTTGTTCGAACATTATTACCAATTTTAGCTGGATTATCTACTTTAAGTCATGGTCGTTTTCAATTATTTAATTGGATTAGCAGTATATTATGGATTGGGATTATTGTTTCTTTAGGTTACATAATCAATCAAATTCCTTTTATTAAATATCATGAAAATATTGTTATGAACGTTTTAATATTTTTATCTATATTACTACTTATTATCGGATTCATTGGTTCATTTGTTGTTTATTGGAAACATAAAAAAACTAATTAAATATTATTAATACCATCAAATATCATAAAAATAACTTAATCAAAAAATTATTTCAAATATTTAATAATAATTAATATCTAATCATTTTGTGTATCTCTTGAATAGAAATAATCCACTCCATAGGATCAACATTAAATGAAATCAATACTGCAAAACCACTATTAATATTAGTATCACAATTTACTTTATATTGTAATGCACTACAACGGATAATCTTTGAATCTTCTATTGAACGACGCCCTTCTGTAGTATTTAAAATATAACTATATTCACCATTTTTTATTCTATCCTGAATATGAGGATACCCTTCATGCACTTTATTGACTAAACGCGAATTAATTCCTGCCTCACTAAGCATAATTGCAGTGTCATGAGTTGCATCTAACTTAAAACCATATTCAATTAATTTCATTGCTAAATTAATAATTTTTGTCTTATCATTTTTCTTTACTGAGAGCAATACGCGTCCAAATTTTTTAATAGTAGAAGAACAACAAAACATCGATTTAGCAAATGCTTCAGAAAAAGTTCGACCAATACCCATAACTTCACCAGTAGAATGCATTTCTGGCCCTAAAATAGGATCAACATTAGGAAATTTACTAAACGGTAATACTATTGATTTTACAGAAAAAAAAGGAGGAATAATTTCTTTGGTTATACCTTGTTTAATTAAAGATTGTCCAACCATAACACGAACAGCAACTTTTGCTAATTGTATTCCTGTTGCTTTTGACACAAAAGGAACTGTACGTGAAGCACGTGGATTTACTTCAATTAAATATATTTCATTATCTTTAATTGCAAATTGAATATTTATTAATCCTCGAACTTGTAATTCAAAAGCAAGTTTTTTTACTTGCTCTCGCATGGAATTTTGTATATTTTTATTTAATGTATAAGGTGGTAAAGAACAGGAAGAATCACCAGAATGAACTCCAGCTTCTTCAATATGCTCCATAATTCCACCAATTAAAACTGTTTCTCCATCACAGATAGCATCTATATCAACCTCAATTGCATCATCAAGAAAATGATCAAGTAAAATAGGTAAATCATTAAAAATATTCACTGTTTTTTGAAAGTATTGAAGTAAATCAATTTCATCATAAATAATCTCCATTGAATGACCACCTAAAACATAAGAAGGACGCACAATTAATGGATAGCCAATATTATAAGCTTTCTCTAGCGCTTCTTCAATAGTTGTAACCGTAGCATTTTTTGGTTGTTTTAATCCTAAATTAGTTATTACTTGTTGAAAACGATGACGATCTTCAGCTCGATCTATCGCATCCGGACTAGTTCCAATAATAGGAACACCAGCCTCTTCTAATGCAATAGCCAATTTTAAAGGCGTCTGACCACCATATTGCACAATCACACCTTCAGGTTGTTCAATCCTAACTATTTCTAATATATCTTCCAATGTTATAGATTCAAAATAAAGACGATCAGAAATATCATAATCAGTAGAAACTGTTTCAGGATTACAATTCACCATTATTGTTTCATACCCATCTTCACGTAAAGCTAACGCAGCATGAACGCAACAATAATCAAATTCAATTCCTTGACCAATGCGATTTGGTCCACCGCCTAATATCATAATTTTAGATTTTGTATTATCAGGGTTAGCTTCACATTCATCTTCATAAGTGGAATATAAATAATCCGTATCTGTAGAAAATTCTGCTGCACAAGTATCAACTCGCTTAAAAACAGGATGTAATTTATATTTATAACGTAATTTACGAATTTCAACTTCAGATATATTAACTAACTTGGACAAACGAATATCAGAAAAACCTTTTCGTTTTAATAGTCGAAAAAATTTTTCTGATAATCCATTAACACCAAATTCAGTAATTTTTTTTTCTAAACAAACAAGTTCTTCAATCTGTGCTAAAAACCAATGATCAATATTAGTTAAATTAAATATATCATTCAGAGACATACCTGCGCGGAAAGCATCAGCTATATACCAAATACGTTCAGCGCCAGCTTCTTTTAATTCATAACAAATTTTTGCTAATGAGCCGAGTTCATTTAAATTTATTTTAGGGTCAAAACCAGCTATTGCCATTTCTAATCCACGCAATGCTTTTTGTATAGATTCTTGGAAAGTTCTTCCAATAGCCATTACCTCACCAACAGATTTCATTTGAATTGTTAAACGATCATTACTACCTTGAAATTTTTCAAAATTAAAACGCGGGATTTTAGTCACTACATAATCAATAGATGGTTCAAAAAAAACAGGTGTCCGTCTTCCAGTAATATGATTTATCAATTCATCAAGTGTATAACCTATTGCAAGTTTAGTGACAATCTTAGCGATAGGAAAACCAGTTGCTTTAGATGCTAAAGCTGAAGAACGTGATACTCGTGGATTCATTTCAATAACAATTAAACAACCAGTTTTAGGATTTACAGCAAATTGTACATTTGAACTGCCCGCTTTTATACCAATTTCTCGTAATATTGCTATCGATGCATTACGCATAACTTGATATTCTTTATCAGTTAATGTTTGGGCGGGAACAACAGTAATAGAATCTCCAGTATGGATCCCCATTGCATCAATATTTTCAATAGAACAAATAATAATACAATTATCATTTTTATCACGAACAACTTCCATTTCATACTCTTTCCAACCGATCAATGATTCATCAATTAACAACTCATTTATCGGTGAAAACTCTAAACCTGCTAGACAGATAGCTTGAAACTCTTCATGATTATATGCAATTCCACCACCAGAACCACCCATAGTAAATGATGGACGAATAATACATGGAAAACCTATTTTTTTTATTACTATTAATGCTTCTTCCAAAGAATTTGCAATTCCTGAACGTGCAGTTTTAAGACCAATTTTTTTCATTGCTTTATTAAATTTCTGTCTATTTTCTGCTTTATCAATTGCATCAGCTGTTACACCAATCATACTAACATTAAATTTTTTTAATATACCTTTATATTCTAATTCTAAAGCACAGTTTAAAGCAGTTTGTCCTCCCATTGTAGGTAAAATGGCATCAGGATATTCTTTTTCAATAATTTTACTTATAACTTCCCATTGAATCGGTTCAATATAAGTAGCATCCGCTAAGTCAGGATCTGTCATGATTGTTGCAGGATTAGAATTAACTAAAATAACTCGATAACCCTCTTCACGTAATGCTTTACATGCTTGTGCTCCTGAGTAATCAAATTCACAAGCTTGACCAATAACAATTGGCCCTGCACCTAAAATTAAGATACTTTTTATATCTGTCCGCTTCGCCATTTTTTTCCTGATCAGTCAACTAACTTAAGTATCAAAATTTATTTGACGATACTTTTTAATTAGTTTAATAAAATAATCAAATAAAGATTCTGCATCTCTAGGTCCAGGATTTGCTTCAGGATGCCCTTGAAATCCAAATGCAGGTTTATCAGTATGATGTATACCTTGAATACTGTCATCAAACAATGATTTATGAGTAACTCGTAATTTATCAGATAATATTACTTCATCAACCGCAAAACCGTGATTTTGTGTAGTAATCATAACATTATTATTTCTTAAATCTTTTACTGGATGGTTACCCCCGTGGTGACCAAATTTCATTTTAATAATATTGGCTCCACTTGCTAGTGCAAGTAATTGATAACCCAAACAAATACCAAAAATAGGAATTTCTGTTTTTAAAAATTGTTTGATTGCTGTTATTGCATAATCATAAGTTGATGGATTACCTGGACCATTAGAAAGAAAAATACCATCAGGTAACATTTTTAAGACTTCACTAACTGATGTTGTTGCTGGAACAACTGTCAAATAACAACCTCGATCAACAAGTAAACATAAAGTATTTCGTTTAACACCAAAATCATAAGCAACTACATGATAAAGTAATTTCTTTGTTGTTTCTATAAAAGGTAATTTATTTACGCTAAAATTCCAACTTTGTTTTTTCCAAGTATAAATGGTTTTAGTTGTAACTTCTTTAACTAAATCCAATCCATTTATTCCACCAAATAACTTAATTTTTTCTAATGCTAAATTAACATTTAAATTATCATTTGTAATAATGCAACCATTTTGTACACCTGTTTTTCTTAATAATCGTGTAAGTTTACGAGTATCAATATTAGCGATTGCTACTGTTTTGTGACGTTTTAAATAATCAGATAAACTTTCTTTTCCACGAAAGTTACTATAAATTAATGATAAATCACGGATAACAAGTCCTTGAGCATGAATACTAGCAGATTCTTCATCATCATGATTCATTCCTGTATTCCCAATATGTGGGTATGTAAGCGCAATAATTTGACGAAAATAGGAAGGATCAGTAAGAATTTCTTGATATCCAGTAATTGATGTATTAAAAATAACCTCTCCAACAACAATTCCTTCATATCCAATAGAATCGCCATTAAATTGAGTTCCATCTTCTAAAACCAATATAGCTGGTTTAATCAAAATATTCTTCCTCTTCCATAAAAAATAAAAGTTATATATTTATTATATTTGTTTATTATAAAATAAATAAATTAATATTTAAAATTAAAACAATAAATTTACTAAATTTTTTAAAAAATTTCATTAAAATTAATGATATAAAAATTTTTATCATTTATTAATAATAATTTATTATTTTTTTTAATTAATTTATAATTAAAATAAATATAAACAATAAATAATAAATTATCTTATTAAATAATTAAATTAATCAATAAATAATTATAAAAATATCATATAAATAATTATTATTATAATTAATATATAAAATAAATTTATTATTAATTTATTTTTTATTGAAGAACTTTAAAATAATAAAATTAAATATTTTCTAAATTTAATACATCTTTCATACTATATAATCCACAATTTTTCCCTTTTAGCCATAAACAAGCTTTAATAACTCCATTTGCAAACGTAATTCGATTTGATGCTTTATGAGTCATTTCTATTCTTTCACCAATATCAGCAAAAATCACTGTATGTTCACCAACAATATCACCAGCTCTAATTATTGAAAAACCAATACTATTATTTTTTCTTTCTCCAACAATATCTTTTTGATTATAAATTATGTGATTCTTTAAATTACGACAAATTGACTTAGAAATAACATCACTCATTGCTAAAGCTGTTCCTGATGGAGCATCAAGTTTATGTCTATGATGAGCTTCAATGATTTCAATGTCACTATATTCACCCATTACTTTTGCTGCTTTTTCTATTAATTTTAATAATAAATTAATACCAACACTAAAATTTACCTCTAATACAATAGGAATTATTTTTGAAGCTTTTTCAATTATTTTTTGTTCAGTTTTATTAAAACCAGTAGTACCAATAATCATTGCTTTTGCATATTTTTTGCAAATTGAAAGATAATGTTTTGTACTTTCTGGACAAGTAAAATCAATTAAAATGTCAAATTTATCTAAAACATTAATCAAATCATCACGAATTATAATATTTAAATGTAAAATACCGACTAATTCACCAGCATTGATACCTATTACACTAGAACCCTTTTTTTCTAATAATGCCCCTAAAACAATACCATCCTGATTTGAAATTGCTTTGATTAATTCACGCCCCATGCGACCACCAGCACCAACAATAGCAACACGAATATCTGAATTAGTCATATTTTCTCTTTTTATTAAAAATAAATTATATATATTCTACGTTAGAGAAAATTAATAACTGTCTAACTTAAAGTTAACAATAAAAAATTAACAATAAAATTATTAACTTTTATTTAATCAATAAATAACTTAGAAAATTAAAAATTAATTTAATAGATATCAAAATAACTATTATTATATTCATTAATTTTAATACGTAGTTCTTTTGGCACTTTAAAAATAATATTTTCTTTGTGACCAGTAAGTTCAATTATTTCATTAGCACCTAAAATCTTTAAGTGTTTAATAACTTGACGAACAAGAATATCTGGCGCAGAGGCGCCAGCAGTAAGACCAATAATTTTCATATTTTCTAACCAATTCTCTTGAATATCATCAACAGAATCAATTAAGTAAGTAAATTTTCCTAATCTTTGTGCTAATTCAGCAAGACGATTTGAATTAGAAGAATTTTTAGAACCAACAACTAATATAATATCAGCCTTATTAGCTAATTCACGTATAGCTTCTTGACGATTAGTTGTTGCATAACAAATATTATCTTTTCGTGGTCTACTAATATTTGGAAATCGAGTAATTAATGCATTTATAATATATTTAGTATCATCAACTGATAAAGTAGTTTGCGTCATAAAACAGAGATTATTTTTATTTTTTACTTGTAACTTCCAAACATCTTCAGGTGATTCAACTAGGTAGATACCACCAGCCAAATTATTATATTGCCCCATAGTACCCTCTACTTCAGGGTGTCCAAAATGACCAATTAAAATCGCTTCTTTACCTGTACGACTAGCACGTACTACTTCCATATGTACTTTAGTTACTAATGGACAAGTTGCATCAAATAACATGGTTAAATGACGTTTTTTAGCTTGCTGACGAATTGATTGAGAAACACCATGAGCAGAAAAAATTAAAATTGAACCATCAGGTACTTCATGGATTTGTTCAATAAAAATTGTACCACATTTACGTAAATTATCAACAACATAACGGTTATGAACAACTTCATGACGAACATAGATAGGAGGACCATAAAGAGCAAGTGCACGATTAACAATACTAATCGCTCGATCAACGCCTGCACAAAAACCTCGAGGATTAGTCAGTAATATTTGCATTTTATCCTTTTTTATTTTAAATTAACTTTTAACTTAAAATATTAAAAAAATAACATTTAAGTTATTAATTTAATAATTCAAGTTAATAGTGATAAATTTAACCAACATTATTATGCTAATTTTTAATATATCAGTATTATTTATTTATTATTATAAATAATATCATACTAATTTCTCTTAAATATACTAATTTAAATAAAATTTTTAATATAAAATATCAGATTGTATGTTAATTTTCATTATAAAATTTTTTCTCTGAAAAACAAAAATCAATATTTTTCATCAACACTTAAAGGTAATTAATTATTTTAAATGCAAATGAAATATTTTATTATTAAGATAAAGATACTAGTTTATTTTAATTAAAAATTAAATAAACATTTAAATTATTTTTTATTTTATTAATATTTAAAAACATAAATAAAATTAAAATTACTTAAAAATAAATAAATTTATTTTAAAAAATAAGTATTAAATTATAATATATTCATATTTTTATCTTTATTAATATCAATAAAATTATCTAAAATAATAAATAATGCACCAATGCAAATTGCTATATCAGCAATGTTAAAAATTGGCCAATGCCAATCATCAACATAAAAATCAATAAAATCAATTACAAAACCATAAATTAAACGATCATACAAGTTTCCTAATGCTCCACCAATAATTAATGAATAACCAATATTACTCAATTTTTCATTAATATTTTGATGATAAATTATTACTATAAATACTACACAAATAATGATCGCAATAAATGAAAAAAACCAACATTGCCACCCATTTTTATTAGCAAGAAAACTAAATGCTGAGCCTGGATTTTGAACATAAGTTAAATTAAAAAAAGGAATTAATCTTATGAATTCATGTAATTGAAAATTATTTAAAATGAATTTTTTAGTAAAAAAATCAATAATAAATATTAAAATTGTTAACCATAACCAACATAAACCAGTAGAACAAATAGGATTTTTCATTAGACAAATTTGCGTATCTCACCGTTACCAACTACATTAGTTACACAGCGACCACATAATTCCGCATATTTTACTTCAAAACCGATATCTGTTGTATAATGCCAACAACGAGAACATTTATCACCTTTTGCTTGTTGAAAAGTAATTTTTAATCCATTTAGTTTACTATTTTGTGCTTGAATTGGAGCTTTGCTAATTTCAATTACTTTAGCTTGTGAAGTTAATAACAAAAAATGTAATTCATCTCCTAAATAATTAAGTATTTTAGCTAATTTAGTATCTGCATATAAAGTTACTGTGGCTTCTAATGAATTACCAATAAGTTTATCTATACGCGCTTGTTCAAGAATTTTATTAACTTCACTGCGAACAATTAATAATATATCCCAAAATTCATCATTAAGCGTTTCATTAGAATATAAACCAAACAAATTAATATAATATTCTTCAGTAAAGACATATTTAGCACGCTTACTTGGCAATTTTTGCCAAATTTCATCAGCTGTAAAAGAAAGAATAGGAGCAATCCAACGTACTAATGCCTCTATTATATGAAATAAAGCTGTCTGACAACTACGACGAGCTAAACAATCATGTTTTGTTGTATATTGACGATCTTTAATAATATCTAAATAAAAAGAACCCATTTCAACTGAACAAAACTGCATTAAACGTTTAACAACTGAATGAAAATTATAATTCGCACAATGTAGAATAATTTCTTCTTGAACAACTTTAGCTCGTCCTACTGCCCATCGATCTAATGCCACCATTTCTTCTGGTTTGACTTTATGTAAAATAGGATCAAAATCATTTAAATTGGCTAATAAAAAACGCGCTGTATTACGAATACGCCTATAATTATCGGAAGAACGTTTTAGAATTTCATTTGAAATGGTAATTTTATTACTATAATTAGTTGAAGCGACCCATAAACGTAAAATATCAGCACCTAAATTATTCATAACATTCTGTGGACTAATGGTATTTCCTAAAGATTTTGACATTTTATATCCTTGTTCATCAATTGTAAAACCATGTGTTAATACTTCTTGATAAGGTGCTTTACCCTTTATTGCGACTGATAACATTAAAGAAGACATAAACCAACCACGATATTGATCAGAACCTTCTAAATATAAATTAGCAGAATGACCTTTAAATTCAGGACGAACATCTACAACGGTATAATGAGTAGAACCAGAATCAAACCAAACATCAAGCGTATCAGAAACTTTAAGATAATTAACTGCATCATTCCCTAACAATGTGACAGGATCAAGATCCCACCATGCTTGAATACCTGATTTATCAACATATTTAGCTATTTCGTTAATTAATTCTAATGTACGTGGATGTAATTTTTTTGTTTGCTTATGTATAAATAATGTCATCGGTATACCCCAAGTACGTTGACGAGAAATACACCAATCTGGTCGGTCTATAATCATAGATTCAATTTGACTCTTACCATAACCTTGAATCCATTTAACATCTTTAATTTCTTTTAGTGATCGTTTTCGTAAATTATTTTTTTCCATGCTCACAAACCATTGAGGTGTTGAACGAAAAATAACAGGTATCTTATGTCGCCAACAATGAGGATAACTATGTTGTAATATTTCTTTATGTAAAAGTATACCTTTTACTTCTAAAAGTTTAATAATTAACTCATTTGCTTTAAACACAAAAACTCCATCTAAACCAGGATAAGTATCAGGTAAATAACAACCATTTGGCCCGACTGGATTGGCTATTTCAAGTTTATATTTCTGACCAATAATATAATCTTCAATGCCATGAGCTGGTGCGATATGTACAATCCCAGTACCTACATTTAAATTAACATGATCACCTAAAATAACAGGTACTTTAAAATTCATAAATGGATGATAAAATTGCAATAATTCTAATTCATAACCAGTACATTCTGCTAATATTTTCCACTCTGTTACTTCAATACGTTGCATTACTGATTTAACCAATATTTTTGCTAAAATAAAACATTCATTATTATTAATCTTGACTAATTGATATTTAAAATTAGCGTTAACTACAATTGCACGATTTGCAGGTAATGTCCAAACTGTTGTTGTCCAAACTACTGCAGAGATAGGTAAAGTTATTGATTTTATATTAAATTTATCATAAACAGATTTAGAATCCACTGCGATAAAGCGAATTTCAATAGAAGGTGATAATTTATCATAATATTCAACTTCAGCTTCAGCTAATGAAGATCTACAAGTAGTACACCAATGAACTGGTTTAACGCCATTTATTAAATGTCCATTTTCAATCACTTTACCTAATGAGCGAATAATATTACCTTCAATATTAAAATCCATAGTTAAATAAGGTTTTTCCCAGTCACCAAGTATGCCCATTCTAATAAAATCAGCTTTTTGACACTCAATTTGTTCTTTAGCATATTTTCGACATTCTTCACGAAACTCAATAACAGATGCTTTATCACCTGGTTTACCGATAATTTGTTCAACTTTATGTTCAATTGGTAAACCATGACAATCCCAACCAGGAATATATGGTGAATCAAATCCAGCTAATCCTTTATATTTAATAATAATATCTTTTAGAATTTTATTAACTGAATGACCAATATGAAGACAACCATTAGCATAAGGAGGACCATCATGTAATATAAACATTTGTTTTCCTGTTTTTGCTTGACGAATGACTTGATACAAATTTTCCTTATACCAACGTGCTAATATTTGTGGTTCTCGTTTAGCTAAATCACCTCGCATAGGGAACTTTGTTTTTGGTAAATTTAAGGTATTTTTATAATTACTCATTTAAATTTTTAATTCCAATTTTTTAGTAAATATTTTAATTTTAATTATGGTAATTGAAAAAATTGTTTTGCAGCCATTATATCTTTATCAATTTGCTGTTTTAATTCATTAATAGAATCAAATCGTTTTTCATTGCGTAATTTTTTACGCAATACAATATCAATATGACGTCGATATATATTCATTTTTATGTCTATTAAATGAACTTCAATTCGTTGATCTATTCCACTTACTGTTGGTCTTGTACCAATATTTGCTACTGCCTGAAATGGATAATCACCTAAACCGTATACCTCTACTATATAAACACCTTTAAGAGGCATACCTAAGCATTTAAATAATATATTTGCTGTAGGAAAACAAATTAAACTACCAAGTTGATTACCATATACTACTCGACCACTTAATCGACATGAATGTCCCATAAGATTCTCAGCAAGGGTAATATTATCACTTAATAACGCCTTTCTGATAGCTGTACTACTAACTCGTTGTCCGATATTATAAAAACTTTCAGTATTTGTCACTTTAAAACCATATTGTTTTCCGGCTTCACAAAGGCATTTAAAATCACCTTCTCTATTTTTTCCAAAACGAAAATCATCGCCGATCGTTAAAAATTTAATTTTTAACTTTTTTACTAGTAATTCTGAAATAAAAGATTCTGGTTTCAATGAAGCAAATACAATATTAAATTTAACACATAATAAATAATCTATGTTATATTCAATAAAATACTTTATTTTATCACGTAATCGTGTTAAACGTGTTGGAGCATTTATTCCAAAAAAAAATTCTAATGGTTGAGGTTCAAAAATCATAACCATTGTTGGTATTTTTAAGTATTTAGCCTGTTTTTTTAAATGTTTTAATAAAACTTGATGCCCCCGATGAACAGCATCAAAATTACCAATAGTTAATATACAACCTTGATGACATGTACGAATATTATGGATACCACGTACTAATTTCATAATTAACTCAATATAATAAAAATCTTTAGATTATATAGCTTACTACTTTGAAGGTTAAGTCATCATTTAAGTAATATTTACTATTAATAAATTAAATTTTTTAATAAAGTATTAAATTTAATTACTTTTTATTATTTCATCATATTTTTATCTTTAAAACTATACATTATTGAATAAACCTTTATTAATATAATTATATTGACAAATAAATGTTTAAATAACATATTTATTAAATTTTAGATTATTATTAAAATAAATATTTAGGAGTTAACGTTGGCTAACATTAAATCAGCTAAGAAGCGTGCTATACAATCAGAAAAACGTCGTCAACATAACATTAGTCGCCGTTCTATGGTACGTACTTTTATTAAAAAAGTTTATGCTGCTATTGCTACTGGTGATAAAGAAGCGGCACAAGCAGCATTTAATAATATGCAACCAATTATTGATCGTTGTGCTACTAAAGGCTTAATTCATAAAAATAAAGCGGCGCGTCATAAAATGACTTTAATAGCAAAAATTAAATCAATATAAATAAATTAATTTTTATCAAAAAACTAACTAAAAAAATAATTTTCAAAAATAATTTAACTTAATTTTAATATATTAAAGTTAAGTTAAATATAAAATATGTAGTGTGCTATTTTAAATCCTACATATTTTATATTTTTATTATAAAAATTAAACATATATTTTATTTTATAAATACTATTATTAAATTTATTTATTATTTTTATTAACAATTTAATACATAGTACTTCTTTTATCATATAATTTATTAATGAATACTTTCTATATCACTAATTTATAAAAAACGAGATATAAAAAATTAATTTTTATTATAAAAATATAAATAAGATATTAAAATAATCACGATATATATTTACTAAATAATAGTACATTTAAAAAATAAATTAAATCATGAAACTTATATAAAGTATAATAAAATAATATTAATTTATTAGTATATAATATACTAATATATTTCAATTAATGAATTATTTCTAATAATTATTATTATATTTTAGATAATGACTAACAAACAAACATAAAGTTATTTAAAACTTAATATTATAGTTAATAAATTATTAATAAAATAAAATAAATAAATATTATAAATAAATATACGAAAAATAATGTTAATCCTAAAATAATATTTTTTTTTAAAAATTAAAATTCTCTTTTTAAAAAATAATCTAATAAATGAATTATAAATAATAGTAGTTTTAAATAAAAAATTAATAACAGTATTTTAATTCTAAAGTAAATTTGTTTATAAAAAGAATACTAATAATAATTAGTGCCATATAAAATTTACATTTTAAAATAATAAATAATACTATATATTAAGATAGTAACGAATGTTTATTAAAAAAATAAATTATTTTTAATGATATTTAATTTAAAATTTGATGTAAATTATTATCAAAAATTTTAATAAATATATTATTTAATTAATATTTATTATTAAAATTAATAAAATTACTAATTATACTATTTATGTAAAATTAATTATATTAATTTATTTTTATAAATTTTTATGTTAATAAAAATTTATATTTAAAAACAATAACAAATATAAATTTATTATTGTTATTTTTAAGTTCAAGATAAGATCGAACTCAGTTAACGTGTTATTGTTATCGTCAGATATTTTTTTATTTTATTTTTTATTACATCTATTAAGTTACTTCTATTTTAAAATCTTTAACTATAATCTACGAATAAATTAATAATTTTATTCTTAATATTAAAAGATTTTCAATGCTCTGAAATAAAAATTATTAAGTTATTAATATTATTAGCATTAATTATTTAAATATATTATCATATTTATATGTTTAATTTATCATATTTTTATCTTAAGCAATTTTATAAGATATAAATAAAAAAAATTAAAATATTTAAAAAATTTCATATTTAAATAAAATTTTTTATTTAAATATTTTAAAAAGTTTTTTATTTTATATGATTAAAATATTATATAATTTTTAAAAATATATCTTTAATAAATACTATTGTTTGTATTATTGTTATTAACTCTTTTTTAAACTTACTTATTATTAATAAAAATAAAAATTAAATTTATTTGATATTATTTTAATAAAAATTATAGTATATTAAATAATAATGTATTCTAATAATAAATAATTATTAATAATATTCATATATCTATATAAGTAATCAAATTTTAAACAAATTAATTAATATTTTTTAATAATTTTACAAAATTAACTATGATTAATTAATTTTTAAGTTTTATTGAATTAATTTAATAAAGAAAAAATATAATTTATTTTAAATATATAACAAAATTATTTCATGTAAAAATTTATCAAACAAGTTAATTAAAAATTAAAAACTTAAATTCTAATAATATTATTATATTCATAAATTTCCTCTTTAAAATAAAATCTTATTTAGAATAAAATATATTATAAAAATATGTATAATATTAATAATATTTAATTTAAAATAAAAAGTTTTATATTTTATTTAATGAATATTTTCATACTTTTTAATAAAATTATAGTTATTAATGATTAAAGTATATCATCTATCAATTTTTTAAAAGATATTTTATTATCTAGATTTTTAAAGACAGGAAAAAATTCCTTGAAAAAAATGCATTTAGCCTCATATAGATTGATAATTAAATTAATTAAAGAATTCCCCCTATTTGGAGGCTGTTTAGATGGGTAAAATTATTGGGATTGACCTAGGTACAACTAACTCTTGTGTAGCTATTATGGATGGTACAAGTGCGCGAGTATTAGAAAACAGTGAAGGTGATCGTACCACACCTTCTATTATTGCTTATACGCAAGATGGTGAAATTCTTGTGGGTCAGCCAGCAAAGCGGCAAGCAGTAACAAATCCACAAAATACACTTTTTGCAATTAAGCGCTTAATTGGACGTCGCTTTGAAGATGAAGAAGTTCAACGTGATGCTTCTATTATGCCATATAAAATCATTATGGCAAATAATGGTGATGCTTGGTTGGATGTTAATAATCAGAAAATGGCCCCTCCTCAAATTTCTGCTGAAGTTCTGAAAAAAATGAAAAAAACAGCAGAAGATTATCTTAGTGAACCTGTTACTGAAGCTGTTATTACAGTACCTGCTTATTTTAATGATGTGCAACGTCAGGCAACTAAAGATGCAGGCCGCATTGCCGGATTAGATGTAAAACGTATTATTAATGAACCAACAGCAGCAGCACTTGCTTATGGTTTAGATCGTGAAGTTGGTAATCGTACTATTGCAGTATATGATTTAGGTGGTGGTACTTTTGATATTTCAATTATCGAAATTGATGAAGTTGATGGTGAAAAAACTTATGAAGTACTGGCAACCAATGGTGATACTCACTTAGGCGGTGAAGATTTTGATAATCGTTTAATTAATTATTTGGTTGATGAATTTAAGAAAGAAAAAAATTTTGATCTTCGTAATGATCCATTAGCAATGCAACGTTTAAAAGAAGCAGCAGAGAAAGCTAAAATTGAACTTTCTTCTGCTCAGCAAACTGATGTTAATTTACCTTATATTAGCGCAGATGCAAATGGTCCTAAACATATGAATATTAAAATGACTCGAGCGAAACTTGAATCACTAGTTGAAGATTTAGTTAAACATTCAATGGAACCAATAAGAGTTGCACTGCAAGATGCAGATTTAAATGTTAAAGATATAAATGATGTAATTTTAGTTGGCGGTCAAACACGCATGCCAATGGTACAAAAAGCAGTTGCTGATTTTTTTGGTAAAGAACCTCGCAAAGATGTTAATCCTGATGAAGCAGTTGCTATTGGTGCAGCAGTGCAAGGTGGTGTGTTAGCTGGTGATGTAAAAGATGTCTTATTACTTGATGTAACTCCTTTATCTTTAGGTATTGAAACAATGGGCGCAGTAATGACAACATTAATTGCTAAAAATACTACCATTCCAACTAAACATAGTCAGGTATTTTCAACAGCAGAAGATAATCAATCAGCAGTAACTATTCATGTCTTACAAGGTGAACGTAAACGATCAAGTGATAATAAATCATTAGGACAATTCAATTTAGATGGAATTCAAGCAGCACCTCGTGGAACACCTCAAATTGAAGTTACTTTTGATATTGATGCCGATGGTATTTTACATGTATCAGCTAAAGATAAGAATACTGGTCGTGAACAAAAGATTATAATTAAAGCGTCTTCTGGCTTAAAAGAGGGCGAAATTCAAAGAATGATAAGTGATGCAGAAGCGAATATAGAGGCAGACTTTAAGTTTGAACAATTAATTCAGGTACGTAATCAAGCAGATCAATTAATTCATGGTACGCGTAAACAAATTGAAGAAGCGGCTGACAAATTACTTATTAATGATAAAACTAACATAGAAAAAATTATTTCTGAATTAGAAATAGCTATAAAAGGTGAAAATAAAAACTTAATTGAAGAAAAAATTCAAATTTTAATTCAAGCTTCAGTAAAACTATTAGAATTGACTCAACAAAAGGTTAAAAAAGATATAGATACTAGTAACGCAGGTAGTACAGATACTCAATCTAAACAGAATGATAATGTTGTTGATGCTGAATTCAAAGAAGTTAACAATAAAGATAAAGATAAAAAATAGTGGCCTTTAGTTTAGTGGGCAGAGTAACAGTGTTAAGGAATATTTCTTCTATTACTGAAAACCGAGTACGGGCGTTTGAGGTAACTCTACGCCCGTTTGCATGTGTTAATGGTAAATAAATATGACAAAAAGAGATTATTATCAAGTTTTAGGTATTACTAAAACAGCTGACGAGAAAGAAATCAAAAAAGCATATAAACGTTTAGCAATGAAATATCATCCAGATCGTAATCAAGGTGATAAGAAAGCAGAAAATAAATTTAAAGAAATTAAAGAAGCTTATGAAATTTTAACTGATACACAAAAACGTGCTGCTTATGATCAATATGGACATATGGCTTTTGAACAAAGTGGTATAGGTGGCGGATTTAGCAGAGGTTTTACTTCCAATTCTTCTGATTTTAGTGATATTTTTGGTGATGTATTTGGTGATATTTTTTCTGGAGGTAGGCGTCAACGTTCGACGCGAGGTTCTGATCTTCAATATAAAATTATATTAACTTTAGAAGAAGCAGTTTATGGGGTTAATAAAGAAATTCGTATTCCAACTTTAGAAAAATGTGACATTTGTAATGGTAGTGGAGCTAAACCAGGTAAGAAAGCAGAAAATTGTTCAACTTGTCATGGTTTGGGTCAGATTCAAATTAGACAAGGGTTTTTTGCGGTTCAACAAACCTGTCCAAATTGTCATGGCCGCGGTCAAATTATTAAAGAACTTTGCATTAAATGTCATGGTCATTGCCGAGTAGAGAAATACAAAACTTTATCAGTAAAAATTCCACCTGGTGTTAATATTGATGATCGCATTCGTTTAAATGGTGAAGGTGAAGCTGGTGAAAATAATGCTCCATCTGGAGATTTATATGTTCAAATTAATATAGCAAAACATACTATTTTTGAGCGAGATGGTAATAATTTATACTGTGAAGTACCTATTAATTTTTCAATTGCTGCGCTTGGCGGTGAGATTGATGTACCAACACTTGATGGTCGAGTAAGTCTTAAAATTCCATCTGAAACACAAACAGGAAACATTTTTCGTATGAAAGGAAAAGGTGTTAAAACTGTTCGTAGTGGTATAATCGGTGATTTAATGTGTCGTATCTTGGTTGAAACTCCAGTTAAACTGAATGAAAAACAAAAAATTTTGTTAAAAGAATTTGGTGAATCGTTAAATGGTGAAAATAGTGGTAAAAATAGCCCTCGTTCAAAGAGTTTTTTAGATAGTGTGAAAAAATTTTTTGATGATCTAACAAAGTAATTTTATACATTTAAATTTATGTAATATTAATTACTTACCATAGATTTTATTTTTTTAAATTAAAAACTTATTTCTTATAATTAATATAATTGATATAATAATAAGAAATTGATAAGATATTTATATAAATAAACTAATTGATTATTGTTATTTTGTTAAATTGATTTTTACAAATCAATTTAACAAATTTAATTTTAAAATTGATTTTTTAATTTATATTAATTTATAATTAAAATATTATAAATTAATATAAATTATGGAAATATTCACAATAATTATTAAATTAATAAAAAATTATTAATAAATATAAAAATATTAATAATATTATTTATTTAATAAATAAATTAATTTATATGTATGAAATATTAAATTATTAAAAAATATCTTAATATTTAATTGTTTTAAATTTATAAATTTTATTTATAATATTAAATTAATAAAAAATTTTAAAAAACAGAATAATTACCATATTTTAAAAATATAAGTTATTGTTTTTTGTTTGATTTTAATTTTATTTTTAGATTTTTAAAATAAAATAATTAAAATTATTAATTTAATAAAAATTTTAATTATAATATATCCTCAATAGTTGAATAACTTTCTTGAGACCATACACTACATTGAATTTGACCAATATGTTTTTTTTGAAGCAATAACATTATTAAACGAGATTGCCCAATACCTCCTCCTATTGTTTGTGGCATTTGATATCTTAATAATGCTTGATGCCACTCAAAAGATATTTTGTTTTCATTGCCAGTGATTGCTAATTGATGTATAAGGGTTTTTGCATCAACACGAATACCCATTGAAGAAATTTCAAATACATTCTTCAATATAGGATTCCAAACAATAATATCACCATTTAAACCAGCATAGCCATCACTGTTAAGTGATGTCCAATCATCATAATCAGGAGCACGCATATCATGGGCAAACCCATGCGATAATTTTCCACCAATACCAATAATAAAAACTGCAGCTAATTCTTTAATTATTTTATATTCTCTTTCTTTAGCATCAAGATTAGGATAACGTTGTAATAGTTCTTCACTATGAATAAAATGAATTTTTTTAGGTAAGAATGGTATTAAATTAAATTTTATGCTAACTGCTTTTTCTGTTTTTTTTATTATCTTATAAATTTTAATTACTGTTTGTTTTAAATAATCAAGAGAGCGCTCATTTTTAAGTATTACTTTTTCCCAATCCCACTGATCTACGAATACAGAATGAATAGGTGTTAAATAATTTTCATCAGGTCGTAATGCTTTCATATTAGCATAAAGTCCTTCTCCAGGCTTAAAATCAAAACGGTCTAACATTTTACGTTTCCATTTAGCTAATGAGTGAATAACTTCAAAAATAGAATCTGGTATTGATTTTATTTTAACTTGTACTGCTTTTTCATAACCAGACAAGTTATCTTGAATACCATCACCAAAACGACTTAAAATAGGAGCTTGAACTTTAATTAAATTTAATTTTTTTTCTAATAAAAGTGAAAAAAAAGATTTAACGAAATTAATTTGTTGTTGTTTTTCTATGAATAATTTTTTCATTTTACCTTCTATTCTATAAAATTATTTTAATATAAAATATAAATAATAAATTAAACTATATACTTAATATACTTAATAAAAAATATTTTTATTTAAAAAATTTATTTTAAATTTTTTAAAAATAATTTATAAAAAATATATTTTAAGTATTTGTAAATTATAAATATAATAGTTTTAATTATGATACATTTAATAAATTAATAAACAATATAAACGAATAGGTCCTTTTATAGATATTACAATATATATTTAAATTAAAAAAATAAGATAAATAATATTATTATTATGGAAATATCATTTAATAAATATTAATATGAAAAATTTCAATTTAATTTCTATCAGTTTGTTTAAATTTTAAAATTAAATATTATATAATAATCTCAAAATTTTATGAATTAAATAAAATTATTAAAGTATATACTTCACGGTTAAAAATATTTTATTAAAATAATGTATTAATTTACTATTTTATTTTAAAAAATTTAATCTTAATAAAATATCGATCAATTAATGAATTTTAT
This sequence comes from Arsenophonus sp. ET-YP4-MAG3, assembly GCA_052174115.1. GTDB lineage: Bacteria > Pseudomonadota > Gammaproteobacteria > Enterobacterales > Enterobacteriaceae > Arsenophonus. Next base: position 595,847 of record JBQMRX010000001.1, read on the forward strand.
TTACTAAAACTTTTTTTATAAAATCAATAATATGTATTGTTAATTTATAAAATTATAATAAATATATTATTTATATTAAACAAACATAAATATATAATGATATATTTATAAAATGTAAACAGATAGAATTATAGTTAATTTTAAATATATTTAAATATATTTAAAATATTAAAAATATAATTTTGATACTAAAATAATATATGAAATTTCTTTAAAATAACTAATAATAGAAGATATTTAATTAATTATATATTTTAGATATGGATCAATGAAATTACTTAAAATATACAACTTTATCTCAAAAAAAGATAAACGAAAAAACAAAATCTTAATCAAATTAATTATGATGATTTTAAAATAAATAATAAGGAATATACTATTTTACGACACAATTCATAAATTAGATAATAATTTTAAAAATTATTATCTAAAACAAATAAAAGAGTTATTTAAAATAATATTTTAGAATATAACATATAAGAAAATATAAAAAAATTAGATTAAAAAAATAAAAAAATAATATTTTTAATTTAAATAAATAATATATAAATAAATATGAATAATTTTATAAAAAAAGAAATAATTAGTAGTTTTTTGTGTTTTAAAAATTACTTTTTATTAATAAATAAAGATAAAAAGATAATAATTTTATTAAGTTATTTATATTATTTACAAAAATTTTAATTTTACTAAAAATGATAATATATCTTAAGATTTAATAAAAAACTTTGTTATTTTAACATTTTAAACAAAATTATATAACATGTATTTTATAAAACTTAAATAAATTTACTCTCTAAATTACATTCAATATTAAGGTTTATAATGTTTCATCCAGAACGATTTGATGTTATTATTATTGGAGGAGGACATGCTGGTACTGAAGCAGCTATGGCAGCAGCTCGTATGGGGCGAAAAACTTTACTTTTAACCCATAATATTGATACATTAGGTCAAATGTCATGTAATCCAGCTATTGGAGGAATAGGTAAGGGACATTTAGTTAAAGAAATTGATGCTTTAGGTGGTATTATGGCTATTGCAACAGATAAAGCAGGGATTCAATTTAGAACACTTAATACAAATAAAGGTCCGGCAGTACAAGCAATAAGAGCTCAGGTTGATCGCATACTTTATAAGCAAATAATTAGAACTGCACTAGAAAATCAAAATAATTTAATGATTTTTCAACAAACTGTTGAAGATTTAATTTTAAAAGATAATAAAATTATTGGGATAATAACTGAAATAGGATTAAAATTTTATACAAAATCTATTGTATTAACTGTAGGTACTTTTCTTAATGGTAAAATTCATATAGGATTAAAAAATTATAGTGGAGGCAGAGCAGGTGATCCTTCTGTTATTAATTTATCACATAGATTAAGAGAATTACCTTTACGAGTAGATCGACTTAAAACAGGAACGCCACCTAGAATAGATAGAAGAACTATTGATTTTTCGCAATTAACATCACAATTTAGTGATAATCCAATACCTGTTTTTTCTTTTATTGGAACTCCAGATCAGCATCCACACCAATTACCTTGCTACATTACTTATACAAATGAAAAAACACACCAGATAATTCGCGATAACTTAGATCGTAGTCCTATATATAAAGGTATTATTCAAGGTATAGGTCCTCGTTACTGTCCTTCTATTGAAGATAAAATTATACAATTTACAAACCGCTCAAGACATCAAATTTTTCTTGAACCAGAGGGATTAACAAGTAATGAAATTTATCCTAATGGAATTTCTACTAGTTTACCTTTTGATGTACAAATTAAAATTTTACATTCAATAAAAGGATTAGAGAATAGTCATATCACTAGACCAGGATATGCTATTGAATATGATTTCTTTGATCCTAGGGATTTAAAGCTCACTTTAGAGAGTAAATTTATAAAAGGATTATTTTTTGCTGGCCAAATTAATGGAACAACAGGTTATGAAGAAGCTGGAGCTCAAGGATTATTAGCTGGACTTAATGCAGCTCGTTATGCTTTTGAACAAGAAGGATGGTACCCTCGACGCGATCAAGCTTACATTGGAGTTTTAGTTGATGATCTTTGTACATTAGGTACTAAGGAGCCGTATCGAATATTTACTTCACGAGCAGAATATCGTCTTATGCTACGTCAAGATAATGCTGATCTTCGTTTAACCGAAAAAGGTTATAAACTTAATTTAATTGATGAAAATCGTTGGCGAAAATTTTGTCATAAAATTGAATTAATTGAACAAGAACGTCAGCGATTACGTAATATTTGGTTACACCCTAATTCAGATGGGATTAATAATCTTAATGAAGTTTTATCTTTTCCACTTTCAAAGAAAGTAAATGGTGAAGATTTATTACGTCGTCCTGAAATAAATTATAAATTACTTACTTCATTAAATTATTTTTCACCGTCAATTAATGATCTTCAAATTATAAATCAAATTGAAATTCAAGTAAAATATGAAGGTTATATTACTCGTCAAAAAAAAGAAATAAAAAAACAACTTTATAATGAATATATTATGTTACCGATTAATTTTAATTATGAGAAAATTCCAGGTCTTTCTAATGAAGTAATTGCAAAACTTAATGATCATAAACCAAGCTCTATTGGTCAAGCATCGCGTATATCTGGTATTACGCCATCCGCAATTTCTATATTATTAATTTGGCTAAAAAAAAATTTTTATATTAAAAAACTTAAATGAGTTTAATAATTTATTTTAGAATTTTATTAGATATAATGGATATTATTTTTAAAAATTTTAAATAAATAACTTATTTTTATATGAATTATTAAATAAATGAAATAAAATATATTAATTTATATTTTATATAGTTTATAAAATATAAATATTTAGTTATATTAAATGAAATTATTAATTATATAGTAAATGAGAATTTTTAAAAAATAAGTAATTTACTTATCTAAAAAATAAAATTATTTAATATAATACTATTTTTATAATTTAAAAAAAATATATATAAAAACTATTAATTTATTTTAAAGTTTTAAGTTAAATTTTAGAGAAAATAATATAAATTGATTATAAAATATAGAATCTATTAAGAATAAATTAAAAAATATTAATTAATAAAAAGTTTATTATTATTTTTTAAAATAGAATAAAAAATAGTTTTATATATTTAAAATAAATTTTTAAAAAAAAAGAAGTATTAATTTTTTATATTTTAAATTAAGTAAAATTATTTTAATAAATTGATTTAATTTTAATCTAAATAACAGTATTTTAGTAATTTTATAATTAAATTAATATTATTTTAATTCAAAATTATATCTTTAAGTTTTAAAAAATAATTTTAAATGTTATTATTATTTTTTATATTTCACTTAATTTTTTAAATATATCATCTTGATTATTAAAATATAAATATTTATTTATTAATATAATAAATTTTTAAAAAGTAATAAATATTATAAATTTTCTTTTTTGTAATATTTTAAGAAAAAATAATTTATATAAACTTATAAATTAAAGTATAAAATATTGAAAGAATATAAAAATTATTTTTATTTTTTTACTATTATTAAAAATTTTTAAAATTTAAAATTATTATCATTTTAATTAATATGAATTATAATTTTATATAGTTTTTATGTAAATAATATAAAATAAAGCTTGTTTTTTTGATGATAAATAAAGAATATTGATTAATTAATTATTTATTTATACCATCAATATGGTATATAGAATTAAAATAAAAAAATATTTTTATTTAAGCCTTATTATTTTTGATGAAAACTAATTTTTTATAAAGATGATTATATTGATAATTATTTTATAAGTATATTTAAAGAAATATTCATATTATTAGAGTTTAAATTGATTAATAAACATTGATTATTTATATTGTTATATTAATTTTACTTAAACGTTAAATATTTTATATATAATAAAAAGGGTAAAAACATCGTGTCTGCATTAAAAGAAGTGATGACCATAGAAAATTATATAAAACATCATTTAAATAATCTTCAATTAGATTTACGTACCTTTAGATTAATTGATCAAAATAACAATAATAACTCAATATTTTGGATATTAAATATTGACTCACTTTTTTTTTCAATTGTTCTTGGAATTATCTTCTTATGGCTCTTTAGAAAGGTTGCAATTAGTACAACTAGCAATATACCTGGTAATTTACAAACTTTAATAGAAATAATCATTTGTTTTATTAATAATACTGTTTGTGATATATATCCAAATAAAAATAAAATTATTGCACCTTTAGCTTTAACAGTCTTCGTTTGGGTGTTTTTAATGAATACTATGGATTTATTACCAATCGATTTATTTCCATATATCGCAAAATATTATTTAAATTTACCTGCATTGCGTGTTGTTCCAACTGCAGATGTAAGTATAACTGTATCAATGGCAATTGGTGTTTTTATTTTAATTATTTTTTATAGCATTAAAATAAAAGGATTAACTAGATTTATGAAAGAATTAACTTTAAAACCATTTAATCATCCTATTTTAATTCCTATCAATTTAATTTTAGAAGGCGTTAACTTGCTCTCTAAACCTATATCATTAAGTTTGCGATTATTTGGTAATATATATGCAAGTGAATTAATTTTTATTCTAATTGCAGCGTTATTACCTTGGTGGTTACAGTGGACAATTAATCTGCCATGGGCAATTTTTCATATATTAATTATTACATTACAAGCTTTTATTTTTATGGTTCTAACTATCGTTTATTTATCGATGGCATCAGAAAAACATTAATTTTAATTTTTTAATAAATTTTATTTAACTAAAATAAACTGGAGAAGTGTCATGGAAAATTTAAATATAGATTTGCTATACATGGCCGCTGCTATAATGATGGGATTATCAGCGATCGGTGCTGCAATCGGTATTGCTATCTTAGGTGGAAAATTTTTAGAAGGTGCTGCTCGTCAACCAGATTTGATTCCTTTATTACGTACACAGTTTTTCATTGTTATGGGTTTAATTGATGCTATTCCAATGATTTCTGTTGGTTTAGGATTATATATAATGTTTATTATTGCTTGATAATATAAGTAATAATATAAACTATATTAAACTATTATTTTTTTAAAAAGTATTATGTTATGAATATTAACGCAACAATCATTGGTCAAGCTATTTCATTTTTTTTCTTTGTTTTATTTTGCATGAAGTACATATGGCCACATATTATGGCGGCAATTGAAAAGCGACAAAAAGAAATTGCTGATAGTTTATTTTCTGCAGAACAAGCTAAAAAAAACTCTGAATTAATAAAATCTAATGCGGAAGAACAATTGAAAAAAGCAAAAATAAAAGCTCAAATTATTATTGAACAAGCTAATAAACAACGAGTTCAAATGATTAAAGAGGCTAAAATAGAAGCTGAAAATGAACGTAATAAAATTTTTATTAAAGCACAAATTGAAATTGATAGCAAATTTAAACGTTCACGTGAAGAATTGCGTAAGCAAGTTGCTATGTTAGCAATTTTAGGAGCAGAAAAAATAATTGAACGTTCTATTGATGCATCTATCAATAACGATATCATTAATAAATTAATTAAAGAACTATAAAATAAGGAAAAAGGAATATGTCTCAAATTAGTACAATTACTCGTCCTTATGCTAAAGCAGCTTTTAATTTTGCTGTAGAAAATCAAGTTATTGATAAATGGCAAAATATGCTTAGTTTTATTGCTAAAATAGCGGATAATCAACAAATAAATGAGTTATTTTATAGTTCAATATCACCAAAAACATTAGCGAAAATATTTATTATTATTTGTGATGATCAAATTAATGAACATGTTCAAAACTTAATTCATATAATGGCTGAAAATCGACGTTTAAATGTATTATCAGAGCTTACAAAGCAATTTATACAATTACGAGCAGTTTTAGAAAAAACTATTAATATTAATGTAATTTCTGCTATTAAATTAAATAAAAAACAAAAATTTAATATTTTTATGATAATAGAAAAACGATTATTATCTAAAGTTAAATTAAATTATAAAATTGATAAATTTCTTATCGCAGGAATAATTATTTATGCTGGAGATCTTGTTATTGATGGTAGCGTACGTGGTTATATTGAGCGTTTAACTGATATCTTAGAATCTTAAGGAGATTTAAGAATATGAAACTTAATTCAATTGAAATCAGCGAACTAATCAAACAACGTATTGCTAAGTTTGATATAGTAAGTGAAGTTTATAATCAAGGTACAATTATTTCTGTTAATGATGGAATCATTCGTATTCATGGTTTAACTCAAGTTATGCAAGGTGAGATGATTAAATTACCTGGTAATCGTTATGCTATCGCACTTAATTTAGAACGTGATTTAGTTGGTGCTGTAGTTATGGGACCATATTCTGATTTATCTGAAGGTATGAAAGTAAAATGTACAGATCGTATTCTTGAAGTACCTGTAGGAAATGAATTGCTCGGAAGAGTTGTTAATACACTTGGTCAACCTATTGATGGTAAAGGTCCTATTGAACATAATTGTTTTTCTGCAATAGAAGTTATTGCGCCTAGTGTTATTGATCGTCAATCAGTTGATGAACCTATACAAACAGGATATAAATCAATTGATGCTATGATTCCTATTGGTCGAGGTCAACGTGAATTAATTATTGGTGATCGCCAAACTGGTAAAACAACATTGGCTATTGATACTATTATCAATCAACGTGATTCAAAAATAAAATGTATTTATGTAGCAATTGGACAAAAAGCTTCAACTACTGTTAATGTTGTAAATAAACTAGAAGAGCATAATGCTCTTAAAAATACAATAGTTGTTGTTGCTAGTGCTTCTGAATCTGCGGCATTACAATATCTTGCTCCTTATTCTGGTTGTACAATGGGTGAATATTTTAGAGATCGTGGCGAAGATGCTTTAATTATTTATGATGATCTTTCTAAACAAGCAGTTGCTTATCGACAAATTTCACTATTGCTACGGCGTCCCCCTGGACGTGAAGCATATCCTGGTGATATTTTTTATCTTCATTCTCGTTTATTAGAACGAGCGGCTCGTGTTAATGCTAAATATGTTGAAAAATTTACAAATGGTAAAATACAAGGTAAAACAGGTTCATTGACTGCATTGCCAATTATTGAAACACAATCAGGTGATGTTTCTGCATTTATACCTACTAATGCTATTTCAATCACAGATGGACAAATTTTTTTGGAGTCTAATTTATTTAATACAGGTATACGTCCAGCAATTAATCCTGGAATTTCAGTATCACGTGTAGGTAGTGCAGCTCAAACTAAAATTATTAAAAAATTATCTCATGGTATTCGTACAGCATTAGCACAATATCGCGAATTAGCTGCATTTTCACAATTTACTTCTGATTTAGATCATATGACACGTAAACAAATTAATCATGGAGAAAAAGTTACCGAATTATTAAAACAAAAACAGTATGCACCTATGTCAGTTTCACAGCAGGCATTATCATTATTTGCTGCCGAACATAATTATTTAGAAGATATTGAACTAGAAAAAATTAGTGATTTTGAATCAGCATTATTAATTTATGCTACTCGTGAGCATTTTATTTTTCTAAAAGAGATTGATCAGACAGGTGAATATAATGATGAAATTGAAGCTAAATTAAATGCCTTACTTGTTGCTTTTAAAGCAACACGATTCTGGTAATTTTATTTAATTTTTATTGAGATTATTTGTTTAATAAAAAAGGAAATGAAATGGCTCACGAAAAAGATATATATTCTAAGATTCATAGTGTACAAAATATACAAAAAATTACTAAAGCGATGGAGATGGTTGCTAAATCTAAAATGCGTAAAACACAGGAGCGTATGACAGCTAGTCGTCCTTATGCAGAAACTATACGTAATGTAATTAATAATTTGATATTAGGTAATCTTGAATATAAACATCCTTATCTTAAAGAACGTAATATTAAACGTATTGGTTATTTAATTATTTCAACTGATCGTGGTTTATGTGGTAGTTTAAATATTAATTTATTTAAACATTTTTTAGTAGAAATGAAAAAATGGACTGATAAAGGAATTAAAATTGATCTAGCTTTAATTGGTTCTAAAGGAATTTCATTTTTTAATTCGATTGGCGGTAATATTATTGCTCAAGTAAACGAAATAGCAGATAATTTTTCTCTTTCAAATATTATTGAACTTGTAAAAATTATGTTAGAAGCCTATGATAAAAGATATTTAGATAAGTTATACGGAGTAACTAATAAATTTGTTAATACAATGGTTCAATTACCAACAATTACTCAATTATTGCCTATACCTTCAAATGATAATAAAATATCAAAAAAAAAATCTTGGGATTATTTATATGAACCTGATTCAAAAACACTATTAGATATGTTATTGCGTCGTTATATAGAATCACAAATTTATCAGAGTGTTGTTGAAAATTTAGCTAGTGAGCAAGCTGCTAGAATGGTAGCAATGAAAGCGGCTACTGATAATGGCGGTAATTTAATTAAAGAATTAAAATTAATTTATAATAAAGTTCGTCAAGATAGCGTTACTCAAGAACTTATCGAAATAATTTCTGGAGCTATTATAATTTAATAGTTAGAATTACAAATTATACAGAGGATTAAAGATGGCTACTGGAGAAATCATTCAAATAATTGGTGCGGTAGTGGATGTTGAATTTCCTCAAGATACAGTACCTAAAGTGTATAATGCGCTTGAAGTAATAAATAATAAAGAAAAATTAATTTTAGAAGTTCAACAACAATTAGGTGGTGGTGTTGTACGTTGTATAGCGATGGGAACATCTAATGCTTTAAAACGTGGTTTAAATGTTATCGATTTAAATCATCCAATTAAAGTACCTGTTGGTAAAGAAACATTAGGACGGATAATGAATGTATTAGGTGATCCTATTGATATGAAGGGTCAAATTGGTGAAAAAGAGCGTTGGGCTATTCATCGCGCTCCTCCTAATTATGAAGATATATCTAACTCAACAGAATTATTTGAAACTGGTATTAAAGTTATGGATCTTATTTGCCCATTTTCTAAAGGAGGTAAAGTTGGTTTATTTGGCGGTGCTGGTGTTGGTAAAACAGTAAATATGATGGAACTTATTCGTAATATTGCAACTGAGCATTCTGGTTATTCTGTTTTTACAGGTGTTGGAGAACGAACTCGTGAAGGTAATGATTTTTATCATGAAATGATAGATTCAAACATTTTAGATAAAGTCTCTTTAGTTTATGGTCAAATGAATGAACCTCCAGGAAATCGTTTACGCGTTGCTTTAACTGGGTTAACTATTGCTGAAAAATTTCGTGATGAAGGTCGAGATGTATTATTATTTATTGATAATATTTATCGTTATACATTAGCAGGAACAGAAGTATCAGCACTATTAGGTCGCATGCCTTCAGCAGTTGGTTATCAACCAACTTTAGCGGAAGAAATGGGTGCATTACAGGAACGAATTACATCAACTAAAACCGGCTCAATAACATCTATTCAAGCTGTATATGTCCCAGCTGATGATTTAACAGATCCTTCACCAGCAACTACTTTTGCTCATTTGGATGCAACAGTCGTTCTTAGTCGTCAAATTGCATCATTGGGTATTTATCCAGCTGTTGATCCATTGAACTCAACTAGTCGTCATCTTGATCCATTAGTTGTAGGACAAGAACATTATAATGTAGCGCGTGGCGTTCAAGCTATTTTACAGCGTTATCAAGAATTAAAAGATATTATTGCTATTTTAGGAATAGATGAACTATCTGAAGAAGATAAATTAGTTGTTTCGCGTGCCCGTAAAATTCAGCGTTTTCTATCTCAACCATTTTTTGTTGCTGAAGTTTTCACTGGTTTATTAGGAAAGTATGTATCTTTAAAAGATACCATTCATGGTTTTAAAAGTATTTTAAATGATAATTATGATCATTTACCAGAGCAAGCATTTTATATGGTAGGAACTATTGAAGAAGCAGTGGAAAAAGCAAAAAATATATAATATCAATAATAGGAGTTTAATATGTCTATAAAAAGATATTATTTAATTGTAGTAAGCGCTGAAAAGCAAATGTTTGCAGGGATTATTCAAAAAATTCAAGTAACAGGTAGTGAGGGGGAATTAGGAATTTATCCTCAACATACACCATTATTAACTGCTATTAAACCTGGAATGATACGTATTACTAAACAATTTGGTGAAGAAGAATTGATTTATCTTTCTGGTGGTATCCTTGAAGTTCAACCAAATAATGTTATTGTATTAGCTGATACAGCAATTTATGGTAAAGATTTAAATGAAAATGAAGCATTAAATTCTAAACATAAGGTAGAAAAATATATTACTAGCTCAATACATAGTGATATTGATTATGCTAAAGCATCAGCAAAATTAGCTAAAGCAATTGCTAAATTACGTGTTATTGAGTTAATTAAAAATGATATAAATTTAAAAAATTTTAAAAAAAAATAATATAAATTATAAAATATTTTATTTATGTTTCATTTTTCTTTATATAAAGAGTAAGTTTTTTATTTCAGCTAAAATATGGTAATTTGTTTAATAAGTAGTTGTATTTTTTATCTAACTAATTAAATTATTAAGTTTTATATCTATGAACACAAAAAGTGTTGTAATCCTTGCAGCAGGTAAAGGTACTCGAATGTATTCTGATTTACCAAAAGTTTTGTATCCACTAGCAGGTAAACCAATGATACAGCATGTTATTGATACTTCATTATCACTTGGAGTATCTAATATTCATTTAGTTTATGGTTATGGCGCTGATTTAATTAAAATAGCTTTAGCTAATCAACCTGTTAATTTTATTTTACAGACAGAACAACTTGGAACAGGACATGCGATGCAGCAAGCTGCACCTTATTTTTCTGATAATGAAGATATCATAATGCTTTATGGTGATTCTCCATTAATTACAAAAGAAACACTTGAGCGTTTAATAAAATCTAAACCTAATAATGGAATTAGTTTATTAACGGCAGTAGTTAATGAACCAACAGGATATGGACGTATTATTCGTAAAAAAAATGAAGTTATTGCTATTGTTGAGCAAAAAGATACAACAGAAGAACAAGCTAAAATTAACGAAATTAATACTGGTATATTAATTGCTAATGGTGGTGATTTAAAGCGATGGTTAAAAAAAATTAATAATAATAATGCTCAAAGTGAATACTATATTACCGATATCATTTCATTAGTATATACAAAAGGTTATAAAATAAATACTATTCATCCTATAAGTTTGAATGAAATAGAAGGAGTAAATAATTGTTTACAACTTTCAGTTCTTGAACGTATTTATCAAAAAGAACAAACAAAAAAATTATTATCATCAGGAGTTATGATTATTGATCCTGCTCGTTTTGATTTGCGTGGTACACTAAAACATGGGCGTAATGTAGTTATCGATATTAATGTTATTATTGAAGGCGATGTTATACTTGGTAATAATGTATATATTCATGCTGGATGTATATTAAAAAATTGTACTATAGGAAATAACTCAATTATTAATCCATATTCATTTATAGAAGTTTCTGAATTATCTACAGCATGTATTATTGGTCCTTTTTCTCATTTACGTCCAGGAACTAAATTAGCAGAAAATGTGCATATTGGTAATTTTGTTGAAGTTAAAAATACTACTTTAGGTGTTAATTCTAAAGCTGGTCACTTAAGTTATTTAGGAGACGCTGAAATTGGTTGTGATGTTAATATTGGCGCAGGAACAATAACTTGTAATTATGATGGTGTTAATAAATTTAAAACAATTATTAGTGATAATGTTTTCGTTGGTTCAGATACACAATTAATTGCACCTATTAAAATTGCTAAAGGATCAACTATTGGTGCAGGAACTACACTTACTAATGATGTTAATGAAAATGAACTTGTTGTTAGTCGTATAAAACAGCAACATATTATTAATTGGCAACGACCAATAAAAAATAATAAAATAAAATAATAATTATATAATCAATTATATAAATAATGAATAAATTTTAACATTTAAAATTTTATAAATATTAAAAGTAAATATATTCTTAAGTTAAGAGACTATGATAATGATATATTCCTGTTTTTATAGTAAAAATTAATGTGTGGAATTATTGGCGCAGTAGCGCAACGTAATATAATTAAAATTCTTATTGAAGGACTTCGTCGACTTGAATATAGAGGTTATGACTCTTCTGGTTTAGCTGTTGTTGATAATAATGCTAATTTAACATTATTACGCGAAACAGGTAAAGTTCAGATTTTGATTGATGAGATAGAAAAACATACTGTAATTGGCAGCACTGGTATCGCTCATACTCGTTGGGCAACTCATGGATCACCAACAAAGAAAAATGCTCATCCGCATACATCTGAATATATTTCAGTTGTTCATAATGGAATTATTGAGAATTATCAGGAATTACGTGAGCAACTTAAAAAACAAAATTATATTTTTACCTCAGAAACTGATACTGAAGTTATTGCACATTTAATTCATTATGAATTACAAAAAAGCGGTAAGTTACTAAAAATAGTACAACTTGTTACAAAACAATTAAAAGGTATTTATTCTATAGTTATTATGGATAGCCGTACACCTGGATTGTTAATGGCTGCTTGTTTAGGTAGTCCTTTAATTATAGGTTTAGGTGTTGGTGAAAATTTTTTAGTATCAGATCAATTAGCACTTTTACCAGTTACGCGTCAATTTATATATTTAAAAGAAGGTGATATTGCTGAAATTACTCGTCGATCAGTGCATATTTTTAATCAACAAGGAATAAAAATTGAACGAGAGAAAATAGAATCTAATCTTCAGTATGATATTAGTAATAAAGGAATTTATCGTCACTATATGCAAAAAGAAATTTATGAGCAACCTTTAGCAATAAAAAATTCTTTAGAAGGACGTTTCGATCAATATGATCATATCATTTTTACAGAATTAGATAAAAAAGCTCAAGATTTATTATATCAAGTTGAACACATTCAAATTATTGCTTGTGGAAGTTCGTATAATGCTGGAATGGTTGCTCGTTATTGGTTTGAATCTTTAGCAAATATACCTTGTGATGTAGAAATTGCTTCTGAATTCCGTTATCGAAAATCAGTGAGGCGTAAAAATAGTTTATTAATAACTATATCTCAATCTGGCGAAACAGCAGATACTTTAGCTGCATTACGTTTATCAAAAACGCTTGGTTATTTAACATCATTAACAATATGTAATGTTTTAGGTTCATCTTTAGTTCGTGAATCAAATTTTGCGTTAATGACAAAAGCTGGCGTAGAAATTAGTGTAGCATCAACTAAAGCTTTTACTACTCAATTAACAATTTTATTATTATTAGTTGCTTATTTAATTCGTTTAAAAAACAAAAATATTACTATTGAGCGAAATATTGTTCAAGCATTACATGTTTTACCTGCTCGTATTGACAATCTTTTATTACAAAAAAAAATAATTAAAGTTTTAGCAAAAAATTTTTCTGATAAAAACCATGCACTTTTTCTTGGTCGTGGTGATCAATTTCCAATTGCAGTTGAAGGTGCATTAAAGTTAAAAGAAGTCTCTTATATTCATGCAGAAGCTTATGCAGCTGGTGAATTAAAGCATGGTCCATTATCGCTAATTAACACTGATATGCCAGTTATTATTATTGCTCCAAATAATGAATTACTTAAAAAACTAAAATCAAATATTGAAGAAGTTTACGCTAGAGGTGCTTCAATTTATGTTTTTACTGATAAAGATGCTGGTTTTATTGATAATGAAAATATGAAAATAATTCTATTACCATATGTTGAAGAGTTAATTGCTCCTATTTTTTATACTATTCCTCTTCAATTATTATCTTATTATGTTGCTTTAATTAAAGGAACAGATATTGATCATCCAAGAAATTTAGCTAAATCTGTAACGGTTGAATAACTTTTTATTTAATGAATAATTCTTTTAATATTATAAGTAAATTATAATTTTCATAAATTTAAACTAAAATAAATATTTTTTTTAATTATAATAAGTAAATATTATTAATTTATTTAAAGAATATTTATATTATGATTAAAAATAATATATAAATATAAGATATATGGATAATATTTTTATTTTGTTTTAATTAAAATTTTATTTAATTAATTTATATTTAATTTGAATTAATTTTAAATTAAATATAAAAATAAACCATAAAATGATAGTATTATTAAAATAATTCATTATTTTTTTATTAAAATATTTTTATAATATTTGATATTTTAAATAAATATTAAATGTCAATAAATTTTTTTCAATCTTTTTATTTTTATTTTTAAATTATTAAAAATTTATAATTTGAATAAAAATATTAATTATTTAAATTAATTAAAATATCATGTTAACAAATTTAATTTAAAAAAAATTATTTTATTAAATATTTTTCTAAAAATTTAATAATAAAATTATATATAAAATATATATCAAAAAACTTTAGATAAATGTAATTTTATAAAAATATTTTCTTATTAATTTAAAATATATCTTTAATAATTCATTCATTAAATAGATTAATATAATTTATATAAATTATATTAATCTATTTAATGAATATTTTTTGATGATTTAATAGATTTTTAATACTAATGTTAATTATTTTATTTATGATATATAACTTATGTTAATATTAAATTTTATTCATAATAAATTTATTTTTAATATAATATCTCTAAAATAAAAAATAACTTACATATAATAATTTATTTTTAAAATTATATAAATAATTTTATTTAAAAGTATTTTTTATAAAAAATAAATTGAATAAATAATAAAATATTTATAATTTCAATAAAATTAATTAATATTATAATTTATTATTATTTTTTTAATAAAATAGTATTAAAAGATATAAATAAATTAAGTTTATAAATTATTTTTATAAATATAAATAATATTATTTAGTAATAAAAATTAGAGATTGGATATAAGAAAAATGAAAAATGTCGGGTTTATTGGTTGGCGCGGTATGGTTGGTTCTGTTTTATTACAACGTATCGTTGAAGAGAATTATTTTAATAAAGTTAATTTTATATTTTTTACAACTTCTCAGTATGGTGAATTTGCACCAAAATATGGTCAATATCAAAAAATTCTTCAAGATGCTTTTAATCTTGAAGAACTAAAAGAATTAGAAATAATAATTACTTGTCATGGTGGTGAATATACAGATCAAATTTATTATAAATTACGCGATATTGGTTGGTCAGGTTATTGGATAGATGCAGCATCATCTTTACGAATGAAAGAAGATAGTATTATTATTCTTGATCCTATTAATTATCAATATATTGATCAAGGTTTAAATAAAGGAATAAAAACTTTTATTGGTGGTAATTGTACAGTAAATTTAATGTTAATCGCTTTAGCTGGATTGTTTGCTGAAAATTTAATTGAATGGATTTCTGTTGCAACCTATCAGGCAGCTTCTGGTGCTGGTTCACGTAATATACGTGAATTATTACTTCAAATGGGTCAATTATATTTACAAGTTTCTGATAAATTGCAAAATCCTGCGGAAGCTATTTTATCAATTGAAAAAAAAGTAAGTAATTTTATGCGTAGTGGAAAAATAATTTCCGAAGTTTTTGGTGTACCATTAGCAGGTAGTTTAATTCCATGGATAGATAAACAACTACCTAATGGTCAAAGTCGTGAAGAATGGAAATGGCAAGAAGAAACTAATAAAATTTTAAATACTGGATATTATCATACTATTGCTATTGATGGTTTATGTATTCGTATTGGCTCATTGCGTTGTCATAGTCAAGCATTTACAATTAAATTAAAAAAAAATATTTCTATTGATAATGTTCAACAAATTTTAGGTACACATAACGATTGGGTTAAAGTTATTCCTAATGAGCGAGAATTAACTATTAAAGAATTAACTCCTGCTGCAGTAACAGGAACATTAAATATTCCAATTGGGCGATTACGTAAATTAAATATTGGACAAAAATATTTATCCGCTTTTACAGTTGGTGATCAATTATTATGGGGATCAACAGAATCATTATATCGTATGTTAAAAATATTAAATAAATTTATTTAATATTTTAAATTTAAATATATATATTTAATTATATATAGAATATTTTTCTAATAAAATTTTAATTTTATTAGCAAGTACTTAGGTAGTAACTAAATAATATTTAATAATACTAATAAATTTATTAAAATAATAAATATCTTTTAATTATTTTTATATTTTAAAATATAAAAATAAATTATTAATATTTATTTTCTTAAAATTTTTAATTTTTTATTAGTAATTTTAATATAATTAATTTTTAATTGCAGTGATTTTTTATTAGCTATAGATTTATTTTTATTTTATTAGATAAATAAGTTTTATTATATAAATAAAATATTGATGTTTAATTAATAAAAATATATTTTATTTTTATAATTAATTTTAATCATATTTTATATGAAAAGATATTTTTTCATGTTATTTAATTTTTTATTCTGATATCATCATAATCCATTCAAATTTTGCTTTTTATACAAAAATTTATTCATAAGAACTTGATCTTAAAAAAATAACTTCTTTTATATTTAATATTATATTTTAATATATTTATATATTTATTTTAAATATTTATTTTTTCCTAAAATAAAATTATAAGTATTATTATTACTTATAAATATAAAAATCTCTATAATTTATGATATTTTATTACATTAATTAATAAATTATTTTTTAATTTGTTAATTAAATTTTCTTTATGATCTACTTTAATTATTATTTTTTATTTATATATGTAAAAAGTAAATAATAATTTAATTATAAATAATAAAAAAATAATATAGTTAATTTATTTTATTTCATAAATAAAAAAATTTTATGAGTCATTCTTATTTTTATTTTAAAAACTATAAATAAATATTTAATTATAAAAATTTACTTTTGAATACTTATAAATATTTTTTATAAAAAATAACCTAATAATAATTTTTATTTGTTATGTTTAATAAAAATAATTAATCAACAATTTAATTAGATATTAACTTTAATATTAAGTAAGTTATATGCATATTAAAAACTAATAGTTTTATTTAAAAAAATTTTAAATACTAATTAATTTAAAGATTGATTTTTATTTTTTTTATTTAAAGTTAAATATCTATATTTTTTGCTTTTAATGCATTTTCTTCAATAAAAATTCTACGCGGTTCAACTGTATCACCCATTAATGTAATAAAAAGTTGATTAGTTGCAATAGCATCTTTAACAGTAACACGCATCATGCAACGAGTATCTGGATTCATAGTTGTTTCCCACAATTGTTCTGGGTTCATTTCACCTAATCCTTTATAGCGTTGTACTATTAAACCACGACGTGATTCTTTTGATAACCAATTCAATGCTTCTTCAAAAGAAAAAATAGTTTGACGACGTTCTCCTCTTTCTACATAAGCACCATCTTTAATTAAATCTCCTATTAGGTTCCTAATTTTAGTAATACGCGTATATTCAATACTATGAATAAAATTAACATCTAAGCTGTAATTAGTATTAATGCCATGAGTTTTAATACATATAATTGGTTCAAATAATTTAGATTCATAATTTTCATTAATATAATAACTATAAATACTACCATATTCTTCGTTATCTGTTAAACGCTTAACTAAAATATTTATCCAATTTTTTATTTTTGATTTATTTTTTAAATCATCTACTAACAAGGTAGGTTGATAAATCAGATTATTTAATAAAGCTATTGGATAATTATGTTCAAAATGTTTAATATTTTTTTTAGCAGTATTATATTCAATAATTAACTTCTCTAATAACTTCCCTTTCAATGCAGGAGTATAAGGACTAGTATAAAGTGCTGCGTTATCTAATGCAATTGAGATTAAATATTGATCCATAGCTTCATCATCTTTAATATATTGTTCTTGTTTACCTTTTTTCATTTTATATAAAGGTGGCTGAGCAATATAAACATGTCCTCGTTCAATAATTTCTGGCATCTGACGATAAAAAAAAGTTAATAATAATGTACGAATATGAGAACCATCAACATCAGCATCAGTCATAATAATAATACTATGATAACGTAATTTATTTGGATTATATTCATCTTGTCCGATACCACAACCTAAAGCAGTTATTAAAGTAGCAACTTCTTGAGATGAAAGTATTTTATCAAAACATGCTTTTTCAACATTAAGAATTTTACCTTTTAATGGTAAAATTGCTTGATTTTTTCGATTACGTCCTTGTTTTGCAGAGCCTCCTGCAGAATCACCTTCTACTAAATATAACTCTGATTTAGTTGGATCACGTTCTTGGCAGTCAGCTAATTTTCCTGGTAATCCTGATAGATCAAAGATTCCCTTACGGCGGGTCATTTCACGCACTTTACGCGAAGCTTCTCTTGCACGAGCGGCGTTAATGATTTTACTAATAACAATTTTAGCATCATTAGGATTTTTCAATAGATATTCAATAAGTTTTTCATTCATTAATGTTTCAACAACAGTTTTTACTTCTGAAGAAACTAATTTATCTTTTGTTTGTGAAGAAAATTTCGGATCAATAATTCTAATTGAAATAACAGCAACTAAACCTTCACGAGTATCATCACCAGTAGCAGTAACTTTTATTTTTTTCTGGTAACCTTCTTTCTCAATATAATTATTCAATGTACGTGTTATTGCGGTTCGAAAACCAACAAGATGGGATCCTCCATCTCGTTGTGGAATGTTATTTGTAAAACAATAAATATTTTCTTGGAAACTATCATTCCATTGCATGGATATTTCTACATTAATACTTGATTTTTTAGCAGAAAAATAAAAAATACTTGGATGAATCGGAGTTTTATTCCAACTTAAATACTCTATAAAAGATTTAATTCCACCTTTACAATGAAAATGATCCTCTTTATTATCACGTTCATCCATTAAATGAATAGATATACCAGAATTAAGAAAAGATAATTCACGTAATCGTTTTTTTAAGATTTCATATTGAAATGCGATAATTGTTTTAAATATTTTTAAATTTGGCCAAAAACGAATATAAGTTCCAAGTTTATCAGTTTCTCCTATAATACTCAAAGGAGATCGTGGTACCCCTAATTGATATATTTGTTTATGAATTTTACCGTCACGCCAGATTATTAACTCTAATTTTTCTGATAAAGCATTAACAACAGAAATACCAACGCCATGTAAGCCACCAGAAACTTTATAGGAATTATTATCAAATTTACCTCCAGCATGAAGAACTGTCATAATAACTTCTACAGCAGAAACACCTTCTTCATGAAGATCAGTTGGAATACCACGACCATTATCAAAAACAGATACAGAGTTATCAACATGTATAGTTACATTAATATTAGTACAATATCCAGCTAATGCTTCATCTATAGCGTTGTCAACAATCTCGAATACCATGTGATGAAGTCCTGTACCATCATCGGTATCACCAATATACATTCCTGGTCGTTTACGTACTGCATCTAATCCTTTTAATACTTTGATACTTGAAGAATCATATATATTTGACATTAATTTTTCTCGCTAATTTTTATGATTCTATAATTAAATGTTTCTTTTGTCATATTTTAGATAAAATATCCTATTATTTATATTTAATTTATTTTATATTTTAAAATATTAATTACGTTAATAAAAAATTAGATATTTAAGTAATTTTAAATAATTTAATTAAAAATTAATTACGATTTACTTTTCTGTCAATTTATAAATCAAATTTTTATCAAGAATCTGATATAAAATAGAATTTTATTACATTAAAATTAATTTATTATTATATACTAGTATACTATATCTTAATAATTTATTTTTTATCTTATTTTCGTTGAAACTAATTTTTAAAAATAATTTATTTAATTTTGCTTGATTAATAGTTAATTTTAATTAGTTTATAACTTAAATTATAAAGATAATTATAATTAATTATTTAATATGATAGTTAAATATTTAAAATATATTAATTATATTAATAATTATCTATTTAAATTAATAGTTTTATTTTTATTATTATTATCAATAAAAACATTATTATTATCATTAATATATTTGATATTTTATTAAATAAGTTTAATAGATTTTTATCTTAAAAATAAAGATAATAATAAAAATATCTTTTTTTTTAAAGAAAATTACATTTATTATTTAAGATAAAAATATAAGAAAAATTCATATATATTAATTTAAAAAATATTTATTCTTTTATTACTATTTAAAAGCATATTAAAAATAAAATTTGTTACTAATAGTAAAATTAATATTTTTAATATTATAAAATTTTTAAATAAATAAATATAAAAATATTATAGAATTATAATATTAGAGACGCATTGGCATAATAATATAAATTGCTCTATTATCAGTTATATCTTCAATTTGAATGCTTGAATTTGAATCAGTTAATAATAAATTAACTTGTTTACATTTTAGTGTATTTAATACATCAAGAATATAATTAATATTAAAACTAATTTCTATTATAGAACTTTTATAATTAACATCAATAATTTCTTCTGATTTTTCTTTTTCTTGATTTATTGTTGTAATTTTAAGTTGATTTTTACTTATATAAAGTCGAACTCCAAAAAATTTTTCATTTAATAAAATCGCTGCTCGTGAAAATGCTTGTTTTAATATATGACAATCAGCAGTTAATTTTTTATATGAATTTTTACGTAAAATAGAACGATAATTAGGAAAATGGCCATCAATCAATTTTGATGTAAAAACGAAATCACCAAGATGAGCTTGGATATTATTATTGCTAATTACTAACTTAATTGATTCGTTGTTACTATCTAATAATCGCATAAATTGTGTTATTCCTTTACGAGGAATAATCACTGAATGTGTTGGTAAATTTTTATTAATATTAACTGAACAAACAGATAAACGATGACCATCAGTAGTAACAGTTCGTAATTTTTGACCTTCAGTTTCAAATAACATACCATTAAGATAATAACGTACATCTTGATATGCCATTGAAAATTGAGTAGCTTCAATTAATTGTTTTAACATAATTTGTGGTAATTGAAATTCAACTTCACTTTTCCAATTATCTATGCTTGGAAAATCAGAAGCAGGAAGAGTTGAAAGTGAAAAACGACTACGGTCGGAACATATAATTAAACGAGAGTTTTCTTCAATGATAACATTAATTTCTGATCCACTTGGCAATCCACGCCATATATCAAAAAATTTACGAGCAGGTACAGTAATTGATCCATTTTCACTAGTCTGTGTTAATGACATTTTTGCTAGCATTTTTATTTCTAAATCAGTACTCGTTAATAAAAGTGTTTTTTCACTGACTTTAAGTAATATATTACCTAAAATAGGTAATATATGTCTTCCGCTAACTAAGCTAGTAACTTGTTGTAATGGTTTGAGTAATTGTTCACGTTTAATAGTAAATTTCATAGTATTATGATAATAATGTTCTGATTAAGTTAGAAAAATCTTTTTTAATATTGTGAGTTTTTTCTCGTAATTGTTCGATTTTTCGGCAAGCATAAAGTACTGTCGTATGATCTCGTCCGCCAAAAGCATCTCCAATTTCAGGTAAACTATGGTTTGTTAATTTTTTTATTAATGCCATTGCTATTTGTCTCGGACGTACAACAGAACGGGACCGGCGTTTAGATAATAAGTCAGCAATTTTAATTTTATAATATTCAGCAACTGTTTTTTTAATATTATCGATAGTAAGAAGTTTATCTTGTAATGCTAATAAGTCTTGTAATGCTTCACGAACAAAATCAAGAGTAATTATGCGACCTTTAAAATTAGCATTAACAATGATTTGATTTAATGCTCCCTCTAGTTCTCGAACATTTGATCGCAAATGTTTAGCAATGAAAAAAACGACTTCATCAAGTAATTGTATTTTATTTTCATTTGCTTTTTTCATTAAAATAGCAATACGTGTTTCCAGTTCTGGTGCTTCAATTTCAATAGTTAACCCACAACTAAAGCGAGATTTTAATCGATCTTTAACTCCATTAATTTCTTTAGGATATCGATCTGAAGTTAAAATAATTTGTTGATTACCTTCAAGTAAAGCATTAAATGTATGAAAAAATTCTTCTTGAGGACGATCTTTATTAGCAAAAAACTGAATATCATCAATTAATAGTGTATATACTGATTCATAATAACGTTTAAAGTCTTCAATTGCATTGTTTTGTAATGCTTTTACTATATCTTGAACAAAACGTTCAGAATGCATATAAATAACTTTTGCATTTGTTTTATGTGTTATTATTTTATTACCTACTGCATGTAGTAAATGGGTTTTACCTAATCCAGTTCTACTATAAAGGAAAAGAGGATTATAAGATCTACCAGGATTATCTGCTACTTGATTAGCAATAGTGCAAGCAAGTTGATTTGATTTACCTTTGATAAAATTATTAAATGTATGTTTAGTATTAGCATTTGAATTATAAATAATTTTAGTTTGAAATTGTTCATTATCTAAACTAGTAGGTATTATTGAATTTATTGGTATCGAAATAGCTTCATTTACTTTAGTATACATTGAAATATATCTTTGTGTTATTTGTGGTTTATTACCTATTTTAAATTTTAATACAGGTATATCAGAGCCACAAAAATCACTTAATAATTTATTAATATTATTTATGTATTTATTTCTTACCAAATCTAATACAAATCGATTAGGAGCATAGAGTTCTAATATATTTTCATTTAATTCTGCTTGGAGAGGGCGTATCCACATATTAAATTCTGTAGTAGGTAATTCACTTCGTAATCGCGTAAGACATTTCTGCCAAAGTAAAAATGACACAACAGATTCTCCTAAAATAAGACCAATAAAAATTATTAATTTAATAGATAATAAAATGTTAATTTCTTAGAAAAAATCTACTAAAATTGTATGATAAGTTATATTAATTTCTATAATCTATGATCTTAATATATTAAATAGATCATATTGTAAAACTTAAATAAATTTTATATTATTTCAAATAAGTTTTATCATTTTTATTTATATGATTTTATTTAAGAGCAAAATTTATAAAATAAATAAAAAAATAAATTATACCAGTAGATATATCAAATATAAATAAAATTTAATAGAATGATTTAAATCAAATTTATTGATTAATTTTTCTTTTTTTTATTTAAAAATATTTTTATTAATTCTTAATATTCTGTTAAAATTTATATTTTTTTTATCTTATTTATGATATTATAATTTTTTAGTTTTTAGAAAGTAATCATTTAAAAAAATAACTATTAGTTTAAGTTTCATAATACATTATAGATAATAGTAGAAAAATCATAAATTTATTTTTTATATTGTATAATATTAAATATTTTATTATAATTTTATTTTTTAATATATTTAATTTTATTAAGAGTCTATATGTTAATTTTTTTGTTTTAATTATTAATAACAAATTTATTAAACCAATAAAATAATTATTTTGTTAAGTTAGGTATATAAATAAGTATGAAACGAACTTTTCAACCATCTGTACTAAAGCGTAACCGTTCTCATGGTTTTCGTGCTCGAATGGCTACTAAAAATGGTCGTCAGATTTTATCTCGTCGTCGGGCTAAAGGCCGCTCTCGTTTAACTGTGTCTTCAAAGTAAAACTCTATTGAAGTGGTTGTTATGTTTTTTTTTCCAAAAGAGCTAAGATTATTAACTCCAAAGTGTTTTAATTATGTTTTTCAACAGGCGCAACGAGTAAGTTCTTCAGAAATCATTATTCTTGGATGTTTTAATAATCTTGGATATCCGCGTATTGGTTTTACTATTGCAAAAAAAAATATTAAGCAAGCTTATCAACGAAATCGTATTAAACGGTTAACGAGAGAATATTTTCGTTTACATCAAAATAAATTTCCTTCAATGGATTTTGTAGTATTAGTAAAAAAAGAGATTATTCGTTTAAATAATAAAGAAATTATTGAAATATTAGGTAAGTTATGGCACCGTTATTGTCATTTAGCTCATGGATATTAATTTTGATGATAAGAAGTTATCAATTTATAATAAGTCCATTATTAAAATCTCATTGTCGCTTTAATCCTACTTGCTCACAATATGGAATTGAAGCATTATGTCAGTTTGGATTAATAAAAGGTAGTTGGTTAATAATTAAACGCGTATTAAAATGTCATCCTTTACATAAAGGTGGCGATGATCCTATTCCATCTAAAAAGATTCACTGTAATAGAGAACATTAACGATGAATTCGCAATTAAATCTTTTATTTATAGCTTTAATATTTTTTTCGTTTTTAATTTGGCAAACATGGGAAAATGATAATATACAAATTACAAAAAAAAATCAAATTATAAAACAAATGAATATATCAAATCATGATGAACACGTTAATTTAAATTATGAACAATCTAAATTTATTAGAGTAAAAACTGATGTGCTTGAATTACGTATTAATTTACGTGGAGGTGATGTTGATGAAGCTAATTTATTACTTTATACTAAAGAATTACATTCAATTTATCCTTTTCGTTTATTAGAAACTAATAAAGATTTTATTTATCAAGTACAAAGTGGAATGATTGGTCATGATGGTCCTGATAGTCCTAATTATAATAATGGATTACGTCCTTTATATCTTTCAACTTCAACAAGTTATGTTTTAAAAGATGGGCAAAATGAGTTATGTATTCCTCTTATTTTTACTGGTAAAGATGGTGTTGTTTATCAAAAAATTTATATATTAAAACGTGGTAAATATAGTATTTCTCTTAAATATATTATTGATAATAAAACCGAAAAACCATTAATGTTGATTTTTTTTGGACAATTAAAGCAAACTGTAGAATTACCAAAAGAACGTGATATAGAAAATAATAATTTTGCTTTACATACTTATCGCGGCGCAGCATATTCTTCTGATAAAATAAATTATAAAAAATATAGTTTTACTGATATTGCTGATAATAATTTAAATATTAATACAAAAAGTGGTTGGATAGCGATGTTACAACAATATTTTGCTACTGTATGGATTCCTTCTTATCAGGATAGGAATACATTTTATACAATTAACTTAGATAAAACTATTGCTATTATTGGATATAAAAGTTCTCAGATAAAAATAGCAGCTAATAACAAAGAAGAATATACTTCAACATTATGGATAGGTACTGAATTGCAATCTGAAATGGCAAAAATTGCACCATATTTAGATTTAACTGTTGATTATGGTTGGTTATGGTTTATTTCACAACCATTATTTAAATTATTAAAATTTATTCATAGGTTTATTGATAATTGGGGTTTTTCTATTATTGTTATTACTTTTATCGTACGTGCGATCATGTATCCATTAACAAAAGCACAATATATTTCAATGGCAAAAATGCGTTTGTTACAACCTAAAATTGTTGCTATGAAAGAACGAGTTGGTAATAATAAGCAAAATATTAGTCAAGAAATGATAGCTCTCTATAAAAAAGAAAAAGTTAATCCGTTAGGTGGTTGTTTACCTTTATTAATTCAAATGCCTATTTTTCTTGCTTTATATTACATGTTAATAGGTTCTGTCGAATTGCGTCATGCTCATTTTATTGCTTGGATCCAAGATTTATCAGCTAAGGATCCATACTACATTTTACCATTGTTAATGGGTTTAACAATGTATTTTATTCAAAAAATATCACCAACAACAGTTACTGATCCTATTCAACAAAAAATCATAACTTATATGCCTATTATTTTTACAGTATTTTTTTTATGGTTTCCTTCAGGATTAGTTTTATATTATATAGTTAGTAATTTGATGACAATTATCCAACAACAAATTATTTATCGTGGATTAGAAAAATATAATCTTAAATAAATATTATAAAAAAGTGTTAATATTTTTGTCTTTAAATTACCGAAATAATAAAATTAAAATATATTAGATCACCTTAATTATCAATTTGTTGATATTTATAATAAAAATTAAAAGTAATATGAATATATATATTAATGATACAATTATTGCACAAGCAACACCACCTGGACGTGGTGGTATTGGTATTTTACGAATATCAGGACCAAAAGTTATTGATGTTGCTAAAATTGTTTTAGGTAAACTACCTCAACCACGTTATGCAAATTATCTTCCTTTTTATGATATTAATAGTAAAGTATTAGATCAAGGAATTGTATTATATTTTCCTGCGCCTAATTCATTTACTGGTGAAGATGTTCTTGAATTACAAGGACATAGTGGTCCTATAATTATTAATTTATTACTTAAGCGTATTTTAGCTATTAATGGAATTCGTATCGCTAATCCAGGTGAATTTTCTCAACGTGCTTTTCTAAATGATAAAATAGATTTAGCTCAAGCAGAAGCTATTGCTGATTTAATTGATGCAAGTACTGAACAAGCTGCTCGTTCAGCAATAAATTCTTTAAAAGGTGTTTTTTCTCAAAAAATTCATGAAATAATAGAAAAACTTATTAAATTGCGTATTTATATTGAAGCTGCAATTGATTTTCCAGATGAAAAAATTAATTTTTTGTCTGATCGTAAAATAAAATTAAAATTAAATAAGATAATATCTAAGTTAGATAACGTGCGTTTACAAGCTTATCAAAGTAATTTATTGCGAGAAGGAATAAAAGTTGTTATTACAGGACGACCTAATTCAGGTAAATCTAGTTTATTAAATGCATTAACTGGTCATAAAACAGCGATTGTAACGAATACTGCTGGTACAACTAGAGATGTATTACATGAAGATATTCATATTGAAGGTATGCTATTACATATCATTGATACTGCTGGTTTATGCAAAGCAACAAATGAAATTGAAAAGATAAGTATTAAACGAGCTTGGAAAGAAATAAAACAAGCTAATCATATATTATATATAGTAGATAGTACAACGATAAAAGAAATTGAATTTGAAAAAATTTTATCTAAATTTATGAATCAATTGATAAAACCTTTACCAATTACAGTAATTAGAAATAAAATAGATATAACTAATGAACCAATATCGATAACAAAAATGAATAACTATGTACTTATTCGTCTTTCGGCGCTTCGAAAAAAGGGCATTAATTTATTACGTCAACATTTAAAAGAAAGTATTGGATTTAATCTTCATGTTGAAGGAGAGTTTTTAGCTAGACATCGTCATATTCAAGCACTTAACATAGCAGCAAAACATTTACAACAAAGTTATAAACAGATGGTTATTTTTCATTCAATTGAATTATTAGCTGAAGAACTTCGTTTGACTCAAGAATCATTAAGTGAAATTACCGGTAAATTTAATTCAAATGATTTATTAGGTAAAATTTTTTCAAATTTTTGTGTTGGAAAGTAATAAATTAATATAATGTATTAATAAAATCTTTTATTTGTTAATTTAATTAAAATCTTCTATAATTTCTCTATATAATTAATAATATATTAATTATTTTTTAAGTTTATATAAAATTCATTTAAATATATTAAAAATAAAATTTTTATATTCAATAAAAACATTATCAATAATTAAGTAATTTTAATTATTATATAGAATTTTTAGTGTACAATAAATTAAATAAGTAAAAATTATTGAATTATTTTATATTTTTAATAAATTATATATTTAGATATTTCTAAATTTTTTAATGTAAATAATTTGTTTTTATGTTAACTAAAATATTATACATAATTTATAATAGAATTTTTAATTAAAATTTTTTATAATTATAAGATGATTAATAATAAAATTAATTATATATTTTACTATAATAAATTAATAAAATATTTATTATTATATTTATTATTTATTTTATATTTTTATTTAAAACATTTAAATTATTAATAATTTAAATGTTTTAAATAAATTTTGATCTAAAATTATACATTTAATTACTTAATAAAAAATAAATTAATCAATAATTTTAATAAATAAATGAGTATATAATTAGAGTATAAGCATTAAATTAATCTTTTATTAACAAAAATTAATTTTTATTTATAATTAATTAAATCTGAATAAAATTACTTATCTTATAATATAACAAAACAATTATTTTGTTATATATTTTATGCTGAATAAGTAATATTTTAAATTGTTTGATTAATTAATTTTTAGTGGTTTTACTCATTTTATCGATATAAGCCATACCAAAAGCAGATAAAACAAAAGCTAAATGAATAATTACACTCCACATTATTTTATTATCGAGCACTTTTTCAGCTTCCATAAACAATCGTAAAAGATGAACTGAAGATATTGCAACGATTGATGAAGCAACTTTATTTTTAATAGAATTAACATCCATCTTTCCCATCCAGCTTAATTTTTGATGTTTATCATCAATTGTTATTTTTAAAATAAAATTTTCATAACTTGAAAACATCACCATAACTAAAAGTCCACCAACCAATGCAATATCAACTAATGATAAAACAGTTAATATTAACCCTGATTCAGTAATAATAAAGAGCTCAGGAATAATATTAATTATTTGCTGAAAAAATTTTAAAGTAAGTAAAATAAATCCAAATGACAATCCTATATAAACAGGAAATAATAACCATCTTGATGCATAAATAACTTTTTCAATTGATTTTTCCATATTTGTCCTTTTATTAAAATTTTTATTAGTAAAATATATTGTTTTTAAAAATAAAGTTAAACTTTATTATTATATATAATTTATCTTAATTTTTTGAAATAAAAAATAAATATTTAATTCATTATAAATAAATAATTTAAATAAAATTAATATAATTTTATTTATTTTTATAAATAAATAAATTCATCAATTTTAACAAAAATATTTTATGTAATATTCTATATATATAGATTTCAACTATTATCGATTAATATCTTTAATTAAAGATTAAATAATATATTTTATTATAATGTTGGTTTTAAAAATAAAATTTAATTTTATATTAAATTAATATTTTAATGTAACTGTTAAATTTAACTATTATTAACTATTAATTTTTAATAAAAATATTTATTATAAATATTAATAAAATATATAAGTTAAATAT
Source organism: Arsenophonus sp. ET-YP4-MAG3 (assembly GCA_052174115.1). Classification (GTDB taxonomy): domain Bacteria; phylum Pseudomonadota; class Gammaproteobacteria; order Enterobacterales; family Enterobacteriaceae; genus Arsenophonus. The sequence goes on from JBQMRX010000001.1 coordinate 624,956, forward strand.
AAAAAATTATAATATAATTATATATAGAAAAAATTAATTAATTTTTATTTAACCTAAACGTAAAATATTAAAATAATTAATATTTTTTATAACTAAAATTATAACTATTAAGATTGTTAAATAAATAGTAATTTTTTATTATTTATCTTTATTATAGAAATAAAATAATTGTTTATTAGTTAAATAACAATATAAATATTTATTTTATTTTTTAGGTATTAATCTAAATAGTATATAAATATATAAAAATTTTTAATTAAATATTATTAAAATAATATATCATATAATATATTAAGTATATATTTTAATATCAATTAAATACTTAAATTTTTCTATTATAATTATATTTAAAAAAAATTAAAATTTATTTATTAATAAATAATACAAATTTTTATTTTTTTCTATGAATAATTTAAATCAATCATTAATTTAAATTATTTTATTAATTATATTATCATTTAAAATATTAACAATAATTTAGTATGATTATCAATATAATAATAATAAAACATTTTATATAATAAAAATGCTATGCTAGCATTTTTATCTAACTTTTATTTAAATATAATAATGAATTACTATTTAACTTACTATATAAATAATAAATGATAAATAATTAAAGTATTATTAATTTTATAAAAAATCAAATTTTAATTAATAGAATTACATAAATAAAAATTTATAAATTTATATAATAAAAAATATTTATTATATTACAATTATTAAAATTATATCAATTATATTTATAATAATAACTTAAGATCTTACAAATATTTTTATTTATCTGTTGTTAATTAATGATATATTTATTGAATAAAATTGGTGAAATAAATTATATAAATGTATATTTAAACTATCATATTATAATTAATAATTATATATAAAGAATAATAATATAAAAATATTTTATATTAAAATACTAATAGATCAATAAGTTAATAATATTTTATATTATATTATCTATTATAGAATTGATTAATAATAAAATAATTCTATAATAGAGAAGTAATATTTTATTTTTAATTTCAATAATTATTAATTGTAAATTTGATAATAATTTATATGTATTCACAATAATCATTGTTTATTATATAATAATTTAATAAAGAATAATATTTTAATAAAATAATTATTAATTAAAATATTTTTATGTCATTTATTTATTTTTAATAAAAGTTATCCATAAATAGAAATTTAATACTATTAAAATATAGTTTTCTTTTTTTAAAAAAATATGATAATTTATATAATTTATAAAGTTATTGACTTAAATGATTATTGATATTTTAAATTAATTTAATATAATTAAAACATATAAATTATAAATTATTGTTTTTATAAAATATATTTAAATTAATAAATAAAATTATTTATTCTCTTTTAAAAATATAAAAGAAATTATAAAAATATTAATTATGAATTAATTTTTCATTAAAATAATTTAATTAAATTATTTTAATGTTAATTTAAATATTACATAATAATTAAAAAGTAAATATTTTTAATAATATAAATAATAATTATTTATATTTAATATCATTCATAATAAAAATAAATTTATTAGTTTATTATTATGAGTATAATAATAATATTTTTATAATTTTAATTAAGGCCGAAGTGGCGAAATTGGTAGACGCGATTGATTCAAAATCAATTACTTTTTAGTGTGTCGGTTCAAACCCGACCTTCGGTAATAAAAATTATTATAAATAAATATCGAATATAAATTTATTACAAAATTAACAAAAAGATCAAAAATTATAGAAATAAACATATAAATTATTTATTGATAAAAATTTGTATTTAGTTAAAAGAAAAGATTGATTATTTAATCTATTATTATCTTAATTTATTAGAATAAAATTATTATCATTTAAAATTTAATCTTATCGTTTTTGATATAAACTCTATTTTAGATCTAAGAATAAAAATAATTTTATTCTAATAGTAAACTATATTATTTTTTGAATTTATTTGTAAAAAATTTATATTACTTTAAAAAATATTAATATTCTAATTCTTAAAATTTATTATGAGTGCTAATTTTAGATTTATAAATTTTAAAATTAATTTATTTAATAATTTTAACATAATTATTTACAAAAATATTTTAAATAATCTAAATTTCTAACTTAATATACATCAGTGTATTAATATATAATTTTTTGATAGTATTGTGTTAATCATACTTTTTATAATTAATTTAACAATTTTTATAATAAATAGAGCTAATTTTAATATTATCATCAATTGATATCTCTGACGTTTATATTTGCATGTATCATACTAAAATAATTAATAGTTAAAATTTTATTTTAATAGAAACTTTAATTAAAAATTATTAATAAAATTATATAGTAATCTAATATTTGATGGATAGATATTAAAATAAATTTTATTTATTGAAATAACTTATATATTAGAAACTAATTTTAATTAGTTATTTAAAATAATTATTTTAAATAAATTTTATTATTTAATTAAAAATATTTTATTTATTTTAAAAACTAATTTATTAGTTACCAATATTTTATTGATTATATTTTATCGTAACATAAAAAATATTTTTATTAAATTATTTTCGATTAATTAATTGATAATTAATAAATTATAATAATTATTATATATTATAAATTAAATATTAATAATTATATTGTACAAATACTTTATATATAGAATAATTTTGTTTAAAAAATATAGTATTTATATAAATTAATCTTATTTAATCTAAATAAATTAATTAATTATTTATAAGATAAGAAACGAATTAAAATAAAATATTTGTTATTTAAATTATTATTAATAATTATAATAGTTAATGTTATAAATTTTGTTAAAAATTGCATATATTTAAATAATATTATTAATTATTTTATAATTGTGATAAAGAATATTAGTAATATTTTTAATTAAAATAATTTAAATAACAATGAAATAAGTTATCATAACAACATGATGAAAGTCATATTTAAAAACAACTACAAATAAATAAGAATATTTTTGTTAATTTATATAGAATTATTAATATAAATCCTAAATTACTTTATAACTATAATATAAATAAACTAATTATTAAGATAATAAAATATTATTTAAAATAATAACTTATAATTTTATTATATTTTATTAAAAATTAAAAATTAATTAAATATTATTTAATACGGGAAACATATTCAGAAAATCGAGTATCAACTTTAATTACCTCACCAATTTGAATAAATAGCGGAACTTTTATCACTGCTCCAGTATTTAATATTGCTAATTTTTTATTTGTGCTTGTAAGATCACCTTTTGTACTTTGATTAGTATCAATTACTATTAATTCAATAAAATTAGGTACAGTAATAATAATTGGTTGCTCATTCCACAATGTAATAATATAATTAATTTGATTAATTAACCATTTTTTATTATTACCTATAGTTTTTTCATTGATAGGTAGTTGTTCAAAAGTCTTATTATTCATAAAATACCAAAATTTATTATCATTATATAAATAAGCTAAGTTCACATCTATAACATTAGCACTTTTAACAGAATCAGTTGACTTAAATGTTTTTTCTAATAATTTGTTAGAAAGTAATTTACGAATCCGTACACGAGCAAACGCCTGCCCTTTACCTGGTTTAACAAATTCACTTTCTAGAATTACACAAGGTTCATTATCTAATATAATCTTAAGACCTGAGTAAAATTCATTTGTACTATAGGTAATCATAGAAATCCTCTTAATTTTAAATAAAAATGGTAGCATAAGTAAATGTTTAATATTCTAACTAAAAAAAGTACTTTCAAAGAAATTTGGTTGCAACAACTTACAGAAGTTGTTACTGATCCTAATGAATTATTACGATTATTATCATTACAAAACAATCTAGAATTATGTGCTGGAAATTCTGCTCGTATTTTATTTCCATTACGCGTACCACATGCTTTTATAGCAAAAATGAAGAAAAATGATGCTAACGATCCTCTTTTACGACAAGTTATTACTTTAAAATCTGAATTTAATTTTACACCAAAATATTCTATTGACCCATTAAATGAACATGATAATAAAATTCCTGGATTATTACATAAATATCAAGATCGTGTTTTACTATTGGTTAAAAATAATTGTGCCATTAATTGTCGTTACTGTTTTCGACGTTATTTTCCATATAAAAATAATAAAGGTAATAAACAAACTTGGCAGATTGCATTAAATTATATTCAACAACATACTGAGGTTAATGAAGTTATCTTTTCAGGAGGCGATCCTTTGATGGCAAAAGATCATGAATTAGATTGGTTGATCTCAAAGATAGAAACTATCTCTCATATTAAACGAATTAGAATACATAGTCGACTACCAGTAGTCATTCCAGCTCGTATTACAACAAAACTTTGTCAACGTTTTAATATTTCTAGGTTACAGATTATTATGGTTACTCATATTAACCACGCTAATGAAATTGATAATAATTTTAGTTATGCAATGAAACAGTTAAAACAGGTAAATGTTACATTATTAAATCAGAGTGTACTTTTACGAGGTATTAATGATAATACTGATAGTTTAGTTAAACTAAGTAATAAATTATTTGAAAATGGAATATTACCTTATTATTTACATTTATTGGACAAAGTTCAAGGTACTGCTCATTTTATGGTAACAGATAAAAAAGCTCGCATCATAATGAAGGATTTACTAACTCGTATCTCAGGTTACTTAGTTCCTAGATTAACAAAAGAAATAAATGGAAAATTAAGCAAAACACTTATTAATCTATAATTAAAATTTAGATAAATATTCAAATATATATAGTTTAATATTATTGTAGATTATATTTAATATTTATTAAAGATATTTATAAATTTATTCATGTATTTTATTTTTAAAATATGAATTATTTTATGAAAATTATTTATTATGCTCAACTAAAAATAAATTAATTTATTTTTATTAAATTTAAAATAAATAATTATTCTTTAAATATCAAACAAATATAATTTTCAAATAAAAATGATAAAACCCTAAATTAAAAATTAAAATTCAGGGTTTTATTGTTTTTATGATAATAAAATAATATTATGGTATTAATACCTTACATCATACCGCCCATACCGCCCATACCACCCATACCGGCAGAACTTAAATCAGCTTTTTCTTCTTTTGGTAAATCAGTTACCATAGCTTCAGTCGTAATCATAAGGCCAGCTATTGATGCTGCAAACTGTAAAGCAGATCGAGTAACCTTAGTCGGATCAAGGATTCCCATATCAATCATATCTCCATAAACTTCTGTTGAAGCATTATAACCGTAATTATCTTTACCTTGTTTAACATTGTTAACAACAACAGCTGATTCTTCTCCAGCATTCTCAACAATCTGACGCATAGGTGACTCCATCGCACGTAATGCAATACGAATACCAACTGTTTGGTCTTCATTATCGCCTTTTAATTTATCCAATGCAGATGCAACGCGAACTAAAGCGACACCACCACCAGCAATAACACCTTCTTCTACTGCTGCACGAGTTGCATGTAATGCATCATCAACACGGGCACGTTTTTCTTTCATTGCAACTTCAGTTGCGGCACCAACTTTAATTACAGCAACACCACCTGCTAACTTAGCAATACGCTCTTGTAATTTTTCTCGATCATAATCTGAGGTTGCTTCATCACGTTGTTGTGCTATTTGTTTAGCGCGACTATCAATTGCTGTTTTTGTACCAAAACCATCAATAATAGTAGTAGTATCTTTGTTAATAACGATACGCTTTGCTTGACCTAAATGTTCTAACATTGCTTTCTCTAATTCCATACCAATTTCTTCAGAAATAACAGTACCATTTGTTAGGATAGCAATATCTTGTAACATAGCTTTACGGCGATCACCAAAACCTGGTGCTTTTACCGCAGCAACTTTTACAATACCACGTAAATTATTTACTACTAATGTTGCGAGAGCCTCACCTTCAACATCTTCAGCAATAATCAAAAGAGGTTTACCTGCTTTAGCAACAATTTCTAATATAGGTAACAATTCACGAATATTAGAAACTTTTTTATCTATTAATAAAATATATGAATTTTCTAATTCTGTAGAACCACTATCCTGTTTGTTGATAAAATAAGGAGATAAATAACCACGATCAAATTGCATACCTTCAACAACTGCTAATTCGTCTTCTAAACCAGAACCTTCTTCAACAGTAATAACTCCTTCTTTACCAACTTCTTTCATTGCTTTAGCAATTAATTTACCAACTACTTGGTCAGAATTAGCGGAAATCGTACCAACTTGTTCAATTGCTTTATTATCAGCACAAGGTTTAGATAATTTTTTTAATTCCTCAACTGCTGCAGAAACTGCTTTATCAATACCACGCTTTAAATCCATTGGATTCATACCAGCAGCAACTGCTTTTAAACCCTCACTTACAATAGATTGAGCAAATACTGTTGCAGTTGTTGTGCCATCACCTGCTGCATCATTAGCTTTAGAAGCAACTTCTTTTACCATCTGTGCACCCATGTTCTCGAATTTATCTTCTAATTCAATTTCACGAGCAACAGATACACCATCTTTAGTGATCGAAGGTGCACCAAAAGATTTATCTAGAACTACATTACGTCCTTTTGGACCTAAAGTAACTTTAACCGCATCAGCAAGAATACTTACTCCACGAAGCATTTTTGCACGTGCGTCACTACCAAATTTTACATCTTTAGCTGCCATTGTTTCTTTCCTTTAAATTATTTCATTCAGAAAATTTAAGCAAGAGTTATTTTTCAATAACTGCCAGAATATCACTTTCTGACATAATTAGTACTTCATCATTATCGATCTTTTCTGTCTTTACGCCATAGCCATCGTTAAAAATAACAATATCTCCAACTTTAACATCTAATGGTTTATTTTCACCATTATCTAAAATTCGACCGTTACCAACAGCTAACACTTTTCCTCGAGTTGATTTACCAGCAGCAGAACCTGTTAGAACAATACCACCTGTAGATTTAGTTTCAACTTTTTCTCGATTGATGATAATTCGATCATGCAATGGACGAATCTTCATTAATAGATCTCCTATAAATAAAATTTATATATTGTTAATGCAAATAAGAATGATACTAATGTGTCTTATTATAGATTAGTACCTTATTAAAATAAGATGGGGTCAATTAAAATGAATTCAAGGGGGTATATAAAAAAAATCATTTTTCTTTTTTATTTTAAAAAATTTTATATTTATATTAAATATTGTTTAATAATATTTAAAAAAATTTATATATTTTATATATTTTATTTATAAAAATATTTAATTTATTTATTAATTTTCTAATAAATAAAAATAAATACATTATATAAACTTTATAATCTTTTCTTTTTAGATTGAGGAAATAATAATAAACTCAAAAATTATTAAAATAAAATTAATAAAAAATTAATAATTATTTAAAGCTAAATTTTTAATTAGTTCATTGAACAGATTTTATGAATTAACTAATTTTTATTATATTAATAATAAATTTTAATTTTTTTATTTTTTATTAAAAAAGTTTTAAAACATAAAATTAAAATTATTTATAATATAATTAAATATTTATAATTTCAATAATTTTAAAAAAAAGAAGTTTTTATATAAATTTAAAAAAACATAAATTATAAATAAAACAATAAATATAATTTTTTAATAACTTTTAAATAACACAATATTTTCTTAATTTAGTAAGAGAATATTGTATTTAAAAGTTTAATATAAAAGATTAATCTTTAAGTTAATATAATACTTATATGATATATATTTGTTATATATTTAAAAAAATTTATATTTTAATTTATCTATGTAAATATAATTATGTATATTATATTAATTTATTAAAATATATTTAGTATTTTGAATTTATAAAGTATCAATTATTTTATAATATATATTAAATTATATGTGTTTATTTAATAAATTATTATTTAATTTTAAGAAGGTTTTTATGTCAAAAAATATTCGTTCTGAAGAAGACTTATTAGGCAAACGAGATGTACCTGCTGAAGTTTATTATGGTATCCATACATTACGAGCTATTGAGAATTTTTCTATTAGCGACAGAACAATTAATCATGTACCAGAATTTATTCGTGGAATGGTAATGGTAAAAAAAGCAGCAGCAATGGCAAATAAAGAATTAAAAACTATTTCAAAAAAACAAGCAGATACGATTATTAATGCTTGCAATGAAATTTTAAATAAAGGAAGGTGTATGGATCAATTTCCAATAGATATTTTTCAAGGTGGAGCAGGTACATCTTTAAATATGAACATTAATGAAGTTTTAGCTAATATTGGTATTGAATTAATGGGACATAAAAAAGGTGAATATCAATATTTAAATCCTAATGACCATTTAAATAAAAGTCAATCAACTAATGATGCCTATCCAACTGGCTTTCGAATTGCAGTTTATAATTCTATTACTAATTTAATTAAATCAATTACTTTGCTTCAAGAGGGTTTTGAAGAAAAAGCTAAACAATTTAAAGATATTCTAAAAATGGGTCGAACTCAATTACAAGATGCTGTTCCTATGACAGTAGGGCAAGAATTTCAAGCATTTGCAACTTTGTTAAAAGAAGAAATAAAAAATTTATATCGAGTTAGTAAATTATTACTTGAAGTTAACCTTGGTGCAACTGCAATTGGAACTAAAGTTAATACGGCTGATGGTTATCAAGAATTAGTAGTAAAAAAATTAGCTGAAGTAACTGAATTACCTTGCATTCCAGCAGAAGATTTAATTGAAGCAACTTCCGATTGCGGTGCTTATATTACTGTACACTCTGGATTAAAGCGTTTAGCTGTTAAGTTATCTAAAATCTGTAATGATCTTCGTCTTCTTTCTTCTGGACCGCGTGCTGGTTTAAAAGAAATAAATTTACCTGAACTACAAGCAGGTTCATCTATTATGCCTTCTAAAATCAACCCTGTTATCCCTGAAGTTGTTAATCAAGCTTGTTTTAAAGTTATTGGTAATGATACTTGTGTTACTATCGCTGCAGAAGCAGGACAATTGCAACTGAATGTAATGGAACCTGCAATTGGTCAAGCAATTTTTGAATCTATTTCATTAATGAATAATTCATGCCGTAATTTATTAGAAAAATGTATTAGAGGCATTACAATTAATAAAGAAATTTGCGAAAAATATGTCTTTAATTCTATTGGAATCGTCACTTATCTTAATCCATTTATTGGTCATCATAATGGTGACATTATTGGAAAAATATGTGCTGAAACAGGTAAAAATGTTAAAGAAGTAGTATTAGAACGAGGTTTATTAACAGTAGAACAATTAGAAGATATTTTATCTGTTGAAAATTTAAAAAATCCACAATATAAAGCAAAATATTTTGATAATTAAATTATCGTGTTTTAAATATTAATGTTTAATTTTATTTAAAATTTAAGTAATTACTTTTAAGTAATGTTTATTTATTATTTAAGGAATTAATATTATCATTAATATAATAATTTATATTTTATTTTTTATGTATTTTTATAATGCTTTAATTAAAAGAGTATTTTTGTGTTATTTTTATTTATAGATAAAAATATTTAATTAATAATATTATTTTTAATTGTTAAATTATTAAATATTATTAAATTTATAAGTCTTTATTAAAATATTTATTTAGAGAAATTATAATTGTAATATTTTATATTATTTTAATTATAGAAAATTATGTTAGTAATTAGTATTATAATTAATTATAGTAAATTATTAATTATTTATTATTTATGATTTTTTAATCATATTATTTGTTATTTTCAACAATTTAATTATAAACTTATTGATAGATTAATAAATTTTAAATTTTATTAGCATTTGAATATAAAATTATTATAAAAACCTAATCTTATTTTTATAAAAATATATTCTTATAAATTCAATAATTAATAATTAGTTTAATTAAATATAATTTTTATCTTAAATTATATTTAAAGTAAATACAATTAATTATACCTATATTTATATATAGGTATAATTAATTGTATTTTTTATTTAAGACAATATTAATTAAATATAAAAATTAATTGTTATATTTTTATTTATTTATATTACTATAGTGCTATTATATTTTAAAGTTTTTTTTAAAAATCTATTATATATAAATATTTTATATTTTAAATTATTTACTTAAATTTATCATAAATAATTTTATAAAGTATTAATGTAACATATAATATTTATAATATAAGAAGTAATCATTTTTCTATTTTTAATATTATAAAATTTTTTTAAATAACAATAAAATTAATATTAACTTTATTGTTATAATCTAGATTTGATACTTATGAAAAAATTACATAATTATTAATATTAATACTATAAATTATTTAAATTATTAATGATCATCAAAAAATATAATTTTTATTATTAATTTAATGATATAATTAGTGATTATTTATTTTTTAATATTATAATTAATAATTTTAAATAAAAATATTATATAAATTATTTAATATACTATTAATAAAAATTTTTAGAATTTTTATTCTTAAATAGAGTTTTAAACTTAAAAAAATATATAATAAAATTTAAAATAAAATATTTAAAGAAATATAATATCTTATTGCTTAACATAGTTAATAAATATATTTGTACTAATTTTAGTATGAATTAAATCATTTTATTTATATTAATATAAATAAAATATAATATTTTATTGTTCTTATAAAAAATAAATTAAAAAAACAATTTAATAAAAAAGAAAAGTTATGACATATTTAAATAATTTTTGGTTAGAAATTAATTTACATCCAATATGGTTATTTATAATATTGTTTTGCATAGCAATGAGTAAATCAACTATTATTTTATCTTCTTTTCTACCACCTGCATCCGTTATATTGTTAACTGCTATTACTGTTATTTTGCCAAAATTAAATATTATATTAATATGGATAGCTATTGTTTTAGGTGCAACTACAGGTTCAATAATTTCTTATTATTTTGGTAATCAAATAACTAATAAAAAATTATTTACTATTTTTTTAAATCGTTATCAATTGATTGTTGATAACGCTAGAAATAAACTTAAAAATCAAGAAATAAAGGTTTTATTTACGTCACGTTTTATCGCTATATTAAGATATATAATCCCATTAGTTGCTGGCATATTACTAATTAAAAAAACTAAGGTATATAGTATTTGCTTATTATCAGCAGCTGTTTGGGCAACAATATTTATTTTAATTATTAAAAGTACATTTATTATTATTGAATAAATAATATTTATTCAATAATAATAAATAGAATTATTTAAAATAAAAAAATAATTAAAATATTATAAATATTATAAATATTTTAATTAAAATTATTTATTTTATCAATTTATATTTTAAATAATCATATTTTATCTTTTACTATTGAGATTTATATTTTTAATATCTTATAAAATTATTGAATAAAATTTTTAATTAATATAATTAAATTTATTAATTTATATTAAATATTAAATATTATTAAATTAAAATATAATAAAAAACGTGATGATTATATGTGATATTATTTTAAAAAAAATTATTATCATATTTTTGTTGTGGTAAATATATGTTAATGAAAATAATTATTATTAAATAAAAAATATTAAAAAACTTTTTAATTAAATTAGGTTATTAAATGTTAAAATTTAATTAGTAATTATATTTTTAATTTTATTATTGTCGTTAATAAATTAACTTTTATTTTTTTTTAAAAAGTTATTTAAAGAATATTTTAATAATGATAAATTATGATCAATTAATTATAACTTCTTATTTAGTATTAAATAAGAAGTTATAATTTTTATATATTTAATAAATAAAATTTATCTTATATTATAAATAATATAATAAAAATATTTAATAATTATAAAAATATATATTTATTGTTAAATTAAGTATATATTTTAAATGAAATTTATTATATATTAAACATATAATATTTTATTATTTTTAATAAAAATTTATATTAAGATAATTTATTTAAATATCTAAAAATTAATTAAAGAATATAATTAGTTTATTCTTTTTTATTAAATTATTCATTGGAAGAAATATTGTAATTATATTAAAGAATTTTTTATTTAATAGTAATTTAATATTTTTATGGTTAATTATTTATAAATTAAATATTTATAAGTTTAATATTTTAATTAATTATTAAATTTTTTTATTTTTATGTTTGTTTCTTGATTAAATAAAATATTTATATATTTACATGTTAGCTCTAAAAAATAGTATTTACATATTAAAAAGGATACTATTAATTAATATAATTATTTCTTATCACTTGATTGTCGATAGTTAATTTTTATTTATAAAAGTTAAAAAATATTCTTATAAAATATTTCTAAATAAGATGTTATTATATTAAAAATAATCCATAGGTATTTAGTAATATTTTTTATTTTTAGTAAATTAAATCTATTTATTCATAGTAGAGAAATAATATTTTTATTTTTTTTAAATAAAAATTACTTTAGATAATACTAAAAATAAATTAAAAATTTAATATCTATCAAAATAGATACTAATTTACTTTTATAGTAATTAAAGATCACTTAATTATTTAAAAAATATATTTAAACTAACAAATAAAATTTAATTATTTAATAGAAGTTTAGTATTTATTTAATAATATTAATTAATAATTTAATTTTAAAAAAATACTAAAATAAGTTATAATGATATTATCATTACATATATAAAATTACTTAATATAAGAAATTTTATTTTATAAAATACAATTAAATTTACTTAATATTTATTTATTTATCATAAATATATAAAAAATAATTAAAAATATTAACATATTTATTATTTTTTTTGATTAGAAAAATAATTTTAAGTATTGCTAAAATTATAACTAACTTATAGAAATAATTAATTTAACATAACAAATTAATTTATTTTATTTTTATAAATAAATATTTAATTATTTTATATATTTAATAAATTAAAATTATCACTTTTATCATTTATTACTAATAAATTTGTTTTTAAATAATTTCTTTTATTAACAACATAATATTTATATATATATTTGTTAATTAGTTTTATGCAATAATATGAGTTATTTATTATTATCAGATCCAAATAGTTTTAATTTTTTTGTTTGCTCTATGAAAATAGAAACAAAGTTTATTATTAATATATACTTTGCAATATTAGAAATATTATAAATACTTAAGTTTTTTATTATAAAATCTATTCAATATTATATTGATAATTATTTTTTTAATTTTTTTTTTTTGAAAAAAATATAAATATTATTAAATAAAAAATAATTTAATTTTTATATATAAAATTAAATTATATAAATAAATCTTATTTGTTCAAAATCTAAAATAAAAGATACTGTAAAATATAAAAATAAATAGTAAATCAAATAATATAAAAAATAATTTATTATATAAAATAAAGTTAGTATTAATTAATTTTAAAAATAAAAAATTTATTTTTATTATCAAAATATAAATTATGCTTATTTGTATAGTAAAATTTAAATGTTTTAATGATAGAAAAACTAATATGTTTATTATTGTTATATAAATAAGTATAATTAATATTTATTAGATTAAAAAATTAATGATAGAATCTATTCTCATGAGAATAGATTCTACTAAACAATGTCTTAAATGAAATAAAAGATAATAAATTAATTTATAGATCTTATTAAAAGTAAAAAGTTATTTTTTAAATTAATAAAAAATAAAAAATTTTATTAGTTAACAAATATAAATATTTTTATTAAAAGAATTAATAATAACGCTTTTAGTTTATTTATTAGCTTTTTATATAAATAACTAAAGTAATTAAAAATATTAAATTCTATAAGTTTTTATTTAAATTATTATTTAATTATTTATATGAAGAAAATGAATAAAAACAAATTTATTACTTTAATAAATTCATTACTTTTATTAAATACCGTATAATTATAATTAAAATGATTAATAAATAATTATAAATATTTATTACGATGTTACTTAGTAACTAATTTATTTTGTTTATTAAATAAAAATAGATATTTATATATAATTAATAACAAGATTATTTATCAAAATAATATAAAAGTTAGTAAAATATTTGTATAACGTAACTTAATAATAATCATTTATTCATATTAAATTATTTAATTTAGTTTTAATTAATGTTACGTAATAATAGTAAAATAAAACTTATTAGGATCTATATTTATTATAATATAATAATTGATATTATGATACTATATAAAAATACAGTAAAATTATTATCTTTTTAATATAGAATAATAGATAATAAATTTTATTAAAAAATAATAAATAATCAAATAGTATAATAAGTTTTTATACTTAAATATTTATATTTTATTAGTTTGAATTTATTTTTTATTTATTTAATGCCAATTTTATCTATAATAGAACTATAATTGATTCTAATATTATATTTACTTATTTTAATAAAATATAAATAAATTTTTTAATTGAGAATAAAAACAATTCTTTTAACTAAATTTATTTTATTAAATAATTCCTATTATTTTAATAAAAAATAATACGTTCATATTTTTATAAAAAAGATTAAAATTTTTAGTTAATTAATTTTCAATTTTTTAATTAATAATTAAATAATATAAATTTTTTTATCTTTATCAAAGCATAAAATATATTATAATGTTAATTGTTGATTATAAAAATATATAAATATTTATAAATATTATTTTTCTTAAAAGATTAATTTTTATTTAAAAACATATAAAATACTTTATTAGATAAACATTTACTCAAAAATATTATTTTTAATAACAAAATATTATTTTGTTAATTTTAAAATAAAATATATAAATTATCGCATTTTTTAGTAAATTAAAAATTTTTTAAAATTATAAAGATCTTAAAAATACTATTATAGAAATGAATTAACATTAAAACATTATATTTTATATTTAATAACTATTCTCATAAAGAATAAAGTTTACAGTTAAAGATTTTAAAATAATTTTAAAAGTTAATAATTTTTATTTAATTTATTAATCGATTTAATAAAAATCAGAAATTAAGAAATAATAATTAACTTTTCTTCAATTATGAAAATACAAAACGAATAACTTTATAGTTAGAATATATTTAATAAAAAATAATTTAAATAAATTTATTTTAAAATTAAGTTTTGATGAAACAATCTTAAAAAGAGATCATTTTAATATTAAAGTTTATTTCTAATAATTTTTTATAAAATTAAAAAATGTATAAAGTATATTTTTAGATAAAATTATATATTTAAAATATAAATTATTTTATTAGTATACTACTTTTTATTATATTAAAAATATATTATAATTAAAATATTAAATAATTTTTTTCTATTTTAATTTATAAATATAATAGATTTAATATTATATTAAATATAATTAATTGTTTTAAATAAATTTAATTTACATTAAATTTTTATATCCTTAATATTTATATTATTTCATAATTAATATAAATATTATAATAATTAAATTTATAAATATATTTTTATAGTTAATTTATATTTTATTATTAACTTCAATAATAATTTTAGAATTTAAATTTATTAATAAATATTAATATTAAGTTATCATTTAAGCAACATAAAGTTAAATTATTAATAAATAAATTCTATGATGAAAATCATTAAATTTTATTATTTTTTTTATAAAAGCTAGACTAGTATAAAAACAAAAAGTATAATATAAAAAAATTTAGGCCCCTTGGCTCAGTGGTTAGAGCAGGCGACTCATAATCGTTTGGTCGCTGGTTCAAGTCCAGCAGGGGCCATAAAAAATGAATCGTCATAATAATTAATTTAACTATAATAATTTATTTTTAATAAAAAATTTAGTTAATTAAAATTATCAATAAATTTTTTATCAAATAAGTATTTTATTTTTAGATAAAAATCATTTTATTCATCTAAAAAACTACGTAATACTTCTGAACGGCTTGGATGACGAAGTTTACGTAATGCTTTTGCTTCAATTTGTCGAATTCTTTCACGAGTAACATCAAATTGTTTACCTACTTCTTCCAAAGTATGATCAGTATTCATATCAATACCAAAACGCATTCGTAAAACTTTTGCTTCACGACTAGTTAAACCTGATAAAACTTCATTAGTAGCTGAACGTAAGCTTTCGGATGTAGCAGAATCTAATGGTAGTTCTAAATTAGTATCTTCAATGAAATCACCAAGATGTGAATCTTCATCATCACCAATTGGTGTTTCCATTGAAATAGGTTCTTTTGCAATTTTTAATACTTTACGGATTTTATCTTCAGGCATTAACATACGTTCTGCTAATTCTTCAGGTGATGGTTCACGTCCAATCTCTTGTAATATTTGACGAGAAATGCGATTTAATTTATTAATTGTTTCAATCATATGCACTGGAATACGAATAGTACGTGCTTGATCAGCAATTGAACGAGTAATTGCTTGACGAATCCACCAAGTTGCATAAGTTGAAAACTTATATCCGCGACGATATTCAAATTTATCAACCGCTTTCATTAAACCAATATTACCTTCCTGAATAAGATCAAGAAATTGTAGACCTCGATTAGTATATTTTTTAGCAATAGAAATAACTAAACGTAAATTAGCTTCAACCATCTCTTTTTTCGCTCGACGAGCTTTTGCTTCACCAATAGACATACGACGATTAATATCTTTTACTTGTTCAATTGTTAAACCAGTTTCTTCTTCAATTTGTTGTAATTTTTGTAATGATCGTAATATTCCTTCTTCTACTTCAATTAATTTTTGAGAGTAAGATTTGTTCATCTCTTTTACTGAAGCCAACCAATTAACATTAGTCTCATTGCCTGAAAATAAAGTAATGAAATTTTTTTTTGGTATTTTGCAATCTTCAATACATAGTTTCATGATAAATCGTTCTTGAACACGAATGCGATCCATCATATTACGCATATTATTTACTAAATAATCGAATTGTTTTGATATTAAACGAAATTGTTTAAAAATTTCTGATAACTGCTCAATTTTTGCTATTGAATTAGGATGATTACGCCCATTTTTTTGAATTTCAAGAGACATATGTTTGTATTGTTCACGGAGTTCTGAAAATTTCTGACGAGCAAGTTCTGGATCGACATTATTTTCATTAGTATCATCACAATTATCATCTTCATCTTTATCTTCATCATTATTTTGAATTTCTTCTTGTAAGACTGAAGTAATATGTATTATTGTTGGTATTAAATTTTCTTCAGTATTTTGATCAACAAAACCAATAATAATATCAGATAAACGAACTTCACCTTTTTCAACACGTTCATATTGAGTTAATAAATAAGAAATAGCTTCAGGGTATTCAGCAACAGAACACTGAACTTGATTAATACCATCTTCAATACGTTTAGCAATATCAATTTCACCTTCACGAGTCAATAATTCTACTGTACCCATTTCACGCATATACATTCGTACAGGATCTGTTGTACGACCTATTTCATTTTCAACACTAGATAATACTTGAGCAGCAGCTTCAACAGTATCATCATCAGTATTAGTAGATGTTTCTGCTAGAATGAGATCATCAGCATCAGGCATTTCTTCCATCACTTGAATACCCATATCATTAATCATTTGAATAATATCTTCAATTTGATATGAATCGATGATATCTTCAGGCAGATGATCATTAACTTCAGAATAAGTCAAATATCCCTGCTCTTTACCTTTAGTAACTAGTAGTTTTAACTGTGACTGCTGGTTTTGCTCCATAATATGGTATCTACACTTCATAATTTTTGTTAATATTGATCGATAAAAAAACAAATTAACTAACTATAAAATTAAATAGAATTTAATTATTATATGCTATGCTTTTTGTATCAAAATAATTTTAGTCATTTTATTTTTCATATTTTATTCGACACTTAACTATATGTTATTTATTTTTTTAAAATTTCTATTTTATTTTTGCAGTAGTAATTAAACGAACTTCTTCACGTTCTTCGTTAGTTAAACCCTTTATTCGTTCTTTTGCTATTAAAAATTTAAACTTTTCATCAAGCACAATAATAAATAAATGTTCTAAGGTATCTTTAAACATTTTTTTAGCAATTTCTTCTTTTTCTATATCGTTCCAAGTTGCAAGTTTTTCAAGTTGTTTGAAGAATTTATTATTACGATAGTATTCCAATAGTTGGCCAGTATTTATATCTGGATTAGACTTACAAAGTTTAATTAACTCTAAAAATAACTTTAATCCTGGTAATTGTGAATTTTTAATTTCATCAAGAGTAGGAATTAAAGTTACAAATTTTGGATTTTGAAGTAAAATTGAAATTAATATTCGCATTGTTGTTGGTTTAATTATTGGCATTTGAAAATTTATTTTTTTAGTTGATGATTTCTCAATCATAGCAAGAATATATGAAATATCAGGGATACCAATAAAACTACCTAATTCTTTTGCTAAATATAACTGTAAAGTATTACTAGGTATTTTTTTAATCAAAGAAATAGCAAGTTGATTTAATTTAGCTTTACCTTCATAGCTAGCAAAATCAATATTTGAAATCAATGTATCATATAAAAACGTAGATAATGCATGTGACTTTTCTATTCGTTGTTCAAAATTTATTTTACCTTCTTTACGTATTAGTGAATCAGGATCTTCTCCATCAGGTAAAAACATAAATTTTAACTGTCGCCCATCACTTAAATAAGGGAGAGCTATTTCAAGCGTTCGCCATGCGGCTTTACGTCCTGCTTTATCTCCATCATAACAACAAATAACCGTATATGTTGTTCTGAATAATAACTGGATATGTTCTATTGTTGTTGATGTACCTAATGATGCTACTGCATATTTAATACCAAATTGCGCAAGTATTATAACATCCATATAACCTTCGACAATTAATAATTTAGAAAGTGCTGAATTATTTTGTATCGCTTCATATAGGCCATATAATTGACGGCTTTTATTAAAAATTTCTGTTTCTGATGAATTGAGATATTTTGGTAAAGTGTTATCTAAAACACGGCCACCAAATGCAATGACACGTCCTCTTCGATCTCGAATTGGAAACATTATACGTTCACGAAATCGATTATATATATAACCGTTATTATTTATAACTAACATACCAGAAGCATTTAGCTGTTTATATTTATTAGTATGTTTAGTAACATATTGTAATAAGTTATCTAATCTACTTGGAGAAAAACCAATAGAAAAATAACAAATAATTTCATCACTTAATCCGCGTTGTATTAAATATTTTTTTGCATTATGTGCATCTAATTTATTCAATGAATGTTGATAAAATTGATTGATATTATTCATTAAATTGTAAAGATTTTTTCGATGATCTCGATTTATTTTATTTGAATTATTATTTTTTTCATAAGAAATTTCAAGTCCATGAATTGTAGCAAGTTCTTCAATTGTTTCAATAAAATTAAGTTTTTCATAATTCATTAAAAAATCAATAGCATTACCATTTGCGCCACAACCAAAACAATGATAAAATTGTTTATGGCTATTAACAATAAATGATGGTATTTTTTCATCATGAAATGGACAACGTGCATAATGATTCTTACCTTTCTTTTTTAGCGGTATTTTAGTGTTAATAAAATTAACAATATCTGTTCTAGCTAATAAATCATTAATAAATATACTAGAAATTCGTTCAGTCATAAATTTTTATTAAAGATATAATAAGTTTCACCATCTGTAGTATAAAATATAATTTTTTAACTATTTTAATAATTAATATAAACGAGTACGACGTGCGTTTTCACGAGCTAATTTTTTAGCGTGTCGCTTTATTGCTGATGCTTTTTCACGTTTACGTACAGTCGTTGGTTTCTCATAGAACTCACGACGTCGCATTTCAGCTAATATTCCTGCTTTTTCACAAGAACGCTTAAAACGACGAAGTGCTACATCAAATGGTTCGTTTTCACGTATTTTAATTATCGGCATATGTATTTTCGCTTCAAAAAATTAATTTTGCTAGAAATATCATTACTAGCTGTATCTTTAAAATAATATGAAATTTTACTTCAATAAGTATAGATTTGTAAAGTACTGTATAAAAAAATGAAACAGATAAAATCATTTAATAAATTATTTTTTAATTTTTAATAAAAAATTAATTTATATTAAATAATATAAATTAGATATATAAATTATTTATATTAATAAATAATTACTTCAATTCAAATAAATATTTTTCTATAAAATTATTTATTGAAATAAATAATGAATAATTTTTTTTAGTAAAATTTATGAGTAATATATGCGTGTTTTAGGTATAGAAACATCTTGTGATGAAACAGGTATCGCGATTTATGACGATCAACTAGGTTTATTAGCTAATCAATTATATAGTCAAGCAGTATTACATGCTAAATATGGTGGAGTAGTGCCAGAATTAGCTTCTCGAAATCATATTCGTAAAATAATTCCTTTAATTAAAGCGACACTACAACAAGCAAACTTAATAGGTGATGATATTGATGCTATTGCTTATACTGCTGGTCCAGGTTTAATTGGTTCTTTATTAGTAGGAGCAACAATTGGAAGTTCATTAGCATTTTCTTGGCAAGTACCAGCTATTCCTATTAATCATATGGAAGGTCATTTATTATCGCCAATGTTAGAAAAAAATAGCCCTAAATTTCCTTTTATAGCATTATTGGTCTCCGGTGGGCATACTCAATTAATTAATGTAATAGCTATTGGTCAATATCAATTATTAGGTGAATCAATTGATGACGCTGCAGGTGAATCATTTGATAAGATAGCAAAATTATTAGGTTTAGATTATCCAGGTGGACCAGCACTTTCATCTATAGCTCAACAAGGACAAATTGGGCGTTTTGTATTTCCTCGTCCAATGACAGATCGTCCTGGATTAGATTTTAGTTTTTCTGGTTTAAAAACTTTTGCCGCTAATACAATTTCTAATAATAATATGGATCAGCAAACAATTGCTGATATTGCTAGGGCATTTGAAGATGCAGTTGTTGATACATTGATTATTAAATGTAAACGCGCTTTAAGGGAAACTGGCTCTAATCGTTTAATTATAGCTGGCGGCGTAAGTGCAAATTACACCTTACGAACTAAAATAGTAGAATCGATAAAAAAAATTGATGGAGAAGTTTTTTATCCAAGACCAGAATTTTGTACTGATAATGGTGCAATGATAGCGCTTGCTGGTATGATCCGATTTAAAAGTGGCGTCAGTAATAATCTTAATGTTAGTGTTAAAGCTCGTTGGTCGTTAGAGGATTTACCACCATTAATTATTAATATCGTTACATAAATAAATTTATTAATAAAACTAATAACATAATTGATCATTTTTGATATTATTCTAATGTAAAAATTTTTTAAAAAAAATAAATACTAAATATTGTTATGATAATAAAATAATATAATATTAAGTATGAAAATAATAATAATTATAAAGTGGATATAAATTTAAATTAGCAATATAGAATATAATAAATATAAATAAGATAATAATTAAAAAGAATAAATATATAATGATATATATTAGTTAGTTCTGCAATAAGTAAGTAAAAATAATAACTTTCATTAATTTTGAACTTATGATAATAATAAATCTTAAATTAATAAGATATTATCTCTATTTAAAATAAAATTAATATTTTATAAAAAAGTAAAAATTTTAATAATTAAAATATAAAATATTAAAGTTATATATCTTATAAATATAAATTTATATTTATAAGATATATAACAAACAAAATTAAAGTATTCATTTTCTTTTCATAATATGAGATACATTTTTATTTAAAATTTTTTAAAAATATACATGATCAAATAAATTAAAAATGATATATTAAAATATACTAAATATTGAATCAACAAAGATAAAAAAAGAGTATTTATATTATATATAATTATATTCATATTTTTATTTTTAATAATTTAGTTATTTAAAATTTAAAATAATTTACTATGCTTAAGTTTTATTTTAATGTTATTTAAATATTATTTTAAAATATCATACTAATATTGTTATATTAATATGATATATAGTTTTTAATAAAATTAAAATAATTTATTCTATATTTGTTTTTTAATTTATAGTGTTTTTTTAAAATTTAGTTATTTGTGTCATTTTTAATATATACTAAATTTAATAACTTTATTTTTGCTTTAAATTTTACTTAATTATACAATTATTCTATTATTTATAGTTATTAATATAGAGATATAGAAGTATCTTAATAATATCTTAGTTTAAAAATAAAATATAAGAGAATTATAAATGGATATTGTTTTTATTAAAAAGTTATCAGTATTTACAATAATTGGTGCATATAAATGGGAACAAACTATTAAACAAGAAATATTATTAGATATTGAAATGGGGTGGAATAATCGACGTGCGGCTAAAAAAGATCAAATAGAATATTGTTTAGATTATGATAAAGTCAGCCAAGTGATAATCAAATATATAGAAACACAAAAATTTGTATTAATAGAACGTATTGCACAAGAAGTTGCTGATATTATTTTAAATCAATTTAATAGTTTTTGGGTACGAGTTAAAGTGTGTAAGCCGGGTGTTGTGATAAATGCCAAACAAATTGGTGTTATCGTAGAACGTATAAAATCAACTTTAGATTAATTTAAATTGGTAAAATAGTTTGTTGTTCTCGCCAATTAGTTAAAAGTTTAATACGTTCTTGATTGAGTTGATTTTTTATTTCAATACCTTTAATTCCTTGTTTTACAATATTTTTAGTTGATAATTTTTGTGTTATTTTAAATGCTTCAACAAGAAATTTAGTTTGCAAATAAACAATATTTTTTTGTCCAAACAAACTTTTAGCATTAGCTTCACAAGCTATAGCAAGTTGATTAATTCGTTCTGGTTTTCTCCAACTATCTAATTGATTAAAAATATTAATTATAGTTTCAGGTTGTAATTGATTAATTTTATGAATTTGCATATGAAATCGAGCAACTAATTTAGCTAATTCTTTCATTTTATTTGGAATACATAATCTATTACACATATTTTCTATTAAAGAAATCGCTTTAATAGAGTTACTGTAATGATAATGATGTTGTTTTAATAATAAAAATATATGACTAATATCATGACAAAGAGCAGCAAAGCGAATTTCAATATTATCAGTTAATAATACTGCCATTTTTAAAGTTAAAAGTGTATCTATTTCAGTATTAGTTTTTGAATGCAATTTTGTCATTGATATTATACTAAATAATTTGTTAATTTCAGGAAAAATAATAGACAATGCTTGACAATTATATAAAATATGAAAATAAATTTCAGGAGATGATGATCGAAGTGCTTTTTCTGTCTCTATCCATACTCTTTTTTGGCTAATTGTGTTTAATTCATTATTAAAAACCATTTTTTTCATTAATAATTGTGTTTCATTGGTAATAAAAAAATTTTGTGTGGCTAATCTAGCAGCAAAGCGTGCTACTCGAAGTATTCGCAATGGATCTTCCGTAAAAGCAGAAGAAACATGTCGTAATAAGCGATTTTTTATATCTTGTTCACCATGATATGGATCAATCAGTTTACCATCTTCAGTTTGTGCAATAGCATTAATAGTTAAATCTCGACGTAAAAGATCTTCTTCTATAGTAACATCAGGTTTAGTATAACAAGAAAACCCAGTATATCCGATACTTATTTTTCGTTCTTTGCGAGCAAGTGCATATTCTTCCCGTGTTTTTGGATGGAGAAAAACAGGAAAATCTTTTCCTACTTGTTTAAAACCTAATTTAATTAAATCATCAGGTGTAGACCCAACTACTACCCAATCACGATCAGATACTGGTAATCCTAATAGCTGATCTCTTACTGCACCACCAACAAGATAAATTTTCATGATATTTTATTTAATTTATCTAATAATTATTAGATTTTTATATTATGATAGAATTTTAAATTATAACAATTAATAAATTAAATTATTGTTAATTCAATTAATTTATTAAAATTAAATATAGTTTTGTTTGATTTAATTCAATCATATACTTTAGTGAAATATGAAAGATAAAATGATTATTTAAATTAATTTATGATTATCAATAATGAATGAATTAATTATAATATTTCAGATTAATTAATTTTAATATAACTTAAGTTAAAAATAAAACTATTTGAAATATTTTATAAATGACAAGAAATAAATTCTATTTTATTTTGTTATTATTTTTTAAATTATTTATTTTTATATTAAAATTATAGATGATTTCTATCATTAATCATAAAAAATTATTTATATTAATTAACTATAATGTAAATAAAAATTGAAATATTTACTTTTATCAAAAAAGTATTAGAAAATATAAAATAAAAAATAAATTATTATAAATTAAATTAAAGTTGTTTTTTAAAAAGTTATTTATTGAATTTATACATATATATCTTATTGATAGCGGAAAAAACTATTAAAAAATTAAACTGAAAATTAAATTAGAAAATAAATTAAAAATAGCAAATAAATAAATTAAATTTTTAGTTTTAATAAAAATAAAATTGAATAAAATAAAATTACTAGTAATAAGAAGTTAAATTATTTATTAAATTTAAATATGAATTTAAATTTATGAAACTTGTATTCATATTTTATTATTAAATAAAATTAAATTAATAAAAATAGAAAAAATAATTTTTAATTAAAATTAAAAGAAATTAATCATTAAATGTTTATTAGAATAATTAATATAATTATAAACATTTAATTATCAATAAATATTATTATTTACTTAATGATATTTATCATAATTAAAGATAATTATAATTATTATTTATTTTTTATTTCTTATTATACTAAATAAAAATTAATTTTTATTTAGATATCAATTTTATTTTTTAAAATTTAAATAAATCAATGATATCAGAAATATCATTTTATAATTAAATATATATTCAAAATAATAACAACTTAATTTATATTAATCTTAAAATATATATTTATTTTCTTTATATTTCAATATTATATTTATTTTAGTATTATTAATCGTTAATTAACATAAAAATATTATCTAAAAATAAAAGCATTCTATTGATGTTAATAGAATCATATATGATTTTTTTTAATATATTATCTATATAATAAAATTTATTACTAAGTTTTTAGTTATTCTTAAGTCTTTGTCAATATAGTGCTTACTTATAGCATTTTTACTAATATTAATGTTAATATTAATATTATTTTAAAAAAATAAATAACATAATTAATAAATAATTATCTCTTTCCATATTAAATAAAATAATGTTATAATTAATGATAATAATTAAAAATTTATATTTTTCTTAAATAAATTTCAAATTAAATTAGTTTAGTATTAATTATATGTGAATTTGTAATTATTAAAATTTTTTCATGAATATTATTTTATTCTAAAAATAATATTTATATTTTATTTCTATAAATTCTTAATTAAAATGATGATATAAATAATTATATATTGTTAATATTTTTATTTATTTTAGTAATAAATTTTAATAAAAATAAATCTATAACATACTATTTAAATATAAAAAATTTTTGTTAAATATAGTTATAGTTATTTTAGAAATATTCAGATAAATAAAAATTTATTAATATAGTTACTGTATATTTACCAATTAAGATTTTAATTAATACTTAAAATTTAAACAAATATTAATATATATTAATTAATTATATTTTTTATTAAAAATTTTTAGTAATGGATCTTTTATTATTTTTATTAAATAAATTAATTAATCTCAATTCTTTTACTATATATCCTTTATTTATTATAATTTATCGAAATTAATTAAGAGAATTTTTATTATTTTATCAATAAATATATTGATGAATAATATCTTAAAATAAACTAATGATTTAAATATAAATATAACTTTTACGCATTATTTACAAATTGATATCAAATATTTTGATACTTTTATTATAAAAGAAATTAATTATTTAAGATATTCAAGTAATAAGTATTATTATTAATATAATTTATATAATTATATATGAAGTAAAATATATAAATTAATTAACTATTATAGTAAATCAACTAAATTTAAATAATAATTATTATTGATTAAGAACACATAATTTAATGAAAAAATTACTTAATTTTATATGTGATTTTTTTTAAAAAATATTAAAATTCTTAGTTTTTATACTCTTTTAAATATCCTTTTGTAGTTAAATACTTACTTAAACTAATAATGTAAATTAATCATATGTATAAGTAATTTTTAATTATTAAAAAATAATAAAAAATAAAAGCTTTATTTTTAGAATATTAAATTTTAATATTAAATATAATTAATTTTTATAATAAGATAAAATAATATTAAATAATCAGATATTTTAATATTTTAACAAAAATGTATTAGTATTATAAAATAAACTTATAATAAATATATTTTTATTTAGAATTTTTATTGTAATAATAATACTAATGTTATATTTATTACTTAATATTTAGTATTATATTATTAAATAAAAAGTATTATAAATAATATACATATATAATTTAATTATATATGTATTATATAATAATAGTTGAATATAATTTCATTCCTATAGAAAAATTGATCAATTAGTTTAAATTTATATTGAAATATAGAGCAAAATTACATTGATTATTATCAAAAATAGTACTCAGTAAATATTTAACTTTTTACTTAAAAAGCAATGTAAATAATTTTTAATTTATTAAAAATTATTTAATATTATTTAAGTTAAAAATTTGACGCATTATATTAAAATATAATTGATATGGTTTTTTATTGGTTATTTTATTATTATAATCATTTTGATTATAATAATTTATATATGTAATTGGAGTATGGATGAAAATCACTCTCCCTGATTTTAAACAAGCCAATATTTTAGTAATTGGCGATGTTATGTTAGATCGTTATTGGTATGGATTAACTAATAGAATTTCACCAGAAGCTCCTGTTCCAGTAGTTAAAGTTCAAATGAAAGAAGAACGTCCTGGTGGCACCGCTAATGTTGCTATGAATATTGCTGCTTTAGGTGCTAATGTTCGTTTAGTAGGGTTGACTGGCATTGATGATGCTGCTGAAATATTAACAAAAAAACTTAATCAAGCAAATGTATGTTGTGATTTTGTTATGTTATCATCTCACCCTACTATTACTAAATTGAGAATTCTATCTCATAATCAACAACTTATTCGAATTGATTTTGAAGAGAGATTTGATAGTATTGATATAAAGCCATTATTAGATCGTATGCAACAAGCATTACCTCAAGTTAAGGTAATAGTTCTTTCTGATTATGGTAAAGGCGCTTTAACAAAAATTTCACAGGTTATTTCGTTAGCAAATTCAGCTCAAATACCGGTACTTATTGATCCTAAAGGTAATGATTTTGAACGTTATCGTGGAGCAACTTTATTAACCCCAAATATGTCTGAATTTGAGATGATTGTTGGTAAATGTAATAATAATGATGAAATTGAGAAAAAAGGAATGAAGTTAATTCATTCCCTTGATCTTAAAGGATTATTGATTACTCGTTCAGAACAAGGAATGACATTATTAGAACGTGAAAAATCACCATTACATTTACCGACTCAAGCTCAAGAAGTTTATGATGTTACTGGAGCTGGTGATACTGTTATTAGTGTTTTAGCAACCGCGTTAGCTACTCAACTTGATTTTTATCAAGCATGTATATTAGCTAATTTAGCAGCAGGAGTAGTAGTTGGAAAACTAGGTACTTCAACAGTATCATTAATTGAGCTAGAAAATACAATTCATTGCCAAACTAATGGTAACTTTAGTTTGATGAATGAAAATCAGTTAAAACATGTTGTTGCTGTTGCCCGTAGCCGCGGAGAGAAGATTGTAATGACTAACGGTTGCTTCGATATATTACATTCTGGACATGTTATTTATTTAGCTAATGCACGTAAATTAGGTGATCGTTTAATTGTTGTTGTGAATAGTGATGCCTCAACTAAACGGCTAAAAGGTGATAACCGTCCTATTAATTCACTAATTCAACGTATGACCGTATTAGGTGCGTTAAGTTCTGTAGATTGGGTGATTTCTTTTGAAGAAGATACACCTCAACGAGTTATTAGTGAAATTTTACCTGATGTATTAGTTAAAGGTGGTGATTATAAGCCAGAAGATATTATTGGTAGCCAAGAAGTTTTAAAAGCTGGAGGTGAAGTTAAAGTGCTTAATTTTGAAAAAGGATTATCTACAACAAATATTATCAATAATATTATGAAAAACGATTAATATTCTATATTAAAAATAATATTTTGATACTACTATTATAATATTTTAATATTTATTTTTTATTTTTGCTAGTTAATTATTTTTATAATTGTTCGATTCATTTTTTCAATTTAGATCATTTTTATAGATTTGCAATAAAACTTATATTTAAATGTTAAATTTTTCGCCTGAATCTAAATTGAGCTTTTTAAATTAAAATTATTATATAAAAGTAGATTTTTATTAAAATATTTATTTAACTTACTTATTTTTTAAGTAAATATTTTTAATTTATTAAATAATCTATATATTTTTACGCTATATATTATTTAATAGTAAAATTTAAAATAATTATTTACATAATTAAATTATTTTTAATATCGTTAGTAACTAAAATTTAAGATAAAATAAAAGAAATAATAATTTTTTGTCATGTTGATTAATTTTATAGTAAAAAATACTATTGCTTTAATAAAATATCTCAATTTTGTTGATTGATACAAAATTATATTCAGGATATAGTTTAGTTGTTATCTAATTATGTGGCGATAAGTTATCATCATATATGATATTTATTATTTTTTAATTAAATAATCAAGCCTATGAATATTTTATTATAACAATTTAAAATGGAACTTAATAGATTTATTGAAATTTTAAAATTAACGATCATAGCTTAAATGAAAACAACAATATTTTTAGTTTTAAATCTTATTAGTTTCATTAAAGTTTTAACACGTTAGTTTGATTTTATACTCACAAGCTGCTTTAGTTATGGTAATTTAATATTTATTAATGAGGTTTTACCATGAATCAGACTGGACTTTTTTTATATGGAAATCCAATTGAACGTATAGAATGTGCTATTAAAGCATTGCGTCAAGGTAAAGGCGTTATGGTACTTGACGATAAATCTCGTGAAAATGAAGGTGATATTGTTTTTGCTGCTGAAAATATGACAGTTAAACAAATGGCATTAACTATTCGCCATGGTAGTGGAATTATTTGTCTTTGTATAACAGAGGAACGCCGTAAACAACTTGAATTACCAATGATGGTTAAAGAAAATTCTAGTAAATTTCAAACAGCATTTACTATTACTATAGAAGCTTCAGAAGGTATTACAACTGGTGTATCAGCTAGTGATCGTTTAGTAACTATCCGTAAAGCAATTGCTGATAATGCAAAACCAATTGATCTTAATCGTCCTGGACACGTCTTCCCGATAATAGCTAAAGAGGGTGGTGTATTGAATCGTAGAGGTCATACTGAAGCTACCATTGATTTAGTTGTTTTAGCTGGTTTTAAACCAGTAGGTGTTTTATGTGAATTAATAAATGATGATGGCACAATGGCTCGCATTAAAGAAGTTCTTGTTTTTAGTAAACAATATGATATGCCAGTAATAACTATTAAGGATCTTATAACATATCGTCAACAGTTTACAAAAAAAACAAGTTAGTAAAATAAACAATTTATTTTTTTATAATTAAATCATATTTTATCTGAGTTTTATATTTAAATTAATATTAATGAATTGAAGTATTTTTTATTAATACAATAAATTAATAAGTAACTCAACAATTAATATTATCATCTTACAGATTATTATTTATTAAAAACATAGATAATAAATTTAACTTTATTTATACTTATTTATATCAACTCTATCTTATGATAAGAGTAAATATTATAATAATTAATGTTAAAATAATATTGTAATAGAGATTAAATTAATAATATCGATATAAATAGATAATAATATTATAAACAATGAGCTAAAATATTACTATTTTAATTAACAATAATATCTTATAAAGAATAATAAAACTATATAGACCTAAAATTGTATAATGAAAATATTAATAATTAAATTCATTATTAATATAATACTTTATATTTAGTTAAAAAATTAAACTTTTAATGATTTATTTATTTTTTAATAAAAAATAAATAATATTTAAATGTTATTTTTGCCTAATAATTAAAAAGAATTATATGTCTTAATTTACATTAAATTAAAACTTAATTATTTATATGATTATGAAAATATAAAAATATCAAATAAACATAAAGGAAATATTGTAAAATTACTTTTAAATTATATTTTTAAATTGTATTGTTAAATTATTAGTAATTTTTATAAGAAAATTATTTCTTATTATTTTTAATTAAACAAGAATAAGATTTTATTTATTAGAATCATTGTTATAATTATAAATTACTTGATATTATTATTTTCTATAATATCTATAAAAATTAGAAACTTCAATAGTTATATAAAATAAATTTATTTTATTTGTATTAATTATTTTATAAATTAATTATATATTGTAAATAATCTTAGGTATTAATATTAATTGTTATGTATATATGTTATTCATTATTTTAATAGTTATTAACTATAATGAAATTATATTATATATACATATACTTTATTAAGTATAATTATTACTATTGAATATAAATTTCAATATATAAATAGATAATTTATAATAAAAATCACATAATAAAGTGATTTATTATATTTTACTAATAAATAATTAATTTTTTTAAAGTAATTATTTTTATTTACTAGTAATTAGTTGCTTAAATTTTTCATATCTAAATCAGTTAATAAATAATTTATATTATGTCATGATTGTGATAAAATAATTAGTTTTATATTGTAATATTTTAAAAAAATAACATTTTTATTAAAAATTCTAAATATTTTTAGATTAAAATATTAGTAATTATTTAAAAAATTAGTTATATTGTTAAATATAAATTTATAGCAAAATAAATATTTTAATTTATTGTAATTTTATTTATCTTATTTTTTATTATCAATATTATTATTTATTTTTTATTATATTAAATATTTTATATTCTAATTAATTATTTAATATTACTTTTATATTTTATAAGAATTAAATTTCTAATTATAAGAATAATTATTATTATGTATTTCATATAATCATATGGATATTTTTAAAAATAATTTAAAAAACAATTAAATAAAATATGAATTAAAATATCACTAAAGTTAATAATACAATATTTAAAAAAAAAATAAAAATAATAATAAAAAATATTAAAAGAATTAATAAGAAATATTGATAATATTTATAAATACATTAAAAGATTTCATATTTTAAAAATGAATTAAGAAATTTTTATAAGTAAATAATTTATTTAATTAAAATTTAATTAATTAATTATAAACAATTAATTAATAATTTTTTTGATTATTAAATTTTCATATTAAAAATAAGAAGATAATGATTATCTTATATCATTTTTTTAATATTTATATTAAAAAATTAATTTAAAATAATATGTGGATAAAAACGAGATAAATTTTGAGTGATTAATTGTTTATCTTCTCGAATACCAATTCCTGTAGGTTGATCATTTACTAACCAACTACCTACTAATGTATAATTATTTTCAAACCGTGGTAATGGATAAAATTCTTGAATAATCATCCCTTCTTCACCATATTGGCCATTTACTGAAACAATTTTACGATTATTATCGATAATACAAATATTAGCTCCTTCTCGTGAAAAGAAGGGTTTTATAACATAACGATCAAGTTTTGGTGAATTAGATTCTAGAAAATAAGCAGGCAAAAGATTAGAATGATTAGGAAACATTTCCCATAGAGTAGGTAATAATGCTTTATTAGAAATAACACTTTTCCAGGCTGGCTCTAACCATTTTATTTTAGCATCTACTAATTTAGTAGAAAAAATTTCTCTAAACATAAATTCCCAAGGATATAATTTAAATAAATTATTAATAATTTGATTATTAAGATCAGTAAATTCTCCTTTTTCACTTAAACCAATTTGATCAATATAAAGAAATTCAGTTTTAATATTAGCTTCATGAGCACAATCTTGTAAATATTGAATAGTTCCACGATCTTCATCAATACTTTGACAACAAGAAAAATGTAATAAATTAAAATTAAATAATGTACGTAATTGTATAAATCGTTGAATAAGTTGTTCTTGTATACAATTAAATTGATCAGCATTTGCTGGTAAATTATTAGCATTAATTTGTTCTTTTAACCAGATCCACTGAAAAAATGATACCTCATATAAAGATGTTGGCGTATCTGCATTATTTTCTAATAATTTTGCAGATCTTTTACCATCATAAGCTAAATCTAATCGAGAATAAAGTGAAGGTTGATTAGTTTTCCATGAGTGATTAATAAATTCCCAACAATGTTTAGGGATCTGAAATTTTATTAATAATTCTTCACTATTAACTACTTTTTCTACTACTTGTAAGCACATTTGATGTAGTTCAAAAGTAATTGTTTCAAGATCTTCTATTTGCTGCATAGTAAATTGATAATAAGCATTTTCACACCAATAAGGTTCACCATGTAAAGTGTGAAAATGAAAACCAAATTCTACTGCTTTTTCTTTCCAATTAGGACGTTCTTTAATAATCATTCTTATCATCATTATTACCCTCCCATAGAACGCTTGGAAGATAAAATTGTATTTTTACGTTGCACATTAATTAATTTTTTATTGACTGATTCACCAAAACCACCACGAGAAATAGTGTTTGTTGTTTCTGTTTTATGACTAAATTCAGATGAAGGTATAGTTGTTATACTACTTTTATTTGCAATTTGTTTATAGTTTTTATTTCTAATATTAAGAAATTTTTCATTTGCTAAATTATGAGAATTATTTGAATTAAGTAGAGGTTGTGTTGTTGGTACTTTCATAAATTTATCATTACCAATTATATTTCTCATCACATAACCTGCCATTAAAGGTATTAAAAAACTACTATTATGTTCATTAACTTGGTTTTGAATTTCATTTTGAGGTAAAGTTTTAGTGCATTTTTCTTTGCTAGATTCGACAATGCAATCTTTATCTGTTACATATTTTGATGAAGTTTTAATTGTTTCTTGTAATTTATCTTTATAAGCAAACAAACATTGTTCATTTTGAGGTAAGTTTTTATTTGAACAATCTTCAGTATTAGTGTATAAGGAAACTTCTTTATCACTTTGTTCACAAGCTGATAGTATAAATACGCTACTAATAGCTAAGGCAATAGGTGAAAAGCGATAAGTACGCCACATTTTACGAAAAGCATTTTGATTGATGTTTTTTGTACGTTTTATTTTCATTGTTATCATTTATATATATCCTAATAGTTAAAATAAAAATTGTTAAATGAGAATAAATAGAATAATTACAATAAAAAATTAAAACATAAAACCAAAAAATATGATTTTAAAATTTAACTATTTATTTTAATGTTAATAATGTAATTTTCTTAGTTAATGTTAATTAGTATAAGAATACTTATAATACTTATGTATTTATATTAATAATCGATTATTCATTTAATATATTTACCTAACGTCGATCAAATTAATAATATCATATTATAAATTTGATAGTAAGATATTTTAGTCAATTATTTAAATGAAAAAATTGTTTTTTATTTTAATTTTATGTGAAAATAATAAATTTTATATTTTTATTAAAATTAAACTAAATAATTAATTCTTTCTAAGACTTTATATTAGTAATTAATAAAAAATAATTTTTTATAGAAAAAGAATACGTTATTTAAATAAAATTAAAATAAATTTTTTCAAATTTCTCATTAGCGCTAACTATAAATATATTATGTTTGTTTAATGATTATTGACTAGTTTGTTTATCTGGTATATAAAAATATACTTAATTTAGTTTGATGTTTATTTAATTATTATAATTTATATTTTAAAAATAAATTAATAGTTTTATTGTTTGTTTTTAACACTAATATTTTCTATTAAATTTTACAATAAGAAAATGATATTTCTTTTTTTACTTATATTGTATATTTTAATAAATACTTTTAATTTTTATTAATTTTTATTTTGTATTTTTTGATTAATTATAACTAAATATTCTATTAATAAAATTATACCAGAATAATTAGAAATAGTATTTTGTATATATTGATAATATTGATTATCTTTATCTTCATATTAAATATATTCATTATTTAATTAACTATTGATACATTGATGTATATATATATTTTTAAATTTATAATTTATTTATTTATTAATTTATAATATCTTAAAAATAAGATTTATTAATATAAATAATTAATTTTCTTAATTAATTTAATGAATATGAAATTGGTAATATTATAATTTCTTTATCTTTAACTATTATTACTTTTATATATCGAAAATAAATTATGATTAATTTAATAATATTGATGGAAAATTAATTATTTTTATTTAATTTTATAAAATAATAACAAGTTATTATAGTTAAATTTTATAATAGCTATTAATTAAACAATTAATATAATATATTTATATTTTTAATAAAAAATATATTAATGTATATAATTATAATTTATTTATTGAATAATATAAATAATTTTTTAAATATAATATAAAATTATATATAAATTTATAAATCTTAATAAAATATAATTTAAGATTAATTTATATTTGTTTATCGTTATTTTATTGAAAAAAAAATAAATAATTATTCGCTTTTTATATTTTGTTATTAAATAATTGTGATTATTAATTAAGATAACAACCACTTTTAAAAAAAATAAAATTTATTTTTAAGTAAGTATTATTAGATAATAATAACTAATAATTTTTTATTTTAAATAGTAGTATTTATAATACTGTATATAAAAAATATTTATTATCGTTACATTAGCATCTATTTTCATTTTTGTATATAAATTGACAAAAATAATTTGAGTTATTCTCAAATTTTAATTAATTATTTATTGCAATATCAAAAAAGTAAAAATGAATTTTATATTTAGATATTTATCAAGAAATAAATAAGTATTATCAAAAAATATATAACGATAATATTATTAGTCTGTATATAATTTATACTTTATTTTATTAATTTTAAGTTAGATACAATAGTATTTAAATAGTATTTTCTTTATCTTTTTGTCAATAATAACGATTATTTTTTTTAATAGATATTTTTTTTAAATTAAGAATTAAAATATTTCAGTTAATTTTTTGTTCAACTTGTTATTGATGTCAATATATAATACATATAAATGATTTTTTAATTATTTTTTGTAAAAATAAATAAATGATTAAAATTTAATTATAAAAATAAAGAATTTAATAAGGATCGATACGCTATGGTTTTTTTACTATTTTTATAATTAATTAGGTTATTATAGAATTTAATTATAAATTATATAGTAGTAGAAGAGTTGATGTCTGTATGTTAAGTTTTTATTTATTAATTATTTTAATATCGTAAATAATTTTATTTTATTATTTATTTTATTAAGTTAATAGTATTCTACTTTAATTTATTTTATAGATATTTAAGTAGAAATAATTATTATTATAGAAAAATATTATATCTTTTATAATTTATTTAAATAAATTATAAAAGATATAATTAATATATTAACATAATTATGTTTCATTTAATTTGAATACTACAATAAATAAACGATTAAATATAGATTATTATTAAATTATTACTTATTTAGATAATTTAATTAAATGATAGAATTAAGAGATAATTATGTTTTTATTAAATTTATTACTATTTTTTATACATTTATATGTTTTGTAGTTAATAAAAAATAACTAATTTAAAATTTACCTTAAATAATTAAATCATTGTTATTATTATCAGTATATTATCATTTATTTATCTAATTAATTGTCAAATTACTACAGAAAATAATATGACTCAATCTAATTATAATGCAGAAGCAATCGAGGTTTTAAGTGGTTTAGAACCAGTACGACGTAGGCCAGGAATGTATACGGATACTTCTAGACCAAATCATCTAGCGCAAGAAATAATTGATAATAGTGTGGATGAAGCGCTTGCTGGTTATGCTAAACATATCAATATTATCTTGCATGAAGATCAATCACTAGAAGTGATTGATGATGGTCGAGGTATGCCTGTTGATAATCATCCTGAAAAAAAAGTACCAGCTATAGAGTTAATTTTGGGGCAATTACATGCTGGAGGAAAATTTTCGAATAAAAATTATCAATTTTCTGGCGGCTTACATGGTGTAGGTATTTCTTTAGTAAATGCATTATCAAGACGTATTGAAGTAACTGTTAGTCGTGATAGTCAAATATATCGAATTGCGTTTGAAAATGGTAAAAAAGTTCAAGAACTAGAAGTAATTGGTAGTTGCGCTAAACGAAAAACAGGTAGTGGTGTACGCTTTTGGCCAGATAGTCATTTTTTTGACAATTCACGTTTTTCTATTTCGCGTCTAGTTCATATATTAAAGGCTAAAGCTATATTATGTCCTGGTGTTAAATTTATTTTTAAAGATAATATAAAAAATATTGAGAAAACATGGTGTTATAATAACGGTTTAACAGACTACTTAATGGAAGCTGTAAGCAATTTTGTTACCTTACCTGAAAAGGCATTTATTGGTAATTTTTCTAGCAAAATAAAAATGGTAGATTGGGCATTACTTTGGTTACCAGAAGGTGGAGAATTATTAACTGAAAGTTATGTTAACCTTATTCCAACTCCACAAGGGGGTACTCATGTTAATGGATTACGACAAGGTTTACTTGATGCTATGAGAGAGTTTTGTGAATATAGAAATTTACTTCCTCGTGGTGTAAAATTGATTAGTGATGATATTTGGGAACGATGTGCTTATGTTTTATCAATAAAAATACAAGATCCACAATTTGCTGGACAGACTAAAGAACGTCTTTCTTCTCGCCATAGTGCTACGTTTGTTTCAAATATAATAAAGGATGCTTTTAGTTTATGGTTAAATCAAAATATTCAAGAAGCTGAGCAATTATTAGAATTTACTATTTCTAATGCACAAAGACGTTTACGAGCAGCAAAAAAAGTTGTTCGTAAAAAAATAACTAGCGGGCCTGCGTTACCAGGTAAATTAGCAGACTGTACATCTCAAAATCTTAATTTTACTGAATTATTTTTAGTTGAAGGGGATTCAGCTGGTGGATCAGCTAAGCAGGCTCGTGATCGTGAATATCAAGCAATTATGCCATTAAGAGGAAAAATACTTAATACTTGGGAAATTTCTTCTGATCAAGTTTTAGCTTCACAGGAAGTTCATGATATCTCAGTTGCTATTGGTATAGATCCAGATAGTAATGATTTTAGTCAACTCCGTTACGGTAAAATTTGTGTGCTTGCTGATGCAGATTCGGATGGTTTACATATTGCAACATTACTATGTGCACTTTTTGTTCGTCATTTTCTTGCTTTAGTAAAAGCAGGTCATATTTATATTGCTATGCCACCTTTATATCGTATCGATTTAGATAAAGAAGTTTATTATGTTCTTAATGAAGACGAAAAATCGGCTATTCTCAATCGGTTAAGTTATAAGAATAAAAAACCGAATGTCCAGCGCTTTAAGGGGTTAGGTGAAATGAATCCGACTCAATTACGTGAAACAACACTCAATCCAAATACACGTCGATTAGTTCAACTTATCATTAATGATGAGAATTATAAAGAAACATTAGCATTAATGGATATGTTATTGGGAAAAAAACGGGCAGAAGATCGTCGAAATTGGTTACAAGATAAAGGTGATGCAACAGAAATTGAAGTGTAATCGATATTGTTAACTAAAGAGTAAGGATGAAATAAATGAGTAAGATAACTCATGATGGCGTAGAGCAACAACCTCTTTATACATTTACAGAAAAGGCTTATCTTAATTATTCTATGTACGTTATAATGGATAGAGCATTGCCATTTATTGGTGACGGATTAAAACCTGTTCAACGACGAATTGTTTATGCTATGTCTGAGCTTGGTTTAAATAATGTTGCTAAATATAAAAAATCAGCTCGTACAGTCGGCGATGTATTAGGAAAATATCATCCACATGGAGATAGTGCTTGTTATGAAGCAATGGTGTTAATGGCGCAACCTTTTTCCTATCGTTACCCATTAGTTGATGGCCAAGGAAACTGGGGTGCAGCAGATGACCCTAAATCATTTGCTGCTATGCGTTATACTGAATCAAGATTATCAAAATATGCTGAAACACTACTTAGTGAATTAGGATTTGGAACAGTAATTTGGACGCCAAATTTTGATGGAACATTAATTGAACCAAAAACACTACCAGCAAGATTACCTAATATTATATTAAATGGTACAACAGGAATTGCGGTTGGAATGGCAACAGATATTTCACCGCATAATGCTCGTGAGGTAGCAAAAGCATTAATTGCTTTACTAGAAAATCCAAAAGCAGATCTTAAAATATTAATGAATTTTATTCCTGCTCCTGATTATCCAACAGAGGCAGAAATAATCTCATCAAAAGAAGATATTCAAAAAATTTATAAAACAGGTCGTGGTTCTATTCG
Source organism: Arsenophonus sp. ET-YP4-MAG3 (assembly GCA_052174115.1). Taxonomy (GTDB): domain Bacteria; phylum Pseudomonadota; class Gammaproteobacteria; order Enterobacterales; family Enterobacteriaceae; genus Arsenophonus. Next base: position 663,638 of record JBQMRX010000001.1, read on the forward strand.
ATTACGTGCTGTATGGAAAATAGATGATGGTAATGCCATTATTACTGCCTTACCTCATCAGGTTTCTGGAGCTAAGGTATTAGAGCAGATTGCTTCTCAGATGCGTGCTAAAAGATTATCAATGGTAGAAGATTTACGTGATGAATCAGATCACGAAAATCCAACACGCTTAGTAATTGTACCTAGAAGTAACAGAATTAATTTAGAGCAAGTTATGACACATTTATTTTCTACAACTGATTTAGAAAAAAGTTATCGGGTTAATTTAAATATGATTGGTCTAGATAATCGTCCAGCAGTTAAAGGGTTAGTTGAAATTTTAAATGAATGGTTATTATTTCGACGAAAAACTGTGCGTAATCGGTTAAATCATTGTTTAGAAAAAGTATTAAAACGTTTACATATCCTTGATGGTTTATTAAAAGTTCATCTTAATATAGATAAGGTTATTTATATTATTCGTAATGAAGATATTCCAAAACAAGAACTGATAGCTCATTTTTTTATTTCAGAAACTCAAGCTGAGTCTATTTTAGAGTTAAAATTACGTCATTTAGCTAAATTAGAAGAATTTAAATTACGTAATGAAGAAAATAAATTATTAAAAGATCGTGATCAATTAAAAGCTATCTTAGCTTCTGATCTTCGTTTAAACACATTAATAAAAAAAGAACTTGAAATAGATGCAGAAATTTATGGTGATGATCGCCGATCACCGATTAAACAGCGTATTGAAGCAAAAGAAATAAATAAACATGATATTTTATCTTCTGATCCAATCACTATTATTCTCTCTACTATGGGATGGGTAAGGACCGCAAAAGGTCATGATATTGATCCAATTAATCTTAATTATAAATCAGGAGATGGTTTTCATAGTGCAGTAAAAGGTAAAACTAATCAACCTGTTGTTTTTCTTGATAGTACTGGTCGTAGTTATTCGGTTGATCCTCTTGATTTTCCTTCTGCACGTGGACATGGAGAGCCAATTACTGGTAAATTATTATTACCAATTGGTGCAACAATTAAGTATATATTAACTGCTAATAAAAAACAAAAATATTTGTTAGCATCAGATGCAGGTTATGGATTTATTTGTACCTTTAGCGATTTAATAGCAAAAAATAAAGTAGGTAAGGCATTAATTACATTACCTAATAATGCTAAGATATTGCCGCCATTAAAAATTAACAATGAACAACAAGATTTATTATTATCAATTACTAAAAAATCGAGAATGTTGATATTTCCTATTAATGACCTTCTTCAACTTTCTAAAGGAAAAGGTAGTAAGATTATTAATATTTTATCATCTCAATCATCCAATGGAGATGATTTGTTACTTTGGTTAATACCATTAAAACTTCAATCATCAATTATATTTTATTTTGGTAAACAAAAACTAAAATTAAATTCAGAAGATTTAAAAAAATATCGTGCTAAACGAGGTCGTAAAGGTTTTTTATTGCCACCTAAATTACAGAAAATTAAGCATATAGAAGTAATTCCATCTTTTTAATAAATAAATCTTGATTATTTTATATATATGAAGTTATTTAAGTTATTCTAATTATTTGAGGTGAATATGTTAGCTATTATTCGTATTATTATTGTAATCTTATTTACTATATTAGTTTCTACTTTAGGTTTTTTTTATTGCTTATTAAATCTAAAAAACCCTAACCACGTTATGCGGTTCAGCAAGCTTTTTGGTAAATTATCTTATGTTTTTGGTATCACTATGATTAATCGATTTCCTTCTGAAGTTAAATATTACGGTCCAAGTATCTATATCGGTAATCATCAAAATAACTATGATATGATAACTATATCGAATGCGGTACAACCAAATACTGTTACTGTTGGAAAAAAAAGTTTAGTATTTATTCCTTTTTTCGGACAACTATATTGGTTGTCAGGTAATATTTTTATCGATAGGACTAATCGAATTAAAGCACACAATACAATTTTACAAGTTATTAGAAAAATTAAAAAAAGAAAAATTTCTATTTGGATGTTTCCTGAAGGAACTCGTAGTCGTGGTCAAGGTTTATTACCATTTAAAACTGGTGCATTTTATATGGCAATTTTAGCTGGTGTTCCAATAGTACCAGTCTGCTTATCTAAAACAGAAGGACGTATTAAATTAAATCGTTGGAATAATGGATTAGTAATTATTGAAATGTTACAGCCTATTGATACAAAGAAATATAATTTGGAAAATGTTCGTAAATTAACAAAATATTGTCATGATTTATTTAAAATTAAAATTGTAGAATTAAATAAAGAAATTGCAGAAATAGAACAAAAAGGAAATGTAATTTGAGTTAATTTTTATTAAAAATTATTTTTTATATTTTTGATATTTAAGAAAAATTTTAATATAGATGATTTATCATCTTAACTATAACTAAATATTAACTAAAATAATAATGATAATATAATTAATAGTAGTTATAAAATAATGTTTATTTTTCAATAAACAATAAATAACATTGTTTTGTTAATAATTTTATAGAGATAATATATTATTAGATTAATGATGATTCATCAGTTGTTAATATAAATAATTAATATTTTTATATTTTATGTACTTATTAGCTAAAAATAAAAAGTATTTATTATTTTCATTTAAACTTTATTTTAATCTTATTTTTAATAGTCTTTATTTTTACGCTAAAATCTTATTAATTTTTTATAGAAATTATACTGATATTATTAATTAATAATTATAATTATTTATAATTATAATTAACATAAAAACCATTAGTAATTTAAAGTTAATATTATAAATAATTATTTTTTTGAAAAAACAGCTAGAATAGTTAGTAAGTTGCGAGTTTCAAATATTAAAATTTAAAGAGCTATTAGATTAATATTATTTAATATATTAACTAATTATTAGTATTATTATTTTATTATCTAATCATGATTTATTTATATCATGTTAATATACTTTAAAAGATACTAAAATAAATACATAATTAATTAATTGAAATGTAAATTATATTAAATAAATTTATTAAATAATTTAAATAGTCTTAATTATTAAAATATTGAATATTTTATTTTTATATATAAAATAAATAAGTTAAATATCTTATAATGCTCATATTATAAAATAACAACTATTAATTTTTATTATTAAGTAATATTTAATTAAATTAATCGTGTATAGATTTATATATTAAATTTTTATAGTTAAATTCTTTTATATATATAATATATTAAATTAAAAATATTATATATTTTAATAATTAATTATAATTGATTATTTTATTTAATAAATAATAATCAAAAAGTGCTATTTTATGAGTATTTAAATATACTTATAGTTTCAAAAGAAGAGCATTAAAAAAATAAATTAATATATTTGAAATAGAGTTATTAATGATAATAATTAAAAAATAATAGATATTATTAAAATATATTAAAAAATTTTTTAAATTATTGATTTTATTAAATTTAATTAAAATTTTAACTATTAATTCTTTATGATTGTTTTTCTTTATAAAAATAATTCATTATTTTCGTTAATTAATAATTTTAGTTAAAATATTATAAATTATTCATAATCATGAAATAATTTTATGAAATTTTTTAGTGTTAATGTATAATATAAAATATAAATTATATTAATTTATATTTTATTAATGAACACAGCAATACTTAATAATAAAATACAGAATCTCAAATATTTTATATTAAAAATTTTTAAAATTGTTAATAATAGTTTTATAGTTAATTATAAAAATAATTAATATTATTTATTGTTTTTATATTTTTTTATAAAATTTAATAATTTAATTTTCTATTTTTAAATATTAGTGACCTAATGAATATTAGTTTAATTGCAGCAATAGCATTAGATAAAGTGATTGGCTTAAAAAATAAGATACCGTGGACTTTATCTGATGATTTAGTTTGGTTTAAGCATAATACTTTAAATAAACCAGTTATAATGGGATACATGACTTATAAATCTATAGGTAAGCCTTTAGTTAAACGTTTAAATATTGTTCTTAGTTATACTCGATTAAGTAATGATAAAGATATTATCTTAGTTAACTCAGTTGATGAAGCGTTAGCTGTAGCAGGGAAAGCAGAAGAAATAATGATTATAGGAGGAAAAAAAATTTATGAATTATTTTTACCTTTAGCAAATCGTCTTTATTTAACTCATATAGATATAAAAGTGATTGGAGATACTTATTTCCCAATTTATGAACCTAATGAATGGAATTCCATATTTACCGAATACCATGAATCAAATGAAAAAAAAATTCATAATTATTATTTTGAGATATTAGAGCGCCGCTTTAAATTTAATAAAAATTCTCAACTATAATGAGACTAGTTATTATTTTTAAAAAATTCTTATATATTATTATACCTTAATAACATTTAATGAATTTTTATAAAAATGAATAAATAATAATTTATTGATGTTTTAAAAATAAATAAAATAATTTAATAATTTAAGTTAATAGTTGATAATTTTAAATTATTAATTGATAAATATAATAAATATTATTAAACATATTTTTTAAAATATTAAAATTATACAATATTATTATATTATTATTTATTTGTAAATAACAACTGATTTAATAATAAATTAATTAATTAACTAATTAATTTAAATTAAAGATTATCGGTAATTTAAGTTTGTTTTTTATTTATTATATTCATATAAATATATAGATAAGTTAATTATTATAATAATTTATTATTAATTTTAAATATATATTTTATTTTAAATTAAAATATAAAATTTTAAAATATTTAACAGAATTGAATACTCATCAAGATTATCTTAATATATAGATATTCTTTGTTAATTTAAATTTTATTAATTTAAAAAATTTTTAAATTAATATGAGTAATTATGATATTTTTATAAAAAATATCATAATTAATTTATAATTATTAGAATTATAAAAAAAGAGTAAAATATCAAAATATAATTTTTTATTATTTATAATTGACAGATTCTTACATTACATAGTTAATATGAATAAATTTATAATAAAATTTAATAATGAATTATTTTTAAAAATTTTCATTTTTACTTCATTATTTTTATTATTTTAACCTATTAATTGATTAATAGATATTTATTTGAATAAATTTAAATATAATTAAAATTATCAATAAAAATTAAATAGATAAAATAAATTTAATTTTTTTTATGAAATTTATTTTTAATATAATTTCTTATATTGCATATAAATATTATGTTTATTTAACATAGTATTTTAAGTTTATTATTAATAATTTATTATTTTAGCAAATTTGCTGCTAACTTACAATAATTTTCTATTGAAATATTTTCAGCGCGCCAATTTGAATTAATACCGAGTTGTTCGAGTTCCTGTACATTAAATAAATTTTTTAAACTATTTCGAATTGTTTTACGTCTTTGATTAAATGCCTGTATAGTAATATGATTTAATAATTTAACATCACAAGTAGGATAATTATTTTGTTCATAAGGAGCTAAACGAACTACAATTGAATCTACTTTTGGTGATGGTATAAAAGCTGATGCTGGTACTGATAAAATATGAGTTATATTAAAATAATATTGTGCTATAATACTAAAGTGACCATATTCTTTAGTATTTGGTTTCGCAATTAAACGATTAGCGACTTCTTTTTGTAACATAAAATTCATATCAGAGATAATATTAACATAAGTAAATAAATAAAATATTAAAGAAGTTGCAATATTATAAGGAAGATTACCAAATATTCTAATAGGTTGACCTTTTTCTTTTGCTATCATTGTAAAATCAATCATCATTACATCTTTTTGTATAATTGTTAATTTAGATTTAAGTTTAGGATGTACTGCTAATCTAACAGCAAGATCACGATCTAATTCTATTACTGTCATATTTTTTACGTATTCACTGACAGCTAATGTTAAAGCTCCTAAACCAGGACCAATTTCAATAATAATTTGATCATATTTTGGATTAAAGTTAGTAACTATATTATTAATAATAAATTTATCAACTAAAAAATTTTGCCCAAAACGTTTACGCGCAAAGTGTCCTTGATATATTTGTTTATTCATTATTATTTTTTATCATATTAATGGCTAATTTTAAAGCAGTTATTAAACTATTTGCACTTGCTTTTCCACTTCCTGCCATCTCAATTGCTGTACCATGATCTACTGATGTACGAATAAATGGTAAACCTAAAGTAATATTTACCGCATTATTAAAACTTTGATATTTTATTACAGGTAAGCCTTGATCATGATACATAGTTAAAATCACATCAGCTTTATTCATATATTTTGGCTGAAATAAAGTATCTGCTGAAAAAGGACCATAAAGTTGTAATCCTTCATGACTTAATTTTTTTATAACTGGAATAATAGTATTAATTTCCTCATATCCCATGTATCCTCCTTCTCCAGCATGAGGATTTAATCCACAAATATAAATAATTGGCGTTTTAATACCAAATTTACATTTTAACTCATTATTTAAAATATAAATAACTTCTTGTAAACTACTGAAAGTAATTGCATCTGAAACTTGTTTTAAAGGTAAATGAGTAGTTGCAAGCGCAACACGCAATGTTTTTGTAACTAACATCATAACGACTTTTTTTGATTTACTTTTATTAGCAAAAAATTCAGTATGCCCTGTAAAGGAAATACCCGCATCATTTATAATTCCTTTATGGACAGGGCCTGTAACTAATGCTAAAAATTCATTAGTCATACAACCATCACATGCACGATTAAGTGTTTCTATCACATAAATACTATTTTTTTTATTTAGTTGACCCGCTATAACAGGTGTTAATAATTTTATAGGTAAAATCGTTAATGATTTAGCAGCTTGGCTGTTATTTAATAATCTAGGTGAATAAATGGTTAACTCTAATTCTAAACCAAGTTGATTAGCTCTGGTCATTAAAAGATCTGGATCAGCGCAAGCAACTAATCTAACTGGCCAATTCTGTTGGGCAAGTTTGATTAAAAGATCAGGACCTATTCCAGCAGGCTCACCTGCTGTAATAACAATAGTTTTAGTTAATTTTTTCATAAAATTACTCTAGATTATTATTAAGAATTTTTATATAAGAAGATGTACGTAATTCTTCTGTCCAAATTTGTGCTTCTTCATTAAATTTACGATTAAATAATAGATGATATGCTTGATCTTTATATACAGTATTAGTTTTGTCAACTTTACGGATATCTTCTAATTGAATAAGATGCCAACCAAAAGAAGAACTAATCGGTTGACTTATTTCACCTTTACTTAAATACATTAAATTATTACGAAATTCCATATCATAAACATGAAGCATATTCCAACCAAGTTGTCCGCCATGCAATGCAGAATCTAGATCTTGTGAATATTTTTTCGCTGCTTTAATAAAAGTTATTTGTCCTGTTTGAATTTGTTTAGCAATTTGTTGTATTTTTTTATATGCTTGTTCATTATTCATGATAGGTGATGTCTTAATAAGAATATGACGTACTTTCACTTCAGTAACAAAAAAAGGAATATTTTTATTTTGTATATCATTAATTTTAAAAATATGAAATCCAATATTAGAAAGTATAGGTCCAATAATATCACCTTTTTTAGCATATTGAATATGTTGAGTAAAAAATGTTGGTAATTCTTTGATTTTATTCCAACCTATTTGTTTACTTTTTAATATATTATGATCAGTAGAATAAGTAATAGATAATTTATTAAAATCAGCACCTTGTTTTAATTTAATTAAAATTTTATTTACAATATTAATTGCTAATTTAGTTTGTTTATTAGTTGAATCTTTTAATATCGGAATCAAAATATGACTTAAATTAATATTAATATTTTGGTTTAATTGAAAACTAAGTTGAGCAGCTAATAGATCAACTTCTTGTGGTAAAATTATAATACGACGATGAATTTCATTATTAAGTATTTCTGAAATCATAATTTTTTTACGAATATCATTACGATAATTTTGTAAATTAATATTACTTTTTAATAATTTTTTATATAATTCGTTTAAAGTTAATTTATTTTGCGCTGCAATATTATCAATAAAAAAATCTATTTCTTTGTCAGATATTTTTATATGCATTTTTTCAGCTATTTGAAAAATAATTTTTTCTATAATTAAGCGTTCTAATATTTGATGACGTAATCTATTTTCGTTTTGAATTTTTTGTTTTTTATTTCTTGTATTTATTTTTTCTATACTTAACATATTATCTATACTACTTTGCAAAATAAAGCTATCATTAACAATAGCAATTATTTTATCAAGTTCTTGTGGTGTTGATAATGTAATAGTACTATTTACTATAAAAAAAAAGCTAATAATTATTTTTTGGTAATAATTCATAAAATTCTTATCTTCTTCAATTATATTATAACTTAATCATATTTAAGTTTTTCTATTTAATAAAAATATTATTTTTTAAAATGTTCGTTGATAAGGTAAAATACCATTATTGATGATATCTTGATTTTTAAAATTATGATTATTGTTTAGGCCCTTTAGCTCTATATTAACTAACCATTTATTATCATAATCACTAATAAAATTTTCTTTTTGCCAACCAATAATTTTACGTTCATAACCAATATTAATTGACCAACAACAAGTGCTATATTGTAAATTAATTAATCGAGTTGCAGGTTGATTTTCTTTTATATCATGATAATATGAGCCAATAAAATCTAAGTGATCATCTATAGGCCAATTTATTATTACTCCTATTTGAGAGATTCCATTTTGAAAAGTTATGGAATTTTTAACAGTTGCTTGAATATAATTTTGATTAACAAAACGATAGTTTAGTTGAATTAAACGATTTGAATCTAAACGATATTCTGTTATAATATTACCCATAGTAATATCATCAAGCTGCTTATCATACTGAAGTCCACCACGTAATCCTAATTTATTTGTTAATCGTAAATAAGTATCACTTGCGTATAGTAATAAGCCAGTATTATTTTTATCTTTAATTTGTAAATTAAAATCACCAGTTCTTGGGTATTTAAAGTAATATATTTGTCCGATAGAAAAATTAAAACGTTCAGTTAATTCTTGATTATAAATTCGTGTAGCGATACCAGTCGTTAATTGATTAGCTGAAGCAATACGATCTAATCCACTATAAATATAATTACGAAATAAACCATTATAGTCAGTCTTTAATAAAGATGAATCATAATTATTAATATTAGTTTGATCACGATAAGGTACGTAAAGATATTGAACTCGAGGTTCCAATGTTTGTATATAATTATTATTTATCAATAGCTCTCGTTTGAAAAAAAATTTTGCATCAGAGCTTAGTGAAGGTAAAATACGAGTAACTTGTTTTTTTAATTTACTATCAGCTAAATTAGCAGGAATATCTTGATTATAATAAGTTGCCATTACTTTTACGGCATTATTCATATTTAACCAATTATTATATAATGGATAATTTACTTCTGACTCGATATGTAATCGTTTAACATCTGGATTATTAGCTTTCATGCTCATAATATGAGCTGCTTGTACATAGGTTTTCATATCAAATGGTCCTAAATTATTTTTATAATAATTGAAATCTAATTGAGGTTTAGTTTTATAAATATTACTATTAGGTGAAGAAACAAAAATTTGAAATTGTTTATGTGTTAAAGTTATATTCCAGTTAGGTTGTACATAACCGATGCTAAATTTTTGAATAGCATAACTATCAGTACTATTACCATATTTAGATGTAAAATCGATAAAATAGTTTGAATCACTGACTTTTTTATAATTAATATTAAAACGTAACACTTGATTAAATATACCAAAATGACCCCAATATAAAATCCATCTATTATTATTACGAATTTGATATTTATTAATATTTTTATTTTTAATATAACTACGATTATTTTTTAACCAATCAAGAGCAATAGTACCTGTTCCAGAAATAGTTAGATAACGAAATTCGTTACTCAATTTTATTCCACGAAATGTCATAAATTGTGGTGTAATACTTACATCATAATTAGGAGCAATATTCCAATAAAATGGTAACGAAAAATTTAATCCTGAACCTTTAGAATAATTACTATTAGGTAATAAAAAACCGGAACGACGTTTATTACCAACTGGTAATTGTAGATAAGGACTATAAAAAATTGGTATATTAGCAATGTAAAATCGAGCATTCCATATTTTAGTAACTTCTTCTTTATAATCTAAAACAACTTTTGAACCAATAATACTCCAATTATTATTATTTTCTAGACATGTAGTAAACATACCTTTTTCTAAAATTGTATATCTATTTTTACCTCGTAATTTTATTTTATTTGCATAACCACGACCTTGACGTCCTAGCATTAAATAATTAGCTTTTTCGATATTGGTATCTTTATTATTAAGATTTAACCATGCTTTTGAGCCTTTTATGATGATTTGTGGATTATCATAATATACATTTCCTGTTGCTACTATCGTATGTAATAATTTCTGAGTTATAATTTCTTTTTGTGTTAATTTAACTCTATCAGAATTGAGGGTCTGGTTACCTTGTTGAATATTTACATTACCTTTATACTCAATAAAATAAGGATATTTACTAATTAAATATTTTGATTTGATATAAACAAGTAGATCATTAAAATTATTTTTTATAATTGGTTTAGTATATATTGGTACTTTTAACATGCATTGTTCTGTTAGATTAGAGTTCGCTTTTTGACTATAAAGAACTATAAAGATAATAGTAAAAAGTAGTATTTCATAATTTTTTTTTATCATTCTGTATGTAATTCCTTTATTTATATTACCGTGTAAGTAAAATTTGATAATTAAAACACTTAATAACATTTATTTATAATAAGTAGATTAATTATATTTATTTTAAATTAAGTTATTAGATACAGAATAGAATGAATAGTATGATAATGCAAAATTATACTCAGATGGTGTTGAGGAATTAGAAAATTTATGCGATATTATGGAAAAATTATTGGTGTTATCTTTGGGATTATGTCTGGTATTCATATTTGGGGTATTATCATTGGTTTTATTATTGGTTATATATATGATATAATATTAGAACAAAAAAATTTAGAAAAAACATCTAATAAACAAAATAAAAACTTTAAAACATTTTTTTTTATTAGTTTATTTCAAGTTTTAGGACACTTGACTAAGGCAAAAGGAAAAATTACTGAGGTAGATATCAAATTAGCAACAAAAATTATGGATAAAATGCAATTACATGATGATGCCAAAATTTTAGCAAAAAATGCTTTTAGAGAAGGTAAGGATCGAAATTTTTTATTAAGAAAAACGTTAAAAAAAATACATAAGACTTGTTCCAATAGATTTGATCTTATTCAAATATTTTTAGAAACTCAAATAGAAGCTGCTTTTTCTGATGGTATTTTACATCCTAATGAGAGAAAAATTTTACTTATTATTGCAGAAGAATTAGGTATTTCATATAATCAATTTGAAGAATTTTTAGAAAAAATAAAATACGGTCAACAATTTAAATATAATAGTAAATACTTTTATGATTCAAGTTATTATCAAAATACCATTAAAGAAATAACATTAGTTGATGCGTGTAAGATATTAAATGTACATCCCAATGATGAAAGAACTAAAATTAAACGTGCCTATCGTAAATTAATGGCAGAACATCATCCAGATAAATTGATTGCTAAAGGATTATCACAAGAAATAATGGAAATTGCTAAACAAAAAACACAATCAATTCAATCTGCTTATGATTTAATTAAAAAAGAACGTCATTTTAAATAATTTATAATATAATCTAAATATTAATTTTTAGGTAAGCTTTATAAAAACTAAAAAATATGTTTTTTAGTTAATTAATATGCAATCAATAAATTTTATAATTAATCTTAAAATTTTCTGTATTTAATTTTTAGAGATAAAATGAGTGTCATTATTTTTTAATGAAAAAAAATTAATTATTAATAATTGAATAGTTTTAATTAAAATCTAAAATTATTAGAATATAATATAGTTAACTTAAATAATATTTAATAAAAATAATTTTATCATTAATATTTTTATTTTAATAAAATATTATTTTATATTTAGTTTATATATATTTATTTTTTAAATATATTTAAGATAAGATTAATAATTATATCTGATAAAAAATAGATAAATTTACTATATTACTAGTAACTTAAATTGAAAAATTTTTATTAAGAAATTTTAGTATTTTTTAGAGTTAATTTTTTAATTTTTATGATTTTACTAAATTTTATAATTAAAAATTAATTTGTTATTTTAACAATTAATAATATTGTATTTGATAATTTAAAAGTTAATTTATTTATGTTATAATAAAATAAAATTTTATTTATTTATAATAAAATGTATAGTATATATTATGTAATTATTAATCAATTTAAATAATATTAAATATTAATTATTATTATTTAATAATATTTAGTTTTTAATATTTTTTAGATATAAAATATAATGTTAATATTTAATAAAGTTATAAATTAATAATAAATTTTTATAAAAATCAAAAATGAGATATACCAAGTAGTATACTTGCTGGTGTTAATCCATTAATCAATAAATTTAATTTACCATCATAAACAATTTTTCCTTCTGAAATAACAATAGATCGAGTTGCTATTTTACTAATATCTTCTAAACTATGAGAAACTATTAATAAAGTTAATTCTCGTTCATTACATACTTGTTTAAGTAATATTAGTATTTCATTACGTAATACCGGATCGAAAGAAGAAAATGGTTCATCTAACAATAAAATTGGTTTTTTACGAAGCAAACAACGTGCTAATGCAGTGCGTTGACGTTGTCCACCAGATATTTGAGAAGGTAAACGAGTTATATAGTTATTAAGAGAAACTTGTTCTATAATTTGTTTTATTTCTTTATGTTGAGATTGTTTTAAATGTAAATTTGGTGAAATACCTAATGCAATATTTTCCCAAACAGTTAAATGAGAAAAAAGATTATTTTCTTGAAAAAGAATTGAAACTGGGCGTTTTGTAGGTGATGTGAAAGTATGATTTTGATTATTTAGCCAAATTTCACCCTGTTTTGGATATTGAAATCCTGCAATTAAATTTAATAAAGTACTTTTTCCTGCGCCGCTAGGTCCTGATATAACTATATTTTCAGTTTTATTTACTTGAAAATTAAATTGTATTGTTAGATTCTGATAATAATAAATAAGGTGATTTAATTTAATCATATTTTTTTCCTGATAAATATTCTAATAAAGTAAATAAACTAAAACAAAGTAATAACATTAATAATGCAGTAACTGCTGCATCATTATTATTATAAGAATTTAATTGTTGATAAAGATAATAAGATAGTGTACAGAAATTTTCATTACCAAATAGTATAATAATACTAAAATCACTTATTGATAATATAGAAGCAAAAGCAAAAGCTTGTCCTATTGTAGATTTTAAAACTTTTAAATCAATTAAATTTAATTGATTTATGCCTTTTATCTCTAACGAGAGACACAGTAAATTATAACGTTCAGCTAAATCATGCATTGGATGTTCTAATATTTTTAAAGCATAAGGAATAGCCATTAAAGCATTTATTAAGATAATTAAACTATAAGGTGAATCATTTAAAAAAACAGTATTATTATTAAATAATAAAAAAAATCCAGTTACTAAAACTATACCTGGTATTGAAAATATTAATAATCCACTTAATTCAATGGTTCTATGTAACATTATTAATCCATGAATACGTAACTCACGACTACTCCAAAGTAACATCATAGTTATAATGATACAAATAACACCAGCACTAATAGCAATAAAAATTGAATTAATAAACATTTTCCATAGACTTGGTTGTCGTAATACATGTAATAATGTTAAATTTAAACCATCAATGATGATTGCTAATAAAGGTAAAATTAAAAAAAATATTGTAATACTAATTAATAAAATATCACACCATTTGCTCCATTTATTATCATCAGAATTTTTCCACTGCAATTGTCGAGTAGTACTAACAAAAAATGTGACATTTAATTTTTGGCTTAATAATACTAAACTTAAACATAAAAAAAGTTGAATAAGTGAAAGTAAAGCTGCTTTATTTAAATTAAAATCATAATTTAATGATTGATAAATTGCTAATTCAATAGTAGTTGTAGCTGGCCCACCGCCAAGCGTTAGTACAGTAGTAAAACTAGTAAAACATAATATAAAAATTAAGGCGGATATTGATAAAATTTGTCGTTTAAGATAAGGCCATTCAACAATACGAAAATATTGCCATTTATTCATATTTAGTTGAACAGCAAGTTGACACTGTTCAACAGCAATACTTTCTAATGCTAACAATAGTATCCGAGTAGCTAATGGTAAATTAAAAAATACATGTGTTAATAAAATACCCTTTAAACCATAAAGAGTGAATTCATAATTAATACCTAACCATTGAAAAAATTTAGCAAGCCATCCCATTCTTCCATAAACGCTTAATATACCTAAAATAGCTACTAATACCGGTAATATAAGTATCATTGAACATAAGCGTAAAAATAGTATCCGACCTAAAAAATAACGCCGAAAAAGAGCTTTAGCTAAAAATATTGCTGGAATAACTGATAATAATGTCGATAATAATGCTTGCCAAAATGTAAATCTAATGACATGCCATAAATAAATATCATTAATAAATTCTTTTAAATTTATTTTAGGAGAATATAAGCATAAAGTACTAAAAGTAATTATAACAATAATGATTAATAAGCTAGAAACAAGTATACCAGGCCAAAGTGAACTTTTTATTAACCGCTGACGGCATTTTGCCATAAATATATCCATTGATTACGATGTTGAGTAATATCTTCTGCATTAAACTGCAATGCTTTTTTTGGTACCGGTATTTTTTTATAAATATTAGGTAGTGATATATTAATTACTGGATACATCCAATTTGTTATAGGTAATATTTTTTGGAATGCTGGTGATAACATAAATTTCATGAATTGTTTGGCTAGTTTAGGTTGTTTACTAGTTGCCAATTGAGCAGCAACTTCAATTTGTAGATAATGTCCTTCGCTAAATAGAGCTACAGCGTAATTATTTTTTTTATCATTTAGTAAATGAAAACCTAATGAAGAGTTATAACTAAATACGAAATCACTTTCACCTTTTAAAAATAATCTATATGATTCGCTCCAGCCTTTTGTAACAGTTACTGTTTTTTTAGCTATTTTTTTCCAAGCCTGAGAGCTTTTTTCCCCATAAATTTTTTGTATCCAAAGTAGTAACCCTAATCCTGGCGTACTAGTACGTGGATCTTGATAAATAATTTTCCATGGCTGTAGACTATTAATAAGTTCATTAAGACTTTTAGGTACTTTAGTTATTCGTTTTTTGTTATAAATAAAAGAAAAATAACTATAATTATAAGGAATAAAAATATTATTTTCCCATTTTATTGGCAAATTAAGCTTTTTCGTATCAACTTTACTTTCAATAAATAAATTAGTTTTTTTTGCCAGATCAATTAAATTATTATCAAGTCCAATGATAATATCAGCTTGACTATTCTTTCCTTCAATTCTAAGTCGATTTAATAACATTACTCCATTATTTAGACTAATTAATTTTAACTTACAGTTACATATTTTTTCGAAAGAAGATTTTATTATAGGCCCTGGTCCCCAATCTGTAATAAATGAATCATAAGTATAAATTGTTAATATAGGTTTTGCTTGTAGGGTAAAAGATGAATAACAAATTAGACTAAGACTAACTATTTTTAATAGTAGATTCTTCAAATACTGGACTCTCCTTTATATAATTAAATAAAAGTGATGTTATAGAATTTAAAAAATAAAAAATAATGAAACTATTTATTTATAAATAAATTATTAGATCAACTCAAATTCTTATACCAATATTAATCGGATTAAGCTTATTTTATTTTTTTTAAATAATTATTAATAATGTTTATATCGTAGTTATTAATAAGATAAGCTTCTTTTATTGTAAGATGTTATCGTGCAATTGCAAATACTATATTTGATAAAGGTTTATTATATAGAGTATTATAAAATAATGAATTATCTTTCAAATTTTTAATGAGATAGTCAGATGATTGATAATGATGGCTACCGCCTAAATGTAGGAATTATAATTTGTAATCGGCAATGCCAAGTATTATGGGCTCGACGCTATGGACAACATTCATGGCAGTTTCCTCAAGGTGGCATTAATTTTAAAGAATCACCAGAACAGACAATGTATCGGGAATTATTTGAAGAAATTGGGTTAGATCGTAAAGATGTTAAAATATTAGCGTTTACTCGAAACTGGTTACGTTATAAATTACCTAAACGTTTAGTGCGTTTAGACACAAAACCGGTTTGTATTGGACAAAAACAACGATGGTTTTTATTACAATTGATTTGTAATGAACATAATATTAATATACAAATAAGTAAAACACCTGAATTTGATAGTTGGCGTTGGGTAAGTTACTGGTATCCTATTCGTCAGGTTGTATCTTTTAAACGTGATGTTTATCGACGCGTTATGAAAGAATTTGCTCCTGTGGTTATGTCTCTATAGAATAAAAGAATAATATTAAATTATAGTTATTTTTATAAAATAATTATAGAAAAAGGTAAATATAATCAAAACAATATAAGAATAATAAAAATTAATTAATAATTAATTTATTTAATAAAATAATATTAGTTTTAAAAACTAAACTATATAGTCATAAATTTTTTAAATTTGTTAAAACTAAAAAACAATAGAAATAATGAATAATAATTATATTGTGTTTCCTAACATTGATCCTATTGTATTCTCAATTGGTCCGATAACTCTTTATTGGTATGGTTTGATGTATTTGTTTGGATTTATTTTTGCTTTATGGTTAGCAAAGAGAAGAGTTAATAAAATAAATTGTGGTTGGACGAAAAATGAGATTGAAAATCTACTATATATGGGTTTCTTAGGTGTTTTTATCGGTGGACGTTTAGGGTATGTTTTATTTTATAATTTACCTACTTTTTTAAATAATCCTTTATATCTATTTAAAGTTTTAGATGGAGGAATGTCTTTCCATGGTGGTTTAATTGGAGTAATATTTGTTATATGGTGGTATGCGCGTAAAACTAATCGATATTTTTTTCAAGTTGCTGATTTTATTGCACCTTTAATTCCATTTGGATTAGGTATGGGACGTATTGGTAATTTTATTAATGGAGAACTTTGGGGACGTGTAACATTAAATACTCCATGGGCAATGTTATTTCCAGGTTCATTTAGAGAAGATATTCATATTGTCAGTCAAGATCCTTCTTTACTTTTTATTCTACAGAAATATGGTGTATTACCACGACATCCCTCTCAACTTTATGAAATGTTTTTTGAAGGAATCGTTTTATTTATTATTTTAAATTTATTTATTCGTAAACCTCGTCCAATAGGGAGTGTTTCAGGATTGTTTTTAATTTGTTATGGTGTATTTCGTGTTTTTATTGAATTTTTCCGTCAACCAGATGCCCAGTTTGGTATATTATTTGGTGGTATAAGTATGGGACAAATTTTATCAACTCCTATGATTATTATAGGTATTTTTCTGATGATTTTTGCATAAATTATAATTATTGTATAAATTATATAATCATTAAAATATTAAAAATAATAAATATATTATATGTTAATTAACATAGTTTAGTTAATTTTTTAAATAAATAATAGATTTTAAGTGAGTAATAATAATGAATCAATATCTAGATTTATGTAAACGCATTATTAACGAAGGTCACTGGTTAGAAAATAAACGTACAGTAATTCGTTGTTTAACTGTTATTAATTCTGATTTAGAATATGATGTTGCAAATAATCAATTTCCTTTAATTACAACTCGTAAAAGCTTTTATAAATCTGCTATTGCTGAATTATTAGGTTACTTAAAAGGTTATTCTAGTGCTGCACAATTCCGAAATATTGGCTGTAATACTTGGAATGCTAACGCTAATAAAAATCAAGCATGGCTAAATAATCCTAATCGTAAAGGTGAAGATGATATGGGGCGAGTTTATGGTATCCAAGGGCGCTCTTGGCTTAAGCCTAACGGTACTTATTTAGATCAACTAAAAAAAGTTATTAATAACCTTTCAGCTAAAATAGATGATCGTGCAGAAATAATTACTTTTTATAATCCAGGTGAATTCGAATTAGGTTGTTTACGTCCTTGTATGCATACTCATACATTTTCTCTTTTAAATAATATGCTTTACTTAACTTCATATCAACGTAGTTGTGATGTTCCTTTAGGACTAAATTTTAATCAAATTCAATGTTTTGTTTTATTAGCACTTGTCGCTCAAATTACGGATAATAAACCAGGTAAAGTTTATCATAAAATAGTAAACTCTCATATTTATGAAAATCAACTTTTAATTATGCGTGACATTCAATTGAAACGTGTTCCATATTCTTTACCACAATTATATATTAATCCTGATATAAAAACTTTAAAAGATATTGAAACTTGGGTGAGTAGTAATGATTTTGAAGTTATTGGTTATCAACATCATGATGCAATTAAATATCCATTTACGGTATAATAATTTTTATAAATAATTTTAATAAAAAATAAAATTATTTATTATTCTAAGTAACAAGAAATAATAAAATAATTGAAATAAAATATATTTATATTTTTTTTGTATAAAAAAGAATTAATTTTTGTATTTCTAATTAAATATAAAATATTAATTACATTATAAAATATAATTTCTAATTTAAATAAATCAAATTTATAATTTAATCTTGATGTTTATAATTAAATATAATAAATATGTTTATTAGTATATAAAAATAAATAAATTAACATGACAAACTGTACTATAGATTTAAAATAAAATTAATTTTACTTTATTAATTATATTAATAGCTAATATAAAATTAAAATATCATTGATTACTTTATATTTTGATAATTAATTAAAGAATATTTTGATTATTATTTTAACTCTTTAAACATATATAAATAAAATTAAAATCTTAAATATAATATTTTAATGAGTAATTTAATTAAGTTATGTTAAAGTTATTATTTTAATAATAAATAGTAATAAAATTATTTTACTTTTATGAAAATATTTTATATTTAAATTATTATTTTTTAATTATATAATAGAAATGGTATTAAAAAATTAGAAAAATAAAAATAATATATTTTATATCGATCTCATTTATAAGATAATAATTTAAATAATAAATTACTAATATAATAAATAAATTTTTTGATTTATTTACTATATTATAGTATTTATTTAATATATTAAAGTATATTTTAATATATATTATTAAGAAATAAAATTATAAATAAAATAGTAATTTTTTAATTTATTTTAAAAAATAATCAATAAAAATTTTAATTAATATTAATAAAAGAAGATATTAATTTTTCATTATTTATTTTTAAAAAATTTTTATAAATTTTTATATGTTTTATTGTTTAATTTAAAATTTATTTACGATATTAAAATAATTATTATTATATCGATATAATAATTAATAAAAATATTCATAAAAATAATCTTTTCCTACTGAAATGGTAATTTAAGTAAAAATATATTTTTTAAAGTAAATCAACAATTTATGTATTAAGCATTAATTTTAATATATAAATATAATAAATAAAAACTAGTTATATTTAAAAAAAATATAATGAATTAGTAGATATATTGAGATAATATTTTTTTCTTATGGAGAAATATGCTACAAATTTATCATTCCAATCAATTAGATATTCATAAAGAATTTATTTCTAATTTGATTAAAGATCATCCATTAAATAATCCTTTTGAAAAAGAAATTATTCTTGTTCAAAATTCAAGTATGGCTCAATGGTTACAAATAGAGATTGCAAAAAACTTGGGAATTGCAGCTAATATTTCTTTTCCTTTACCATCAACTTTTATTTGGAACATGTTTACTCGAGTTTTATCAAATATTCCACATGAGAGTGCTTTTACAAAAAAAGCAATGACTTGGAAATTAATGATAATTTTACCTTTTTTGTTAAATGATCCAGAGTTTAAATCACTTAAAAAGTATTTAAATAACGATATAGAAAATATAAAATTATATCAATTATCATGTCAGATTGCGAATCTGTTTGATCAATATTTAATTTATCGTCCACAATGGTTAGAAAAATGGAATAAAAAAAAACTAATTAATGGGTTAAATAATAATCAGCTATGGCAAAAAAAACTTTGGTTATCGTTAATTCAGTATACTAAAAAACTTAATCAACCTAAATGGCATTTAGCAAATATTTATCAACAATTTATACAGAGTTTATCTACTAATATGTCTTCATATGTTACATTACCAGAACGTGTATTTATTTGTGGTATTATTTCATTACCTCCAGTTTATTTACAGGTATTATATGCTATTAGTCATCATATAGATATTTATTTAATGTTTAATAATCCATGTCGTTATTATTGGTGGGATATTGATAAATATACTTTTTTGAAAAAACTTAATGGATATAAATTAATAGATTATCGAGATCAGCATATAATTTCGTATTTTAAAAAAAAAAATTTAGCTAATAATTCATTTAATCAAAAAGGTAAACAATTTATAACTAATCCACTATTAGATTCTTGGGGAAAATTAGGACGTGATAACCTTTATTTTCTTTCTCATTTAAATAAATCTAATAAAATTTCTAATTTTATAGATTTAGAATGTGATTGCTTATTACACCAAATTCAACAAGATATTTTGAATTTAGAAGATCATTCTAAATTTGGTCTAACCGAAGCGAATTATAATGATAGTTCTTCAAAAAGAAAGTTAAATAAGCAAGATAGATCAGTTGTATTTCATTCGTGTCACAGTCAGCAACGTGAAATTGAAGTACTACAAGATTATTTATTAAGTCTCTTTGATAAAGATCCAACTCTAACACCAAAAGATGTTATTGTGATGGCAGTTGATATTGAGAGTTATGTACCTTATATACAAGCAGTCTTTACTCATATATCAGATAAATATCATTTACCTTTTTCTATTTCAGATCGAAAAGCCATGCAGGTTCATCTTATTTTACAAGTTTTTATTTCGTTACTTAATCTACCGGAAAGTCGCTTTACAACAGAACAAGTATTTACTTTATTAGAAGTTCCATCAATAGCTCGCCGATTTTTTATTCATGATGATGAATTAATTTTATTACGTCGATGGATTAATGAATCAGGCATACGTTGGGGACTTGATGATAAAAATATTAAAATGTTAGAATTACCAATAACAGGGCAAAATACATGGACTTTTGGTTTAAATAGAATCTTGCTTGGTTGTGTTATGGATAGTAATTTAGGAACTTGGAATAAAATTTTACCTTATAATGGATGTGTAGGATTATCAACTAAATTAGCTGAACAATTTACTGTATTTATTGATTCATTAGCTACTTGGAGAAGTATACTTAATCAGAAAAGAAAATTATCAGAGTGGTTACCATTATGTCAATGTTTGCTAGATACTTTTTTTCAAGTTGATGAACAAATTAAATCAATATTTATATTTATAATTCAGCAATGGCAAAAAACTATTAAAATTGGAATAGCGTCAAAATATGAAGATATAGTTCCAATATCGCTTATTCGTGATGAATTATTGAAATATTTTAATAATAAAAAAATTAATCAACGTTTTTTTACCGGTGAAATTATTTTTTGTACTCTAATGTCTATGCGTTCTATTCCTTTTAAAGTCGTGTGTTTATTAGGTATGAATGATCAAATATATCCACAGTCAATATCATCATTAGGATTTGATTTAATGATTAAGAAACCACAACGTGGTGACAGAGATCAGTTGAATGATGATCGTTATTTATTTTTAGAGGCTTTAAATTCCTCTTCTAAAGTATTTTATCTTAGTTATATTGGCCATACTATTTATAATAACCAACTAAATAATCCATCTATTTTAGTAAATGAATTACTTGATTATATTAGTCAAAGCTTTTATTTAGATGGTGATGAAAATTTAAATATTGATAATAGTGCTAATAAAGTGAAAGAACATTTAATTATTAAACATACAAGAGTACCTTTTGCGATAGAAAATTATATGCTTAATAGCATCCATCAGAGTTATGCTAGTGAATGGTTACCAGTAGTTAAAAATGAAGGTAATTTACGACTTAAATTTTGTACTCAATTATTAGCGCCAATTATAAAAAATAACAATGAAATATTATTAGAAGAGTTACTTTCTTTTTATCAAAATCCAATTCGCACTTTTTTTAAAAAAAGATTAAAAATTAATTTTTTTAATAAAGAAATACAATTACTTGATAATGAACCTTTTATTGTAAATCGATTACAACAATATAAAATTAATAAAAATTTACTTAAAGCTATGATTAATGAAGAGCCACTAGAGGAATTATTAATTACTTTATTGGCAACTGGAGAATTACCAGCTAAGCATTTTGGTCAAATTTATTTGGAAAAACAAATTCAAGATATACAGCCATTAGCTAATAAAGTAAAAATAAATTGTCAAAAATATTTTAATAAACCATTTATTGAATTTTTTAATAATGCTACCTTAGTTGGGCAATTACAAAATATTCAAAAAAATGGTATTATTCGTTATCGTCCTGAAAATTTAACGATTAATGATGGTTTATCATTATGGATAGAACATTTGATTTTTTGTTTAACTATTAAATCTGGTAAAAGTTATTATTGGGGAAAAAATAATAGTGAATGGTGTTTTAATCCAGTATGTAAACATCAAGCAAAAATATATTTAGAACAACTTATTAATGCTTATCAAAATGGAATGAATTCACCATTAGCACTTTTTAATAAAAGTGGTTGGAATTGGTTAATGTCATGTTATAATAAAAATAATCATAAATTTGATTTTAAGTCCGATGATATTTTAAAAAAAGCAGAAAGACAACTCATTAAATCTTTAGAAGGTACATTTAAGTATCCTGGTGAAATAAAAGATAGTTATATTTGCTTAATTTTTAATAAAATAAATAATAATTTACTTGAAATAATACAAAGAAACGCACGTACTTACTTATTACCAATAGCAATTTTCAGTAAAAATAATAAGAAAATATCAAAAAGAATTTAATAAATGATATTTAAATTATTTATTAACATACGATAACTTTAATTTTTAACATTATTTTATATGGTAAATTGTTATTAATTAGTATTAAAATTTTTTTTGTTATATAAGAGATATATAATAATAAAATACACAATAATATCAGGTATAAAGTTTATTAATCATATAATCATATAATAATATTTTTATATTTGTTTAAAAATATAATAATATTATTATATTAATAATATTAAATCCTATCTTAAATTGAATATAATATTATATTTTTATTAAATAGCAATAATCATAATCATAAAGTTAAAGTGTATTTTATGATTTTATTATTTACTTAATTAAAACATTTTTTAAAATTAAAAATATAAATAACTCATTAGCTACATTAGTTTAATTATCATTTAATATAAGATATGGATAAAAATTAAATATTATAAATACAAAAAATAATAATGATATATTGCATTAATAATTAATATTTTTTGTTAAAATTTTAAAAAAAAGTAATAATATAGATAATCAATTTAAATTGAATTTAAAAATTTTCTTATCACAAGAAATTATTTACTTAATTTTAAGTTAAATTTATTTTAACAAACAATTAATTATTTGGTTAATTATTTAAATCTCAATTGATACTTTTTATTTATTTTAATTTAAAATATTTCTTATAAAAATATTTATACTTATTTAAGTTGATAAAGTAAATGAAATGATAATTCATTATCTGTAAGCATAATTCAATTGAAATTAATTTAAATTTCAATTTGTAATAATTTAATAAAATTTTATATAAAAATTAATATTAATAAATATATTAATGATTTAATAAAGATTAAAGTTATATAATACTCTTTTTAATTAATTACTAGAGATGAATTTTTTTAAAAATTAATATTGATATTGTAATTATTCTTAATTATAAAAAAATTCTTTAATAAATATTAAATTAATAAATAAGTAATTTAGAAATAATAATAAAGCTATTAAATTAATATTTTCTATATTAATTAATTAATATAGAAAATATTAAGAACTAATAATTCAATGAGATAATATATAATTCTATACTTTAATTTATACATAATTATATTATGTTTAATATGAATCATATTTAAAAAATATTTAATAAATATTAAACATGAGAATTTTATAGTTATTAATACTAATTAAATTAGTTATTATTTTAATAATAAAGTAATAAGTAGTTGTTATTAAAATTAATTATCTATAATATAAAATTTAAATTTATTTACTTTAATCAAAAAAGATAATAAAATATATTTTTTGTGTTTTTATTAAATTTAATAATTTGATATTTAATAATATTACAAATAGATTATTTAAAATAAAAATGATGAATTTTATTCACCTACATTAAATTTTAATTTAATATATATTTTAATTAAAAGTTTTGCTGTTATTAATATTTTAGTTTGTATTTTAAAAAAAAAATTAAAAAGTATAAAATAATAATAGAAAATAATATTTTGAGATAAATAGAACATGAAGTTATATAACTAATCATTCAAATTAGAATAATTTTTAAAAGATTTAATCTTTTTACCAATAACTTATTAAATTACAGTATAAAATTATCTAAATATACTTATAATAATTTATTATAGTATTATTCTCTTAGGTTAAAAGTTTTTAATTATTTGTAAAATAGAATTAAAATAAATTAAACAGTATTGTAAGTATTAATAAAATTGAAATTCATTAATAAATGTTAAAAAAAATAAAAAAAATAAAAAAATAATAAAAGATTTAACAAAAAATAAAAAATTAATTATTTTCATTTCTTTTATAAATATATTGACTTGATAAATATTAATAAAACAAAAAAATTTTTTTATTTATCATATTTTAATAAAAAATATGATAAATTATTATTATTTAAATAATGATGAATGTTTTTATTGATAATATTATTCGATACAAAATTGTCTAGAATTTTATTTTATCTTTTATTAAAATACATTAAAGAATTAAGATAATTTTAGAATATAAAACAATAAATAATTAAATAAAAAATCTTTATACAATTTTTTATATATGGAATAACAAAAAACAATATAATTTAAAATAATAAGAAAAAATTTTATAAATTAAGTTATTTATAAGTTAAATGTTATAAGAGGAATAGAATAATAAAAATTTATAAATTAGATCCATTTTCTTTACCTTTATATGGTCAGATGCTTATAGAAGCTTCAGCAGGAACGGGAAAAACATATACAATAGGTTTACTTTATTTACGATTATTATTGGGCATTGGACAAAAAAATGCATTTTTTCGAAGATTAAGTGTTGAAGAGATTTTAATAGTCACTTTTACTAAAGCATCAATTAATGAATTACGATCACGAATTCGATATAATATTCATCAAATGAGAATGGCTTGTATTCGAAATGGTATTGGTTTCGACAAAAACTCAATATATAAAATTTTATTATCTTTTGTTTCAAATAGAAATTTAGATGCTCAATGTTTACTTATTGCTGAGCGTCAAATAGATAAAGCAGCAATTTATACAATTCATAGTTTTTGTCAACATATATTAACACATAATGCTTTTGAGTTAGGTATATTATTTGAACACTCGATAATAAAAAATGAAGATGCTTTACAAAAACAAGCTTGTGCTGATTTTTGGCGTCGTTATTGTTATCCACTTGATTATTCTATATCAAAAATTATTTTTAATGAATGGAGTGGTCCAGATTCGCTTTTAGCTGAAATAAAACCTTATTTACAAGGAGACATTCCAATATTTATTAAGCAAGCAGTTAAAGTTCAAACAATAGAAGAATATCATAAAATAATAATAAATAATATAAAGATATTAAAAGAGTTTTGGCTATTAAATTCAACTAATTTTTTTGAATTAATTAATAATTCATCTGTTAATAAACATAGTTATAGTCATCATAATTTATCAAGATGGTTAACATCTGTGACTAATTGGGCAAAATCAAAAACAATAGATTATAAAATACCAAAAGAATTAATTTATTTTTCACAATCTAAACTTAAAAATAAAGCAATAACAGATAATATACCAAGACATGATGTTTTTTGTGCTATTGATAAGTTTTTAAAGCAATCATTTACATTACGTGATTTTTTTATTTCAAAAGCAATTATTAGTGTTCGTCAAATAATTATTAAAGAAAAAATGCGCCGCAAGGAAATAGGATTTGATGATTTATTAAGTTATTTAGATAAAGCTTTACATGCAGAAGGTGGAGATAAACTAGCTACTGAAATTCGTAATCGTTATCCAGTTGTAATGATTGATGAGTTTCAAGATACTGATCCACAACAATATCGAATTTTTCAACGTATTTATCAAGGATATAATTATTGTACTTTATTGTTTATTGGTGATCCTAAACAAGCCATTTATGCTTTTCGTGGAGCAGATATTTTTACTTATCTTAAAGCTAAAAATCAGATTAAATTACACTATACCATTAATACTAATTGGCGATCTTCATCAAGTATGGTTGCGGCTGTTAATCAATTATTTAGTTTGACAGAAAAACCATTTTTATTTGAGCAAATACCATTTAATAAAGTTAATTCAATTTCTTCTAATCAGAATTTAGGTTTTATTCATAAAACAAAAAAATTATCAGCATTAAATTTTTGTTATTTAAATAAAGAAACTTTTTCAGTTTTAGATTATCAAGAAATGATTTCTTATCACTATGCTAGTCAGATTTGTGATTGGCTTAAGGAAAGTGAAAATGGAACAACATTACTTTATCGAAATAATATAAAAAAACCAATAACAGCTGCAGATATCATGATATTAGTTAGAAATCGTTCTGAAGCAATAATATTACGAAAATCATTAAGTAAATTTAATATTTCATCAGTTTTTCTTTCTAATCAAGAAAGTGTTTTTTCTACCGATGAAGCACATGATTTATTATATTTATTACAAGCTATTCTTTCGCCTGAAAATGAAAACACATTACGTTGTGCATTAGTTACTCGTTTGATTGGATTAAATGCAGAAGAAATTGAGCAGTTAAATCAAGATGAAAATAAGTTTGCAGTACGAGTTGAAGAATTTATTAATTATTTACTAATTTGGAAAAAATATGGTATTTTTCATACTTTACGAACTATTATGATTAACTATCGAATTGCTGAAAATCTAGTAATGAATAATATAGATGGTCAAAGTCGTTTGATGAATTTTATTCATCTTAATGAATTATTACAAGAAACTGAATTACAACTTCACAATAAACAAGCTTTAGTCCGATGGTTAGGACGACAAATTAATCAAGTTAATCCTTTATTAGAAAATCAGCAAATACGTTTAAAAAGTGATAAAAATTTAATTCATATTAGTACAATTCATAAATCTAAAGGTTTAGAATACCCTATTGTTTGCTTGCCATTTTCTTCTCAATTCTCTCAGCAAAAAATAGCAGTTTTTCATGATCGTAAAAACTTTCAAAAATATCTTGATTTAACACAACAAAAAGAGAGTATTAGATTAGCTAATGAAGAACGTTTATCTGAAGATTTACGGTTATTATATGTCGCATTAACGCGCTCAATTTATCATTGTAGTATTAGCGTTGGACCTTTAATAAAAGGTCATCTTAGTAAACAAAATGATAATATTAGTTTTTATCAAAGTGCATTAAATTATTTATTACAAAAAGGAAAAGTTAGTAATGTTACTATATTGCGTGATGCTTTATACGAACTAGCTAGTGAAAATATTAGTATCACGCCTATTAATCATATTAATTTATCTCCTTGGTATTCTAAAAAAAATAAATCTAATAAGTTATTTTCTCAAAATTTTACAGGTCAGATCCAAAATACTTGGCGTGTTACTAGTTATTCAAGATTATCTTGTAATAAAATACATTCATTATTTGATAAAATTACTTACGATGATATAGATATTGAAATTACTATACAAGATTTAAATCCTAAAATAAATACTGATACAAAAAATGATAACTTTTTAATTCAAGATGAAGTAAAAGATAAAAATATCCATACCTTTCCTAAAGGTACTGCAGCAGGAACTTTTTTACATTCTTTATTGGAATTGCTTCCATTTAATCAACATCCAAAAGAATCTTGGTTAGCTGAAAAATTAGAGATAGCTTGTTTTTCAACTGATTGGGCGCCTATATTAAAAATGTGGTTAATAAATATTTTTGAAGTTCCTTTACTTAAAGATAATTTTAGTTTATCAAAAATTACACCTGATTTTCAATTAAATGAAATGCAATTTTATTTATCAATAGAAAAATTATTATCGCCATCTTCATTAGATATGCTAACTCATAAATATGATATTTTATCTCAAAATTGTCCACCGCTTAATTTTGAACCATTAACAGGTATTTTAAAAGGTTTTATTGATTTAGTTTTTTGCTGGAAAAATAAATTTTATCTTATTGATTATAAATCAAATTGGTTAGGAATAAATAATCTAGCATATACTCAAGATGCGATACAAAAATTAATGATTGATCATAGATATGATTTACAATATCAGTTATATACTTTAGCTTTACATCGTTATTTACAAAATCGTTTACATAATTATGCTTATCAAAAAAATTTTGGTGGTGTTATTTATTTTTTTTTACGTGGAGTTGATATTAACAATCCTAATTACGGTATTTATCATATTATTCCTGCTTATGAATTAATTAATGGTATGGATTTATTATTTAGTAAAACTAATTGAGATAAATAAAATAATGCTAGCTTTATTAAAACAAGCCGTTGAACTTAATTTATTTAATTTTTTAGATATACAACTTGCTATTCTGTTAACAAAAAATGAAAATCCGTTATTATTATTAATATTTTCATTATTAAGTGTTAAAACTCGAGAAGGGAATGTTTGTTTATTTATTGATGAAATTAAACCAATCTATTTATTTAAAGGTAGGCAAATTGAAATAGCTTTTAGACTTTTGGAAATAGCAGGATCGCCTGATAGTGATAGTATTTATGCTGAACTTAAAAAATGTAATGCTGTTTGTAATACAGAAAAATTAATAGCTAAACCATTAGTGTTATCAGGTAATAAACTTTATTTTCAACGTATGTGGTCTAATGAAAAATTAGTAGCTAATTTTTTTTCTCGACATTTGTTAGAAAATGTTGATGAACAGCACTTAGCAGCTATTTTAAGTTCTTTTTTTTCACCATCAAATACACAAGATTGGCAAAAAATAGCTATTGCAATTGCAGTAACAAGTCAAATTTCTGTTATTTCTGGCGGACCAGGAACAGGTAAAACGATGATAGTTACATATTTATTAATCATTTTAATTAAATTAAGTAAAAAAAAATTAATAATTCAGTTAGCAGCACCAACAGGAAAAGCAGCTTCTCGATTAACAGAATCGTTAAATAATTCATTAATAAAATTAAATTTATCTATAATAGAACAAACATTCATGCCAGAACAAGCACAGACTATTCATCGATTATTAGGTGCTCAACAAGATAATCAATTCTTATATCATAATAAAGATAATCCACTTTTATTAGATATTTTAATTATTGATGAAGCATCAATGATTGATTTATCAATGATGGCAAAATTAGTTGAAGCTATACCTAGTCATGCTCGTGTTATTTTTTTGGGTGATAAGGATCAATTATCTTCTGTTGAAGCAGGAGCTGTTCTCGGTGATCTTTGTCGTTTTTCAGAATGTGGATATAGTTATGAACGAGCTGTACAATTAAATAAAATTACAGGTTGTGATTTATCTAATTTTATATCAAATGATGGAGTAAAAGTTAAAGATAGAATTTGTTTATTACGGAAAAGTTATCGTTTTAATTCAAAATCAAAAATAGGTCAATTTTCTACAGCAATTAATAAAAGTAACATAAAACAGATTGAAAAGTTATTAGCACAAAAAGAAACAAATATTTCTTTTCATTCTATTCTTTTATCAAAAAATTATAATAAATTACTTTATGATTCTGCTGGATATTATCATTTTTATTTAGATATGATAAAAAAAAGTCAAAATTATAAAGAGATCTTAATTACTTTTAACCGTTTTCGTTTATTAACTGCTCTAAGAAAAGGACCATATGGTGTTATTGGATTAAATGATAAGTTAGAACAGATATTATATTCTCAAGGATATATTCGATCTCCAGTATTTAACTTAAAGAAAAACTATGAAGGTCAACCAATTATGATTACAAAAAATAATCATTCTCTTGGTTTATTTAATGGTGATATTGGTATCATATTAATGGATGATCAACAGAGTTTAAAAGCTCATTTTATATTGCCGAATGGAAAGATCAAAAAAATACAACCTAATCACTTACCTCAACATGAAACTGCTTTCGTCATGACAGTACATAAATCTCAAGGTTCAGAATTTGAACATACTATATTAGTTTTACCACCAACTTTTTCTTCTATTATCAGTAAAGAACTTATTTATACAGCAACTACTAGAGCTAAAAAACAACTGACAATTTATGCGAATCGTCATTTTTTTTTAAAAGCTTTAACAACACCTACAGGACGATATAGTGGTTTAGCTGATCAATTATTTTAATAAAATATATTTTTATTAAAATAATTAATATTTTTTAATTTTTTGTTTGACTTAAATTAAGCTATGAATAAATTAAAAAATTTTTTAATTTTGATTAAATGATAATCATGTTCATGATTTTTTATCAAACAATAAAATTATATAAATAGTAAAAATAAAAATTAGAAGTAATAATATTTAAAATAATTTTCATAAAATAAGATAGATAATTTATTTAGCATTAAATTATATAATATAAAATGTTAAATATTTATGATATATTTATAAAATAAAAAATATCAATACTTGAAAATAGTTAATTATTTTATAATAAATAAAATTTTTATGATTTTTTTAAAAATAAATAATTAAATTATTATTATTTTAATTTATTATTTTTAATATATCATCATTATTAAAATTATTTAATTTCAAATATATTTTTATTTTTAAATATATTTAAATATTTTTATATTTAATAATTTTTAATAACTAAAATTATTAAAAATGTAATTTATTTATATTTTATTATAAAAATATAAAATTACAAAATAATAAATAATTATAATATTTTTATTTAATGATAGTAAATTTATAAAATTTATTTTAAAAATATTAATTTAAATAAAAAATAATATTTTAATATAATTATTTAAATTAATTTAAATTTATATTGTGTATTATAATAATACTATTAATAAAAAATATATTAAAGTAATTATTTTTATTTTTAATATTATCAAGAATTAAATTTAATTATTTTTTTAATTTTAATTTTATTGTTATTTATGTTGTTATAATTATTATATTCTAATCAGAATATTTTTCTCTAGTTATTGAAAAATAGAAATTTTCTTTTTTGATAAAATTAAAATATTCTTTAAATAAAAATTTATACGTACTTTATTAATTTATTATCCTTTTTATTTTAATAGTAATTAAAATAATTTATTTTTTAAGAGTTATCTAACAAAATTATTATTAATAATATTAATATAGCGACTTTTATTATTTAAGCTATTATTTGTATTTATTAATAATATAAAATAATATTTAATTGTAATTTACCTAATATTTATTTAATTAATTTTTAAGATACTTTAATTAATTAAGAAAATATTTTATAACAAGTATTTGTTATTTTTAATTATTAATTTTTTATTAATTTATTTAAATACCTTAAAAATAAAATAGTGAAATATTTATAATCTATATAAATTTATATTACTAATGATATTATCAATTTTTTTTTGATAGAAATATTACTTATATAATAATGAAATTATATTTTAATATATTAAGATAAAAAATAAAATTGAAAAATATGTTAATTAAATTAAAATATATTTTTTATTTTTCTTTATATAATACTAATAAATTATTTAATAAAAATTTAATAATAACAAGAAAAATATATAAATTATTATTTTTATTTTAAGATACAAGATATCCGAGTGATTAATTATTTGATATTTTAAATAGGTTTTTCGATGAATTATTCAAAATACAGTTTTTCACAACGATGTTTTCTACAGGGAATTGTTGTTATTATATTATTAATTATTACTCCGTTAGGATTAGCTTCATCTTTAAATATAATCGCTATTCGTATTTTGCCTGCATCTAATTACACTCGAATAACTTTAGAATCAAATATTATTTTAAAATATCGTCAATTTGCTTTATCTTCACCAAATCGTATTATTGTAGATTTAAGAAATTTAAAATTAAATGCTATTTTAAAAAATATTGATAATAAAATTAGTTCACGTGATCCTTATCTTAAATCAATTAGAATTGGGCAATTTGATCAAAAAACAGTACGATTAGTTTTTGAAGTAAAAATTCACATTAATTTACAAATATTTAATATTGCACCTATTACTAATTTTAAGCATCGTTTAGTTATTGATTTTTATCCTACTTCAAATTTCTATAGTAATGACAATCAATTATTAACATTATTAAAAGATTATAATAAAAGTAAATTTGATAATGTATTTCAATCTAAAAATAAAAAATTATATAAAAAAAAAATAAATAAGTTAATTATTATGATTGATGCTGGTCATGGTGGAGAAGATCCTGGCGCAATAGGAAAATATAAAACTCTAGAAAAAGATATAGTATTACAAATTGCTCGGAGATTAAAAATATTGATTAATCGTGAACCTAAAATGAAAGTTTATATGACTAGAAATGAAGACATATTTATTCCTTTAAAAGTACGGGTTGCAAAAGCACGAAAAATGCAAGCAAATTTATTTGTTTCTATTCATGCTGATGCCTTTGTTAATCGTAAAATGAAGGGATCTTCAATATTTGCTTTATCAACAAAAGGGGCAACTAGTAATACTGCTCGTTATTTAGCTCAAACACAAAATGAAGTAGATTTAATTGGTGGTGTTAGTAAAAGTGGTGATAAATATCTTGATCATACTATTTTTGATTTAGTTCAAACGATAACTATTAATGACAGTTTAAAGTTTGGTAGAAAAGTACTTAAACGGATAGCTAGCGTTAATAAGTTACACAAAAATATTGTTGATCAAGCAGGTTTTACTGTATTAAAAGCACCAGATATTCCATCAATTTTAATTGAAACTGCTTTTATTAGTAATATTGAAGAAGAGAAAAAATTAAAAACTGCAAAATTTCAACAACAAATTGCTGAATCTATTTTTAGAGGAATTAAAGATTTTTTAAAAAAAACAAAAAAATAATTTTACATTAGTATGATTAATTAAATAAACAAAATATTTTAACTTATTTCTTTAAAATAAACTAAAATAGTTATTAATTTATATTTATTAATTGTTTAATATAAATTAGCTATATTTAAAAATTAGATTTAATATAAATTTTTAACTATTATTATTTTATATTTATGTGTAAAAGAAATTTTAATTACTAATTCTTATTTCTTTTTTATAAATTAAATGTTATGATTATTGATATACATAATTATTATGAATCACAATAATTAAAATATGAAATAAAGAAAATAAATATATTAATTTCTTAAATTAAAATAAAAATAATAGTTATTTAAGTTTTATTTAAAATTGATAAAATATTTTATTAAAAATTGTTTTTATTTATTTATAGTAAACAAATATTCATATATTTATCTGAAATAATAGAATTAATATTTATTAATATACATATTGTATTAATATTTTATTTTTTATTTATAACTAAATAAATCAATTAGTTATTCTATTTAAATCATATAAAATAATTTTACTCAATTAATTTTATGTATTAAAATATTTTAATTTTTAAAGATTTTATTAGTATATAATTTATTTTATTTTTTAAAATAAAAAATTTATTTTTAAATATCTATAAATAAAAGAATTTATAAAAATAAAATAAAATAAAAGAATTATTTTTATTTTTAATATTAATAATTTATTATATTTTGATTTTTTATTAATATTAGTTAAATAATATTTAAAATAAATCATAAAGAAGAAATAAATTATTAATTAAAAATAATTTGTTTAGTTAAATAGAATTAATAGATTATTAATTATATTAATTTTAATTTATTATTAATGAATAATATTCACTATTTTTTATAAAAAATAAAAAACTTTAAATACATATGAATAATTTAATTGAAAATATTAAAATATAAAAATTTCTTTATAAATAATATATTAACATATAAAAGAATTATTTTAAAATATATTTTATATTTTTAATAAATTTATTTATATTATTAAATACTATATAATTAGTAGTAAAATATTTATCTTATAAGAAAATATTTAAGTTTTATAGTACAACATTATAGATTATTAAATAATATTTTTATATTCATTAATTTTAAATATTTTTGAAAATTTTTCATTAATCTATTTATTTCAACAATTTTATAAATACTGCAATATGAAATATTTATTTTATGAAGAGTTTTTCATTAGTTTAATATTTATTAATTCATGATATTTTTGATATTTAAATAAAATTATGTTTTATTTTATATAGTTATAATATTAAAAAATAACGAATGTCTGTATTTTACAATACTAATTTTAGTAATATTTTATTTTATTCTATTTATCTAATTTATTAATTAATAAATTATAGATTGTTTTTAATTGAAAGATTTAAATACAAATTATTTTTTGAAATAATATTTCAGTAACTTTATATATTTTATATTATTCATATAATATTTAAATTTTATGATAATAGATATCAAATTTATTTTAATATAACTAATAAGAATTATTATTTTAATATTAAGTTTAATATATTATATATTTTTAATATTAATAATGATTGTTATGAGTTGATTTT
Source organism: Arsenophonus sp. ET-YP4-MAG3 (assembly GCA_052174115.1). Taxonomy (GTDB): domain Bacteria; phylum Pseudomonadota; class Gammaproteobacteria; order Enterobacterales; family Enterobacteriaceae; genus Arsenophonus. The sequence goes on from JBQMRX010000001.1 coordinate 698,709, forward strand.
TATTATTTTGTATGATTATATTTTATTTTTTATTAAATTTTATATAAAATTTAATAAAAAATAAAATTGATTAATTATTATTCATTAATAAAAACAATTATTAAATTTTTTTAATAAAATTTTAAAAAAAATAAATAATTTTAATTTAATGTTAATTATTATTGTATTTGATAAATAAAAAGATTATCTTTATAAAAATATTTAATTATTTTTTTTAAAAATATTAATATTTTATCTATTAATTTGATAATATATTAAATTTAATGAGATTTATTAATTATTAATAGATATTTTTATTAAAAAATTAAGATAATAATATATATTAATTTATTTATTATTTTTTATATAATTATAAATAGTAAAATACTAAAAAATTAAAATTTATTGACATTAGACAAAATTAAATATATAAAATTAATAGTATTATAATATGTAAAATATTTTAATATTTTAGTTAATAAATTAAGTATTTTAATTAATAAATAAATTAATTATTTTATTTAAGATCTAAAATATTTTTTAATTTTTTATTAGTAATTTACTGTTAAATATTATCTAAGTAAATTAGTTTTTATTAAATTATAAATATTATAATGAAAATAAAAATAGATATATGAAATATCAAAAATAAAATAATTTAAAAATTAAATTTTAATTTTTTTATAAAATATCTTTATTTATTAAATAGAATAATATATTACATGTAGAAATAATTTTTTAGTTTATTTTAAATAATAAATATTTTAGTTTAAAAATAAATTGATTATATTATATTTATATTAAATTTAGCATTACAATTAATAGAAATAATGTTAATATATATATTATAATATAAGTTTATGAGTATTAAAAAGTTAGAGAGTATTAATATTTATAAAGATAAAATTTATAATGGTTATTTTATAAAACAATTAACTAACATTAAATTTTTAATTTAGTAAATAAATTTTATTATTTATCTCCATGTAAATAAATCTGTTTAAATAGATTTATTTATAAAAATCAATAATGAAAAATATTAAATATTTATTTTAAAACTTTATATATTAAATGTAGGTATATAAATTTCAGATATTTTTATTATAAAGTTTTTTATATGTTTATTATTATTAATAATATGGGTTATTAGCTCAGTTGGTAGAGCAGTGGACTCTTAATTCATCTGTCGCAGGTTCAAATCCTGCATAGCCCATTAATTTATAAATAGTTTCAAAATTTTAATTTTTATAAATTATTTATAAATTTATTAATAAAAAATTTTTGTATTATTTTTATATAAAATCACTAAAATATTATTACTATATAAATTATAGTTTATAAAATATAAAATTAAAATTTATATTGTTATTTTATTTTTATTTAATTAAAATAATATCTCAATAAAACAAATAAAAAAATTAATTGAAATAAATACAAATAAATTAATAAATAATTAATTTTATTGTTTATATATTTTATATTAATAATGATTATATATTTTAAAAAATATAAATTAGTAAATTATATAGAATAATATTATTTGTCCTAATTAAATTAAAATAATTGAATAAAAATTCATAATTTATATATTATTTTATATTTATAATAATTAATATTAATTATTATTTGTTTTATATTTAAAATTATTATTAATTAAAATTATTTCTATTTCAAAAAAAATAAAAATTGAATAGAGAAAAATAAAAAAAACAAAGAAACTTTTTTAAAACATAAAATAATAGTTAATTTTAATTAAGAAAAAATAAAAATAAATAAAATAAAATATTACTAATAAAATTAATTAGAAAGATTTTTTTCAAGTATTAACAAACTTAAGTAAATTGTTTAATTAAAATGTATTACATTTTATATGTAAATAAATTATAAAATATAATAGAATAATAAATTTTAAAATATATTTAAATTTTTATAAAATTGTATAAAGATCGTATTGATATCGATATTAATTTTATTTTTAAAAAATAATTTTATATAAAACTATAAGTGAACTTATTAAGTGTTTTTAATAAATTTGATAATTTAAAATAAATTAAAAATTAGTTATATTTTTTATTTTTAAATAATTTAAAATTAATTTTTTATTTTTAATAAAATCTATAAATATACTTTTATTATTGATAAATTATTTCTTAAATGTTATTACTATTTTAGTAATAATTCTTTTTATTAATTAATTTATTTTTTTAATATTTAAAAAATTAAAATATAATTACAAATTTTTAGATATTTTATGTTTATTTGTTTAGAATAATATTTATAATTTATATTAAAATATTTAATTATTAATTAATTTATAATCAGAAATATTCTGTAATTCTTTAATATAAATCATTTAAAAATGTTTTTTTCTGCTAAATCTAATGCGAAATAACTTATAATAAGATTAGCACCAGCACGTTTGATAGCACCTAATGTTTCTAAAGCAACATTAATCTCATTAATTGCTCCTGCTTGAGCAGCAAATTTAATTTGGGCAAATTCACCACTAACTTGGTAAGCTGCTAATGGTAAGTTAGTTCGTTCACGAATATCACGAATAATATCAAGATAAGTACCTGCTGGTTTTATCATTAAAATATCAGCGCCTTCTTTTTCATCTATTAATGATTCTCTAATTGCTTCATGTCGGTTCATTGGATCTATTTGGTAACTTTTACGATCACAATTTAAATACGAACCTGTAGCTTTACGAAAAGGATTATAGAGATTGGATGCAAATTTAGTTGAATAAGACATAATACCGGTATTAATGAAACCTGCTTTATCAAGAGCATAACGGATTGTCATTACTTGTCCATCCATTGCAGCAGAAGGTGCAATAAAATCAGATCCAGCATTTGCAGTAATGACTGCTTGTTTAGCAAGATTTAGTAATGTTGCATCATTATCAACAATATTATTATCAAGAATACCACAATGTCCATGGGAAGTATATTCACAAAAACAGGTATCTGAAATAACTATCATATCAGGTACTGTGTCTTTACATATTTTTAATATGCGAGCAATTAAACCTTGTTCTTGCCAAGTGTCACTACCTGTTTCGTCGGTATGATTAGAAATACCAAATAACATTATTGATTTAAGTCCAGATTTAGCAATTCTTTCAATTTCATAAGGTAATTTTTGTTCTGGAATACGAAAAATTCCAGGCATACTTGAAATAGGTTCATAATTTTTAATTTCTTCTTTAACAAAAATAGGTAATATAAAATCATTTAATGTTAAAGTTGTTTCTTTAAATAAAGTTCGAATATATTCTGTTTGACGTAATCGTCTTAAACGATGAATAATTTGCTGATGTTTCATATATTTCCTTTTTTATTAAAAACAATTTAGTTAATTATATTATTTTATTTAATAAAAGTATTTTTACTTACTATTAATAGTGTTAATTTATTTTATATTTTTATTGAAAATATTGTTTATATATATTTTATTTTGTTTTAATTAGTTAAATATTTAATAAAATAAATAATTAATAATTAATATAATTATTATTATAATAACAATATAAACTATTTATGTCTTGATATTTCAATATAATTAAAATTTATTTTATTGAGGTAATTAATAATATCGTTAAAATTTATAAAATTTGTTTTATTAAAATAAATTTATAATTTTTATTTTTATTATTAATTAATTAAATATATTTAAGAAAAGAACAAACTATAAGATAATAAAAAATATGATAATAAAATTATATATAAATATTTATTATATTTATTAATGAATAAATAGTGTTTAAGTAAAAAAATAAAAGTTACTTAAATTTTATTTTAAAGATATTGTTGGATATTTATATAACATAAATTTTTATTATTAATATTAAAAAAAAAGATTATTAATATTAAAAAAAAGATTATTAATTTAAAAAAAAAATTAAAATAATAATTAAGTTAATTTTTTATTATATTTTATAAAATATAATTATTATATAAATAATATAAAAAATAATAAATAATGGATATTATTGAAAATTGTTAGAATAAGAATGAAAAATTTAATAAAATATGAGTTTTTATAAAAACAAAATAATTAATGAAAATTATATTAATTAACAATTTTTTATTTTTTTGTTAATTTTTAATGTATTTTTAATAAATCTTTACATATTAAAATAATATTTAGATAAAAATAAATTAAATTATAATATTATAATTTAATTTATTTTTATCTAAGAATTTTATTTTTAAAAAATAAAAAATAATTTTTATAATTGTAAAACTTCTTTTAAATATTTGCAATATTTTAATATTATAAGTAAATTAAATAGTACTTATAAGATATTTTAATAAAATAGTTAATTAATAATTTTAGTTATGTGCTAATATATTCAAACAAATTGTATATAATATTAAAAGACAATATCATTGATTTAAAAAAATATATAAAAATATCTATTGATAGATGATTATATTTTTTAAAAAGCTATATTTTAATTATTTATAAATTGTCTATTAAAAATATCTAACAATAATTATCAGGTTAATTATCATAATTTTTAGTAATTGATTTTATTAACATAAACTTTTATTTTGTTATCAAAATTGATCTCTTAGTTAGTTATAATTTATATTTTATATTGTATAGATAAATTTAATTAAAATTATTAATTTATTAGTTATATTTTTTATTTTATATTCATTTAAATGATTATTTGATAAATATCATTTATAGAATGTTTAATTTTATTTTTTCATTGTTAATTATTAATGTTTATTTATTTAGATAAAACTTAAAAAAAATAAATTTAATTTAATTTTTTATATTTTTTTAATGTATTTGTTATATATTTATTTATACTAAATAAATACTATAATATATTGACTAATATATTATAAATTTCAATAATTTTAATGTTTATTAATTATATTAAAAAACAAATTTTAATATCAATAATTAAATAAGTTTTATAAATTCGCTTATAAATATTAAATATATTTTTATAAAAATAATATAATTAAGTTTATAACTATAGTATAATTTATTATAAAATAGTAATATTCTGAATTAAAATAATATTAATTATTTTATTCAATTAACTCTGTACTAATTATTTTAGTGTTCTATTTAACTAATTATTTTATATAAAAATAATTAGTTAAATAGAACTATTTTTTAGTATTATCATTAATATATTTTTTATTCCATAAAATAAATAGAATTAAATATTCTAATTGACAATTTATTTAATTAATTAATAATATATATTCAAAATTATCGATTTATATAAGATTTAGAAAAATAAAAATTATTAAATATTAAATTAATAACGTATTATAAATTATCATAATATACAATCTATTTATATGTTATTGTGCATCCAATCTTATTAGATCTCTAGTATGTGATTTTTTTTGAGTACTTACCGTAACTTTTTTTCCAAATTTAATTTGTATACTATCAATAAATCGTGTACTATCATTAATATAAATAATTGTTAAATTAATATTCGGAATAAATAATTAGTTTCTTAAATTAAATTTAATTAAAATAATATCAAAATAAGTTATTCTATATTTTTTAATATGATTAAATAATAGTATTAAAATTACTAATAACTTTAATGTTAATATCAAGTGATAATTATTTATTTCTAAGATCCATTTTTATTGTTTCAATATCTTTTTAATGGACTTCCATTTAAATATGACACTGCATGATAACTAATATGTACTGTCATATTTTGTTTAACTATTTTTAAATTAAAAGCAGTAGAAACGTATCTGTAATATTTTTATGAACTAATAAAGTTTTTAATAAATTACATGCATTTAGACACTAAATTTTAATATTAATAATTAGTGGAAGTACTTTGTTAATATGAATATATTAATCATCATAAATATGATATATATTAATTTCACTACTGATTACTAGAATAATTGATTATTTGTGTTATGACTTATGTAGTTCAATACTACTTTGTAAAATTAAAATATATTTATATAACGATCTATTTTTAATAACTCTTTTACTATTTTTTTATCTCGCGGTTATTAATAGATTAAACTATTATTTTTAGATAACATTTTCTTGTAAAATTTGATGAATAATTTTAACAATTGTTAATTAGTCTCTAATGTCTCTTTATCACCTTATAAAATTATGATATTATTAGTTTTTAAACATAAAATAAAATATCGATAAATTACATTCTGGCGTATTTCATAAATAACATCAATTACATCCCAATAGGATATATTTATCTATATATATTTAAATCATTGTTTAAATAAAAAACCATCAGATATACGACAAAATGGATTAAATAATTAAGATATATTTCTTACATTATTTATAATAATATTTAATCACTTAGTAGTTAATTAATAATTTATCTTATATAATAACATTCATATTTTTAAATTTTACTATTATCATATTTTAACATTAGAGAGTAAAATTATATTACTCTGTTATTTTAAATAATCTATAATATTTATTAACATTTTTATTTTTCTGTTTTGTATTTAACTCAATTAGACAGCATGAAGTTTTTAGCTATTTTACCTATTTTTTAACATTATTTGTTCAGAGTGATTATTATTATGATAAGTAATAACACTACTTATATTTATAACTTAAAATTTTATTAATTTCTCTCGAATGTCGTCTAGAAAATAATCGTAAAACATCATTATTATAATAAGTCAAATTATGCACTAAATCTTAATTTGATAAATTAAGAATAAAGACAACATTGCTGCAATAAAATTACTATTAATTCATTATTCCTTTTGGTAATAATGAATTTTTTTTGAATAGCTAAAATAACTTCTTTATCGATAATAATATTATTAAATAAAAATGTACAAAAATCTATTGTTTTCAATTTTTCATTGAAATTTTTAAGTAATAAAATTTTGTTCTTACTTATTGACCATCAATAATATTTTTTAATTACATTAAGTTTATCACTAGCTTCGATAATAACTTTAATTTAATCTCGACAAACTTATATTAGCAATTTTTAGCTTTATTGTTATCTGATAACTTCTAAATAGATTGTGCTATCGCCACCTTGCGATATTATTTTAATTTATTGTTAATATTGTAAACTTTAATAATTAATTTTGCATTTAAATTATAATATAGATTTATTGTATATAATTTTTTAATATCTTTTGATGATACTAATTTATTAATAATATATCGTGTTTTCTTTTAAAATGGCATAACAATATTAAATTTATTAATTTTAATATATTGCTAGTTTTATTATGAAATAAAATATTTAGTTATTTAAACTAATAAAAATGCATGATATAATATTAATTATTAACTTTAAAAGTATAAATATAATTATTATTATAATTAATAATAAACATAAAATTTATATATTAATTTTTATAATAAGAGAATATTTAATTATATTTATAATTTTACAAAAATTATAAATATAATTAAATATTTTTAGTTGTTATTTAAATAAGTATTTAAAGAATTATCTAAATTTTAAAAATAATAAAATAAATAATTGTTATTTATTAAAATATTATTATGAGTAAAATTATTACTGCATTAGAATTAACATAATTAAAATAAAAAATATTATTACATAAAAATAATAATATTAATAGTTTTTGTTTTTATATTTTTAAAAAATATAAATTTTATTTTTCTTAAAAATATATGATAACTTAAGTTATTTCTATAATTTATACTAAAATTATAATAACAATAATAAAAGCAATTAAATTTAAAAAATAAATATTTTATTAAATAATATTATTAAAAAATTAAAATTTAAATTAAGTTATTTGAAATTACTAAAAATACATAAAATAAAAATAATTTTAGTTTTTAACTAAATAGAATTTTTAAAAAATAAAACTTATACTATAAATATTTGAATTAAAATATAAATAATAAAATATATTTTATTTATTTTTTTTCAAATTACTTATTTATAAAGTATTTTCTTAAATATAATTATTATTAAAATTTTATTAAAAAAATAATAATATTAAATAAATTTATTTTAATAAAAATCCAAATAAATTAAGAAAATTATAAAATAATAAGTTATTACTAAATAAAGCTTTAATCATTAATTATTTATTTAATTATATATATTTTTAATATTATTTAACATTATATAATAAATATTTATTATTTTAGTGTATATAATTTTATAATAGATTTTTTGATAATTATAAAATTTTTATTAATTTATTTAATATTATTATTTTGTTATTTATTTTATCTATATAACTTAATAGATTTTTATTAAGTTAGTTAATGATAACTATCAGTATCATATTGTTATATGATAATAAAATTTATATTTTTTTATCATATAACAATAATTAAAAAATTAAATTAATTTCATTTGAAGTTTTATTTATTTTAAAATCTAAATATTATATTTAATCTAAAAATTATAATTATAAAATATCTTTTTTATATAATATTTTTAATATTATAAATTTTTCTAGTAAGTAATGTTAATAATATTATGTTATTTAACTAACAGATTTATATTAGTTGTAGACTTTTATCTAATATCTATTTAAATTATAAAATAATTAAGTAAAATAGAATGAAATTCTATATAAACTTACTAAGTTTATCTCTATATTAAATAATATAATTAATAACTCTAATAAATACATATATCATATTAATGAATATTTATATATTCTTTTTATTTTTATTTTTTTAATAAAAATAAAAATAAAGTTTCTAAATATAATAAATTATTTAAAAATAAATATTTTTCTCTATAACTAAATACTAAATATTAAAATCTAATAAATAATAAATTAATTGATATTTAAAAAATATTAAATAACTAAAATATCTCTGTTATATTAATAACTGTGTTATATATAATTATTTTGAAAAATAAAATTATAATTTAATTGATTAAAATTAATAATATTGAGATTTAATTAATATAGTTTTTTGTTAAAACATTTATCTAAATTAAATATAATGTTATAAAAATAAAATTAAAGAGAAGTATTTTTTATAATTTAATTTTAAAATATAATTTATAAGAAATTAAAATTATTTATGTATATTTTATTATAGATTTCTTAAATATATTTAAAAATAACTATTTTCAATTATTATTTATTTTAAAAAATACAAGCTTATTAATTATAAATATTAAAAACATAATTATATTTTTATTAAATTAAAAATAACTATATTAATTTAAATAAATTATTTAAATTAATATAGTTAATTATTTTATTTAATTTTCTCTAGATATATTATTTAATATAAATTTATATATTATATTAACTAATAAAAAATATGTAAATAACTTTAAATTTATTTTATTTAACTTTAAATAATTGAAGAAAATAATGAAAAATAGATTGTTTATTAAAAAGAAAATATTTTTGATAAACAAGTAACTTTAATATCAATAGAGATAATGTATTAATTGTTTCTAAAAATAAGTATATAAATTTCATCATAATTCCTCATTATCATGAAAATAAATTATTTTAAAAAAATGATAAAGAATTTTTTGATAACAATAAACTTATCTAATTCTAATTTAATTTAACTAACTTTTTTATTTTATTAACTTAATATTAAAATTTAATTATAGATTTTTTAATTTTATTTTTAATAAATAAAATAACTTAATTCAAATAAAAATAATTAATAATAAAAAGTTTCTAATAGAAAATATATTTTAATAATTTAAATATAAAAAATTCTCTTTACATCAAAATAGCATATTAATAAATATTAATGTTTATTAATATAAATTATTTATTAATAAATGACTTTATTGAGTTAGCCTGTATATGTTAATATAAATTTTTATTTAGTTGATTTAATTTTTAATTTAAAGTTATCAAAAAATTTTTTCAAATAGTAATAACTAGTAAGTAGTATATTGTTTAATATTAAAAATAAACATGATATTATTAATGAATATAAAAATATTTTCTTAAATTTAATCAAATATTTTTATAGAAAAAAATAATAACAAGTTAATAATTTAATTATTATCTTTAAATTTTTGATAACTTTAAATTTTATAAAAATCTGTTAATTATTTTATTTAATTTTTATTTAATTTTAATAAACGATAAAATAATTTAAATGATCATTAATATTATGATAGATATTATTTTTCAATAATAAACAATTTTATATATAATAAATTTTTATAGTAAAATATTAAATTTAAGTATATTTAATGTTAAATATTAATATAATTACTTGGATGATATTATATAAAAATGTTATTTCTCCATTTCTTTTTCTATTATCTGAATTAAAATATGTATTACTTTAATGTGAACTTCTTGGATTCGATCAGGATAATTAAAATGAGCTACTCGAATTTCAATATCAACAGTTCCTGCTATTTTTCCACTATCTTTACCTGTTAACGCTATTATTTTCATTTTTTTAGTACGAGCTGTATTAATTGCTTTAATGATATTACGAGAATTACCTGATGTTGAGATGGCAAGTAGTATATCCCCTTCTTTAGCTACTGCTTCTATATAACGTGAAAAAACATAATCATAACCAAAATCATTACTAACGCAAGAAATATGAGTAACATCAGAAATTGCAATTGCTGGATAACCAGGACGATTTTCACGATAACGCCCAGTTAACTCTTCTGCAAAATGAATAGCATCACAATGTGAACCTCCATTACCACAAGATAATACTTTTCCACCTTTTTTAAAAGCATTTGATAGCATAATCGCTGCTTGTTCAATCATCGTGATATTTTTTTTATTATTTAAAAAATTATTCAATGTAATCATCGCTTCTTTTAATTCAGTGTAAATGAGTTTCTGGTACATATTTTTTACTCCTAATGTGATATTTTAAAACTCTATAATAACTGATTAAATTTTATAAAAAATATAAATAATAATTATTAAAATAAAATAAAAGATAATAAACAAATTATGAATTATATTATATTTTAATATTAAAACATTGATAAATAAAATGATTTAAACTAAAAGATAAAAAATATATAAATATTATATTAGATAATTTAAATTAATTCTAATTATAGTACTTATAGATTAATTGTACTCATTATTTTATTTATTATTTTGATTTTAAATATATTTATTATCATAAAGAGAATTTATTATTTTATATTTTATTTATATTTACTTATTATTAATTAAAGTTAAGTTAACATTACTAAATTATAATGATATTTAAAGTTATTATTTAATAAAATAAATTTATTTACGATAATATATTTTTTGATATATTTATTTGTTGAAAATAAAGTTTTATAAAATTTTTAAAAAATTTTAATTATTAAAAATAAAAAATTATCTAACTGATTAAAGTTTATTTTTAATAAAAATTATTAAATAATTAAAAAATATTTTTTAAAATTTTATTTAAATTATTTTGTTGTATAAGTAATAATTTTAAATTAACTATTAAATAATAAATTTTCCTAATGAATTAATATAACATTTATAACAATAAAGTTTTATTATTATAAATATTAAAAGTATAGATGAAAATTTTTATTTTATTTATATTTATATTTAATATTATAAAATAATTTAAATTTTTAAAAAATTAGTATTTTCTATTAATAAGTATTTATTTATTAAAATTAATAAATAAATACTTATATCTATATTGTTTTAAATGTATTAATTAATTATTATTATTTTAAATATTTTTTTAAAATCTATTTATCAATAATAAAATTATATATTAATAAAATATTTTTCTATTTTTTGATAAAAATTATACTTATTTATAATATTAAAAATAACTAAAATATTATAGTTGTTTAATCAATATATATGTTTATATTTATCATTAATAATGTTCTGATAATATATATCAATTTAAAAAAAATAATTACTATAATTATTTTTTTTAAAAATTCTTATTTCTCTTAAATTATAAAATATCTTTGTAATTATCCTATATTAAAAATAATTATTAATGGAATAAATATTATTTAAATAAAAATATTTTATTAGTTTTTTAAATTTTAAATTAAATTTAATTAAAGTATTTTATTATAAATAATTAATTATTTTATATTATTTTCTTACATAAGAAGATCAGTATTATAATATAAAGATATTATTATTTTAATGATATCTTTATATTATTTAAATTAAATAATAAATAATTTATTTTAAAGTTATTACTTAATATAAAAAGATAAAATAAATAAAATTACAAATAAAATAGTAAAATTTTAGGAATTTATAAGTCATTAAATTGACAATATCATAATAATTTTAATTAATTCGTAATATTTTTATTATAGAGATAATAAGTTAAAGATTTTAATATTGTAATATGTATTATTAGTTAACTAATATTTAAGAAATAATTATTTATAATTATCAAAATTAAAATATTTTGAACTCATATATTATTGTAGAGAAATAAATTTATTTTTACTAAAAATTATAAAATTTATATTTTTAATTATAAAATTTTATTTTTTAAATAACTTTTGAATTATAATTATATTATAAGAAATTTATCTAATTAAATTATACATAAATAATAATGTTAAATATGCATAAAGTTTAATTAATTATTATTAATTTACATTACATATTAATAGATATTATTTATATCGAGTTAATTATTGAATATTTTATTCATTTAAATAACTATAAATTTATAGTATTAATTAAATAAGTTTTTAAGTATTTTTTATAAAAAATAAATTATATATCAATAAAGTAATATTTTAAATAAATAATAAATAAAAATAATTTTTTTCAAATAAAAAACAAATATTTTAATTTTTAATTTTAAAGATATTTTTTAAATTTTTTGTTACTCTTTATTAAATATATTTTAAAATAATTATTTTTTAATATTTAGCACTGATTAATTAATTTTAAATAAATAAACAAATTACCTTATTTATTTATAATTAATTTTTATAATTTAAAAAAAATATTAAAATATTACAAACAATATTATTATATAAAATTAAATAATCTTCAATATAAATTTAAAAATAAATAAAATATATTTATTTAAATAATTTTTATTAGTAATTAATTATTTTTAAATATTATTTTTATTTATAAAAATAAATATTTTATAAAGATTTTCAATAAACATTAATAATAATTTAATTATAAATAAATTTTAAAGTTTAATATTTTAAAAATTAAATTTATGTAATAAAATTTATTGTATGTGTTTTTAAATCTATTATTTAAGTTCAATAAAATTAAAAATAATATTAATATAATTAATTGATAATGTTAATATTAATTATATTAATTTAATTTTATGTATTATTGTAAAATAGAATATTGAATTTTTATAATAATTTATTTTTATTTAAAAAGTACTTAAGATTAAAAAAATAGTGAAAATTTAATTATCGAGTTAATAAATTATTTAAATCTAAATTTATTTAGATTAATTTATAATTAATAATAAATTAATTTAGATTTTGATATTAAGTATAGAAATTACTGTATTATTTATAATTAAAAAATTATAAATTTACTTTTAGATAATTTTAATTAAGGAAATAAAATGATTAAACTAGGTATTGTAATGGATCCAATTTCAACTATAAAGATTAAAAAAGATAGTAGTTTTGCTATGTTATTAGAAGCAAAGCGACGTAAATATGAAATTTACTACATGGAGATAGATGATTTATATTTATTACAAGGAGAAGCATATGCTTATACAAGAAAATTAATTAAAATTAAACAAGATATTAGAGGATGGTATGAGTTTGATGTTAAACAAGATATTGCTTTAAAAAATCTTGATGTTATTTTAATGCGTAAAGATCCGCCATTTGATATTGAATATATTTATGCTACTTATATTCTTGAAAGAGCAGAACAAGCAGGTAGTTTAATTATTAATAAGCCTCAAAGTTTGAGAGATTGTAATGAAAAGTTATTTACTACATGGTTTAATAAATTAATTCCTAATACATTAGTAACTCGAAATAACAAAAAATTACATGAATTTCATAAAAAACATGGTGACATTATATTAAAACCACTAAATAAAATGGGTGGTACATCTATTTTTAGATTAAAAAAAGATGACCCTAATATTAATGTTATTATTGAAACATTAACTAAATATGGTCAGCGTTTTTGTATGGTTCAGAATTACTTATCTGCTATTAAAGAAGGCGATAAACGAGTATTAATTATTGATGGTAAACCTATTCCTTATTGCTTAGCTCGTATTCCAACTCAAGGGGAAACACGAGGAAATTTAGCTTCCGGAGGATATGGTGAAGTAAGATCATTAACCGAAAATGATTGGAAAATTGCTAAAATAGTCGCACCTATATTAAAAGAAAAAGGATTAATTTTCGCTGGTTTAGATATTATTGGTGATTATTTAACCGAAATTAATGTAACTAGTCCTACCTGTATTTGTGAAATTGAAACAGCATTTTCTGATGTATCAATTACTAAGATTTTATTTAATGCAATAGAAAAACGATTGAATTTAAAAATAATAAATTAATCAGAATCGTAATTATAATCAACTAAATAATAAATTATATCCTATGTATTTTTTTAATTTTATAAAAATATAATTAATGAATTATATTTATCATAATATTAATATAATTAGATTTCTATTTATAAGAGGATAATTATTTATATATAAACATAATAAAATATGTTATTATTTTGATTATTAAAAAATTATTTAAATAAATTTTTAATAAATAACATTAAAAAATTAAAATTAGTAAACATGCTTATTTAAATAAATTAATTTAATTTTTTTTTAATTATGTTTATGATAAAATAAATTTATGATTTTATTTTATATTTTTTAACTAAATAACCTTAATTTTATCTTAAATATTTTTAATTTAATTAAAATATAGAATTATAAATATACTTAAATTTTTAAATATTATAAAATATTTAAAAATATAGAAAAAATATTTAAAAATTTTCGTTAATATTAATATTATTTTTATATTTTATCTATAAAATTATTGTAAAGTTGTTCTTTTTATTAAAATTTATGTTTTTAATATCTTAAGTTAATGGTGTTATATATAATGATAAATGAAATAATTATTGCTTTTGATTTTGGTACAAAGAGTATTGGTATTGCTATTGGACAAAAAATTACAGCAACTGCTTATCCATTAACTTCAATAAAAGCAAAAGATGGTAAACCAAACTGGTTAGAAATTAAAAAAATATTACAAGAATGGCAACCTAAACTAGCTATTATAGGATTTCCATTAAATATGGATGCAACAAAACAATCAATAAGTAATAAAGTTATTAAATTTGCTAATCGTTTATATGGTCGATTTAATATTAAAATTACATTACATGATGAACGCTTAACAACAATAGAAGCACGTCAGCAACTATTTAATCAATGTAATTATCGTGCTCTAAATAAAAAAAAATTGATTCTATCTCCGCTGTTATTATTTTAGAAAGTTGGTTTGATCAATATAATTAATAAATATAATTATTGTAAAATATCACTCATAATCATAATAAAAAAATTATATTTTATTTTTTTTTATTTAATATTTGTATTTTTATGAAAACAATTAAACAAAATCTTATTAATGTTAAAAATCGTATTATAGAAGTAGCAAATAAGTGTCATCGATCCACAGAGGATATTATTCTACTTGCTGTTAGTAAAAATAAATCATGTAACGCGATTCAAGAAGCTATCAATGCAGGTCAATATCAGTTTGGAGAAAATTATTTACAAGAAGGAATAAAAAAAATTATATTTTTTAGTAAAACACAGCATTTAATATGGCATTTTATTGGTTCATTACAATCAAATAAAAGTCGTTTGGTAGCTGAATATTTTGATTGGTGTCATACCATTGATAGATTTAAAATAGCACAACGATTAAATAATCAACGTCCAATAAATAAAAACCCATTAAATGTATTAATTCAAATTAATGTTAGTAATGAAATAAGTAAATCAGGTATCATGATGGAAGAATTAAATAAATTAGCTAGTGAAATTGTATTATTACCAAATTTAAAGTTACGTGGCTTAATGATAATTCCAAAACAAAATAATGAATTAAACAAACAAATTTTAATTTTTCGTAGTATAGAAATTTTATTTAATCAATTAAAAAAACAATACTCAAATATTGATACGCTTTCAATGGGTATGACTTCCGATTTTAATATTACAATTCCTTATGGTTCAACATTAGTAAGAATTGGTAAAGCTATTTTTGATTTAAAATAATTAATTAATTTTAAAACTAGGATGATATAAATAAAATTAATAATATAATATAATAGTTAAAAATTATCTTTATTGGAAAATTAATTTCAACTGGTTATTCAAGTAATAACATAACAGTAAGTTTTCCTATTAAAAATTGCGATAAACTTATAAAAAATATGGTATATATAGAAAAAGTGATAATATTGATGTAAATAAATACAAAGATGTTATTATTTTTTCAGTTAAAGTTTAAATTATTAAAATTTTTGTCAATTTTAAAATAAAAAGTTAACTTTAAAAATAAATTAATTATAACGATCGCTGGAGGTATTTTATTTAAAAACTATCAACAATATTTTATATCTAATATAAAATTAGTATCAATTATACCTAATGTTACATTTTTAATTTCTTAAGGAGTTAATGAATTATATTTTATGAATTCAACATCAAAGAATGATGTAATTTTTTAAATAAAACTAATGACAAGTATCGGTAAAGTTTTTTATTAACTAAAAAAGTTACAATTAATAATATTATTGATATTATTAATATTTTTTATTTTTTATTTATGGAATCAATGTAACAAGAAACTGAACAGCTTAATTTTGATAGTAAAAACAAAAGAATTAGTTTTATATACTGTTAAAAGTTCTTCTTCTTTAACATAAAAATAAATCAGATGTTTCTTTTAAAATATTAAGAAAATAAGTAAGTTTTAAAAATAAAACTAAAGTTAAAATTTTAGAACAATTTTATGAAGCTAATTTATCTCAAATTATCATTAACAGAATGCGTACCGTAATTCGTTATGCTAATAAAATGAAAAAACAATTTTGATCGACCAGGATAATTTAAATGCAATTTTTAACTTTTATTATATCAACTATTATTCAACTATATATTATTATTTTATTGTTACGAGCTTGGATGCAATGGGTCGAATCAGATTTTTATAATCCATTTTCACATTTTGTAATTAAAGTAACTCAACCAATTATAGAACCATTACGACGTTTTATTCCTAATATTGGTACTATCGATACAGTGACTTTATTGATCGCTTATATTCTTACTGTAGCTAATATTATTTTTGTTATATCACTAACTAGTATGCTTACTTTAATTAATATAACATTAATACCTATTAGCTTCATTCAATTATTAACTTATCCTGGAAAATTAATTTTTTGGTTGATAATGATTCGAGCTATTCTTAGTTGGATAAGCGAGGGACGTAATCCTATTGATTATATGCTTATGCAATTAACTGAACCTTTAATATCACCTATTCGTCGAATTATTCCTACTATTGGTGGATTTGATTTATCTGCTATAATAGTGATGTTAATTTTAATTGCCTTAAATTATTTACGTTTAGATATTTTATTATTCATTGATCCAACTATTAGTCGTATACTTTATTCAATTGGCTATTTAATGTAAAATTAATAAACTATATGCTAAAAATATTAACAATAAATAATATTAGTAATACAATTAAATTTTATGAAGTATTAGAGGTATTAAAATTTCAAAAGAGTTTAATAGTTTAAATATTTTTATTAAAATTAAACTAATTATTAGTATTTTTAAAAAAATTTTATTAATTTTATTTAAAATTTTATTAATAATAATAACAAAATTAAATTATTATTGTTATTATGTTATTATTATATAATTTATATTTTTTATTAGTTAGTTAGTATATTAATAGATCTTATTATTATTTATATAAAATTATTAATAAATTTTAAACATATTAGAATGACTTTAAAAAAAATCAAAAAAATTAAATGATACATTGGATATTTTATAAGATAAAAATTTATCATTAATTATAAAAACAAAAAATATTTTTTTAATTAATAATTAATTAAGTAAATTATTACTATTAAAATAAATTTTATAAAAATAAATAAGAAAAATTTTAATAATATAATAATTATTGAATAATTTATAAAATAAAATAAATTACTTCATTGAAAGTTATTAGAGATTAAAAATAAATTATTTTTTAAATGTAAAATTTTTATTAACATAAAATTAATAATAATTAGTATATAAGTTTCAAACTATTCTATAAATTCAATAAATTTAATAAATTTAATTATTTATTTTAATTGAAATAAAATTATATGTTTATTATATATTTTATTTATCTTTTCTTTAATTTTATTTAAATTAATTATTATAGTTTTATAACTATAAGATTTATTAGTTAATTATTAATTTAATTAAACTTTATAATTATTTATAAATTATATTATTTATTTTATAAATAATTATTTTTTTTAAAAACTAATTTACGAAAATTAATATTTTAAATATATCAATATATAATTTTATCTAAATTGCAAGTTTAATATTTTATATTATTTTATTTTTTCAAAAATAAAATCAAATACTCTACGTCCGAATTGTTCTGCACGTTTTTCAAATTTAGTTATTGATCGTGAAGATGGCCGTTGAACATAATTATCTGATTCTGATAAATTTCGATAACCACTGATTTTGTTCATTAAATTTAATATATATTCAGCATAAGGTTGCCAATCGGTTGCTATATAAAACATACCTCCTAATTTTAATTTATCTAAAATAAGATTAGCAAAAGACTGTTGTATAATTCGACGTTTATTATGTTTTGTTTTATGCCATGGATCAGGAAAAAAAAGTTGTATTATATTTAAAGAATTAGTCGGTAGCATTTTTTCTAACACTTCGATTGCATCATAACATATAACTTTTAAATTATTTAAATTAGCTTTTTTAGCAGCCGATAAACATACGTAAATTCCAGGTATGTAAATTTCAATTCCTAAAAAATTTTTAGTCATATTTTTTTTTGCCATATCAACTAACGATGATCCAACACCAAAACCGATTTCTAAAATTATGGGTGCACTATTATTAAATAATGAATCAAATAATAAAGGTTTGTCAGTAAAATCTATTCCCATTTTAAGCCATAATATTTTTAACATATTTTTCTGATAAAGGCTTAATTGTCTATGACGACGAACAAAACTATGAACACGACGTATTACTTTACCTTCTTCATTAATCTCTGGAGTAAAAACATTTTTTATCATAACAATATATATTGATATTATTTTTATGAATTAATATTATTAATAATATAGATAATTATATCATCAGCAAAAGAATATAAGAATAGTTGATAAGAAGCAATGTCATTATAAAAAAATAAAAATATTACTAAACTAATATTTAACTAAAAACTAAAATATATATTTATTTATTTAATAAAAATAAATATTAATATTTTAATATTTTATATTAAAATTTATTTTTATAATAATATTTATGGTAAAATTTTTTATGAATACATTACAATTTTCTCATATTATACTTGACTGGTACTATTCTTTTGGTCGAAAAACTCTTCCTTGGCAACAAGAAAAATCACTTTATCATGTTTGGTTATCTGAAATAATGTTACAACAAACACAAGTTGTTACTGTTATCGCTTATTTTAAAAAATTTATTATTCATTATCCTGATATTAATTCCTTAGCAAATGCTTCGCAAGATGAAATTTTACACTTATGGACTGGTCTTGGTTATTATGCTAGAGCACGTAATTTATATAAAGCAGCACAACAAATTATTATAAAATATAATGGTCACTTTCCTAATAAATTTGAACAAGTTATTTTGCTTCCTGGCATTGGACGTTCTACAGCAGGTGCTATTTTATCTTTATCAGAAAATCAAAATTTTCCGATTTTAGATGGTAATGTAAAACGTATTCTTACTCGTTACTATGGAATTAAAGGTTGGCCAGGTAAAAAAAAATTGAAGATCAATTATGGACTATTAGTAGTTTGTTAACTCCTTATAATAATGCTCAATGTTTCAATCAAGCGATAATGGATTTTGGTTCTATAATTTGTAATTACAATAATCCTAAATGTAAACTCTGTCCATTAAAAAAAAATTGTTATGCTTTTATAAATCATAGTTGTAAAAATTTTCCAACAAAAAAAATTAAACAATTAATACCCATAAAAAAGAAATACTTTTTAATTTTAAAACATAAACATTTAATTTGGTTGAAAAAACAACCTTCTTCTGGAATTTGGGGTGGGTTATTTATTTTCCCACAATTCGATACAATTAATGAATTAAATAAATGGCTTAATAATTCAGGTATTAAATATGATAAAATAGAACAATTAATTAAATTTCGACATACTTTTAGTCATTTCTATTTAGATATTACACCTATTTATGTCACTATTAATCATTTTTTTGATTATATAGATGAAACAAAAGGACTTTGGTATAATTTAAAACAAGATGTAAAAATTGGCTTAGCAACACCTATTAAAAATTTACTCAAGCAATTTAAAAATTAACTTTACTATCCTAAAAGGATTCTTAATGAATAGAACTATTTTTTGTACATACTTACAATGCGAAGCTGATGGTTTAGATTTTCAGCTTTATCCTGGTGAAATTGGTAAACGTATTTTTAATGAAATATCTAAAGAAGCCTGGAGACAATGGGTAACTAAACAAACTATATTGATTAATGAAAAAAATCTTAGTACGATAAATTTTAAAGATAAAAAGTTACTGGAGAAAGAAATGATCAATTTTTTATTTAAAGAAAAATAAATTTATATTAAAGGTTAATATATATCGTTTAAGAATAATTATTAACTCCATTAAAATAATAAATATTTTGATGGTTTTTATCTAATAAACTACAAATGATATGAAAAAGTTGTTGATCTCTCTCATCATTAGTCAACTTTTACTAGCTTGCTCTAGTAATAAAGAAATTCTATTGCATTCTAAATATTTAAAAGATACTAATACATTTGATATTTTAATTCAGCAATTTGCGAATAATATCGAAAATATTTGGGGAACTAAAGAGATTCTGATTTCTAGACAAAAATATTATGTTAAATATATTGATCAATATAAAACTCGTACTTATATTAATCTTGATAGTGGTAGTATAATAATTGAAACTATTACTGATGTAGAACTAAAAGAGTACTTAAAAAAAATAATTATTATTACTTTATTAATGGGGAACGATTCTAGATCTATTGATTTTTATTCTGATATTAATAACATAATTATAAGTAAAAAACCTTTTTTATATGGACAAGTACTTGATCATACAAACCAACCAATTCGATGGAAATGGCGTGCAACAAAATTCGCTGATTATCTATTGAAGAATAAATTAGAAAAACGTCAATCAGGACTGCGTATTATCTGGTCAATCACTATTAAATTAATACCAAATTATTTAAATAAACGGGCTCATAAATATTTACCTTATATTCGGCAAGCAGCAACAAAGTATAATGTTGATGAATCGTTGATACTAGCAATTATGCAAATAGAATCTAATTTTAATCCTTACGCTATTAGTCGTTCTAATGCCTTAGGTTTAATGCAAATTATGCAAAATACTGCAGGTAAAGATGTTTTTCGTTCTCAAGGAAAATCTGGTATACCAACCAGAGATTATTTACTTGATCCTGTTAATAATATTAATCTTGGAGCTGCTTATTTATCATTATTACAAAATACCTATTTAAATAAAATTACTAATCTTACTTCGCGCCGCTATGCAATTATTAGCGCTTATAATGGTGGAGTTAATAGTGTATTAAAAATATTCCATAAAGATAAAAAACTAGCATCACAAATTATTAATAAAATGCTACCAGATGATGTTTATCAAAGATTAGTAACTAAACACCCAATAACTCAATCTCGTAATTATTTAATTAAATTAAATAATTTACATAAAATTATCATTAATAATATTTTTATTTAATAAAATTAATATTTTGACAATAAAAGTCATTTATTTTCTAATTGCTAAATTTTAAAATAATTTTATATAATATTATTTATTTTTTTAAGAAATAAATATAAGAAAGATTATTGCAATAATTTTAATTGACGAAAATACTATAATCAGATTTAATATTTTTATTGCCCGAATAGCTCAGTCGGTAGAGCAGAGGACTGAAAATCCTCGTGTCGGTGGTTCGATTCCACCTCCGGGCATCATAATTTAAATTAGTTATATATGTATTCTTTATTATTCAAGATATTCTAAAATATTTATTTAAAATATTTTATTTATTATGTAAATGATTATTTAAGATAATATATACAGTATTATTTTTTAGAGTAAATGATTAAATATTTATAGTTTATTAAATTTTAAAAATTATTTATTAATTTTTAAAATAAAAAATATATTTATATAATATAGTAAATAAAAGTGATAATTTATTAATAAATACAATTAAATTAACAACCTTAATAATCAATCATATAACAATTAATACATGTTAGCATAAACATATATTATTTTAGACTACTTAAATATTATAAATATAATAAATTAATTTTTTATTTTTAATGTCTATGAAATTATTAAATGATATATAAATCTTTTAATAAAAACTAAATAAATTATAATAAAATAAATTAATATAATTAATTTATTTTATAGTTAAATCTTACTTTTATTGTCTACTAATTAAAGAATTATAAAATAAAATATATACTAATTGTAATATATATTATATTTGAATTAACTATTAATGGTTTGTTTTATTAATATGAAAGATATTATTTAAAAAAATATAAAATATAATTATCTTTTAGTATAAAACTTATTTTAAAATGAATAATTTATTCTAATATAAATTAAAATTTAAAAATATTTATATTATAGATATAATAAGAATATTTTTTCTCGTTTAATACATTACTTATGATAAACTTAAATATAATAATAATTAGCTTATTAATATAAATTTATTGATATTAGAATGATATTTTATAATAATAAATTTAAAAAATTTCATTATAAAAGTCATTAAAAAATTATAAATAAAATTATTATATAAACAAATATTTTAACAATTTGTTTATATTAAAATTTCATTATCTTAATATAGTAAACAATGTTCAATAAATTTTTTATGATATTAATTTTAATAGAAATTATTTTAAAATTATAATTTATTTTTTATTTATAATTTTTTAATTTTTATATTTTAACAATAAAATAATCTTTATCAAAAAAATTTACATATTTAATATTAGATATAATTTTTTTATAAAAAATAAATTCATAAAAAGTTATTTTGATTTTTAATAATATTAAATAATTTTATTTTTACATTTTATTTAATGATTTCATTATTTTTAAGTATAAATAAATTAAATAAATTCACAGATAAAATTTATAATAATAAATATCATTAATATCATAAATAGTAAAATTATAAAATAGGATAGTATATTTTTTTATAATTTATATAAAAAATAAGAATATAAAAATATCCTTTACAATGAGCAATATAAGAATTTATTAATTTTTTTGTTAAAAACAAATATAATTTATTATAATAAATTCATATGTATCATTGAGTAAATAATAGTAATAGAAGTATTTTCCTAAAACTTTAAAGTTTTATATTTTTTGAAATAAAATATAAGATTAAATTTTAATTATAAAAATTCGTGTTTAATTTTTATTAAATATTTAAACTAATTTAATTACTTTAATAATTTAATTATAATTTTAATTGATTGATTATGGTTTATATAATAATTTTATTTTAAAGTTAATATAATATATAAATAATTAAATTAATTTTTAGTAAATTTAATTTTATATTATATATAATCTTATATAAAATATATAAAGTGAATTATAAATAAAAATAATATTATTCAATATAATTAGTACTAATATATCAAAAAATATATTTTTTATAATTATATAAATATAAATTTGACAAAGTAATTTTGTATCTATTTTTTTAATTGTATTAATCATTAGTAATAATGTACAATGATATTAATCATAGTTATAAATATAATTTTATTGTAAATTTTATGTTGAATAAGATAATTTATTTTTAATATTGATTAAATAATTATTTTACTATAAGTAATATATAAATAATGATAATATGATTAAAAAATTAAATATTAATATTTTTTATTAGTTTATTAAAACTAAAATAAAAAAAATAAAAATAATCAATAATGCAAAATTAATGGTAAAATAATTGTTTTTATACTAAAAATATTTTCATATAAAATAATAATTTATTTATCGTAAAACTTAACTAAACATAGTAAATAATAGTAAAAATATAAAGATATTTAATTATATAAATATATTATTATATTTTAATATTATGAATATAGTTATTTCTATTGTAACAATTTGTATTAAATATACTAAATAAACTATAAAAATTAATTAGTGAATATTTACATAGAATATTTAGATATTAATTTATTTTAATATTAAGTATTTAATAAATAAATATTTAATATTTTTGATAATTATCAATAAAATATTTATGAATAAATTCTATATATAATTATAATAAAAAATTATGTAAACTTAAGATCAATAACTTATCTGATTTAATAAATAATTTTTATATTTATATCATTTACTAATTAATAATAACTTTTAAATATTTTATTTTATGTTGAATTTTATCAATGCAATTTTATAATGAAAAGATAAAAGATATCTTAAATATTATATTTAAATAAGTAATTTAAAATATGTTAAAATATATTATATGATAATCTAAATCAACAATTTTATTAAAATAATAATCGTTAATAGATAATTAATTTTTTTGTTATTATTATTCTTACTAGAAAAAGAAAGTGAAATATTATTATATTTATATAATTAAATACTATTTTTAATAAAAAATTATATTATTAATACGTTGATATATTATTAAAATATAAAATTTTTAATTAATTTTATTAAAAATATCTATAAATATTATTATTTTAAAATATTGTATATATAAGTTTATTATGTTTAAGATAATAGTATATATTTACAAGTTCATAAATAAATAAAAAATAATTTTATCAAAAATCTTTATATTTTAATTTATGAAATAAATTTATTATATTATCTTATATATAATTAAAAAAATTTTATTTTTAGTTAAAAATTGTGATTAATTTTTTTAATTAAAATATCATTATATATTTAGTTATATATTAAGTTATTAAAGTAATAGAAAAATATTAAAATAACTTTTATATTATGAGTGAGATTTTGTAAAAATAAAATTCTCACTCATAATATGATTGAGTAAAAACAAATCTATGAAAGATAAATAGATTATGATAATTAATTTTTCATTAAATAAGGTTATTTATAGTTTTGTTTTTAGGAGATAAAATGCATTCTGTTGGTAATCCATTGTTATGGGTAATTTTTATTTTTATTATTCTAATAATATTACTTATTGATATTTTTTTGCAATGTAAATATAAAAAAAAAGAAATAACAATAAAAGAAGCTATTAAATGGAGTTTAATTTGGATTATTTTAGCATTGTTATTTGCCTTAAGTTTATGGTTTTATTTTAAACAAACAACTTCTTTGATATTTGCTAACTCACAAACAATAAAATTTTTAACTGGTTACTTACTAGAGAAAACACTAGCTATTGATAATATATTTGTTTGGTTAATGTTATTTAATTATTTTTCAATTCCAATTAATTTACAGCGACGAATTCTTACTTATGGTGTTTTAAGTGCAATAATATTGCGTACTATTATGATATTTATAAGTAGTTGGTTAGTTTCACGTTTTACTTGGATTTTATATTTATTTGGTATTTTTTTGTTATTTACAGGTATAAAAATATTATTTTTTAAAAAAAATGATCACTTAATTAATAAAAAATCATTAGTAAAATTTATTACTTCTTATTTACGTATAACAAATACTTTACATGGCGAATATTTTTTTATTCGTCAACAAGGTGTGTTATTTTTTACTCCATTGAGTATTGTATTAATTTTAATTGAGATTAGTGATATTATTTTTGCTATTGATAGTATTCCTGCTATTTTTTCAGTAACAATGGATCTATTTATTGTATTAACTTCAAATTTATTTGCAATTTTAGGATTACGATCAATGTATTTCATCTTAGCAAGAATCTCTGAAAAATTTTCTATGTTAAAGTATGGATTATCTATTATTTTAATTTTTATTGGTGCAAAAATGTTATTAATGAATGTATTTTATATTTCAACAACTATTTCATTAATTATTATTGCAAGCACAATAATATTAACAGTATTAGTAAATTATATTTATGATAAATATAAAAATATATTTAATTAATAAAGATTTTAAAATTTTTAATGATTATAAAATATTTATTTACTATATAATATTAAATATAGAAAATTAATTAAGAAAATATTAAATCACTTAATATTATTAATATTTATAAAATTATATTTATAATTATTTTTATTTTTTTTATATATTTATTAATAAGTAAGGTGTATCTATTAAATAATAATAAACTGATTATTGTAAGTTTATAGAAAAATACATAACAGCAATAATAATATTTAATGTATTTATTAATTTGTATAACATATTAGTTAAAATACTAAATATTTATTTATAGTATAACTATTAATATTATTAATAGTTAAATAATTTTTTACTTATTAAAAAAATATAATTTTTTATATTTTTTAATAATCAATATCATTTATAATTATCATTATATGATTTAATAAACTTAAGTAATAGAATTAATTATTTGTATTTCAATATTATTTTTGATACTAATGATTTTATAGAAAATATATCTTATAAATAAAATATCAAATATTATTGATTATTAGAATAAATATAAGCTAATTATGATGTAATTTCATTAATTTAATTGATAAATAAAAGTATTAGTATTTTATTTACTATATTATCTTTTTTAAGAATACTATTATTCTATATAAAAATTAATTATTTTTCTATCTTTATAATTATTGTTTAAAAATTAGTAATTATAGTATAATATCTTAATCTGTCATAATGATTTAAATATTAAAATAACTAATACTTTTAGTGTGAATTTTTATAAAAGAAATAAATAAAATTATTAAAATAATTATTTTGATTAAAATTTTTTATAAAATATCTGATATTATGTAATTAAAATTACATTAATGCATAAATAAAATAATAAACAATTTATACTTTATTTACATGAAGTACCATAGATAAATATTCATTAAATAACTTAATTAATAATATATAAATGTTTATAATATTCATGAAAATAAATTAATTTTTTAGTTTTTATAGATATAAGATATATAATATCAATTTGTTAAATTAAAAATTTTAAAACATAAAATTTACCTAAAATTTTAACTAAATTAGCAATTAAAAGATTATTATAAATAAAAAATAATCAAATAAATAAAAATTAGCTATGTTTTAATAGTAAATAAAAAATTTATTTAACTAAGTTCTTTAATTATAATAAAAAAATAATTTATAAAAATTATTAATATCACTTATTATTTATTTTATAAATGTTGCATATAAACTATTTAAATTCAGTAATAATAAAAAGATCTAATATTATTGTAAATAGTATTACTTATTAGTATTTATAATTATTTTCGTTAATTTTAAAGATTATTAAGAATCATTAATTATAAAAAATAATAGTAATTTCAATCTATTAATTACTTAAATAAAAAAGTAAATTTATTATATTAAATTTTTTAATATCATATAACATATAACTTTAAATATCATAAAAATTCTTATTATGAATAAGATAAGAATAATATAAGTAAAATTATTATTATTTTATAAATTAATAAATAAATAACAACCTATCAATTAGGTAGGTAGATTTGATTCTAATTTAAAATATTAATTAATATATTTATTTATTTTATTTTAAAATTAAATAAATTTTAAATAAATAATAATTTTATTAATTTATGTTAAATAGATTTGCGTAAATATTTTAATTAATATTTTATTATATATCATTTTAATATCTTTAGTAATTTATATTTTAAACAAAATAATGAGAATTAGATTTTTGGTATCATTTTATTAAAATTAGAAAAATAATTATTATAAATTTATTCAATACGGTTTTTAATTAAAAACTTAATTTTAGTTAAAAAATTAAATTAGAAAATGTAACTACTTATATTATATATATTATAAATTATTTTATTTTGATCATAATTATCTATAAATAAAAATATGAAATTATTTATAACTTTTAAAAATATAAATAATATTTTTTATTCTTTAAATCATTAAAAAAAATATCTATTTTAATTAATGATATGCGTAAAATACAAATAATATTTTAAGAAGTAGCTAGAAATCTATAAATATTTTTATTCATTTTAAGAAAAACTTAAAAATAAAGATTTTTATAATGAATAAAGTTATTTCAGTTGCACATTTATAATATAAATAAATATTTTTCATATAGAAAAAATAAAATCATTATTAGTTTCATAAAGATATATATATATTAATTTTATAAGTTAATTTTAAATGATTTTATTGAGTTTAATATTAAAAATATATTTGACATTAATTATTTTACTGTTTTATAACCCTCATAATTAATTTAAATGAGCGAGGAATAAATATTCAAGATTTATGATATTTAATAATAATAAAATATCAAATTTTAATATTATTAATTTTATATAAGTTTAATGTAAAAATAAAATTAATAATTCATATATTAAATTAGATTTTTATAATTAATTAATTAATGCATAAATTATATTAGAGGTTTAAAATGCTTACATAAAAATTAATTAAATATAGCCAATATATTTAATTAGATATATTTTTGTTTATTATTATTTATTTTTATAAAAATTACTTTGTTTTATTATATAAAATAAATTTTTTATTAATTTAATATATTTAAGCATCATTTTTTTAATTAATTTGTATTATACTTATAAATATTATTCTTTTATTATTTTTTTATTTAATTGATAAGTAAAATTTACATATAATTTAAAGTATCTAAAATTATTTATTGATGTTATTTATTAAAAAAACATTTCTAATATATAAAGGTAGATATAGAAATTAACATTTTTATATAAGAATAAATAAATATAGAAAAATAATATTGTTATAATCTTAATTTCATTATTATAATAATGAAATTAAGATTATATTAAAATAAATAGAGATTAATCTTAATTAGAAATTAATTCCTTAAAGAAAAAATACTTATATATATTAATATTATAATTAATATTAATATATATAAGTTAGTTTGTTTTGCTATTAATTTGGTCATAAATAATTTAAAGATTTCTCATATTTACCATATAAATACTTGTAATAATTTGATTAGATTATTAATATATTTATAACATCAAACTATAAATTTGTTTTTAGCTTGATTTTAGGATAATTATGAGTAGTAAAAGTACCACTGAGATCCGTCAAGCGTTTCTCGATTTTTTTCATATCAAAGGACATAAAATTGTCCCTGGAAGTTCATTAGTACCAAATAATGACTCAACATTATTATTTACTAATGCAGGTATGAATCAATTTAAAGATGTATTTTTAGGTTTAGATAAAAGAACTTATTCTCGAGCAACAACAGTACAACATTGTATTAGAGTTGGAGGTAAACATAATGATTTAGAGAATGTTGGTTATAGCCCTTATCATCATACTTTTTTTGAAATGCTAGGTAACTTTAGTTTTAATGATTATTCCAAACAGAATGCAATTAAATATGCATGGGAATTGTTAACGAGTGAGCAATGGTTTAATTTACCACAAGAGCGATTTTTGATTACTGTTTATCATACTGATGAAGAAACTTATAATATTTGGCAACAAGAGATTGGTATTTCAATTGATCGTATTATTCGAATAGGTGATAATAAA
Source organism: Arsenophonus sp. ET-YP4-MAG3 (assembly GCA_052174115.1). Lineage (GTDB taxonomy): Bacteria > Pseudomonadota > Gammaproteobacteria > Enterobacterales > Enterobacteriaceae > Arsenophonus. Next base: position 728,704 of record JBQMRX010000001.1, read on the forward strand.
GGTGCTCTCTATGCTTCTGATAATTTTTGGCAAATGGGAGATACTGGACCTTGTGGTACTTGTACAGAAATTTTTTATGATCGTGGTGGTGATATTTTTAAAGAATCAATGTTTTTACATAAAAAAAATTATGATCGTTATGTTGAAATTTGGAATATTGTTTTTATACAATTTAACCGTCAATTAGATGGTAAATTAAAAAAACTTACAACAACTTCTATTGATACAGGTATGGGTCTTGAACGTATTGCAGCTGTATTACAACATGTTAATTCAAATTATGAAATTGATTCATTTCATCAATTAATTATTTTTATTGCCAAGGTATTAACTTTATCGGATTTGAATAATAACTCATTACGAGTTATTGCTGATCATATTCGATCAAGTGTTTTTCTTATTGGTAATGGTATATACCCTTCTAATGAAGGGCGTGGTTATGTATTACGTCGTATCATTCGTCGAGCTATTCGTCATGGGTATACACTAGGAGCTAAAGAGACATTTTTTTATAAATTAGTTAAACCATTAATTAAGGTAATGAATAATGCTGCTGATGATTTAATAGCTCAACAAGAAAAAATTGAAAAAATATTAAAAAATGAAGAAAAACAATTTGCTCGTACTTTAGCACATGGATTAAAATTATTAGATAATGAATTAATACAATTACAAGGTGATACATTAGCTGGTGAAATAGCATTTCGTCTCTATGATACTTATGGTTTTCCCTTCGATTTAACTGCTGACGTTTGTCATGAACGTAATATTAAAATTGATGAATCAAGTTTTAATATTGCAATGAGACAACAAAAATATCGAGCTCGTGAACATAGCAAATTTATGATTGATTATAATAATACTATTAAAATAGATAATTATAGTTATTTTTCAGGTTATGAAAACAACAAACAACAAGCTACGGTAATAGCTATTTTCCATCATAAAAATCCTGTTAATATATTAAAACAAGGTGAAGAAGGAATCATTTTTCTTGATAAGACTCCTTTTTATGCTGAGTCTGGCGGTCAAGTTGGTGATAGTGGTATTCTTAGTAATAGTTATTGTCAATTTATTGTTTCTGATACACAAAAATATATTAAAGCAATTGGTCATATCGGTAGAGTAATGATTAATTCAATAGCAGTTAATAATTTAGTTGAAGCACGAATTAATATTGATCGTCGTAATTCTATTTGTCTCAATCATTCTGCTACACATTTATTACATGCTGCTTTACGTGATATATTAGGAAAACATGTAACTCAAAAAGGATCATTAGTAAATGAGAAATATTTGCGTTTTGATTTTTCTCACTTTGATGTAATGACACCTATACAAATATGTCAAATTGAAGATATAATAAATTATAAAATTCGTAAAAATTATCCTATTATAACAACATTAATGAATTTAGAAGCAGCAAAAGAAAAAAAAGCAATTGCTCTTTTTGGTGAAAAATATAATACAAAACTAGTACGTGTTCTTAGTATTGGAGATTTTTCTATTGAGTTATGTAGTGGTACTCATGCAAATCGGACAGGAGATATAGGATTATTTTATATTAATAATGAATCGAGTGCGTCGGCTGGAATTCGTCGAATTCAAGCAACAACAGGACAAAGTGCTATAAATAATGTTCATCATCAATCTCAAGTATTAGAAAAAATTTCTCAATTAATGAAAAGTGATACTAATAATTTAATAAAAAAAATTAAAATAAAATTAGATAAAGTTAAAGTATTAGAAAAATCATTAAATCAATTAAAAAGACAACAAGCTATTAAAGAAAGTTTTTTTTTAAGTCAACAGGTTAAAAAAATTAATAATATTAATTTATTGGTTAGTCAATTAAATAGTATTGAATGTAAACAATTACGTATTATTGTTGATAACTTAAAGAATCAATTAAGATCAGCAATTATTGTGCTTTCTACTATAAGTGATAATAAAATTAATTTAATTGTTGGTATAACTAATAATTTAATTGATAAAATAAAAGCTGATGATTTAATTTCATTTATTGCACAGCAAATAGATGGAAAAGGAGGAGGTCGATCTGATATTGCTGAGGCAGGCGGATATAATTTAACAGCACTTCCTTTTGCATTAGCATCAGTTGAAAACTGGGTTAATTCGCATTTAATATAAATTAAATATATAAATAAAATGGAGATTAAATAATTTAATTATATAATTTATTAATAAATCATTATTGAATAGTTAAATATATAAAATATATTTTTTAATTATCATAGTAGTATGGTAATTATTTTAAATTTAAAAACTTTAAGTGAATATTAATATTTTATATTTTCACGGTGTATGATAGATAGTAGCATAAGGGAGAATGAAAGCTAAGATATCTGATTCTTTTTAATTTTTAAGGAGAAAAGAATGCTTATTCTGACTCGTCGAGTTGGTGAAACGCTCATGATAGGCGATGAAGTAACAATAACTGTGCTTGGTGTAAAAGGTAATCAAGTACGTATAGGAGTTAATGCGCCTAAAAAAATTTCTGTTCACCGTGAAGAAATTTATCAACGAATTCAAAATGAAAAAAATCAATTCAATAATCAGTAATTTTTAATTTTTCAGTAAAGTATTTTTTAATTTTATATACTTATTATTTATATAATAAGTATATTTTATTAATTATTTATTTTATAAAAATATAAGAATACATTTTTATAATTTATGTTTTTAATAAAAACTTAATTTTAATTATTAAATTTTAATATATTTTTTAAAAATGTTTACAAATAAATTATAATATTATTAATAGTTATAAATTTATAGAAATAAAATATTAAAAAGAAGAATTCTATTTATGAATAATTTTTTATTTAAAATATTTACTTATTAAAATGATAAGTTTTTATGTTTAATTTACTTTTTGATTTTTTATTTAATGATTTATGTTAATAAAGATAAATATTATGTTATTTTATTTTTTTATTTAAAATATCTATTTAATTATGAGATAGATGAATAAATCAAAGAATATAAAACAATTATAAAAATATTTGACTTCTAAATTTGAAAAAGTAAATATAAACGTCATTAAAGAAAGAGGATTGAATATTTTAATGCTTATCTCTTTACTATTCAATGATGAGGTGGCCGAGAGGCTAAAGGCGCTCCCCTGCTAAGGGAGTATGTGGTTAATAACTGCATCGAGGGTTCAAATCCCTCCCTCATCGTTATTTTTATAGTGCATCCATAACTCAGTTGGATAGAGTACTCGGCTACGAACCGAGCGGTCGGAGGTTCAAATCCTTCTGGATGCGCAATATAATAAACCCTGTCAATTAACCGTCAGGGTTTTTTTATAATTTAAATAACATTTATTGATAATATATTAATTACTTTAGTTATTAGATGTAAATAATCTAGATAACACTAATTCTAGTTATTTACATTAAAGTAACTTTTTAAAAGAAAAATAATAAATAAATAATGGAAGGTCAATTTGATCCCGAATGTATCAAAAGCACTCTCATGGTTAGAGGCACGTCCAAATATTTTAAATGGTCTTCGTCGAGGTATTGAACGCGAAACATTAAGAATTACTACAACAGGAAAATTAGCTAAATCTCCGCATCCTGATAGTTTAGGAAAAGCATTAACTCATCCGTGGATTACGACTGATTTTGCTGAAGCTTTATTAGAGTTTATCACACCAATTGATAATAATATTAAACATATTTTGGCATTTTTAAGAGATTTACATCGTTACACTGCCCGTCATCTTGATCATGAATTAATGTGGCCACTAAGTATGCCTTGTTTTATAGAATGTCAGGATAATATTGACTTAGCTCAATATGGTATTTCTAATATTGGTCGTTTTAAAACTTTATATCGTGAAGGATTAAAGAATCGTTATGGTGCCTTAATGCAAACAATTGCAGGAATTCATTATAATTTTTCTTTACCTATTGAATTTTGGAAAGAATTAGTTGGCGTTAAAGATGCTAAAAGTGGTAAAAAGAAAATTTCTGATGGTTATTTTCGATTGATTCGTAATTATTATCGTTTTGGTTGGATAATTCCATATTTATTTGGTATGTCACCTGCAATTTGTGGTTCTTTTTTACATAAAACAAGCAAACATTTTCCTTTTGAGAAAACAGCTAAAGGAACATATTATTTACCTTATGCCACATCATTAAGAATGAGTGATATAGGATATAGTAATAAATTTCAAAGTGAGATAAATATTACATTTAATGACATAATAACTTATGTTACTAAACTTAAAAAGGCTATAAAACAACCGTCACCTGAATTTACAAAAATAGGTAAATATAATAAAGATGGTAAATATTTACAGCTAAATACAAATATTTTACAAATTGAAAATGAGTTATATACACCTATTCGACCAAAAAGAGAGTTAATTGGTGATGAATCTTCATCTGATGCATTATTAAAAAGAGGAATTGAATATATTGAAGTTAGAGCATTGGATGTTAATCTATTTACTGCTATTGGTATTGATGAAACTCAAATTCATTTTCTTGATCTCTTTTTAATTTGGTGTGTATTAGCAGATGTACCAAAAATGGATGAAAAAGAATTAAATTATTACCAAAAAAATTGGAATCGAGTAATACTTGAAGGTCGTAAACCTGGACAAATAATAGGTATTGGTTGTGGTGAATCAATGCGACCTTTAAAAGAGGTTGGACAGATATTATTTGATGATTTAATAAGAGTTGCAAAAGTATTAGATGTTATCGATAACAGTCGATATCATGAAATTTGTGTTCAATTAATAGCGATGTTTGAAAATCCAGAGCTTACTTATTCTGGACAAATATTATCTACAATGATTGATCAGAATGTTAGTCAATATGGCTTAAAATTAGCAAAAACTTATTATCAACAATTAACCAATGAGCCTTATGAAGTAATAACAGATACTGAATTTATTAATGTTCGTTATGCTTCAATTTATAATCAATTAGCAATTGAACAAACAGATAAAATAAGTTTCGAGAAATACTTAAAGATACATTTAGGATAAGAAGAAAAAAATAACTAAATTTTAAAGAAAGTAACATAAAATTTTTAGAAAATAGAATAAAATGATAATAATCTTTGTTTACTTAAATAATGCATATATTTAAAACATGATGAATTTTTATATATTTTTAAAAAAATAATTTTTATAGATATAAAAGAGTGTGTTATTATTTAATAGTTTATTCTTAATTCTATAAAAAATAAAAAAATAGTTATTTTTTAATAAAAGATTAAAATTTTTATGTATTATATAAAATCATAATATTAATTTTTTAATTTTTATTTTAAAATTTTTTATTTATATATTTAATAAAATATTTTTAAAAAAATAATCTTTTTAACCAATTTAATTAAAATTTTTCTTAAATTTTTAATTAATAGTAAATTTAAAAATATATAATAATATTATTATTAATTAATATATTAATTTAAATAAAATGCTAACAAAAAATTTATTATATATAGAAAATATTATTATTTTAATATTTATAAAAATTAAAATTTATTAAATCTAAAGTGATTTTTCTAAAAGAAAAAATACATATCATTATATAATCTAATTTAAATAATTTTAATTAATATTTAAGATTAAAAATTATTTAGATTGCTAACACTAAAATAATTTATTATAATTATTTTAGCTAAAATAATTGTTATTTAATAAAGTTAACTGTAAATAAAAATGATAAAATGATAAAATTATAAAAATAAATTAAAAGTAAATTTTTATAAAATAGTTTTATAAATATCTGATGAATATCATTTAAGTTTTTTTATTCCAAAAATAAGTATTAGTAAAAGAATTTAAATTTGTATAATATGAATTTTATTTATAATAAATATTAATTTTTATTTATTAAATTTCTAATTTAATAGAAATAATTTAAAATATATAAAGCAATAGTAAATAAAAAAAGTTTTATAACTTAATTAGAAATGTTAAATTAATATAAATAAAATATTTATTTATAAATCACAAATAAATTCATTATATATTTTTATTGTTAAAAATAAATTAATAATAAATAAATAGTAAATAATCGATAATAAATATTAAGAATGAATATTAAAGTAATTATTATTATAATAAATTTAAAAAAACTTATTAATAATGGTAACTAATAACTAATTATTAAAATTAATAATTTATTATTAATTAGTTATTAATAAATAAAAACAAATTATAAATTTATATAACATTTATTTATATTATTTTTTATTATTATTTGTTCTTTTTAAGAATCTTAATAAAAAGAATAAAATTTTATTATGATATAATAAAAATGAATTGATAACAAATTTATTCAACAGAATCGAGTTAATTACATGTTTGATAATTTAACTAATAAATTTTCATGTATATTTCGAAATATTAGTGGTCGCGGAAGATTAACCAAAGATAATATTAAAGAAACATTACATGAAGTTCGTATAGCGTTATTAGAAGCCGATGTTGCTTTATCGGTAGTAAAAGAATTTATTCAATCAGTAAAAGAAAACGCAATAAATCAAAATGTAAATAAAAGTTTAACTCCTGGTCAAGAATTTATTAAAATTGTTTATAATCAGCTTACTAAAGCAATGGGTGAAGAAAATAGTTCTTTAAATTTAGCAGTACAACCTCCGGCTGTTATTCTTATCGTAGGTATGAAAGGCGCAGGTAAAACTACAACTGTTGCTAAATTAGGAAAATTATTAAAAGAAAAACAAAAGAAAAAAGTTTTAGTAGTTTCTACTGACATTTATCGTCCCGCTGCTATTAAGCAATTAGAAATACTTACTCAAATAGCTATGATTGATTTTTTTCCATCAACATTAACTGAAAAACCAATTAAAATTGCTACTAATGCATTTCGATATGCAAAATTAAAATTTTATGATGTTTTAATTATCGATACTTCTGGATGTTTAGATAATAATGAAATAATAATGATAGAAATTCAAGAGATTTATCGCTCCATTAATCCAATTGAAACTTTATTTATTATTGATGCAATGACTGGACAAAATGCGGCTAATATAGCTAAGTTTTTTAATGAAAAATTATTATTAACCGGATTTATATTGACTAAAATTGATGGAGATGCTCGTGGAGGTGCTGCATTATCAATTCGCTATATTACTGGTAAACCAATTAAATTTTTAGGAATAGGAGAGGAAATTAATAACTTAGAACCTTTTTATCCTGACAGAATTTCTTCTCGTATACTTGGTATGGGAGATATTTTATCTCTTATTGAAGAGATAGAAAATAAAGTTAATAATAAAAAGATAGAGAAATTTACTCATAAATTTAAAAAAAATAATAGTTTTAATTTAAATGATTTTCTTGAACAACTTAAACAAATGCGTAATATTGGTGATACAATGGGTATCTTAAATAAAATTCCAGGTATATCTCAACTTCCAGCTCTAGTTAAATTACAAATAGATAATCAGGTATTAATTAAAATGGAAGCAATTATTAATTCTATGACTGAAAAAGAACGACAAAAACCAGAAATTATTAAAGGATCAAGAAAGAGACGAATTGCTGCTGGTTCTGGGACGCAAGTACAAGATATCAATCGATTACTTAAAAAGTTTGATGATATAAAACATATAATAAAAAAAATGAAAAAAAACGAAATAACTAAGATGATAGGTGGAATGAAAACTATGAAATTATTTGATTTTAAAAAAAGATAAAATAGTTAAATTTTAAATATAAAAATTAAATTCTATTTTAATAAATTATTTTTATTTTTTTATTAATTAAGAGGTTATTATGGTAACAATTCGTTTAGCACGTCGTGGCAGAAAAAAGTGTCCATTTTATCAGATTGTTGTTACAGATAGTCGTAATGCACGTGATGGTCGTTTTATCGAGCGTATAGGATTTTTTAATCCTATTGCATTATCTAAAAAAAAAGAATTACACTTAGATTTAAATCGTGTTGATTATTGGGTAAATTTAGGTGCAACGATTTCTGATCGTGTTTTATCGCTAATAAAACAAGAAAAAAAACAACTTAATCAATTATAATGGCTGCATGTAAAAAAGTTTACTTTAAAATTCCTGTTGATCCTATTGTTTTAGGAAAAATAGGTTCTTCATATGGAATTCGTGGTTGGCTTAAAATTTTTTCATACACTGAAAATAATAAAGATATTTTTGAATATCAACCTTGGTTTATTCAACATTTAAGTCAATGGAAGTTAATAAAATTAGAATCTTGGAAACAACATAATAAAAATAGTATCATTAAAATAAAATATATTGATAATAAAAATACTGCTAACTTAATAACTAATTATAAAATAATTATTGATTCCTCACAATTACCTCTACTTAAAAGTAATGAATATTATTGGAAAGATTTGATTAATTGCCATGTTTTAACTACTAAAGGCTATAGTTTAGGTTATGTTAAAAATTTAATTAAAACAGGTGCAAATGATGTATTGGTAATTAAAGCAAATATAAAAGACATTTTTGGTATTAAAGAACGATTAATACCGTTTGTTTATGAAAAGATAGTCAAAAATGTTAATTTTACTATTAAAATTATTGAAGTAGATTGGAATCCTAATTTTTAAACAAAAATTAAAAATTTTATTAATAGAGTGGAGCTAAAAATGTTAATTGGAGTTATTAGCTTATTTCCAGAAATGTTTCGAGCAATAACTGATTATGGAGTAACTGGTGCCGCAGTAAAAAATGGTTTATTAAATATACAATATTGGAATCCGAGAGATTATACTTTTAATAGATATCGTACTGTAGATGATACTCCTTATGGTGGAGGTCCAGGTATGTTAATGATGGTAGAACCTCTTAGAAATGCCATTCATGCGGCAAAATCTCAGATCTCTGAAAATGTTAAAGTAATTTATCTTTCACCACAAGGAAAAAAATTTAATCAACAAAGTATTTTTCAATTAATTCAAAATAAAAAACTTATTTTAATTTGCGGCCGATATGAAGGTATTGATGAACGAATTAATGAAACTGAAATTGATGAAGAATGGTCAATTGGTGATTATGTTCTTAGTGGAGGTGAATTGGCGGCAATGGTAATGATTGATTCAATTTCTCGATTTATTCCTGGTGTATTAGGTCATCCTACTTCAGTAAAAGAAGATTCTTTTATGAGTGGATTACTTGATTTTCCTCATTATACTCGTCCTCAGATTTTAGAGGATATGAAAGTTCCAAGTATTTTATTATCTGGCAATCATACGGAAATAGAGCGTTGGAGAAGAAAACAATCATTAGGTCGAACTTGGCTTAAAAGGCCTGAACTTTTAGAAAATTTAGTTCTAACTGATAAACAGAAAACATTGTTAATAGAATTCCAACAAGAATATGAAGAACAAAAAACATCTTAATTGAGATATTGTATAACGCTATTTCCATATATTAGTTTATTTAGGATAAAAGATTAATTATGAATAATATTATTAAGCAACTTGAACAAGAACAAATAAAGAAAAATATTTCTTCATTTCATCCAGGTGATACAGTAGAAGTTCAAGTATGGGTAGTTGAAGGCTCTAAAAAACGTTTACAAGTATTTGATGGTGTTGTTATCGCTATTCGTAATCGAGGTTTAAACTCAGCATTTACTGTTCGTAAAATTTCTAATGGTGAAGGTGTTGAACGGGTATTTCAGACGCATTCATCAATTATAAATAATGTTACAATTAAACGTTTTGGCGATGTTCGTAGAGCTAAATTATATTACCTCCGAAAACGTTCTGGTAAAACAGCTCGAATTAAGGAGCGTCTGAATACTAAATAATTAATTTTTAAATTAACAATTATTAATTTTATTAAATTTTATATAATTTATTATAAAAATAATTATTTTTATTATTATTTCAATATAATAAATTTTATTATTTATTTTCGATAATAAATTGTAATTATTAAAATTTATATTATTGTATAATTTTAATCTTAACTAATATAATATAATTCATTTTAAAGATATTAAAAAACTAAAAAATAGTAATTATATAAAACATGATTAATAATTTTAATATTTTAATAAATTTATTATTAATCAAATAAAATAATTAAAATAAATTTATTAATGTTTTTATATATTGATATATTGTTTTTATTTTTAAATATTAATTACTATTATTTAATGTAATTAATAATTTAATTACTATATGATCAAAAAAATTATTTTGATATTGAAATAATTACATATTATAGTTAATTTTATTACATTCTTATTAACACTAGCAAATATTACTACTAACGATAATCAATAGTTAATTATAAATATTATAATAATAAATAAGAAATTTAATTTGATAGATATATTTATTATAATAATTTAATTTTAAGCATATTGTAAAATATAGAATTCTTAATTCTATATATTAGTTAGTTTTAAAAAAAATAATAATAACAATTTAATTAGAAAATTTAATATTATAAAAAATAATTATAATATTATATCACTTTTATAAATTTTAATAAATTAGATTAAATTTACTTGTTATAAAGATAAAAAAGAAACATTAAATCATTAAATTTGATTAATTAATAAATTAATTATTAATTAAAATTCTCAATTGATAATAATTATATTTAATAATTTAAATTTATTAAATAAATATAATAATACCCTTTAAATTATTAATAATATATTAATATTATTATTTATATTTTTATTTATCGTGATTAACATTTAGTTTTAACAAAAGTATTATGATATTTTATATAAAATTACATATTATAAAATTACTTTAATTATTTTTAAGTAAATAATATAAATAGTATAAATAAGAAAATATATTTTATCTATAATTAAAACTAAAATAGTTTATAATAAATCGTCAACATTATTCATTATTTTTTATTAACTTAAAATTTCCTAAAAATAAAAACTATAATAAATTTATTATAATTTAAATAAAAAAACTAAATTTTGATCCATTATAGAAAATATTCACAGAATATATTAACCATACAAAAACTAACTATTAGTATAGTAAGATATAAAAATAAAATCTATTTAGTTATAAAAATAATTTTTGAAGAATTATTTATTATAGAATTTTAATTATTACTAAAAAATTATCAAAAATTAATACGTAACTTTATTTAATAGTTTAAAAATAAAATAATATAATAATTATTAAAATATTATTTTTTATTAATTACTTTCATTTTTTATTAATTTATCTTTATTAAGAGTATTTTATAATGTTAGGTAGAATTAGCTTTAATTAATTCTGTAGTTTTATTTTTTTCATGAGTTAATCCTAGTTTATTATAAGCTATTTCCATATATTTTAGTGCTGTTTGTGCTGATTGAGTATCTGGATAATTTTTTAATATTTGTTCTGTGCGATTAATAACAGCAATATAAGCGCCGCGTTTATTATAATATTTAAGAATAGCTTCTTCATATTTTGCTAAACGTTCTTTTAAAAAAACTAAATGTTTACTAGCATCTCTAGCATAAAGACTATTTGGATAAAAACGAATTAGTTGGCTAAAATCTTTAAAAGCAAGAATGGTATATTGAGGATTTTGCTCTGATCGATCAATGTGAAAAATTTTTTGTAGTATATTATCATTTAACTCTTCTGCTATAAGACCGCGCATATATAAAACATAATCAATATTAGAATGTGTTGGATTAAAGCGAATAAATCGATTAATTGTTGTTATTGCTAATGATAAATTAGCAGATTTATAATAAGCATAAATCATATCTAACTGAACTTGTTTAGCATATGGATTAAATGGATGATGATTATCAAGAGTTTCTAATAGTTTAATTGCTTCTTTATAATTACCATTTTGTAGTTTTTTTTGACTATTAATATAAATTTCAGTAAAAGAATTTTCTGGTGTATTATTTTTAATATTAGAGCAACCAATAATAAATAAACTCAATATACTTAATATTAATGGATATTTGATATATATACTCACTACTGATTTCCTTTAAATATTTTTTATTTTTATTTTTATAAATCTCCATAATAATAGAATATTATTTACAATAACATATTTTTTAATTAAAACGCTACTTATTATTAAAATATAAATTTTACTATAAATAATTTTATGACTAAACAATTACAACTTCAGTCTCAAATTTTAAAATCACAACTTGGTCAGCGTTTAGACCAGGCAATCGCTGGATTATTTCTTGATTATTCTCGTTCTCAAATAAAAGAATGGATTTTAAATAATAAAGTACAGGTAAATGGTAAAATTATAAATAAACCAAAAAAAAAAGTATTTGGCAATGAGCAAATTGTTATTAATGTACTAATTGAAAAAGAAGATATGTTTTTAATCGCACAGAATATTCCATTAAATATTGTTTATGAAGATGATGAAATACTTGTAATTAATAAACCTTGTAATTTTGTTGTTCATCCAGGTGTAAGAAACCCAAATGGAACAGTACTAAATGCACTTTTATATCATTATCCTAAAATTATTAATATTCCAAGAGCAGGGATTGTTCATCGGCTCGATAAAGATACTATTGGATTAATGGTTATTGCAAAAACAATAACAGCTCAAGCTCATTTGATAAAAGCTTTTCAATTAAGAAAAATTACACGTGAATATGAAGCAATAGTTAATGGTCGTATGATTATTGATGGTACAGTAGATGAGCCTATTGCTCGTCATCCAACTAAACGAACACATATGGCTGTTCGTACAATTGGAAAAATAGCTATTACACATTATAAGATAATGGAACATTTTCGTGCTCATACTAGACTTAGATTACAATTAGAATCAGGTAGAATGCATCAAATTCGTGTTCATATGGCGTATATAAAACATCCTTTAGTTGGCGATCAACTTTATGGTTGTTATCAACATCAGTTAAAAGATGTCTCAGAAGAGTTTCGTAAAACTATAAAAAATTTTAATCGTCAAGCGCTTTATGCTATGATGTTGCGCTTACATCATCCTCGTACAAATATTGAAATGGAGTGGCAAATAAATATTCCTGAAGATATGATTATACTAATTAATATACTTAAAAAAGATGTAATTATGAATAAAGGTATGATAGATTTATAAATGAATAATTCATAATATATTCAAGTTATTTATATTTTAAAAAAAAGTTTTAATTTTATATAAATACTTATATTATTTTATATAAGTTTTATTTTAAGAATATGTGTTAGTTAATAAAATATTGTTGATAACTTAATTAATAAAATAAGATACGTATTATCGAATTTAGTAATAAAATAATAGTAATTTATAAAATAAGATATTACATATAGTTATAATTAAAAATATAAAGATATTATTATAATAATAATGGACTTATTTATTTTATAATATGAATAAAATGAAAATAACTGTCATAGATGTTAATTAATAAGTTTTTATGATTAGATTTTTCATGATATGATAATAAATTATTAAAATTATTAATTTTTATCAAAGTTTAGTTTATAGATTGATTTTTTACTTTAATTCATAAAAAATTTAAAAAAGAATAAATAAGTTGATAAATTTTACTAAGTGTAATATAGAATCAACATAAAGTTTTAAATTGTGTCTTGTTTAATTTTAATTTTTATAAAACCTATCTCATAGTTAAATGAATTAATTTATTTTTATTTAAGTACTATTATGTAAGCAAATAATGAATGATATTATTAATTTAATTTAATTAAAAATAATTTTATTAAACTTTAATTTAATATAAATTTTTAATTTATAATAATTAACTTAAATATTATAATATAAAATATTATTTAATTTATATAAATAAGATTATAATTCTATTTTGGAGATATTATGTACTTGGATCGTCTTACTAACAAATTTCAACAAGCACTAGCTGACGCTCAATCTTTAGCGATGAGAAAAAATAATCAATTTATTGAACCAGTACATTTACTCATTGTATTATTAGATTATCAAAATGGTACTTTATATTCTTTATTGACATCGATAGAGACTAATTTTAGTCAACTTAACAAAAAATTAAATGATATTCTTAATGGATTACCACAAATTAAAGACACTATTTTTGATATTCAACCATCAAATAATCTTATTCAACATTTAAATTTATGTAATAAATTAGCGCGACAGTACGGAGATACATTTATTTCTTCGGAACTATTTCTTTTAGCAATTTTTGATGCCAAAACTTCACTCACAGATATATTTAAAGTAATAGGGGTGAATAGATCAAATGTAGAAAAAGCAATAAAACAAATGCGTGGCAATGAAAGCATTAATAAACAAAGTATTGAAGAACAACGTCAAGCACTCAAAAAATACACAATTGATTTAACTGAAAGAGCTGAACAAGACAAACTTGATCCTGTTATTGGGCGTGATGAAGAGATTCGTCGAACAATACAAGTTCTTCAACGTCGAACAAAAAATAATCCAGTTTTAATTGGTGAACCTGGGGTAGGTAAAACTGCAATTGTTGAAGGTCTTGCTCAACGAATTGTTAATAATGAAGTACCTGAAGGTCTAAAAAATAAACGAGTTCTTTCTTTAGATATAGGTGTTTTATTAGCTGGCGCAAAATATCGCGGAGAATTTGAAGAACGCTTAAAAGCAGTTTTAAATAATTTAAATAAACAAAAAGGAAATGTAATTTTATTTATTGATGAATTACATACTATGGTTGGTGCAGGTAAAGCTGAAGGTGCGTTGGATGCTGGTAATATGTTAAAACCAACACTTGCACGAGGAGAATTACATTGTGTTGGTGCCACAACACTTGATGAATATCGTCATTATATTGAAAAAGATGCAGCATTAGAACGTCGCTTTCAAAAAATTTATGTAACTGAACCAAGTGTTGAAGATACTATAGCAATATTAAGAGGATTAAAAGAACGTTATGAGCTACATCATCATGTACAAATAACTGATCCTGCTATTGTTATTGCTGCTACTTTATCAAATCGTTATATATCTGACCGCATGTTACCTGATAAAGCAATAGATTTAATTGATGAAGCTGGTGCTAGCTTACGGATGCAGATGGATTCTAAACCAGAAATACTTGATCGTTTAGAACGTCGAATTATTCAATTAAAACTTGAACAACAAGCACTAAAAAAAGAATCTGATGAAGCTAGTAAAAAACGACTTGAAATATTAGAAGAAGAATTAACAGAAAAAGAACAAGAATATTCAAAGTTAGAAAAAAAATGGAGATTTGAAAAAATAGAACTTACTAACAGACAAAATATAAAAGCAAAATTAGAAAACGCACGTATAAGTTTAGAACAGGCTCGACGTGTTTATGACTTAGCTAAAATGTCGGAATTACAATATGGTAAAATTCCTGAATTAGAAAAACAGCTTGAAGTCGCTACAAAAATGGAAAATAAAACTATAAAATTGTTACGTAATAAAGTAACTGATGCTGAGATTGCCGAAATATTAGCACGTTGGACAGGAATTCCCATTTCAAAAATGCTAGAAAGTGAACGTGAAAAATTATTTCATATGGAAAAAGATTTACATAAGCGTGTTATTGGGCAAAATGAAGCTGTTGATGCGGTATCTAATGCGATTAGACGTAACCGTGCTGGTTTATCAGACCCAAATAGACCTATTGGATCATTTTTACTCTTAGGTCCCACTGGTGTTGGTAAAACAGAGTTATCTAAAGTTTTAGCTAATTTTTTATTTGATAGTGACGATGCGATGGTGCGTATTGATATGTCAGAATTTATTGAAAAACATACTGTATCTAGACTAGTTGGAGCGCCTCCAGGTTATATTGGATATGAAGAAGGTGGTTATTTAACAGAAGCAATTCGACACCATCCTTATTCTGTTATTTTACTTGATGAAATTGAAAAAGCACACTCTGATATTTTTAATATTTTATTACAAGTTTTAGATGATGGACGTTTAACGGATAGACAAGGAAGAACAGTTGATTTTCGTAATACAGTTGTTATTATGACGTCAAACTTAGGCTCTAATTTAATTCAAGAACGTTTTAGTACTTTAGACTATAATGAAATGAAAGAAATTGTAATGGAAGTTGTTAGTTGTAGTTTACGACCTGAATTTATTAATCGTATTGATGAAGTTGTTGTATTTCATCCACTTAATAAAAAGCAAATTAAAGAAATTGCACAAATTCAATTATCACGATTATATAAGCGTATGGAAGAACAAGGCTATAAAATAAAAATTACGTCAGCTACGTTAGAAAAATTAAGTGAAGTTGGGTTTGATCCTGTATTTGGAGCACGACCTTTAAAACGTGCAATTCAACAAAAA
>JBQMRX010000001.1:747500-1229181 GCA_052174115.1 Arsenophonus sp. ET-YP4-MAG3
TATATAATATAAAAACTTTTAAATTCCAACTTAAAGTGTTTTAAGTGTATAAATTAAATATTATTGACATGTATTGTAGAATTTATGATATAATTAATTATTAAATTTTTTTTTAAATAATAAGTTTATATAAGTATATAATTCAGAAAATAATTTTATTATCTGACTATTATTATAAATTTATTTCATCTAAACTGAAACATTTTTGGGTTGTGAGGTTAAGCGAAATAAGCGTACACGGTGGATGCCTAGGCAGTCAGAGGCGATGAAGGACGTGCTAATCTGCGAAAAGCGTCGGGAAGCTGATATGAAGCGTAATAGCCGGCGATATCCGAATGGGGAAACCCAGTGCATAAGCACTATTTTTTGATGAATCTATAGTCAAATAAGGCAAACCGGGGGAACTGAAACATCTCAGTACCCTGAGGAAAAGAAATCAACCGAGATTCCCCTAGTAGTGGCGAGCGAACGGGGAAAAGCCCAGAGTCAACATCAATATTAAAATCAGAAGAATGGTCTGGAAAGTCCAGCAATAGAAGGTGATAGCCCTGTATTTGAAGGTATTATTATTGTGAACTCGAAGAGTAGGGCGGGACACGTATTATCCTGTCTGAAGAAGGGGGGACCATCCTCTAAGGCTAAATACTCCTGACTGACCGATAGTGAACCAGTACCGTGAGGGAAAGGCGAAAAGAACCCCGGTGAGGGGAGTGAAAAAGAACCTAAAACCGTGTACGTACAAGCAGTGGGAGCTCTAATCATTCATTTTTAAATTAATTGAATGATAATAAACTATAAAATAATAGAAAAAATTTATCGATAAACTTTTTATTTTTTTAATATGCTACATAGTATATTTAGAAGTATAATACTAAAATAGAAATAAAAAAGTGAATAAGAGTTGTAAAAAATAATCTATTTTTTTAATGATGAGTGACCGCGTACCTTTTGTATAATGGGTCAGCGACTTATATTCTATAGCAAGGTTAACTATATAAGGGAGCCGTAGAGAAATCGAGTCTTAATTAGGCGTTAAGTTGTAGGATATAGACCCGAAACCCGGTGATCTAGCCATGAGCAGGTTGAAGGTTAGGTAACGCTAACTGAAGGACCGAACCGACTAATGTTGAAAAATTAGCGGATGACTTGTGGTTAGGGGTGAAAGACCAATCAAACCGGGAGATAGCTGGTTCTCCCCGAAAGCTATTTAGGTAGCGCCTCGTGAATTCATCTTCGGGGGTAGAGCACTGTTTTGGCTAGGGGGTCATCCCGACTTATCAATCCAATGCAAACTCCGAATACCGAAGAATGCTATCACGGGAGACACACGGCGGGTGCTAACGTCCGTCGTGAAGAGGGAAACAACCCAGACCGACAGCTAAGGTCCCTAAGTCATAGTTAAGTGGGAAACGAAGTGGGAAGGCATAGACAACCAGGATGTTGGCTTAGAAGCAGCAATCATTTAAAGAAAGCGTAATAGCTCACTGGTCTAGTCGGCCTGCACGGAAGATGTAACGGGGCTAAACTATGCACCGAAGCTTCGGCAACAACAGAAATGTTTGTTGGGTAGGGGAGCGTTCTGTAAGCCATAGAAGGTAAATTGAGAAGTTTATTGGAGGTATCAGAAGTGCGAATGCTGACATAAGTAACGATAAAGCAGGTGAAAAACCTGCTCGCCGAAAGACCAAGGTTTCCTGTCCAACGTTAATCGGGGCAGGGTAAGTCGACCCCTAAGGCGAGGCTGAAAAGCGTAGTCGATGGAAAACTGGTTAATATTCCTGTACTAATAATTACTGCGAAGGGGGGACGAAGAAGGCTAGACTATCCGGGCGACGGTTGTCCTGGTTTAAGCGTGTAGGTGGGTAATGTAGGCAAATCCGCATTACTATAACACTAAGGCGTGATAACGAATCACTAAGGTGGTGAAGTAGTTTATGCCAAGCTTCCAGGAAAAGCCTCTAAGCATCAGGTAATTATTAATCGTACCAAAACCGACACAGGTGGTTAGGTAGAGAATACTAAGGCGCTTGAGAGAACTCGGGTGAAGGAACTAGGCAAAATGGTGCCGTAACTTCGGGAGAAGGCATGCTGACATTAAGTAAAAAGCTACACGCTTGAAGCTGAAGTCAGTCGCAGATACCAGTTAGCTGCAACTGTTTATTAAAAACACAGCACTGTGCAAACACGAAAGTGGACGTATACGGTGTGACGCCTGCCCGGTGCTGGAAGGTTAATTGATGGGGTAAGCTGTAAAGTGAAGCTCTTGATCGAAGCCCCAGTAAACGGCGGCCGTAACTATAACGGTCCTAAGGTAGCGAAATTCCTTGTCGGGTAAGTTCCGACCTGCACGAATGGCGTAATGATGGCTAAACTGTCTCCACCCGAGACTCAGTGAAATTGAATTTGCTGTGAAGATGCAGTGTACTCGCGACAAGACGGAAAGACCCCGTGAACCTTTACTATAGCTTGACACTGAATATTGAATATTGATGTGTAGGATAGGTGGGAGGCTTAGAAGCATAGACGCTAGTCTGTGTGGAGCCAATGTTGAAATACCACCCTTTAATATTTGATATTCTAACATAAGTCCGTAACCCGGACTAAGGACAGTGTCTGGTGGGTAGTTTGACTGGGGCGGTCTCCTCCTAAAGAATAACGGAGGAGCACAAAGGTTGGCTAATCACGGTCGGACATCGTGAGGTTAGTGTAAAGGCATAAGCCAGCTTAACTGCGAGCGTGACGGCGCAAGCAGATACGAAAGTAGGTCTTAGTGATCCGGTGGTTCTGAATGGAAGGGCCATCGCTCAACGGATAAAAGGTACTCCGGGGATAACAGGCTGATATCGCCCAAGAGTTCATATCGACGGCGGTGTTTGGCACCTCGATGTCGGCTCATCACATCCTGGGGCTGAAGTAGGTCCCAAGGGTATGGCTGTTCGCCATTTAAAGTGGTACGCGAGCTGGGTTTAGAACGTCGTGAGACAGTTCGGTCCCTATCTGTCGTGGGCGAAGGAAGATTGAGAGGGACTACTCCTAGTACGAGAGGACCGGAGTGGACACACCACTGGTGTTCAGGTTGTCATGCCAATGGCATAGCCTGGTAGCTAAGTGTGGAAAAGATAACCGCTGAAAGCATCTAAGCGGGAAACTTGCCTCAAGATGAGTCTTCCCTGACTTTAAAAGAGTCCTATAAGGGGTGTTCAAGACGAGGACGTAGATAGGCTGGATGTGTAAATATAGTGATATTTGAGCTAACCAGTACTAATGACCCGAGAGGCTTAACCTGACAACACCAAAAATGTTTTAAAATAAAGAATAAGAGTTTTAGTTTATTTATAAATTGAATTTAAAAAATTTTTTATTAAAATAATAAAGTAAATACAAAGTAGCAATATATTAATTTAAAATTAGTTAATATCAATAAATATAATAACTTATTTTACATTCAAATTTAATTGATTAATTCAATATTTAATAGTAATAATAGATTTCTAATTTATTATTTAGTTAACTAAGTTAATTTTTTAAAAAATTAATAATGATAATATGATTTTTGACATTTATTTTTTTATTTTTATTTAAAAAAATAGTTTTATTATAAACATAAAGTTAATGATAAAATATTTTAGAAAAAATTTTAATTTAATTATTTTTAAATATAGACAATATCTAGATAATTAGTTTTAAATCTAAAAAATACTATCTAAAATAGAAATTAAAATATTTAAATGATAATTAATAATGTTGTAGATATTATTTTTATTTATTAAAAAGTGAATTAAAAATTTAATTAAAAAATTAATGAATATTAATATTATATATTTTTATTTATGTTAAGTATATTTTAAAAAAATATTTAATTAATCCTATAAAAAGAATTTATTTTATATAAGTAATTATATAAATGATTAATATTATTAAATTTTTTTAAAATTATGATAATTATTATCAAATAAGTTTTGATTAAAATATTTATTTTACATTTAAGTAACAGAGGTTAATTTAATGAATTATATATTACCTTCCTTACCATATGAGTATAGGGCATTAGAACCATATTTTGATGAAAGAACAATGAAAATCCATCATACAAAACATCATCAAACTTATATTAATAATACCAATGATGCATTGAAAGATTTTTTTGATTTTTCTGAATTTGATATAGATAATTTAATTCAAAATTTAGATAAAATACCCATTAATAAACGTAATTTTTTACGTAATAATGCAGGTGGTCATGCTAATCATAGTATATTCTGGAATGGGTTAAAATTAGGTACTAAATTGCAAGGTGAGTTGAAATATTCGATTGAGCATAAT
Organism: Arsenophonus sp. ET-YP4-MAG3; assembly: GCA_052174115.1. Taxonomy (GTDB): domain Bacteria; phylum Pseudomonadota; class Gammaproteobacteria; order Enterobacterales; family Enterobacteriaceae; genus Arsenophonus. The sequence goes on from JBQMRX010000001.1 coordinate 751,824, forward strand.
TTTGTAAGTGTTAATAATTTTAAAGAAATATTTGAAAAAACAGCAATTACTTTGTTTGGTTCTGGTTGGATATGGTTAATTTTAACGTTAGATCGAAAACTTGAGATTGTTTCAACAGCTAATCAAGATAATCCATTGATGGGTAAAGTTATTTCTGGTGTTTCTGGTTATCCTATTTTAGGGCTTGATATATGGGAACATGCTTATTATCTTAAATATGAAAATCGTCGTGCTGATTATATTAAATCTTTTTGGTCAGTTATTAATTGGGATGAAGCTTCAAGACGTTTTTTAGAAAAAATAAAATAATATTTATTATAAAATGTTTATTTATTAAAAGTATTAACATGACAATTTACTAGTTTCTGTGTTAATACTTTTAATATAAACAATTAATATTATCTTAAAAGTATAAATATTTTAAGATAATATTAATTATTATTTTTTATTTTTAATAAAACCAATAGCCTCATAAACTTTATTAATAGTTAATTGAGCGCGAATTTTTGCTTTATTAGCACCTTCAAGCATAATATCATTTAATAATTTTTTGTTATTACGAAATTCATTAAAACGATTTTGAATATTTTTTAATATATCTAAAACAGCTTCAATGACAGTATTTTTAAGATCGTTATACATTTTTTTAGAAAATTCTCTTTCTATCTCTAAATTAGATCTACCAGTTATATTAGAAAGAATAACTATCAAATTAGATATACCAGGTTTATTATTTGAATCATAATAAATTCGTGGTGGTTGATCAGAATCAGTAATAGCAATTTTAATTTTTTTAGCTACTAATTTAGGATTTTCTAATAAAGTTATTACATTATTACGATTATTATCTGATTTTGACATTTTTTTTTGAGGTTCTTGTAAAGACATAACTCGAGTTACTTTTTTAGAAATAAAAGGATTAGGTATAGTAAATATTTCACCATAAATAGAATTAAAACGATGAGCAATATCTCGACTTAGTTCTAAATGTTGTTTTTGATCAACGCCAATAGGAACTTTATTTGTCTGATAAAGTAAAATATCTGCAGCCATTAATACTGGATAATCAAATAGTCCAGCATTAATATTTTTACTATGAAGGATTGATTTATTTTTAAATTGTGTCATACGATTTAATTCACCAAAATAAGTATAACAATTAAGTATCCAACTTAGTTGGGTATGTTGAGGAACATGGGATTGAACAAAAATAATACTTTTTTTATAATCAATACCGCAAGCTAAATATAAAGCTAACGTATCAAATATACATTTTTTTAATTTTTTTGGATCCTGAAGAACTGTAATAGCATGTTGATCAACAATACAATAAATACAATCATAATTATCTTGTAAGTTAATCCATTGAAGTAATGCTCCAATATAATTTCCAATTGTTAATTCTCCAGATGGTTGGACACCACTAAATACAATAGGTTTCTTATAAAGATTAGATTGTTTTATAATAGATTTATTCATGTTATTTTTTTCAAAATTATTAAATATAATAGTCGTAAAGAAAAATAACTTAATAGGATTTATTTTACTTAAAATATAATATAATAAATTAATAAAAATTATATTTATAAGTTAAATTGTATAATGATAATTAAAATAATTTTATATTTTTATATTATATTTAATTACTTTAAAAAATAAAAACATTAAATTATTTTAAGTTTATAAAAAACTCTATTAAAAATTAATTTACTATTTTAATTTATATTTTTAAAAAATATAAATATAAATTATTATTATTATTATTGTATAAATTTAAATAAAAGATAATGATATTTTAAATTTTTAGTTAATTTTAATAATATCAACAATTAATGTTTACTTTATGAATAAATAAATATTATTATAATTATTTAAAATTGTAAATAAATTATTTATTATTTATTATAATATTTAATTATTTTTAATAATATATTGACATAAATAAAACAATTTATTTTATAAATAACAATTAATTTTTAGATATTATTAAATTATTATATCACATAACTTTTTACGCATAGCATCAATAACAATTTTATAATTTAATTGATTAAATATAGCAGAACCTGCAACAAAAGTATTAGCACCTGCATTTGCAACATTATTAATATTATTTATGTTAATTCCGCCATCAACTTCTAAGAGAATATTATAATTATAATTATCTATTATTTTACGAACTGTACGTAATTTATTTATAGTTTTTGGTATAAAAGATTGTCCACTAAATCCAGGATTAACTGACATTATTAAAATAATATCTAATTTATCTATCACATAATCTAAATAATTTAATGGTGTAGCTGGATTAAAAGCTAAACCAGTTTTACATCCGTTATCTTTAATTAATTGCAATGTACGATCAATATGTTCGCTTGCTTCAGCATGAAAAGTAATATAAGTTGCGCCGGCTTTAGCAAAATCAGGAATAAGTCGATCTACCGATTTTATCATTAAATGTACATCAAATGGTACTTTAATACCATAATCTCGTAATGTTTTACATATCATTGGGCCAAAAGTTAAATTTGGAACATAATGATTATCCATAACATCAAAATGGATAATATCAGCTCCTGCTTTAATTACTTTTTGAATATCTTCACCTAAACATGCAAAATTTGCAGATAAAATAGAAGGGGCAATTAGAAAATCTTTCATTATTGTCTCCAATTTATTTTTATCTTTTTATATTTCTTATAAATTAAATTATAGATTGTAGAAAAGTTAATTAACTTTTCTACAATCTATAATTATTATAACTAATTATTCTTTCGTATTTTAATAACATTTAGTTTAGCATAATGATATCATTTTCTCTAGTTACTAATGTATTATAATTTAATATTAATACTTGTATTTCATGTGTTAATGTTAATTAATAAGCAATTTGAACTAAATTATATTATTTTTTATTTTCAAAATTATTTGTATGATATATAGTAAATTTGCTATATTAAAAAGAAGTGTATTTATTTTAATAAATCACAATAAACAACAGCGTTATTATTTATTGATAACAATTTATTAATTATTAATTATAATAAATAACAATACACTAATTTATTTATTATCTATAATTTTATAAATTTTATAATTAATTAATTGATTATTTTTTGTATATATTTATATAATATTAGAATAGTTTATAGTATATAATCAATTTTTTATTTTAGATTTTCAATGCATTATTATTTTATAATAAATAATTTCCATCTATTATAAAAAATAATAATACCATAAAAATTTTTTATCTTTATTTTATCTTTTAGATTTTATTATTTATTATTAAAAAATTAAATATTTTAAAATATTTAATTTTTTAATAATAATATTTATTTATAATTAAAATGATATTTAAAGTTTTATTTATATAAATATAATAAAATATATTATAGAATTTTATTGAAAATTACTTTAATTTTCATAATTTATTTTTTTAAATTTTTTAAATTTTTTAAATTTAAAGTGAATAACTTTAAATAAAAATCAAAAATAATTTATCTAATTTTATTTTAAAATACGATATTTAAGATAATAATATAAATTATATTATTATCTTAAATATACTTTAATCTGTATTTAAACACTGTTTAATTGCTTTTAAAATAATATTTTGATTTATATTAGTATATAATTTTGCTTTACTAATAAATTTAGGTAAAATAAGATTTATTTGGTTGTTGACTACTTTTTTATTTCTCATCATATGAGGTAAATAAGCTTCAGCAGTCATTTTTTTGACCCTTTAGTAGGAAGATTTGCTTTTTTAAGTAAATTTAAAATATGTTGAGTATTATTATTATCAAGTTGATTAATTAATTCTGCAGTTTTTGTAGCCATCACAATAACTACAGCAACTACTTCTCCATGTAACCAGGAATCATAACATAATTCTGTCTCAATAGCATGACCAAGTGTATGTCCTAAATTTAATAATATACGTTTTTCATTAGTTTCTTTTTTCATCTATAGTAATAATTTTTGCTTTTAATTTACAACAATGATAAATTATTATATTTATCATTTTTTCATCAAATTCAAATAATTTATTAATATTTTTTTCTAACCAATAAAAAATATAATCTAAAATTATACTATATTTAATAATTTTTTCTAATCCTGAAGAAAATTGATGTATTGGTAATGTTTTTAAATTATCTAAATCAATAATAACTGATATTAGTTTATAAAAATTACCAATCATATTTTTACCTAATGAATGATTAACCGCTGTTTTTCCTCCTATAGATGAAGCAATTTGAGATAAAAGAGAAGTTGGTGCTTGGATAAAACGAACACCTCTTTGATAACAAGCAGCAGAAAATCCTGTCAAATCACCAATAACACCATTACCAAGAGCAATAAGGGTAGTGTTACATGAATGATTTTTTAATAAAGTAGTAAAAATAGTATCAAGGATAGTTAATGATTTATACTTTTCTCCATTAGATAAAATAATCTTATCAACTTTCATACCCATTTTTATAAGAGTGGATTTTACTTTTACAGAGTAAAGAGAATGTATAGTTTTATTTGTTATAATCATAGCATATTCACTACTTTTAAGAGGTAAAAATGCATCAGGTGAATTAAATAAACCAAAAACAATGTTAATAGGGTAACTTCGTTCACTAGGTAAAACTATTATTTTTTTAATATTTATTTTACCTATATGATGATATTTAATTAATTATTTAAATTAATTTATTAAAATTATGTACTATCTAATAAATAAATTATTTGATTAGCAATTATTTTTGCACTTTGATTATTAGTATAAATAGTTATATCTGTAATTTCTTTATAAAGAGGATCACGTTCATAAGCAAGTTTTTCTAAAACTTCACGAACAGGTTGATTTGTTTGTAATAACGGTCTCTTTTTATCACGTTGAGTTCGTATTATTTGTTTTTCAATCGTAGTTTCAAGAAAAACAACTATTCCTCTAGAAGATAGTCGATTTCGTATTTCTTTTGATTTTATTGATCCACCTCCTGTTGCTAAAATAATCCCTTGTTTTTTTGTAAGTTCATTAATAATTTTTTCTTCGCGTTCTCGAAAACCTTCCTCACCTTCCAAATCAAATATCCAACTTATATCAGCACCAGTACGCCGTTCAATTTCTTGATCAGAATCAAAAAACTCCATATTAAGTTGCTGTGCTAGTTGGCGCCCAATAGTACTTTTTCCGGCACCCATAGGTCCAACCAGAAAGATATTTCGCTTTTCTACCATATTTTTGATCTTACTAAAATTATTCGTTAATAAAACCCGGCTCATTAATTAAGTTAATAACGGGACCTATAATTTATATTTCATAAATATTGATTTTTCTTTTATATATAAAAAAAAATTCGGAATACATTCTGTTTTTATAAAAAATAGAAATAATTTATTTTTAATATGTAACTAATGATATTATTTTCATAATTTTAAAATCCAAAATTTCTTATTATAAATAATATATAATATTATAACATTATGAAACTCAAGTATTTATCTTTAATTTTATTCATAGACTAAGTTTAACATCAATTGATTTAAAAACCACTTCGATATTTTCAGTATAGATATATTATTTACTATCAATTATAAATAATATTAAATTTAATATAAAATTATCACAATAAAATAGCTGAATAAAACTTAAATCGTAAATATAAAATTTTTTATTAATAATATTATTAATTTTATTTATTTTTAATGATTAATTTTAAGTTAAATTTTTATTATTATTAAATTTATAATTTATTATTTTTAATTGTAGACTTATTTTATTTTTTAAAATTATTTAGTATATAATATTATTATAAAATAATAATTTTTTATATTTCATAAAATATTAATTAATTAAAATATAAATAAATTTTAATTTAAAATAGTAGTTAAAATTTTAATTATTAAAATGTATAAATAAAATAATAAAAATAAATTTATTTATATTTTATTTTCATTATATCTCTCCTGTTAAACTAATTATTTATATTATTTTAATTAAATTAAATTATTATTTTTAATTAATTAATGTATAAATCATAAATTTTTATCATAATCAAAACTATTTATTTTATTTATTATAATTATTTTTAAAAAAATAATTATAATAAATTTTTTTAATAAAAAATTCTAATTTATCATCATAATAAATAAAGTTATTTATTATTATAAAAATTATTTAATTTAATATACTAAGCTATTAATTAATCAAACTATTATCAGTATTATTTAATAAAAAAAATTTTTAATAATTTAATAAATTAATATCAAAAATTTAATAAAGATTATTTAAATAAATAATAATTTATATATTTTACTAAAATAAATAATAGTATTAAATTCTTCTTAATTTATTAGTAATAAAAATAATATATATGATATATAGTCTATTTTATTATTTTAAACGTTAAAGTATATTTGATTAATACAAATAATTGTATAATCTCAATTTTTCTATTATAAATAAATAAATTAAATTTTTACTAAAAAATAAAATTTGTATCGTATATAATAAATAAAAATTAAAAGAAATTTATAATAGAAAGTAAAAATTTATCTTATATAATAAAATATATTAAAAATATATCTATATTTTATGAAATAAATATATTTTTTTAATAATTATAGTGATTTAAAAACAAAGATATTTATAGAAAATATCATTTTTTATGATGCATAAGTTAAGAAAATTTTATTTTAATTTTAAAGATTAATATAAATATTTTATATATAAAAATTATTAAAAAATTAAATTATTTATTTATTAATCATTATAATTGAAGAGTGGTTATCATAATTAATAAAACAAATAAGAGAATATTATATTAAATATTATTTTATTAACTTAATTGTCAATAATTTTTGATATATAAGTCGATTTTTAATAACTAAAAATAAATAAGATTTAAAATACTTAATTCAATTATTAAAATTAAAATAATTAATTTACCTAAAAATAAAGATAATCAATATTTAATTTAAATTCTATGGAAAAATTTATTTTAATATTCTTAAATTTAATAAATTTTATTATTATTTTAAAATTTAATGCTATAATTTTAGATAAATAATTAATCTTTACTTTATTATTAAGTGATATCTCTATTATTTATTAATATTTTAAAAAAAATTAAAATTAATAATAAAAACTAATTTTTCTTAATATATAATTATTAATTATTATTTAATATAAATTATTATATTTATAAAATATTACAATAGTAATTACTAATTATTTTTAATATATTTTATTATATAAATATATTAATTTTTGAATAAAAATTAATAAAATAAATTATTTATATTAATTTCTGTTATTTTTATATAAATAGTTTAAATTAATATTATTATATTAATATTAAATATTTTATTAATTTTATTAATTAAATTAAACATTTATAATATTAAATTACACATAAAATAGAATATACAATATCTTACTTAAGATATAATGATATATTATTATTTATAGTAAAATATAAAAATTAAAAAATAAATAAAGAATTAATTAAAAATATAATATAAAGAATATAAAACTAATAAAAAACAAATTTTAAATTTAAATAAATATTAATAATAATATTAAAATAATCATTAAATAAAAATAGAAACTAATAATTTAATAAATATTAATTCTTTAATTAAAAATTAATTTATAAAAATTTTGATAATGATCTATATGAAACTTAAATAATTTTGTATATGATAAATTTTTAAATATAAAATGTTGATATAAAAATAAAAAATAACTAATAAATTTAAAGATATATATTTTGATTATTATTTTAACTTTATTATTTTAATTTTTAGATAATTTTATGATAAAATATAATTTAAGGTTATATTAAAAATATGATAATAATAAAAAAATTAAATATCTTTAATAAGATATTTAATATAAATGATAATTATTAAAAAATAAGTATAATTTTTATTTTTTTATTATTATTTTTTTAATTAAATTAATATATTTTTAAAACATTAAAATTATTTATTTTCAAGATAACGTTGAGCATAAAATAATGCACTAATATTTCTTGCTTCATTAAAATCTTTAACATCAAGAAGTTGCATCATATTTTCAATTGACCATCGAATTTGTTCTAGTGGCTCTGGTTCATCGCCTTTTATTTTTTCTTCATAGAGATTTTGTGCAATAAATATATTAATTTTACTAGAAAAATAAGTAGGTAATATTGTTAATTTTACTAACAATTTAATATCTCTTGTTCCATAACCAATTTCTTCTTTTAATTCTCTTATAGCAGCTTCTATAGCAGTTTCTCCTTTATCAATCGCTCCTTTAGGAAAACCTAGTTCATATTCTTCAATACCAACAGCATATTCACGAATTAAAATTAGTTCATTATTAATAATAGGAATAATAAGTACTGATTCATTTATTGCTGGTTGCATTCGTTCATAAAGACGTTTAACTCCATTACTAAATTCAAGATCAACAGATTGAATACGAAAAAGTCTTGATTTGGCAATATTTTTTATATTCATTATTTTAGGTTTTTTGATTAATTTCATATGCTATGTTTCTAATAAAATTTGTTAAATAAATTATAATTTTTATATTACAAGTAAGAATAAATTTTTATTTTTATTGAAATTAATTATTATTAATTATAACTAATTATTATAAATTAAATAATTAATAATTAATAATAATTAATTATAACTAATTATTATTAATGGTACAAACATAAAATTAAAATAGAATTTATTTCATAAAAAGTTACTAAAGTAATTATTATTTAATATATGTATTATATTTTTATTTTAAAATAAACTATCTTATTTTAATGATATTAATTGTTTTAATTATTTTTATTTATAAAAAAATTATAACTTATGTAAGTTATAATTTTTAATCTAATTGAATTACTTTAAATTAAATAATATTTAATTAATTTATCATTTGATATAATAATTAGTAATTTATAATTAACTAATTTCATCTATTTTATTATTATTTTAGCTAATATTATTTAACGAATTAATTTTTAATATTATTTATTAATATATATTCTTTTTCAATTATAATAGATCTTTTATAAGATATGTTAATATAATATTTATATTAACATAATTAGTGACTAAAAAAATAATTTATATATTTAATATTATTATATTTTTAACATTATTTATTATATTTTAATTAAAATATAATAAATTTTAATTAAATAAAACTTAAAATTATTTAATAACATTATAAATTTCATTATAGTATTATTTTAACTATTTAATAAATATAAAATATAACAAAATATAATTTTGATTATTTTTTAAAAAAATTATATCTTAAACATAAGAAAACATTATCAATAAATAAAAATTATAATATTTTTATTAAAAATAATTCATTAATTTTTTAAATTAGTATATTATACTGTAATTAAATTTAAGAATATAAAATTAAATTAATCATTTTAATAATAATTTTATTAAAAATATAAAATATATTTAAAAATAAATAATTATAATTTTTTACTTTTATATAATATAATTTATAATGAGTTAATTTTAATTAATGAAATTTATAAAAATATAATTATAAAAAAATATTTATTAGTAGTTTAATTTATTTTTTAAAAATTATTAATATAATTATATATATATTTTATAAAATTATAATATAAAATATTTAAATAATAATTATTTTAAAAATTAAAATTACTTAAAAATAAATAAATTTATTTAAATGAATTTATTTTTAATAAAATATTATTTAAAAATATTATTATTAGATAATATTAAATGTAAGTATGAATTTAATCACATAAAAATTAATTGTTATAATTAATTTAACAAAAGATAAGATTATATATCTTACAAGGATTAATACTAAAAATTTATGATATTTACTATAAATAAAAATATAATCTTTATATGGTTTATTATAATTAATTATTCTAATTTAAATTTACTAAAATATTATAAAATATTTTTATCTTTTTTATTAAAATGTTAAAAATGTATTATATGAATAGATTAAAATTAATATTAAATATAAATTTAATGAATCTTATTATTATTTTAATAAGAAAATAAAGAAATATAAAGGAAGTAAAATTAATTAAAATAACTATTTTATTTATTTAAATATATTCATTTTATTCTAATAAAAATGATATAAACATATTTTACTATGCAACTTATTATGATAAAAAATATATTTTTAATTAAAATAATTTAATAAAATTAATTTACTTTATTTCTATTAATTTCAAATAAAAACTTTAATATAATTTAATCTTAATTAAGACATATTAAATAAAATTAAATATATTTAGGAGTATAAATTAATGAATTCAAAAAAAAAGATTTCTTTAAAAGAAATAGCTAGATATGGTATTTATCAAGTTAAAGAAATTATTTATAATCCAGGATATGAACAATTATTTATAGAGGAAACAAAACCTTCATTAAAAGGTTTTGAGCGTGGTATTCAAACAAACTTAGATACAGTAGCGGTTGATACTGGTATTTTTACTGGTAGATCACCAAAGGATAAATATATCGTTCTTGATAATCTTTCCATAGATACAGTTTGGTGGTCCGATCAAAATAAAGAAAAAAATGATAATAAACCAATAACTAAATTAATTTGGAAATCATTAATGAAATTAGTAAGCAAACAATTATCAGGTAAACGTTTGTTTATTATTGATGCTTTTTGTGGTGCAAATATAAATACACGCTTGAATGTACGTTTTATTACTGAAGTAGCTTGGCAGGCACATTTTGTAAAAAATATGTTTATTCGACCTTCTGAAGAAGAATTAATTAATTTTCAACCAGATTTTGTTGTGATGAATGGCGCTAAATGTACTAATCCTAATTGGCAAGCTCAAGGTTTAAATTCAGAAAATTTTATAGCATTTAATTTAACTGATCGAATGCAACTTATTGGTGGTACATGGTATGGCGGTGAAATGAAAAAAGGATTATTTTCAATTATGAATTATTTATTACCATTAAAAGAGATTGCTTCGATGCATTGTTCAGCTAATGTTGGTAAAAATGGAGATGTGGCTATTTTTTTTGGTTTATCTGGCACAGGAAAAACAACTCTTTCTACTGATCCTAATCGTAAATTAATTGGTGATGATGAACACGGATGGGATGATGATGGTGTATTCAATTTTGAAGGTGGTTGTTATGCTAAAACAATAAATTTATCTGAAGCAATAGAGCCTGATATTTATCATGCAATTAAACGTAATGCATTATTAGAAAATGTCACTGTTTTAGATGATGGTTCTGTTAATTTTAATGATGGAACAAAAACAGAAAATGCTCGAGTTTCTTATCCTATTTATCATATTAATAATATTGTTAAACCAATTTCTAAAGCAGGTCATGCATCGAAAGTTATTTTTTTGATGGCTGATCCATTTGGTGTTTTTCCACTAGTATCTTTATTAACACATGAACAAACTCAATATCATTTTTTATCTGGTTTTACTGCTAAATTAGCAGGCACTGAACGAGGAATTATTAAACCAACCCCAACCTTTTCAGCTTGTTTTGGAGCTGCTTTTTTAACATTACATCCAACTAAATATGCTGAAGTATTAGGTAAACGAATGAAAATTTCTGGTACAAAGTCATATTTAGTTAATACTGGTTGGGATGGAACTTCTAAACGTATTTCTATTAAAGATACCCGTATAATTGTTAATGCGATTTTAAATGGAGATATAGATAAAGCAAAAACAATAAATTTACCGATTTTTAATTTAGCTATACCTATTAATTTATTTGGAATTAATAATGATATTTTAGATCCTCGTTTTACTTATATAAATAATAATCAATGGGAAATTAAAGCTAAAAATTTAGCTATACAATTTATTAAAAATTTTAAAAAATATACTGACACACAAATTGGTTTTAAACTTAAAAAAGCAGGTCCTGAGCTGTAATTTTTAATAAAAATTAAAAAATTAATTATGATAATGATAAGTTTATATTTATCATATATACTTATAATAAATAATTTAGAGTTATAAAGTTATAATATTTCGATTAATTATAATAAAATAATTAATTTATTTTAACTCATAAAATTAATAATTTTAATATAATAAAAGTTACATTTTTATATATATTTAGAATATATTTAAATTATTTTTTTTTAGAGAATTAAACCATAATAATCAAATATTAATATTATTACTTTATAATAAAATAAAATTAGATTGTTTTTATTTTATTATTTTTAATAAAAACTATTCATAGTAATATCATCAAAAATTGCTTTATAATATAAAATTTTTAGTATTATTTAAATATATTTACCAGTTATATAGCGTTTTTCTATAACAATTTTTAAAGATAAATTAAATAGTTATATATTTTTATATTAATAATAATTTTAGATTTATAAAATGACTTATATGGATAATCTTATTTATTTAAATAGAAGGTTTTTAAAAAAAATTTTATATTTTGTAAATTAACTTTAATTAAAATAATAATGATAAAAAATTTTAAAATATTAAAAATTTTTATATAAAATAAAAACACTAAATTTACTCATATGAGTAAATTTAGTGTCTAAATTATTTAATTATATAATATTAAAAAAAAAGTTATTAAAAAATTAAGACATTTAAAATAATTACTAAAAATAATCAATATTGTTAAGTCAATAACTTTTTCAATAATATAAAATAAAATTTATTATCTATTATTTATTTGAATAATTTTTTATAAATTTTTTATCTGAAAATGTTTATTAATAATACAAATAGTAAAATATTCATTAAATAGAATATAATATTTATTATGATTTATATTTGTGTAGATAAATGTTACCAGAAAAACTAAAAATTTATTTATTTTTTACTTAAGTAATTTAATGAAAATAAAATATTTTATATGATTTTTTTTAATTTTAATAAAAAAATAATGCAGATCTTTTTTCTTCTGTTACTGTTTGTCACAAATGATGAATGCATTGATTTCATATTCAACAAATTGGCCTAAAATTTATGCTACATTTATTTACTGATTTGGATTTCTATACCGGTCTGTTATTAATATTAGCGCTATTATTTGTGTTATTTTATGAAGCAATTAATGGTTTCCATGATACCGCAAATGCGGTAGCAACGGTTATTTATACGCGAGCAATGCAAGCTCAATTCGCAGTTATTATAGCTGGTATTTTTAATTTTTTTGGTGTTATTTTAGGTGGATTGAGTGTTGCTTATACTATTGTGCATTTATTACCAACAGATCTTCTCTTAAATGTAAGTTCTAGTCATGGTTTAGCAATGGTTTTTTCTATGCTATTAGCTGCTATTATATGGAATTTAAGTACCTGGTATTTTGGATTACCAACTTCTAGTTCACATACATTAATAGGTGCTATTATTGGTGTTGGTTTAACCAATTCATTAATGACTAATTCTCCTATAACCAAAGCATTAAATATTCAAAAAATCATTGAAATTTTTCTTTCTCTTATTCTTTCTCCTGTTATTGGATTTATTATTGCAGGATCATTAATTTTCTTTTTACGATCTTATTGTAATTATATTAAAAAATATCGTTGTATTCATTTAGTTTTACCTGAAAGAAAAAAGAAAAATACTAAAATAAAACCACCTTTCTGGACATGTATTGCATTAATTTTATCTTCAATTGGTGTTAGTTTTTCTCATGGAGCTAATGATGGCCAGAAAGGTATTGGTTTTATTATGTTAATGTTAATTGGAGTAGCACCAGCTGGATTTGTTCTTAATATGAATGCTAGTAGTTATGATATAGCTTGTATTCATAATGCAATAGTACATCTACAACATTATTATGAAGAGCATCAGTCAGCAGTAAAACATATTGTTAATAAATCACAACGTGACCATGAATTAAAAATTTTAGATAAAAAATTTCATTGTGATAATTCATGTCCTATTAATATATTAAAACAAACATCACTAATGTTGACAAATATTCAAAGTTATTCATCATTAAAATCTGATGAACGTAATCAAATGCGTCGATTATTAATATGTTTATCCGATACGGTATTAAATATAGCTAAATTACCTGAAACATCATCTTCTGACGCACGTTTTTTACAAGATTTAAGTAATGACTTACTTAATACAGTAGAGTATGCACCAATATGGATTATTATTTCTGTTGCTTTAGCTCTTTCTATAGGTACTATGATTGGTTGGCAGCGCGTTGTTATAACAATCGGTGAAAAAATTGGTAAAAAAAATATGACTTATGTACAAGGTGTTTCTGCTCAAGTTACTGCTGCAGTTTCAATTGGTATTGCAAGTTATACTGGTATGCCTGTATCAACAACACAAGTTCTATCTTCTGCTGTAGCAGGTACAATGGTTATTGATGGGGGTGGTATACAATCTAAAACAATTAAAAATATACTACTAGCTTGGTTATTTACATTACCTATTTCTATTATACTTTCTAGCTTTTTTTATTGGATATTATTAAAATTAATATAAAATATATTATAAAGTATATAATAAAAGTAGTAATTTTTAATTTTAATATTATGATTTTTATTAATTAAATTAAATATTTCAATTTAATTTATTTTTTATTAATACTCTAAATTATTTATATTAAATTTATAATTATAATAATAATTAATATATTATATGTTATCAATATTGATATAATTTATTTATTAATTAATATCTTTAAAGAATTTATAAATATCAATAAATCAATAATTTTATTAAGTAATCTATTTATATTTTTATTAATTTAATTTTTATAAAGAAATTAAATTTATAAATTTTAATATTTTTAATTTATTAAATATATAATATATATTAATTTAATGAATAATTAATAATTCATATGTATTAAAATTTAATATCATTAATTTATAAAATGTGTAAATACTTATAATTATATCTTTAATGTTATATGAAAATTTAAAGTTAATAAAAGTTAATAATTAAAGAATTTTAATCATTATTTCAAATAATTCTATTTATTTTATAAAATTACTTAGCTATAAATTAAATTTATTTTTAATTTTTATTTGTTTAAAATAAATATATTTTTATTGATTATTTATTTTTTTTCAAAATCGATCATAAAAAATTATGACTAGATAATAAAATGAATTTAATTTGAATTATAATATTTTTATTTAATTCTTTAAATAATTTATATAAATAATTTTTTATTAATGGATAATATTGATAATTTGTTAATATATATATAATATTATATATAGTATACATACTATGATAAAATATTTAATTTATTTAAAATAAATATAAAAATAATTTATTTTACAGTAAATTTTTATTTAATTAGTAAAAGTAAAAATTTATTTATGATATTTATTACTGATTTTTATATATCAATCATAATTAATATATAATTATTTTTTATTTTATTGTTATTTTATTAATTAAGGTTTTTTCATGACTAGTTTTTTAACATATATACCACCAAAAATATGGAAACAAACAATATCTAGTGGAACATTCGCTAATATTAATCGTTCTATTTCTGGTTCAACTCACGAAAAAAAATTGCCAATTGGCACACATCCAATACAACTCTATTCTCAGGGCACACCAAACGGTATTAAAGTTACAATAATGTTAGAAGAATTACTAGAGCTTGGGTATATTAATGCTGAGTATGATGCTTGGTTGATTAATATTAAAAAAGGAGAACAGTTTTCTAGTGGTTTTATTGAAATTAATCCTAACTCTAAGATACCAGTATTACTTGATCAGAGTAGTGAAAAAAAAATACGAGTATTTGAATCTGGTTCTATTTTACTATATCTTGCAGAAAAATTTAACACATTATTACCCTGTGATATAACAACACGTACTGAAGTTTTAAATTGGCTTTTTTGGCAAATGAGTTCTACCCCATTTATTGGAGGTGGTTTTGGACATTTTTATATATATGCACCAGAAAAACTTGAATATCCAATAAATCGCTATACAATGGAAACTAAAAGACAATTATCTGTATTAAATTGTCATTTAGCTGAAAAACGTTATATAGCTGGAAAAGAGTATAGTATTGCTGATATTGCTGCTTGGCCTTGGTATGGTTGTTTAGTTCAAAATACTTTATATAATGCTGGTGAGTTCTTATCAGTACAAGATTATCAACATGTTAAACGTTGGGCTGATGAGATTTCTATGCGATCTGCAGTAATTCGTGGTCGAAAAGTTAATCGCACAACTAATGATGGTATTCAAGAACGACATAAAAAATCGGACTTAGATTAATATTATTCTAAAATTTTATTAGAATTATTTTTATTTAATTATATTATTCTAAAATATACTTTATATTAATTAGTATAAAATAAAGTAATTTATTATTTATTAAATTTTTTAGTTTTAAATACAAAAATATTATCAACAAAAATATTAATATAATAATTTTTGTTGATAATTTGTATACAAATTATCAACTAGTTTTTATTATTTTATTTATAATTATTTATAATTTACTATAATTATAGTATTTTTAAATTTTAATAAAATAAATTAATTAAAATAATAATTAAATAAAAAATTATTATGATATAATATAATTTATTTAATTTTTATAAAAAGATTACAAATAGTTAAAATAACTAACTTAAAAATAAATTTTATATATTGTAGGTTAAATTAATGATTGTATATATTATTATTTATAATAATAAATTTAATTTGACAAGGTTAATTTAATTTTTGTATTTTATTATTTTTAAAACATTAATAAATCTTAATATTTTTATATTAATAATTTTAATTATTTATTATTATATACAAAATTAAAATTAATAGTTATTAATTATTTGATATCTCTAATATAAATATTTTTATATAAAATAAATGATTTGTTTTATTTAATATTCATTTCTTAAATAAATAATTTTTATATATTATTAATAATAATTAAATTTTTAATATTAAAATTCTGAAATAAAAAACTATATAATATTAATACTTATATTGATTTTATAAAAATAATTAAATATTTTTTAATATATTAAAATAATCGTAGAAATTTTTTTGTTATTTAATTTTTTTTAACTAAGATCTATTATTAATCTATTAAAATATAAGTTTCAAATATTTTAGAGTTAGCCGATAAGCCGGGTTCTGTCATGGACAATCATTCATCTAGATCAATATTTTCATATTGACTCAAGCAGCCTACCCAGATTCAATGCGGGCCACATTAATAAATCCTTATTTGGCCTTGCTCCAGGTGGAGTTTACCGTGCCATAAACTGTTACCAGCTATGCGGTGTGCTCTTACCACCCCATTTCACCCTTACCCGTACTTAAATAGTTATTGGCGGTTTTCTTTCTGTTGTACTAGTCGTAGGTTTTTCCTCCCAGATGTTATCTGGCACCCTGCCCTATGGAGCCCGGACTTTCCTCTACTTCTATTATCAGTTTTGACTATATAATAACTAAAATAAAGCAGCGATTGTCTAGCTAACTCTAATATTAAATTGTATCAATTTAATATTAAATTGTATAGTTATTTATAACATTTATAATAAAACATGTAATAGCTAATTTATTTAACTATTTTATTAGAATTCATTTTTTGTTTTATAAAATATTTATATAATGTATTTTTCTTTAAACCATAAATTTCTGCTGTAATGATCGACGCTTTTTTTAATGGTAATGATTGTTGTAATAATATCAATGTTTTTATTATATCAGGAGAAATAACTACATTATTATCTTTTGATATTCTATATCCTTCAACAACTAATACAATTTCACCACGATAACGATTTTGATCAATTTTCACCCAATCAAGTAATTTACCAACTGGCAAACCATGAATAAATTCCCATATTTTTGTTAATTCCCTTGCTAAAATAATATAACGATTAGTATCCCAAATAGCAGTCATATCCGTTAATGTATCTAATAATCGATGAGGTGATTCATAAAAAAGAAGTGTTCTAGGTTCATTTATTAATTCTTGTAATATTTTTTGTCGACTTTTACGCTTTGCTGGTAAAAATCCTTCATAACAAAATCTATTTGAAGAAATACCAGAAGCAGAAAGTGCAGTAATTGCTGCACATGGACCAGGTAAAGGAACTACTCGAATATCTGCTTGGCGACAATATTTTACAAAATGATAACCAGGATCATTAATTAATGGCGTTCCTGCGTTAGAAACTAATGCTATATTTAATCCTTGTTTTAATTGATGTATTAATTGATCTGTTTTCTGTTTTTCATTATAATTATTTAATGATATTATATGAGTGTTAATGGAAAAATGTCGTAATAATAAAGATGTATGTCGGATATTTTCTGCTGCAATAAAATTAACTTTCTTAAAAGTTTTTAATGCACGTATAGAGATATCATTAAAATTACCTATAGGAGTTGGTACAATATATAAAGTTGATACCATCAATACCTCTTTTTGATTTACACTTTTATTGTTTATTTAACATAATAAATTAAAATTTAATCACAATAATAAAATTTTTTATAAAAAATTAATTTTTTAACGATATAATAGATCCTATCTTAATTTTTTCTTAATTATATTTTTTAATACATCAAAACAAATAAATTATAGATACAATTATATAGATGAATTTTAAAATTAACTATTATTTAATATAAAATAATAGTTAAAAATTAAATTTATTATTAAAAAATAATAATAATTTTAATAAAAAATTAATTAAATTTAATATATTAAAAATAAAATTAAATGAGTAGTTAAAACTTAATTTTAATAATACTTTAATTTTATAAATCATTAGATTTTTTTCATATTAAAATTATTTTTATTTATTAAAAGAATTAAAATGATATTTTAAATATAAAATAAAAAACTTTTAAAACAATAAAGTTTATAATTTATTAATTCCAATATAAATTATTAATTCAAATAAACAAATTTAATTATAAAGATTCGAATATATAAATAGTTTATTAAAATAAATTTTATTATCATGAAATTTTCATAATACATATGAATATTAATAACTTTAAATAAATAAAAAATGATTTTAACTATTAATTTATCAATAAAAAATAATGAAATATAGAAATAATATTATGTTATTTAACATTTTAGTTATAATTATAAATAAATTTCAATTATTAATAAATACTTTTAATTATTTTTAAATTATATGTAAATAAAATTTAGCATGTTAAGAAAAACTAAAATTTTTTTAATAAAATATTTAAATATAAATTGTAGCTATTAAAATATTTTTCTATGTTATTTCTATAGTGATTAAAATTATTTAAATTTAATTAGATAATATATGATTCTATCTTCCAGTAATAGCAATTCAATAATTATTTGCACAGTGCTTTTTAGCAAATATGAATAATTAACTTAAAATTAAATAATTTAATTTTCTTTTTTTTGTATTTTAATATAAAGAATGTAATGATAATTTTTATCATTAATAATTAAAATTAAATGAAATTTATATAAAAAATACGTGCATTATAAGAAATCTAGTGATGTACTTTTTATAATTATCATAAAATTTAAAATTATATCACTATAAAAATAGAATTGAAGTTTTATTAATTATGAATATAGTTATTATAATTTAATTTTCTATAATGAATGAATTTTTATCTAGATTATTAGATAATTTATAAAAGACATAAAAAATCGAATATTTTTAATAAAATATTAAAATTCAAAAAAGTTTAATTATAAACAATTAATTATTTATAATAATCTAATAGATAACATTTTTTCACATCAAAATAATTAAGGAGTAATAATGAGATTATTTTCTCTAATTATTATAATATGTAGTTCTATTTTATTACAAGGATGCCTTAGTGCTACTATAATAGGATCAGCGGCAATCATTACAAAAAGTACGATGGATCCAAGAAGTATAGGTCGTCAAGTTGATGATGGAACATTAGAAGCCCGTGTTAAAACTGCTATTAATAAAGATAAAGAAATTGTCTGTAATACACGCATTATTATTACTGCTTATGCAGGTAAAATATTACTTATTGGTCAATCGCCTGATATTTTATTAGCTGAAAGGGCAAAACATATAGCTATTAATGTAGAAGGTGTTCAAACAGTTTATAATCAAATACGACAAACAATACCAATTAATCTTAGTACAGCTTATAAAGATGTCTGGATAACAACAAAAATAAAATTGAAAATTTTTACTAGTAATTTATTTAAATCATTAACTGTTAAAATTATCACAGAAAATGAAGAAGTATTTTTACTTGGTATTTTAACTCAACAAGAAGGAGATATCGTAGCAAAAATTGCTAGTAAAACAAATGGTGTTAAACGCGTTATAACAGTATTTACTTATATTAAATGAGATCATATTTTAAAAAAATTTTAATAATTATATCTTAAATAATAATTATTTTATTTAAGAAATATTAGTAGATTTACTAGTTATATTTTATTCATTATTAATGAATAATAAATAAATTCTTATAATTTTATATTTATAAAATTATAAGAATTTTAAATAAAAATAATATTTTTTTATTTTTAATAAATTATTAATTATTAATTGATAATAATTTATTTATATTTATAAAAATTGTTCATAAAAACAACATTATAAAAATATTTTTCATTAATTTAAGTTTTTTATTTTTTATTTTATTTAGCAAAAATCTACGATAAATTATTTTAATTAATTTATTTTTAATTATAATATTTATATTATTAATGTTTATTGATCATCATCAAAAAATAAAATTAAGTTATTTTTTATTTAACAATAAATTTTTAATAGTAAAATACTACAGTATTTTCATGTTTATACTCAGATAAAAAGATTATTTCCTTTTTTATTTTTATGCTTACAAATATTAATAATAATTTTTATAGGTATTTCAATATAATCAAAAATATTACTAAAATGAATATTCAAAAGTTATAATTCATTAATTAATTTAAATTATTCATAATAAAAATATAACATTTAAAATAATTCGTTCTTTATTTATGTATTTTACAGATATACTTATAATAAAAATATTAAAATTTATAATTAAATAATGATGTCTTTTTTTTAAAAGAAGTTATTTATAATTAATTCTAATAAAATAAAAATAACATAATAACTTTCATGAATAATTTATTATAAATTATTCAGCAATTGATAAACCCATCTCTTGTTCAGCTTCTGTTAATGAAGCAAGAAAAGATTTTCTTTCAAATATACGCTCCATATAAGAATGAATACCCTCTGTTTCTTTTACTTTTGGAATATTGATATTCCAAAAAGATAAACGCCATAAAAGTGGCGCTAAATAACAATCAACTAAACTAAATTCTTCACTCATAAAAAATGGTATCTCTTTAAAAATTGATGAAATTGATATTAATTCTCCTCTTAATTGCTTACATGCAGTATTAGTATGAGAATCTTTATTTTTAATCTTATGGATTAAAGAATACCAATCTTTATCTATCCGATACATCATTAAACGACTACTCCCCCGAGCAACTGGGTAAACAGGCATTAATGGTGGATGCGGAAAACGTTCATCAAGATACTCCATAACAATACGAGAATCATATAATGTTAATTCTCTATCAACTAATGTCGGTACTGTTTGGTAAGGATTTAGATCAATCAAATCTTGAGGTAAATTATCTGCTTCAACATTTTCAATCTCAACACTTACTCCTTTTTCTGCCAATACAATCCGTACTTGATGACTAAATATATCGACTTGACCAGAAAATAAAGTCATTACCGAACGTTTATTGGCAGCGACAACCATAAAACCTCCAAAATTTATTAAAAATAATTTTAATATAATAAATAATATCATAAATATATGTTTTAAATATTCTTAAATTAATTAAATATATTAAGATATTTCTAATTAATAAATAGAAATTAAGATATTTAATTTCTATATTTTTTAAAAAAAATAAAAAAATAATTTTTAATTTAAAATATCATATTTCAATTAAAAAATAAAAAAATTTATTATTTTTTTATTGTCAATTATAAAAATTAAAAAATTCTTTAAAATATATATTTTAATATACGAAAATTTCTTTTTAGAATAATCCTATATTGAAATTTATAATATAATAACAAATTAGCGTTTAGAATATTGAGGACGCCGACGCGCTTTACGTAATCCAACTTTTTTACGCTCAACAGAACGCGCATCACGCGTAACAAATCCAGCTTTATGTAATTTAGGGCGTAATGTTTCATCATATTTCATTAACGCACGCGTAATACCATGACGAACTGCACCTGCTTGTCCAGAAATACCGCCACCTTTAACCGTAATATATAAATCTAATTTTAACATATCAATAAATTTTAATGGTTGACAAACCACCATTCTCGCTGTTTCTCGTTTAAAATATTCATTTAGATTCCGTTGGTTAATAGTAATATTACCTTTACCGACTTTAATAAAGACGCGTGCAGAAGAACTTTTACGCCGGCCAGTACCATAGTATTGATTTTCAACCATTTTTATTATATCCATATCAATTAAATTTCAAGAATCTGAGGTTTCTGAGCTGTATGTTTATGATTACTACCTGCATAAACTTTCATTTTACGATACATTACACGACCAAGAGGTCCTTTTGGTAACATACCTTTAACAGCAATTTCAATTATACGCTCAGGATGACGGATAATCATCTCTTTAAATGTTGCTTGTTTAATACCACCGATATAGCCGGTATGACGATAATAAATTTTTTCTTTATACTTACTACCAGTAACAATAACTTTTTCTGCATTAATAACAATAATATAATCACCAGTATCAACATGCGGTGTATATTCCACTTTATGTTTTCCACGTAAATGACGAACAATTTCAGTTGCAAGGCGACCTAATGTTTTTCCATCTGCATTAACAATATACCAATTATGTTTTACAGTTTCTTGTTTAGATGTAAAAGTTTTCATCAAATCTTACTCATATGTAAGTTATATATTGGTGAACGCTTATATTTTATAAAAATATTTTAACATGTTCACATTAAGCTATATTTAATAAACTCTACTTATATTTAAATAATTAAATTTAATATTAATATAAGATTTAAAAAATTAAAAAATTTATTTTAATATATATTTAAAATAAATAATAAAAACTACTTATCAAATTTTTTATAATATTTATTACATTATTTTTTGTTAATTAAATTATATGAATTAAATTTAACTATCTATAGCTTTAAATTTCTAATAATTATTAAAAATAACATTAATATTTAAAATATAACAATGAACTTAATTTTTTACTCATAAAGTTTTTAGTTAGTCAATGTAATAAAAATATTTAATTATATTTTATAAAATACTAATATATTAAATTATTTTATTATGAATATTTTATACAATACTTAATTTAATTATTAAAATATCTTTTAAATACTATAAATACTATCATAATATGATAGTTACTCTTAAAATAGTAAATTTATATTTAATTTATTTATTAATTTATAAATATTTATTTTATTTTTATAAAAAATAAAATAAATCTATTCATTAATTAAAATTATTTAAAAAATTTTCTTTTTTTTAAATAATTTAAACAATAATTAATATCTATATTAAATTTTATAATATCATAATATTTTAAATATGACTAATTTCTAAAAAATTTGTTTATTATAAAAGATTTAAAATTTTTTGTAAAAAAAATAAAAAAGATTATTTTTTAAATAAAACTACTACTAAATAAATAATTTTAATTATATTATAAATTAATATATTAATAGTATTATTAAAAAATAAAAAAATTAAAATATAAATATTAATTTATTTTAAAGTAATTCAATTAATATTAACTTTTTAATGAATTTCTGATCTTTTCATCCCACACTTTGTATGCAATTTAATTATTTGATTTTATATTTATTATATAAAAATATTAATAATAATTTTAATAATTTAATAAACTTTATCAAAAGAATTTTTATTTAAAATTTACTTTTTAAGTAAAATAAATTTAAGATATATAAATTTATAAATTAATTTTATAATTAACATCTGTTTTTTAATAAATAATTAGTTATTTTTTATTATTTACTAATAATTAAGATATTTTATTAAAAAATTACTGATAATAATATTTAAATATGTTATAATTTTTATTATTTTTAATATAATTTATTATTAATAAGAAAAATAACCATTATACTATAAAATTATTTTTATAAAAATAAAGTTCTTTTGTTTATAAAAAAGGAGTTTCTTAATGACTTGGGAATATGCACTAATAGGCTTAATTATAGGTTTTATTATTAGTGCGTTAGTAATTCGTTTTTTTAATATTAAAGTATATTATAAACAAACATTGAAAACTGAATTTGAAAAAAAAAATCATGAACTTAAAGAATATCATAAAGAATTAATTAGTCATTTTATACGTGGTGCAGAGTTATTAGATAATATGGCAAAAGATTATCGTCAATTATATCAGCATATAGCTAAAAATTCTCATGAATTATTCCCTGATATCTTAGCACAAAAAAATCCATTTAACTATCGTTTAACTAAATCAGAATTAAATAATGATCAAGATTTTTTTAATTTACCACCAAAAGATTACCCTGAAAGTTCTTCTCATTTATTTCATCTAATGAAAGAAAAAAAATAAATTATATTACATATATTAAATTGTATTTTACTGTAATTTTATGGTATTGCTTATTACTCTGATAAGTTTATTTAATTATAAAAATAATTTTATAGAAATAAATTTTAAAAGAATTGTCATTATTTGTATTAACTGAACTTTTTTATATAATTTAAAGTCCTAATTTTTAGTTTTGTTGAGAATTCTTTTGTTATGTTATAGAAATAAAAAATAAATACGAAAAAATAAATTGTCTTTAAAATAATAAATAGGTATATAAGAGAATTAAATTCATGATGAAAAAAAAGAAACAATTTTTAACTATATTAGCTATGAGTATTAGTTTTTCACTCATATGTATACCTATAATAGTAAGTTATTCAGCATCAATTCCTCCAGTTATTTTATCATCAGATCAAGAATTACCTGGATTAGCACCAATGTTAGAAAAAGTACTTCCTGCTGTAGTTAGTATTCGTGTATCTGGAACACGTATTCAAAATCAACAATTACCTGAAGAATTTAAATTCTTTTTCGGGCCAAATTTTCCTTCACAACAACAGAGTATTCGTCCTTTTGAAGGATTAGGTTCTGGTGTTATTATTAATGCTGAATATGGTTATATTTTAACTAATAACCATGTTATAGATAATGCTGATAATATAAAAATTCAGCTTAATGATGGTAAAGAAATTGATGTTAAACTTATTGGTCGCGATCCTCAAACAGATATCGCTTTGTTACAAATAAAAGATTCAAGTATAATAAATTTAAAAAAATTAAACTTAATTGCTATTAAAATAGCAGATTCTGATAAATTGCGAGTTGGTGATTTTGCTGTTGCTGTTGGTAATCCTTTTGGATTAGGACAAACTGCAACATCAGGTATTATTTCTGCATTGGGTCGTAGTGGTTTAAATGTAGAAGGTTTAGAAAATTTTATTCAAACTGATGCTTCTATTAATAGAGGTAACTCAGGGGGTGCGTTAGTTAACCTTAATGGTGAACTTATTGGTATTAATACAGCTATTTTAGCTCCTGGTGGTGGTAATATTGGGATTGGTTTTGCAATTCCATCAAATATGGCTAAATCTCTCAGTGATCAAATCATCAAATATGGTGAAGTAAAACGTGTATTACTGGGAATTAAAGGAACTGAAATGACATCTGATGTAGCAAAAGCATTAAATATTGATGCACAAAAAGGAGCATTTGTTAGTGAAGTAATTCCGAATTCTACAGCAGCTAAAGCAGGTATTCAACCTGGTGATGTTTTGATTTCAATTAATAATAAATATATTAATAGTTTCGCTGAGTTGAGAGCTAAAATTGGCACTAGTGAAATAGGTAAAAAAATCTCCATTGGATTATTACGTAAAGGTAAACCAATGGTAATAAATGTCACATTAGAAGATAGAGATTCTACTAGTACAAAAGCTGAAATTTTAACTACTTCACTAATGGGAGCCACTTTAAGTAATAGTATAATCAAAGGCACTAAAGGTGTTAAAGTTGATAGCGTTTTATCTAATTCACCTGCAGCAATACTTGGTTTAGTAAAAGGCGATCTTATTATTAATGCTAATGAACAACGAATAGAGAATATTAATCAACTTCGTAAAATAATTCAAACTAAACCAACCGCTTTAGCATTAAATATTTTACGTGATGATCAAAATATTTATTTATTACTTCGTGGTAATAATATATTTAATTAGTTACTGAATAAATGATGAGTATCATTAATTATTATATTTATTTAATAATTATATTCTTTAATAATTATTAATTAATACATTTATTTTGATAGATATATTATGATTTTTATCGAACTTATTTCTACTGCTATTTTAATATTTAATTTTTATTATATTTCAATATTTAAATTTATTTTTAATAAAATATAAATATTACTTTTAATTAATTAAATTTTAATATAGTAAAATTATTTATTTATATCACTCAATAAATTAATTTTTTAAAAAAAATAAAAGTTAAAAATTTTTCAAAAATATTAATTAATTAGCATTATAAATACAATTAGCAATACATATTATTTATTATTAAAATTTATAATTCGTAGCAAAAAATAATAAAAAAATTATTAAAACTATACAATGACATAAATATTAAAACATAAAACTATAAAGTAACTTAATGCTTTTATTTTTATAAAAATTATAAAAAGCAAATTTATTATTATAAAAAATTAAGTAAGAAATTATAATAAATATTTTAATTAAACTAATTAAGTTTTCTTATTTCAATAAAATTTACTTAAAAAATATTTTAGATAAAGCGAATTGATTAATTTTTATTACTTTTTATTATCTTGTTATAAGAAATTCACCTCATATTTATTTATAATATAATAATAATATTAATTAAATTATAAAAGAATTATATATTTTTATATTATAATAAACTTCCAAACAAATAATATAATAAGATTAAATTATAATATATTATTATTTCATTAATCATATATTATAATTTATGCATCCCTATTGAATAACAAATCAAATTATTAAATTAACCTTGATAAAATATTTTTTAATCTTTATTTTTATTAAAAAATAAAGATTAAAAAATAATCTTTTATATTAATAATTAAATAATATTATTTTAATATAAATAATAATAAGAAATTTAATTAAATTTAAACTACTGATTTTTATTTTAATAAAATAATAAACTATATTTTATTATTAGTAATACGTTTTATATTTGCTCCTAAACTATGTAATTTTTCTTCTATTCTCTCATATCCCCTATCTATATGATAAATTCGATTAATAATTGTTTTTCCTTTTGCAATACAACCAGCAAGTACTAAACTAGCAGATGCTCGTAAATCCGTAGCCATTACTTGAGCACCAATAAGTTGTTTAACGCCATAACAAAAAACTGTATTTCCTTCTATTTCTGCATGTGCTCCCATACGAATTAACTCTGGGATATGCATAAAACGATTCTCAAAAATAGTTTCTGTTATTGTGCTAACACCTTTAGCTACTAAATTAAGTAAACTAAATTGTGCCTGCATATCCGTTGGAAAACCTGGATGTGGTTCTGTCCTTATAGTTACTGCCTTTGGTCGTTTACCATGCATATCAAGATAAATCCAATTTTCACCAATTTCAATTTCTGCACCAGTTTCACGTAATTTAGTTAATACTGCATTTAATGTAGCTTGTTTAGTATTACGACAAATAATTTTTCCTTTAGAGATAGCAGCTGCAACAAGAAAAGTTCCTGTTTCAATGCGATCAGGTAGAATTTGATAAATACTACCACCTAAACATTTTACTCCATTAATAATAATTTTATCTGTACTTGCGCCTGTGATCTTTGCTCCTAATGAATTTAAAAAGTTAGCTGTATCTTCAACTTCAGGTTCACGAGCTGCATTTTTAATAACTGTTTTTCCTTTTGCCAATGTTGCAGCTGTCATAATAGACACAGTTGCACCAACACTAATTTTTTTCATAATAATATTTGCGCCTTGTAAACGACCATTAACCGATGCTTTAATATAGCCTTCATTTAAAGTAATTTTAGCGCCAAGTTGCTCAAATCCAGTGATATGTAAATCAACTGGACGTGTGCCAATCGCACAACCTCCTGGTAAAGATACTTGACATTGACCAAAACGAGCAAGTAACGGAGCTAAAGCCCAAATAGATGCGCGCATCTTTTTTACTAATTCATAAGGAACACAAAATTTATTAATACCACTTGCATCAACAAAAACAGATCCATTACGTTTAACTTTAGTACCTAATTGATTAATTAATTTAATTGTCGTATCAATATCCTTTAATTTTGGAATATTTTGTAATTCAACAGGTTCTTCTGCTAATAATGACGCAAACAATATTGGTAAGGCTGCATTTTTTGCACCAGAAATAAAAACCTCTCCAATTAAACGAGTTGGCCCCTTTAATAGAAATATGTCCATTAAGAAACTCTCTACAAGTAATACTAAATATATTTTAATATAAAATATTTTAATTTTAAAAGTTAATAGTTTTAAAATTTTTTATTAATTTATCTACTAATATAAACTTTAATTAATAATAAATAAATAAAAATAAAATTATCTATAATTTATTTTATTATTTTTATATAAATAATTTTTTGTTAATAAAACATATTAATAATATTAATCATTTTATTAATCGTAATTATTTAAAAATTAAATAATTTTAATTCATTTAATTAAAATTTATTATTATAATAATACTTACTTTATTTTATATAAAATATATAATTTAATTTACTTTAAATATTTAAAATAAAACACTTTAATTAATTTAATTATCTTTTATAATATAAAAAATATTTTTATAAAAACATTTATAAAAAATATTATATTTAAATATAAATATATTTAAGATTTAAAATTATTAAATTAATTTATGAAATTTTCAAGCTTATAAAGCTTAATAAGTGTTTTAAAGCGCTTACTAATACCATTAAATATCAATTTATTCTCTAATTGTTGTTCTGATTTTAATCTAACAAACATAGCAAGTCCGGTAGAATCAATATGATATAATTTAGAAATATTTATTATATTAATACCTTTAAGTATTTTATTTCTATGTTGCCAAAAAACAATTAAAGTATCATGATCAAGTTTACCTTTTAAAATTAATGTTTGATCAATCTTCTCCCAACTTAAAATAGGTATCATAATTTTTTGTTTTCAATAGTAATAGGATTTTTTGCATTATTAATTAGATTTTGTGTTAAACCATCAATACCTTTAGTACGTAAAATATTAAGCCATTCATTTTGTTTAGTTGTAATTAGACTAACACCCTCAGTAATAATATCATAAAATTGCCAGTAATTTGTTTTACTATTTTTACGCCACTGAAAATCAATACGAATAGGTAATCTTCTTTCTAAATCTGTAATAGTTATTCGAATAAGAATAATATTCTTATCTTTTATAGGTTGCTCTGGTGAGATTTTATATTGTTGGTTATGATACATTGTTAAAATTTCTCCATAAGTTTTCTCTAAATACCCTTTAATTGCCTGAAAATAAGCCTCTAATTGTAGAGGCGTTGCGTTATTATAATAAGTTCCTAAAACTAATGCTCCTACATACTTAACTTGTACATAAGGCATAAGTTCTTCACGAATAATCTTTCGTAAAAAATCTGGATTTTTCCTGATAATATGTTGTTCATTTTTTAATCGTTTAAAAGTTCTATTAGTTATCTCTTCCATTATTTTATATGGATTATTTTGATGTATTGACATAGAAAGCGGAGTAACTATTAATAAAACAATTATTAATAAGCATTTAAACATAAATATGATTCCATTTTTGTTATCTTAGATC
Organism: Arsenophonus sp. ET-YP4-MAG3; assembly: GCA_052174115.1. GTDB lineage: Bacteria > Pseudomonadota > Gammaproteobacteria > Enterobacterales > Enterobacteriaceae > Arsenophonus. Next base: position 781,806 of record JBQMRX010000001.1, read on the forward strand.
ATTTATCATACTTCTGTAAAAGATCATTTTATTATTTTCTTAGCAATAATTTTTTTATTTGAATGATTGTGTTCATCATTTTTATATAAAAAGTGCCCAATTAAGTCCTCCAATATTATAGCTGGTTTAGTATCTTCAATACGCCCACCATCTTTAAGAAAATTAACTCCAATACTTGGATCATAAAATCCAAGATGAAGTGCTAAAAATTGTTCACCTAATAATCCAGTAGTAAGTATAGACAATGAACTGTTATCAGGAATATTGTCATATTGACTAAAAATTGCTAATGTAAGTTGTGAATTATAAGTTTTTTTATCTAAAATAATATTAACTATTTGACCAACAACTACACCGCCTATCTTTACTGGAGAATTTATTTTTAATCCACCTACATTAGTAAAAAAAGCAGTAATTTTATAAGTTGATTGATTATTAAATGATTTTATATCTATAACTCTTAAAAATAAAAAAGTAATCGCAGATAAAGAGATCAAAATAAATAATCCAACTAAAATTTCATTTTTTTTACTTTGCATAAATTAATCCTTAAACATCAATGCAGTAAGCATAAAATTTAAACAAAATACAACTAATGATGAATAAACAACAGTTTTTGTTGTTGCACTACTAATTCCTTCTGATGTTGGGATTGCATCATAACCATTAAATAAAGATATCCAGATAATTATAAAAGCAAATATAATATTTTTAATAAAAAAAATGACAATATCCTTTTCTAACTCAACAGAAGATTGTATCGATGACCAAAAAAAACTATTATCAATTCCTTTCCAGTTTACACCTATTACAGCACTACTAAATATGCTCATTGCGACAAATATTAGTGCTAATAATGGCATACTAATTAAACCTGCCCAAAAACGTGGTGCGATAATACGACGTAATGGATCAATAGCCATCATTTCTAAACTAGAAATTTGCTCTGTTGCTTTCATTAATCCTATTTCTGCTGTTAATGCAGAACCTGCTCTACCAGCAAATAAAAGTGCGGTTATTACTGGACCAAATTCTCTTAATAAAGAAAGAGTTACCATTACACCAAGACTAGATTCGATTTTAAATGTGGTTAATATTAAATATCCTTGTAACCCAAGAACCATACCAACAAATAATCCTGATATAATAATAATTAATAAAGATAATACACCTATATTGTAGAATTGTTTTATTAATAATGGCAACTGTATTAAAAATTTAGATTTACCAAATAAAACCCAAAATAATAAATAACCTGCACGACCGAATGTCGCCACTATAGTTATCGACCGATGGCCTAATGCAGCTAATATATTAATTAATATCATTTTCGATTACCTTAATAAATCTGCTACATAGTTTTTTGATGAAAAATTAAATGGTATTGAACTATCAGTTATACCATTAAGAAATTGTTTAACAAAAACATCATTATTTTCGTATAATTCTTTTGCTGTACCCTCAGCAATTATATTTTGCTTTGCAATAATATAAGCTTTATTTGCTATGCTTAACACTTCTTGAATATCGTGAGAAACAATAACACAAGTAATATTTAATGCATAATGAAGTTCATCAATAAGCTTAACTAAAATTTTCATTGTCATTGGATCTTGTCCAACAAAAGGCTCATCAAATAAAATTAATTGTTGATCAAGAGCAATAGCGCGTGCTATTGCTGCTCGACGAGCCATACCTCCTGATAATTGACTTGGCATAAGATTAGCTGAACATCTTAATCCAACAGTTTCTAGTTTCATTTTAACTACTGTTCGAATAATTTTTTCTGATAAAATAGTATGTCTACGTAATGGAAAAGCAACGTTATCAAAAACGTTCATATCAGTAAATAAACCATTAGACTGAAATAACATACTCATTTTTTTACGAGTGCTATAAAGTTCTACGCGTGATAATGTTGAAATATTAATGCCATCAAATAAAATTTCTCCTTTATTTGGTCGTAATTGCCCGCCAATTAAACGTAGTAAAGTTGTTTTTCCAATACCTGATGACCCCATAATTACCGTAATTTTTCCTCTTGGAATTATTAAATTTATATCAGTAAAAATTGGCCGTTGATTAAGAATAAAAGACATATTTTTTATTTTTATGATATTATTCGATTTTTTTTTCATGATTATAATAACATTTTATCTAATTATTATTTAAGTATATTTACTTAAAATATGATTTTTTTTAAATAAAATCATTATATATTCTTTATTATTAAGTATTATTTCTTATTTTACTTTTATTTATTATATCATCAGAATAAAATAAATAAATTCTCAAATCCAATTATAGTAAATAATGATATTATTTTAATAATATACATACAGAATAATATATTTATTGATGATTTTAATACAAAATAAATAATATGAAAAATAGCCTTATTAAATGTTTATTAACTAATATAATTAAATTACTTATATAAATTAGGATATAGAAATGTCTGAAATTAATTTTCAAAAAATAGCAAAAAAAGTATTGGAGATTGAACTTAATGGACTTAACAATCTACAGCAATATATTAATAATGATTTTAAAGAAGCTTGTGAGTTAATCTTAAAATGTACTGGAAAAGTTGTTGTTATGGGGATGGGAAAATCAGGTCATATTGGTCGTAAAATTGCAGCTACATTAGCTAGTACAGGAACACCTGCATTTTTTGTGCATCCAGGAGAAGCAAGTCATGGTGACTTAGGCATGATTAGTAATAAAGATATTGTTTTAGCTATTTCTAATTCTGGTGAATCAAATGAAATATTAGCATTAATCCCGATCTTAAAACGACAAGATATCTCTTTAATTTATATGACAAAAAATCCTGCTAGTACTATGGGTAAAGCAGCAGATATTCATCTTTGTATAAAAGTACCAAAAGAAGCTTGTCCATTAGGGTTAGCGCCAACAACAAGTACAACAGCAATGCTTGTTATGGGAGATGCTATTGCTGTTGCTTTACTTGAAGCTCGTGGTTTTACTGCTGAAGATTTTGCTCTTTCTCATCCAGGCGGCACATTAGGACGAAAACTTTTATTGAAAGTAAGTGATTTAATGCATACAGGAAAAAATATTCCTAATGTTACAAAACAAGCAACATTACAACAAGCATTAGTAGAAATTACTTGTAAAAAATTAGGTATGGTTGTGATTTGTAATGAAAAAATGCAAATTGAAGGTATTTTTACTGATGGTGATTTACGGCGGGTCTTTGCGATGAATATCGACTTAAATAATACTAAAATTGCTGATGTAATGACAGTTGGTGGAATTAGAATAAAATCAGATATGTTAGCAATTGATTCATTAAATTTAATGCAACAATACCATATTACTTCATTATTAGTTGAAAAAACAAATACACTTGTTGGTGTTATTCATTTACATGATCTTTTACAAGTTGGTATCATATAATTACTTAGATGGAAGATTCATGAATGATTATAAAAAAATAAAAACCTATTATGACAAAGTAGAACAACATATTTTTGAAAAAGCACGTTTAATAAAATTACTAATTTGTGATGTTGATGGTGTCATGACAGATAGTTTAGTTTATATTGGGAATAATGGTGAGGAATTAAAAGCATTTAATGTAAAGGATGGTTACGGTATTCGTTCTTTATTGGCTTCTAAAATTGAAGTTGCTATTATTACAGGTAGTAAAGCTAAATTATTGGAAGATAGAGCTAAAACACTTGGTATTAGTTATTTTTATCAAGGACAACTTGAAAAAAAAATACCTTATAATAAGCTAATAACTCAATTAAAACTTCAACCTCAACAGATTGCTTATATTGGTGATGATTTAATTGATTGGCCTGTTATGTCACAGATAGGACTCTCAATTGCTGTAGCTGATGCGCATTCAATATTATTAAATAATGCAGATTATGTTACATATCAAAAAGGAGGTAAAGGTGCTGTACGTGAAATTTGTGATTTAATTCTAATTGCTCAGGGCAAAATAAAAGTGCCAAAAGTTTATAAAAATAGACGAAATAAAACGATAATGAAAAAAGTTAAAATTTACATTAATATTATATTAATAATAATTGTTTTAGTGCTTATTGGTATAAATTTAACTAATTTTAATCAAGCAAAAACACTTGCTATTATTGATATTGATAATAGTCAACCAAATTCTAAAACTGGAAAAGCTATTACTCATGTTTATACTCCAACAGGTAAATTAATTTATAAATTAATAATGGATGAAATGCATCAATTTTCTAAAAATAAAACTAATTGGTTTATTAATCCAGTATTAATGACTTATGAAACAAAAAATATTCCTACTTGGGTAATACGTGCTAATAAAGCTAAATTAACTAATGATAATATGCTTTATTTATATGGTAATGTTCAAGTGAATAGTTTAAATCCAAATTCAGATTTACAACAAATTTTAACAGAAAATGCTATTATTAATTTAATTACCAAAGATGTTTCATCTAATAGTAAAGTTACAATAATTGGTATTGGTTTAAGATCAGTAGGTATGAAAATGTATGGTAATATAAGAACTTACACTGCAGAGTTAATTAAAGATGTTAAAACTTATTATGAAATTAAAAATAACTAAATATCTCCAAAAAAATGACAAAAAAATATTGCTAAAAAAGATCTTTATTAATATATTATTTATTATCTTAATATTTATATTAAGCTTACCAGTATTAGCACTGAAAACTGACTCTAAACAACCAATTCAAATTAATTCAGTTAAACAATCCATTGATTTAGAAAAAAATATTACTACATTTACAGAAAATATTGTAATAAAACAAGGAACTATAGATGTTCGAGCTTATAAAGTTGTTGTTACTCGTCCAAACGGTGATAGAAAAAAAATGATCGTTGAAGCCTATGGCACACCAGTCACTTTCTATCAATTACAAGATGATGGTAAATCCATAAAAGGTTACAGTAATAAATTATGTTATGAAATAGAGAAAAAAATGATTATTTTAACTGGTAATGCTTATCTTGAACAACTAAATAATAATATTAAAAGCGATAGAATTACTTATTTAATTCAAAACCAAAAAATGGAAGCTTTTAGTGATAATAAGAAACGAGGAGTAACAAGTATATTCTTACCTTCTCAATTTAATTATAAGAAAAATTCTTAACATAAAAATATAAATAATAAAACAACAGAAAAGTAAATAATAAAATGTCTAAACTAACCGCAAAACATTTAAAAAAAACATATAAAAATCATAAAATTGTTAAAGATGTTAGTTTAGAGATAAATTCAGGTGAAATTATTGGTTTACTAGGACCAAATGGCGCAGGTAAAACAACAACTTTTTATATGTTAGTTGGTATTATTTCTCCTGATGCTGGAAAAATTACTATTGATGATAAAGATATTAGTTTACTACCTTTTCATGAACGGGCTCGGCGAGGAATAGGTTATTTGCCACAAGAAGCTTCAATATTTCGTCGCTTAAATGTTTACGATAATTTAATGGCAATATTAGAAATTCGTAAGGATTTAACTTTTAAAGAAAAACAAGAACGTGCTGAACAATTGATGGAAGAATTTAATATTATTAATTTGAAAAATAATCTTGGTCAATCACTTTCTGGTGGAGAACGTCGGAGAGTTGAAATAGCAAGAGCATTAGCGGCTAATCCTAAATTTATTCTTTTAGATGAACCTTTTGCTGGCGTTGATCCAATTTCAGTATTAGATATAAAAGAAATAATTCAACACTTAAAAAATTATGGTTTAGGGATATTAATAACTGATCATAATGTAAGAGAGACATTAGATGTTTGTGAATGTGCTTATATTGTAAATCAAGGTAATCTTATAGCTCATGGAGTTCCTAAAATAATTTTAGAAAATGAACAAGTTAGACGCGTTTATTTAGGAGAAAATTTTCGACTTTAAGAGTAATTTATTAAAGTTGATATTTTTATATTATTAAAAGTATTCAATGTTAAAATTTTAATATAAAATTTAAAAAGATCTTTAAACTAAATCCTCTATTTATAAAAATATCATTTTTATAAATAGAGGATTTAGTAATAAGATAATTAACTAATATTATTAAATAATTTTGAAATAATTACAAGAAGATATTATTAATGAATTACATTTAGATACGAATTAAAAGAAATTTATATTCTATATAATAGTTATCTTATTTCATAAAAAATTTTTTTAATAATTAATTTCTTTTTATTAAAATAAACTTTAAAATTATTATCATATTAATAGTTATAGTAATCATTAATAATTCTAATTAATAACATTTATTAAAATATATATAAAATTACTACTATTATTAATAATGATATTAATAAACAATTATCAATATTTAAATATAACTATTAAAATATTTATATCAGTTTAATAATAACTAAAATTACTATTTAAATAGATTAAACTAATAATTAATAGAATTCTTTAGAAATTATTTAATAATTAATGTGATTACTAAGTAAGTAGATATCTATTAGTAATAAGTTATTAAATAATAAAATATTTTTATTTAAAAAGTAATTAATATTATCGATTTTAATTAATTATTTTAATTATTAAAAATAATATATTCATTTATAATAATTTTTAATAATTAAAATAATTAATAAAAACTATTAGAAAGTAATAATGAAATTTTATTAAAACAGTCAAATATATTTTTAAAAAATAAAATATATTTGACTGTAATTATAATGAAAGTATATAAAATCTATCCCATTAATGTTAATAAAATATTATTTATTTAATTAAAATATATAAATTATTCATTTATCGTATATAAACTAATAAAAACTAAGTGATATTATTTATATAATAATCTAAAGATATTTTATAATTATATATATTATAATAAAAAACTTATAATTTTTAAAAACTATAAAAATTTTATTTAAATTAAAATAAAATAATGAATTTTTTAAAAGAAATATAGAATCAAATTTATTTATTATATAATTAATAAATAAATTTTTATATGATTTTAATCATTGTAAAAATTTTTTAGTTAACTAAAAAATAAAAATATCTTTAAGTTTTCAAATTATTAATTAAATTAAATAAAATTTAAAAAATATAATGCTAAACCATTAAAATATTTAATATTTTAAAATTTTTTAATTATATTAATTATAATTCTTCATTTTAAAAATATAATAAATTTATTAAACTATTAAAGATAATAAAAAATATATTATTATTAATCTTATAGTATAAATGCTGTGACAGTTTACTAAATATAAGAAAATTTAAATAACATTAATTTATATTATTTAATAATAAAAATATTATCATATTAAATATAAATTATCGATATTAGAATAATTTATATTAGAGATTAATTATTATTAATAGTCGGTATAATTACTTTAATTAAATAAATTTAATAATAATTTAAAATTATTATTAAACTTAGTATTAAAACATTACGTATACTAAATTATCTATATTATATAAGTAAACATAAGAACTAAAGATTATTAATAAAATTATTTGCTATTAAATCAAATATACCTCAAAATATTATTTTTAAATCAAAATTAATTCATAAAAAATAATCAAACTTGCATAAATAGAAAGATATTACATAATTTTTTATGGAAAATTAAATGAAAAGATATCAATTATAATGGTAGATAAATTGATATCTTTTCATTTTAAATGAACAAATTTCTTTTAATGCCATTGATAATAAATTAACCAATTTACTGTTTGCATTATTAGTTTCTTCAGACAATATAAATATACTTATATATACTATGTTTAATTGCTTAAATAGTTAAATGACAATAAGTTATATTCTTATTTATTTATTATACAAAAAAATGAAGAACTCTATAAAATCATTATTAAATAATTATTTTTAAGAATAAATAAAATAATGATTTTTATTGTAAAATTTAAAGAGGTATTATTCATGGTACTGATGATAGTCAGTGGTCGTTCTGGTTCAGGTAAATCTGTTGCTTTACGAGCATTAGAGGATATGGGATTTTATTGTGTTGATAATCTTCCCGTTATTTTACTACCAGAATTAGTAAATACACTTGCAGAACGACAAATTTCTGCTGCAGTAAGTATTGATGTTCGTAATATGCCAGATAATCCTATAACTTTTGAAAAAGTATTAAAAAATTTACCAATTAGTTTTTCACCTCAATTACTTTTTCTTGATGCAGATTGCAATACATTAATCAGAAGATACAGTGATACTCGTCGTTTACATCCTCTTTCTAGCAAAAATTTATCATTAGAATGTGCTATTGATGAAGAAAATAATTTATTAGAACCACTACGATTACGAGCTGATTTAGTTATCAATACATCTGAAATGTCAGTGCATGAATTAGCTGAAATACTTAGAGCTCGTTTATTAGGTAAACGAGAACGTGAATTAACTATAGTATTTGAATCTTTTGGTTTTAAGCATGGTATTCCAATTGATGCAGATTATGTATTTGATGTACGATTTTTACCTAATCCACATTGGGATCCGAAATTACGTTATATGACAGGCCTCGATCGCCCTGTTGCCGCATTTCTTAATCGACATACAGAAGTACATAATTTTATTTATCAAACTCGTAGCTATCTTGAATTATGGTTACCAATGTTAGAATCTAATAATCGTAGCTATTTAACAATTGTTATTGGTTGTACAGGTGGTAAACACCGCTCAGTTTATGTTGCAGAACAATTAGCGGATTATTTTCGTTCTAGAGGAAAAAATGTTCAATCGCGTCATCGAACATTAGAAAAGAAAAAACCTTAATTATATTTATTATTATATTTTTATTAAAAATCAACAAAATATATATGTTCACTAAGCAATGATATTTATCAGACTAATTTAATAATTTTAATTTATATTAATGTTATTAAATTATCATAATATAATATATTAATTTAATTAAAATAATATTATAGTTATATTTATATTATAAATTTAAAACTAAGAAATCATATAGAATTTAAGTAAGTATTTTAAATTAAAAATAAACATTGATAATTTTAAAAAGTTAATATAACATAATTATTAAAATTATAAAAATATTCTAAAGTTAGATGAATATTAGTAAATTAACTTTAAAAAAATAAATAATTCTATTATATAAAAATAATATCTGATATATTATATCTAAATTATGTAATTTTGTTAAAATATTTTATATAAATTAGTTTATTTAAACTAAATAAATTTTTTAAATAAAACTTAAATTTTTTTTTAAAAAACACGAATTATTAACATTGATAATAAATATTAATACTAAATAAAAGTATATTTTAATATTAAAATTAATCTTCTATTATTATTTATCATTTTGTTGATTCTTTTTTAAATTCACGAAGGACTTCATTAATTTTTGGTTGTTCAAGACTACCAGTAATTTGGTAACGAATAATCGATATTTTATTCCATATTGATCTAAATATTTTAGTTGCCGCAAATACTGCTGCACCTGCAAGTGGATTAACTACAAACGCTGTTGCAATACTTACTGTAGTTAAAATCTCAGGAGTAATAATCGCTTCTAAATTCATATTACGATGAATTAAATTAATTTTACCATATATCTTAATATCAGCAATTAAACCATCAATATAAAAATTTTTAATATTTAAAATACCATTTTTTATAGTTATGTTACCTCGAATTGAATCAAACAAAAAATCATCACTAAAAATATCACTAAAATCTAATTGTAACTTACGTAATAACGCGTCAAAACTAATAAAACGCAATAGCTTTCCGGAATTACCACCACCCATATGAGCAATTCCTCCATTATCCAAATTAAAACGCAGATTACCATTTAAACTAGCAATATTGAGCTCCCATGGAGCTCTTGACCAATTTAAATTAAAATTAATTTTAAATGGCGCTTGTTTAATAGGAATTAATATATTATAATAAATAGTTAAATCGTTAAATCTATTACCTTTTAATGTCCCTTTTATCATTGTACTATTTTTTTGATTTATATCCCACATACCAAAGATTTTCAAATTAATAGCATTTTTCACTAAAGATCCATTTTTTAAAATAAAAGTTTGTTTATTTCGAATAATTTGCGCTTTAAACTCGCCAAGTTTATAACCTGAAAACCAACATTCCGAACAATAAATATCCATATTTTTCCAGGCTATAAAATTATATTTTTGCAAAATATTATTTGTTTCTATGTAATTTTTTTGTTGTAATGATATTTTTGGATTAAAATAAAGATAATCAATCTTAATTTGTAAATTATCTTTTTTTGGAATGCTTATACTTCCTTTTAAATTATCATTAATTATAGTAATTTTTATTAATTTACTATTTTTGTTAATAATAAATACTGTTTTATTCCATTGTTGTTTAGCAAAAGTAATTTTTGGTAAATTAATAATAGCGATATTTGGTATTATAAATGATTTATCATAATTTTGTGATGTTAAATTTAATGAAAAAAATAAAGCTAATAATGAAAACCATTTTGGATCATTAATTTCAGGTAAATTAATCATAACTAGCTTATTATTTGGTAGAAGAATACTCTCTTGTCTATATGGGAAAACAGCTACTCTTAATAAACGAGTTTGTTTTTCAGAAAATTGCCATTGAGTATTAAAACTAAGTTTCTTACCAAGATCACCATAAATTTTTAATTTATAAATATCCCCGATAGCATGAATTTGTATATCACTCAACTGCTTTATTTTTTTGGTATCTAAAACTGGAAGTTTGCTAAAAAGTTGATTTAATTTGCTATTAAATGTAATATATAAAGTTGGATTTTTCTTCAGTTTTTTATGAATTTTAATATTTATTTTTCCTTTCCATATCGTACTACCTGTTAAATAATGTCTAATTAATTTAGGTAAATAAATTATTTTATTAAGTTGTAAATTGCCGTTAAGATTAATATTTATTTGATAAATTCGTTTTTTATTAATAGTATTAAATGTTAAATTTATTGGTTGTCCAAACCAATTAGCTTGTAATTTTTCACTCTTTAAATCGCCATTACAAAAATAAAAACGTCCAGTTATCTTTTTTATCTGACTATTAATAATAGTGATATTAATGTTATTATTATGAAGATCAATTTGACCACTAGCAATTATATTATGGTTATTTTTTTTCAAAGGAATATTAAGCATCAATTTTCCAGTGATATTACCAGTTATTTTAATTGTATCTAATACTTTTCCAATTGAACTCTTCATTATACTTTTATTAAAATAATTACTAATAGCTCTTGCATCACCGATAATATCGGATTTTATTAATAATTTAGATTGATTATAATCAATAATATCTGCATTAAGATTTGATACTTTAACGTCACCTAATTTCACATTAGGTGCTGATATCCAAAGTCCATTTCGTTCAAAATTAAGATTAACATCTAAATTAAAAATTGTTGGCCAATTAGGTTGATATTTAAAAATTGCATTTCGCATTGGTGCAAAAACTTGAAATTGTCCATTATTTTTTTTAAAAGGAAAATTAGCTGGATCACCGTGAAAAATAATTGTAGCTTCATCTATATGACCTGCAATAATTGCTTTTGTTAAATAATCAATTAAATTTTTGCTCATTAAATTTATTGGAAAATAACGCCATAGATCACCTGCATCAGTTAATTTTGCACCAACTAAAACACTTAATGTAGGTGATTTATTTTTTGGTAAAATATAACGAAAATCACCTGTTATCCATAGTGATTTTGCTTGTAAATCTAAATTTTTACTCCAAATTTGTCGTAAATTATCTTTTTCTAACCAAAAAATTATTCCATTCCCAACAGAGATTTCTAGTGGTACTTTAAACATTGCTGAATTTTCAATAAAACTATTATTTAAATTAAATGAAAATATTCCTCCTTCTTTACTACTATATAATGCACCACTAAAATGATTAATTGATGGTAAATTTTTCCAAGAGATCCAGCTAATATCTTTCCATGTTATATCAATTACTGATTTTTCTAACTCATCAGGAGTAATATCTATTGCTAATGCGATAAGTTGACCTTTTATTTGACGTTTTTGCCAATCACTAATAAATTCAGGCATAAAAAAAGAAAAGATAGATAAAATAGATCTTATTTTTTCTAATTCAATATTATTAGCTCTTATGCGCCAATGATTCTTATTTATTTTTGATTCTGGTAAATAGAATAAAGAAATTTGACCTTCAAGCCATTGTTGTTGATTAGTTTTTAAATGTTGCAACTGTTTAATATTAAATAACCAACCATTTTCTTTATGATTTAAAATTAGCAATAAGTTATTAATAATTAAGTGATGCTCTTGTTTATTAAACTTCCAATTCACTTGTCCATAATGCAATTGAAGTCTAAAATTTTTTATATGATTATCTTTAATTGTAATTAAACTAGAAAAACTAAATTCTAAATTTTTTAATCCAGTACTATCACGTAACCAATGACTTAACCAAGGTATCAGATTTATATTATTTGCTTGTAAGTAAATTGTTCCATTATTAATTATGTTATTTTTATTATGAAAATTGAGTTTAATATAAATAAAATCTTGATTTTGTTGTTGTTTTTCTGAACCATTAAAACTTAAAAATCCTTTTGCTTGATGATATTTACTTTGATTTAACCAAGTTAAATCAAAGATTTTTAATGTCTTTTTTTCTTCAGATGGTGTAAAGAAAGTAATATTACTTTCTTTTACTTTAAAATAAATAAATTGATTTAAAAAAAGTTTATCTAAAATAGTTAAGTCAAAATAACTAAAATCATTTTGATTAACAAATTTTAGTGGTTTATAATAAATTGCATTTAATTGATAAAAAATAATATCATGAAATTGTAAATTTAAAGAAAATAATGAACGCCATATATCAAATGAAAATTTGAGTTTTTTTATATTAAAACTTACCTTTTCAGTATAAGCGCTAAAATCAGAAAGTATTAATATTGGCATAAAAACAGACCATTCGCTTTTAATATGGCCAATTTTAATTGGTATTCCTGTTAATGATTGAAGGTGTTCTTGAAGTTGACTTCGGTATTCATTAATTTTAGGAAGAAAAAAATATAATCCAAATAGAAATAACGTAACAATAAGTATTATTGTAACATTTATAACTACTAATATTTTAGAGAGACGCTTCACCTCCATATCTCCTTAGAAAATAATTTATAATAATTATAATTTAGTTACTCTAATAAACTAGATCAAATTGTTCTTTAAAAGAATATAAGATTTAGTTGAACTAATTTAAAATTTGATAGTGTTTCTAACAAAAAATTTACTTCTGTTAATGGATAATATTTATTGGAATTTAATGATTTTATAATTTTAAAAGAAATATAGACTAAAAAGTGATCGGCATAGATAACGCGATTTATAGAAAGAATTTTTCATTAAATTTTACAAAAACTATTTATATTAATCTTATTTTTAGATTATCATATAATAATTTTAATATTTTCATATATAATATATTTAAAATTCTTATATATTTTATATTTTATATATAGTATTTTATTAGTTAAGAAAATTCATTAATTTTAATTTTAATTAAAATTTTTTAATAATAATTATTTCAATAAGACTAAAATATAGTAATAATTTTTAGGATAAAAATATATTAATAAATTAATAACAATTTAATAGATTTTTTAAAATATTTTTATTTATCTTTAAATATACTTAAAAACTGTAATGAAAAAATTTATGATAAAATAAATAATAAGATTATTATTTAATCTTATTTATTAAATGAACGTTTTTAATTAAATTTTAAATATTTATGACATAATATTTATTATTAAATCAATTTATCAATATTATGTATATAATTTTTTTTATTTATTAAAAGTAATAATTTTTCTATAAAGTTTAATATTTAAAAGTAAAAAATAAATTTTTAAGTTAATAAAAATAATAAATACTAATTATATATATTAGTAATATTAAGCTTAAATAATATTTAAAATATTGTTTATAATTTTTTAATTTTATATTTAAAAAAAAATTATAATGCATGTTGCCTTCATCAATACAAGTTTATTTTATTTTACAAAATATTAATATTAATTAATAATTTAAATAATTATAATTTCTAATATTATTTAATATTATAATTCTAGATAATAATAAATCTATGTTACTTAAGAATAAATTAAGTATAATATAATAATTTCAATAATTTATATAAATATAAATTTTTATAAAATATATTGATTATTTTATTTATTTTTAATTATGATAATATCATTTAAATAATTATTAAATCATATTATATAGAATATATTTTCTATTTTAGTATTAAATTTTATCTATTAAATAAATAATGTATGAATTTAATATTTTTAAATGATATAATTTAAATATTTCATCGAAAAATAATTTAAATAGTTATTTGAATTATTTAATTAAATTAATTTTTTTATTATTTTAATGATAAATAAATTTTATTTTTAGAAAAAATTCTAAAAGAATAACTAATTAGTTTTTTATTTTTAATGAACTAAAAATTGACGTCGAATTTGACGTAATAATAAAAATATCCAAGGCCACAAAATAGCATTAATTAAACAATTCAGAAATATTTTAGGATGAAATAATACAAAAGAAAAAAGAAACTCTACTAGGAATATTATAAAATTCATAAGCATTGATAATCCAGCAATAACAAATGATTGCTGACAAAGTGATATATTTCGAAGAAGCTGATGTTTATAAGATGTAAAATAACAAATAATACTATAAGCTAATGCATTTGCACCAAGTGTTAAACCTTGAATTAAATCCATTAAGATTCCTAAAAAAAATCCAGTTCCTATACTAATTCGATGAGGTAAAGCCATAACCCAGTAAGTTAAAATCAATATTAACCATATTGGTCGACAATAAAAAAATTGTTCAGGCCAAGGCATTTGATCAAAAATTATTGCAATTAAAAAAGATAGCCAAATGATCCACCGCTTATTACCATAATTACGGTATTGATTCATTTTATTTTTCCTTTTGTTTTTTAATTTTAAAATAATAATTATTACTGAATAACTATAGAAGATTATTTTATATTTTTTATTTTTATTAATAATATTTAATTGTTCTTGAATTTTATTTTTATAAAAAATATTTGAGGAAAAATATTTATTAAACGTTTATCTGATATTCGATATACCCTATTGTGAAGATAATCGTTGAAGTGGATTGCTAAAATTTCTCGATAATAATAAGAGATAACGTAGTCTTTGTAAATCTACAATAGGTCGTGCGCGAATAATTATATAAGCACGTTGTAGATCATGTTTTATAGAAGAAACAATTGCAACTGGATAACCTTCAGGAAAACGATTACCTAAACCAGAAGTGACTATCATATCACCAATACGTATATTAATATTATTTGGCAAAGGTTCTAATTGAAGATCATGATTACACCCTGTACCTGTTGCAATAACTCGAATATCATTATGTAATATTTGTATAGGTAGCGCATGCATTATATCACAAATTAGTAAAACACGACTATTAAATTGACTCACTGTGATAACCTGTCCAACAATACCTTTATCACTAATAACAGGTTGACCTTCATGCACACCATCATTTAAACCTTTATCGATTATAATTTGATTTCTATAAGGAGTATTCATACTTGACAGCACTTGAACAATCATCATTTGTTCATTTTGACGTAATGGTAAACTTAATAATTTACGTAATCTATTATTTTCCTGTTTAAGTTGTTCAACTAATAAATTAGTTGCTTTTTTAATTAATAATTCTTTTTTTAATACTTTATTTTCAAGAAGAAGTTGATTTTTTCTCGATAATATATTTGAAATGTTATCAAGTAATTTTTGTGGACTATTTAAAAAAAAATAAAAAGGACTAACAGCAGTATCTAAATAACTACGTATTTTATTAAAAGTATCAAATTGACGATTAAAAATAATTAATGTAATTGTAATAATAATTATAATAATAATACGTAACTGTAAAGATTGATCTCGACTAAATATTAACTTCATAATTTTTTAATGAAAATATTAAATAATAAAAATTGTTATATAAAGAAATAAGAATAGTTTCATTTTTAAATCCATATTATATTATTATTTAAATTCTATGATATTTAATCATCACTAAATAAATCGCCACCATGCATATCGATCATTTCTAATGCTTTACCTCCGCCTCGTGCAACGCACGTTAATGGATCTTCAGCGATAATAACAGGAATACCTGTTTCTCCCATCAAAAGGCGATCTAAATTACGTAACAATGCACCACCTCCCGTTAATACCATGCCTCGTTCAGATATGTCAGAAGCTAATTCTGGTGGACATTGCTCTAATGCTAACATAACAGCACTAATAATACCTGTTAAAGGTTCTTGTAATGCTTCAAGTATTTCATTCGAATTAAGAGTAAAACCGCGAGGTACTCCTTCAGCTAAATTACGTCCTCGTACTTCAATTTCATAAATTTGATCTGTAGAATAGGCAGAACCAATCTTATGTTTAATTCTTTCAGCAGTTGCCTCGCCAATTAATGAACCATAATTACGACGAACATAATTAATAATTGCTTCATCAAATCGATCGCCACCAATACGAACAGATGACGAATAAACAACACCATTCAATGAAATAACAGCTACTTCTGTTGTTCCACCGCCAATATCAACAACCATTGAACCCATTGCTTCGGAAACAGGTAAACCAGCTCCTATTGCTGCCGACATCGGTTCTTCAATTAAAAAAACTTCACGAGCGCCAGCACTAAGTGCTGATTCTCGTATTGCTCGGCGCTCTACTTGAGTTGCTCCAACAGGCACGCAAACTAAAACACGTGGACTTGGGCGCATAAAACTATTACTATGAACTTGTTTAATAAAATATTGTAACATTTTTTCAGTAACATAAAAATCAGCAATCACGCCATCTTTCATTGGACGAATAGCAGCAATATTACCAGGTGTACGGCCTAGCATCTGTTTTGCTTCATGACCTACTGCAGCAACATTCTTAGGTGAGCCAGTACGATCTTGACGAATAGCAACAACTGATGGTTCGTCTAATACAATACCTTGTCCCTTAACATAGATGAGAGTATTAGCAGTACCTAAATCAATAGATAAATCATTAGAAAACATGCCACGAATTTTTTTAAACATAACAAAAGAATAACCCTGTAAATTATAAAAAATAAAAAAATACTCTAATTCCTCAATCTTACAAAGTAAAATTGAGGAATTAATTTAATTTTTTTTTAATAAAAGTGACAAATTTTAAAAATATAAAAACTTTAACTATTATTTATTTTTTATAAGAAAATATATTTTATTTTAAAACAATATCATCATAAAAATTTATATATTATATAATAATATATTAAATTTATATAAACAATATATATAATTATTATTTAAAATATATTTTTAAAAAATAATTTATTTTTTAAATTTTATCTTAAAGTATAAGAGTTTTTATTAACTTTTTATTAAAGTGATATTTAAAATAATTTAAATATAAGTATTAATTATTCATCTATTTTTTCAAAAAAAATTTATCAATAATAAAATAATGAAACGATGTTTTATTTTATAATTTAATTAATAATACTAGTAAACTATATTTACAATTTATTTATTATTAAAATTTTTATTTATTCTAAAATAACAAAAATTTTTATACTAAAGTATTTTATTTAAAATTAAAAATTATGAAATTATTAATGTTAGTAATATAAGAAAATGAAGTATTAAATCAATATAAAATAAATTAATAATATATTCTTTTATCTAAAAGTATTATCTCCAATATTTTGTAATTTAGTACAAACAATAAAAATACTTTATTTATATTTAATAAATAAAATGTATCAATTAATACCCTCAAAAATATCCGAAATTAATTTTTTATTTATTATTAAATTTTAGATAAATTGAAAGTTTTAAATAATCAGTAATCTTTATTAATTAATTGAAATATTAATGGTAAGTTTTTAGGATAAATTAGCATAAAAATTATAAATATCTTATCTGAGTCTTTAATAGTTATCTTTAAGGTTATTAATGTTAAATAAAGAATAATTAAAATACTTTTTATTTTATTATTATTATTTATAAAAAATTTAAAATAAAATAGAATTATTTTTTAATAAGAGTAAAAATTTATGATAAGTATAAATAGTTATATAAGTTCTACTTAGTAAAATAAAATTTTTTGATAAGCTGTAAATTATTCAGTTAAAACAGAGATAACTAATTAATAAAATTATATTAATTACTTAAAAACTCTTTTTAATATAAATAAATATTATCGATTAAAGAATTTATTATTTTATTTTAATTACATTTTTAAAAAAATAAATTGGTATATATTTTAATAGTGTTAATAACAATATATTAGCAATTTTATTTTAAAAATAAATTATTCAAATACTATATAATTTATTGTCTATCTAGTTATATTATATAATTAAGATTAAATGAATACTTTTTATTTTTTGCGTAATATACAATTAAAAAAGATCGATTCTGTGATATTTTTGATAATAAAATACAAATAAATATATATAAATTATATGTAAATAAAAATTAATAATCTCCAATAAGATAATATTAATTATTACTAAAATAAATTACATTTATATTTTAAATAATTTTAATGATTAAAAAAAAATTTTTACTAATTATCATCAAATATTTATTTTTTATTTTTTATTATTAAAATAAATAATTTTTTATAATAAAAATTATAAATAATTAATATTTAATTATGTTATTAATTATTAGTCAAAGGAGATATTAGCAAAATGATAAAAGATTTTCATATTTTACTGTTAAATGGACCAAATTTAAATATGCTATGGATAAGAGAACCACTATTATATGGTGTTTTTACATTTCAAGATGTTATTAATCAAGTAAATCAAAAAGTAAAACAATTAGGAATTAAATTTAATCATTTTCAATCTAATGTAGAACATGAACTTATTGATAAAATCCATCAAACTAAAAATAGAATTAATTTTATATTAATTAATCCGGCAGTATTAACGCATACAAGTGTTGCATTACGAGATGCAATATTAAGTGTTGCAATTCCTTTTTATGAAATTCATATTACTAATATTTATGCACGTGAATTATTTATAGGTCATTCTTATCTCTCTGATATCGCAAATGGTGTCATATTCGGACTTCATATTGATGGTTATATTTTTGCATTAAAAGTTGCAGTTAAATTTTTATTAAATATTAAAGAATTTAAGTATTGAAAAAATAAAGTCATTAATAAATTAAAATATAATAAATTAAATATAATGAATATAAAATTACGGAATTAACTTATGGATATTCGTAAAATAAAAAAATTAATTAAAATTGTTGAAGAATCTACTATTTCTGAATTAGAAATTTCAGAAAATAAAGGAAATACAATTCGCATTAGTCGTAAACTGACACAAAATTTACCAACTTTACAACAGTATATAGCAGAATCTGGTATATATCAACAGACTTTAGCTAATCCTACAATACATCCTCAAATATCAAATGAAACACAAAATGAAAAAAAAACAGAAATTAATGGTTATATTGTTCGATCTCCAATGGTAGGTACATTTTATCGAGCATCAAGTCCAGAAGCAAAACCATTTGTTAAAGTTGGTCAAACAGTTAAGTTAGGAGATCCTCTGTGTATAGTTGAAGCAATGAAAATGATGAATCAGATTGAAGTAGATAAAGCTGGTATAGTTAAATCAATTATTCCAGAAGATGGAGAAGCGGTTGAATTTGATGAACCATTAGTTATTATCGAATAATGAGGCATTCTATGTTTAAGAAAATTGTTATTGCCAATCGAGGCGAAATCGCTTTACGTATTTTACGAGCTTGTAAAGAACTAAAAATAAAAACTGTTGCTATTCATTCTACTGTTGATCGAAATTTAAAACATGTATTACTTGCTGATGAGACTGTTTGTATAGGCCCTGCAGCTTCTGCTGAAAGTTATCTTAATATTCCAGCAATAATATCGGCAGCAGAAATTACAGCTGCTGAAGCTATTCATCCTGGTTATGGTTTTTTATCTGAAAATGCCGATTTTGCAGAAAAAGTAGAACGTTCTGGTTTTATTTTTATTGGTCCTAAATCAGAAACTATTCGACTTATGGGTGATAAAATCTCTGCAATTAAAACTATGAAAAAAGCTGGTATTAATTGTGTTCTTGGTTCAGATGGACCTTTAAAAAATAACATAAAAACTAATAAAATTATTGCAAATCGAATTGGTTATCCAATTATTATTAAATCATCTGGTGGTGGCGGCGGACGTGGTATGCACATTGTTCGTAATGAAAATGATTTAGAAAAAGCTATTATTATAACATGCGCAGAATCAAAAAGTGTTTTTAATAGCAATATGATTTATATGGAAAAGTTCCTTGAGAATCCACGTCACATTGAAATTCAAGTACTTGCTGATGGTAAAGGTAATGCAATTTATTTATCAGAACGTGATTGTTCAATGCAACGACGACATCAAAAAATACTCGAAGAAGCTCCAGCACAAGGTATAAAAGTTAATATGCGTAAAAGCATTGGTAATCTCTGCGCAAAAGTTTGTATTGATATTGATTATCGTGGCGCTGGAACTTTCGAATTTCTTTATGAAAATGATCAATTTTATTTTATTGAAATGAATACACGCATTCAAGTTGAACATCCTGTAACAGAAATGATTACTGGTATTGATTTAATTAAAGAACAACTAAAAATTGCTTTTGGTTTACCTTTATCAATTAAGCAAAAAGCTGTTAAAATTTATGGATATGCAATAGAATGTCGAATTAATGCAGAAGATGCAAATACTTTTTTACCTAGCCCTGGTAAAATTACTCGCCTTCATATTCCTGGTGGTTTTGGCATACGTTGGGAATCACATATTTATGCAGGTTATATAGTTCCTCCTTACTATGATTCTATGATTGGTAAACTTATTGCTTATGGTGAAACTCGTGAAATTGCTATCCTTCGAATGAAAAATGCTTTATATGAATTAATTATTGATGGCATTAAAACTAATATAGAATTACAAATAAAAATTATGAATGATAAAAACTTTTTTAAAGGTGGCACTAATATTCATTATCTAGAAAAAAAACTTAAGTCAGAATAATAAATTTTTTATTTATTTTTCATTGAAAGATTGTTCTAAATATATATTTATTTTTTGATATTTTTCTTGATGTTAATTTTTAATTAACATCTAAAATTTTAGATTAATTTTTTACGGATATAAAATGGATAAACGTTTTCTTCAATTTAATAAAGAGGCTTGTTACTCACTTTTTCTTACTATTATTTATTTATGTAGCTGGATTATAACTGCTTATTTTTCTGGAGATGGGATTGGAATGATAGGAATGCCATTATGGTTTGAACTTTCATGTTTATATTTACCTATAATTTTTATTATACTCTGTGCTTTAATGATTAAATTTTTTTTTAAAAAAATATCATTAGATGTTATGGATGTTAAAGATGAAATTTGAAATTCTCTTACCACTTATTAGTTATTTATTGTTAGTCAGTTTATTTTCTATTTATACTTATCAACGCCATAAAAAAAATAAATTTTTAAAGGAATACTTTTCGGTTAATCATTCTATGAATGTAGCTGTTTTAGCAATGACAATCATTGCAACTTACATTAGTGCTAGTTCTTTTGTAGTTGGACCTGGAGTAGCTTATAAATATGGGCTTAGTTGGATTTTATTTTCTTTAATTCAAGTTCCAATTATTTTACTATCGCTCGGGATATTAGGTAAAAAATTTATAATTTTAGCGCGTTACTATCATGCAGTAACACTTAATGATATGTTATATGCTCGTTTTCAAAGTCGTTTAATTGTATATATTTCTAGTATTAGTCTACTTGTTGCTTTTTTTTGTATCATGACAGTTCAATTTATTATCGGAGCTCGTTTATTAGAAACTACAATAAACATCCATTATAAAATAGGATTATTAATATTTGTAATTTTTATTATATTTTATACTATATTTGGTGGGTTTAGAACTAATATTCTTAATGATACATTACAAGGTTTTATTATGTTGATAGGAACAATTATTTTGTTGATTGTTACTATTTATAAGGTTGGAGGTTTAGCTTCAGCAACAGAAACACTAAAAGCAATTGATCCAAAATTGATTACACCACATGGTGGTGATGATATTTTTAATATTCCATTTATATTTTCTTTCTGGATATTAGTATGTTTTGGAGTTGTTGGTTTACCACATACTACTGTTCGCTGCATTATCTATAAAAATAGTCAATTAATACATCATGGGATTATTATTGGTACCATTATAATGGTTATTCTAATACTAGGAATGCATTTAGTAGGTACATTAGGTCGAATAATTTTACCAAATTTAATTATTCCAGATCAAATTATACCAACATTAATAATTACAATTTTACCACCATTCGCTGCAGGAATTTTTTTAGCAGCTATAATTGCTACCATTATATCAACAATTAACTCGCTATTACTTCAATCTTCAGAAACGATCATAAAAGATTTATATTTAAATACTTTATCAATTAAGATAAAAAAAAGAAAAAAAATAACATGGATCTCAACAAGTTCTATCATTATTCTTTGTGCTTTATTGTTATTAACTGCTTTAAATCCACCAAAAATGATTATTTGGTTAAATTTATTAGCTTTTGGCGGATTACAAGCTGTTTTTTTTTGGCCATTGATACTTGGGTTTTATTGGAAAAAAGCAAATAAATTTGGTGCATTGAGCTCAATGACCTTCGGTATAATTTCCTACATATTATTAATTTATTTTGATTTTAAAATTTTAAATTTTCATTATATAATACCATCTTTATTACTGAGTTTAATTGCTTTTTTTGTTGGCAATTTTATTGGTAAAAATTTTATTTATATCAATAAAAATAAATTGATAATTTAAGATATTCAAAAAAAATCATAATTTAAATAATAAATAGATTTAATTTTAATAGAAGAATGCATAAAATATTAAGTTATATATTAATAAAAATTGATAGTAATTTTATATTTTTTAAATAATTAAAATACTCTATTTTTAAATTAATATTAAGTAAAATTATTTTTTTAAATATTATTCTTATTACTTTATTTAATACTGAAATATTATAAAATAAATTATTGATTCATTTTAGTTTATTTATTTAAAAAATTGCATTATTATTAATATTTTTAAATTTAAAAAAATAAAATAATTATTAATTTTAACTTTTATATTAAATATATAATGCATATTATTACTGATATTAAAGTAAATATAAAAAAATATTAACATTGATATTAAGTTATAATTTGATTTATTATTGACAATAAAATGAAAAATAAAATAATATTATTATTAATTTATTATTAATAAAAGTTTAATTAATTACATTTTATGTATATTTTTTAATATATTTTAATTAATAATAATATAAATATATCTATTTATATTATTTAGTATCCAAAAGATTATCTATTTATAATTAAATAATTATAATAATTTATAAGTAATTATTTAATATTAAATTAATAATAAAAAGATACTTCAAAATAATAAATATAAAAATAATTAAATTTAAATTAAATAAATTTATTTAATCTGTTAATATTAAAAAATAAATTATTTAAACAATTTATTTAAAGTTTGTATCTTTATATATTGAAAAAAAATATATATCTGTTTTATAGATATATGATATAATTATTTTATTAAATATTTTATGTATATTATTATTAATAATAATTTTAAAATTATATATTTCAATTTTATTTTAGATTTAAAAGTTAATAAATTTAAGTTAATAATGATTTATATTTGTTATTTAAAAATTAATCCTATCTAAATTATAGATATCAAAGTAATTTAGATAAATAGTAGTAAATTGCATAAAATTAATTTTAAAAGGTATTAAATTATTAAGAATAGTTAATATTTTTATAAAAATAAACAATATGACTAATGTATTTACTTTTAATATATTTATTAATAGTTTATTATTTTTTTTTAATTACTATAAATATAGTTATTTTTATATTAGATAAAAATTCATATTAAATTTTTATTTTTAAAAAATAGAATAAATATTTAAATTGAGAAAATACTTTGATATTTATTTTTTTTAATTATTTATAACGAAATTAAAATTTGTTTATTTTAATGATAAAATTAAACGATAAAAACTGAATAATTAAATATAATAATTATTATTATGAGCAATAAAATATTATTAATACTCTTAAAATTAGAGTAATATTTAATTGTATTTAAATTTTATAAATTTAAAGATTTCAATATAATTATTCAAGAAAAAGTTTTGATTTTTTTTTAAATAAATCATTTAGTATATGAAATACTAAATGATTTGTCTAAAAACTTTATGGTATATTAAAAATAAATCTAAATTTTTCCTATAAATAAATATATTTTAGTATCTAAAAGAATATGTATTTTATGATTAATATTAATATACCTGAATATCATATAAATGATATTAATGGTAAATTATAAACATTATAGGTATATTATTTTAAAATATTTTATGTAAATTAAAGAAAAAAGTTAACAGAAAAATGCTTGAATAATCAAAAATTTTGATGTATTTAATTATTATTTACTATAAATTTATAAGATAAAATTGTTTAAAATTGCTACATGATTAACTTAAAAAAGGAACTAAAAATTATTTTATTAAATTTAATAATCAAAATGTCAATAATTTTATATAAATTAGTATTAATTAAGATTGAAAATTATTATTAAATATGATTTTATAATACACTTGCAGAAATTAAAATTGTATTAATATTTAATTTTAAATTAAATTAATAAAAAATTTATTTATTTTATATTAAAATACTATAGTAAAACTATATAATTTATTTTAAGTTTCCATTACTAATCGAAGTTTTTTCATAGCATTTTTTTCTAATTGACGAACACGCTCAGCAGATACATTATATTTATCAGCTAAATTTTGTAAAGTTGTTTTATTTTCATCATCGAGCCAACGCATACGAATTATATCTTGGCTACGTTCGTCTAAAGTAAATAATGCTTGTGTTAATTTATCAGTAGCATGATTTTCCCAATTATCTTCTTCAATACTATCAGCAAAATCAGAAGATTTATCCTGTAGATATAAAACTGGTGCAGTAATAGTATTTTCACTATCATCACTCATATCAAATGCCATATCTTGCGCAGACATTCTAGATTCCATCTCACGAACATCTTTACTGGTTACACCTAACTCTTTAGCAACTATATCAACTTCATTTTGATTAAACCAACCAATACGTTTTTTATTCTTACGTAAATTAAAAAAAAGTTTACGTTGAGCTTTTGTTGTTGCAATTTTAACTATCCGCCAATTCCGTAATACATATTCATGGATTTCAGCTTTAATCCAATGAACAGCAAATGAAACTAAACGTACACCAACTTCAGGATTAAAACGACGAACAGCTTTCATTAAACCAATATTACCTTCTTGGATGAGATCTGCTTGTGGTAGCCCATAACCTGAATAATTATGAGCGATATGAATAACAAAACGTAAATGGGAAAGTATAATTTGTTTAGCTGCATTTAAATCACCATGATAATGTAATCTTTTTGCATATTCTTGTTCCTCCTCAGCTGTTAACATTGGATAAGCATTAGCTGAACGTACATAAGCTTCAATACTACCTTGTGGAATTAATACTAATAATTGTATATCTTTTGTCATTGATATCCTCTTTAACTTTAAAGAACTAAAAATTAGTTATAAAATTTTTTTTAGATCCTATTATTTAATAAATAATCTAATATCAAATAGTTTATTATTGTTTGATGTTGAAGAAAAATTACTTTAATGTAATATGTTAAACTTTTAGAATTAATATAATAACAGGATAAAAGTTTAATATTAATTATAAAAATTATTTTTTTGCAAAAATTCATTTAGAGTATAATATCTTAAGTGCTAAATTATTATAATGTAAATTAAAAAGATAATTAGCTAATAATTGTTATAATTTTATATAATTAATAATAGATTATTTTATTTATAATATTTAAATATGAATATAATATTAAGTATAACTACTATTTATGTAACATATTGTCAGTTATTGATTTAATAATATATAAAATATTAATGAGAATAAATTATTAATAATCAAAATTTATTATAATATCTTTATTTAAACATAGATATATAATAAAATCATTTACTAATTAGATTAATTTTGTAATATTAATTATGTTTTTATTAGTAAGAATATTTAATTTTATATTATTTAATATTTATTAAAAATAATTTTTATTAAAAATATTATTTATTATTATAATTTATTTAATTAAACATAATTAATTCAATTAAATGAAAAAGTAAATTATTATTTTTGTATAAATATCTTTAATTTTAATTAATTGATTCAATTTATTATTTAGACTTATTAATAATTAATTATTAATTTTAAAAATTAATTTAGCATAATAATTATTTCTGAACAATAAAGTTATTTTCAAAAAAATTAATTTTATACTTAATCTTAATTAATTATAAAATTTAACTATGTCTTTTAAAAATAAATAAAAAAATTAAAATTTTAAAAATCATTCAATTATTTAACTATAATTATTTTATTTATTTAATACTTTTTTAAATTTAAATTTAATTTAAATAAGTTTTTAATTGAAGTATTTAAAAAAATTATTATTTACTTGTTTATTAAAAAATTTAAAATACTATATTAAAATTAGATAAAATATTATTGAGTTCATTATAATAACTAAAATATTAAAAATATAAATAAAAAATAATTTAATTAATTTATTAATATATTTATATAAACATAATATAATTTATTTTATTATTAACATTTTTAATATTTTAGTTTTTAAAGTTAAAAATTAACTTTATTAAAGTGCTTTATCATCTTCATCATAAAGAAATTATATTTCTTTATGATGAAGATGATAAATAATATTTTAAGTACTTATTATTCATATATAGTAATTTTTATTAATATATTCAAAGTGAATTATTAATATTTATATTCTTCTGGAAAAAATGCTTTAATAAAATCATTAACTATAAACGGATAAAGATCATTAATATCTTCACCAATTCCAATATAACGAATTGGAATTTGAAATTGATCAGCAATAGAAAAAATTACACCACCTTTAGCTGTACCATCAAATTTAGTTAGAATAATACCAGTTAATCTCATTGTTTGATGAAAAATTTTAGTTTGATTAATTGCATTTTGACCAGTAGTAGCATCTAATATAAGTATTATCTCATGAGGAGCTTTTTTATCAATTTTTTGCATAACTCTAATAATTTTTTTTAATTCTTTCATTAAATATTCTTTATTTTGTAATCGTCCAGCAGTATCTACAATTAATATGTCGATCTTTTTTGTTTTTGCTAATTGAAATGCATTAAAAATAACTGATGCAGAATCTGCTCCAATATGTTGAGCAACAACGGGAATATTATTGCGTTCTCCTAAAATTTGTAATTGTTCAATCGCAGCTGCCCTAAATGTATCTCCAGCGGCTAATATTACTGATTTAGCTTTCATTTGAAATTGATATGCTAATTTAGCGATTGTTGTTGTTTTACCAGCTCCATTAACCCCAACTATTAATATTACATACGGTAGCTTATTTTTTATGATTAATGGTTGATTAACATTAAATAAAATATTAGCCATTTCTTCTCGTAATTTGTTATAAAGAATTGCACTATTATTTAGTTCTTTGTGATTAGTATAAGTAATTAAATTATTTATAATTTTTCGTGTTGTTTCTATCCCTATATCATTGAGTAAAAGTTTCTCTTCTAACTCATTAAATAAATTATTATTAATTTTTTTATTATTAAAAAAATTAATAAAATTTTCTCCCATATTTTCTCGAGTTTTTAATAAACTTTGTCTTAATCGAGAAAAAAAATTCTCTTTTTCTATTTTTTTTTGCTGTTGTGTTAATGATGCTTTTTTTTTATTCATCTATTCCTTATAAAATATCTCTACATTTATTAAATAAAATAATTTTTATAAACTTAATAATTTTTATTTAAAATTAATTATTTTTTATTTTAAATATATTTTTTATTTTTCAATTATATTTAAAATTATTTTTAATAATAAAAATATAATTTTTTTAATATAAAATATTAATATTAATACTGTATCATTTGATTTTATTCAAATATAAATTTGATATTATTTTTATATTAATATAAAAATAATTTTATTTTCTATATTATATCTATAAATATTAGTATTATAACTATTATAGTAAAAATTATAATAGTTATAATATTTAAGTTATGAAAAAAAAAATAAAATCTACAACATATGGCAAGATTCGTATCATTGGTGGAAAATGGCGGGGGCGTAAATTATCTATTTTTAATTATGAAGATTTACGTCCAACAACAAATAAGATCAGAGAAACTTTATTTAATTGGTTAATACCAGTTATTAAAAATGCTAATTGTTTTGATTGTTTTGCTGGTAGTGGTGCTTTATCTATTGAAGCGCTTTCTCGTTATGCTGCTTCGGTTACATTAATTGAACTAAATAGATTTATCGCAAAACAACTTATAATTAATTTAACTAAATTAAAAGCAAAAAACGCACAAGTAATTAATATTAATATATTGAACTATTTAGCACAAGTAGGAATAGGTTATGATGTTATTTTTCTTGATCCACCTTTTTATAAACATCTATTAGAACAAACAGCTTTATTATTAGAACAAAATGGTTGGTTAACGAGAAAATGTTGGATTTATATTGAGACGGAAAATGAATCTAATTTGTCTATTTTACCAAAAAATTGGTATGTTTATCGTAAAAAAATCTCAAGACAAATTGTTTATTCTCTTTATATTCGTTATCAATAATTAGTTAGAAATTATTCTAACAATAATATACTAATAAATTATTAATATTTTTTATTTTTAAATTTTAAGTTTTTACACAAAAAACTATATAAATTATAATAATAAATTACTATTAATTATAATGTTAATCTATTATTAAAAATATAATTAATAAATAGAATTTTTTTTAAAAACTATTAATATTACTTATTAATATATAGATAAATTTAAAAATAAATATATTTATATAACTGATTATTTATTTATATCAAAATTAATATTAATTATATTAACAAATAAAATTATTTTTTAATAAATTAAAAATACTGTAATTTATCTAAAATAGTACATATAAGTTTAAAATAACTATTAATAAAATTAATTACATAAAAACTGAAAATATTATTTAAAACTCTTGAACTTAATGTTATTTATTATCTTTAATAATAATTTAATAATAAATTTTTTTTTATAAAAAATAAAATAAATTTTAATATAATAATATCATGGATAAATAAATAATAATATTGTTATTATTATTTTTTAAAAAGATTCTAATTATATTTTTCTGAACATAGAATAATTTATTTATTATATTTTATTTAGCTATAATTTATAATATTATTTATCTAAATATAATATTAACTATTTTATGTATTATTAATATGTTAGATTTTATCATGTAAATAAAAATGTTAATTATTTATTAACTAAAAATAAATTTAATCTTTATAATCAATAAAAATTATATTTAATGTAATTAATTATTTATTAAATAATTTAATTTTGTTTATTTTTTATATTTCTATTATTCTATAATATATTTAATTTTAGTATATCTATAATTAGATAATATTAAAATTAACAATATTTAATATAATATATTTTAAAATTAAAATTTTTTATTTTTTAAAATATTTAATTAAATTATTTATATATATCTTCTAAGTTTTATATATAAAATCGATATGATTAATAATTTATTTATTCCTATAAT
The DNA here is from genome assembly GCA_052174115.1 of Arsenophonus sp. ET-YP4-MAG3. GTDB lineage: Bacteria > Pseudomonadota > Gammaproteobacteria > Enterobacterales > Enterobacteriaceae > Arsenophonus. Next base: position 811,762 of record JBQMRX010000001.1, read on the forward strand.
TTAATAAACAATTTACAGTTTATAATTTAAGTTTTATATATTTATTTTCAATATTTTATTTATATAAATAAAATATTGAAATATAATGAATCATGAATATTTAATTTATAAATTTAATTATTTATTTTTTTACTTAATATTTGATAACTTTTATTATAAATTAATTTTATATTCAAAACAATTTTTTATTATTAAGAAAACTTTAAATATGTTATATAATTAAAAGAATTTTTTATAAAAATTATAATACATTGATATTTTAGGAAATTAATTTATGCTATTATCTATTATCTAATTAAAATTTACCTAAATAACTAGTTAATAATTTAATCTTATATTAAATTTAGTATTAAATAAATTATATATATTAAATATTAATATTATTAATTCAAAAAATATATAAATAAATATTTTGTAATTAATACTATAATAATTAATATCATCAGAATCATTTATACTATTTTAAAAATCAATATAGAATTATTAAATGAATTTTATTAATTTTTAATAAAAGTATATAATATATAAATTTAATATTTTTTAAAAAATTAATAAATATTATAAAATATTTTTTTGATTTATAATATGTAATTAAAAATAATATCAGAATAAAAAATTATAATTAATTAAACTATAATATTAATTATTAAAAAATTAAAAATTAAATCATTATATATGTTTAATTATTAATTAACTTATTAATCATTTTAATTAATTTATAAATTTAATTATTAGGTTAATTATTATTAACTTGATGTTTTATTTAATATAGTTATAAAAATTTATAATAGTTTATTATTATTTTTAATAAATTGTATTTTATCTATTAATTTCATCTATACTTATCTATACGTAATTATATTTTACATAAATATAAATGAATAATATGTAATTGATTTATAAAGACTTAAAATGCATTATCTGAGCTTATATTTTTTAATATTAATTAATTTTCTTACGGATTAAATAACGATAAGGTAATTTATTGATTTCTTTAGATAGTAATTGATTATCCATAAAATGACAAAAAGCAGGAATATCACGGATTGTAGCTGGGTCATCAGCAATGATTAATAATATTTCACCTTTAGTCATTTGACGAATTATTTTTCTTATTATCATAATTGGTTCAGGACAACGTAATCCTTGTATATCAAGGATTTGATTTGGATCAGTAAAAATGTTTGACATAAGCTTTTATTTTAAAAAAATTAAATAAAATATAAGTAAATTTTATTATTAATTTGTTTTTACTTTATAATCACGATAGACTCTATCATATTTTATGACTATATTATAATAATTTTATTGATAAAACATTTAAACAAAATGATATAACATGCTTAAATTGACTCAACAACAAAAAATTAAGTCGTTAATTTGTTTTTCTTTTTTACATATTTTTATTATTACTTTTAGTAACTATTTAGTACAATTACCAATTATTATTTTTTATTTTCATACAACATGGGGAGTTTTTACTTTTCCTTTTATTTTTTTGATAACAGATCTAACTGTACGTATTTATGGTGCTTCTTTAGCTAAAAGAATTATTATGATAGTTATTTTACCTGGTCTTTTTTTTTCTTATATTTTTTCTACACTTTTTTATAAAGGTCAATGGCAAGGATTTATCATATTAAATAAATTTAATTTATCTGTTACTCGTATTGTTATAGCAAGTTTTGCTGCTTATGTTTTAGGTCAGTTTATAGATATTTTTGTATTTAATAAATTACGTAATTATCGTTATTGGTGGATTGCACCGATTACTTCAATATTTTTCGGTAAATTAATAGATACTATTTCTTTTTTTTTATTGGATTTTATCGAAGTAATAACTATTTTATAGCAATAAATTTGCTGGAAATTGCTTTGGTTGATTATGGTTTTAATTTATTAATTTGTTTATTATTTTTTCTTCCTGCTTATAAATTATTATTAAATTTTATTTTAAGTTATTTTTTTAAAAATTATATATAAATATAGTTATTTATATTAACAAAAATAATAATTTATAAAATTAAAAAAATACTCTTTATTAATTTAATTATACATATAAGATCTTAAATTATAAAAATAAAATAAAAACTAATATATTCTATATTTTATACAATAACACAGATTATTATTTGTATTAATCATAATTTTTACTGTTATTCTTTTATATAAATATCAATATTAAATATTAATATAATTAGTATTTTATTTATTAAAAATAAATAATATTAATGCTAATTTTACTAATTTAGTATAATCTAAAAATAAAATTTTCTTTAAGTATTAATTATTATTATTTGATTAAATAATAATAATTAATACTAAGCTTTTTCTATAGAAAAAGAAATAACATCACTAATTTTTTTTGCGTTCAAAGCTAACATAATTAAACGATCAATACCTAAAGCAACACCAGAACAATTTTGAGTTATTTTATCTAATGAAGAAAGTAAATATTCATCAATAAGTTGTACTGGTAAACCCATTTTTTTTCGAATTTTATTATCATGTTCAAAACGGTCTCTTTGTTCTTTTGAGTTAGTTAATTCATGAAAACCATTAGCTAGTTCAATATTTTTAAAGTATATTTCAAAACGTTCAGCAACTCGTTGATCTTTTTTATTAATTTTAGCTAATGCTGCTTGTGAAGAAGGAAAATGATAGATAACAGTTGGTTTATCTTTACCTAAATTAGGTTCAATCCCCATTGTAAATAAAAATTGTAATAATGTATCTTTATTTTCTTCTTTTTTTGCATTATTTAAACCTAATTTTATTACTGCATTACGTAATTGTTGTTTTTTTAATTCTAGTGATAATGGATCAATATTTAGATAATATTGAAATGCTTCCTGATATGACATTCGCTTTGTTGGTTGGCAATTTAAAATTTGTTGCAAAAAATCATCAACTTCATCAATAAGTTGATGCATATCATAATTAGGTCGATACCATTCAAGGATAGTAAATTCTGGATTATGGTAGCGTCCATTTTCTGTATTACGAAAAGATTTAATTATTTGATATATAGGCCCACTTCCGGCTGCTAGTAAACGTTTCATATGATATTCAGGACTAGTTATCATATATAATTTACTATTGTCGGTAATTGTAGGAGCAAGAAATTGAGTTTCAAATGGTAATATATGAATATCTGTTACAGTAAATTTGCTTAATATAGGGGTTTCTACTTCTATTATATTTCTATTGCTAAAAAAACGCCTAATTTTAGCGATAATTTTACTTCTTTTTATTAAATTATTAATAGACAGATTTGGTTGCCATTTTACTATATTACTCATTGTAAAATTCCAAAAAAATAAAGTGTATTAGTATATTATTTTTTAACTAAATATTTTATATTGTTTATAATAACAATTTAAATTAATAAATAATAATTTTATTTAAAAGAAATAAAAAATATAAAATATTAATTAATTAAAAATAAGTAATTAATATTTATTAAAAATATATTTATTTAATTATATATTTTTTATATATAATTAAATAAATAAAATATTTTAACTAAAAATTTTAAAAACATAAAATAAATATAATTACCAAAATTTACATTTTAAATATTTTAAAATGTAAAAATTAATTTCTTAAGAAAAATATAAATATAAATGTGTTTTTAATTAATTAAAATAAAATAAATATATATTAATAAGTAATAATTAATCATTATATAAAATTAATTGTTATATTTATATTTAAAATTTATTATTAATTATATTAATAATTGAATTTAAATAAATAACATAAAAAAATAAAATTTATTTAATTTTATTTAAGATAAAAAATGATAAATATATTAATTTTTTAAGATATTTAATATCTTAAATATCTTAAAAAAGTATTCAAAACATTTCATTTGTTTTGTATACTAAAAATAGTATCGTTATTATGTTATAAATAAAAATAAAAAATCTAGTTAATTAAATTCATTTAAAGATTATCTAAATATGATTTTTTATAACTTTTTTGTTATTTTATTAAAATTAAAAGATAAATACAAAAATTACAATTTAAACAAATAAAAAATTAATATTTTTATTTGTTTAAATTGTAACTATATACTTAAAGTTATATTAGATACTACAATAAATATAAAATATTATATATTTTAATATGATTGATTGATTTTTTTAAAAAAAATAATACATCAAATATTATTAATTATTTATTAGTTGTAAAACAATATATTAGAATTTTAATAAAATATCTGTAAAAAATTGATTGTCAGTAAAACTAGTTATTAAATTTATAACTCTTAATTATAATTAAAATTAATTAGTTTATATTAATTAATTATATAGTCAAGATTAATAATCTTATTGTTATTCAAAAAATATGTTTTTAATAATTATCATTTTATTTTTATGTGACACTAAAAATAAAAAAGTATAAATATAACATAATTATTATAATGATCTTCATATTAGGATAATTTATGATAAAACAAGAGCAAAAAAAAATGCTTTTCCAAGCAAAAAAAATATGTAAAATACGTAATGTTCGTTTAACACCACAAAGAGAAGAAATATTTTGCTTAATAATAGCTCAATCGTGTGCTATTAGTGCTTATGATTTACTTGACTTACTTAGAATTTCTGAACCTCAAGCTAAACCACCAACTATTTATCGCGGGTTAGATTTTTTATTAAAACAAGGGTTTATTCACAAGATAGAATCAATAAATAGTTATATTATTTGTCCTTATTTTGATGATCCAAAACATACTTCAGTTATGTTGATTTGTGAAAGTTGTGGAAGTGTTTCTGAAAGTAATAGTCAATCAGTAGAAAATGATATTTTAAAGTTAGCTAAGAAAATTGGTTTTCATTTATCTTTTATTGTTATTGAAAATCATGGGTTATGTTCACCTTGCTATAGAATTGAAAAAAAACTATATTAAAATTAAATATTTTCAATATTAAATATAGATAAAACTAATTATCGATAAAAATTAATTTTATAGAAAATTAATAAAATTTAAAATAACTTCTTTAATTTTAATTAATTAAATTTAGAATTATTAAAAATTTAATTAAAATTGATTACTATATATATGAATATATGAATATATAAATAATTAATTTTCAATGGTTAATTTTTAAAAAAAATTAAGAATAATTTTATTAAATTAAAAATTTTTATTTAATTAGTTTAAATTTACTATTTGTTCATTTAAAATATATAATTTATTGCTTCATTTAAATATATATAATAAATATTTTTATATTATATATTTTTTATATTTTATATACAAAAATTAAATTACTATTTATAATTTTAATATATTAATAAATCAATAATTAATTGACACTAAAAATTAATATTAAGTTTAAAAATAACAACATAATTATTCGATAATAATTTTATTAATAACCTCTAATATACTATTTTATAAAGTAATATTTTTTATTATAAGATAATTAATAATTAATAATCACTAATATTATATTTTATATTAAAATATAATAAGAATATAATAAAAAAATTATCGAATTTTTATATTAAAATTTAAATATTTCTTTACTATTTGTTTTATTTGATAATTAAAAATTTAAACTTAATAAGATTAAATATATATTTATCTATTTATAATAGATAACTTATAAAACATTAAACTATAAACTTGCTATTCCATTAATATTAATTTTTTTATTTTCACTTTTTATTTATATTTTATATTTATCAAACTCATATATTGAAATTATAATTATGTACATCTAAGTATATTAAGATATAAAATAAATCAATATGTAAAACTTTATTTTTATAATTAAATTATAAAATAATAATCATAGATTTATAACTAATAAAACAAAAATAATTAATTAAATTAATATAAAAATATTGAATTTTTATAATATTTTTTATTTTATTAAAAAGTTTATTTAATTTTTTAGCTAATTTTTTAGTAATTTTATTAATTATAAATTTAATTAAATTAATTGATAGTTAAATAATATTTTAATAACCGATCCACTATTAAATAATAATTACTCAATTTATTATAAATTATAAAAAATTATATTTATAATAATAATTATAATTATTATTATTTTTTTTAAAAAAAATATTTTTTCTTCTTTAGAAATTAATCTATTATTTCAATAAATAATAGATTAATTTCTTTAATAAAATTCTTTTTAATTAAATCGTTTTATTTGTTATAAAGTTTATTTTTAAATATAGAAAATATTTAAAATAATTATTATTTTTAAAAGAGATATTAAATATTATTTTTGTTATACTTTTATATAATATTAAAATAAAAATAAGAGGCTATAGCTTATTAAATGTTATTTTCGCGTAAATTTTATTATAATCTATTAAATTTACCAATAAAATTTTTGGTAAAAAGTAAACTTATACCAGTAGATCCAATTAAAGAATTGTGTCTTGATACAACACGTCATTTTTTATATGTATTACCTTATCATTCTAAAACAGATTTATTAACCTTACGTCAACAATGTTATTCTATTGGTTTACCTGATCCACTTGATCTAATCAAAATAAATGAAATTAAATTACCTATTTGTGTTTTTATTGATGATGGTCCACGTATATTTCGCTATTATTCACAAGATCCAAGTAAAAACTCAGTAAAAACATTTATCGCTTATCTTGATCTTCATTGTCATAATCCTAAATTAAATATTCAGGTATTACCAGTATCAGTAATGTTTGGTCGAGCTCCTGGTCGAGAAGGAGGGGAGTCAACACCTTCATTACGTTTACTTAATGGTATTCAAAAATTTTTTGCTGTTATTTGGTTAGGACGTGATAGTTTTATTCGATTCTCTCCAACTGTTTCTTTGCGTCAAATAGCTGATAAATATGGTAGTGATAAAACTATCATCAATAAACTTGCTCGGGTAGCTCGTATTCATTATTCACGGCAACGATTAGCAGCTGTTGGTCCAAAATTACCTATACGCCATGATTTATTTAATAAATTATTAACTTCAAAAATAATTGAAAAAGCAGTTGAAGATGAAGCTAAAATAAAAAAAATTTCACTTGAAAAGGCAAAACATAATGCTATTACTATAATGGAAGAAATTGCTGCAAATTTTTCTTATGAAGCAATTCGCATTACTGACCGTGTGCTTAGTTGGACATGGAATCGATTATATCAGGGAATTAATGTTCAATATGTTGAACGTATTCGTCAATTAGCACAAGATGGACATGAAATTGTGTATATTCCTTCTCATCGTAGTCATATGGATTATTTGTTACTTTCTTATGTACTTTACCATCACGGTTTTGTTCCCCCTCATATAGCTGCAGGTATCAATCTTAACTTTTGGCCAATAGGTCAAATTTTTCGTCATTTAGGTGCTTTTTTTATTCGTCGTTCTTTTAAAGGTAATAAACTTTATTCTACTATATTTCGTGAGTATTTAAGTGAATTATTTGTACGTGGTTATTCAATTGAATATTTTATTGAAGGTGGTCGTTCTCGAACAGGTCGACTATTAGAACCAAAAACAGGTACGTTATCAATGACTTTGCAAGCAATGCTACGAGGTGATTCATGTCAAATTACTATTGTTCCTATTTATATAGGTTATGAGCACGTATTAGAAGTTGCCACCTATGCTAAAGAACTAAAAGGTGAAGCAAAAAAGAAAGAAGGTTTTTTCTCAATGTTAAAGGGTTTATTTAAATTACGTAAATTAGGCCAAAGTTATGTTAACTTTGGCCAACCGATTGCACTAACACAATATTTAAATAAATATATTCCAGAGTGGCGTCGATCTATTAATATCATTGAGCCGCAACATCCAATATGGTTAAATTCAACTGTAACTCGATTAGCTAATAAAATTATGGTAAGAATTAATAACACAGCTGCTATTAATGCTGTTAATTTATACTCAATGGTTTTATTAGCTTCACGTCAACGCGCGTTAACTCGAGAACAATTGATTGAACAAATAGAGTGTTATCTTCAACTACTAAAAAATGTTCCTTATAGTAAGGATATTACGATACCAAATAAAACTGCTGAACAATTATTAAAAGAAGCGTTAAAATTAAATAAGTTTGAAATTGAGCATGACAATATAGGTGATATTATTATGTTTTCACGCGAAAATGCAGTATTAATGACTTATTATCGAAATAATATTATACATTTACTAGTTATTCCTTCTTTGGTAACTAATATTATATTACATAACCAAAATGTTCAACGTCAGGATATTGATTATCAAATTACACTTATCTATCCATTTCTAAAAGCAGAACTCTTTATGCGATATAATACAAAAGAATTGCTTAAATATATTGATATTTTATTAATTGAATTAGCTCGCCAACAATTAATACTATTAACATTAGATGGTTTTATAACTATTAATCCAACACGTATTCATACTATTCAACTTTTAGCTGCTGGCATTAAAGAAATGTTACAACGTTATGCAATTACACTTTCATTACTTAGTTCAATTCCTGAGATTAGTAAAAAAATACTAGAAAAAGAAAGTCGTATTCTTGCTCAACGTTTATCTTTACTACATGGTATGAATGCGCCTGAATTTTTTGATAAAGCTGTTTTTTCTACATTAGTAAATACATTAAAACAAGAAAATTATATTAATGAAGAAAAAGATGAGGGTGTTATCGCAAATGCACAGTTACTTTATCATGTTATCGCTAGATTAATATCTCCTGAAGTTTGTTTAACAATTGAAAATGTCAAACAAACTACTTATGAAGTATTACATAAATAAATAATCTTTATATTACTATAGTAATATAATTTTAAATAATAATTAAAATTATTATTAATTAAAATTACTCAGGATAATTTTAAATAATAATAATTAAAATTATTATTAATTAAAATTACTCAGGATAATTTTAAATAATTATCCTTTTTATTATTAAAAGTAACTTATTAAAATACCAATAAATAAAATTAATCCAACATAATTATTATTCATAAATGCTTTAAAGCATAATTCTGATTGACGATTAGCAATTAATTTTTGTTGATGAATAAATAACAGTAATATTAATATTAAACTAAAAAAATAAAGCATTCCAAAATTAATTTGATACCCTATATAAAATAAAATCAACACCATAATTAATTGTAAAATACCAATAATAAATTTATCAAAATTAGAAAAAATAATTGCGGTTGATTTTATACCAATTTTTATATCATCATTACTATCAATCATAGCATATTGGGTATCATAAATAATAGACCAAATAACATTAGCTAAAAATAATAACCAACATTCTAATGGCAAAGATCCACTAACTGCTGAATATGCCATTGGTATTGACCACCCAAATGTAACACCTAATATAATCTGTGGAAAATAACTAAATCGTTTAATAAAAGGATAAATCCATGTTAATAATAAACCTATAACTGATAAAAAAATCGATATTTTATTTAAAGTTAAAACTAATAAAAAAGCAATAATTATTAATAAAAAAAATAGTATTTTAGCTTCTTTTTTTGTTATATCACCATTTGGAAATGGACGTTTTTTTGTTCTTTCAACATAACCATCAAATTTTCTATCCGCAAAATCATTAATAACACAACCAGCTGAACGCATTAAAAAAACACCAATAGTAAAAATTAATAAAATAAAAAGATCTGGTAATCCATGACTAGCTAACCATAATGCACAATAAGTAGGCCATAGTAATAGTAAAATACCTATTGGTTTATCAATACGCATTAAACGGAAATAAATACGCAGTTTATTTAAATGTAATATTGTTTTTTCTAACAAATTATTTATTTCCTTATTATTGTATATATAAATAAATTTAACAAAAAATCTTATTAATAATGAATATTTAACATTATATTAACTAAAATTTAAATATATAGTATAATTTTTTATAAAAAGATCTCTTATATTTATTTGTTATAATTAAAATTTCATTATATGAAATGTATTTTTAATAAAAATAGAAAGTTGATTAAATAATTACTTTTAAAAAAAATTATAAATAATATTAGATATAATGAAATTATAAAGAATATGTTTTATAACATTAGTAAATTAATTAACAAAATAAATATCAATTATTAATATATTTATTATTCTCAATAATTTTTTTTAATATTTATAATATAAATATTAAAAATATATTTTATTGTTTTGATATTTATTTTTTAATTATCATTAAAATCGATTTTTTATTAAAATATATTTTATATAAAAAATACTAATTTTTATTATAAAATTAATAATGTTATTATAAATTTTATTGGTATATTTCTATAAAATTATATAAAATAATATATAAAATAGATTTATTTTTTATTTTATTATTTTTTTTAAAAATCTTTTAATTCTTAAAACATAAGTAATAATTATTTATATAACAAAATTTAAATATTTAAAAAAAATAAATTCATATATAAATAAATTTTTTAAAACCAATTTATATGAAAATTACTAATAAAAATAAAATTATAATAAAACATTTATAGCACTAATATTTATTTAAAATAAAATATGATAAATTAAATTATTTGTATTATTTTAAATAAAAAAATAATATTATATTCTAAAATTAACGAAAATATAGGATATAAAATTGAATTTTTTAATTTTAAAAATAAATATATTTCATTAAACTAATTAATAATAAAACATATATTATTTTTATATTAATTTGAATATTTTAATTCATTCAAAAAAAATTAAAAAAATTTATAATTTTTTGTATAGTTTATTTAAATATTTATAAAACAATTATTTGAAATAAAAGTATTGTTTTAATTAATTATTATTAATATTATTAAATAATATATAATTATTAGTTAACTAGTTAATAGAAAAATTATCTAAATTTTAATGTAAAATTATATATAACTAAATATCTATAAATATTACATATTAATCTTTAATTATTTTTATATATTACTAACTTAATTCTAATTTAGATTTTTAAATATTATAAAATAAAACTAATATTTAATTTAAGTTCTAATTATTTTTTTAATTAAAATATTTAATCTTTTAATAATTTTTTAATTACTTTTATTTTTAATTAACTATTTTAGTTTAATAATTAATCTTTATTTTTTGATTATATTTTATAAATATTTATACAAATTATTTTATTATTTGTTAAATACTATTTAATAATGTCTTTTTAAATAAATATAAAGTTTTTATATTTATTTATAATTTATTAATTAATTAATAAATTATAGTAATAAAAATAAATATTATATAAATTTATATTATCTTTTTAATAATCTTTATTGACGACTTTTTATCTTATAAGGTAAATCTGCTAAACTATTTATAATCCAATCAGCATATTTTTTATCATTTTCAGTTATAAATTTTCCTGTAGTAACTAAAACATTAGTTCCAATATAAGCTTCTTTACCTGCTTGTATATCAGAAAGCTTATCCCCAACCATATAAGAAGCTTTCATATCAATATTAAATTGTTTTTGAGCTTCTAGTAACATATTAGCTTTTGGTTTACGACAATTACATATTTGTTTATATTGTTGTTTAATTGCATTAGGATGATGAGGACAATAATAAATACCATCAAGTTCAACTCCATGGTCAATAAGAGCCCAATCCATCCATTCAGTTAATTTAAGAAATTGTTCTTCTGTAAATAATCCTATTGCAATTCCTGATTGATTAGTAATAAGAATTAAAGCATAACCCATTTTTTTTAATTCAATCATTGCTTCAATTGTACCTTCAATAAACTGAAAATTATCTATCTTATAAACATAACCATGATCGAAATTAATAGTACCATCACGATCGAAAAAAATTGCTGGAATATTTTGATCCACTATATTATCCTATTAAATCTAAGTTTATGTATTATATGAAAAACAATTAAATAAGAATACTATCAATATTTATATTTTTATTACCTTAAACATTAAGATACTTTGATATTTATATCAAATATGATTAAATTTTCTCATTACTTTATTTTTTATTTAATAAATCTTAATAATAAAATTTATTAACTTTAATTAAATTTTATTAAAATAAAATAAATTTATTTTATTTTATCCATTAAAATATTAATTTCTTATTTATCAGAAAAAATTTTTTATTTTATTAATTTTACGAAACAAAAATATGTTAATTCATTGTGTAAATATTTTTATCATCTTGTATTTCAGATAAAATATTTTTGTTGATTATACTTAGAGGTTAATAAATTTTTCTTAAAAATAACTTTAATAAATTACATTATCAAAATAATCTTCTAGTATTTTAATTTATTTTTATAAAATATTATTATGCAATAAAAATAATTATATTAAATTTATAGCAATAATTTATTTTATTTATTACTTATAAAGTAGAAATCAAAAAAGATATATATAATATAATTATTATTATTGATACAGAGAATATTTCATAAAAATAAATTATTTTAATAAAATATTTTTATAATTTAACGATAATTTTATGAAATTTTATTGAATTAATTTTTTATTAAATATTTTAAAAATTAAAAACATATTTAAAATAATTTTCTATATAAAATTTATTTATACTGAAAATTAAAATTCAATAATAAATAAAAAGATACTAAAATATTATTAGTTTAAATAATTATTAAAAAAATAATATTGATATTAATATAATAAATTAATAAATTAATTTTAATTTTTATTAAATTTATTTAATTTTTATTATAAAAATAATAATAACCGTAAATTAAAAATGATTTATAATTAATTATATTGAATATTATTTATAATTTTTAAAAATTATAAATTTATTAAATTGAAATATATATCAATTATTTTATAATCTAAATAATTAAAATAATATTTGTTAATATAAATATATTTTAATTATTAATTAAAATATAAATTAATAACTAAAAAAATTAATTATCATTAAAAATAAAAAATTATCTATATAAATCTCATCATAAGCTATATAAATAAAAAATAAATAAAAATATAAAATTTTTAAAATTATTTAAATTATAAAAATAACTTAAATATTAAATAATTTTTTTTAAAAATAATATTTATTATTATTTTTATTATCATGCTTATATTTAAATTAATTTTTATTTTTATTTTATTTTAATAAAATTCATATCTATCTATTATTATATTTTTTATTTTATATCTTAATATAAAATTTATTTTTAATTTAAAATAATAAAATAATTTGATGAAAACTAAAATATTAATAATATATAATTACATATTATTAATATTTTATAAAAAGTTATCAATAAAATAAAAATATTTATAAATAAATTATTAAATAATCTAAATATTATTTTTTATTTTTATGTTAATAAAATATTTAAAATTTAAATAAAAGTTTTTAAATTAAAATTTAATAAAAATTATTTTTATAAAAATACTATATAATAATATATCATTAAAATTATAATATAAATAATAACTTTTAATCTATATAAACTAAAAATAAACAATTTTTATAAAAAATTTTATCTTAAATTAATTAAGATTTATAATTATAAAATTTTTACAATAAATTTTATAATTTTATTAATTTAATTTTAAATTAAAACAATATAAATTATATCTAATTTATTTAATATAAATAAAATAATAAAAAATTTAAATTATAAAATGAAGTTTTATAAAAACTGGTTGAATAATTAAATTCCTATATATTTTTTAAGTTTTTATTGTTTAACTTTTATTATATTATGCATATTAAATTTATTAAAATATTAATTATAAAATATATATTATTTATTTAATTTTTATTTTTAATTATAAATTTTAATAAATATTATTATATTATGTATATTAAAAATTAAGTTATATTTTTGATATTAATAAATTACTTTTAGACTAAAGAATGATTTTATTTAAATAATTAATTAATATAATTAAAAATATTTTATTATTAATGGAAACTAATAATGCGTACAAGTCAATATTTTCTTTCTACTTTAAAAGAAACTCCTTCAGACGCTGAACTTATTAGTCATAAGTTAATGCTTCGTGCAGGTATGATTCGTAAACTTGCTTCGGGATTATATGGTTGGTTACCAACAGGTGTTCGTGTATTACGAAAAATTGAAAAAATTATTCGTGAAGAAATGGATTGCGCTGGTGCAATTGAGCTTTATATGCCGATAGTTCAACCAGCAAATCTATGGAAAAAAAGCAAACGATTAGATCAATATGGACCAGAGTTACTTTGTTTTATCGACCGCGCTGATCAATCTTTTGTATTAGGACCCACCCATGAAGAAGTAATTACAGAACTTATCCGTAAGGAAATCATTTCTTATAAACAACTTCCATTAAATTTTTATCAAATTCAAACAAAATTTCGCGATGAAATAAGACCACGTTTCGGTGTTATACGTTCTCGTGAATTTATTATGAAAGACGCTTATTCTTTTCATATTAATCAAAATTCTTTGCAAAAAACTTATACTATGATGTATACAGCATATAATACAATTTTTACACGAATTGGTTTAAAATTTAAGGTAGTTAAAGCAAATACTGCTTCTATGGGTGGTAATATTTCACATGAATTTCAAGTATTAGCTGATAATGGTGAAGATAATATTGTTTTTTCTACCACTTCTAGTTATGCTGCTAATATTGAATTAGCAGAAACTATTTACCTTACAGAAAAACTCGCTAAACCAACTGAAAATATGCGTCTTATTGATGCTAATAACAATAAAACTATTACTGAACTTATTAATGAATATAATTTATCTATAAAAAAAACAGTTAAAACTTTAATTGTGAGTGCGGCAAAAGAAAGTGGTTATAAACTTGTTGCTTTATTAATTCGTGGAGATCACCAGTTAAATGAAATTAAAGCAAAAAAACATCCTTTAGTTGCTAATCCATTAAAATTCGCAACAAAAAAAGAAATACATAAAATCTTAAAATTTGATTCAGATTCATTAGGTCCTATTAATTTACCAATACCAATGATTATTGATCGTAGCGTTGCTTCGATAAGTGATTTTAGTGCTGGAGCTAATATCGATCATAAGTATTATTTTGGTATTAATTGGCATCGTGATCTACCTTTACAAAATGTTTATGACTTACGAAATGTCGTTGAAGGAGACCTTAGTCCTGATGGTAAAGGAATATTACAAATTAAACATGGAATAGAAATTGGTCATATATTCCAACTTGGAACTAAATATTCTAAAATAATGAAAGCTAGTATTCAAAATAAAGATGGTCATAATCAATTATTAATAATGGGATGTTATGGTATTGGTATCACTCGAGTTATAGCAGCAATAGTTGAACAGTATCATGATGATAAAGGAATTATTTGGCCTGATATTATTGCACCTTTCCAAGTTGCTATTTTACCTATAAATCTGCACAAATCATATCGTGTTAAAGAAATTGCTGAAAAGATTTATTTTGATTTAAAAATAAATGGTATTGATGTTATTTTTGATGATCGTAAAGAGCACCTTGGTATGATGTTTGCTGATATGGAACTTATTGGTATACCTCACATAATTGTAATAAGTGATCATAATTTACATAATAATAAAGTTGAATATAAGCATCGACAAAATAATGATAAAAAACTTATTAATTTTTCTGAAATAATTAATTTTATAAAAAAATTAATTAATAATAATTATTAATTATAAAATAATAAGTCATTTTATCAAAAAAAATTATTTATTTTAATATACAATATGATTATTTTTATTTTATTTTTTTATTAAGATATTTTATTTTCTTCATACATCTAAATTAAAAATTAAAAATAATTTATTTTTATAATTTATCAAAAAATAATATTTTTGTTTCTCTATAATAAAATATTTTAACTAAAAAATTAATTATTTAATAAATTTACTATTTAAATTGAAAAAATTCTATTATTTAAATAATTTATATAAAAGATTATAAAGATAATTATAAATTTATTTATTTTTTAAATTTATTAATATAATAATTTTAGAGTTTATTTATCAATTGTAATCTTTAATTATTTATAAAACTAAATAATATTAATATAATCAAAATAAAAATAATTGATTTTAATAAAAAATTAAATATTTTATTATTAATATTACTATTTAAAGTAATAATTATAAATTAAGTAATATTATTAATTTTAATTATTTTAAAATTTAAGATATCATTTAATTATGAAAATAACTATTTTTAAACAAATACAATAATATTTTTATAAAATAATAATTATTCATTTGTTCTCCATTTTATTTTCAATTTAAACTGTCCTTGAATATACCGTCCTGATTCTGTAATAAATAAGTTAACCGCCGTAATAAGATCATCATTATAATAAATTAAAGGCGTTCTCTTTCTTAACCAAGGTGCAACACCTAATTCTTGCCAAAGTTTTTTACTCTGTATACTATGTTGACGACCAATAATTTTAATATTTCCTTTTAATCCAAATCTAATAGTAACTTTTTCATTTGGTAATGGAGCTCGAAAACCTTTTTCTTTGTATTCAATTGTTAATGTACCTAAATTATCTGGTAATTTAATTATCTCAGGAAATTGCCAAACTAAACAAATTTTAGTAAGATCTTTAAATTTTGGCAATAACCAAAGATATTGTTTAAAACGTCGAATAACATTGTTATTAACTAACATAAATTGTGGTTTTGCATCATGTCTTGCACAAATTACGTCTTTCCAAATATGTTTTAATTGAACACGAGAAGGCATTAAAATTTGATGTAAACTTAACCAACGTCGTAATATTGCATTACGTTTTACTTCAGAATATTTTTTTAAAGGATTAAACTGTAAAGCCCCATTTTTTGTTATTAATTGAGATAAATAATCTTTTAATAATTCATTTAGTAAACTTTCTTGTTCTGCACATAAATCAGCGCTTCTTGTTACTGCTTTTAAAAAATGTGGCCATCGTTGATTTAAATGTGGTAATATTATTAAACGTAAAAAATTACGATCATATTTTTGATCTTGATTACTATTATCTTCTATCCAAGATAGAGCTTTTTTTTGAGCATAAATAATTAGTTGTTTACGACTAAAAATTAATAAAGGTCTAATTAAATATGTATAACCAAATGGAATAGAAATTGGCATTGAAGATAAACCTGCTGGACCACTACCACGTTTTAATGCTAATAAAAAAGTTTCTGCTTGATCATCTAAATGTTGGGCAGTAACAATAATTTCTTTTGGTAATAATATTTCACGAAATACTTGATACCGTGCATCACGCGCTGTTGCCTCTATACCTTTTTTAGTTTTATTAATATGAACACACTGTGAATAAAATTCTACCTGAAAATATAAACAAATTTTTTGGCAATGAATAATCCAATCACCAGATGTATCATTCAATCCATGATGAATATAAACTGCACGAATGTTAAGATTTGGCGTAGTTGTTTGACGTAATGTTACCAAAGCATGTAATAAAACAGTTGAATCTAATCCACCACTGAACGCTACTAATATTTGATGCGCAGAGCCAATTGTTTTTATAATTTGTGTTAATAATATTGACTCATCAATATTCATAATTATTTTTATAACCTCTAAATTATAATTAATTATTTATTTTAAAATATAAAAAGATAAAATTTTAACTATAACCTTCTAATAAAACTCAATAATAAAATATTTTTATTTATTTTTAATATAAAAATTAACAGTAACCATATTTCATTAAACGTTGATAACGACGATTTTTTAACTCTTCTGAGTTTAAAAAATCAATATCACTCAAATCATTTAAAATACGTTGCTTAAGGTTATATGAAATTTTTTCATAATTACGATGCGCTCCACCTAATGGTTCCTCAATAATATTATCAATTAACTTAAGTGATTTTAAATAAGAGGCGGTAATACCCATTGCTTTAGCTGCTAATGGTGCTTTATTGGAACTTTTCCAAAGAATAGAAGCACAACCTTCAGGTGAAATAACAGAATAAGTGCTATATTCCAACATATTTACTTTATCACCAACACCAATAGCCAATGCACCACCAGAGCCTCCTTCACCAATTATTGTGCAAATAATAGGAACAGAGAGTCTAGACATTTTACATAAATTACTAGCAATCGCTTCGGATTGTCCTCGTTCTTCTGCTCCAACACCAGGATATGCTCCAGGCGTATCAATAAAAGTAATAATTGGTAATTTAAAACGTTCAGAGATTTTCATTAATCGTAAGGCTTTACGATATCCTTCTGGTGCTGGCATTCCAAAA
Organism: Arsenophonus sp. ET-YP4-MAG3; assembly: GCA_052174115.1. Lineage (GTDB taxonomy): Bacteria > Pseudomonadota > Gammaproteobacteria > Enterobacterales > Enterobacteriaceae > Arsenophonus. Next base: position 829,996 of record JBQMRX010000001.1, read on the forward strand.
TTTCGACGAATTTTTTCTTTTATTTCACGTCCTTTTTGATGTCCAATAATCATTACAGGGCGTCCATTAAATCGAGCTAATCCTCCAACAATAGCTTTATCATCAGCAAAAATACGATCACCAGCTAGCTCTTGAAAATTCGTAAATATTCGTTGAATATAGTCTAAAGTATAAGGCCGCATTGGGTGACGAGCTAATTGTGCTATTTGCCATGCGTCTAAATTAGAAAAAATTTTACGTGTTAATTCTAGACTCTTTTCTCGAAGTCTAGCAATCTCTTCATCTATATCAATATTTAACTTTATATCCTGACGATTTATTGCTGTTAATGAATTTATTTTTTCTTCTAATTCTGCAATAGGTCGTTCAAAATTTAAAAAATTAAAACTCATAATATTCCTATTTATTTAAATTCTAATTTTACCTGTTGATTACCTAACAAAGTCCGCAGTTCAATCAGAAGATTGTCTGTTGGAGTGACTCGCCAAGTAACGTCTAATTTTAATTTATCACGAATATTTTTTTTCTGATAATAAAAATGAACAGGTATTGTTCCAGAACAATAAGATTCTAATATGCTATAAATATTTTTTAAAACTAAACTATTCATTTGTTTATCTTTTAATAAAATAGCAATATATTTTGCATGTTTTTCGCGAGCTTCATTAAGACTCATTAATTCATAAACAAACATTTTATTACTACCATTAAAGTTATCAAAGTTAACTTGACCTTTAGCAATTAATATTTTATCTTTTTTTAGTAAATGCCGATACTTTTTTAAAGTATCGGCAAATAATATTATATTTAAGCGTCCAGAACGATCATCTAAAGTACATATTCCTATTTTATTTCCACGTTTAGTTGTTATTATTTTTACTCCAAGCGCTAAACCAACTACTGTTAACATTTGCCCTAATTGGGTTGGATTTACATTCTTTAATATCAATCCATTAGTATAATATTTAATTTCAGATAAATAAGTTGTAATAGGATGACCAGTTAAATAAAGACCTAATGTTTCGCGTTCGCCTTCCAATATAAGATGTTCTGGCCATTCAAGTATATTAGCATAAGATTTTTCAATTTCTTTAGGCTCTGTTGTTAACACACCAAACATATCAATTTGTCCAACAGCTTCTGCTTTAGCATATTGATCTGCCATTTTTAAAGCATCTTTTAATGAAGATACTAATGCTGCGCGGTGTGGACCTAAATGATCAAAAGAACCAGAAATGATTAATTTTTCTATTATTCGATGATTAAGTTTTTTAATATCAACTCGTAAACAAAAATCAAAAATTTCTTTAAAATAACCACTTTTTTGTCGAGATTTAATAATAGTTTCTATTGAACTTTTACCAACTCCTTTAATTGCACCAATACCATAAACAATTTCACCTTTTTCATTGACATGAAAATGATATAATCCCTGATTGATATCAGGTGGTAATACTTTTAACCCCATACGCCAACATTCATCAACTAAACTAACCATTTTATCGGTATTATCCATATCTGCTGTCATAACTGATGCCATAAATTCAGCTGGATAGTGTGCTTTTAGCCAAAGTGTTTGATAAGAAATTAATGCATAAGCGGCAGAATGTGATTTATTAAATCCATAACTAGCAAATTTTTCAACAAAATTAAAGATTTTTATACTTAAACTAGAATTAATACCATTTTTAATTGCCCCTGCTTCAAAAATTGAACGTTGTTTTATCATTTCTTCATGTTTTTTTTTACTCATTGCGCGTCTGAGTACGTCTGCCTCACCAAGTGTATAACCAGCTAAAACTTGAGCAATCTGCATAACTTGTTCTTGATAAAGTATTATCCCATACGTAGATTTTAAAATAGGTTGTAATGATTCATGTTGCCATTCAACATCAGGATAAGAAATAACCTCGCGCCCATGCTTACGATTAATAAAATTATCTACCATTCCTGACTGTAATGGGCCTGGACGAAAAAGTGCAACTAAAGCAATCATATCTTCAAAACAATCAGGACGTAACCGCTTAATTAAATCTTTCATACCAAAAGATTCTAATTGAAATACTGCTGTTGTTTCTGCTTGTTGTAATAGTTTAAAACATTTTTTATCATTAAGAAAAATTCTCGTAATATTTATTGGTATTAAATTTTTTTTTATTCGACGTTTATTAATCATATTTAATGCCCAACTAATAATCGTTAATGTTTTAAGACCAAGAAAATCAAATTTTACTAAACCAGCACGTTCAACATCATTTTTATCAAATTGAGTAAGTGGATTCTGACCTTCAGGATCACAATAAAGTGGCGCAAAATCTGTTATTTTAGTCGGAACAATTACTACTCCACCAGCATGTTTACCAGCATTACGTGTTACACCTTCAAGTTTACGTGCCATATCTACCAATGCTTTAACTTCCTCATCATTATCATAAATTATTTGTAGTTGTGGTTCTAAAAAAAATGCTTTTTCAAGAGTCATACCAGTATCTTGTGGAACTAATTTAGATATACGATCAACAAATCCATATGGATGACCAAGTACACGACCAACATCTCGAATAACTGCTTTTGCTGCCATTGTACCAAAAGTAATAATCTGTGAAACAGCTTCACGACCATAGATTTTTGTAACATGTTCAATAACTTTATCACGTTTTTCCATACAAAAATCGACATCAATATCAGGCATTGATACACGATCAGGATTAAGAAAACGCTCAAATAATAGATCAAATTCAATTGGATCTAAATCAGTAATTTTTAATGCATAAGCTACTAATGAACCAGCACCTGAACCACGTCCAGGTCCAACTGGAATAGCATTATCTTTTGACCACTGAATAAATTCCATTACGATTAAAAAATATCCAGGAAATCCCATTTGATTAATTACTTGTAACTCACTATCTAAACGTTTATCATATTTAATTCGTTGATTAGCTCTATCTTTTTTATTTGGATAAAGAAATCGTAAACGTTCTTCTAATCCAGATTTAGAACATTTAATAAGAAAATCTTCTGTTGGCATATCACCAGTTGGAAACTGTGGTAAAAAATATTCACCTAAACGCATTATTACATTACATCTCTTAGCAATTTCAACACTATTTTCAAGTGCTTCAGGAATGTCAGCGAATAATTCAACCATTTCTTGTTCACTTCGTAAATATTGTTGAGGAGTATAATATTTAGATCTTTTTGGATCAGTAAGTTTAAAACCATCGTGAATCGCTACTCGTATTTCATGAGCAAAAAAATCATCACTATTAATAAAACGAACATTATTTGTAGCAACAACAGGTATATGTTTTTTTGTTGCTAATTGAATTGCTGCTTTTAAATAGTTTTCTTCATTATACAGATTGCAACCAATTCTAATGAATTCTAAATAATAATTATTATGGAAATGAGTTTGATAAAAATTTAAACATTGTTCTACTAGTTGATAATTACCACGTAATAAAAATTTACCAACATCTCCCATGCATCCACCAGATAGTAATAATAATCCCTCTTTATGAGTTACTAACCATTCTTGTTTGATTGTTGGTCCTATTGTTGTATATCCTTTTTTATATGCTGCTGAAATAAGTAATATAAGATTATGATAACCTTTATTATTTTTTGCTAATATTGTTAAGTGAGCCACTTCATTACAAAGTAATTCACTTTCTAGATAAAAATCTGAACCAATAATTGGTTTAATACCTGCTGCATGAGAAGCGTTATAAAATTTTATTAAACCATAAAGATTAGTAAAATCAGTTATCGCCAATGCTGGCATTCCTAATTCTGCAACTTTATTAACAAGTGAGTTAATTTTTGCTAATCCATCTATAATGGAATAATCACTATGTATACGTAAATGTATAAAACGTGGATCAGACATTTTAATTATACTCTTTTAAACTTAATATTTATGAATAAGCAAAAATTTTTGCAATATTTTTTTAATTTTACTAAATATTTTTAAATAAAAATGTCAAACAATATTTTATATATATAAAATAATATTCTAAATAAAATATTTAATTTTTGTATTTTATTATCTTTAAATATTTTACTGATATTAATGATATGTTATATTTTATTAAATTATTAATAATAATTTAATAAAATATATAAAAAAATAAAATTTTTATTTTTATTTTATTTATTAAATAATATCATAAATAGCTATATAAATTTATTACTATATACTTTACATATAATTAAAAAGTTATTTTAATATATTATTTTTTATTTTTTAGTTCTGATGGAGTAATGCTTCAATATATTATCTTGTTTAAAATTTCAATAAAACTTATTATGTCGATTTTCTATTATTTTTCTTAAATCTATTAATTTTATTAATAATTATTATTAATCTAAAATTACGAAAAGTATAATTATTACTTTAATTAAAGATTTTCAATTAATTTTATAATTAAAAATAAATTTAATTTTATTTAGTTCTAAAATTAAATTTGTTTTTAATTACCTCTAAAACAGCCTTCGCTGCTTGTTCATCAGCATGACAACGAAGACTTTTATGAAATTTTAAAAAATTTTTTTTTAATAACTTAACTTTTTTTTTATTTTCTAATAAATATTTAAGTGAAAAAGCCAATTGTTCAGGTTGACATTTTTTTTGAATAAATTCTTTAACTAATTCTTTTCCTGCTAATAAATTAGGTAATGAAATAAAAGAAATTTTAACTAAATATTTAACTAACCAATAAGTCATTGATTTCATTCGATACCCAATTACCATTGGACATTTTACTAACATACATTCTAATGCAGCTGTTCCAGAAGCTAATAAAGTTATATCAGATGCCATCATCGCTAACTGTGCTTGTCCATCTAAAATTTTTAATGTTAAATCTGGACAAACTTTTTTATAAATTTTTTCAAAGTATTGTCGATATTCTTTTTTTACAATAGGAACTAAAATTTGTAAATTAGGAAAATCTTTTGATAAAATTTTAGCGGCGCGTAAAAAATCTGCACTTAACATTTTGATTTCAATGTAACGGCTACCAGGTAAGATAGTTAAACATTTAACATCATGAATTATATTTAATTTTAGTCTAGCAGCATATTTATCAGGTTTTAAAGATATGATATCAGCCATTCTATGGCCGATAAAACGACAAGGAACATTATATGGATCATAAAATTTTTTTTCAAAAGGTAACAAAGAAAGAACTAAATCTGTCGCTTCTTTTATCTTGAAAACACGATCTTGTCTCCATGCCCAAATAGAAGGACTTACGTAGTGAATAGTTTTTATTCCTTTTTTTTTTAATTTTTTTTCAAGAGTTATATTAAAATCAGGAGAATCTATTCCAACGAATACATCAGGTTGTAATTTAATAAAACGTTTAGTTAGATCAATTCGAATTTGTAATAAACGAGGTAATCGCCATAAAACTTCAATAATTCCCATAACAGAAAGTTCTTCCATTTCATACCATGCTTCACATTTTTCAGCTTGCATTAATGGACCTGCAACACCAATAAAACATGCATTAGGTATTTGTTGTTTTATAGCACGAATAAGCCCTGTACCAAGCATATCACCTGATCTTTCTCCTGCAACAAGACCAATAGTTAAAGGTCGTTGTTGAATTGAAATTTGATGATTATTTATCAAAATTTTCTCCTAATCAGATTATTTTTTAACGAATAATTCCACGGTTAGATTGTGCTGAATTTTCTAAAAAATCACTAAGTATTTTTATTTGTTGATCATTTTTTCCTAACATCATTATTTCTTGTCTAGCTTCATCTAACGTTTTACCACAACGATAAAGAATTTTATATGCATATTTAATTATATGTAGTGATTCCTTACTAAATCTATGACGTTTTAATCCTTCTATATTTACTCCATAAGGCGTTGCATGATTTCCTTGTGCAATCAGATAAGGTGGAATATCTTGTGTAACACCTGAACATCCGCCAATCATAACATAAGATCCAATTTGACAAAATTGATGTATAGCAGTCATACCTCCAATAATAACATAATTATCTAGTATAACATGTCCACCAAGAGTGCCATTATTAGCAATTATACAATAATTTCCTAATAAACAATCATGAGCGATATGAGTATTTACCATAAATAAATTATTATTACCTATTTTTGTTAAACTTCCTCCTTGTAAAGTGCCACGATGAATAGTGCAATTTTCTCTAATACAATTATAATCACCAATCTCAACTCGAGTTGGTTCCCCTTGATATTTAAGATCTTGATTAATTTCACCTATAGTGACAAATTGAAATATCTGATTATTAGAACCAATCTTAGTCTTCCCATTAATAATTACATGAAGTTTTAGCGTTGTATATGAACCGATTTCAACTTGAGAACCAATATAACAAAATGGGCCTATACGGACATTAGCACCGATAATTGCTCCTTCTTCTATTATTGCAGATGGATGAATAATCGCTGTTTCATTAATCATATCTCCCATTATTTTATACCTCTTAGCTACGAGCACACATCATTGTTGCTTCACAAACAATTTTTTTATTAACTTTTGCAATACCTTTAAACCGTGTTAATCCACGTTTAGTTTTAACAAACGTTACTTCAAAAATCATCTGATCACCAGGTTGTACTGGATGTTTAAATCTTGCTTCGTCAATACCAGCAAAATAATAAAGTTCACCAGGCTCTAATTTTCCAACACTTTTGAAAGCTAAAATACCAGCAGCTTGTGCCATAGCTTCAAGAATTAATACGCCTGGAAATATTGGTTTACTAGGAAAGTGCCCTTGAAAGAAGGGTTCATTGAAAGATACATTTTTTATTGCTAATAAAAATTTACCTTTTTCAAAATCCAATACACGATCAATTAATAAAAAAGGATAGCGATGGGGTAACAAATCTAAAATTTCTTCTATATCCAGAGTATGTTTATCACTCATAGAAAAGACTCTTCTTATTTAAATTTAAAAAAATATATATGAATAATACGGCCTGCTTTAACCTTAAATAAGATTACTTAGCAGGCCGTAATTAATTAATTTATACAATTGTATTTAGTTATTTTTACTAAATACTTTACGTTCTAGTACTTTTAATCGCTTAGCTATTTCATTAATATTCATAACTAAAGCGGCTGTTTTTCGCCAAATTTTATTTTGTTGTAATGGAATACCAGAAGAATATATTCCTGGCTCATTAATTGGGCGCATTACCATACTCATTCCTGTTACAGTAACTTTATCACAAATTTTCATATGTCCATTAATTACGCTAGCACCGCCAATCATACAGTATTGACCAATTTTTAAACTACCAGCCATAATAACACCACCAGCAATAGCTGTATGATCACCAATAATAACATTATGGGCAATCTGGCATTGGTTATCAATAATAACTCCATTACCAATAATTGTATTATCTAATGCACCGCGATCAATTGTAGTACAAGCACCAATTTCAACATTATTACCAATAATAACTGTACCTAATTGAGGTATTTTTACCCACTGACCTTCTTCATTTGCATAACCAAAACCATCTGAACCAATAACTGTTCCAGATTGAATTAAACATTTTTTACCTATTTTAACATTATGATAAATAGAAACATTTGCCCATATACGCGTAGATTTACCGATATTAACATTTTTGCCAATAAAACAACCAGCGCCTATAATAACCTGATTACCTAATGTTACACCTGATTCAATAACAGTATTTGGACCAATAGCAACATTTTCACCAAAGTGAACAATTTTTGAAATAATAGCAGATGGATGAATATTTTCTGCAGGTTTAGGTGTTGTATCCAAAATTTGAGCTAATTTAGCATAAGCAAGATAAGGATCTTTAACTATTAATGCTGCTGTTTTTTTATCTATCAGATTTTTTTGTTTTAATATAATAGCATCAGCTTTACATTTTGCTAATTCTATTAAACAACAACTATCTGATAAAAAAGTAATATGTCCCTTTTTTGCTAAATGTATAGGTGCGATATTAGTGATAATAATATCACCATCACCATGTAATTCAGCAGTAAGTTTCTTAGCCAAATCAGCTAATCGAATAGAAATCATCTATTATTTAACCTTCTTAATAATCAAATCAGTAATATTTTTTAGCTTTGATCTATCTTTTGTATAAAAAATTGCATTCATATCAATAATAATGTCGTAATCTTCTTTTTCCGCAATAGTTTTAGTTGCTATTTTTATAGTTTGCAATATTTTATTTCTCTCTTCTTGTTGACGGCGTTGATTATCTTGTTCAAATTGTTCTGCTTTTTTAAGAAAATCCACTCTTTTATCTTCAAACAATTGAAGATCTTTTTCATTAGATTTAGGAGTAAACTTATTAATGTTTTTTTGTAATTTTTCCGATTGTATTTGTAAGTCTTTTTCTATATTTTGCAATTCATTCGCTCGCTCTTTAAATTCTTTTTCAAGTTGTTTAGATACTGATTTGTTAATCGCTATATTCTGAAAAATTTCACCTACATTAATAATAGCAATTTTCTCTGCGTAAACACTGACAGATAAAAATAAAATCAAATATAAACATGCTCTAAATAATAACTTTTTCATATTAAACTCCTTTTATCTCTTGCAATTTAGTTATAAAAAATTGATAAACTAAATTGATATTTTACCACGTCCTACCAATATTAAATTGAAATGCTTCAGATTTATCAGCTTTAAAATCTTTTATTGGTTTAGCATAAGAAAAGATTAACGGACCAATCGGTGACATCCATTGTAATGCAATTCCTGTCGAAATTCGAATATTGAAAGCTTGACCATAGTCAGGCATTCCTTGTCTCCAATTTATAGGTATATTATTCCAATTTGAATCCCAAACAGTACCTATATCAATAAAGAAAGAGGTTCTGATAGAATTAACATATTTTTTATCAATAAACGGGGTTGGTGTAATTAACTCTAATGAAGCTGTTACCATTGCATTTCCACCAATAGCATCCATTGATGGACTGGAAGATTTTGGAATTATTTCACCATTTTTTTCTTCAAGATAAATTGCTTTAGGTCCAATATTATTGGAATGTAAACCGCGTACTGTATTAACACCACCAGCATAAAAATTTTCATAAAATGGTAACTCTTTATTATTAAAACCATTACTATAAGCTACTTGCGCTTTACTCAATAATACCCATTTATTATTTATATCAATTGGATAATATTGCGATGTATCAAATCGAATCTTATAATATTGATTATTAGAACCTGGAATGGTAATTTTACTGTTTATTGAAGTTTTATTTCCAGTTGTTGGAAATAAACCATGATCTAAGTTATTATAAGTCCAATCTAAATTAAAGGTAAAATCATTAGAATGATAGTATATTTTATTATTAAAACTAAGATTTTTTTTCATACTTTTCAAATAACGCCACATTCCAACTTGAGGTTTCATGTCAGATAAAGAATTATGAACAAAACCTGTACCAATATAAAATGTATTGTTTTCATTAAAAGGAAAACTTAATGTACTATCAATACCATAAGTTTTATTATTATACCGTGAAAGATCAGCATCTCTAGCACTAAAATCATTGTAAAATAATCGACCACCTAAGCTAATACCATTAATTGTAAAATAAGGATTATTTAATGATAATTCCGCATAGGTTGAATAATCATTTTTATTTGCACTGATACCTACAGCATTACCTGTACCAAGCCAGTTTTCTTGTTGAACTCCTACTTGAAAACTTACACCACTCTCACTGCCAAAACCAATACCAAAGTTCATAGAACCAGTATTACGTTCTTTAACTTTATAAATAAGATCAACTTGATCATGTGTATTAGATAAACGTTGTATTTCAACATCAACACTTTCGAAAAAACCAATACGATTTAATCGATCTTTACCTAAATTTACTAAAACATTACTTAACCAAGCGCCTTCCATTTGACGCATTTCACGACGTAAAACAGAATCTTTAGTAATATCATTGCCAATAAAATGAATTTGTCGAACATAAAAACGGTTTCCAGCATTAATATTTATAAGTAATTTAATTGTTTTATTTTTATTATTAATTTCATGTTGAATAATGATATATGGGTAAGCATAACCATAATAACCAAGAAAATCTTTAATCTTATTTTTCATATTAGTTATTTCACTGCCATTATAAATAGAAAAAGATTTAATTGTGATTAATTGACTTATTTCATCATAATAACCAGCTGTTTCTCCACTTAATTCAATACTTGATATTTTATATTTATCGGCTTCTGTTAAATTAATAGTAATATAAATATTTTTTTTATCTGGCGTTAAATTTAAATTTGTTGAGTTAATATTAAATCTAGCATAACCTTTATCAAGATAAAAAGTCTCTAGTGTTTTTAAATCACTAGTTAATTTTTCTTTCTGATATTTTTGATTAGCAATAAAATTCCACCAAGGTACGTTATCAGTTAATTGAAAATTATCTATTAATTCACTTTTAGTAAATGCTTTATTACCAATGATATTAATCTGTTGGATCTTAGCTGAAATTCCTTCAGAAAAAATTAATTTTAAATCAACTCGATTATGCGATAATGGTATGATTAAAATTTTAATCATAGCATTATATTTACCGACACTATAATAAAAATCTTCAAGTAATTTTTTAATATTTACTAACTTGTTATGATTAAGCGTTTCACCAACTTGAATATTTAAAATTTTAAAATTTTGTTTTAATAAATCATCTTTAATTAATTTATTACCAAAAAATTTAATGCTTGCAATAATTGGTTGTTCTTTTACTTCAATTATCAATGTATTTCTATCACGTAAAATTCTGATATTTTCAAAGTTACCAGTTAAAAATAAAGATTGAATAATATGAGTTATATCATCATTATTAATTTTATCTCCTATCCGAACTGGTATTTTTAATAGTATTTCATCAATGCTAACAGATTTAAGACCTTTAAAGTGAATATCTTTTACTATAAATTCATTAGAACTATATATAGTGGTACTGTAAAATAGCAGTGATATTATAAATAATCTTTTCATCGCCATTATTATTATAATATTCCAAATTAAATTTCTTTCTTAAAGATGAGAGAAATCATTAAAAAGTGCAAGCCCTATTAATAATATTAATGCAATAGTACCAATACGATAACTAAAGTCTTGTATACGATCAGACACTGGTTTTCCTTTAATCTTTTCGATTAAAAAGAAAAGTAAGTGTCCACCATCTAATATTGGTAAAGGAAACAAATTAATAATTCCTAAATTAATACTAATTAATGCAATAAATATTAAGTAATATACTAATCCAGACTCAGCGGAAATGCCTGCCAATTTTGCAATAGAAACAGGTCCACTAAGATTATTAAGTTTAATATCCCCAGTAATTAATTTACCTATCATACTTACTGTTAATTTTATTAATTGCCAAGTTTTATATATTGCTTTATACAATGCATATAATGGATTATATTGCTGTATTATTTTATATTCATCTGAAAGTGGTATTACTGACAGCTCAATTCCAGCAAATCCTATTTTTTTTCTTTTATCTATTATTTTTACTTCAGGTATTAATATTAATTTTTGCTGTTTACTTTCTCTTTCTATAGTTAATAATAACGGAATTTCAGGATTTTTTCGAATAAAATAAATAAATGGATGCCAAACATCTATTATTTGTTCATTAACCTTTATAATTTTATCTCCTTTTTGTAAACCAGATAATGCCGCTGCTGATTTTGGTTGAATATTATGTATAATATTATCTTCTTTTATTCTAACTGGCATAATTCCTAAAGATAAAATTGGATCTTGATTTTCAGGATCAAAATGCCATTCCTTTAAATCAATTATTTTTTTTATTGGTGTTGAATTTCCAACAGATAAAACTTTAACATTTAATTGTTTATTACCAATTTTACTAATTAAAGCAAGACGAACAGAATTTAAATCAGGGGTTTCGATACCATCTATTGATTTTAGTTCCATACCTGGTAAAATATTTGCTTTTTCAGCAATTGAGTTTGGTTGGATATTTTCAATAACGGGACGTATAGAAGGTATGCCGATAATAAAAACTAACCAATAAGTAAATATTGCCAATAAAAAATTTGCTACTGGTCCTGCACTAACAACTGCAGCACGTTGAATTATTGTTTTATTATTAAAAGCAAAATATCGACGTTCTGATGTTACAAAAGTCACTCGTTCATCTAACATTTTTACATAACCGCCTAATGGAATCATGGCAATAATAAATTCTGTTCCATGACGATCTACTTTACGCCATAAAGTTTTTCCAAAACCAATCGAAAAATATTCAACGTGAATACCACATCGCCTAGCTACCCAGAAATGTCCGAATTCATGAGTAATAATTAGCACACTTAATGCAATAATAAATGCTGCTAAACTCCAAAAAAAATTCATGATATACCTTAAAAATGAAAAAATAATAATGTTAATCCTGCAAAAACAGGTATCGCTGCTGTTAAACTATCGATTCTATCTAATATGCCACCATGTCCTGGAATTAAACAACTACTATCTTTAATTCCAGATTGACGTTTAAACATACTTTCTGTTAAATCACCAAAAACTGAAATAATAACGACAACAATAGAACAAAATAATAAATTATTAGATATTAGTAAAGAAGGAGCAAATAAACTAAATAACCAAGCAATAATACTTGCTGTTAACATACCACCAAGCATACCTTCAAATGTTTTGCCAGGGGAAACTTTTTCTGCTAATTTATGTTTACCAAATAAATGACCAAAAAAATAAGCACCAATATCTACACTCCAAACTAATAACATTACATAAAATACCCACCAAGCACTAATAAAATTATTAATATGATAATCAAGGCTTTTTAATACCAACATACCACAATAAAAAGGAACAATAGTTAAAACACCAAATAATATTTTTAATATCACAGATTGTGACCAGAATCGAGCAGAACTAGGAAAAGTGATAACCAATATTATTGCAATTAACCACCAAACCAATCCAATCAATAAAATATAAACAATTAAAGGCTCTGTTGTTAATTTAGTAAGATCCTGAAATGATAATTGTAATCCAAATAAATTAATAGCAAATAAGATCGCACATATAATTCGTTTAACTTGTTCTGTCCATCCAATAAATTGGCTCCATTCCCAAGCAGCTAACGAACAAATAATAATAACAACATAACCAAAAAGATTAAGAGGTAAGAAAAAAAGTGCAGCAATAACTAATGGAATAAGTATAATAGCTGTAATAATACGAGAATTTAAGTTTAACAAAAGTTACCTACTATTCTTTATTGATATTATCAGGTTTAGTATTACCAAAACGTCGTTCGCGTTGATTAAAAGCAATAATTGCGCTTTTGAAAGCTTCTTCATCAAAATCTGGCCAGAGTATATCGGTAAAATAAAATTCAGCATAAGCAATTTGCCATAAAAGAAAATTACTGATGCGATATTCTCTTCCAGTTCTAATAACTAAATCAACGGTTGGTTGATCATGTAAACTAATAAACTCATTTATTCTATCTTCGTTAATATTTTCTGGCAGCAATGAACCTACTTTAATTTTTTTAGCAATAATTTGCATTGCATTTGTAATATCCCAACGACCACCATAATTAGCAGCAATATTTAGTTGTAATCCAGTATTATTCATAGTTAAAGCAATGGCGTGTTTAATTCTATTTTGTAATTTAGGTTTAAATCGATTTATATCACCAATAATAGTTAACTGAATGTTATGTATATTTAAATTTTTAACTTCATTATCTAAAAACCAAGTAAAAAGTTCCATAAGAGCAGTAACTTCAGTTTCTGGCCTACTCCAATTTTCATTACTAAATGCATAAAGTGTTAAAGATTGAATCTCATTTTCAATCGCAAATTTAACCGTTTTTTGTACCGCCTCTGTTCCTGCTCGATGTCCTTTAATTCTTAATTTTCCACGTTGTTTAGCCCAACGTCCATTACCATCCATAATTATGGCAACATGTCTAGGAATTTGATGTTGTGATTTATTATCATCATACATAAGTTTCATGCTAAAAAAGTTCCTTTATTATAAGATAGTATAATTTATTTTGCTTAATTATTTAGATAATAAAATAAAATTGCTTAAGATGAATTAAAGAATTTTATATTCATTAATAAGTTAGCAATTAAATTTTTATTAATTTAATATCTTTACCTTTATTTTATTTTTTATTTTTATTAAATTTTAATAAAAATAAAATTTAATAAAAATAAAAAATATTTAAGCATCTAAAATTATTTATTTAATAGGATATTGATAATGTTTCAATATAATTAGTTGCTATTTGACGGGCTTCATTATCAATTTCTAAAACTGTATCAATGTTATCAGGTTCAGCTAAATTTAATCTTTCTACTGTATATAAATTAATTTGTGCGATATCAGTAAATCGAAGTTGACCAGCTAAAAATGCAGCAACAGAAACCTCATTAGCGGCATTTAAAATTATGGTTGATGCTTGTCCATGATGATAGGCATCAATAGCTAATTTTAGACAAGGATAACGTTGATAATCTGGAGCAATAAAAGTTAATGAAGATAATTGTTTAAAATCAATTACAGATGCACCTGAAGAAATACGATCTGGATAAGCTATACTATAAGAAATAGGTGTTCTCATATCAGGCGTACCTAATTGAGCAATTACACTTCCATCTTGATATCTTACCATTGAATGAATAACAGATTGTGGATGAATTATAACTTCAATTTGTTCATGTGAAGCATTAAAAAAATACCGAGCTTCAATGTATTCAAACCCTTTATTTATCATAGTTGCTGAATCAACTGAAATCTTGCGTCCCATAGACCAATTAGGATGATTACAGGCCTCATTAGGTGTAATCTTTTTAAGATAAGGAAGAGGGATTTCACGAAAAGGACCACCAGATCCTGTTAATATTATGCATGTTATTCCGTGTTGTTCAAGATTAGCGAAACCTAAATTATTTTGAATTTCAGTTGGTAAACTTTGAAATATTGCGCTATGTTCACTATCAATAGGAAGCACTTGAGTACCATATTTTTTAATTTCATCAAAAAATAATTGTCCACTAGTAATTAGTGATTCTTTATTAGCTAATAAAATACGTTTACCTTGACGAATTGCAGCTAATGTTGGCATTAAACCAGCAATTCCGCTAATAGCTGACATAACTTGATCAACATTATCAAGTGCGGCTAGTTCACAAACTCCGTTTTTTCCTGATAAAACTTCGATTTTACATCCTTGTTTATTTAATATGCTTCTTAGATTATTCGCTGATTTTTCGTCTGACATAGCAGCATATTGTGGTTTAAATTCTAAACATTGCTGAATCATAGTATTTACATTTTTATATGCAACTAATGCGATAATTTTAAATTTTGTAGGATTTTCCTTAACTACTGATAGTGTTGTTTTACCAATTGATCCAGTCGAGCCTAAAATTGTCAGACGTATCATTATGATATGTATACTCTATTATTTAATTAAAAAGAATTATACTTAGCTTAACAATATAGCATAATATAAAATGAATCAATAAATTTAAAGATATAATAAAGTTGTATTTATTTTATATATAATATATATACTATATGGTTGTTTTATAATAATATTTAAAATTCTATTAATTCTTTTTCTTTTTCTTCTAATGCCTTATCAATTTTATTAATAAAGTTATCTGTTAATCTTTGAATTTTGTTTTGCGCACTATATTCATCATTTTTACTAATTTCTTTATTTTTCAATAATGTTTTAATTTTATCATTTGCATCTCGTCGTATATTACGAATTGATACCTTTCCTTGTTCTCCATTATTACGAACAACTTTAATTAAATCATTACGTCTTTTTTCTGTTAATGGTGGTAAAGGTACTCGTATTATCATTTCTGATGAAAATGGATTAAGACCTAAATTTGATGCCATGATTGCTTTTTCTACTATCGGTGATAACATAGGATCAAATACAGTAATCGCGAGTGTACGTGAGTCCTCAACAGTAATATTTACTAATTTACGTAATGGTATCATTGTACTATGATATTTAATCATTATACCATCCAATAAACTTGGAGATGCTCGGCCAGTATGAATTTTATTTATTTGATTTTTTAATGCTTCAATACTTTTTTCCATACGTTTTTTAGTATTTTTTTTAATTTCATTAATCATGTTTAAATCCTTATCAATTAGTTATAAATATTTAACTTATAAATCATTAATTTAATTTAATTACTTTAATAATAAATGCTAATAATATAATATCAAAAAATCATCTATATTTCTAAAAAATTAATTACATGAAATTAATGTACCTTCATTTTCACCCATTACAATACGACGTAAGCCACCTGGTTTATTTATATTAAAAACTCGAATAGGTAAATTATGATCTCGAGCCAAAGTAAATGCGGTTAAATCCATAATTTTTAATTCACGTTCTAATACTTCTTTATAAGTTAATTTTTTATAAAAAATTGCATTTGAATTCTTTGACGGATCAGTAGAATAAACACCATTAACTTTGGTTGCTTTTAAAATAATATCAGCCTTGATTTCTATACCTCGTAAACAAGCAACTGAATCTGTTGTAAAAAAAGGATTTCCTATTCCAGCTGAAAAAATAACAACCCTACCCTTACGAAGTAAGCTATTTGCTTTGTTCCAATTATAATTGTCGCATATACCATTTAACGGTATTGCAGACATAAGTCTGGCATTAACATATATACGATGTAAAGCATCAAGCATAGCCAATCCATTCATTACTGTCGCTAGCATTCCAATATGATCACCAATAATACGATTCATTCCAATATTGGCCAATCCTATTCCACGAAATAAATTACCACCACCAATAACGATACCAATCTGTATTGTTAACTCTACAAGTTCTTTAATTTCTTGTGCCATACGATCTAAAACAATTACATCAATACCAAAATCCCCTGAACCTTGTAGAGCTTCCCCGCTAAGTTTAATCAAGACACGTTGATATATTGGTTTTTTATTAATTACCATATATTTTTCCTGAGCAGATGAATTATTGAATCTTTAAAATTCTTAATTAAATGTCTGAGTATAATATTAGTATTTGATTAATTAATTTTTTTATTTCTTTAGTATAAATATAATTTAATTTAACTTGTTAAGTTTAATTCTTTAAATTAAATAATTTATGATTAAAATAATTTAATTATATCCTTATATTTAAATTATTATTAATAATATATCCTAAAATAGATAATAGATAAATTATTGATATCAAATAAAATAGAACCGCCTATAGGCGGTTCTATTTTAATATATTTTATTATTTTTATTAATTAATAATTGCTTTAAAAAATATTATTTTTTATTTTTTTGTATCTTCACCAATTTCAAAACGAGTAAAATTAATTACTTTTATATCTTTTTCTTTTAATAATTTACTAACTGTTTTATTTGAATCCATAATAAATTCTTGACCAGTTAAAGAGATCTCATTAATAAATTTGTTCATACGACCAGTTACTATCTTTTTAGCAATTTTAGGAGACTTACCAGATTTCATTGCTATATCTAATTGAATTTTATATTCATGAGCAATAATATCAGCTGGTATATCTTCTGGTGTAATATAATCAGGCTTCTTAGCTGCGATATGCATAGCAATGTGTTTAATAAACTCATTATCTACACCTTTAACAGAAACAAGAACCCCAATACGAACACCATGTAAATAGTATCCAATTTTTTCACCTTCTAAAATATTTACTCGGCAAATATTAATATTTTCACCTGTCTTTGAAATAATTTTTATACGTTTCTCTTCAAATCTCGCTTTTAATTCATTAATATTTGAGAGTTTATTTTTAACAACAGATTTAAATACTTCATTAGCAAATGTTATAAAACTCGCATCTTTAGCTACAAAATCTGTTTCACAATTCAATTCAAGCAATGCACCAAATTTACTATCAGTAGAAATCTCTGCCATTATCAAACCTTCAGTAGCTATACAATTTGCTTTTTTAGCTGCTTTTATATATCCTAATTTACGTATATTATCGATAGCTAATTCAATATTCCAATTAGCTTTAACTAATGCTTTTTTACATTCCATCATGCCTACACCAGTACGTTCACGTAATTTTTTTATTAAAGTAATAGTAATTTCAGACATATAATTTATTCCTAAAGATATCCAATGAAAAATAACTATATGTAAAATATGCTCATTCTAATTAGTAAAAATGGAATTAAATTAATATAATTAATATCTTTCATTGCTTGTTTTATTTATTTATAATGATTCTTTTATTCTTAATAAAGAATTAACTTTATCATCTATATTTTCTATTAAGTTTTCTTTTACTTTAATTACATGATTTTGAAAATTACCTTTATGAATTGCTTTAGTAACAGTACCTAAATAAAATTTAACTGAACGAATCGCATCATCATTACCTGGAATGATATAATCAACACCATCTGGATTAGAGTTAGTATCAACAATTGCAAATACAGGAATACCTAAATTATTTGCTTCTTTTATCGCAATATTTTCATGTTCAGCATCAATAACAAATAAAGCATCAGGTAAACCGCCCATTTCTTTAATACCACCTAAACTATTTTCTAGTTTATTAAGTTCTCTAGTTCTAATTAATGCTTCTTTTTTCGTTAATTTATTAAATGTACCATCTTGAGATTGTATTTCTAAATCTTTTAAACGTCTAATAGACTGACGAACAGTTTTCCAGTTAGTTAGCATACCGCCTAACCAACGGTGATTAACAAAATATTGATTACAATTATTAGCTGTTTCTTTTATAGTTAAATTTGCTGCACGCTTAGTTCCAACAAATAAAATTTTACCTTTTCTTGAAGCAATTTTGGTTAGTTCAACTAATGCTTCATTAAACATTATAACAGTTTTTTCTAAATTAATAATATGAACTTTATTACGTGTTCCAAAAATATAAGATTTCATTTTTGGATTCCAATATCGAGTTTGATGACCAAAATGAACGCCTGCCTTAAGCATATCGCGCATAAAAATAGTTACCATTTAAACCTCTATAATTTAGTAAATTTAAGTTATTTTTAATAAACTCTCTATTCTTTTATTTATTAGAAACTCTAAAGTTGCTAAAATAAAAGCATTATGTAAATATTTTAATTTTTGCTATATTTATTATAGCAGAATTAAGTTTATGTTAGAGGTAATTAGATTTTTCTACAATTAATTTTTTAAATTTTAAATAAAATTCCAACATATTTTATATATCATAAAATAACAAAAAATACCAATTATACTTATATAATCATTTATTTGATATTTATATAAAATATTTACTAATAATTAAATATTGATTATTTAAAATAATGATATTAATTTCTAAAAAGAACATTCATTATGATAATGCTTTATTATGTTTTATTATTAATATAGTAATATTATTAGTTTTATATTTCATTAATATTGATTTAATTTAAAATAAATGAAATATTATTATTAAATTATTTTACATCTTTAATAACATTTATATCTTAAGTTATTAATTATTATAGTTAGTATAACTATACTTAGTTGTTGATATAATATTAGAATATATTAATTATATTTTAATAAATATAATTAATTAATAAGTATATTATTTACTCATTAAATAAAAATAAATAGGCAGAATAGAATTTATGGCTATCTTAATTAAAACAGAAAAAGATATTCAGAAAATGCGTATCGCCGGACATTTAGCAGCAGAAGTGTTAGAGATTATCGAACCTTATATAAAGCCTGGTATTTCTACTGGTAAACTTGATTGTATTTGTCATTCACATATTCTAGAAAAACAAAAAGCTACTTCAGCTTGTTTAAATTATAATAAATTTCCTAAGTCTATTTGTACTTCTGTTAACGATGTTATTTGTCATGGTATTCCTAGTGATGAAAAAATATTAAAAGAAGGTGATATTATTAATATTGACGTTACTGTTATTAAAAACGGTTTTCATGGTGATACGTCAAAAATGTTTATTGTTGGTAAACCAACTATTCAAGGAGAACGATTATGTAAGGTAACACAAGCTAGTCTTTATCTGTCTTTAAAAATGATTAAACCTGGTATTCGTTTACGAATTATAGGTCAAACAATTCAAAAATTTGTTGAACAATATCATTTTTCTGTTGTGCGTGAATATTGTGGACATGGTATTGGGAAGGTTTTTCATGAAAAACCTCAAATATTACATTATGATGCTGATGATGGTGGCGTGATATTAAAAAAAGGTATGACATTTACTATCGAACCAATGATAAATACAAACGACCATCGTGTTAGAACAATGAAAGATGGTTGGACAGTAAAAACAAAAGATCGAGGCTTATCAGCACAATATGAGCATACTTTAGCTGTTACAGATAATGGATGTGAAATTTTAACATTAAGAAAAGAAGAAGAAAAGTTTATTTCTAATATATTAGTAAATATATAATTTTTAATTGAATTTTATAATAATTTTGAGATTTTATCTCAGTTATATTATTTTTAATATTTCTATTATTTTTTAATAATCTTATAATTAAATTTTTTTAATAGAGTTTATTATAAAACTTTATAAAATAAAGACTTTATTATTTTTAATATCATCTAAAAATTTCTTCTTTTATTTTTATAAAAAATAACTAAAAATATTTTAGTAATAAATTGCTAAAATTAGATTTATTATTATCTATAATTGTTATTATTTTATTTAATATATTTTCTTAAATAACTGTACTTTATAAAATAAAAAACATTAAAAAAATTATTCAATTGTATTTAATCATAATGAATAACATTAATAATAATTAATAAAATTATTTAAATATAATTTTATTAATTATAAATTAGCATTCTAGATTTAAAATAAGATTATTATTAGTAATATTAATTATTTTATTATTCTATTATAAGATTTAAAATCTTAAATTATTTACAGAGTAAAGCGTTAAGTAAAATAGTATTTATTTTGTTAGATAAATAAATTTTTTACTTTAATTAAATTATTTGAATTAAAGTTAATTTGTAATAATTCATTTATATTTATGATATTATAATAAATAATAATTATTAATATTATTTAATAATTTTATAAATTTTATTATCAATAACTTAGTAGTTAATATTTATATTAACATAAATTTTATAATATTAAAGATATAAATTTTAATTAAATATTAAAATAATACAGATAAATTATATGATATTTATATATTATTATAAGTTTCGGAAAAATTAAATTTTTATATAATAATTAGTTTATTTTTTATTTATTTAAAATAAATAAATTTTACAGTAAGTATATTTAAAGAGTAATATTACCTATTATAAAAAAATATTTATCAAATAACTAAAATATAATATTTTATATTATAATCATTTAATAAAATTTTTTTAGAAAAAATTAAGTTAATAATTTATTTTTTCATATTGAATAAATTTAATATATTAAAAATTTTTATTAAAAATAAAAACACATAAATATTAAAAATATGATTAATTAGAATAAATTAATTTCATTTTATAAAAAATTTATTAAACTTCCATAAAATTTTAATTTTTCCTAAAAGTTTTTTATTATTTAGTACCACATCTTTATAATGGTAAAAATTATTATTCCTATAAACTAGATAATATATTCAGTATTTGTATGCTAGTTCAGTAAATATTATTAAATAAATATAATTTAATTTTTTATACTTATATTGTTGATAAATAAATTATATTTTCATGGTAAAAATTGATTATTTTAATTATTAAAATAATCAATACTAATATTAGTCACGAATTGTTATTTATTTTAACTTTACTTGTTTTAAAACTTTATATTTAAAAGATATTTTCATATTATTAGTATAGTTAAAATAAGATTATTTTAAATCTTATGTAAAAATATAAAATATTTTTTATTAGCTAATAATAAATTATGTAAATATAGTTCATTTTAAATATTCTTATTCGTCAAGTATTTTTTACTGTTAGTAATTTAAGCTTATTCCATATAATATTTAAAATTTTATTTTTATTAAATAATTTGCTATTAAATTAAAATTAAAAAATTATCTAGATTATTTTATCCTATAATATATAGTAATTTTTTCTTGTTCTTGATTTAATTTTATTAAACTAAAATTTAATTTATATTTCATATTAAATGTTACTATTTATTTTAGTTACTCAAGAATTTTATAGATAAAATTTTAATATTGATAATTATGAATATTACTAATAGAAATAATTTTATGATAAAGATATTTTTTTAATATTAAATATTAAAAATAATTACTTTATAATAAATAACCATAAAAATACGTTTAGTAAGTTTTTATTAAAAAAATCAAGATTAAAGATAGAAAAATATTAAAGGAAGATAATATTTTATTATAGATTTTTTTATTTTATTTTAATATTTAAACTAAAATTTATTTTTACTAAATTAAAGTGATAAATAAACTTTTATACATAATTTATTAAACTTAATTAATTTAAATTATTAATATAAATCAGTAATATTTTTACTAAAATAATCATATTATTATATGGAAGAGTTAAGAATTTAACAATTTTAAAAAATTAAAGATCTACTTGTATTTATTGATTAAAATAATTAAACGATTGATTAAAATATAAAATAAAAATTAATAAAAAATAAATTAAATTTTAATTTTGATTTTAATTGATAAAAAATAAACATTTTAAATAATTAAAATAGAGAGAATAAATAATTTTATGGAGAAACTTAAAAATATCATTGAAAATGCTTTTGATTATCGAAAAAAAATAACACTAATAAAAAAAAATATTCAATTAAGTGATGCAATTAATCAGGTTATTGCTAAACTTGATAAAGGTCAGTTAAGGGTTGCTAATAAAATAAATGGACAATGGATAACTCATCAATGGCTTAAAAAAGCGGTATTACTTTCTTTTTATATTAATGATAATCAATTAATTAAAGGTGCAGAAAGCCACTATTTTGATAAAATAACAATGAAGTTTGCTGAGTATGATTATGCTCGTTTTCAAAAAGAAGGATTGAGAGTTGTTCCACCAGCAACAGCTCGAAAAGGTGCTTTTATAGCTAAAAATACTGTTTTAATGCCATCTTATGTTAATATTGGCTCTTATATTGATGAAGGAAGTATGATTGATACTTGGGCAACAGTTGGTTCTTGTGCACAAATTGGGAAAAATGTTCATTTATCTGGTGGTGTTGGAATTGGAGGTGTATTAGAACCATTACAAACTAATCCAACAATTATTGAAGATAATTGTTTTATTGGAGCTCGTTCTGAAATTGTTGAAGGTGTTATTGTTGAAGAAGGCTCTGTTATTTCAATGGGCGTTTATATTGGACAAAGTACTAAAATTTACGACAAAGAAACTGGTAAAATTTTTTATGGTCGAATTCCTGCAACTTCTGTTGTTGTTCCAGGTAATTTACCATCTAAAGATGGTAAATATAGTTTATATTGTGCTATTATTATAAAAAAAATTGATGAAAAAACTAGAAAAAAAATTAACATCAATGAATTTTTAAGAAAAATACATTAAAATTTATCATAATAAATTATTAATTATATATATTTATTAATTAAAAAATTTAAATATTATTTAAATTTAAAATATTAATAAAAAATATATTCTTTATTAAAAATCAATTTTTAATATTTTAAAATATCTCTTTTTTGAAGATAAAAAATAATAAATTTATATTAAAACATATTATAATAAATATTAAATTAAATATAATTTAAAATAAATATAAATAATTTTTTATTATTTAGAATGATTTTTGATCATATATAATAAAATTATTAAAATTAAATTAAAATTAAAAATTCTTTAAATATTTTATTAAAAATTTATTTATTTACGATATTAAGCCGTTTAAAAATTAAATTTATATTTTAATTAATTAACTAACATAAAAATTAATACTAGAGTTTATAATATAAATAAATATTGACTCTTGAATTTAATACAATAATTAACTAATTAAACTTTAATAATAAGTACTTAAAAAAAATAATTTTACTTTAAGTATATATAAATTATTGACAACTATTAAATTTAGATATTTTAAAAACATCTAAAATATTTAATTAAAAAAATAGATAATAAAGAATATGAAATATAGCATTTTAATGTAAATTAAATTATTAATAATATATAATAAAATTATTTATTATAATATATATTATATGAAATTTTAATTAATATTTTAAAAAATTACATTAAGATATAAAAAATAAAACTTAAAATTTAAACTTAAATTTAAATTAAAGTAAAATAGTAATTTATTTTATAAAATATTCAACATTAATAAATAATGAATAATTATGATTAAAAACTTCAAAATATAATAATTTCTCAGTTATAATATAAAAAAAATAATATCTTTAGTTTTATTATAAAAAATTGAATACTAATAAAAGATATATTTGTACTTTACTGAATTTTTTAAAGATAAAAAATTTTTTATCTTTAAAAAATTCAGTAAAGTACAAATCATTAAAATAATTTTTACAAAAAATAAAAGTAAATAAATTTATATAATTAATATTAAGTTAATAACTTAATATTAATTATATAAAAGCAATAATAATTTAATTTTATTTTTTAATCTTTAGTAATAAAAAATGTTCTTATATAATGCCCAGAGCGGGAATTGAACCCACACAGCTTTAAAGCCGAGGGATTTTAAGTCCCTTGTGTCTACCGATTTCACCATCTGGGCTAAATTCTGTAGGCGCGGCTCGGAGTCGAACCGAGGTATACGGATTTGCAATCCGTTACATGGCCACTCTGTCAACGCGCCATATTTTATAAATTTATTTATATAAATATACATTGGAGCGAGAAACGAGACTTGAACTCGCGACCCCGATCTTGGCAAGATCGTGCTCTACCAACTGAGCTATTCCCGCATTTTAATTATTTTAAGATTATTTTATACTAAATTTAACTCTATTTATAACTTACTTCATTGCATTTTACTTGTTTCTTATATTGAGTCAATATTATTTATTTATTAATTTAGTTCATTTGTTAATTTTTTAAATATTTTATCATGTTCTATTTAAAGCTTTCTTTGCTGAAAATAAATATTGAAACATAGACCAAAATGTTAAAATAACTGCAAAATAAAGCAATATAATAGTAATTACTTTAACTTGAATATTAGGATGCCATAATAATCCAACTAATGAAATCATTTGAGTTATTGTTTTAAATTTTCCAATCCATGAAACAGCCACACAACTACGTTTGTCTATTTTTGTCATGCATTCCCGTAGTGATGAAATGGTAATTTCACGTATAATCATAGTTACTGTAGGTAATGTAATCCACCAAGCATGATAATATTCAGTTACCAATACTAATGCTGTTACTACCATAATCTTATCAGCAACTGGATCTAAAAATGTACCAAATTTAGTTGTTTGTTGCAAAAGTCTAGCAAGAAAACCATCAAATAAATCAGTTAACGCAGCAATAACAAAGAGAAATGCACAAACAAAAGGTGCCCAATAAAAAGGAAGATAAAAAAATAATACAAAAAATGGAATCAATATGATACGGAAAAGTGTTAACAACGTTGGAGTATTTAATTGCATCATGTTCTATAATTATTTATCTAAATAAAATATTATATATACAATTTCACTAAACTTATCACTTTAATATATTAAAAATTTTTTCTGCTAGTATATATGAAATCGTTGGTAATTTTCTAATTTCATTTATACTTGCATTATGAAGAACTTGTAAACTTCCAATATATTTAAGTAATATTTGACGACGTTTAGGACCTATACCTTTAATAGAATCTAAAATATTAGTATTTTTAATTTTTTCTCTACGTTTACGATGTCCTCTAATTGCATAATTATGTGATTCATTGCGAATATTTTGTATTAAGTGTAATGCAGATGAATTAGGTGACAACGAAAAACCCTTACCATTAGGTTTTAAAAATAATGTTTCTAATCCTGTTTTATGAGTATATTTTTTAGCTACTCCTATTATTTTTGGTTTATAAACATCCCAATTAACATTTAATGTTTTAAATACATTTATTGCTTTAGCTAATTGTCCTTTTCCACCATCAATAAGAATAAGATCTGGTACTTTACTTTCATTTATATGTTTATTATAATGTTTAGTCAAAACTTGATACATAGCAGCATAATCATCGCCTGGTGTAATATTATTTATATTATAACGACGATATTCAGAATACAATGGTCCATTATTATCAAAAACAACACAAGATGCTACAGTTTGTTGTCCTGAAATATGACTAACATCAAAACATTCTATTCTATAAATTTTTTTTAATTCAAGCAAATTAGCTAATGCTTCTATTTTTTTGTGAATAATAGATCGTTCTGAAATTTTTTTTGCTAATGCTATTTTTGCATTAGTACGAGCTAAATTTAAAAGCGTAGATTTTATTCCATGCGGTTGTATTTGAATTTTAATTTCATGCTTTGCTTTTTTAGTTAAAAAATTAGCTAATATTGTTTTTTCTTCTAAAAAAAAATCCAATAATATTTCTGTCGGTAAATTATGAATTTTACTATCCTGTAAATAAAATTGACTTAAAAATCCTTGAACAACTTCATTTAATTCTGTATTTACTGGGATTATTGGATAATAATTACGACTATCAATTACTCGTCCTTGACGAATAAAAAGAACATGAATACATGTAATACTTAAATTATAAGCAATGCTAATTACATCTAAATTTTGTATATTATCAATGATAAACTGTTGCTTTGTTACTATTTTAACAGCTTCTATTTGATCACGATAATTTGCCGCACTTTCAAAATTAAGATTTTGGCTAGCCTTCTGCATATTTTTAGTTAATTGATCAAGAACTTTTTGATCTTTACCTAATAAAAATAAACGAACATATTTTACTTGTTGTTGATATTCTTTATCAGTAACTAATCCTTTAATACAAGGACCAAGGCAACGATTGATATGATATTTTAGACATACCCTAGAACGATTACGATAAACACTATTTTCACACTGACGCAATTGAAAAATTTTTTCTAATAAAATTAGTGTTTCTTTGACAGCGTGAACACTTGGAAATGGACCAAAATAATCGCCATTTACTTTTATAGTACCACGATATATAGTTAAACGAGGATGTTTATCTGAGCTTAAAAAAATATATGGATAAGATTTATCATCTTTTAGTAAAACATTATAATGAGGCTGATAAAATTTAATATAATTATATTCAAGTAATAAAGCTTCTGTTTCTGTATCTGTTATAGTAACGTCAATTTGAGCAATATTTTTAACAAGTTGTTTAGTTTTACGATTTGTTATTTGTTCTTTAAAATAAGTTGTTAAACGTTTTTTTAAATCTTTTGCTTTACCGACATAAATAACTTTTTCAAGTGCATTATACATACGATATACACCTGGTCGATTAACTACAGTTTGTAAAAATGTTTTTGGTTCAAATAATTTTAGCACTAAAATAAAACTCTTTATTTAAATTAAGCTATTTATTACAATTATATAAATCATCCTATTATTATTAGGAATTTTAATTCATTATTTAGTAGATTTATAATTATTTGTTTTTATATTTAAATTAAATTTTTCATATTTTATTGAATGAATATATTATATATTATTATAGATATAGTTTTTAATCTATGATTAAAAAAAATATTTTAAATATTTTTAATTTTTAATTAATTTATATTTAATTATATTTAAATTTAAAAAAAATAATTTTTATTTTTGATATTTGACTCGTTTATATAAAACGATTAAATATATAAATTATTTTATATTTTTTATTTTATTGAACATAAATCAAATTTAAAATTTAATATATTTATTATATTAAATTAATAAATATATATAAAATAAATATTTATTTTTAAATTTTCATAAAATAAAATTAAATAATATTTTTTCTTATAAATAACATTAAAATTAATAATAGTTATTATATTAATATATATAAAATATTATCAATTAAATAATTATAAATTTAATACTAATTTAATTTTATTTATTTTATTGTTAAAAATACTTATTATAAAAAAATATTTTTTCAATATATTATTTATTTAATCTATTTTAAATAAATAATATAATATTAATAATTATATCATATATATTATTTTATAAAGACAAAGTATATTAATATATCACTATAATTTTTTAAAAAGTTATTTAGTAAAAATATACTGATTTTATATTAATATTAATTATATATTTATTATAATCATTAAATATAACAATTTTTAAAATTAATATTTTTAATTAAAATAATTAAATTATTATATGATTAATTATATAATAATTTTTAATAAAATATATATTTTATATTTGTATAATTTTATTAAGTAATGGTGCTGTAAATAACATAATTAATGAAATAACTCCTGTTACTATACCTATTTTCATGAAAACGTCAGTATATATTTTTAATGATACTAAAGGGTTTAATAATTCACCTTGAGGTATTGCTGTCATAGAAGCAATAAAACCAGCAATAAAAGCAGCGGCAGAACTAGTTAAAAACCATGAACCCATAATAAATCCCATTAAACGCTGAGGTATTAATTGTGCTATCATTGCTAATCCTAAACCAGAAATCATTAATTCTCCAATACCCTGTAATGCATAATAAAATATTAACCAATTAACAGAAACAATACCTGTTTCATCAGAAAATTTAGCGCCTAATGGTAATACAAGAAATGCAATTGAACAAAATATCATTCCGATTGAAAATTTGTGAGGTATAGATAAATTATCACCCATTTTATTATATATTATTGCAAGAATAGGACTAGTAAGTATAATCCAAAATGGATTAAAAGCTTGATATTGTGCTGCCTCAAGATTTATACCAAAAATATTATGTTCCACATTATGTATAGCAAAAAAATTTAGTGATGTTGGCATTTGATTATATAGTACAAAAAATACAATTGCTTCTATCATTAAAATAAACGCTACAAACATTTTTCGACGAGCTATACCTTTTAATTTAATAGTTTCTTTAATAAAAATAATTATAATAAAAAATGAAATAATTACTAAAGCAGCTTTTGCTACTTTCATATTATATAATAACCAGTTAGAAAATATAATTAGTATTAATATACCAATAATAGTAAAT
The DNA here is from genome assembly GCA_052174115.1 of Arsenophonus sp. ET-YP4-MAG3. Lineage (GTDB taxonomy): Bacteria > Pseudomonadota > Gammaproteobacteria > Enterobacterales > Enterobacteriaceae > Arsenophonus. The sequence goes on from JBQMRX010000001.1 coordinate 859,244, forward strand.
AAATATTTAGATAATTTTATCGATTGAAAATCAGGTTTAGAGCCATAGTTTTTAATCCAATTTTTGCATATTAAAAAGTTAATTAAAGTAATAATAAGACCAATTACACTTAATGAAAATGCAATACTCCAATTATAGTGCTTTGCTAACCAAGGCGTAGCTAACATAGAAAAAAATGAACCAATATTAACAGCCATATAGTACATTGTAAATGCGCCATCAAGACGTTGATCATTTTTATTATAACAAGTGGAAAGTAATGAAGATGGATTTGCCTTAAATAAACCATTACCAACTGCAACGGTTGCTAATCCAAAATATGTTAATAAAACATCATGATTAGAATAAGCAATAAACGCATAACCAACAGTAAGTACGATAGTTCCTAGTATAATAACTCTTTTAGTACCTAAAATTTTATCACCTAACCATCCACCAATAGCAATAAAACTATAAACTAATGAAGTAAAAGAAGAAAATAACATAAAAGATTGAACTTCTGACATTCCTAACATTTGAGTTAAATAAATCGTTAAAATACCTTGTAAACCACTAAAACCAAATCTTTCCCATAGCTCAATTGAAAAAATAAGATAAAAAGAACGTGGTTGTTTGAAAGCATTTAAACTAATATTTTTAGTATTATTCATTATGGATACAATTTACCTCTATATATCTGATATATTTATATATATAAACATTGATATATATTTTATAATTATAAATTAAAATATTAAATACAAGTTAAATAACTACAATTAGAGATTAGTGATTACAGTTATAATTAGTTAATTATATTATAAACATATAATCTTTATTATTAATAATATGTTTATTATTTCAATATTTAATTTTGACATAAAAAACATAAGTAAATAAAATATTATATGATTTTTATATATATAAAGAATAAAAATTAATTTATATAAAATATAAAAAATAAATATAATTTTAAAAAAATAATTATTAATTAATAACTTAATAGATTTAAAAAATTAATTTTATTAAATCTATTAATATTTAAAAAATTTTTTATTTTATTATTTTAATTAAAAACATATAAATAATTTTAATTAAAATATAATTTTTTATAATATTATTTATTTTATATTTTTATTATTTTTTATAATAAATTATTTTTAATTTTATTTAATTTATTACTTATGATAATAAGTTATAATGTTTAATAATAAAAACATTTATTTATAAATTATTATAAATAAATATAATATAAAATATATATAAAATTTAAAAAAATAATTTTTAATTTTTTAATTAAATATATTTACAGTTATTTTAATTACAAAATTATAGTTTAATTTTGTAATTTTATTTTAATTTAAAAAAAGTTTATCATTAAGTATTTCTAATAAATTTAATTATATAATATAGATATTATCTTAAAAACATTAAAAATAAATTCTTTAAATTTTAAACTAAAAATCTATATTAAAATAATAAATACTTATACATATTTTTAATATAGAGATACTAATATTTAATATGTATAATATTATTTAATAATTTAATTATTTCGTTAATTAATAACTAAATAATTAATCAATTTAATAGTTAATTATGAATAAAAATATTATTAATTATTTTAGTAGTAATATATATAAATTTTTAAAATTCTTATTTTATATAATATTTTTATAAAATACAAAAAATAAATTAATTATAAGAAGTGACTTAGAATATTTAGAAGTATATATATAAAAAATAATAAATTATATAAATTTATTAAATAATATAATATATTTACAATACTCATAACTATGATATTTTTATTTATTAATAAATAAAAATAAAATTAAGTTATTTAATATTAAAATATTATTTATAGTGCTTAATTATTAATTTTTTCTTTTATCCATAATTTTAAATTGTCTTTTTCCCAAATACCATTCTCTATTTCTTTTTTAAGATGAGGATAAGAATCTATATTAAATATTGGTAATTTACCACTTTTTCGTTGTTGATTATAATCTTTTGTAAGTTTAAATACAACATCTGAAAGCATTAATATTGCAATTAGATTTATTAATGCCATTAATCCCATCGATATATCAGCTAACTTCCAAACTAATGGCATTTCTGCTATTGAACCAAAAATAATCATTCCTAAAGTAGCAAGTTTAAGAATATATAATCCAGTTGTATGGTTATTTTTTAAAAAAACCATATTACTTTCTGCGTAAGCATAATTTGCAATAATTGAAGTAAAAGCAAAGAAAAAAATAACTATTGCAATAAAAATTGCCCCATAATCACCAATAATTGAATAAAATGCTCGTTGTGTTAATTCAATTCCACTAACAGTACCTTTAACGCTATCTAATACACCAGAAGAAATTATAATAATTGCTGTTGAACTACAAATTACTAATGTATCCATAAAAACACCTAGCATTTGTACATACCCTTGAGATGTTGGATGTGGCGGATAAGGTGTAGCCGCTGCTGCAGCATTTGGCGCTGAACCCATTCCTGCTTCATTTGAAAATAAACCTCGTTGTACTCCTTGTGTTATAGCTTGAGTAATACCATAACTAACAACACCACTAATAACTTCTTGCAAACCAAAGGCATGTTTAATAATTAGCAAAAAAATATCTGGTAAACGTTCAATATTATTGCTAATTATCCAAAACGCTAATATTAAATAAGCAATTGCTATTATAGGAACAATAAATTCTGCTACTCGAGCAATTAAACGTAATTCACCAAAAATAATAATACCACAAATTATTGCAAGTACAATTCCTACGTAAATAGGATTAAAACCAAAAGCTACTGCTGTTGCTTGAGTAATTGAATTAGCTTGAACAGAATTAAATACTAAACCAAAAGTAAGAATAAGAAATATAGAAAAAAGTACTCCCATCCAACGCATTTTAAGACCTTTTTCCATATAATAGGCTGGACCTCCTCGATATTTTTTTTTATCATCTTTTGTTTTATATAATTGTGCTAATGTACTTTCTGCAAAAGAGGTTGCCATACCGATTAAAGCCACAAACCACATCCAAAAAATAGCACCAGGTCCCCCTGAAGTTAATGCAATCGCAACACCAGTAAGATTTCCACTTCCAACTCTTGCTGCCAGACTTGTGCATAAAGCTTGAAAAGAAGAAATACCAGAACTATCTGATTTATTACTATTTTTCAATACAGTAAACATATGTCCAAAATGGCGAAATTGAAGAAAACCAGTGCCTAATGTAAAATATATACCAACTCCAAGTAATAAATAAATTAATATACCATTCCAGAGAATTTTATTAAAACTGTCTATCAGTTCCGTCAAAATGTTTCACCTATTTATATTGTATAATTTATAATAAAAATTATTTAATAAATTTAAATTATGTTATAATTAATATTAAAAATTTATTTTAAAAATTTCTTTATTTTTATAAAATTGATTTTTATATTAAAAATAATAACATTATAATTTTACATAAACAGTAAAATTTTTTAAAATGTAACATAAACATTTTGTTTATGTAATCTTTTATTTTAAAAATGAGAAATATTATTATATAATTTTTACAAACAAAATATATCAATAAAAAAGTAAATGGTTATTAATTTTTAAATTTAAATGTAATATAGTTATTAATATTATATTATTATATATAATATTAATAACTAATAATAATTATTATTTTTTTATATTTTTATATTTTAATTAATTTATTAAACTTTAATTAAATATTTTATTTTACAGTAATAAAAATATTTAATATTTAATACAATAAAATTATAAATTATATTTATATATTAAAAGATTATTAAAATATATAATTAAATTTATTATTTATTTAAAATATTATTAATTATCATAAGTGGATATTTAAGACAATTTGATTTAGAAATAAATATAATACTAATAATCTATATTTTTAATAAAAATATAATTAATAATTTAAAATATATTTAATTTATATTTTAAATTAAAATATAAATAAATATTATAGTTAAAGTTTTTAACTAAAAATACAAATTGTTTTAATTTAAATATATTTCATCTCTTAATTTAATCATTTAAATAAAATTAATAATAAATGTTTAAATTATTATTTAAAATTCAAATAATAAATTTATTTTATTTATAAATTTTGTTTCATTTTTTTAAAATTTTAAAGTTAAATTTATAATTTTTCTAATTGACATTTAAACAAAGATAATATTATTTATTTGTAAATAATAATTTGATAAATATAATAAAGTTTAAAATTATGATTGTTAATAACAATGTCTTTGTATAATTAATATATATTTTATTAAATAAATTATTATTTTAATATGAAAATTATAAATAATCTTATGTATTTTTATTTTATGTTATTGAATATATAAGTTACTTTAATATCAATTTATTATAATTTTTTTTTATAAAAATATCTTAAGTTTTATTTATTTTTATATTTTTATTTTTTTGATTATATTTTAATTTAGTTATTAAAAATAAATAAAATGTATTTAAAATACTATCAAAATAATTTTAATATCAAAATTATTTTTAAAATATCTTGCTTTATTTTAATTACTTTATTTATTATTAATTAAATAATTTTAATTATTTATATTAAATTATTTAATTAATAATATTATATCACAATATTTTATATTATGTTATTTACAACAATAAAACTTATATATAATACGAAATTTGTAATTAATAATAAAAATTTTTAATTTTATAGATATTAGTTAAATTATAAAAATATTTTAATATTTTAAAAAAAATAATTAAAAATAAAGTAAAAGATTTTTTAAATAAAAATAATTTTTCAATAAAAAATAATAAATGATAAGATAAATATATAGATATTAATTAATCGAATATTAAAAAATAAATAGATAAAAATTAAAATTTAAACAAATTAAAATTTTTTTATTAATTAAATTGAAGTAAAATTATATCTAATTATTCATAACATCAATAAATTAATTATATTTTAGCAATGTAATTACAATTATTAATAATTATAATTATTTAAATTATAATTTGTATACTTTTAATAATTAAATTTATATTTTATTTAATGTAATATAATTAGATATATTTAAAATATAGTTTAATATTTTAAAAAAAATAATATAAATTAATAAAATATGAATTTATTCTATAAATATTACTATATTCAAAATAAAATAAAAAATTTTTATTTGATAGTTAACTTAACAGTAACTAATTAATAAAATTATATAACTAAATCTACTAATTTACTTAATAACAAAGTATTTTATAATTATATTAATCATGTATATTATCAAGATCTCCATAAAGTGATGGCATACCACTAGGCCTGGTTTTAAATCGGCGATGTAACCACATATATTGATCAGGTGCTTGCATAATTTTTTTTTCAATTAATTTATTCATAAAAATAGCAGTAGATATTTCATCTTGCTGTAAAAAATTAATTATTGCTGGTTGAATAAGTAATTCATAACCTTTAGCTTTAGTTAACCGTCTAGGCGTAAATGGTATCATAGCTGGATCTGCTAGTTTAGCTATAATATGCGTACCTATGGTAGTAGCTGTATATTTGACTGCAAAAAAAGGAACAAAAACACTTTTTTTTGGACCATAATCATGATCTGGTGCATACCATAAAATTTCTCCTTGTTTAAGATTACGCACAATACCTTTTACATCTTTTCGATCAAGTAAAAATTTATTTGAACGTAATCGTCCGCGAGTTTGCACCCAATTTATTACTGGATTGTTATTTGGCCGATAAACACCAATTCCAGGATTTAATATACCAAAAATACGAGCACCTAATTCAAGTGTTAAAAAATGAACTCCTACTACGATGATTCCTTTTCTTTTTAATTGAATTTTTTCAATATTATTTTGTCCTTTAATAGTAAACCATCGTTGTACTCGTCTATCAGACCAGTACCAAGCCATACCAGTTTCAAATAATCCCATGCCTACTGATTCAAAATTTTTATTGATCATTTTTTGATATTGTTGTTCCTTCATATAAGGAAAACAAAGTTTTAAATTACGTTTTGCAATTTGCAGACGTTTTTTTAAAAAAAATTTTGATAATCGTCCGAGTCGAGTTCCTAACCAATAAATAATAGGATAAGGTAATAAAACTAATAAATAAAGAAGAGAAATTCCTAACCATGTTATCCAATATTTAGGATATAAATATGAAATTTTAAAAGGAGATACTTTTATCATTTACCTTCTCTTTAATGGAAAATTAATATATTTTATTTTGACATTTTTTTAGTAAATTTAAAACTTTATTTATATATTTAATCATTATTAAATTTTTATTTTTTTGTTTATTTTAAAAAAATATTATCAATTTTTTTATTTTTTAAAACTATCATTATTTTATATTATGTTTTTAACATTTAGTTGTAAGTTTATTAAAACTAATATATAGATGTATTTTATTAATAAAATACTCATATATAAAATAAAAAATAAATATTTTACTAATTAGTATTTATTATTTTTATTAAAAATAAATAAAAAATTTTCTATGAATAAATAATTACATAATTATTTATTATCTAATATAAAGTTATTTTAATATATTAGAACAACTTTATATAATATAGAATATTTATTTTTTAGTAATATTTATTAATTTTGTTTGTATAAAAAATTTATCTAAAATAAACAGGTATTATATTTTTTAATAAATATTAATACAGTTAAATAACATTTGATAAAATTTTATTAATATGATTAATAAAATAATTATTTTTATTTTTATTAAAAGACATTATATATTAATAAATTATATAAAATATTAATGAAATTATATAAAGATATAAATTTTGTATAATTAATATTTGTATTAACAAGTTTAATTTTTTATAAATTTATATTTATAATATAATATAAATAAAATAATTTATAATTTTATATTAATTAAGATTATAACATAATATAAAAATATATAATAATTAACATATTAATAATAAACTATTAATATTATTATTTTATAATAGTAGCTATATAATATTAATTTCCCAATTAGAATCTTCATTTGCTAAAAAAGGAATTAAATTAATTTCATCTTTAGAAATTTTATCAACAATAATATTTTTTTTACGCTTAAGTTCAATAAATTCATTATTAACAAGTAAGCCATAAAATTTAGCACCATTTAACGAACAGAATGCTTCAAAATTTTCCATTGCATTCATCTGATCAAAAACAGTTGCATAAGCTGCAAGAGCACTAGGTGCATTAAAAACACCAGCACAGCCAAAAGTTGTTTCTTTTTTATTTTGTATATGAGGTGCAGTATCTGTACCAAGAAAAAAACGTTGGCAACCTGTTGTTATTACTTTTCGTAATGATTTTTGATGGATATCACGCTTTAAAATAGGTAAACAATATAAGTGAGGTTTAATACCATTAACTAACATGTGATTTCTATTAAACATTAAATGTTGTGGTGTAATAGTAGCAGCTAAATTTTCATCACCAGTGAGTATGAATTGAACAGCCTCTTTAGTAGTAATGTGTTCAAAAACTATTTTTAAAATAGGAAAATTTTTTCTAATAGGTATCATGATTTCATCAATAAAATAAGCTTCACGATCAAAAATATCAATGTCATTTTTTGTAACTTCGCCATGAACTAATAATGGCATACCTATTTTTTCCATTCTAGCAAAAACTGGATAAATATTTGTTATTTTTGATACTCCATAAGTAGAATTAATTGTTGTGTTAACTGGATAAAGTTTACAAGCAATAAATACACCTTGATTAAAGCCGTTTTCTATTATTTTAATATCAGTTTCATCTGTTAGATAACAGGTCATTAATGGTTTAAATGAATGCTCTTCTGGGATTGCATTATAAATTCTTTTTCTATAAGATTTTGCTTGATTAATATTAAATATTGGTGGCATCAAGTTTGGCATAACAATAGCACGCCCAAAAAATTGGCTAGTATAAGGTACAACAAGTTTTAATATATTATTATCTCTAAAATGAACATGTAAATCATCTGGACGACGAATTTTAATAGTTGTTATAATTTTTGTCATAAAATTAAAATTCGCCCAATTTTAAAATAAATAATGAAAAAATAAGTTATAATTAATAATTAGATAAAATTAATAAAATAAAAAAACAACAAATAATTATTATAAATAATATTTTTTAATTTAGAATTTTCCATAAATACATTAAAATTATAATAAAATATAAGTTAAAAATTTTATTTTTTATTTTTTTTAAATAATCATATGTAAATTAATAAAATATCATTTTTAGTTAAAAATATCAAAAATAAAACCTTATTTTTGATAATTTGGCTCCTCCAACTGGTCTTGAACCAGTGACATACGGATTAACAGTCCGCCGTTCTACCAACTGAACTATGGAGGAATTTAGATAGTTAAATTAATTAAATATTAAAGATTTTACAAGTAAATGTCAATGTTAATATTATAAATAATTTTTTATTTATAATATTTTAATAATATTGAATTAAAAGTGCTATATTTATTTAATAAAATGATTATATTATTGAAATAATATGTTAAAAATAATATTTTCTATTAAAAATTGTTTAACTTGATTTAATTTTATTATTGATAATTTAGTTAATTAATATTTTCTTAATACTAAATATTTATGATTTGTTAAATAAAAATATAATATAATAAATCTTACTCACTAGTAAAAAATAATGATTTTTTATTTTTATAAAATTTATAAAAAACTAATAATAAAACATATATTTAGATATAATTTATTATTTTGTTTTTTTAATTTTTTCTCAAAAAATTTTTATGGTTACTTTTGTATTTATCATTTTAAGTTATTTATTTTAATTAATTAGATTTATAGATAAATATAATTTTAAAATTAGTAATTAAATGACTTAAGTTATTAAAATAATAAAATTTTATTTAAATAAAATTTTATTGATAATTAATTATCTTAAATATGAAATATAAAATATGAAACATGATGTATCATATTTATGAATTTATTTAAATTATTTTTTATTTTTTATTAATTAATTTAGTCAAAAAATTTTTTAAAATTTTTTTTAAACAAAAGCATATAAAAGTATTGATATTATTAACTACTCATGCGTTAATAGAATAAGCCTAATAAACAAATCTATTTTATTTATGACATTTTAGTTAATTCGTTACAAGTAATACTATCTTTGATAGTCTTTTGATTGTTTTTACTGAGTGATTCTATAATTTAATAGTGAAATAGGCTTTTATATATCTGTCGAACGCGGCAATGTTTATTTGTTATATAGGAAAAGGCATATGTCTGACAAAATAAAGGGTCAAGTGAAGTGGTTTAATGAATCTAAAGGCTTTGGTTTCATCACTCCTTCTGATGGTAGCAAAGATGTATTCGTTCACTTCTCTGCCATTCAAGGAAATGGATTTAAAACCCTGGCTGAAGGGCAAAATGTAGAATTCACTATTGAAGATGGTTCGAAAGGCCCAGCTGCAGCGAATGTAATAGCTCTTTAAATTAGTTAAATAAATGGATTTTTTGAAGCCTGTCTCACAAAGAAGTGACAGGTCTTCTTTATTTTTTATTTTTTATAAATAAATTAATCATAATTAATATTATTAATATTTTAATAATAACAAAATACTAAAAAATAGAACTTAATTAATAAATATTTTAATAAGTGAACGGTATGTTAATTAAATTTAAAATTATCACGAATAGTTAAAATAATAAAATTCATAAATTATTTTTTTTAAAATAAATCATAAATCTTTTCTAATATTATAGAAACATCTATATATTTTAATCATTTTTTTAATCTATAAAATTATATTAATTTTTAATAATTCTTAATTAAAAATTAAAATAATAACTGTATATTATTAATAATATGAATAATTTCATTAAAATAAAAAATATTTATAATATTCTCTATAATTAACAAAATAAATATAAATTTATCTGTCACTAGTTTTAATTTATTAATTATTATTAATTATTTTAATAAAATATATAGATTTTAAGATATAATTTAATTTTATTTTTTCTGATTTTTAATTAAATTAAATAACTTGTTAATTTTATTTTAAATAAAATTAACAAGTTATTTATTATATTTTATTTTATTTTTAATATTTCTTAACAATATTTATTTTTCAAGATCTTTTTATCATTTATTTTTTGATACAATTAATTTTATTTCTAATAATTTATTTATTAATAACTTATTTATTTTTTCTATATTATTAAAATTTTTAATCTTTATTTTAAAAAATATTATTAATATTAATATTTTTCAATTTGAAAAAGTAAATTTTTTACATTTATTAATATAATGATTAAAATTATAAAATATATAACATAATATGATTTTATTTTTTTAATAAAGAAAAAAATTCTACGTTAAATATATGATAATAAAAAATTATAATATCATTAAATATAATCTTTATTCTTATTTAAGGATCATAAGTTTTAAGTAATAATTAAATATTTAAGTTAAATAATTAATAATATGACTAAATAATAATTTAGGATTAAATAATATTAAACGTTAAAATAAGCATTGATTATTTTAAGTTAATGATATTATTTAATTTTTAATTTTAAATAATAAAATAAAAAATAAGAATTATTTATTATATAACGAATAATTGAATCTAAACTATTATTAATTTGTACATTTTAGTTTTAAATTATTTTTATTAGTATCTTAATACATATTGTATACCAAATAATAATTGAATATATTTAAATTATTAATATATTAAATACTTTTATAAAATTATTAATCATTTTAATATAAAAGATTAATTATATTAATAAAAGATTTAATTAATAAATAAACTAATATTATAAGTTAAAATTAGATTTATATATTTAAATTTTTAAAAAAAATAATAATAATATTTGCATAAAATATTATTAATTTAAGCTAAAGTTTTTAGAAAAAGTTATAGTTAAATTTATTAGATTGATATAATTATATATATATTTTAATTTATTTATTTTTTAACTGATAATATATTAATAAAAATGATTTGACAAATTAATAAAATCAGTAATAGTAGTTAAATAAAAAAACACATTTATTATTAAAATAATAAAACAACTATTCATTATATTATTTATTTTTTTTAATTTATTATTAAAATTTTAGTTAGATTTTATTGTTATTCTTTAAGTTTTATCAAAATTTTTTATTTTTAACATACTTATTTTAATTTTTATATTATCTTAAATATGATTTATAATTTATTAATTTTATTTCTTACTTAAAATTTAAGAAACTAATAAAAATTAATATATATAATTAAAATAAAATATAAAGTATATATTATCTTTTAACATCTTTATATTAATTATTTCTATAATATTTTGATAAAAATATTTTTAATAAAATTAACTTTTAAATAATATATTTTTATGATATTTAATATAATATTATCATTAAAATATTATATTTCATTAAATAAAAATTATATAATCAATTATTATTAATTGTTAAAATATTTTTATTAGAAAAAATATCATTAATAATATAATTATAATTTTATATATTTATAAAAATAAAAACACCTAATATACTGAGATTAATTGATTAAAACAATTTTTATTAATAATTATACTATTTTATTATTATTTAATATCAAATCAAATATAATAATAAAAATTATTTCGTTAAATAAATTTATTAAGGAGTTAATTAATGAAACAAATAGTATATGTTGCGAGCTCAGAAAGCAAACAAATTCATGTTTGGAGAATAGATGAAGAAGGAAAAATGACATTATTGCAACAATTAACATTACCAGGAGAAGTACAACCAATGCAGATTAGTCATGATAATCAACATCTTTATGTTGGTATTCGACCTAATTTTGCGATTATAACTTATCTTATTTCAATAGAAGGAAAACTAAATCAACAAGCTATAATATCTATTCCTGTTTCACCAACTCATATTGAAATTGATCATCATGGAAATTGGCTTTTTATTTCATCTTACCATCAAGGAAGTTTAGTTGTATTACCTATTAATCAATATGGTATTGTTCAGTCTTCGATTCAAATTATTGATAATTTAAAACATCCTCATGCTTCAGGAATATTTTTTGATAATTCACGGTTATTTGTTACGTGTTTAGGAGAGGATTGTATTCGTATTTATACCATTAATAAAAATGGATATTTAAATGAAGAAATTGCTTATCGGATTACTACTAATAAAGGTGCAGGCCCGCGTCATTTAGCATTTTCACCAAATAAAAATGCTTTTTATTGTTTAAATGAATTAAATGCAACAATTAATGTTTATTCTAAATTTGAACCTTATCAGCAAAAACAAAATTGTGCTATTCTACCTCTCAGTCCTGAAAGAATGCTTTTTGCTGCTGCAGATATTCATATCACACCAAATGGTAAATATCTTTATGTTAGTGAGCGTTCTACCAGTATTATTCGTTACTTTGAAGTAACAATGGATGGATTAAAATTATCCCCAATGACAATTTATCCAACAGAAACTCAACCACGTAGTTTTAATATTGATAAAACTGGTAATTTTTTACTAGTTGCCGGTCAAAAATCTAATCATATTGCAGTTTATAAAATAAATATAATTACCGGCGCATTGAAAATGTTAAATCGTTATTTAGTTGGTAAAAGCCCGACGTGGGTTACGGTTAATTTAATTGAAAACTAAATTAACTTTAATTTAAATTTTAATAACTATTTTTTTTATCGCTTTTGTTAATTTAGTTAATTGCTGAGAGGTAATGATATATGGTGGGATTAAATAAATTAATTTACCAAATGGTCGAATCCATACACCTTCGCTAATAAAATAACGTTGTAATTCAGTTATATTAACTCTTTTTTTCATTTCAACAACACCAATAGCACCTAAAACTCGTACATCAGCAACTTGTGGTTGATCTCGTAGTGGAAAAAGTTCAGTTATCAACTGTGTTTCAATGTTTTTTACCCATCTTTGCCATGGGCTATTCATTAATAATGTTATGTTTGCATCAGCGATTGCGCAAGCTAATGGATTACCCATAAAAGTAGGCCCATGCATAAAACAACCAGCTTTACCTTGGCTAATGGTATCTGCAATATGCCGACTAGTCATGGTGGCAGATAGAGTAATATAACCACCAGTTAATGCTTTACCTAAGCACAAAATATCAGGCAAAATAGCACTATGTTGATAGGCAAATAATTTCCCTGTACGACCAAATCCTGTAGCTATTTCATCAACAATTAGCAAAATATCATACTGATCACAAAATTTTCTTACTCCTGTTAAGTAATTAGGATGATAAATTCGCATACCGCCAGCACTCTGAACAATCGGTTCAATAATAATAGCAGCAATTTTATTAGATTTTTCTGTTAATATTTTTTGTAATGGAATTAAATCCTCTTCTTGCCATTGTTGATAAAAACCACATTGAGGTTCTTGAATAAAAAAATTTAATGGCAAGTAATCTTGATAAAGACTATGCATTGAATTTTTTGGATCACAAACTGACATAGCACCAAAAGTATCTCCATGATATCCCTTTTGTAAAGCAATAAATTGATGCCGTGTTTCACCACGTGCCTGCCAATATTCTAATGCCATTTTTAATGCTATTTCTATAGCTACTGAGCCAGAGTCAGCCAGAAAAATACACTCTAATCCATCATCAGTTATATCGATTAATTGTCGACACAAAGCAATCGCTGATAGATGTGTAATACCACCAAACATAACATGAGACATTTTATTTAATTGCTGTCTAGCAGCTTTGTTAAGTGAAGGATGATTATATCCATGAATTGCTGCCCACCAAGAAGCCATGCCATCAATCAATTTTTTTCCATTAGCTAAATGAAGTTTAACAGTTGATGCTCCAACGATAGGATATGCTGGAATTGGTTTAATCATTGAAGAATATGGATGCCAAATATGTTTAGTATCAAAATCAATATTATTTAAATTCATTATATTTAATTAATTCATTTTATTTATTTTAGTTGACATGATAACGTAATTATTTAAACTAACAATACTTTTTATTTTAGGAGAGAAAATGTGTAAAGATGAAAAAAATATGGACACTTAATAAAGCTAAAGCATTATTTGATTTACCTTTTTTTGAATTACTTTTTCAATCTCAACAAGTTCATCGTCTACATTTTGATCCTCAAGAGATTCAAATTAGCACTTTATTATCAATTAAAACTGGTGCATGTCCAGAAGATTGTAAATATTGTCCTCAAAGCTCTCATTATAAAACAGGATTAAAAGTTGAGCAACTATTAGAAATACAACAAGTAATTAATTCAGCTAAACAAGCTAAAAAGTCAGGTTCAACTCGGTTTTGTATGGGTGCTGCATGGCGAAATCCGCATGAACGTGATATGCCTTATTTAGAAATTATTGTGAAAGAAGTAAAAGCATTGGGCATGGAAACCTGTATGACATTAGGTAAATTAAATAATCAACAAGCGCAAAGATTAGCAAATGCAGGGCTTGATTATTATAATCACAACTTAGATACTTCATTAGAGTTTTATAATTCTATTATTACAACTAGAACTTATCAAGATCGTCTTGATACTATTGATAAAGTTCGTAAGACAGGTATGAAAGTATGTTGTGGTGGAATTATCGGTTTGGGTGAAAAAGTTATTGATCGAGCATCATTATTAGTTCAATTAGCTAATTTACCTCAAGTTCCTGAAAGTGTACCAATTAATATGTTAATAAAAATAAAAGGTACGCCTCTTGAAAAAAATGAAAATGTTGATCCATTTGACTTTATTCGTACTATTGCTGTTGCTCGCATTATAATGCCAATCTCTTTTATTCGACTCTCTGCTGGTCGTGAACAAATGAATGAACAGATGCAAACACTCTGTTTTATGGCTGGGGCTAATTCTCTTTTTTATGGTTGTAAATTATTAACAGCCAATAACCAAAAACAAGATAAAGATCAACAACTTTTTCGTAAGTTAAATATTAATCTACAATCAATAAATAATATATCGAGTCATTGATAAAATAAAACAATCAGAAAATATATGATGTAGAATAAATATGGAATAATTTATAATGAGGCGCCTAGATGAATTGGTCAACATTTTTAACTAATCAATTTGATATGCGAAAGAAGAAAGCATTGTGGCGTGAACGGCAAATTATAAAAAAAATGATGCACGCACTATAGTCTTCAATCAACGACAGTATGTAAATTTTTCTAGTAATGATTATTTAGGATTAAGTCATCATTCTATGATTATTAAAGCCTGGAAAATTGGATTAAGTCAATATGGAACAGGTAGTGGTAGTTCTAGCCATATTATTGGATATAATTCTGCTCACGATAAACTTGAGCAACAACTTGCTGATTGGTTAGGTTATTCACATGCTTTATTATTCATTTCTGGTTATACTGTAAATCAAAGTATAATTATGACATTAATGAATAAAAACGATATTATTTTAGCTGATAAATTTAGTCATGCATCTTTATTAGAAGCTGCGATATTATCGCCAGCAATATTAAAACGTTTTGCCCATAATCAAGTTGATGCCTTACAACGTCTTTTATCATTAAATTATACCGGTAAAATACTAGTTGCCACAGAAGGTGTATTTAGTATGAATGGTGATAGTGCTCCTTTATGTCAATTACAATTAATGACAAGGCAAGCTGAGGCTTGGTTATTAGTAGATGATGCTCATGGTATTGGTGTTACTGGAGATGAAGGTAGAGGTAGTTGTTATTTACATAAAGTAAAACCTGAATTACTTGTAATAACATTTGGTAAAGCGTTTGGGATTAGTGGAGCAGCATTGCTTTGCAATAAAAACACTATCGACTATTTTCTACAATATTCTAAACATTTAATTTATAGTACATCAATGCCACCAGCACAAGCAGTAGCATTATCTGAGGCTATTAAACAAATTCGTCAAGCAGATGGATTAAGAGAAAAGTTACAACGTAATATTAATTATTTTCGTCAATTAGCTAGTTGTTATAATTTTCCATTATTAAATTCATATACTGCAATTCAATCATTGATTATTGGTAGTAACCACCGTTGTTTACAATTATCTCAATTTTTACGTCAGCGAGGATTTTGGGTTCATGCTATTCGACCACCAACGGTACCATTTGGTACTGCAAGATTAAGAATTACATTGATGGCTAATCATCAATTTTCTGATATTACACAGTTAATGGAAACGTTAAATGAATTCTTCAACAATTATATCAATGAATAAACAAGCAATCGCTCATGCTTTTGGACGAGCTGCTAAAAATTATGATAATATTGCATTATTTCAACAACAAAGTGGTCAATATTTATTTGATTCGCTATCTTTGATACAAAGTAATATAATTTTAGATGCTGGTTGTGGTACTGGTTATTTTAGTGAACAATGGCAATCAGTAGGAAAAGAAGTTATTGCACTTGATTTATCTGCATCAATGTTAGCTATTGCACAACAAAAACAAACAGCTAAAAATTATATACAGGCTGATATGGAATATTTACCGTTAGCTAACGAAAGTATTGATCTTTGTTTTAGTCATCTCGCTATCCAATGGTGTTGTAATTTATATACTCCGTTAAGTGAATTATATCGTATTACAAAAAAAGGCGGGATAATTGGTTTTTCTACTTTACTTAATGGTTCATTACAAGAACTACAACAATGTTTGAGAAAAGTTAATAATAATTATCGTATTAATTCTTTTATAACTTTTGAACAAATTAAAAAAATTTGTAGTTGTTGGTCATATAGTTTAGAACCACGATCTTTGCATTTAACTTATTCTTCATTTACTTCCTTACTACAATCTTTAAAAGGTATTGGTGCAACTTATTTGAGAAATGGGCGACAACAACAAGGTCTAATGACAAAAAATTACTTAACTAAATTAGTTGATCATTACCCTCATGTTAATGCACAATTCCCACTAACTTATCAACTTGTTTATGGAATTTTATATCGTGAATAAATGTTTTTTTTAACTGGAACTGATACAGGTATTGGTAAAACTGTCGTGACTTGCGCGTTGTTACAAGCAGCTGCGGATTATGGCTATCAAACAGCAGGCTATAAACCAATAGCTTCAGGTGGTAAGAAATTAAAAAATGGTTTAATAAATTCAGATGCTCAATTATTAAAAAAAAATAGCAGCTTGAAACTAAATTATCATGATGTTAATCCAATTGTTTTTTTTCAAGAAACATCACCACATATTGCCAGCCAGATAACAGGGGAAGTTATTAATTTAGAAATAATAAATGTTGGATTAAATAAATTAAAACAATCTGCTAATTGGTTGATTATAGAAGGTATTGGTGGATGGTATACACCACTTTCAGCTAAGCGAACTTTATCTGATTGGGTTATACAACAAAAATTACCAGTAATATTAACGGTTGGTATTAAATTAGGTTGCATTAATCATTCAATATTAACGGCACAGGCGATTCAGCAAAGTGGTTTATTATTAGTTGGGTGGGTTGCTAATGAAATTATTTTACCAGATCAGTATCAACAAGATTATTTATTATCATTGCAGGAATGGTTGTCAGTTCCATGTTTAGGAATTATTCCACATTTACCTAATTGGCAATCTTATTCGATTGGGAAATTTATTAATTTAAATAGTATATTATAAAAAATAATTTTTAAATTTAAATAAAAATAATAATTTTTATTTTATTCTATTTAAAATAAAAACAACAATAATTAAAATATTATTTTTTATTTTTTCGTAAAATACTTTCAATACTTGAGTAAAATATTATAATTAATTATATTAAAAAGAATTAATTAAGTTATTCATAATTCTTATTAATATTCTTATTTATTAAACATAAAAAGTTATGTTAATTAAGGTATGATAAAATTTAATTAGTAGTTGATCATATTTTAGTTACAAATAAAATTATATAAATATTAATATCTTATATAAAATATATCTAAATAGTATATAAAGTTTACATTGATTAATTTTAACTATTAAATATAATCAAATAAAAGAAAATCTTAGGAATAACTAAATTATTAAAAATAAATTTGTATAAATAATTAATTAGAATTAAAAATGATTTTTTATTTTTGATAATATTAAAAATATTTTATAATAAAGAAATATTTTTTAACAAAGAAGGTTAGATGAGTAGAATCTTCAAATTACACGCTGAATTTAAACCAGCCGGCGATCAGCCTATAGCAATAAAAAAATTAATCGAAGGCCTTAATAGTGGATTAACTCATCAAACGTTGCTTGGTGTTACTGGATCTGGAAAAACATTCACTATTGCTAATGTTATTGAGAAAATTAATCGCCCGGTAATAGTAATGGCTCATAATAAAACGTTAGCAGCACAATTATATAGTGAAATGAAATCTTTTTTTCCTAAAAATGCTGTAGAATATTTTGTTTCTTACTATGATTATTATCAGCCAGAAGCATATGTGCTTAGTTCAGATACTTTTATTGAAAAAGATGCCTCTATTAATGAATATATTGAACAAATGCGACTTTCTGCTACTAAAGCATTATTTGAAAGACGCGATGTTATTATTGTTGCTTCGGTATCAGTAATTTATGGTTTAGGTGATCCTGATAGCTATCTAAAAATGATGCTTCATTTAACTAAAGGTATGATTATCGATCAACGTGCTATTTTACGACGTTTAGCAGATTTGCAATATCATCGTAATGATCAAATATTTCAACGAGGTACATTTAGAGTTAGAGGGGAAATAATTGATATTTTTCCTGCAGAATCAGATAAATATGCATTACGAGTTGAATTGTTTGATGAGGAAATAGAACGATTGGTACTTTTTGATCCATTAACCGGTCAGATGCAAGATAATGTACAGCGATTTACAATTTATCCAAAAACACACTATGTAACTCCACGTGAATGTATTCTTAAAGCCATAGAGCAAATTAAAATTGAATTGAAAAAAAAACGCAAATTATTATTAGAAAGTAATAAATTAGTTGAAGAACAGCGTTTAAAACAACGAACTCAATTTGATTTAGAAATGTTAAATGAATTGGGCTATTGTTCTGGTATTGAAAATTATTCACGCTATCTTTCTGGTCGTTCAAAGGGTGAGCCACCTCCAACTTTATTTGATTATTTACCAGTAGATAGTTTATTAGTTATTGATGAATCTCATGTTACTATTCCACAGATTGCCGGTATGTATCGTGGTGATCGTGCACGTAAAGAAACGTTAGTAGAATATGGTTTTCGGTTACCTTCTGCCTTGGATAATCGCCCTTTAAGTTTTGAGGAATTTGAAGCACTTTCTCCTCAAACAATTTATATTTCTGCCACGCCAGGTAAATATGAATTAGAAAAATCGAATAATAAAGTTATTGAGCAAGTTATTCGACCAACTGGCTTATTAGATCCTAAAATTGAAGTTCGTCCGATTGTAACTCAAATTGATGATTTGTTATCTGAAATTCATTTACGTACGATTATAAATGAACGAGTACTAGTTATAACATTAACAAAAAGAATGGCAGAAGATTTGACTGATTATTTGCAAGAACAAGATATTAAAGTTCGTTATTTACATTCAGATATTGATACTATTGAACGAGTAGAAATTATTCGTGATTTACGTTTAGGTTTATTTGATGTTTTAGTTGGTATTAACTTATTACGTGAAGGATTAGATATACCAGAAGTCTCATTAGTTGCTATTTTAGATGCAGATAAAGAAGGATTTTTGCGATCAGAGCGTTCATTAATACAAACAATTGGACGAGCGGCACGTAATTTAAAAGGTAAGGCTATTTTATATGGTGATAAAATTACTGATTCAATGGCAAAAGCTATTAGAGAAACTGAGCGCAGACGAAAAAAACAAATTGTATTTAATCAGCAGCATAATATTATACCTAAAAGTTTAAATAAAAAAATTAGTGATATTTTACAAATTGGAGCAGTTGTCTCAACAAAAAGTAAATATAAGCAAACAAAAGTATCATCAATAGTTGATGATTATCAAAAATTTTCAACTCAAGAATTAAAAATTAAAATTCAAATACTAGAAGGACAAATGTATCATCATGTTAAAAATTTAGAGTTTGAAAAAGCAGCTAGTTTACGTGATAAAATTCAATTATTACGAGAACAATTTATTATTAACTCTTAAAAGAGATTATTTTATTTTATTTAATAAATTTTAAATCTCTAAATCTTTATAATATAATAATATTTATAGATTTTTAATAAAAATTATTTTTACATTTATATAACTTATCTAACATTGAACTCAATTAACAATTGGATTATTCATTAGTTATTTTCATTAAATAATTTATAAAAACTTTACTTCAATTAATTTACAGTATTAACGATATTAAAGTATTTAAAAAAAAATTATTACTATATACAAGTTCTTTAAAATTTTTTATTAAAAATTTTGTTTAAAAAAAATTATAATAATATAGTAGAATAATTTTATTCTATAAAAAATATAATTACTATTAATTTTTAATAGTAAAAGATTACTATTTAATTAATGAAGTAATAATAATTTTTTATTAATATAATTAAATTTAAATATTTTAATAAAATAAAAAGTAAATTAATAAAAAAGATAATAAATCTAAAATTATTAGTAATATTATATTAAAATAATCCTTTTTTATTACTAATTTTAATATAATATTACTAATAATTTTAGATATGAAATAAAATATGATAAATTAATTCACTAATATTATTAAAAATAAAATATTAAGTTATTTTAAATTAATGAAAATAAGAAAATAAATAATCTTGAGTTTTATTTTAAAAAATGAAGATTTTTATTAAATTTATTATTAATAATGAAAAGTATAGTTTTATATATTATTTTTATATTTCTATAAAAAACTAAATAAATTAAAAATATTAAAATTTATAAGTTTATCTATATATTATTTATTTGTTTATAAAAAGAGTGTAATTAATAAAGTATAAAAACTTTTTTATAAGAAGTTTTCATTATTATTAAATAATATATAATTATATTTTAATACTTAACTAAAATTATTTAAATTTTTTATTTTAATATTATAATTAATTAAAATGTTTAAATATTAGTGATAAAATTTATAATTTATTTAATCTTAATTAAGATGCTAATTATATTTAAGATGGTAATAAATTAAAAAATTCAATTAATAAATTTCTTATGTTATCATGTTAATAACATAAAATAATAAATTTTAAATATAATTTAATATAAAATATATTTAAATGAACCAATTTTTTTTAATTATTATTGAATTTTTCAAGTTTTATTTATCATTTTTAATTAATTAAAATTAATGTTATTTAATTATTGAATAATTTCAATTATTTTAATTTTTAATATTATTTTCGTATTAGTAATAATTGATTAAATTTTTAAAAAAATTACTAATATAAATTATTTTTTAATAAACTCTTTATAATACATATTCATTAAATTATTTCACAAAAATGAAAATATTATTTTTTAAATAATTGTTCTGGTAATAATGATAACTAAATTAATGTATAGATGAGATTAATACTTTAAACTTGTTATTTATTAAAAAAATATTAATATTTACGACAATATATTATATTTATTAATATTAACTTTATAATTAATTTAATTTTTATGAAATTTATTTTTAATAAATTAATTAGCTATTGAAATATAGAAATAAGATAAATTTAAACTTTTAATAAATTATTTATTAAATTGATAATATCTATAGTTTAAAATTAAGAAAATAATTTCTAAATTTTAGCATTAAATTATTAAAATAATAATTATTAAATTCACTATTATAAATAAAAAGATATTTAAGAATAATTAATATAATGAACGATTTAATAATTAATTAATTTAAATAATTTTTTTTAAAAAGAAAATACTATTTTTATAAGAAAAAATCAATTAATAAGGTAGAATCTAATATTATTTATATTTGTAATACTATTAGTTAATTAAAAATTTAATAATAAAAATAAGAGTAATTATTATTAATTAAAGATGAATTTAATAAACCGACATGTGATAATTTATTAAAAATTATTAATAATAGTTTAATTATATATATCAATTTTATTTTATTATTTATTTTATGATAATTTAATATAATTTATCATAAAATATAATTTTTTATAATTAATTTATTTAATTTTTAATATATATATTCTTAATATTTCTAAATAAAAGTTATAATTTTTCCAGAAAAAGAAATAATTATTCATCATAATTATAGTAGTGATCAATATTTATTGGTTATTTAAGAATAAAATATTAATTGTTAAAAACAAAAACTTAAGAAATATTAATGTTATTTGTAATAATATTAATATATAATATTTTATTTATTTTAAGAAAAAATTTTTTAAATTATAATAGTAATTTGTGTTATTATATAGACATTAAGTTTTAATAAAATAATAATTTATATTATCTTAATTAAAAATATATCAATAATAATAATTTAGCTAATTTATAAACTAGATTTATTTTTAATTAATTTGATTGAAATTTATTAAATCAATGAAAATTAACGATTATAATGACGTAATTATGTTTTTATTTAACATAAAAAAAATTATAAGTATTTATTCTAAAATAGAATTAAAAAATAAATACAATTTTATTTATTGATTAATTTTTTAAATTAACATATTAATTTTTATAATTAAATAATTTTAATCATGTTTTAAAAAAAACTTACTTATATTTTAATTAATTATATTTTTATTTATCATTAATTATATTATCTTTGTTTGTTTAGAGAATACAATATTATTTATATAATCTATTTTTTTATTTGATATTATTAAAGTATATAAATAATTAAATTAAATTTTAATTTAATTATTTATAGTTAATTAAGTTCAAATTAAATTGTATGTTAAAATAATAGTTAAATTTAATATTAAAATAATAAAATTAAATATCTTTATATTCAGTTTTGTATTGTTAATATAGCTTTATTAAATTTATTTTAATTTATTAAATTTTAATTAAATAAAATAAAAATAAAATTTTTTTATTTGTTCATATCAAACAATGATTTTACTAAAAAATTATGATAAAATTATTAGGATTAAGTTCACTGAGCTATTTAATAAATAGCTTTATCTTTAACTCAAGTGATTAAGGTAATCATCATGGATCGATTTGAGCATCAAAATAATTCGATCGTTCAACGCGCTAGTGCGGACATTCAAATCTATATGGCGCAAGTATATGGTTGGATGACAGTAGGTTTGTTATTAACTGCGTTTGTTGCTTGGTACGCTATTAATAATAGTAATATTATTACATATTTAAATACACATAATTGGATGTTGATAATTCTTATTATTTCTGAATTTGCATTAGTTATAGGATTATCATTTTTATTATCTAAATTAAGTGGGGTATTAGCAACAGCAATGTTTATGCTTTATTCATTGCTGACAGGATTAACAATTTCTTTGTTATTAGTAGCTTATACTGGTACTTCTGTTGCTAGTACCTTTTTTATTACTTCTGCTATGTTTGGTGCACTTAGTTTTTATGGTTATACAACAAAACGTAGTTTAAGTGGTATGGGTAGTTTTTTATTCATGCTATTAATAGGTTTGATTATTGCTTCATTTGTGAATATTTGGTTACAAAATTTTGGATTAACATTAGTTATTACATACTTAGGTGTATTAATATTTTCAGGTTTGACTGCTTATGATACTCAGAAATTGAAAGATATGGGTAGCCAAATTGATAGTAATGATCAAGAAGATATGCGTAAATATGCTATTTTTGGTGCACTAACTCTTTATTTAGATTTTATTAACTTATTTTTAATGATGTTACGTATTGTTGGTGATCGTCGTTAATTTAATTTATTTTTAAAATTTATTGCTAAGATTGTTTAGTAAATCTCCTAGACTAATAAGTATTAGACTAGGAGATTTATATATTAGAAATATAATAAATTATTTATTAATGAAAGGAGGTATCTTTAAAAATAAATAATAAATCAACATAAGATTATTATAAAAATAATGAGTAATTTAGAATTAGAGTTAATAAGAAACTTTTATCTTATTTTTTATTTTTTTTAAAAAATATATAAAAATAATTCAGTTAAATTTTTTATTATCAAATTAAATCATATTTTATTCTGTTAAATCTAATAAAAATATTAAATAATTATAGTTTTAATTAAAAAATAATTACTTATTAATATAATAAAATAAAAATTTTATAGTAAAATAAATAAATTTTTAAAAATAATAAATTAAAATATATTATTAATTTTATACTAATAACAATTTTTAAATAATATAAATTTACATTAATAAATAATACTAAAACTAAATTATAATAAAATATATAATATTAAAATATTAGCATTAATAATATATAAAATGTATGATGAATTATTTATTAATTAAATTAATAAGTTGTGATAAGTTAATAAGAAATAATTTTCATTTATTAATTTAACTAATAAATACAATTTTTATTATACTTTTAATTTATATTAACTAACAATAATTTATAAATTTAATATTAAATAAGATTAATTATAACAATAATTACTGATTGTATCTAAAATAATAAAATATTGATTAATAATTATAGGGTTAAAATAAGAAATAAAATTCTAATAAATTATTTTAATAAATAATTTATTATTTATTATTAATATTTTATTTATTAAATATTTTATTATAAATTTTTATAAAATAGTAATACTTTTAAATTATTATTTATAATAAATTAAATTAATATATGTTATATATTAATAAATGAGTATAATTTGATTAGTAAAATCAATTAAAATTATTAATGTACAATAACGCGATGATTTTATTTTTTTAATTTGTAATACTTATAATAGAAATAAAATAAATTTACTTTTATAAATTAAAGTAACTTAATTATAATATTTATTTTGATTTATAAAATTAACCTATAAACGTGATAATTAATTAAAAGATTATTTTAAATAATATTTATTTTTTCTATATTATCAAAGTATTTATAAAAAAAGTAAAAAATTTAATTATTTTAATAATAAATTAATATTATTTTTTGTGATAAAAATTTAGAATTTTATTAATATTTTATAATTTAATAATAACCATAATATAATTAACTTTAAACTTTCATTATGATTTCTGTTGATTTAGAAAAAATATAATAAATTATACTATTTAATAAAATAATAAAAATATTTTAAAATAAAGTCTAATGATAATTAATTTATTACTTTTAATTCTAGAGTGACTAGAAAATTAGTTATTTGATCATTTTTTAAAGTTATGTTATTTATTTTTTTTTAAATAATAAATTTTATTATTTTTTATAATATAATTCTTTCTTATGAAATAGAATTATATTATAAAAAAGCTTTAATTATTTTATAAATATAATAATATTTATTTTTAATAAAATAATTTTTCTCTTTTAATTAATTTTTATTATTTTTATTTTTATTGTTAATATTAAATAAATTTATATTTTAATTAATATAAAAATAACATAAAAGATTATAATTAATCTTATTTTTTTATTAATAAATATAACATTAATAAAACTTATATTGCTAATCATAAACTCATTAATATATTATTTTTTATTCATTTTAACATAAAATAAATATTTAAGTAGGTATAAAGAAAAAATTTTAAAATAATAATTACAATTATATTTAATAGAATTAATAAATTGAATATTAATTCGATATTAATTTATAAAAAATTAACCTAAAA
The DNA here is from genome assembly GCA_052174115.1 of Arsenophonus sp. ET-YP4-MAG3. GTDB lineage: Bacteria > Pseudomonadota > Gammaproteobacteria > Enterobacterales > Enterobacteriaceae > Arsenophonus. The sequence goes on from JBQMRX010000001.1 coordinate 885,036, forward strand.
ACTTAATATTATAATAAAAAATAATTTAATAATAATAAAAAATTAAATAAACTAAAATATTTAATTAAATAAAAATATTTTAAGATTAAAAATGTATAAATTATAATATAATATTAAATTATAATAAAATTTATTTTAATAAAAAAAATTTATTTATATTAATAGTACAATATAAATAAATAAAATTTTTATAAAATATTATATAATTTTATGAAAATTAAAATTATAAAAGTAATTATTAAAAATAATTTTTAACTTATTAAATAAATAAGTCTATAACTTTAAATAATGTATTATTTAATAATTTTTTCTTATTTTATATTTGTATGATTTTATAATAAAAATTATAATATAAATAAAATTTTTTTAGATTATTGATTAAATAAAAATAAAATTTTAAAATAAACTTAATAAATATATAAAATAAATTAAAAAATAACATAATAATTTAATAAAAGTAAAATTACTTAGTATCATTAAGTAAATCTTAAATAAAAATCATTAAATAAATTTTAATGATAATTAAAAATAAATTAAATTATATAATAATATTAATTATATAAAACAAATAATATTTATTTATCTATTAAATTTAACTTATATCTATTCACTTATAGTAAGTTAACCAATTTAAATTAAAGAAAATAATGTGGGAAAAATAAATAGTATAACAGTTTATTGTGGTTCCAATGTAGGAACTAATGATATTTATCAACAAAAAGCTATTGCATTAGTATCTGAACTTGTTAATAGAAAAATAACATTAGTTTATGGTGGTGGTAATATTGGTATTATGGGAATTTTAGCTAATTCAGTATTAGAAAAAGGCGGTAGAATTATTGGTGTAATACCTAGTTTATTAGTTGAACGTAAGATTTTTCATGGTAATTTGACTGAAATTCATATAGTTGATACTATGCACCAACGAAAACAAAAGATGATTGATTTAGCTGATGGATTTATTGCATTACCTGGTGGAATTGGTACTTTAGAGGAGTTTAGTGAAGTTTTTACTTGGGGTCAAATTGGTTTACATAAAAAACCAATTGGTTTATTAAATATTAATAATTATTGGTCACCATTAATTACTATGATAGAAAAAATGGCTAATGAAAAGTTTTTAGAAGAAAAATATCGATATATGGCAATTGTTGATGATAATCCAGCTAATTTACTTGATCGTTTTTTATATTACATGGCTACTTCAGAGGAGATTTTATAATAATATATTGGCTTAATGAATATAAGTATTTCATTATTTTTAATTATTCATTAGGTCTTAATTGTAAGATATAATATTAAATTAATTATTAGAAACTTTATTAAAATAGATAATATTATAAATTGAACTTTTTTAACTAATATTTTTTATAATTAATAAATAATTTTATTTTTTATATATAATGTTAATAATAATATAATTAATTATATTATTAGAGATAATTTTATATCTATTCTAGTTACTAATTTGTAAAGTAACTTTTATTTAAAAAAAAGAAAAATAATATTTTTAATTTATTTTAATTTTAATTATATATTTAGTATTCATTTATAATTTTATAAATAAATAATAATAAATTTATTATTTAATCGATTTTATTAATTAAAAATTTATAAAACATTTATAATTACGTTCATTTAAGATTTAATAATATATTAACTGATAATTATCTTATTTTACTAAAATATATTTTTATAAAATATTTAAAAACTTATTATCAGGCAATTAAATAAATAAAAAATGGATAAAGATATTATTAAAATTACCTAGCTAAATAATAAAATTATTGCCTTATCTATTAAATAACATTAAATTATTTTAATATTTCTAATATAATTATTTAATATTATTAAATTTAGATTTACAACAATTAACTAATTAATTTATTTATAAATAATTATTTTAAAATATTATATAAAATACCTTTTAGAAAAACATAAAAAATAACTGATAAATTATAGTATTGATATAATATATTTTAATATAACTATATAGTTAGTTATCGCACATAGTACTAATAGTTTTATCGATGTAATAAAAATAAGAGTTATAAATTTAATTAATTTTTATAATTAATATAATAATATTTTATATTTTTATTATTCTTAAGATTAAAATTTTTATTATCATAAATTAATTTATAATAATATTATAATTCTTTATATTTTATTGAAATTAATATTGATTTTATAAATAAACAATCAATAGATTTATTAATTAATTTAATTTTAAATTTAAAATTTAATAATAATAGCTCTTTATTATTTAATAAAGTTTTTTATTTTATTACTAATAACACATCTTAACCATCTTTTTTTTTAAAACTGTGACATTAAAATAATAAATTTTTATAAACGTAATTTATTATCTTTTATAATAAATAAAATATTTTATTATGATATTTTTATAATATTATTATATTATCTATTTATGAATATATATTTCAATAAATATTGAATTTTATTGTTGGAGAAAAATATGGAATCGCTAAGTCAAGAAGCATATATTGTTCATAAAGCATTAAAAGATCTCGGTCTTGAAACTCCATTTTATGGTCAATATTTTTCTTCATATGAACGTAAACAACAGATTGAAAAACATATTTATGAAATTATGTGTTTATTTAATCTTGATCTTAAAGATGATAGTTTAGCAAAAACACCTAAGCGCATCGCTAAAATGTATGTTGATGAAATTTTCTCAGGTCTTGATTATAATAATTTTCCTGAAATTACTTTGATTGAAAATAAAATGGGTTTTGATGAAATGGTAACAGTTAATAATATTACTTTAACCAGCGTCTGTGAACATCATTTTGTTACTATCGATGGTAAAGCAACAATAGCTTATATTCCAAAAGATAAAGTAATTGGTTTATCAAAAATTAATAGAATTGTTAAATTCTTTTCTCAACGACCACAAGTTCAGGAACGTTTAACACAGCAAATTTTAATTGCCTTACAAAATTTATTAAACACAAATAATGTTGCTGTTTCAGTTGATGCCGTCCATTTTTGTGTTAAAGCTAGAGGAATTCGTGATGTAAGAAGTAGTACAATGACAACTTCTTTAGGTGGTTTATTTAAATCAAATCAAAATACTCGTCAAGAATTTTTACGTAATGTTTCTCGACTTCATAATTTTTAATTAATATTTATCATTAATAATAAAAGTAATAATAAATACTTTTATTATTTTAATTAATTCGTCTAAATAAAGTTTATATTTTTAGTTTGATACTTTATCATTAAACATATATCTAATATTATATATTTTGAATATTTTTATATAAAATTACTATTAATTTTAAGTTGTTATTTAATTAAATTTTAGAATTTTTTACTTAAAATAATTTATAATAAATTTTATTTATTATAAATTAATATTGTTTAATATATTAAATTAAAGTTTTTTAATTAAATTAATATTATGTGTAAAATTATAATAAGTGTTATATTTTTAAATGAAATACTTATTTTATTAAATTCTTAGAAATAAATAAATTTTATGAATTTAACTAGCCTTATTTGTCTATGATAAATAATTCTTATAACTATTTTATTATATTACTCTCTTTAATATATTAATTAATAATTTTTATCTTTATATAGTTAATTTAAATTATTATTATTTATTTTTATAAATTATTTAAAATACTTTAGTTAATGAATTATAAAAATAGTTAGTTATGATATATTATTTAATAAATAAATTTATTAATATTGTTAATATAATTTGAGATTTTAAGTAAAATATAATATATCTTTTGATATAATAAAATTTATAAATTTAATAATATACTCTATTTAATTTAAAAAATATTTAATATTAATATATAAAATTGATAAGTAAATTAAGTTTACATAAAAATCTAAAATTAATTAATTTAATTATTTTAATGAAAATATAAATATACATTATTCATTATATCACTTTTGATAACGACAAATAATATTATCTTATAATTAAAGTTATCAGTCGAATATATTTAATTAATTTAAATAATACCTTAAGTTTTTTAAAGTATTAAAATTTAATATAAGTTTTAGTAAAAATATTGCTTGATATTATCTATATAAATATTATGATTATTTTATTATAAATTTAATAACTATTTTTATAGTTAACTATTAAGTATTTTATTTTAAAACTATTGTTATAATTTGATTTATAAAATTATTAATTTAAATTAATAATTAAATAGTAAAATAGAAATAATTTTTATTGTTATTATAATAATAAATATATAAATAAGAAATTTATTATCATTTATGAGTATAAATTATATATATAAAGAAAATTAGTATAATTTGAGCTAATTTTTACTATTATTTATTTTTTATTAATTTAATAATTTTTTATTAATTAAGTAAATTATAATTAAAACAAATTAAACCTTTAAATATTATATTTAAACAAACTGAATATAATAATTAATTTGTATTTAAATTATATTATTAAAAATATAAAAACTATATATTTAATACACTTTATATTTATATTATTTTAGTATAAATTTTACATAAAAATATATTTATTATCAATACTTAAATAATAAAAAACTTATTTAAAATAATTTAAATAGTAAACACTTAAAATATAAATAAATATTAATATTATTATAACATAAAATAATAATGAATTTTTTATTTATTATATATTAATATAAGCATTTAAAATAAAATAGTAAAAATATATTTATTAATAAAACAAAAATAAATAATATTGATTAAAATTATAAAATTATTTAAAAATAATTAATTATTATTATGATAATTGTTATTTAGTTATTTTTTGTTAAATTTTTATTTTTATTTATTCTTTATTAGTCTTTTAATTATTTATGTCATATTAATCATAAATATATATTAAAAATAAAATAAAAATAAATTATTTATTTAATTAATAATGATAGTTATCTTATATTTATTATAAGATAACAATTTATAATAATTTTATATTTTTAAAAATAAATAAAAATATGTAAATATTACTAGATAATATGAAAAGTTATAATATAAAATAAGTTAATATAATTAATTTGATTAATTTATTAATTTTATCTAATAAATAAAAATAAAAATTATTTATTATTTTATTATTATTTTATTTTATTTGTATATATGTTTTTATATTTTTATTAAGATTTAATAAAAATATCTTCATTAAAAGGATAAATAATTAATATTTTTTATTAATAAATACTAAAGCATATTTTTTATTATTAAATTAACAATTATGATAATTAAGCGATTTTTAAGTATTTTGTAGGTTAGAATAAATAACATAAATATTAGAAAAAATTTATCGTGTATTATTTACTACCTAAATTTAATTATAGTTTTTATTAAATTATTAATTTATTTTACTATATTATTTTTGTCAATTAAAATAACCTATAAATTTATTTTCTTAAAAATATAAAAATTAATTATATTTTTAATTTATTTTTTAATTTTTTAATTAGTAAAAGTTTTCGTTGTTATATTTTTTACTAGATGCTTTTAGCATATCGGTTACATTGTGCATTTCAATTCGCTGAAATAATGTTTTAAACAGAGTAATTTTATGATTTAATAAAGGATTATTAATATCATCCCAGTTTAATGAAATATTTAAAAAAGTTTCTGCTCGATTAGCAAGTCCTGGTAATATAGGTTTTAAGTATGTTATTAAAACGCGAAATAAATTTATACCCATAGAACATATATCATGTAAATCATTTTTACGATATTCCTGTTTAGCAACTATCCATGGTGCTTGTTCATCAATATAACGATTAGCTCTATTAGCAAGTAACATAATTTTATAAATTACTTTGCTGTATTCACGGTTATAAAATTCTTGACCAATTTTTTTTTCTGTCCCAATAAACTGTTGATAAAGTTTAGGAGCTGCAAGGCGTGATGATAGCTCATTATAAAAGTATTTATTAATAAAACTAGCATTGCGAGCAGCAAGATTAACGACTTTATTAACAATATCGCTATTTACTCTCTTAACAAAATTTTCTAAATTAAGATCAATATCATCAATACCAGAAGAAAGCTTAGTAGCATAATAATAACGTAAACAATCAGCATCTAAATAATCTAGATAAGTACGCGCAGTAATAAAAGTTCCTCGTGATTTTGACATTTTTGTACCATTAATAGTTATATAACCATGAACAAAAATATTTGTAGGCTTACGATAACCACTACCTTCTAATATTGCTGGCCAAAATAAGCTATGAAAATATGTAATATCTTTACCGATAAAATGATAAAGTTCTATAGTGGAATTTTTATTCCAATAACTATCAAAATCAATATTAGGTTTCTTGTTACATAAATTTTTAAATGCTCCTATATAACCAATAGGAGCATCTAACCAAACGTAAAAATATTTATTTGGTTCATTAGGAATTTCAAAACCAAAATAAGGAGCATCACGAGTAATATCCCATTGTTCTAAACCTATCTTAAACCATTCTTGCATTTTATTTGCTATTTGTGATTGTAAAACACCTGAGCGTATCCAAATTTGTAACATATTGCTAAATGCAGGTAAATTAAAGAAAAAATGTACGCTTTTACGAATTTTAGGTATTGAACCAGAAATTACTGAGTAAGGATTAATAAGATCTACTGAATTATAAGTTCCACCACAAATTTCACAATTATCACCATATTGATCATTAGCTTTACATTTTGGACAAATTCCTTTAACAAAACGATCAGGTAGAAAAATACCCTCTTTAGTATCATAAAGTTGTGAGATTATTTTTTTTTGTATAAAACCATTCTTTTTTAATGTTAAATAAATTTGTTCAGATAATATTTTATTTTCAATACTATGAGTTGAATGATAATTATCATAATTGATAGAAAAGTTAGAAAAATCATATTGATGTTCTTTTTTTATTTTATTAATCATTTCTTCAGGAGATATACCTAATTGTTGAGCTTTTAACATAATTGCTGTACCATGAGTATCATCAGCGCAAATAAAATAAACTTGTTTACCACGCATTCGTTGATAACGAACCCAAATATCTGCTTGAATATGTTCTAACATATGTCCAAGATGAATTGAACCGTTAGCATAAGGTAACGCACAGGTTACCAAAAGTTTTTTCTTAATTTGAGGCATAGTAAGAGTTTAACTTCCGTAAAAATTAAAAAAGAATTTAATTTTAAGTAATTAATTTTTTTGTCAAACCTAAATATGACATATCTATTATTATTTTATCGTAATTTTAATTAATAAATATTATTTATAATATCTATTTATTTTAATTAAAAAAATTATCTTATATGATAACATAATTAATCATTGATATTTTATATAAAAAATAAAAGGATCTTAAATGAATGAAAAGTTTTTCAAACAGATAAAATCTGAAAATTTAATAAAAGAAGTCATTGAAATTTTAGATAGATTTTCTCATTCAACATTGCAAGGTAATCTAAGTACATTAAAGGCATTATATTATTGTTCATTATTAGATAATGTTTTGTACATTGAATTAATTATGCCTTTTGCCTGGCAAAGTCCTTTTAATTTATTAGTTGAACAACAAACATTACAATTACAAAAAATAGTTGGGGTAAAAAGAGTAGAATGGAAATTACATCATAATGTAAATACATTGTGTAGAGCGAATAATTTACCTGAAATAAATGGAATTCGTAATATTATTGCTGTCAGCTCAGGTAAAGGTGGAGTTGGTAAATCATGTACAACGGTAAATTTAGCTTTGGTATTAGCTCAAGAAGGTGTAAAGGTAGGTATTTTAGATGCTGATATTTATGGCCCATCTATACCTAGTATGCTAGCGACTAAAAATGAGCATCTAAGATCATCTGATGGTCATCATATAATACCTATAATGGTATATGGGATAGCAACTAATTCTATTGGCTATTTTGTTAATGATGATAATGCAATGATATGGCGTGGACCAATGGCTAGCAAAGTTTTAGTTCAAATGTTAAAAGAAACAGAATGGCCAAATTTAGATTATTTATTCATTGATATGCCACCTGGAACTGGTGATATTCAGTTAACATTATCGCAAAATATTCCAGTTACTGTAGCGATTATTGTTACTACACCACAAGATATTGCTTTAATTGATGCAAAAAAAAGTATTATTATGTTTGAAAAAGTTAAAGTACCTATATTGGGTGTTATTGAAAATATGAGTTTTCATATTTGTAGTAATTGTGGTTACTTAAATCATATTTTTGGTTATGACGGAGCAAGAAGATTAACTGAAAAATACCAATATAAATTATTAGGTAAAATTCCATTACATATTTCACTACGTAAAGATTTAGATGAAGGTCAACCTACAGTGATAAAAAATCCTAATGGTGAGTTTGCTAATATTTATAGAGAAATAGCATTAACTATTTCTTCACAAATGTATTGGACAAAGAAAAAAACTTCTACAGAAATTATTTTTAGAACTACTTAAATTTGTTAAACTTGTAACATATTTATTAAAAATAAATATAAGATAATATTTAATATTATATATTTTATAAAATTAATTAAACTTAATTTTAACTATTGAAAGATATAAAAATAATTTTTATAATTTTATAATTATTAAATTTAATTTATTTAAAATAATCAATAAAATATATAAATACAATATTATCAGTATATTAACTATTTTAATATATAAAATTTCTTAAAAGCATTTTATTATTAATTACATATTCAATTGAATAATCAAAATATCACTATTATTGATTAATATCATTATTATTGAGATTTAATTTATATATTCAATAAAAAATTAATAAAAATAAATTAAAACTAGTTTATTTGATAGATTATAATTTAAATTTTTATCATTTTTGGTTATTTAAATAAATAAAAGAATTAATTTATTAAAATATGATTATACTAAACATATATTTAAGTACGAAATTATTTTTTTACTTTAAAACGATTATTATTAATAATAAATATTATTAATAATAATCGTTTATATAAGAAAATAAATTTTTGTCATTTATCTTTATAAAATATTAAATATCTTTTTAATAAGTATAATTAAATAAGATATAAACAAACAAAAACTAATATTAATTTTTTATTATTAAAAATATAATAAAATAAATTGTAAGATATTATCTTAATATGTTTAAAAAAAATAACAATAAATATATAGAATATTATTTTATATAAAAATAATAATTAAATTAAAATTAATAATTAAAAATTAAATAGGATATTTATATTAGTGATTATCTTTAAATAAACTAAATATCATTGAAAGGAGATAAAAATGCGACTTTGTGATCGCGATATAATAAAATGGCTTGATGAAAAAAAAATAATTATTGAACCACGTCCATCAATTGAGAGAATTAATGGCGCAACAGTTGATGTTTGTTTAGGCAATAAATTTCGAGTATTTCAAAATCATAAAGTACCTTATATTAATCTTAGCGAAACAAAAAATGAAATTAATGCTATATTAGATCTAGTAATGAGTAATGAGATTACTATAGGTTATAATAATGCTTTTTTTTTACAACCAGCTGAATTAGCACTGGCAGTTACTTCAGAATTAGTTACTTTACCTGATAATATTATTGGTTGGCTTGATGGTCGCTCTTCTCTTGCTCGATTAGGACTAATGATTCATGTTACTGCCCACCGTATTGATCCAGGTTGGTATGGTCAAATTGTGTTAGAATTTTATAATTCAGGTAAGCTACCATTAGCACTACGACCTGGTATGATTATTGGAGCATTAAGTTTTGAGACCTTATCTGGTTCAGCTGATCGTCCATATAATCGTCGTCATGATGCAAAATATAAAAATCAACAAGGTGCAGTAAGGAGTAAAATTAGTGAAGATAATAAAATAAATATAAATTATGATACTTTTTAAGTAGTAACTTAATTTTTAAATAATTTTATATATAAAATTATTTAATCTGTTAAAAATATAAAATATTATAATAAAATAAAAAAGAAAATAAGATATACAAAAATCAAATTATTGATATTTCTTATTATTATATTAATTAATAGAGATATTGATAAAATAATTTTATATAAATATTTTTATAATAGTTTTTAATAAATTCAATGAATGATAATATTTTTATTAAAATTAATATTTTAATATTATTAATATTTTTTTAATAAAATTAAATAGAATAGATATAATTTAATTTTTTATAGAAAGAAATACTTTAATAAATTTTATTTATATTAAATAATATAATAAATTTATATTATTAATAATATTATTAATAATATTACTTTATTAAAAAAGATAAAATTAAAGTAAATATAATTTTATTATTTCTATTTTTTTTTAATTATATAAAAAGTATTAATTATTTCTAAAATTAAATTATAATAAATTTTATTGTTAAGTTTTAGTTTATTAACAGCAATATAATCTTTTTAAAATATAATTAATAGTAAGTAAATTTAAATTTACTCTTATTAAAGAGACTTTTTAATTTTTAATAGATAAAATTTTAAAAAAATATATTTCATTATTAAATTTTGTTTTTTTATTTAATTTATTTAAAATGTATATATATTAATAATTAGTTATAAAATAATTAAAAATTAATTATTAAATTAATTGTTTATATAAAATTTAACGTATTATATTTTCTTATTTATTATTAATTTTTTATATTTAATTCATATTATTAAAAATAAAATTTACTTTATCAAAATATATTATTACTTATTTTTAAGTAACATTCTGTTTAATATCATTTTTAGATAATTTTAATGGAGTGATTAATACTTTTTTAAGACGTTGCCTAGTTACTTCTAATGGTTCAAAAATCCAATTTTCAATTTGAATACGTTCGCCAACAATAGGCATTCCTTGTAAATGTTCCATTAATAATCCTGCAATCGTCTCATATTCACGTTTTTCATCAAGAGTAATTGGTACATAAAGAATTAGATCTTCTAAAGGCATAAAACCATTAGCAACCCAACGGCTATCCTCTAATTGTTGAATATCATGACGAGAATCAACCTCTTCTTCACTGATCGGCATATTACCTGCAATGGTTTCCATAATATCCGTTAGTGTAACAATTCCTTCGACAGAACCAAATTCATCAACAATAAAAGCAAAATGAGTATGGGCTTTACGAAATTGCTCTAATGCTTGAAGTAATGATAAACTTTCATGAAAAATTAGTGGTTGTGTAATTAGAGAATGTAAGTTAAGTTTTTTCTTTTTTAATTGTTGATTTAATATATCTATAACATGTATAACTCCGATAGGTTCATAACTTATTGATTCATCAGTAATAACAAGTCGTGTATGTGGTACTGTTTCTAAGAGTGAAAGTAGCTTATCTTCATGTTTATTAATATCAATATATTCAATGTCATGACGAGAAGTCATAATACTACTAATATTACGTTCAGCGAATCCTAATAAACGAACAACCATTTGTCGTTCTTTTGGATCAAAAATAACATTATTATCAGCAATTAAATTAGAGGTATGATTATCTAATTCAGCGCGTTCATGTTGACCGTCTAAAACTCGTAATACTGCTTCAGCAGTTCTTTCTCGAAGTGATTTTGTTCCTTTTAAAAAACGACGACGATTAAATAATGCAAATTGATTAAGGGATTCAATCATAATAGAGAAACCAATAGCGACATATAAATAGCCTTTTGGTATTAAATAACCAAATCCTTCAGCTACTAAGTTAAATCCAATCATAAGTAAAAAACTAAGACAGAGAATAACAATAGTTGGATGAGCATTAATAAACATTGTTAATGATTTACTACCAATAATCATTAACATCATAGCAATAGTGACCGCTACAATCATAATACTAATTTGTTCAACTATACCGATGGCAGTAATTACTGAATCAAGTGAAAAAATAGCATCCAAAACAATAATTTGTGTTACAACAGCCCAAAATTTTGCTGTTTTTCGTTGTTTACCAGATTGTTTGTCTTTACCTTCTAAACGTTCATTAAGCTCCATAGTAGCTTTAAAAAGTAAAAAAAGTCCGCCACTAAACATTAAAATATCTCGTGCACTAAATTGATGTCCAAAAATATTCATGATAGGATTAGTTAATGAAACAAGTAAAGTAAGAGTAAATAATAAAATAACACGCATAAATAATGCACATGTTAATCCAGTTATTCTTGCTTTATTACGTAATTTAATTGGTAATTTATGAGTTAAAATAGCAATAAAAACTAAATTATCAATACCAAGCACAATTTCGAGCACAATAAGAGTAAAAAGTCCTGCCCAAATCGTAGGATCAGTGATCCATTCCATAAAATTTATTTTTACCTTTTAATATATTATAACTTATGCCGATTTTAAAATAATGGGTACTTTGAAAAAAATTTCAATAAAATAATATTTTTAATCATTTTATCCAAAAATCATAATGTTAAAAGTATAAATTTACTATCATGAAATTATAGAGTAAATTAATAAATTAATATAAAAAATATATTTTCAAATTAACTTTATATAATAATTTTTTAGATAGGAGTTTTTATGTCAAAACAACAAATTGGTATAATTGGTATGGCTGTTATGGGACGTAATTTAGCATTAAATATTGAAGATAAGGGTTATTCTGTATCAATTTTTAATCGTTCTAAAGAAAAAACAGATAAAGTAGTTAAATGGAATCCAAATAAAAAATTAATTCCATATTATACAATTAAAGAGTTTGTTGTTTCATTAAAAAAACCACGTTGTATTTTATTGATGATAAAAGCAGGTGAAGCGACAAATAAAACTATAACATTATTAACGCCTTATTTAAATAAAGGCGATACTATAATTGATGGTGGTAATACTTATTTTAAGGATACTATCCGACATAATCAAGAACTTTTAATACAAGGGTTTAATTTTATTGGAGCTGGATTTTCTGGTGGCGAAGAAGGTGCATTAAAAGGTCCATCTATCATGCCTGGTGGGGATAAAGATATTTATAATTTAATTTCACCTATTTTTAAAAAAATTGCAGCTAAAGTAGATGGATTGCCATGTGTAAGTTATATTGGTCCTAATGGTTCAGGGCATTATGTAAAAATGGTACATAATGGTATTGAATATAGTGATATGCAGCTTATTGCTGAAGCTTATTCAATACTTAAAAACGCATTAAAGTTAAATAATGAAGAATTAGCTGAGGTTTTTACTGAATGGAATAATAGTGAATTAAGTAGCTATTTAATTAAAATTACTGCAGATATTTTTCGTAAGAAAGAAAAAGAAACTGAAAATTATTTGATTGATATTATATTAGATAAAGCTACTAATAAAGGAACTGGAAAATGGAGTAGTCAAAATGCTTTAGATTTAGGAATACCTCTTACTCTTATTACTGAATCTGTATTTGCGCGTTATCTCTCTTTTTTAAAAAAGCAACGAGTGGTAGCATCAAAAATTCTTACTGGACCAACTATTAGTTCATTTAAAGAAGATGATAAACAGAGATTTATTAAAAAAATTTTTCACGCGCTTTATTTAAGTAAAATCATTTCTTATGCGCAAGGTTTTCAGCAATTAAAAGTAGCATCAGATAAATATCAATGGCAGTTAAATTATGGTGAAATTGCTAGAATTTTTCGTGCTGGATGTATAATTCGAGCCAAATTTTTACAGAAAATTACTGATGCATATAATGAAAATCCATTTTTAATAAACTTAATCTTAGCACCATATTTTAAAAATATTAGTGATGAATATCAACAATCATTACGAGATATTATTTGCTTTGGTATACAAAATGGTATTCCGTTACCAACATTTACTGCAGCAATTTCTTATTATGATAGTTATCGATCTAATGTTCTACCTGCAAATTTAATTCAGGCTCAACGTGACTATTTTGGTGCTCATGGTTATGAAAGAATTGATAAAGAAGGTGTTTTTCACACTGAATGGTTAAAAAAATAAGTGTGAATAAATTGATATAAATTATATTTAATTATTTTATTAATAAAATTAAAGTTTATTCTTTAACTTTAATTGGAGTTAAAGTGAATAAATTTATTTATTTTTATAAATTTTATTTTATATTAAAAAAAATAATTTTATATTTTAAAAAAAATTATATTTTTATTAAACATTTTTAATTTTAAAATAAAATTTATTTGTTAATATAAATTTATTTATTATTTAATCTAATTGAGTTGAAAATTAATTATAATTAATTTTCTATATTAATTTGAATTATCGTTAATAATGATATAGAAATATTTATACAATAAATTAACAAATAAATTTTATTTTAATTTTTATAAAAGATATTATAATTTTATATATATAAAAATTTTTATAAAAATTAATATTTTATTAGATTTTATAAAACTAAACATAGTTATTATTTTATAAATTCATTTAATAAATAAATAAATTTATAATTAATTAAATCAATTTTATTTATTTATAAATTGTTAATTATTTTGATATAAAAATATATTATAATTTGGATAATACAATATGAATAAATTAACTTATTTTAAAATTTTACCGACCATATTTTCTATTACATTGATTTTAATTATCTGGTTTATTATCCCTGCTCCTAAAGGAGTTGATATTAATGCCTGGCGATTATTTGCAATTTTTATTGGAACTATAGTAGCTATTATAGGTAAAGTCTTACCAATAGGTGCAATTTCTATTATCGCAATTGCTTTAATTGCTATTACAAGAGTAACTAATCCAAATAATCCAACAGAAGCAATTAATGATGCTTTAAGTGGTTTTTCAAATCAACTTATTTGGTTAATAGGTATTTCAATAATGATTTCTGTCAGTTTAAATAAGACAGGATTAGGTTCACGTATTGGTTATTATTTCATTTCTTTATTTGGTAAAAAAACTCTAGGTATTGCTTATTCATTAACAATTGCAGAGGCAATATTAGCACCAGTTACGCCAAGCAATACTGCACGAGGCGGCGGGATTATTCATCCTATTATGCGTTCTATTTTAAATAGTTTTAAATCTAATTTAGAATCAAGTAGCTTACAAAAAATTGCACGCTATCTTTCATTAGTTAATTTTAATATTAATCCTATTACATCAGCAATGTTTATTACAGCAACTGCACCTAATCCATTAATTGTTAATTTGATAATGGAAAATACAACACCTAGATTTGAAATTAGTTGGGGGATGTGGGCAATAGCATCTATTATACCAGGTATTATTTCATTATTTATTATGCCATTAATTATTTATTGGATTTATCCACCTGAAGTTAAAATAACTTTGTCTACACCAAACTTTGCTAAGCAAAAATTATATAAATTAGGCCCTATTTCATTTTCAGAAAAAATTACTTTAACAGTATTTGCTATATTATTGTTAATGTGGTCTGGGCTACCAGCATTTATTTTTGGTAACGCTTTTATTGTTAATTCTACAACTACTACATTTATTGGTCTTTCTATTTTACTTTGTACAGGCGTATTATCATGGGATGATATCTTAAAAACAAAAGGGGCTTGGGATACAATTACTTGGTTTGCTGCATTAGTTATGATGGCGTCTTTTCTTAATAAACTTGGATTAATTAATTGGTTTTCTCAAACAGTTAAAAATGCTATTGATCACTTAGAGATTGGTTATATTAGTGGTATGTTATTACTTGTTTTAATATATGTATATTCTCATTATTTTTTTGCTAGTACTACAGCTCATATTATGGCAATGTTTTCAACATTTTTTACTGCTGGATTGTCATTAGGCGCTCCACCTATGTTATTTGGTTTAATTTTAGCTTTTTCTTCATCATTAATGATGTCGCTAACACATTATTCTACCGGTACTGCGCCGATTATTTTTGGTTCTGGTTATATAACTTTAGGTGAATGGTGGAAAATAGGATTTATATTAAGTATAATTAATCTTTTTATTTGGTTGGTTATTGGTAGTTTATGGTGGAAGATATTAGGTTATTGGTAATATTATAATTAATATACTTCAATTATTAAAGTATATATTTCTAATATAATATTATATTTTTATTTAAATTAAATTTAAATAATTTTAGGTTGAAGAATAAAATTATTATTAAAAATTTATTAATTAAAAGTTCAACTATTATAGAAAAATAATTACTTTTATTAAAGTAAGAGTAAATTTATTTTTATCATAAGTGATATATTTTTATTAAATTAAAATATAATTAATAATTTATTATGGTATTTATAAAGAAAAACTAAATCTTTACTAGAATTATTAATAATTAATAATATTTATTATAAAAATAATAATAAATAAATATATATTATTAAATATAATATTAAATTTAATAAATATTTAAAGATTACCATATTATCAATATATTATAATGATAATCATCTTAATAATAAAATAAAAAAATATATAAAAAATCTTAGTTACATTTTAACAATAATTTTTTAATTTTTTTTTAAAAGATTTAAATAAATTTTTATGAATAATGCAATTAATAATATTTATTAATTAAAGTAATGAAATTATTAATATCTTTTAATAATTTTTTATAACCATAAAACTAAATTAATAAAAATTATTTAAAATTAAATAATTTATTTTGATAAAATTATATAAAAATTATTAGTAATATTTAATTGTTTTATTTTAAATTAATAATTTTAACAGTTATAAATTAACTTTAATTAAAATTCTAATATATATTTTATTAAATTTAATTTCAATAAAATATTTTTAAAATTTTTATCTTTTATTTTTTTATTTACATAAAACTTTAATAATAAAATAATAAAAATAATTTAATATCCATTGAATATATTTTTTTTTATTAAACATATGTTTAGCAGAATATCTGTATTGATTAGAATTTGATGCTGCAATGAGTAGAGTATTTTTCCAGGGAGATTTTTCTTTTATTTTAATAAAGAGATATGTACTAGGATATTGAGACCAATTATTCCATGGTTTAGTTGGACCGATATAATGAATAAATTTTACATTATTAATCATAGGAAATAATGTTTTATTTTTTAATTCATAATTAATGTTAAATTGTGTATTAAATTTTTTATCTAAGAATAAAACTTGATTTACAAGCGATAAATTTAATGCATCTTGATCAAAAAATATAAATTTTATATTTATTTTGCAATTAAATAATATATTTATTGTTTTTTTAGTTATTTTATTTTTATGCCATTTATTCGTGTTAATTAGCATAACGCCTGAGTTAAAATATCCATTAGCTATTTCTGGAGTTATTAATGATTTAGCTCGTTTTTTCCATAAAAATTTATCTCTATCAGTGACAGCAGCAATAATATGGTGATTTAATTTGATCGAAAATAATTCTGATATGTCACCAGAACAAATAATATCTGAATCTAAATATAATATTTTATTTATTTTTTTATAAAAGTAATTTGCGATAATAAATCGAAAATAAATTGCATGAGACCATAATTTATTTGTTGGAAATTTTTTTAACTGAAAGATATCGATAAGTAAAATTGTTATTTTTGTATTATATAATTTTGTTAGTTCATCATATTTTTTAAGTTCACATTTAGAAATTATATCTGTAAAGATATAAAAATGAAATATATAGTTTTTATTAAAATGTAAAATTGAACAAATAGAGATCGCAGTACCGAGAGAAAAATTTATATCTGTTCCGTAAGCTACATGAAATTTTGAATCTCTTATATTAAGAGATGAAAATTCATAACTTGTTATTATGAGCTTTTTATTATTAAAATAATTTAAGTTTTTTTTTAGTAAAATTGACATTAGTTATATAGTTAATTTTATTTTATTTAATTAAGTGAAAATTTATAATAATATTAATAAAATTAAAAATTTTTTATAAATTTTATAAGAAAAATTATTAATAAATAAAAGAAAATTATTAATAGTTTTTTGATTAAAATCAATATCATTTTTTATAAAAATTCTTTTATTTAAAATAAATCATATTTATTTTTATTTATATAATATATAACTTATAAATAAAATAAAGTAATATATATTTAATTTTTAAATTAATATATTTTAATTTTACTTTATTAATTAATATGTATCAATTTATCTTTTTTAAAAAATTAATTAAATATATAATTTTATTATTTAATTTATTAATTTTTAAACGAATATCTTCTAAATTATAGTATTGAGTTATAGTTTTAACACTAGATAATAAGTCTATTTTATAAACGATATTGAATTGTTTTAGCTAAATTTATTTGAGATTTAATAAATATCTTTATTAATTTTTTATCTAAACCTAAAATTTCTGCTTTATTAAGTGAGTTTAAAATAACTTTATTTTCTTGTATTTTATCATCTATTGATAAATTTTTTTTAAATTTATACTTAGCGATATATTTCATATAAGAAAGACGTTTTTCGATAAGAAAAATAATTTTTTTATATTGATTACGTTTATTATAAATAAAATAAAAAATAATATTAAAAAATAATTAAAAATAATTGTATAAAATTTATAGTAATTAATTTTAATGAATATGATACACATCCTATTTTAATTTATTTAAATATTTGTATATAAAATATTACCTAAACTGATAATCCATTATATTATAATAATATTTAGTTTATTAAAAATATATATGGTATAATATATTTATTATAAAAATTTAATTTTTATAAAGATAATTTATTTATTATATCAAATATATTTTTATTATAAAATAAAATAAATATTTATATTCTATTAAATACAATTATTTTTTATTAACTATTTTTACTTTTAAATTAAAATAAAATAGTAATTTTACTGATATCTTTATTTATTACTATTTTATAGTATTTAATATAAAAATATAATATAGAATTATTTTAATAAAATTAATATTAGATAGTATTAATTTAATTTGTAATCAAATATTAAAAAGAAAATATATTTTTATAAAATCAGATAATATTAAATCAATTTATCATTTTTATATCTTAATATGATATTAGTTTATTATTGTCAATATAAAAGATATAAATTTAATATTATATTATATGATATTATTTTATTTTTAATTTTATTATTAATTTAATAAAATTAATTTATTAATTAAATAATTTTAAAAAAGATTATTTTAAAAAATAGAAAACTATGAATAAAATAATTAATATATTATATTTTTCTTTTAAAAACAAAGATAAAAAAATCTAAACTTATGATTATATTTGTTAATTTTATTAATTTATTAATATTTATTTCATAATTTATTTATACAAAACAATTTATAATATTACTAAGTCTATCTTTAATTTATAAAATTTTTATCGATTTATAAAAATATATTTTTATTTATTATTTTTTTAAATTTTAAATTACAAAATAAAATTTATATAAAAATTTTAATAATTAAAATAATAATAATAAATAAGTTATAATTATTAATTCTATATTTTTTAAAAAATATATTTATTTATTTATATTGTAATTTTTAATATTTATATGAAGGTAAAAAAAATAAAAATAATAATTATTTAAAATAATATTATATATAACTATTATTAATAATAAATAAATTAAAATATTAAAATAATGTTATTTTAATTGATTAGTATCAAATTATAAATTTAAAATAATAGTAAAATTATATAAAAAATAAATTAAATAATAATTATTTATAAATTCTATATATCTTTATTTATTTTAGTTAAAAAATAATAAAAACATAATAAAGATAAGTATAATAATAAATATAAGTAAATTTATACATATTATTATAATAACCTAATTTTAATGTTTATCATTGATTGACTAGGATAATAAAAACTTCTAATAAGATTATTCTATATGTTATCAGTATTAAAAGTATTTTTATAATAAATAAATATAATTAATATTAATTATATTTCAAGGAAAAAATAATAAAATTACATTATTTAGTTTATTGGTTAAATATGTAATTATTTTTTGTTTTATTTCTTTTAACATAGGCTTTAGTGGTAATTGATAATTAGTTGGAATTAATATCGCACAAATAACTAATAATATAGCAATAAAGTACTCGGATTTTTGAATAAAGTTATTATTTAATATAGGAAAACAAAATTGTATTTTTAATGGCCATAAAAAAGGTATTCCTTTTTTAGTTAACATATCTCCAACTAAATGACTAAAATAACCCAATAAAAATCCTTTAACTAACGTATCAGAAAATAAATAACTATTAGAAAATTGAGTTGATAATAATGTAATTATAAACCATGAAAATAAGCTATGAGTAAAACCTCGACGACCACATAATTTGCAAACTGGAATAGAAATAAAACGAAATAAACGCCCAAGATAAGATGATGGATGATCTATATCAGGTAATAATGCACCAAATAATGTTCCAATTAATAAATGAAGATAATCACCACTTACAAATTCTGGTGTAATTGCTAATTTATGTACAAGTATTAATGATGATATTGAAAAAATTAAATGCCCACTAGCAGTCATAGTATATAACATCCAATTATTTATTTATATAATTTTTAAAGTATAATAATTTTACTCTATTTTTTAGTAGTATACTTAAAAATTATTTTTAATAAAGAATAAAAGTTATTTTTATAAAAAAATAATAATGCATTAGTTTAATAAAATACTAATGCATTAAATTACTATTAATAAATAAAATTTAAATAATATGTTTAACCGTTAATTCAGTAAGCGTACTAAGTTTAATATCTGCTAATGTCCAACGTAAATCAGTAAAATCATTTTTTGATGGAACAACAATACTACGCATTCGCGCAGCTTTAACAGCAATCATGCCATGGAAAGAATCTTCAAAAGCAACACAATGTGTTGGATCAATATTTAAAAATTTTGCTGCTTGTAAATAAACTTCTGGATGCGGTTTACTATATGGTAGTAAAGTTGCTGATGTTACAACTGAAAAATAATCATAAATATTAAACATAGTGAGTATTTTTTTTAGCATATGTTTTGGTGAAGCTGAAGCTAATCCAATTTTTAGATTATGATTTTTACATAATTGAAGTGCATGTTTAACGCCTGGTAATAAAGGTTGTTGTTCTTCTATAAGTTGAATAACACGATTAATAATTTTTTTTTCTACATCCCTTAATGAACTCCCTTGCCAAGGTGAAGCTAAATACCATAATTGTACGACTTGATCAATACGTAATCCTAATGTATCAGGAAGTTGATTAGCAATTGAAATATTAACACCAAGTTTACTGAAAATTTCTTTTTCTGCTTGACTCCAAAGTGGTTCTGAATTAATCAATAATCCATCCATATCAAAAATAGCAGCTTTAATAGATATATTATAAGACATTAAAATACTCCTTTTATTATTTATAATTTATTTCTTAATTTTATCAATTTAAAATTAAGAAATCTTTTAATATAAACAAATAAAAGATAATTTTATGACTACTGATTAAACAATATTTATATATTTTAAAATATATAAATATAATACTAAGGAAATATTTACGGTAGTTTTTATTACACTTACTAACAGAAAAATAAAGTGTATAAATTTATAATAAATAATAAAATTTAATATCTTTTTTAATTAAAATTTTTTAATAAAAATTAATATTATATAAAAACAATTTTTTATATTTTTTAATAACTTATTAATTTTAAGTTTTTATGTAAAAATTTTAATAGTAAATTTATATTTTATATAATTATTTCTTTTATTTTTATTTTCTAAAAAATAAAAAATTTTTTATTTTTCTTATTATATTATTTTTTTTATCATTATTTATGATACTGTATATAAATTATATTGAAAATAATTTTTTATTTTATAAAATATATTATATGATTGTAATTTTGTTTAATAATTTAATAAAGATTATTAGTAATTAATCATACATAGATAAAAATATTTTATAATTTATTTTTATGAAATATATTATAAAAATTAATTATTTTACTAATAAAATTAAATTAAATATCTATTAATTAACTTTAAATTTAATAAAATATAATGCAATATTAATTATAATAATTATTGAATATACTATTTTTAAAAGTTTTATAAAATTTTTTTAAGTTAATAAATATTTTACTCATTTATATTTTATTTTTAATTATGAGTTATTTTACTATTAATTTTTATTAATTATTTAAATATAATATTTTTAGATTAAGAATGAATTGAAATTTTATTTAAAAAATATTTTTTTATTTTATTAATAGAATTATAAATTAACGCTAATATAAAATAGATTGCTTGAGTAAGTACAATACAAGGTCCAGTCGCTGCATCAAAATGAAAACTTAAAATAATACCTATTAAAGCTGATGTAGTAGAAGCAATAACTGAAATAATTAACATTTGATTAAAATTTTTACATAATATAAAACCAATAATTCCAGGAGAAATAAGCATAGCAATAACAAGAATTATTCCTACAGCTTGTAAAGATGCAACAATAGTAAGAGCTAATAAAGAAAGTAGTCCATAATGTAAAAGTTTAACAGGTAAATTAATAATTTTTGCCTGATTAGGATCAAAACAATAAAGTATAAAATCTTTTTGTTTTAAAAGAGTGATTATAATAGTAAAACATGAAAAGAAAAGTGTTTGTTTAAATTCCGTTGTAGTAATACCAAGAATATTACCAAAAAGAATATGTGTCAAATGTTGATCTGTTTTAATACATGAAAATAATACTAATCCAAAAGCAAACATACCAGAAAAAACAATACCCATAACCGTATCTTCTTTTATACGACTATTATCTTTTAAATAACCAGTTGCAAATGCACAAAAAATTCCTGAAAAAAAAGCACCAATTGACAAAGGAATATTAATAACATAAGCAATAATAATGCCAGGTAACACAGCATGAGAAATAGCATCACCCATTAATGACCAACCTTTAAGTATCAAAAAACAGGATAGAATAGCGCATACAGTTCCAGTTATAATGGCAGTAATAATTGCTTTTTTCATAAAAGGAAAAATAAAAGGCGTTATTAATAATTCTATGAAATCACTCATTGTTATTTACCTTTCTTTTATTGTAACTATTTGAAACCTATAGTTTTCCTAAAAAATTTTCGACGAAAAACAAATAAAGCATATCCATATTTAGGTGCAAAAAAAAAGGCAAAAAGAAAAATTAATGTTTGTAAAGTAACAATAACTCCGCCTGTTGCAACATTAATAAAATAACTAATATAAGCGCCAATTGCACTAAATATAAAACCGATTAATATGGCTATAATAAGTAATCGCTTAAATTGATCTGTAAGTAAATAAGCTGTTGCACCTGGTGTAATAACCATTGCTATAACAAGAATTGTCCCTACAGTTTGTAAAGCAGCAACTGTGCATGCACTTAATAATGTAAAAAAAATAATTTTTAATTTTAATGGATTTAATCCAATAGAATGAGCATGGTTTTCATCAAAAAATACAATAAGCAAATCTTTCCATATAAACATAAGTACAATAAAAGAAATTATAATAATAATTTCAACTTGTAATACATTTTCATCTGAAATACCTAAAATATTACCAAAAATAATACTTTGTACATTTATTGAAGTAGGATTTAATGATAAAATTAACAATCCAGTAGCAAAAAATATTGAAAAAATAAAACCAATTACTGCATCTTCTTTCAATTTTGAAAGGTGATGAACTAATGTCATAGAAAGTGCAGCTAAAATACCAGTAAAAAAAGCACCTATAGAATAAGGAAGACCAAGTGCATAAGCGCCAGCAACACCAGGAACAACTGAATGTGAAATGGCATCACCCATCAATGACCATCCTTTTAACATTAAATAAGCAGAAAGAAAAGCACAAACTGCTCCAACAATAGCACTAATCCAAATTGCTTTAATCATGTAGTTATATTCAAATGGTTGAAGTAGTAAATCTAACATGATTTATTCCTTTGGTTATTTTTAACAACTGATAATTTTTCAGAGTTACCATAAAAAACAGCTGCTTTTTCATCATCAGTAATAACAGTTAATGAACGAGAATCATTATCATCATGAAGTTCTGTGCTAGAAAGATTAATATGACGTAATACACCTCCAAAAGCTAATTGAAGATTTTTTTTTGTAAAAGTTGTTTCAATTGGACCGCTAGCCAATATACTTTTATTTACTAAAATAATTTGATCACAAAATTCAGGTACACTTCCTAAGTTATGAGTAGAAACTAAAATTAAATACCCATTATTACGTAATAAACGAAAAAGATCAATAATTGCATTTTCTGTTTTTACATCAACACCAGTAAAAGGTTCATCAAGAAGTAATACCTTTCCTTCTTGAGCAAGTGCTCGCGCAAGAAAAACTCTTTTTTTTTGGCCACCAGAAAGTTCACCTATTTGTCTTTTTTCTAAACCAATAAGATCAACTTTTGCTAATGCATCAGTAACAATTTGTTTATCCTTTTTACTTGGAATACGTAAAATACCCATTTTACCATAGCGACCCATCATTACTACATCAGAAACTAAAACAGGAAAGTTCCAATCAATTTCTTCAGTTTGTGGTACGTAAGCAATAATATTTTTCTTAAGTGCTATCTTTATAGGGGCATCGTTTAATGTTATACATCCTTTTGTTGGCGTCACTAAACCCATTATTGTTTTAAATAAAGTTGATTTACCGCTACCATTAATTCCTACTAACGCACAAATTGATCCACCAGTAATATTAAAACTAGCATCATAAATAGCTGTATGCCTATCACTATATGTAACAGTAACATTATTAACAACTAAATTAGGTTTTTCATAAAAAATATTTTTATTCATCATTATTGACCAAAACCTTTTGCAATAGTATCAACTGTTATTTTTAATAATTCTATATATGTAGGGACAGAACTATCAAGAGTAGAGAGAGAATCAACATATAATACGCCACCATATTTAGCAGTAGTTTCTTTGCTAATTTGTTTTGCTGGTTTATCAGAAACTGTACTTTCACTAAATATAACTGGAATATTATACTTTTTTACAATATTAATAACTTTACGCACTTGTTGAGGAGACCCTTGTTCCTCTGCATTAATTGGCCATAAATAAGCTTCTTTAAATCCATAATCATTAGCAAGATAACTAAACGCACCTTCGCTAGTTACTAACCATCTTTTTTGTTTTGAGATTTGTGAAAGTCTTTTTCGTAAAGATTTATCAACTTCACTAATTTTATTAGCATATATTTTTGCATTTTTATTATAAGTATCTATATTCTTAAGATCATACTTTATAAGTGCTTGTCGAATATTTTCAATATATATTAATACATTTTTAGCAGACATCCAAGCATGAGGATTAGAATTATCCTGATATTCACCTTCTTGAATAGGTATTGGTTTTATTCCTTCAGTAACAGTAACAGCAGGAATATGTTTAAAATTTTCAAAAAAATGATTGAACCATTTTTCAAGTCCTAATCCATTTAATAAAATTAAATCAGCATTATGTGCTTTTAATATATCTTTTGGAGTTGGCTGATATTCATGAATTTCTGCTCCAGGTTTTGTAATTGATTGAACATTTGCTGCATTACCTGCTACATTTTGTGCAATATCTTGAATGATAGTTAAAGTAGTTACAACAGTAAATATCTTTGCGTATGCGACTTTTATTGGATTAAAAAGAATAAATATAGTAATTACCATTAAACAAATAAAAATATGTTTAAATAAAAAGTTGAATCTTTTGTACATAAATTATTCCTGATAATAACGTATAAATTTTACTTTAATAATCATAATTATTAACTTTATATAAAATATATAAATATGATCAATCATTCTAATTATAATACATATAATTAGTAAATATAAAATTTTTTATATCACAATAAAAAACTAAAAAATTAATTATCTTTGTTTTTATTTTAATAGACTATAATATAGATGAAAATTTAATTAAAGTAATTATTAAGATTGAATCTAATTTCATGTTAATATTATAAATAAATTATATAAAATTATATAAAGTAAAATTTATTATATAATTATTTTTTTGTTTTTACTCGTGATTTACATCAATTATAATATAAATTATAGTAATAATACTATGAACAATTTTAAAGATCCAGTGAGAGAATAATAATATTGATGTTTTGATATAAAAATATTCTATATTTATACTTTTGAATAAAATAATTACTTATTACATACATCTTAATTACAAATTATTTATTATATAATTCTAATTATATATATTGATAATATTTAAAATACTTTTATAAAATTTTTAATAAAAATCATAATTAATAATTAATAAGATTATTAACTTCACTAAAGAAAATAATTTTTTCAAAAAATTGAATAAAATATTTTAATATACACGTATTTAAGTACAATATCTTTAGTAATTTAAAATGTCTATAATTTAATAGTTTATATTATAAATGCTAATTTTTGTTAAAAATATTATTATTTTTTGTTAAAAATATTAAATAAAAATTAAAATTTTTAATATAAGTAAAAATTTTATCGACAAATTATGTAATTTTTACTATTATAATTATAATTTTATTAAAAATAAATTAATTTTTTAATAATAAGAAAACAACTTGATGGTTAACTTGTTATTGATTTTAGAATTTTATTTCTATTGATTATCAAATATTTAATATATTAATTAAAAAAAATGTATTAATAATGCATATTTATTATTTAGTATAATATTATACGTTTATATTATTTTATTTTTTAATTTTTATAAAAACATAATATTTTAAAATTTTATGTAATAAATTATTTTATTAAAAAATAAAATATATTTTAAAGATATAATTTATCTTTTATTTATTAGTAATTGGTGATTTACTACTATAAATTAAGGACTTTAAATAATGCCAATTATTATCCTTCCTGATCAAAGCGAACGTCAATATGAATATCCAATTTCACTAATGGATATATTAAATGACATTAGCTTATATCTTGCAAAAACTTGTATAGCTGGTTGTATCAATGGTAAACCTGTTGATGCTAGTGATATAATTAATAATAACGTTAAAATATCTATTATTACTAGTAAAGATCTCAAGAGTTTAGAGATTATTCGTCGTTCATGTACACATTTACTTGGCCATGCAATTAAACAATTATGGCCAACAACTAAAATGGTAATTAGCCTTCTTATTGAAAATGGTTTTTATTATGATGTTGATTTGGAATATTCTTTAACTAAAAAAGATTTAGAAAAACTTGAACAACGCATGCATGAGTTAGCTAAAAAAAAATATAATATTATTAAAAAAATGGTTAGTTGGCAAGAAGCAAAAAATATTTTTGTTGCTCGAGGTGAAGATTATAAAGTTAAAATTTTAGATAAAAATTTTAATAAAGATGACTATCCTAGACTTTATTATAATGAAGAGTATATTGATATATGTTATGGACCTCATGTTTCCAATATTCGTTTTTGTTATTATTTTAAGCTAGAAAAAGTTACTAGAGCATATTGTAATCTTAATAACGATAATAAAATATTACAAAGAATTTATGGAACAGCTTGGGGAAATAAAAAACAATTAACCACTTATTTATTGCGTTTAGAAGAAATAACAAAACGTGATCATCGTAAAATAGGTAAACAACTTAATCTTTATCATATGCAAGAAGAAGTACCTGGTATAGCATTTTGGCATAATGATGGTTTAGTAATATTTCGTGAATTAGAAACTTTTCTTCGTACTAAATTGAATGAATATCAGTATCAAGAGGTAAAAGGTCCATTAATAATGGATCGTATTCTTTGGGAAAAAACAGGTCATTGGGAAAATTATAAAGAAAATATGTTTACTACCTCATCTGAGAATCGAGAATATTGTATAAAACCAATGAATTGTCCAGCTCATGTACAAATATTTAATCAAGGTTTAAAATCTTATCGTGATTTACCGTTACGGATGGCAGAATTTGGAAGTTGTCATCGTAATGAACCATCTGGTTCTTTACATGGTTTGATGCGTGTGCGGGGGTTTACTCAAGATGATGCACATATTTTTTGTACTGAACACCAGATCTTAACAGAAGTAAAAAATTGTATTAAAATGATTTATGATGTTTATAAAACTTTTGGTTTTAAAAAGATTTTAGTTAAATTATCTACTAGACCAAAAAAACGGATAGGTAGTGATATTCAGTGGGATCGTACAGAAACAGAACTTGCTAATGCATTAGGTGATATTAAATTTATTTATCAACCTGGAGAAGGTGCATTTTATGGGCCTAAAATTGAGTTTATACTTTATGATTGCTTGGATCGGGCTTGGCAATGTGGTACTGTACAACTCGATTTTTTATTACCAAGTCGTTTAGGTGCTTTTTATATAGATGAAAATAATGAACGTCAGATACCAGTAATGATTCATCGTGCTATTTTAGGTTCATTAGAGCGTTTTATTGGAATTTTAACTGAAGAGTATGCTGGTTTTTTTCCAATCTGGTTAGCACCATTACAAATAGTAATAATAAATATCACAGATGAACAAATTGATTTTGTACAAAAAATAGTAAAAAAATTAAATAATTTTGGTATTCGTGTAAAAGCAGACTTGAGAAATGAGACAATAGGATTTAAAATTCGTGAACATACTTTGCGTCGAGTTCCTTATATGTTAATTTGTGGTAATAAAGAGATTAAATTAAACAAAATATCTGTTAGAACTCGTAATGGTGAAGATTTAGGAACATTTGATGTTATAGAATTTGCAAAAAGAGTGCTTAATGAAATTCGCACTCGTCATACTTATCAATTGGAGGAATAAGGTATTAAAGGCGGAAAAAGAATTCAAATGGCACGTTTAAATCGTATTAATACTGAGATTCGTGCTTCTGAAGTTCGTTTAAGTGATTTAAATGGCGAACAAATTGGTATTATAAGTTTAAAAGAGGCTCTTAAAAAAGCTGAGGAAATTGGTGTTGATTTAGTTGAAATAAGTCCAAATGCTGATCCACCAGTTTGTCGTATTATGGATTATGGTAAATTTCTCTATGAAAAAAGTAAATCGCTTAAAGAACAAAAAAAGAAACAAAGAGTTATTCAGGTAAAAGAAATTAAATTCCGACCTGGTACAGGTCAAGGTGATTATCAAGTTAAACTACGAAATCTAATTCGTTTTTTAGATTATGGGGATAAAGTAAAAATCACATTACGGTTTCGTGGTCGTGAAATGGTGCACCAACAAATTGGTATTGATATGCTTAATCGTATTAAAAATGATTTGGATGAGATATCAGTTGTTGAATATTTTCCAAATAAGATTGAAGGTCGTCAAATGACCATGATACTTGCACCGAAAAAAAAATAACTAGATAAATAAAACAACACAATTTTATTTTAGATAAAAATTACTTATTTGGTTGTTTAGTTATTTAATTATAATTAATAATGCGAAGTGGATATTTAAAATGCCAAAAATTAAAACAGTACGTAGTGTAGCAAAACGTTTTAAAAAAACTGCTAGTGGTAATTTTAAATTTAAACATGCTAACCTTCGTCATATTTTAACTAAAAAATCAACTAAACGTAAACGTCATTTACGACAAAAAAATATGATTTCTAAAAGTGACTTTGGTTTTATAAAAATATGTTTACCATATATATAAGTTTTAGTTTTTAGTTTAAAATTATTGAATTTAATTCAAAGTGATAGGAGGAATATATGCCTCATGTAAAGCGCGGTGTAATAGCTCGTCAACGTCACAAAAAAATATTAAAACAAGCAAAAGGTTATTATGGTGCTCGTTCACGTATTTATCGTGTTGCTTTTCAAGCTGTAATTAAAGCAGGTCAATATGCTTATCGTGATCGTCGTCAGCGTAAGCGTCAGATTCGTAAGTTATGGATCGCGCGCATTAATGCTGCTGCTCGTCAAAATGGTTTATCATATAGTTGTTTTATTCGTGGTTTAAAAAAAGCCTCAATTATAATTGATCGTAAGATTTTATCTGATATTGCTATTTTTGATAAACTTGCATTTGCAATGTTAGTTGAAGAAAGTAAAAAACAAGTTAATTTAATTGCTTAAATTAAAAATATATTAAGTTTTATTTTATTATTAATAATCTATTATCTTATAAATAAGAACTATTTTATGAATGGTTATTTTTTAAAAGATAAAATTATATTTTTTATTTTTTTTATTTTTAAGCTCAAAAAATTTTCATATTTTAAAAAAAAGAGATAAAACAGCGATAAGCGTCCATTTGGAGGCTTTTTTTATAATTTTGAAAAAATAAAAAATTTTAAAATTATTAAGTTAAATGATTATAAGATAAATAGAGGAGTGGAAAAATGCTACATCTAATCGAGTTAATTTCGTTAGCAAAAACAGCTATAGAAAAAGCTCAGGATGTTGCTGTTTTGAATTCAGTACGTATTGAGTTTTTAGGTAAAAAGGGTCATTTAACACTACAAATGTTATCTTTACATAATCTACCTGAAAAAGAACGCCTTGCAGCAAGAATAATTATTAATCAGGCAAAACAAGAACTTCAGAATTTGTTTAATAGTCGTAAAGAACAATTAGAAACCATTATTTTTAATACTCTAATAGCTGCAGAAAAAATAGATATTACATTACCAGGTCGTCAAATTGAAAATGGTAGTTTTCATCCAATAACACATACAATTTATCGTATTGAAAAATTTTTTAGTGAGCTTGGTTTTTCTATTATTTATGGCCCTGAAATAGAAGATGATTATCATAATTTTGATGCCTTAAATATTCCTCTTTACCATCCTACTCGAGTTTCACATGATACTTTTTGGTTTAATACTACTTGTTTATTACGTACACAAACTTCTAGTGTTCAAATTCGCACAATGAAAGATAAAAAACCACCTATTCGTATTATTGCTCCTGGTCGTGTTTATCGAAATGATCATGATCAAACCCATACTCCAATGTTTCATCAAATAGAAGGTTTAATTGTTGATAACAACATCAGTTTTTCTAATTTAAAAGCTACAGTACATTACTTTTTAAATTATTTTTTTGAAGAAAAAATCCACGCTCGTTTTCGAGCATCATATTTTCCATTTACTGAACCTTCAGCTGAAGTTGATGTGATGAATAAAAATGGTAAATGGTTAGAAATTTTAGGTTGTGGTATGGTGCATCCAAATGTATTACGCAATGTTGGTATCGATCCTAACTTATATTCTGGTTTTGCTTTTGGAATAGGAGTAGAACGTTTAGCAATGTTAAGATATAACATAATAGATTTACGTGTTTTTTTTGAAAATGATCTTCGTTTTCTTAAACAATTTAGATAAAGCAGAATTATCACATGAAATTAAGTGAATTTTGGTTACGTGAGTGGGTAAATCCATCAATAAGTAGTAAGGCTTTATCAGAGCAAATGACGATGGCTGGTTTAGAAGTTAATAATATTAATCCTGTTGCTGGTCAATTTCAAGGTGTATTAATCGGTGAAATCGTTAAATGTATTCAACATCCTAATGCAAATAAATTATTTTTAACAAAGGTTAATATTGGAACTAAACATTTACTTAATATTATATGTGGAGCACCAAATTGTCGTCAAGGATTAAAAGTCGCTGTAGCAAGAGTTGATGTTATTTTACCAAATAATTTTAAAATTAAAGAGATAAAATTACACGGTGAACTTTCTGAAGGTATACTTTGTTCTTATTCTGAACTTGCTATTTCTGACGATAATATTGGTATCATTGAATTACCTCAAAATGCTCCTATTGGGATCGATATTCGTAATTACTTAAAACTTGACGATCATATCTTTGAAGTAAGTTTAACGCCGAATCGTGCTGATTGCTTAAGTATTTTAGGTATAGCGCGTGATGTTGCAGCTATTAATAATCTTAAGTTAAATACCGTGAAAATTGATCCAGTTAAATGTACTAATACTACTGTTTTTCCTATTCAAGTAAAAGTACCTTTGGCATGTCCACGTTTTTTGGGACGAGTAATAAAAAATATTGATATTACAGTAAAAACACCTATCTGGATGAGAGAAAAATTACGTCGCAGTGGGATTCATACTATTAATCCTGTGCTTGATATTACTAATTTTGTATTATTAGAGCTAGGTCAACCCTTACATTCTTATGATCTTGATCGCTTAAATGGAAGTATAATTGTTCGAATGGCGAAAGAAGATGAAATATTAATTTTACTTGATAATAGTAAAATAACTTTAAAACAAGATATTTTAGTTATTGCTGATGAGAAAAATATTTTAGGTCTAGCTGGTATTTTTTATGGTAAGTATTCAAATATTAATCAAAACACAAAAAATATTTTATTGGAAAGTGTTTTTTTTAATCCATTATCAATAATTGGCCGGGCACTTAATTATAATCTTCATACTGAAGCTTCACATCGTTTTGAACGTGGAGTAGATCCACAATTGCAATATAGAGCTATGGAACGTGCCAGTAAATTAATAGTTGAAATTTGTGGTGGCGATGTTGGAATTATTATTGATATAAGTCATCAAAATAGCTTACCAAAAGTAGAAAAAATAATATTAACTAGACAAAAGATCGATCGTTTAATTGGCCATAGTATTTCTAATGTTAATGTTAGTCAGATTCTTAAACGTTTAGGTTTCAAAGTAATTTACAAAAAAGATAGCTGGCAAGTAGTTACTCCATCTTGGCGTTTTGATGTAAAGATTGAAGAAGATTTAATTGAAGAAATAGCTCGTATTTATGGATATAATAATATACTTAATATACCTTTACATGCTGATTTAATAATAACTTCACATTCTGAGTCAATTCTTCCATTAAAAAGAGTAAAAACATTATTAATTGATCGAGGTTATAATGAAGCAATTACTTATAGTTTTGTTGATCCTAAAATTCAGTTACTACTACATCCAAATTCTAATGCAATAATTTTACCTCATCCTATTTCGATTAATATGTCTGCAATGCGACTTTCTTTACTACCAGGTTTAATAACAGCAATAATTTATAATCAAAATCGTCAACAAAACCGCATTCGCTTATTTGAAACTGGTTTACGATTTCTGCCAGATATAACAGCAGAACATGGTATTCGGCAAGAATTAATATTAGCAGGTGCAATTACTGGTAATCGATACGAAGAGCATTGGTTAGAAAAAAAACGAGTTGTTGATTTTTTTGATATAAAAGGTGATATTGAAGCAATACTAGAATTAACTGGAAAATTAAATGATATTATTTATAAAAATAATTTTAATCTTATATTTCATCCAGGACAAAGTGCTGAAATTTATTTAAATAACAATTACATTGGATACATAGGCGTTATTCATCCTGAACTAGAAAATAAGTTAAATTTAAATGGTCGGACACTAGTTTTTGAATTATTATGGGATGCAATTAAAGATCGTATTATCCCTAAAGTAAATATGATTTCACGTTTTCCAGCTAATCGACGAGATATTGCTATTGTAGTATCAGAAGAGGTAACAATAGCAGATATTTTTACTGAATGTAAGAAAATCAGTATAAATCATATAGTTACAATAAACTTATTTGATCTCTATTATGGCAAAGGAATACCGAAAGGTTATAAAAGCCTTGCTATTAGCTTAATTTTTCAAGATATAGATCGTACTTTGGAAGAAAAAGAGATTACAGCAACTGTTAATAAATATATTGCTGCATTAAAACAACGATTCCAAGCCTCCTTGAGGGACTAAATTTATGGCACTTACAAAAGCTGAAATGTCAGAAAATCTATTTAAAAAACTAGATATAAGTAAACATAATGCAAAAAACATAATTGAACTTTTTTTTGAAGAAGTTAGTTGTTCATTAGAAAATGGAGAGAAAGTAAAACTATCAGGATTTGGTAATTTTGATTTGCGTTATAAAAAACAACGTCCAGGTCGAAATCCAAAAACTGGAGAAGATATCCCAATCACTGCTCGTCGAGTAGTAACTTTTCGATCTGGTCAAAAGTTAAAAGGTAAGGTTGAAAAGATGAAATCTCATAAATAATAAATTATTTCATATTAAAAGCTGTCTTAACAGCTTTTAATAAATTTTTAATAAAAAACATAAAATATATTAATTGAACAATCATTTAACTTTTGAGTTAAATGATTGTTCAATTAATATATGCTTTTATATATATTTATTCTTTTTAAAATTTCATATTTTATAAATATTAATATTTTTTATTTGATTGATAAAATAAAATTATATTTTAATTATTACTTATAAATTAAAAATTATATAAATAAATAAACTTCATGTTATTTTTTAAATTATTAATAAACATTTATAAAACTACTATTAAATTTATAAGTATTTCTAATCATTTAGATTTTATATAAATCATTTACTTATGATTTTAATTAATAAAGATATTTATAATATTAATTGAAATAATTTTATGATAATTTTTTTTAAAAACAAAGATATAAATCTTATCTTTTATTTAGTAAATAAAAATTTAACACTATTATATGTAAGATATAATATATAATATGAATAAGTATAATACAATTAATGTAATATTATTTATGTTAATTAACAAATAACTCAAACTGATTATCATTATTATTATTAAAATAAAACTAAAACAAAAAAGTTAACTTAACTATAAGCGATAATTAAGATATTAATTTTTTAAGATAAAAATTCTCCAGAATAACCAATAATACTTAAAATAAAAAAACTAATAATAATCCACAATGGATTTATTTTATGTCGCAATAACCACATACAACAAAAAGTTAGTAATAATGGTACTAAGCCAGGCATTAATTGATTAAAAATAGTTTGTACAGTAGTAACTGTTATTTCACCAGTATTTGGATTTTTTATTTCTGATATAACTAAAGAAATATTAACATTAGTCCACTTATTAACTAATGCACCCATCACAAATAATCCTAATATAGAAGCTCCTTCCGTTATTCTTTGTAAAAAACCATTACTCATTTCATGAACAATATTAAGTCCTTTTTTATAGCCATAAATTACACCGTAATAACGTGTTAATAAGCGAACTAAATTAAATAAAATAAAAAATAATATTGGCCCTAATAAACTACCTGACATCGCAATTCCTGCCCCTAATGCAGCAAAAACTGGTCGTATTGTTCCCCAAAAAATAGGATCTCCAATACCTGCTAATGGACCCATTAAGCCAATTTTTATACTATTAATTACACCATCATTAATATTTTCACCATTAGCCCTTTGTTCTTCCATTGCCATTGAAACACCTAAAATAGATGATGCAACATAAGGATGTGTATTAAAAAACTCTAGATGACGTTTAATAGCCTGTTTACATTCTTTATTTTTTTCAGGGTATAATCGACGAATTACTGGTATCATTGCAAAACAAAAACCAAGTGCTTGCATACGTTCAAAGTTCCAAGATCCTTGAAAAAGATTAGAGCGTAAAAAAACTTTGCGAATATCACTAGTAGTAAGTTTTTTTTTATTTATTTGTTTCACTGAAGCTATATTTATCATCATTCCATTCCTTAATTAATCTAATTCATTATCTAAATCGGTATTATCATTATTTTTTGAAGTAGTGATTTTTGATTGGTTATGTTTAGGGTTAAGTTGAATATAAAGAATGGCCATCATAACACCAATAACACCTAAAGCAACTAAATTGAAGTTAGTAAATGCAGCAGTTACAAAACCTAAATAAAAAAATGGCATTAAATAGCCTGCATACATCATATTAATTACCATAGCATAGCCGACAACAACAATAATACCACTAGCAATATTTAATCCTTTAGTTACAACATCAGGAATTAAATTAAGAATATATTGTACTTCTGAAGTACCTACAGAGATAGCAACAATTAGAGATGGAACAGCAATACGCATTGCTTGCAATAATAATGCTAAAATATGAATTATACTTAATGCTCGTAGATTAGCAGATAATGCAGCTCGATCAGATATGTGTTGGAATGCAACAGTAACTGTTCGAACAATAACAGTTAATATTTGACCTGCTGCGGCTAAAGGAATTGCTAACGCAATACCAGTAGCAATATCTTGTTTGCCAGCAATAACTAGAATAGTAGAAATTATTGATGCTAAGGCAGCGTCAGGAGCAATAGCTGCACCGATATTCATCCATCCAAGGGCGATCATCTCTAATGTTCCTCCAATAATTATCCCTGTTTTTAATTCACCTAGTACAAGACCAATTAATGTACAAGCGACTAAAGGACGATGAAATTGAAATTCATCTAAAACAGAACCAATACCTGCAATAGAGGCAACAAAAAAAACTAGTATGATTTGAACAACGGTAAGTTCCATTGTTTATCTCCTCTAACAAACAACGTTGGTAAAGTATATTTTTAATTTGTTAATTTATAAGTAAAAAAATTAAGTTTTTACTTTTTTAATAAGGGCTAACATATCTAGTTTTTTATCGCTATAAACTTTACGAGCTTCAAGTTCGACACCTCGTTTTGATAATTTATTAAAAGCATCAATATCTTTATTATCAATTGAAATTGCATTGTTAACTTGTATTTTACCATCACGATACGCCATCCCACCAATATTGACAGATTTTATTTTTACACCACCTTTTACAACCTGTAAAACATCTGTTGGATTTGTGAATAATAACATAACACGTTCACCAGCGTACTTTGGGTTATTATAAACACGAATATATTTTTCTACATCAACAACATGAGCGATAACACCTGGTGGTGCAACTTGTTTTAATAAGGTTGAACGAATATGATCTTTAGCAACTTTATTACTTACTACGATAATACGTTTAACTTTTATTTCTTTTGTCCAACGAATAGCTACTTGACCATGAATTAAACGATCATCAATTCGTGTAAGGGCAATAAACATATATCTCTGTTGATTTGTTAGATTCGATACGTGTGATCTAGGAATTAAGACTGGTAAATTTTTAAGTTTATTACTAATCTCTAAATTATTTAATGCTTTAATTTCATTTCGACCAACTTTAATAGCATTATTGACTAATTCACTAAAAGTAGGATTATCATCACGGAATAATAATGTAGCAACTAACATTGGAATATTAACACCTGTAATTATATCATATTTATTTTTATCTTTACTTTCTATAATTTGATTTGCGGCATTAAATGGACTACCGCCCCACATGTCTACTAAAAATAATACACCTTGAGAAACATCAAGCTCATTAAGTTTTTGATTATATTTTTCAATTAAAATATCAGTATTTTCACTTGAAATGAAATCGATATAAACAAAATTTTGTTGTTTACCAATTAACATTTCAGTGGCCATGAGTAGCTGTTTTGCAGCAACACCATGAGTACTAATTATAATAGCTATACTCATTACTTTCCTCCTTAGAAGTAGAGTTAAAATAATAAAATAATTATTTTAATTTACTTGTCAATTATGGAAGAATACAATTAAACATTTATTAATATGATAATTTTATTATATAAATTATTAACTATAATTAAAATTTAATATTTAATAGATTATCATTTTAATATGAAAAAAATATATAATTAATCAAAATATTTAAAATTAATATAAATATTTTTATAAAAATATTTATATTAATAAATTTATTTTTTATAATAATTATTATTTTTCATGAAATATAGCCGATATTAAAATTAATTTATAATTTTACAAATAGAATTATATTCTGAAAATTTAAATAAATTTAAAAATTTTTAAAAAACTTATTTACATTAAAAATATCAAGTAATAATATAAATTATTTTTATATTTAAAATAAATTAATTATATATTACTTCAATAGCTAAATTTTCGCAAGAACGTTCATTATCTTTAGTATTTATATTTTTATTTTCATGTATTTATATTTTAATATAAATAATTTTTATTAAATAATTGAAATAAATTTAGTAAAAAACTAACTTAATTCTATTATATAATAGTTTGAGGTAAGATTTAAGTTATTTTTAATATTAATTAAAAATTATAAATATTTTATAATTTTTTCCAAAAATGCTCAATTAATAATATTATTAATTTATTTAAATACTTAATATAAAATTATTAAATTTATAAATAACACTAATTTAATTAAAAATAAAATAATAACTAATAAAAATGTTAACGTTGAATAAATTTAATATAAAAATCACTATAATAGTATTAAATAAAATAATTAAAATAATAATTATTTTTAATCATTAATAAATATATTAATTATATAATTATATTTAATTAATTATTAAGAAATTTTATATTTTATCAATATATATGATCTAAATGTAAATAAATATTAAATTTCTTTGTATATAAAAATTAAGTAAAATATTTTCAATTTTAAATTTTAGTTAATATAAAAGTCTAATTTTTATTTTTAATTTTATTAAATAGCGTTTATTTTTGTATATAACTTATAATTTTCATTATAAATGAAATTAATATATAATTTATTTTTAAAATAAAATTTTACTGAATTCTTATTAAATAATAAGTTTTATTAAAAATTTTTAATAAAACTACTAATGGTCATTATTGTATTATTTTTATTTAATATAAATTTTATAATAAAAGTTTTATTTTATATACCTTAACACTGAAGGTTAATGTAATATAATTTACAGTATTTACTAAAAAGATAAATATTTTATTTTCTTAATGTTATTAATGAAATTTAAAATTTTTCAATAAAAAATTAATTACTGATATCATTATTTGATACATTAATAATATTATTAATATAATGCTATTATTTTTTAATAAAAATAAAAATTATAAATATATCAATATTAATACTATAATTGATAAAATATATTTTAATCAATTTTTGATAAATTATTTATTAGTTTTATTAATTAAAAAACATCAAACTTTTATAATGATAATATTTACTATTAAACATATAAAAATAATAATAATTAAGAATAAATATTTTAAAATAAAATAATAAAACAAAACAATTAATTGATATTAATTGTTTTGAATATAATATTAATTTATGAAAATATATTTCAATTAATTATTTCTTTAAAATTTATTTAAATCAATAAAACATAAATAAAAAGTTTTTTATTTTTTTATATTTTTATAAATAGAAATATAAATTTAGATTTATAAATTTTGTTATATTTAATCATATATAGATAGGTAATATTAATTAAAGTTAATCAATAATTTAACTATTATATTATTTTTATAAAAAAATAATATTTGATTTACTTTATTAAAACTTTCTTAGTATTCTTTTTTTAGTAGTGCTATCTATGATAATTTCAAATTCAACCTAATAATAAAAAAGTATTAATTTTAATTAATAAATAGGTATATTAGTATTTGTATCCATTGATTAGCACAAAAATTAATATAACTAATTGCTATAGAATAACTATTCGTCGATGAAGTTTAAGTTCATCAATAATTTTTATTGAGCGTATTTTTTATACATCAATAATTAAACCACTAAAAAATAAATCTTTAATAGATAAGTTACATGGTAGTAAAATAGTATTTTTAATAATAGTGATAACTAAACGATAAACAGAAGTAAAAACTCAATAACAAAAAATTCTAACATATTAATTATTTCTAGTATTTTTATTTTATCAATATCATTAGTAATAAATTAAATTATCATTATATTTTTAATGTGATCTTTGATTAATAATTGTAAGCGTTTTATTTATTTTTGATCTTTTTTGAAGATTAAAAAGTTTAGATAATGTTCCTTTAATTAAATAAGTTTAAATTAAAATAATTTTGAAATAAAAAATATTCAAGAAATATAACTATGTAAACAATGTTATTTAAAATAAATGAAAACAAAAAAGTAACATAATTATTTTAATTAAGTTTAAAGAAAGTTTTCTATTTATTAATATAATATTTAACTTTAAAATACTGTGCAAAATTAATTTGTTAACAATCACCATCACGTAAATATTGATAAACTTTATTAATTTTAATATAATATTCTTCTTTTGACATATTATTTTTTAATCTTCATACCTTTTAAATTATTTAAAAGGTATTTTTATTTATTTTTTTTAATAATATTTTATAATTAAATAAAAAATTATTTTTATGATGATCAACAATTAACATCCAAAAATAAATATCAATTGTCGTATTAAGAAAATTTAATTTATTTTAGTTTGTTTTAGTAAAATTTCTATATTTTTATCTAAATTATAGACCAATATATTTAAAGCAAAATATTAAAAAATATTTTTATTTGACTTGAAAATTAGATTAATATATTATATTTTATTATTTAATAATTTAAAAAATTAAATTTAGAATTTAATTTTTTTTGTTTTTTATGGTTAATTTATATGATATTACTTTTAATTTTTAAAGTACTAACTGGATCAGAAACTATAATATTAAAGTATGATTATATTAATAATTTGCATTACTTGATATAATGACAATTGTCAATGGCTTATTAGCTATAAAATTAAAATAATTTAAAACAATATTTAATGAATAAAGTAGTTGAATTTTTGTATATATATATTTTAAATAATATTAGGTATTACTAATAAACATATTATAATAAAAATATTTTATGATTAAAATTACGTTAATAATATATTGATAATAATAATTAAATAAATTATGAGTAAAACAAATATTTTAAATATTTTTACATTAAATGATCAAGAACAACAAGAATCTGTTGAACGTATTCATCAATTAATGGAAAAGGGAATAACTAGTAAAGAAGCAATTGCTTTGGTTGCAAAGGAAATACGTAAAAAATATATGAGTAAAGTTTAAGTTTATAATGTTTTAAATAAAAAATATTTTATATTATTATATATTTATAATATAGAAGATATTTCATACTTTTAATTATAAATGTATAATAATAAATTGTTTACAAGTAAATATAGAGTTGATAAATATATTTTTAAAAATTTATAATTATTTAATAAATTGAGATTAATAATATAAAAATTATTTATTTTTAAGTTTTTTAACATAAAAATCATTAGTATTTTAATTTTTATAATTTGAATATATTATTCCTGTTAATAAAAATAATTATTCTATAATATGAAAAAATTATTTAATAAAATAAAGTATTTTATTAAAAATGAGACATTATTAAGTAAACATAATTTTTTATTAAAATAATTAATAATAATAAATATAATTTATATATTAGGTTGATTTAATTAAAAAAAATATATAATCTTATATAAGTTATTTAACGAATATAAAAATAGTATTAATAAAAAATATTTATTATTCTAAAAAAATTATTAGTATCATATAAAATATTATATAATTATTATTCATTCTTTAACGAAAGAATTATTTAAAATTTAATAGAATAATATTAAATATCATTAAATTTTTATATAAAATATTTATATTAAAGATAATATAATTTTACAGTAATTTTAAAATATTAAATAGTAAAATTAATTTTATTATTAAATTATTTTAATAATAAAATAATAAATTTATTATAATATTATATATTAGTGAAAATATAAAAATGATTTTATTATTTAGATTATTTAATATTTTTATAAAATTTTTAGTTTTTATTCATTTTATATTTCATAAGTAACTATTTATTTAGTCACTAATTATTTAATATAATTAAAATTATTAAAAACATTTTAAATTATTAGAATAAATAATGTAGATAATTTTTTTAAAAAATTAATATTATTATGAATTAGTAATTTTATTTTTTAAATAAAAAATAAAATATTAAATAATTTTTATATTTTTTTAAAAAAATTTATTTTAAATACAAATATAATTTATTAGATTAATAAATTATATTAATTAAATATTACCAATTTATATAAAATAAACTTTATATATATAAACTAAAATAGTTATAATAATCATCACTAATTTTAGTATATGTTATTTAGTAAATATATTTATATTTTATTATTTTATATATAATCAAATAATTATTTGAAATTTTAATTAATTTTAATTTATTATCTAATTTAATACTAGTTAATTAAACTAAAATTAATTAAAATATAATAATTAATATAACGATTGTTAATTTTAAGAATAGACTATTATCTAAGTAATTTATTTATTTTTTAAAATATAATATATATAAAATTTGATAAATATAATGAAAAGTTTTTATTAAAATTCTTCATATACTTTAACTAATTTAATTACTGATAAATCCAATTTTATTATCGTTCTTATTAAGAATAAATACACTACTATTTCAAAGTAGTTAGATGATATTAATTTACTATGATTTTATTTAAAAAAGTATCAAAGTAATATTTTTGTGATTTTTTATAAAAAATATTAAATTTATACTTATTAAGTAAAAAAATGTTTCTTTGAGTATTTTGTTTTCATAAAAATAAAATATTGTTTTATTGACATTTTTTAACACATAAGTAAAATAATATTAATGATTCAAAGATTGTTTTATTAATTAGTTCTCAATAGAGAACTAATTAATTTATTAAATAATATTAATAGTTCTATTTTAATTATTATTATAAATAAAATAAATAATAAAAAGATTTTAATTGAAAGAGTTTTATTATGCGAATATATTTATATATTAATCTAATTCAATAATTGATTTATATGTCAAATATCTGTAATTATATTCTAATATTGTTAGTTTATTTCTATATTAATTAGTAAAGTTATTATAATTATAAAATTTAATGGAAAATTAATTTAAATTAAGTAGTAGTAAAGAAATAATTATTTTTAATTAAGTATTTTTATTGTTTTATTGTTAAAAATGAAGTTCATTTATTAAAAATTTAGATCTTTTATAATACTATAATAAAACTAACTAAAGAAGATAGTATGAAAAAATATAATTGCATTTATCTTA
The DNA here is from genome assembly GCA_052174115.1 of Arsenophonus sp. ET-YP4-MAG3. GTDB lineage: Bacteria > Pseudomonadota > Gammaproteobacteria > Enterobacterales > Enterobacteriaceae > Arsenophonus. The sequence continues at coordinate 927,837 of JBQMRX010000001.1, forward strand.
AGATATATACTTTTAATTTATGTTATCTATATAGTATCGAAAATATTAAACGAATTAATTTAAATAATAATAAGTTATGATAATTTAGAATCAAAATATATGTAGAATATGTGTACAAACAGTTGAGTTGATAGAAGAAAAATTAATATTCAAGTTTAATAAATAAAACAAAAATTAAGAAAATTAGAATTTTAATAAAAACTGTAAAAACAGAAAATAAAAACATTATTGATTATTTCTAATAAAAATAAATATTATATTTATAATGAATATTAAATTAAAAAAATCAATTATAATATAATGATTAATTCAGAAAAATTAAAATTTATAATAAATATTTTTATATTAAAATAATCAAATATTAAAGATTATAATTAACTAAAGTATTATAGACACACTAGTACTAGAGATAACTAAAGATAATATTTATTTATAATTATGTTAATAATTATAAATAAATACTTCTATTGAATACTTAAAGTTATTATAGGAAAGCTAATCACGAAATGAATAATTATAATAAATTAATTTTTGTATTTTTTATAATGATAACATTTAGTTCATTAGCAGATATTAGAGTACCTTCAATATTATTAAAAACTCAGAATCTTCCTTATATTCAACAAGAACATCAACATACAATTATTAGTGAAAGAATTTTTTCACGTTTCATGAACTTTCATTATCGTAAATTTAATCTAGATAAAAATTTTTCTATTAAAATTTTTGATCGTTATTTAAACTTATTAGATTATCATCATAATCTTTTTTTACAATCGCAAATTGAAAAATTTAGTAATGAGAAAATAAAAATAGGAGAACAACTTAAAACTGGCCAATTGAATACATTATATATGATATTTAATTTAGCACAACAAAAAAGTTATGAACATTTTCAATACATTTTATCACGGATTAATATACCAATTAATTTTATTAAAAATGATATAATTGAAGTTGATAGAAGTAGAGCGCCTTGGCCTAAAACTAATAAGGAGTTAAATCAGTTATGGGATGTAAAACTTAAGTTTGATTGGTTAAATTTAAAGTTATCAGATAAAAATGATAAAGAAATTAAGTTAATATTAACTAAACGTTATAATTTTGCATTAAAACGTTTAACTCAAATTCAAAGTGAAGATGTTTTTCAATTAATTATGAATGCTTTCGCACAAGAAATAGATCCGCATACTAATTATCTTTCTCCTAATAATACAGAACGATTTAACTCAGAAATAAGTTTATCATTGAATGGTATAGGTGCAGTGCTTAAACAAGAAGAAGAATATATTATTATTAGTTCAATGGTCACTGATGGTCCTGCTGAAAAAAGTAAATTATTAAAAATTGGGGATAAAATCATTGGTGTAGGTAAAACTAATAAATTAATAAGAAATGTTGTTGGTTGTCGATTAGATGATGTTGTAACTATGATCAAAGGACCTAAAGGTAGTAAAATTTATCTTGAAGTTATTTCAAACTCAAAATTCTCTAAACCCAATATTGTAACATTAATTCGTGAACACATTAGATTTAAAGATAGAGCAGTAAAATTCATAATTAAAAGTATTGGTAATAAAAAAGTTGCTGTACTTAATATTCCTAATTTTTACATTGGATTAACTAATGATGTTAAAATTCAATTACAAAAAATACTTAAAAATCATATTAATGCACTTGTTATTGATCTACGTGGTAACGGTGGTGGTGTTTTAAGCGAAGCAGTATCATTATCCGGTTTATTTATTCCAAGTGGTCCAATTGTTCAAGTTCGTGATAATAGCGGTAAAATTCATCAAGGTATAGATGATGATGACATTGTTTATTATAAAGGTCCACTTACGATATTAATTAATCGCCTTAGCGCTTCAGCATCAGAAATTTTTTCTGCTGCAATGCAAGATTATGGTCGCGCATTAATTGTTGGAGAATCATCTTTTGGTAAAGGTACAGTTCAACAATATCATTCTTTAAGTCGTGTTTATGATCAGGTATTACATCCAAATTGGCCTGCTTTAGGTTCTATTCAATATTCTATTCAAAAGTTTTATCGTATTACTGGTGATAGTATTCAATGTAAAGGAGTAACACCTGATATTATTATGCCAACAAATATAAATTTAATTGAAATTGGTGAGAGTTCTAAAAAAAATGCTTTACATTGGGATAACATCGTACCAACTAATTATAATGTTGTTGGTAATATTAATCAATATATTACTAATTTAACTTTTAATTATAAAAAGCGTATAGCAAAAAATCTTGAATTTAAATATCTTAATGAAGATATTATTCGTTATCATGATGCAATTAAGTTAAATAAAAATATTATTTCACTTAATTACATTAAACGTGAACAAGAAAATAAAAAAAATGATGTAATTAAATTACGTCGTATTAATGAACGCTTTGCTAAACAAGGTAAAATACAATTAAAAACAATTGATAATTTATTTAAAAATTATGAATTATCAACTCCATATCTTGATGAAACAATAAGAATTGCGATTGATCTTGCAAATTTTTAAATATTTAAAATTAATTAAGTTTAAAACATTTTTTTAAATTTGCATAATAAATAACTTGAAAAGTGATAATAAAACATTAATTATATTATTAATTCAATATTAATCATTATTAATTAATTAATAAAGGAAAAGAATTTTTATGATGCGAATAGCTTTGTTTTTACTTACAAACTTGGCAGTAATGTTTGTATTTGGTATTATTTTGAGTTTAACTGGTATTCAAAGACAAAGTATTTCTGGATTAATGATTATGGCTTGTCTTTTTGGTTTTTGTGGCTCATTTATTTCATTATTAATTTCAAAATGGATGGCATTGCGTTCTATTGATGGAAAAATTATTACAAATCCGACAACAAAAATAGAGCATTGGCTTCTAGATGTTATCAAATATCAAGCGAATCAAGTTGGCATTAAAATGCCAGAAGTTGCTATTTATCATTCACCAGATATTAATGCTTTTACTACAGGAGCTCGTCGTGATTCATCATTGGTTGCTGTTAGTACAGGTTTATTAGAAAATATGAATCTCAATGAGGCTGAAGCAGTCATCGCTCATGAGATTAGTCATATTGCTAATGGTGATATGGTGACAATGACATTGTTACAAGGAATAATAAATACTTTTGTTATTTTTATTTCGCGTATGATAGCTCAATTGGTATCTGGATTATTATTAAATAACAATAATAATAATGAAAATGAAAATGAAAATAACCAAGGTAATCCGATGATTTATTTTATAATATCAATGGTATTAGAAATTATATTTGGTATTTTAGCTAATGTTATTACCATGTGGTTTTCGCGTTATCGTGAGTTTCGTGCAGATGCCGGTTCAGCTCATTTAGTTGGTAAAGAAAAAATGATAGCTGCATTAAAACGTTTAAAAACAAGTTATGAACCAAAAGAAACAAATAGTATAATGGCATTTTGTATTAACGGACGTTCTAAATATTTTAATGAATTATTTTTATCTCACCCCCCACTTTATAAACGTATTGAAGCTTTACATATGGGAACTTATCTTAATCGATAAAATAACAATTAATTTAAATTCATTAAATAAAATTTTATTTATTAATTTTGGTAAATATTTTTATTTTTTTAAAAAAAATTCTATTTATTTAATATCTTTAATATTATAATATTTTTATATTAAATAAAATTTTTATATAAATTTCTAATTTGAATATATTATTTATATAATAATAATTATTTAGCTAATTTTAAAAAATATTATTTTTATCGTCATTGAAATAAATATTAAATAATAATATAAAAATATTAAGAAGAGTAATAAATTGAATATTAATATTCAATCATAAATATTAATATTATATAAAGATATTTATATGGTTTATTACTTTTATCTTAAACTTAAAGTTGGAATAAAAATTTTATCTAAAATAAAAAAATAAAAACTTATTTAATAATAAAGTCTCTTTTAATTAACTAAATATTATCATATATTATAAAATATTTTAAATATTATCTATCTTGTTATCTTTTTTATTGATATTATATGTTTAATATTATTAAATAATTGATAATAATTAATTAGTTATTATTTTTTAAAACATTTCTAATTTTAATTTCAAATAAGATCACTATTAATTATATTATTTAGTATAAAAATACTATAATTAATTGTTTATATTATTTTAATAATATCATAAAAATAAACTATAATATAGAATATTTAAATATAAGTTTTATATTTTAACTAAAGGATAAAAAATTATTCATCTTTATATTTAATGTATGAAATTATTTTTTAATATTAAGTTGTAGATATTTTAGTAAATTTATTTCTAAGTTAATATTATATATAGTATCTTCTAATTTAATTACATTAATCACAATAATTAATGTTTATTATATGATAATTAAAAATTCATTAAGTAATATTGATTAAATATAAATTATCTTATTATCATGAGAATTAATATTATTAAGTTAATATAAAATTATTATTATTTATTAAATATTCTTATGTAATTATAAAATTATATAAGAATAATTAATTTTATATTAAATATTCTTTATTTTTTTAAACTAGAAAAAATCTATAATATCTAGTGTTTTATTATTTAGTTACTAAATTCTCTATAATCAATTTTATGATGGATATATTTAAAAATTATTTAAATACTAAAAATATGTTAAATAAAAAATTTTTTATTACTATTAGTATTATATAATTATGCTTATTTATAAAATAAAAAAATTATATTAATCTTATTAATTTAAATTAATAAGATTAATATTTAACTACAATATTTTATAGCTAATTTTATTATTATATTTTTTGTACTATATATTATAATTTTCATAAAATTTTAATTGAAATAATTTTTAATATTGAACTTATAAGCTTTTAATATAATTTTAATTGATATTATTTATATTTAATAAATATTTCTATATATAAGAATATAAATATTTATATAATTAAAATATTTTTATTAAAAATTATTATTATAATTTTTAATTTTTATGAATTACTTAAAATATAACAAAACTTTATAAAGTATACTAAACATTAAATAAAAAATTTATTACATCACCATCCTCTATAATATAATCTTTACCTTCTGATCGTACTTTTCCAGCCTCTTTAGCATTTTTTTCGCCGTTATAATAAATAAAATCAGCAAATGAAATTATTTGAGCGCGAATGAAACCTTTTTTAAAGTCTGTATGAATTTTACCAGCCGCTTGTAATGCTGTAGTGCCAACTTGAATAGTCCAAGCATGAACTTCTTTTATACCAACAGTAAAATAAGTTTGTAAATTTAATAACTTATAACCAGCACAGATCACACGATTTAATCCTAATTTTTCAATACCAAAATTAACCATAAATTTATTACGCTCATCTACATTTAATTTAGCTATATTTGCTTCAATAATAGCACATACCGGTACGACAATTGAGCTATCTTTTTTAGCGATAGTGTAGAGTAAATTTAAATAAGAGTTATTATTAACCCAATCTTCATTAACGTTTGCAATATACATGTTTGGTTTAATTGTTAAAAAATTTAAATGATAAATAATTGCCTTTTCTTCTTTACTTAATACTAAAGTGCGCAACATATTTGAATTTTCAAGATGCAATAAACATTTTGTTAAAATATCTAATTTAATTTTTATCTCTTTATTATTATTTTTTACTTCTTTTTGAATACGATAAATAATTCGCTCACAAGTGTCTAAATCGGCTAATTTCAGTTCAGTATTAATTATATCAATATCTTCAAGTAAATCAAGTTTACCGGAAATATGAATAATATTATTGTCATCAAAACAACGAACAACATGTCCGATCGCTTCAGCATCAGAGATATTGTTTAAAAACTTATTACCTAAACCTTCACCTCTAGATGCACCTTTTACTAGTCCAGCGATATCTATAAATTCCATTTTAGCTGCTAATATTCGCTGTGATTTAACAATATGTGCTAATTGATTAAGACGATGATCTGGTATTGGTACTACACCAATATTAGGTTTAATAGTACAAAAAGGAAAGTTCCCTGTTTCAATACAACCTTTTGTAAGTGCATTAAAAAGTGTTGATTTTCCTACATTAGGTAAACCAATAATAGCGCATTTAAATCCCATGAATATATTTACCTTAGTTTTTATTTATTTAATAACATATTGTTAATTAATAAATATGAATAAAATTATGAATAATTATTTAAAAGATATGATAAAATAATATTAATGCGATGATTTAAAAGTATGTAATTGATTAATTGCTTTATTTATCCCCTCTTCAAATAAAATTAATGTGCAGCGTATTGCTTCAAGCATGATATTATTTATTAATTTTTGTTCATTAAAAGTAGGATTACTTAATACAAAATCAACAACTTTATTTTTATCACCTGGATGACCAATACCAATACGTAAACGGTAAAAATTAGAGTTATTTCCTAGCTTATTTTGAATATCTTTAAGACCATTATGTCCATTATTACTTCCACCAAATTTTATTTTTGCTACTCCTGGAATTAAATTTAATTCATCATGAACAACAAGAATTTCAGTTGGGTTTATGCAATAAAAATTAGATAACGCTAACACTGATTTTCCACTAAAATTAATATATGTTGTTGGTATTAATAAATGCACATCATTATTTGCTAATTTAATCTTAACAGTATTGCCGAAAAATTTATTTTCTTTTTTTAGTAATTTATTATGCTGTTTAGCTAATAATTTAATATACAAGGCACCTATATTATGTCTACTTAGTATATAAGTAAAACCTGGATTAGCTAGTCCAACAATTAATTTTATTTTATTCATGATATTTTATTATTCAATGATTTTTATTAAAAATAATACTTTATTTTTAATAAAAATAAAATATAAAAAGTTACAATTAATGTATAAGTTAATTAAATTAATTTTAATAAATTTAATATTTAAAAAAACAATTATAAAATTAGAAATAAAAACTTATTTTAATTAAACATATTTAAATCTTTAATTGAAATTATTGATACAATATAGTGATATAAAAATATTTATATCATTTAATATATAAATATAGTAATGAGTATTTTGGTACTATAATATAAAAAATTCTTTACTAAATAATTATTTAATGATAACTATAGTAGAAATTATTGTTATTAATATTAATTATAATATTTATAATTATATTTTAAGCTAAATTTATTTAAATATTTAATAGAAATATCACTGGTTACTATTTGTTAGTATTTTTATTTTCTTACTAGTTATTAAGATAGAACTTTTTTATAAATATACTGTTGATTAAAAAATTTTTAATAAGTATATTCCTTATAAAATAAATAATGTTTTTATTTTTTAATAAAATATAAAATATAAAATTTAATTAAATCTAATTTAATTTATTGTTAAACTTATGTTATTTTACATTAAAATAAATAATATATAGTAAAAATGTTATTAGTTTTTAATTAAACAAAATTAATAAATTAAATAAATAAAAATTCAATTAAATATAATTTATTTAATTTAATGTTCAAACATCGCCGATATTGATTCTTCGTTGCTAATTCTACGAATAGCTTCAGCTAACATACCTGATAATGTTAAAGAACGAACTTTATTAAGTTGTTTAATTTCAACTGATAAAGGAATAGTATCACAAACAATCACTTCATTAATTAATGAACTTTTAATATTGTCGACAGCATTACCGGAAAATATCGGATGAGTAGCATAAGCAAATACGCTTTTAGCGCCTCTCTCTTTAAGTGCTTCAGCAGCCTTACAGAAAGTGCTTCCAGTATCAATCATATCATCAATCATTATGCAATCTCGATTAATAACATCTCCAATAATATGCATAACTTGAGAAATATTTGTTTGTGGTCGTCGCTTATCAATAATGGCCATATCAGTATCATTTAATAATTTAGCAATCGCACGAGCGCGTACTACCCCACCTATATCAGGTGAAACTATAATTGGATTAGCTAAATTTTGCTCTAACATATCTTCTAATAAGATCAGGCTACCAAAAACATTATCTACAGGAACATCAAAGAATCCTTGTATTTGTTCAGCATGCAGATCGACAGTTAAAACGCGATCAACACCAACACTAGAAAGAAAATCTGCTACTACTTTAGCAGTAATAGGTACACGAGCTGAACGTACGCGACGATCTTGACGTGCATAACCAAAATATGGAATAACAGCTGTTATTCGCCCGGCGGATGCTCTGCGTAATGCATCAATCATGACAGCAAGCTCTATTAAATTATCATTTGTTGGAGCACATGTTGATTGTATAATAAAGATATCACCACCACGAACATTTTCATTAATTTGTACACTAACCTCACCATCACTAAAACGACCAACTGCAGCATTACCAAGATTTATATACAGACGATTGGCAATACGTTGAGCAAGTTCTGGTGTTGCATTACCAGCAAAAAGCTTCATATCAGGCACGTAAAAACCTCATGTTTGCATATCTATAAATATATTATTAACCAAAATATTATTTTAATAATTGGTTTAATATTTTGAAATCCCAGATCGAAATTTATGCAAAGGAGACTGATTAACGCCAAGCGCAACGAAACCCTGCACCCACTCTGGGGCTTTATTTAACACCTTACGGGCATCTTTTTCAGTTTCAAATTCAGCAAAAACACAAGCACCTGTGCCTGTAAGATGTGATAATTTATATTCTAATAGCCATAAAATAAGACGCTCAACTTGAGGAAAACGTTTTCTTACAATTGATTCACAATCATTTTCGTATGGCCTTTTTAATAATGTAACTAACGAGCGCTTTGCTGAATTTCGTTTTAATTCAGGATCAGAAAAAATTTGTTTAGTAGCAATATTTATTTTAGGATAAACTACTAAATACCATTTTTCTGCTAGATTTATTGATAAAAGTTGATCACCTATACCTTCTGCAAACGCAGCATGACCTTTTATAAATACTGGAATATCTGCACCAAGCTGACAAGCAAGTTTAGCTAGTGTATCATCGTCAATGTTAGTTTTCCAATGATGATTTAATGCAATTAATGTGGTCGCTGCATTAGAAGAACCAGAACCTAAACCGCCACCAATAGGTAATTTTTTATTAACATAAATATCTGCACCTTGATAATCACCATTATAGTTCATTTTAATGCAATAATATTGCAATAAACGTGCTGCTCTAATAATAAGATTACTTTCTATTGGCAGATTAATAAATTGAGTAAGTAATTGAATTTGATTATCTTTACGTGATTTTATTATAATTTCATCACCATAATTAAGAAATTGAAATAGAGTTTGAAGCTGATGATAACCATTACTTAAACGACCAAGAATATAAAGAAATAAGTTAATTTTTGCTGGTGAAGGCCATGTTAATATCATTTTTTTAGAATCCAGCTATCCATTTTTAATATAATTCGTTGTTTGCCTTGAGTTAATTCAATATAACTAGGTAATTTAGGTTTACTGGATTGATAATAAGAAAAATAATTTAAATGCCAATTTTTTCCATTTTTTTTATATTCGATTGTTTTTAATAACCCATTTTTATCTAATGTAAATGATGCACCATTGACTGGTAAGCCAATTAACCAATATGATAGGTTTTCAATTGGAATTTTCATACCAGTTAATTGATAAATTAATTGTGTTGGATGGTTATTGAAATATTTTTTACCTTCTCTATCCACTATCTTAATATTATGTGGTGTTATATTAAGTTTTAATTCTGTTGTTCCTAATGGATTTGTAAATAATAGACAATAATTAGAAACGGTATATTGTTGTAAAAAAAACTTACTATAGATTTTATTATTTATGCCAAAATAGATAAAAGAACCCCTGGTTTCAAATTTTTTTAACTTCATTAATTGTTGTTGATGATTTATCCATAACTGATTAATCATTAAATTATTTTTTTTAGTTATTAATTGTTGATTAAATTTACATGCGGATAAAAAAATAATAAATAACAGAATAAATTTTAAATAATAGTGATGTAAATTAAAAAAATGATTCATTATGAATCTCATTAAATGTTTGTTATTTAATCGATTAGTATTAATTTTTCTATCAATTAAAATATTATTAATATAAATATAATTAAATTATAAAAAATTCTAATTTATTTATTTTAGTTGAATGTCTTTAATTAATTAGTTAAATAAAATTAAATATAATTTAAAAATTTCTTTATTAAAATTATTAACTTTATTTTCTGTATTTAATAAATGTTAACAAATAATTTAATTATTCAATTTAATAAATATAAGATTATTTTTACTGAGTATAAACTATAAAATCGTATTTATAATATTACATTAAGAGTTAATTTTCTATCTAAAAATTAAATGTGTACTAAATAATTTACTTTATTAATTATTTATTTAGATTAGTGTTGTGTTTTTTATACCTAATTACATTAAACTTTATCTATAATTGAATCAGGAAAATATTTAAAAAAATAATTAATTGATTGGTTATACAGTTAATATTTTTTTAAATTTAAATAAAATTAGAATAAATCATTATTATTATAATGATGATAATGTTACTAGTAATTTAATATATGTCACTATTATATTAGATTTAGTAGTTTTATGTAAATCGAAAGTTTTATGTTAAGTTAAGAAAAAATTTTTTAATTTCAATAATATAAAAAATTACCTAGTAAGCTTAATAATTTATTTTAATATTCATTTTTAGTTGCTGAGTGTATTTGTATATAAATAAAAATCAGATCTAATGTAATTTCAGTTGCTTTTTTATACGTCAACATCGTGTTAATTATTTAATTATTTGTTAATTGAACTTTTGAATATGCTTCATATTTTTATTAATAAAATAATATGGAAAATAATTATTACTTTATTTAAAGTTAATGTTTCTTTAATGAAAGCAGATATTTTATTAGTTTTATTTTTTCTCTTTTGTTGATTATTAATAAAGGAATAATTGAGTAAATAATAAAAATAAGACGCAATAAATCTATATTACTCCATAGATACTGTTATTTTATAAAGTATTAAATAAAATATTGAAAAGTTAAATAATATTAATAATTTATACACTTATTATGTTACATAATATAAAATATCTAAAAATAACGATAATTTAAATAAAGTTTATTGTTGAATAAAAGTACTTATTTTATGAATTAGTTGTATTCTTATTTGTCAGTGAATACAATTCATAATTATCATTTGTAAGCATAAAAATTAAATTTAAATAGTAAAAATATATTTGTTTCGTTATAAAATGGTATAGATAATGAGAAAATAAATAATAAATTAATTTATTATTTAATAATTCGTTTAATTCATTTATCAACTAAATCGTTTTAATAAACAGTGATAGTAATAGATGATAATTTTTATCGTTTTAATATTTAAAAAAATAGTTTAATAGCTGAAAGTAAAATTAAATTATCTTTTAAAAAGGCATAATATAACAAATGAAGTCTTCAATAATTAATAAATTAGAAGCATTACAAAAACGATATGAAGAAATTCAAGTTTATCTAGTTGATGCTAAAATAATTACAGATCAAGAACGTTTTCGTATATTATCTAAAGAATATGCACAATTAACTGATATATCTAAATATTTTAAATTATGGTGTTCTATTCAGCAAGATATTAAAACAACTGAAATATTACTTCATGATCCTGAAATACGAGAAATTGCTCATGAAGATTTAAAAAAAGCACAAAAACATAATGAAGAAATTGAACAGCAATTACAGATTTTATTATTACCAAAAGATCTCGATGATGAAAAAAATTGTTTTTTAGAAATTCGTGCAGGCACCGGTGGTAATGAAGCTGCAATATTTGCCGGTGATCTTTTTAGAATGTATAATCGTTATGCGGAATCTCGTTACTGGTATATTGAAATTATAAATGCTAATGAAGGAGAGCATGGTGGTTATAAAGAAATTATTATCAAAATTTCTGGTAATAATGTATATGCTTGTCTAAAATTTGAGTCAGGGGGACATCGTGTTCAGCGAGTACCAGAAACAGAATCTCAAGGGCGTATTCATACTTCTACTTGTACAGTAGCAGTTTTAGCTGAAGTTCCAACAACAGAGCTTCCAGATATTAATCCTAATGACTTAAGAATTGATACTTTTCGTTCGTCAGGAGCTGGAGGGCAACACGTTAATACTACTGATTCTGCAATTCGTATTATTCATATTCCAACTGGAATTGTTGTTGAGTGTCAAGATGAGCGTTCTCAACATAAAAATAAAGCTAAAGCACTATCTGTTTTAGCTGCTCGTATTCGTGTAATTGAAATGCAAAAACGTCGTATAGTAGAAACCTCTAAGCGTCGTAATTTACTTGGTTCTGGTGATCGTTCTGATAGGATCAGAACTTATAACTTTCCACAAGGTCGTATTACTGATCATCGTATTAATTTAACACTCTACCGTTTAGATGAAGTGATGAATGGAAAATTAGATATTTTAATTACACCTATTATTAATGAATATCAAGCAGATCAAGTCTCTGCTTTATCAGAATAGAATTAATGAATTATCGGTATTGGTTATCTTATGCAGCTAATAAGCTTTATCATAGTAATAGTCCTAAGCGTGATGCTGAAATTTTATTGGAATATATAATACAAAAACAACGGACTTTTCTTATTGCATTTAGTGAAATAGAATTAACTGTTAAAGAACAAGAACAACTTGAAAATTTATTAGCTTATCGTGCTATGGGTGAACCTATCGCTTATTTAATAAAAGAAAAAGAGTTTTGGTCATTACCAATAAAAGTTTCACCTGTTACATTAATACCTCGTGCAGATACAGAGTGCTTAGTTGAACGGGCACTACAATTATTATCAAATAATAAGCAAATAGTAAAAATATTGGATTTAGGAACGGGTACAGGCGCTATAGCATTAGCTTTAGCTTCAGAGTGTCCAAAAGCTCAGATAATTGGTATTGACATTAGTGGTGCTGCAGTTAATTTAGCTAAATTTAATGCAGATAATTTAATGATCAATAATACTAAATTTTATAAAAGTAACTGGTTTACTTCGTTACCTATTCAGCAATTTGATATGATTGTTAGTAATCCACCTTATATCGATGAATTTGATCCACATTTACAACAAGGAGATGTGCGTTTTGAACCTAAAACAGCATTAATATCAGCTAATCATGGATTAGCTGATATTCAATTGATAATTGAACAGTCATGTAACTATTTAGTTAATAATGGATGGCTTTTACTTGAACACGGGTGGTTGCAAGGAAGGCAAGTAAGACAGTTATTTTTCTATCATTATTATCAACAGGTAGTAACTTTTCAAGATTATGGTGGTAATGATCGTATTACAATGGGTCAATGGAAACATGATGAAAACCATAGTTGATTTTGAATTTAATAAAGAACCATTATCTGAAGGTATCATACTTATTTCACAAATTATTCAACCAGATTTTCCAGTTGAACAGGTTAATATACAACTTAAACATCTTGTTATGGAAGCAAGACAAAAAATACAAATTAATAATAATATAGAAAAACAAGTATCTATTTTACTAAAGTTATTCTATCGAGAATGGCTTTTTAGCAGTGTAACAGGAGTTTATTCACTTTCTGAAGCAATTTGGTTGGATAAAGTGCTAATGGCAAGGCAGGGAGCAGCTGTTTCATTGGGAACGATTTTTTTACATGTAGCTAATCAATTACAATTACCTGTAATACCAATTATTTTTCTGACTGAACTTATTTTATGTGTTTGTCGAGATGATGGTACTTATTGGTATATTAATCCAATAAATGGCGAAACGCTTACTGAAAAGATGCTTGATTTATGGATAAAAGGAACAATTAGTCCTTTTGCTAATTTGACTCGAAAAGATATAGAAAAAACTGAGCATAGAATTATAATACGCAAAATATTTGATACAATAAAAGCAGCATTAATGGAAGAAAAAAAAATGGAACAAGCCTTAAGAGTTTGTGAAGCATTGTTAATTTTTAATCCAAAAGATCCTTATGAAATACGCGATAGAGGACTTATTTTTGCGCATTTAGAATGTAATCATGTAGCTATTTCTGATTTGAATTATTTTGTTGAACAATGTCCAGAAGATCCTGTTTCTGAAGTAATAAAAATGCAAATATATTCAATAGATGGACGCCAAGTTATACTACATTGATTATCAAAATTATAGCTAATTTATTATTAAATAAATAGAAAGGTAAAAATATGCAACATAAAATAGTTGTTATTGATAGTATTAAAGTAGCAAATAATTTACCATTTGTTTTGTTTGGTGGCATGAATGTGCTTGAATCACGCGATTTAGCTATGAAAGTTTGTGAACATTATGTTTCTGTAACAGATAAACTTAATATTCCTTATGTTTTTAAAGCTTCTTTTGATAAAGCGAATCGATCTTCAATTCATTCCTATCGTGGCCTAGGAATTGAAGAAGGAATGAAAATTTTTCAAGAAATAAAAAAAACATTTTGCGTTAAAGTAATCACTGATGTTCATGAATTAACGCAACCAGCATTAGTTGCTGAAGTAGTTGATGTTATTCAGTTACCAGCTTTTTTAGCTCGTCAAACTGATTTAATTAAAGCTATTGCTAAAACTGATTTAGTTATTAATATTAAAAAACCTCAATTTATTAGTCCATATCAAATGGGTGATATTATTGAAAAATTTAAAGAAGTAGGTAATGAAAAACTTATTCTTTGTGATCGTGGAGTAAATTTTGGTTATGATAACTTAATTGTCGATATGTTAGGTTTTAATATTATGATAAATGTATCAAATGGTTCTCCAGTTATTTTTGATGTTACTCATGCATTGCAATATCGTGATATTTTTTGTTCAGTTTCTAATGGTCGACGCGGGCAAGTTTCTGAATTAGCAAGAGCAGGTATCGCTGTAGGTTTAGCGGGGTTATTTTTAGAAGCACATCCTGATCCAATTAATGCAAAATGTGATGGGTCATCAGCACTACCATTAGAAAAATTAGCACCTTTTCTTGAACAAATTAAAGCTATCGATGATTTAGTAAAAAATTTTACTCAACTAGATACAAGTAATTAATTGTTATTTAATATTATAATTAATGATGTTATTATTATGTTTTGCATTAATTATTATTTTATTATCATAAAATAATAAGATATATTTGTATTATAATTTAATTACTTTAATTATGATAATTTATTATGTTAATATAATTATATTTTAGTATTATTTGTTTTAATGATTAATAAGAATAAAAATTCTTATTAAATAAATAATTAATTAAAAACAAAAATATTACTCTTAAATATTATTTAACTGATTTATAAATTTATATGAATACTTATGTAAAATATTTTATAAATATTTAATAATATTGTACATTAAAAATTAATATTAAATTTATTAGTAGAATATTAGTTTTAAGAATAGAAAATTTGATTTAATTATATTTAAAAATATTTTTTAAAAAAAATTTAAAAAAATTAAACTTATATCATTATTTATTAGTTGATAAAAATTTAAATAAATTTTTCATAAAAAATTAAATATTTATATTTATTTAATTACTATTGAACTTATTGGTTGATATTATCAAATAATTAAAAATTAAAATAATAGATAATGTTATTAACAATAATATTAAAATATATTATATATTATATATAATATAATAAAAAAGTTTATTATATTTTAGCATTTCTTATTATTATAATTAATTAAGTAAGTTAAAATAATTACAAAATAATTAGTATACAGTAAAACATAAATAATTTTATTAATATAAAAATTATTTATGTTTTAATAAAATAATTATGATAATATAATTATATATGCTTTAATATAATTATATTAATTTTTATTATTATTATAATTTATTTAATATTATTAATTTGATAGAATATTGAGTTATTAAATAATATTTAATTAATTTTTAAGAAAAATAACTATTTAATTTTACTTATAGTATTAAAATATTATGCAATAGTAAAAAATTATTTTTATTATATAAATTATCATTAATAAAAAAATTTTTAAAATTAAATTAATTTTTAATAAAATTATCAATTATAAAATAAAAAAATAGCTATATTTATATTTTCATAATTGTAACTAATTATATTTAAATTTTATTATTAATATAAATAAAACAATATTTAATATTAATTGTTAAATGATAGTTTATATTGTGAATTAGTAAATAATTAATTACTTAATTTAATTAATGAATTATTTATTATTATACTGATTTATTAATTTATGTTTAATGATATTTAAATTAAGTATATTAAAATATAATAAATTAAATTTTTAAAAATTACTTGTTTTGATGTATATAATTAAGTATAAAAATTGAATTATTTACATATAAAAAATAATTTTACTATAAAATATTTTTATATCGGGGAGGGAGGGATTCGAACCCTCGATACTTTTTACATATACACACTTTCCAAGTGTGCTCCTTTAGCCACTCGGACACCTCACCAGTTATTATACTATTATTATAATTTTTTATTATATTAGAATTATCATTTTAATTATTTTATAAATAAATTAAATTATTAAATTTATACTAAAGTAATTATTAAAAATCTATTATTTTTTTTAAAAAATATATATTATTAATATAATTAACCATTAAAAAATTAAAATTTAAAATGTTATTTATTATAAGTTTCAATTAATTATTTTAATAATATTTTATAATTATTAATCATAAATGTTAATATATTAAATACTAGCAATTTTAATTGATATTTTAATGTTAAATAAAATTCTATTTTAATAAAACTAATCATTTTTATATTTTATTGTTTTTTAACATTTTATATTTATAATAATTTAGTTAAATATTATTAATTTAAGTCTACTTATTTAATTATTTTTTTATTTGTTAGTAAATTATTTTTGATTAAAAATAATTTATATTATAATTAATTTACTTTATTTAGTTATAATATTAAGTTAAGTTTTAATTTTATTATATAAAAATTAATTAATCATTAATAATGTTTTTATTTGTAAATACAATATAATAAACAATAATATATAAAATATATTATATATATTAATTATTTATTAATTTATATTAATTTATTTTATTAATGTAATAATTAGCTTACCAGGTTTAACTTCAAGTTTTTTTAAAATTTTTTTTGTTAACCATTCTACTTTATTTTTTTCTTCTTGTAATAAATAAATAGGATTTTTATCAAAATAAATTTTTAATAAGTTGTTAATAATAGGAAGTATTGATTTAATAGTTGAAGATATTTTTTTTGGTGTGATTTTATAATCAGAAATTATCAATTCTTTCAAATAAATAGCACCGGTAGTAGCATCAAAATAAGGTAGTGAAGTTATAGCAAAAAATACCTCAGCATCTGTTGAGGATAATAACGTTTTAAGATTAATTTCAGCTACTGTAGTTATGATAATTTTATTTGGTTCAATTTGACCTATTTTAACAGAAAAATTAGTTAAATTAAGATTAGCATTAGCAACTCCATAAATTTCTATTTTTTTACTATATTTAATATTTTTTTCTAAATACTGATTAATTATATCTTCAGTAACACTGAATTCTGCTAATTGGTTGCATCCAATAATTATTCCACACAGTAATAAAAGTACTCCTATAAAAAATTGCTTCATAGTTTATTTTCCTGTATTTTTAATAAAAAGATTGTATATAACTATTTATTCTAATAGATAATAGTTTTATTTTTATTAATTAAATTATTGCTATAAAGTATTTATAAAATTAATGACTATATTATATAATTAAGAATATTTATAAGATAGTTTTAGTAAATATTTATTAATTTTATATATAATATAATTAATTATTTTGATATAATTTATTTCACTATCAAATATTATCATTTTTATGATAATTAAGTTGATTATTAATTTTCTATTTAAAGATAAAATTTATTTATTTATAAAAATTGATAGATTTAGCATTTCATTAATTATATTTAAAATATTAATATAATTTAAATATATAAAACAAAATAATAAGTTAACATAAAGATGATATCTTTAAACATATTGATTATAAAAATTTTATTTATATTATTAAAGAAATTATATGAATCTAAAATTAAATATTTAAGATAATTATGATTATAAAATTATTATATCTTATTATCAATGAATATAATTAAAATTATATAATATAAACTAATTATATACAGTTAATATATCAACAAAATAACAATATCAGTAGTTTATTAATTGATAATAATAAATAAAAATATTTATATTTATGAAGTTTGTTTAGTTTAATAATTAAAGAAATTAACAAGAGAGTATTAAATAAAATCCTATTTAAAGTTAATAAAATATAAGATATTTATAAAATCAAGAGAACAGTAATCATTATCGTTAAATTTAAACTTAAATAATAAATAACGATATGATTAATAATATTATAGAATTGATATGTAAATAATTCGCTATAGTATTTTTAAAAATATTTTTAAATTTTATTAAGATATTTGTTTAAAGTTAAGTAAAAGTAAAGACTATAACTATAGTAATTTAATATAATTATATTAAATATATATCGATATTAGTGAAAATAGAAAATAAATACGATTAATAATATAATATCTAGTGATAAAAGATATTTATTGATATTTTATAAATCTTTACTAAAAAGTTAAATATGTTTTTTAAAATAAAATATATTAATATATGACATAAATATTATAGAATTAATAGTGATGTTTTAAATTTTAATTAAAGATCTTAAATATTACTTTATTAAAGAGAATTAATAATGTTGAATCTGATAAATCAATACTTATTTTTTAATTAATATTTTATTGAAAAAATGTTTTAAAATTCAAAATTTATATTAATAAATATTATTAGTTTACTATCTAGTATGAATATTTTTATATTTTGCTAAAAATACATTTTTGTAATTAATTTTTTGTTTTTTATTTTAAGATAAAAATGAAACTATAATTATAAAAGTCTAGTTAATTTTAACAATATTATTAAAAAATTTTAAAAATTTATTTTCTCTGTTATTTGATAATTAAAAAATAATTTATATATAAATTGTAATAAATTACATATACTTTATAATTATTAAAATAACTATTTTTAAAAAATTTTTAAATTATTAAAATATGCTTAAATTTATTTAAAAATTTATAATTAAAATAGATTATTTAAAATAAAATAAGATAAATAATAATTAATTTTTATCTTCTACTTTAAAAAATAGTTAATTTAATTCATGGTTATACTTAGTATCCCTTCTTACACTTTATTAATTTATCATTAATTGTCGTTAATAACGGTATCATATGAATTTATTAAAATCATTAGCAATGATAAGTTTTATAACTATATTTTCTCGAATATTAGGTTTTATTCGCGATGTTATTATTACGCGTTTTTTTGGTGCTAATGCGGCGACAGATGCTTTTTTTGTTGCTTTTAAATTACCAAATTTATTACGTCGAATTTTTGCTGAAGGGGCATTTTCTCAAGCTTTTGTTCCTATTTTAGTAGAATATAAAAACCAGAAAGGTGATGAAGCTACTCGTACTTTTATTACTTATGTTTCTGGTTTATTAACATTAATTTTAGCTATTATTACATTGGCTGAAATATTAGTAGCACCTTGGATTGTTTATATTACTGCGCCTGGTTTTATTGCTACACCTGATAAATTTGATTTAACTGTTCGTTTGTTAAGAATAACTTTTCCTTATATTTTTTTGATTTCTTTAGTATCATTGATGGGCGCGGTTTTAAATAATTGGAATCGTTTTTCTGTTCCTGCTTTTGCACCTATTTTACTTAATATTAGTATGATTATATCAATGTTATTGTTAGCTCCATATTGTAAACCACCTATTATAGCATTAGCATGGGGAGTTTTTGCTGGTGGTATATTACAGTTTTTGTATCAATTACCTTTTTTACAAAAAATTGGTATGTTAGTTTTACCTCGTATTTCTTTTCGTAATAGAGGTGTATGGCGAGTAATAAAACTAATGGGACCGGCAATTATCGGTGTTTCAGTAAGTCAGATTTCTTTGATCATTAATACTATTTTTGCTTCATTTTTACAGTCAGGTTCTGTTTCATGGATATATTATGCTGATAGATTAATAGAACTTCCTACTGGTGTTTTAGGGGTAGCACTTACCACTATTTTATTACCTTCTATGGCAAAAAGTTTTTCAAGCGGTGATTATAAAAAATATCAGTGTTTAATGGACTGGGGATTACGACTTTGTTTTTTATTAGTGTTACCTTGCTCAATTTCTTTAATTATTTTAGCTTATCCATTAACGGTGTCACTTTTTCAGTATGGAAACTTTACATCTTATGATACTATAATGACTCAGCGAGCATTAATTGCTTATTGTATTGGTTTAATTGGATTAATTATTATTAAAGTATTAGCATCTGGTTTTTATTCAAGACAAGATGTTAAAACGCCAGTTAAAATTGCAATTATTACTTTAATTTTGACACAATTAATGAATCTTGTTTTTATTGGTCCATTAAAACATGCTGGATTAGCTTTATCAATTAGTTTAGCGGCATGCTTTAATGCTCTAATGCTTTATTGGCAATTACGCCGTCAGGCAATTTTTATTCCATTACTTGGTTGGAAAAAATTTTTATTCAAATTATTTGGTGCTTTAATTATTATGGTAGCAATGTTACTACTGATATTAAATTTTATGCCAATTTGGGAACATGGAAATATGTTAACGCGGATTATACGATTATTATTTGTTGTTTTTACAGGTGCTATCACTTATTTTACTGCATTATTTATTTTTGGTTTTCGGTTTCGAGATTTTTCACAGCGAAGTATTTAGTTAAATGATTAATAAATAATTATATAAGTTTAATTGAGTAACTATAAATATAATTATAAAAATTTATGTAATTTTAATTATAAAGTAAATCTAATAATTTAATGAACTTTATGATTTAAAATTGTATTAAAATTAGAAAAATTTGATGCGTCCAAGTGGACTTGAACCACTGACCACCATCATGTCAAAATGGTACTCTAACCAACTGAGCTATGGACGCAATAAAAATTGCATAATAATGATTTAAATATAAAAATTAACGATTAATTTTATTTTAATAATAAAAAATACAATTTTATGTTTAATTACTTATATATAATTTTATTTAATATATATAGTAATTTTTTTATTTTTATTTGATAAAATAATTATTGAATTAAATATTTTAATATAAATTTAAGTTATTAATGATAAGGATATACAATACAATAAAATATTATTATTAATAAATAATGTTAACTTAACAAAAAATCAATTTTAAATAACATATTAATAATATTATTATAATACCATTTAATGGTAATAAAAGAAATAAAGAAAATTAAAAAATATTTTTATAAAAATATAATATATGAATAATAATTACATTAAGTAATTCTTAAATATAATAAATAACATAAGGTAATATTAATTCAATTTTTCTTTAATAATGTTATAAAAATTATCTTATAGTAAGATATTCTTAAACTTAATATAGCATTGATATAAATAAATATTTTACATTCTTTAGTTAAAATACTATTTAATTATAAATTAAATAGTAGTGATTACTAGAATATCAAAAATATAAAAAATATAAACATATTAAAAAATAAAATTTAATGCTTTTTAATATTTACTATAATAAAGAATAAATAATAATTAAATTATTAAAGAAATAATAAATACTACTTTAAAAAATAAATTTATTTGATAGATAAGTGTAAAATATGAACATATATTTTAATAAATAAAAATTCAAATAAATTATAATTGTTTATTTATAAATATTTATTAATAAATAAATTTAGAAAAAATAAAACTTAAATAAATAAAAAATAATTTTATTAAAAATAACTTATAAAAACATAAATTTATTTTTTAATTAATTATTATACATTGCATATGTAATGTATAATATAATAAGTGTTATAAATTGACATTTCTATAAAAATAATCACAAAAATATTTATAATATTTATTATATATGATTTGTAATAAGTATTTGCTAAATTAAAATAATTTAATTTGTATTATTATGAAATTAATAAATTTTTTCATTATAAACTATAATTTAATATAATTAAAATTTATAAGACAATTATATTTCAGTTAAAAATTAGAAAATATTTATTTAATAACTTTATATAATCATAGTTAATATTTTATATAATTTATTTTTATGTATAAATTAAATAAAATATAATATAAATATTATTATTTTAATATTTTTATGTTTTTTTGAAGGGTTATAACTAATTAACAACATTATATATCTTATTAAAAATAAATAAGAACCTAAATTAAAATTAATTTTTTAATAATTTTATTATTATATTAACTTTGATAAAATTTTAATTAGATATAATTATTTTTATATCTATTATTTCTATAGTATTTATTAAATATAACTATTATAGAATAATAAGATTAATATTTTATTAAACTTTGGAAATCAATATATGTTTACAGGTATTGTAAAAGGAAAAGGAATATTAGTTTCTGTGAAAAAAATGATTAATTTTCGTACTTATACAATTCAATTTCCTAATGAATTATTAGCTGATTTAGAAATAGGAGCCTCTATTTCTAGTAATGGATGCTGTTTATCTGTCATTCATATTAATGAAAATAAAGTGAGTTTTGATTTAATGAAAGAGACTTTACAGGTAACAAATTTATGTAGTTTAAAACTAGGAGATATAATTAATTTGGAAAGATCAGTAAAATACGGTGATGAAATTGGTGGACATCTTATGTCTGGTCATATTATTACTACAGCAGAAATAGTTAAGATTCTTAAAAATAAAAATAATTTACAAATTTGGTTTTATATACATAATAAAGAATTAATGAAATATATTTTACATAAAGGTTTTATCGGGGTTGATGGAATTAGTTTGACAGTAGGAGATATAATTAATAATCGTTTTTGTGTCTATCTTATCCCTGAAACAATAATACGTACTACAATTGCAAAAAAACGTCTTGGTAAAAAAGTTAATATTGAAATTGACGCTAATACACAAGCAATAGTTGATACTGTTGAACGAATTATAATACAAAAATATAATAATAAAGAATTTACTTAAAGTTAATAATCTTTATTACTATATTTCAAATAACTTAAAATGATTACTAAAAACAAAAAATAAATCTTCTAATAATAAATAAAAAATATTTAATTTAGTTTTTTATTTATTATTTATTTATTATTAAAATTATATTATAAGTAATTTTTTTTATAATGTTATAATAGTTTTATTAAAAAATGCATTTTTGCGTTATATTAAATAATATTTTTATTTTTTATTAAATACAGATATTAAATTTAATAAAATTTACTAATCAATAATTAATAATAGATATTATTTTATAATATGAATTGTATATTTTTAATTATATATTACCAATATTAGATAAATTAAAATTCCTTATTATTTGATAATAATTTATTTTATATAATATAAAATTCCTTATTTTATATTTAAAAATATTTATTTTGTTGTTTAATTATTTATATGATAAAAAAATTAATATTAAGTTGATAATTAATAATAATTAAATCAAATAATTATCTCAATTTATAAAAAAATCAATAATTGAAGAATGATCAATAAGAATAGAATATATTTTAATAATTTTTAAATTTTTGTGTTTATTAAAATATAATTATATATAATAATTTATATATTTATAAAATTAAATTTTTTAATTTATTCGCTACATAAACAATTAATATTTATATAATAATATTATTACTATAAAGAATAATAAAATATTTACTATAGTAATAATTAATTTTATATAATTTTATATTAATTAGTTTTTAATATTAAAAAAATTTTTGTAATTATTGTTTTTTATATTATTTTTTAATGGTTCAAAATAATATCTAAGTTATAATAATTGTAATTAATAAGATAATATCATCTAAGATAGATATAATATATTATAATTATAATATTTAATAAAATTATTAGCTAATTGATAAAAATAGTAATATAAGATTATAAATATATTTTATTTACTAATTTTGATATTTTATTAGTTATTTTATTTTTATTTTAATTATCATAATCTAATAAAGAAGAAAATTATTAGAAATCTCAAAAAAATAATATTAATTACATTCTCTCTACTGTTTGGATTCCTAATGTATTTAAACCAATTTTTAATATTTTTTTTGTTAGTAAAGCCAATTTTAATCGACTTTCTTTTAATGCGTTATTTTCTGCATTTAAAATTGGACAATGTTCATAAAAACTAGAAAATAAACAAGCTATATTATATAAATAAGTACACATAATATGTGGTAATCCTTCACGAGCAACGATTAATATTGTTTCTTCAAATTGTAATAAACGTATCGCTAAAGCTTGTTCATAATTATTTGTTAAAATTATTTGTTCGGTTAACTCTTTTGGATTAATATTAGCTCGTCTAAAAATAGAAACTACTCGAGTATAAGCATACTGCATATAAGGAGCGGTATTACCATCAAAAGTTATCATGTTGTTCAAGTCAAAGATATAATCAGTAATACGATTTTTTGATAGATCAGCATATTTTATTGCACCAATACCAACTGCTTGAATAATTAATTTTAATTCTTTCTCTGGAATAGTTAATTTTTTTTGTCGAATAAGATGATCAGCTCGCTCAATCGCTTTATTAAGCAAAGTATTGAGTTGAATAGTTTCGCCAGTTCGAGTTTTAAATGGTTTACCATTTTTATCTTTCATTACACCAAACATATGATGTTCTAATAGCATTGTATTTGGAATATAACCAGCTTTACGTGCAATAGTCCAAACTTGAATAAGATGTTGATGTTGTCGTGAGTCTGTATAATATAATATACGATCAGCATGTAATTTTTCATAACGATATTTTATACAAGCAATATCTGTTGTCGTATAGAGATAACCTCCATCATTTTTTTGAATAATAACTCCCATAGGATTACCATCTTTATTTTTAAACTCATCTAGATAAACAACTATAGCAGAATTACTTTCAACAGCTAATCCTTTAGCTATTAAATCGGCAACAATATCAGGCAACATATTATTATATAAACTTTCACCCATTATATCATTTTTAGTCAACGTAACATTTAAACGATTATAGATTTGTTGATTTTGCTTCATTGTAATATTAACTAATTTTCGCCAAATTTTACGACAATATTTATCACCAGATTGTAATCTTATTACATAATTACGAGCAAGTTTAGAAAATTTTTCATCTTCATCATAATATTTTTTAGCTTTTAAATAAAATTCTTCCAGTTTAGATAATGATATATTAATAGTATTTTCTTTTTTATTTTTTTCTAGATAAGCAATTAGCATACCAAATTGTGTGCCCCAATCGCCGATATGATTAGCACGAATTATTTTATGACCTAAAAACTCTAATGTTCTAGCAATAGCATCGCCAATAATAGTAGATCGCAAATGGCCAACATGCATTTGTTTTGCTATATTTGGAGAAGAATAATCAATAATAATGGTTTGCGGTGTAACTGTGGTAATAGCTAACTTTTCATGTTGTAAAGTAAGCTCAATATGTTTTGCGATCCATTGTTTATCAAGAAAAATGTTAATAAAACCAGCTCCAGCTATTTCAACTTTACTAGCAATATTTTTTAAATTTAATAAACGTAGAGTCTTTTCGGCTAATTGATGTGGAGAAATACCGATTTTCTTAGCTGCGGATATAGTACCGTTAACTTGGTAATCACCAAATTTTGTTTTTGTTGAATAAGTAATATATGCTTGACTATCTTTAGGAGCTCCTGCAGCAATTAATGCGTCATTAATTTTTTTCGAGAGAAAAGCTTTAATATTCATCTAATTACCTTAAATTATAAAGATATTTATTATATTAGACTTATTAAAATATAACTATAGTTATGAAATTTATAAAAAATAATTTTTTATATTATAATAGTTATTAGTTATTTATATATTACTATTAATTATTTGATAAATACTCTAGTATAAAATAATAATAAATAAAATTTATTTTACTATTTTTCTAAATCACAATAAATTTTATTTATTTAACTTTAAAGAATATATAGAAATATAACTATTTATATTTTTATAAGATAATCATATTAATTTTTAATATAAATATAATTTTCTAGCGAAATAAAAAATTTAATATAGGATTTAATTATCGATTAATTATTTTTATTAAATAAACAAAATAATTTATATTTGATTAATTAATTGTATTAAAATGTTATAAGTATTTAAAGAAATTTTCTATTATTAGATATAAACTATTTAAAATTTTTTAGTTATTAAAATTTTTTCAAAATTAAATTAATAAATAATAAAGTTTAGTAATTAAAAAATAAATAAAATATACTTATAATTATACTTTAATTATTTACAATTAACCATATCTTTATTTTCTATAATAAAAATAAAATAATAAATAAAAATTAACTACTATAGAAAGATAGATTATGAATTATAAAATAATTTATTAGTTAATAAAATTATTAAATTATTAGTTATGTTAATTAATTAATTTATAACTTATAATAACATTTACTACTCTATTCTTTAATAAAAATTAAATATTCAAAATAAATATATATATCATATAATTGAATATAATTGATAATATTAAAGATATAGAATAATTTAATTTAAAAAATATTCTATCTAAAATATTATTTAACTATAAAAATTATTTAATTAATAAAATACAAAATTATATTATTATAAATATAATTTATAGTTGTTAATCATAAAAAATTTAAATATTTTATATGATATGAAAAAATAAGCTAAAATCTAAATAAATTATTATTATTAAAATTAATTATATTAAAATTTAATAATAAAATAAAAGTTTTTTATTTATACAAATATTGTCTAATAACATTTAAAATAAGATAGATCTAATAAATTAAATGTTTATTAATATTATTTAAGATTAATAAAATAAAATAATTTAAATATTAAAATAAATAATTTTCATATAATATTAAATATTTATAAATAAAGAGAATACTAAGAAAGTATAAAAATTTTTAGTAAAATTATATAAAATTAAATATTTTAGATATTTATAAATATAAATAAAGATGTAAGATTTTATTCTCCTAATAAAATTAAAATTTAAAATAAATTTTAAAAATTTATATTTATATAAAATATAATTTATTTATAATGACAATATAAAGTACATAAATAATATTTTATAAAATATTATTTGATCATTGATTAATTATTCAATATTTCAAAAAATAACGCTATAGTTTTATTATTAAGTATTATTAAAATTATAAGATTTTTGTTTTTAATTACTTTATAAAATTATTTTTGGTTTCTATATTTTTAATGAATTTTTTATGTAATTATTAAAAATAATTAAGATAAAATATCTATACTATAATTTTAATCATATTATTATTAATACTTTAATATCAAATTATTTTATTATCTTTAATAAGATAACTTTTTTAATGATCTTTAAAATAGGATGCATTAATATAAATATGATAGTGTAATTAGTTAAATTTAACATCTTATCATTTATCATGCATGTATCTTTAATACATTTATTTATTTATATGTAAATTTTAATAATATCAAATAAAATAAATTATAATACTTACTTAATATTTTTTAATATTAATTAATACATAAAAGAATAATAATCAATATTACTGTTATTAATTTTAATTAACTACTAAACTTTCTTATAAATTACAATAATTTACAAAGAGATGATAATATTATTATTTTTTATTTCTATTTATTTATCTATATACTAATTTATTTTCTATACTTAACAAGTTACTAATTTATAGAATAAAATAATAATAGATAATAATTGATTTTTATTTATTTTATTAAGTTAAAAATATTTTTTATTGCCTAATGCTCTACACATTGTATTATGTTACTTTAATTAAATTTTTAGTTAATGAATTTTAACTTAAAAAGATCATCAATATATATCACTATGTTATAGTTATAATATTGTTATAATTTAACTATTAATAGTTTTTATAAAAGCTTTAATAATATTATTAAACATGTTTTAGTATATATTAAAGTAATATAGTTTATGTAAAATTTATATAAATTATTAAAGATAATATTAAAAATATTTATTTGATTATTTAAAAATTAAATTTTAAAAATTAGTTTTTAAAAAATTTTTATTATTTAAGAAATACTTATATTTAATTTTTAATTATGATAAATTTAATGTGATATATTGTTATACTTAATTTTCATTTAGTTTTATTTTTTATCTTTAATATTAACAAATTATACTACATTTTAAATTAGTTTATAGTCAATCTAAGTATGATAATAATTACTCTTGATTAATTTTTATTTCGATAAATATATTAAGTAAATTATTTTAATATTAAAAAATAATTTTTTTACTTTATTTTTTGAAAATATTTAATATATGACTTATTATATTTTTATATTCATATATTTATAAAATACCGTTCAATTTTTTGTCATCTTATATAAATATCATTTTATAAAAAACATAAATCAGATGTAATGTTTTTAATTAATCCTCAAATAACTTCTATATTTAAAAGAAAGAACTATTAAGTTAACTAAGAATCCTAAAAATAGTTATGAATTTTATTTATAAAATTAAAATCAAACTAATATAATTATTATATATTTATTCTATTTTTAATATTAAAAGTTATATTTTAAAATCAATTTATAATTGCAATTTTTCTCTAATTATGGTACAAAAATTTTAATGTTTTGATAATTTTATTTTGTAACTTAAATATTTTTTATTAGTAAATTTTATTAAATATAATAATTTAAAATTGATATAGTTTATAACTAGTTGATTTAATTTTAATTTTTTATTAATAAACAGTAAATAACTTATGTTTTTATAAAAATTTTTAAATATTTATAATTTTTTTAATATAAAAACAAATTTTAGTAAGTATTATTTATATTATGTTTAAAAAATAATTAATCTATAATTTAATTATGTATTAAGTTAAATATATTATTATAGTATTTTAAATTAAAAGTAAAATATCAATATATTATAAAACATAATTCAAAAAAATATATAATAATATCGCATTATTTTTATAATATTTTAATATTTTAGTTATAAATAAATCTTTATTTAAATTAGAGAGTTTAATATTATATATAATAATTCATAATTCTAACAAACAGAATATTAAATTATGTTTTTATTAGAAATGATTAAATATGTTATTTAATAAAAATCAAAATTAACCAATTATCATAATGTTTACTGATCTAAAATTATTAAATTTACAAAAATTTATTAATGAAAGATTTATTAAATATAATTAATTAATATTACTAATAAATTTAATATGATAATAAAAAATAAATGTTATTATATTTATTTTTTTGTAGTAATTAAAGTAACATATAAATAAACTGGAATACTTTCAATTTTTAAATGAATATTATTTAAATTAAGAAAATTTTCTAATAATTTTTTATCTAGGACGTTTTCTTTAAAATTCTATAGTTATTGTTATTTAATCAACAATATATAAGTTAAAAAATCATATTTTTATAGTTATATTTTAAATATTTTTGCTAATGAAAAAATAGATATTATGAATTTTAACATAATTATTATTAGGTATTAAACTTTGGTTTTCATCACCATTAATAACGAAATTTTTAAGTACTAAATCACCATTGAGAACTAGTTTATTTTTTTAATTGATAAATATGTTCTAACAATAAACATTTAATAATAAAATATACTAATTGAGAATAAAGTATCAAAAGCAACTAATATTAGAAATTATTTAATTCCTAATGATAGTAAATATGTTTGTTGATTATTTCAAATTAATTACATATACCTTCAAACTGATATAAAAATAATTGAATTAAATCACACAATACCGATAACAATTTTTTCGCTTTCCCTAACCATTCTTAACGTAATATCTATTTCTATAACTAATATCAAGTAACTTATTTATTTATTAATAATAAAAAATAAAATAATATACTTTTCAATTTTAAGTAAAAAAAGCTATTCAAAATCATTTAATATTACAAAAAAAAGATATCTTTACGCTATGGTATCATAGTTTTTAATAAATAAGTAATTTGTTGTTTATTTTTAAGAAAAAATGAAAATTTATTTTAACGATTATTACAGTTTTTAATTTTAAATAAGTTAGTGTTATATTTGGTAGATTTTGTATTATTTTTTGATAATATTTAAATTACTTATATTGAAAGTTCTTTTTCCATTATTTAATTTATAATGCTAAAATCTCTAATCAATAACTAAATAATCATATCGTAATATTCTGGTAAAAACAATTAAAATCTATCATTACTTTTGATCCTTGATAGTAAATAATAAACTAAAATTAAAATATTAAACATAAATTAGAATGATTAAATTCTGCAGACTTTAAATGTGATTTATGTTTATCAATTGAGTAAACTAACATGACATTTTAGTACATTACGATTTTGACTTATTTCTAATTTATTATAATGATAAGCACGTTTAAATCTAAATACATATTATATAATAAAGATTTAATTTTTCATTATTAAAATTAAATTTTTCTGATAGTTATTAAAATATCACTAGTATTAAGTCTTTAATAAACATGATTAATTAACTCTTATCGAATAACTAGATTAATAAATTATAAGATAAAATCTAATGCTATTATTTAGGCATTTTGTATATTAACATTAAGAATACTATCTTCAATTATTTCAAAAGATATATTTGATTTATAATAATAAGTTAACAATACTTAATTATTGTTATTGAACCATCAATAGCGATGATTTTATAATTTTTAATATTAATATTATGATGAATTGATAATATTACTCCACCTAAAAAAACAACCAAGATCATAAATAGTACTATTAGTTTATAAAAATTCGTTGCGAAGATTCTAATCATAATAATAACGTTTAAACACTAAAGAATAAAGCAATTTATCATATTAGTAAAAACTTTAGTTACTTTTTTATCAAATTTCAAATTATCTAAATTTATAATAAGATTAGAAAATAAGATATTTTTTATTTATTTATAATACATATTTACACAATTTATAGATCAATTGAATAAAAATATTAATTTATTTTAATAGATTTTATGTTAATATATGAATTCAATATCATTAATCTGATAAATTATTAATTATACTTAAAATAACTAAATAAAATAATAAATATTAATTAAAATATTTAAAAATTATAAAATTAACATTATTATTTGATCATAGTAATATTACTATGCATATTCTCTATATTTTATGATAAAGTAATAAAAATTTTCTTGTAATATTAAAAAATAATTCGTAAAGATAAATATAAATAATTAAATAGACGTATTATCTATTTTATTATTAGTAATAATAAAATAGATATAAGAATATACTCAATAATATTACATTAAATTTATTCATCTTTGTAATCTATAACATTGTAATTATTACAAATAACTGCATACTGAATTATAAGTTTAATAATTTTTAAAAAAATAAATTATATTATATATTAAATATAATTTATATAATTAATTATTCTTTCTAATTTTATTAAATAAAATTAGAAAGAATAATACATATGAAACTTCTAATTCTTATTATAAATATAATTTATTAATAAAAAAAATTAAGATCAAAAAAATAAAATTGATTTATTTTATATGATAAAGTGTACTTATTTAATGTAAAAATTTTATATAGTAATACTTATATTCTATTTAAAAAAAGAGCATCAAACTATTAATATAAATTACTCTATAATTTAAATATGATAAGTAAAAGGATTGTCGTATGCGAACAAATTATTGTGGTCATTTAGGAGATTCTTATATTGGACAAAAAGTAACTCTTTGCGGCTGGGTGAATCGTCATCGCAATTTAGGAAAATTAATTTTTGTAGATATGAGAGATCGTGAAGGTTTAGTCCAAGTTGTTTTTATACAAAAAAATTCTAATGAACTCTTTAACAAGGCGTTAAATTTACGTAATGAATTTTGTATTCAAATTACAGGTATTGTAAAAAAACGTGAGCAAATTAATAAAAAAATATCGACTGGTAATATTGAAATTATTGCAGAATTATTAATTATTATTAATTCAGCGGAAATATTACCAATAGATAACAGTCAAGAAAACTCTGAAGAAATTAAATTAAAATATCGATATCTTGATTTAAGACAACCAAAAGTTGCAATGCGTTTAATAGCACGATCAAAAATTAGTAGTTTTGTTCGTCGTTTTATGGATAAAGAAGGTTTTCTTGATATTGAAACTCCTATTTTAACGAAAGCAACACCGGAAGGAGCACGTGATTATCTTATTCCAAGTCGTATTTATAAAGGAAAATTTTATGCTCTTCCGCAATCACCGCAACTTTTTAAACAATTATTAATGATGTCTGGTTTTGATCGTTATTATCAAATAGGAAAATGTTTTCGCGATGAAGATTTACGTGCTGATCGTCAACCTGAATTTACTCAAATAGATGTAGAAACCTCTTTTATGACTGCAAATCAAGTTCGTGAAATAATGGAACGTTTAATCAATCATTTATGGAAAGAAAATAAAGGTATTGAGTTGGGAGTTTTTCCAGTAATAACTTTTTCTGAAGCTATACAGCGTTATGGTTCGGATAAACCAGATTTACGCAATCCTTTAGAATTAATTAATATTACTGATTTAGTTAAGTTAGTTGATTTTAAAATATTTTCTGAGGCTGCTAATGATCCAAACGGATGTGTAGTTGCACTTTGTGCTCCAGGAGGAGTAACTTTAACGCGTAAATTATTAGATAGTTATTCTGAATTTACTGCTATTTATAGTGAAAAAATGTTAACTTGGATTAAAGTTAATTCTCTAAACGTAGATCAAATTGATATTCAAAACCCAATAGTTAAGTTATTATCAAGAGAAGTAATAATTAATTTATTAATACATACTCAAGCTAAAGAAGGTGATATTTTATTATTTGGATCTGGAAAAAAAAATATTGTTAATGATGCGATGGGGGCTTTACGATTAAAAGTAGGAAATGATTTAAAAATTACAAAAAATGACACTTGGAAGCCATTATGGGTTATTGATTTTCCAATGTTTAAGGAAGATAAAAATGGAAAAATTAATGCTATGCATCATCCCTTTACTGCACCAAAAGAATTTACTCCAGAACAATTACAAAACAATCCTTTATCTGCTATTGCTAATGCTTATGATATGATTATTAATGGTTATGAAGTTGGTAGTGGATCAGTACGAATTCATCATAATAAAATGCAAAAAATTGTTTTTGAAATTTTAAAAATTAAGAAATCAGATCAAAAAAATAAATTTGGTTTTCTATTAGAAGCATTAAAATATGGTACGCCGCCACACGCTGGTTTAGCTTTTGGTTTAGATAGACTTGTAATGTTATTAACAGGAACAAAAAATATTCGAGATGTAATTGCATTTCCAAAAACATCTACAGCAACTTGTTTAATGACAGATGCGCCAAGTGAAATTAATCCAATTTTATTATCAGAGTTATCGATGTCTATTATCAAGAATACTAAATAAATATTATAAAATATAAATAGTTATATTACTATTGTCATTCTTTTTTTATAAGTAATCAAGACGTTAAATATTGATACTACGATATCATGTAAATGCGATGTGATTTGATTTTTATAATCAAATCATTATTATCAGTAATTTTAAAATAATTAAGATAAAAACTAATCTTTGTTAAAAATAAAAAATAGATATTGATATTATTTAATATCATCAAAGTTAACTCTCTTAAATTAACAGTTGTAATTTTATTTTTATATATATTCAGTCATCATTTTTTAAAATAAAAAGAACATTTGATAATTTCTTAATAAAAAACTATAAAATAATTAGTAATTAATTTTATTATTAAATTAATTTTTTATTTTAAAAAATAAATTTAATACAAATAAAAAACTTAAACAAATCACAACTGATGGTCCTGCTGGTGTATCATAATGAGCAGATAAAATTAGTCCAGCTGTCATGGCAATTATACCAATAATAATAGAAGCTATTGCCATTTGTTCTGGTGTTTTAGAAAATTTTCTACAAGTAGCTGGTGGAATAATTAATAATGATGTAATAATTAAAGCACCAACAAATTTTGTTGCAATACTTATAGTAAGCGCAGTAATCAAAATTAATAACACTTTAATTTGTTGTATTTTTATACCATCAATAAAAGCTAAATCTTGATTAATTGTTACTGATAATAAATTACGCCATTGCCAAATAATGATTGAGCAAATAATAACAACACTTATCGCAATTGAAAAGATATCTTTAGTTGTTATTGATAATAAATCACCAAATAAATAAGCCATCAAATCAATACGAATACTCGTAATTAAACTTATAAGTACCAATCCAATTGATAAGATACTATGCGCTATTATACCTAATAAAGTATCAATTTCTAATTCTTGACACTTTTCTAACCAAAATAATAAGATTGAAAGAATAAGTGTAACAATGATAACAGTATAAAATAAATTAAAATTAAGTAATAAAGAAAAAAAAATACCAAGTAATGAAGTATGAGCAAGAGTATCACCAAAATATGACATGCGCCGCAAAATAATAAAAACGCCTAGTGGTCCTGCAATAATAGTTAACAATATGCCAGCTAACCAGCTAGGTAGCAATAATTCAATCATGATTAATAATTTCCTATAAGTTTATCATTAATATGATTTAAATAATCATATTAATGATTATTATGACGGTAACAATAAGTACCTATTTATCTTATTTTGTGATGACTAAACATAGCAGTAAATTTTGGATTTAAAACTATATCTTCAGGTCGACCAGAACAGAATATTTGTTTATTAATGCAGAGTATTTTATCAGTTTTTGCCATAACTAAATGAAGATCATGTGAGATCATAAAAATAGCGCAATTTAATTTTGTTCGAATTTTTTCAATTAAATTATATAAAGCAAGTTGAGCACTGATATCTAAACCTTGTGTTGGTTCATCTAAAATAAGTAATTGTGGTTGATTAAGTAATGCGCGAGCAAGTAAAATACGTTGAGTTTCACCACCTGATAGTTTTTGCATTTGTTTCTCAACAAGATGATTTGCGTCAACCTTTTTTAAGGCAGAAATAATATTAGTTGTTTTTATTTTAGGTTTTAATCTCATAAAACATTTAACCGTTAAAGGTATTGTAATATTTAATGATAATTTTTGTGGTACATAACCGATACATAATTTTTCTTTACAGATTACTTTTCCTTTATTTGGAATAATTAACCCAAGAATTATTTTAGCTAATGTTGATTTACCAGCGCCATTTGGACCTAACAAAGTTAGTATTTCTTTAGAATATAAATCAAAAGAAATATTTTTAATAATTTGTTGTGAACCATAATTAAAAAAAATATTTTTTAAACTTAATAATGTTTTCATAATAAATAATTCTTGTAGATTTATTAAAACGTTATAATATAACATTATCAAAATTAGTCTATGAAAACTATTACTTATGATACTTAAAACAAAAAATATTGAAAATTATGTGAAAAAATGTATTAAAGCTGGTTTTTTATTTAGTTTTTTGTCTACTAGCTATGCTGATGTTATTGTTTCAATTCGTCCATTAGGTTTTATTGCTGCGGCTATTACTAATGGTATTGTTGATTTGAAAATATTAATACCTGATGGTATTTCACCTCACCATTATTCTTTAAAACCATCTGATCTAAAAAAGATTAAAACTGCTGATCTTTTTATTTGGATTGGATCAAATATGGAAACTTTTTTAAAGAAACCATTAGAAAAATTACCTACTCAAAAACAGATCTCATTAATTGATGTTTTAGCTATAAAAAAATTTTTATTGAAAACTAATAATTATAATATGCAAATAAATAATAGAAACACTGATGATAATTATTATAATTTTTATCATAATCATTATTTATATAATAAATATAATATGCATATCTGGTTATCGCCAGATATTGCACGTGTTATTGCTAATATTATTTACCATAGATTAATTTATTTATATCCTAAATATAAAAAAAAATTAGATGAAAACCTTCATAAATTTGAAGAAAAATTAACGCAAACTGATAAAAATATTGCTAAAATGTTAAAGTCGGTTGAAAATAAGCAATATTTTGTTTTTCATAATGCCTATGATTATTTTGAAAAACGTTATCATTTAGCTTCATTAGGTTATTTTACTATTAATCCTATCATTCAGCCAGGCGCTAAAAAAATATATCAAATAAGAACAATATTAACTCAAAAAAAAATAGTTTGTATTTTTATTGAACCACAATTCAGATCAGCTCTTATAAAAAATACCAATGTACAAATAGGTATATTAGATCCATTAGGTAGCGGTATTAAGTTAAGTAAAGATAGTTATATGGAATTTTTAACAGTGTTATCTAATCAATTTAAGAGTTGCCTAGATAAAAACTAGAAGGAATTTAATACGTGCAGCAGATGACAAAAACTATTGTTCAGGTATATGGCAGTCTACCTAAACCACATAAAATTATGCTAAGCACATTAACTGTAGTGACATTAGCTATTATAATTTGGCATCCAATTATTACTCAACTATATGATAAAAATAAAAATATTTTAGAAGAATTGCCAATAAATAGAGATATTATTATCAGAAAAGATAATAATAAAAAAAATATTAATCAGATAGATAACTCAGATACTGATAATATTATTACTGATAATAATGAACAATTACCAGATGAAGGAATAATTGATAAAGATAGTACTGATAAATTTGATGAGCATATTGTTTCAAACGGCGATAATTTGATTAGTATTTTAACTCAGTATGATTTAGATACTAGTGATATTTTAGAGCTTGCTAATCAACATGAAATTTTACGTAATTTACAAATAGGGCAGACATTAAGTTGGGAATTGAATAAAGATGGAAAATTACAAGTATTAATATGGATTATTTCGCAACGCGAAACACGAATCTATACTCGACAAGAAAAATCTAATGTTTTTAATGAAGAAAAACGAATTCGTCAAGGTATTTGGTCTGATAAAATTATACAAGGTAAAATTAATGATAATTTTACTTCTAGTGCAATTAATGCAGGGTTAACATATAATGAAGCACATGAAGTATCTAAAGCATTACAATGGCAAATTGATTTACGTAAACTAAAATCTGGCGATAAATTTTCGCTCTTATTAAGTCGTGAAATGATTGATGGTCATAATAAACAGAGTCGATTATTAAGTGTTCATTTATTAACTAATGGTAAAAATTACTATGTTTTTCGAGCAAAAAATGGCCTTTATTATGATAGTGAAGCCAATGGTTTAGGACAAGGTTTTTTACGTTACCCTACAACTAAAATTTTTAGAGTTTCTTCATATTTTAGTTTACATCGTATAAATCCTATAACTGGACGTCGTACTCCTCATCAAGGAGTAGATTTTTCAATGCCTATCGGAACAACGATAGTATCAGTTGGTGATGGTGAAGTTATTGTAGCAAAATATAGTGAAATGGCTGGTAATTTTATTGCTATTCGCCATAGCCATCAGTATATCACTCGTTATATGCATTTACGTAAATTATTAGTTAAAGTTGGTCAGAAAGTAAAAAAAAATGAACGAATTGCATTATCAGGTAATACAGGACGCACTACTGGACCTCATCTTCATTATGAGTTATGGTTTAATCGGCGAGCAGTTAATCCATTAACTGCTAATTTACCTTATTCTGAACGATTAACGGGTAAAGATCGTAAACTCTTTTTAGCGTCAATTAAAGAAAATAAACTAAAAATGGTAATTAATTAATATTATTTAAAATTAATAATATTAATTGATAAAAATTGAATATAAACAATAAATTTTATTATATTTATTTATATTAGTAGATTTAATAAATTATATATTATATATTTTAAACTAAAAAATATTATTAAGTAAATTAGTTTTAATGTTATGATTTTAATATAATAAAAAGTTATAATATTTATTTAAAAAATTATTTATATTCAATATATCTAAATATTAAAATTATTATAAATTTTTAATGTTAATTAATTTAATTCTTTATTAATCTAACTATTTTTATAAATAAAAATTAATTTATATTTAATTAATCTGTTAAATTATTATTTATTTTAATAAATTTCTTTTATTATTTCATATTTATTAATATATCATATTAATATTAAAGTAGTAATCTAATTAAATTAAATTTTTTTATTTTATTAAATAATAAATTTTATTTTTAACTTTAATTTTAAAATATTATGATTTTATTAAAATAAAACTAAAATAAAAATATTTTAATTAAAATAAAATAATATTTTATTAATTATCATATTAAGAGGATTATATTTACATATAATTTATTTAATTATTATTTATAAATATTTTTTATTTTTACAAACAATATAATTTTTTTATAAATAAATTTAATAATAAATTATATTATTAAATTTAGTTTTAACAAAAAATAATAGATAATAAATAGTATTTAAAACTATTTAACTATACTTGAATTAATTTTTACTATAAAATAAAAAATTTATAGTAAAAAATAAAAAAAATTATTTATCAAAATATAATTATATTAATTAAATATTTAATTTTAAAATTATTAAAATAATATATGAGTAAAAAAGAATTATAATTAAATTATAAAAACAATTAAAATAATGATAATATTTATTATAAATAAAAATAATTATTTATAATGAGATTAAATATTTATACTCTAAAATTATTCAATTTTTAATATTCGACATGTATTAGTGCTACCAATTCGACCCATTTGATCGCCTTGTGTAACTAATACTAAGTCATTTTTTTTAATATATTTTTTTTCAAGTAGACATTGAATAGCATTTTTAACAGAACTAGTTGTGTTAGTCTCTTTATTACAATAAATAGGGGTTACGCCACGATAAAGTGCGCACTGATTTAATGTTTTTTCATGAGAAGAAATCGAAAATATTGGTAAACCTGAGCTAATTCGAGAGATAATACAAGCAGTACGTCCTGATTCTGTCATTGTAATAATTGCTTTTACTCCTTTTAAATGATTAGTTGCATACATAGCTGACATTGCTATTGCTTCTTCAATGCTATCGAATAAATCATTAAAGTGATATTTTTCTGTATTAATACTAGTCATTTTTTCTGCTCCAAGACAAACTCGAGCCATAGCTTCTACTGTTTCAGCAGGATATTGACCTGTAGCCGTTTCAGCAGACAACATAACAGCATCAGTACCATCTAATACAGCATTAGCGACATCCATCACTTCAGCTCTAGTTGGCATTGGGTTAGTAATCATCGACTCCATCATCTGCGTTGCAGTAATAACAACTCGATTAAGTTGACGAGCTCTGCGTATCAGTTTTTTTTGTATACCGACTAGTTCTGGATCACCGATCTCAACGCCAAGATCACCACGAGCAATCATAACTACATCTGATGCTAAAATAATTTCATCAATAATTTTATCATTAGCAACCGCTTCAGCTCGTTCTATTTTAGCTACAATCTTACAGTTACAACCAGCTTCATGAGCTTGTCGACGAGTATAATTTAAATCTTCTGCTGAGCGTGGAAAAGAAACCGCTAAATAATCAACACCGATTTTAGCTGCAGTCAAAATATCTATTTTATCTTTTTCTGTTAATGTATTTGCAGATAAGCCACCACCAAGTTTATTAATTCCTTTATTATTTGATAATTCTCCGCCTATAATCACTTCAGTTAAAATTTGATAATTTTTTACTGTTAGTACTTTTAATTGAATACGTCCATCATCAAGCAAAAGAATATCATCTAATGTTACATCACTAATTAAATCTTTATAGTTAATACCTACTTTTTCTTTATTACCTTCTCTTAAATTAGCGTCTAATATAAATTTATCACCAATATGAAGAAAAATTTTTCCTTCTTTAAATGTTGAAATACGAATTTTAGGTCCTTGTAAATCACCAAGAATAGCAACATGTTGTGCTAAAGATTTTGCAAGTTTACGTACTTTTTTTGCACGTTGTAAATGATCTTCTATTGAACCATGAGAAAAGTTTAATCGAACAACATTTGCTCCTGCTTTAATTACTTTTTCTAAATTATTATTACGATCGGTTACAGGACCAAGAGTAGTAACAATTTTTGTTCTTCTAAGTCGTCTTGACATTTGTGACTCCATTAATTCATTAAGATTAGTATTAATTGATAGGTTATTATATAAAAATGAAATTAATCCCTTTATAAAAATATATTGCTGTATCATTTAATAAACTTAAATGTAGAAGATGTTTTTATTATAAAACAAAAAATTATAGTTCATTGAGGTTGATTAGTTTTATTAATATAAATAATACTATATTTTAGCAGGATATCTATTATGTAATATACCTTTTAAATAATTTAAATTATCAATAATTTTTATTATTGTTATAAATTAAAATTAGTTATTAACATATTATTTATTAATATTAATTATGTGATAATGATCTACTATTAACTTATTATACTCATATAAATTATTAGTATATTTAATGTATATTAATTATCGTAAATTTAAGTGTTATTTAAATAAAAAAGAAGAATTTATAGGAGTAATATAATAATAAATATAAAGTTTAAATAAATTTAATTTGATTTAATTAAGTTTTTAATGTTTTATATATGATAAATAAAATTATAAATTTTAATCTAATAGTTAATAAAACATATATATTATGTTATAATATAACATCATCAAAATAAACACTATTATTTTAAAATAAAAATTACTTATACCCAATCATAAATAATCAAATAATTCTTGATAAAAAGAATAAACTAAAAAGAAGTAATCTTCTTTTTTATGACTCAACAATTATACAGTATAATTAATCATTCTGATATTTAAGTTTTTATAAAAATTTAAATTATAATTAAAATACTAATATAAATAATTTTTATTGTTTTAATATTGAGTTAATAATTTTAGCTTCCAATATACCAATATATTTAAATTTATTATTTATTAATCAAATATTTCATGTTGAAAATTATCTATTTTATTAATAAGTCTAAATATAAAAAATTTTTACTTAAGTTAAAATATATTACGTATTTTCTTTAATCGGTAATAAAAATAAATTATTAACTGAATTTCTATTAAAATATGAGCAATCCATAATTCATTTTTATTTTAATTTAATAAATATGAAAAGTTAAAAATTATGTATAAGTAATTAAATTTTTATGGATTATTTTTAAATAATAAAATATATGGATTTTATTTACTTTGTTGAGTCAAAAGAGATACATTATTTTTTTTCGATTGAATTTATCATGATGTTATAAAACTTATATTTAAAGAGAATACAATATTATGACAATTAAGAAAGCTGTTCAGGCGTGTAATTTAATTATTTTCGGAGCAAAAGGAGATTTAGCAAGCCGAAAATTATTGCCTTCCCTCTATCAATTAGAAAAAACAGGCTATATCCATCCAGATACCCGTATTATAGGAATTGGAAGAGCTAAATGGAATTCAACTACTTATATAAAAGAAGTTAAAGAAACATTAGATATTTTTTTAAATGAAAAAATTGAACCTGGTTTATGGCAAAAATTAAGTATGCGCCTTGATTTTTTTAATTTAGAAGTTCATGATTTAAATAAATTTATCTCATTAGCAAAGTATCTTCAGAGATACAATAAACTATCTATATATTATTTTGCTATGCCTCCAACAACATTTAGTACTGTTTGTTATGGTTTAGCTTATGCTGGTCTTAATAAAAAACCGAATAGAGTGGTCATAGAAAAACCATTAGGAAATGATCTTCTTTCTTCACAGATAATAAACAATCAAATTGCTAAATATTTTAAAGAGAGTCAAATTTATCGTATTGATCATTATTTAGGTAAAGAAACAGTTCTTAATTTATTAGCATTACGTTTTGCTAATTCTTTATTTATTAATAATTGGGATTATCGAGCGATTGATCACATACAAATTACGGTTGCTGAAGAAGTTGGTATTGAAGGACGTTGGAATTATTTTGATGGGACTGGACAAATGCGTGATATGGTTCAAAATCATTTATTACAAATTTTGACTATGATTGCTATGTCACCACCTGCAAATTTAACTGCAGATTGCATACGAGATGAAAAGGTTAAAGTATTATGTTCATTACGTCGTATTGATCATAATAATGTACGTGAAAGAACTGTACGAGGTCAATATACATCAGGTTCTATTCAAGGAAAAGAAGTGGTAGGTTATCTTTCAGAGGAAGGAGCAAATAAATTAAGTAAAACAGAAACTTTTGTAGCAATTCGAGTTGATATTGATGACTGGCGTTGGGCTGGTGTACCATTTTATTTAAGAACAGGAAAACGTTTATTATCAAAATGTTCTGAAGTTGTTATTTATTTTAAAAAGCCAGCATTAAATATTTTTTCTGATTCTTATCAAAATTTAACGCAAAATAAATTAACTATTCGATTACAACCTGATGAAGGAATTGATATTAAAATTTTAAATAAAACACCAGGCCTTGAACATAAACATTATTTACAAACAACAAAATTAGATCTAAGTTTTTTTAAAACATTTAATAAAATTCATTTGGCTGATGCATATGAACGTTTATTGCTAGAAGTTATGCGTGGTATTCAGGCATTATTTGTCCGACGAGATGAAGTTGAAGAGGCTTGGAAATGGGTGGACTCTATTATGGATGCATGGGCAATAGATAATGAATTACCTAAATTATATCAAGCAGGTACTTGTGGACCTATTGCTTCTGATTTAATGATCAGAAAAGATGGTCGTTCATGGAACGAATTCGAATGATTTTATTTATATTATTATAGAAATAATTTAATGTTTATTAATCTTTTTGGTAGTAATATTTTATATATTAACTAAAATTTATTATAAATATTTGAGTAATTAAAATTTTTATGATAGAATTATTTTTGTTTTTATTCTATCAATATTAGGATTGATAGTATCATCTAGATTTGTTATTTGATCTATAAATAAAATATCATGTCTAGCGTTAAAAATCTTAAAAAAATCAACGAAATAATTATAATCTTTTTATTAAAATATCTTTTATCCCTATAAAACATCATTGGTGTGATGTTTTGTATGGATTCTTGTTGCTAATATGTTTATCGATAATTTTGTCTTTAATTTAAATCATCATTAGTTATTACTAATTTATGTATTTATTCATTACTTTGATGATTAGTAATAATAGGAAAATATAATGATTTATTGGATATTTTTAGTATTAGCAATTATTACAGAGGTTATTGGTACTTTATCAATGAAATATTTCAGTATCAGTGGTGATATAATTGGTTTATTTGTAATGTACCTTATGATTACTTCATCATATATATTATTAGCAATAGCAATGAAAAAAGTTGCTCTTGGAGTAGCTTATGCTATTTGGGAAGGTATTGGTGTAATTTTTATAACAGTATTTAGTATTTTACTATTTAATGAATCATTATCGTTAATAAAAATTATTGGAATAATATTACTTATTATTGGCATATCATTAATAAAATCAGGTGCTAAAAAAAATAGCACATTATATGTAATAAAATAATTAAATAATTTTGCTAAAAGTTAAAAATTATTAAGGAAGCATAATATGTTACAAGAATATCAATGGTGGCATAGTACTTTTTTGTTTCTTGCTGTTATTTTAGAAATCTTAGCTAATATTTTTTTAAAGTTATCAAATGGATTTAAACAATTATGGATTGGTATGTTATCTTTAATTATTGTTTTAGGTGCTTTTAGTGCGTTAACTATAGCAATAAATGGTATTGAACTTTCTGTTGCTTATGCACTTTGGGGTGGGATTGGTGTTATAGTAACTGTTTTTGCTGGTTGGATTTTATTTAATCAGCGACTAAATTATAAAGGCTGGAGCGGTATTATTTTATTGATTATTGGTATTATTTTTATTAAATTATCATAATTATATCTTATTTATTAAAATAGAACATTAATTATTAAAAGTTAATCAGTAAAATAAAATATTTACTTTATCATTATTTAAATATTATTATTTTTAATAAAATTCTTAAATTAATGAAATATTTATATCTATTAATAATAAATATGAAAACTTCATATTAAATACTCTCAAAAAATAAAGATTATTTATACTTTATTTAACTTAATAAGTTATCCGATTATTTGTTTATATTTAACATTTATTAAATATAAAATTTCTTTTGTATTTATTTCATTGGTTATTAAGTAAAAATTTTATTAAATAAACTGACCAATTTAATTGATGTTATTTTATTAATAAAAATCTTAAATAAAAATAATATCAATATTAATATTTTAATATATTAATATTGATTAAATGATAGAGATATTTGTTTGTTTTTTATAAACATTCTAAAATTTATGATTTTTTATTTTAAATAATTATCGTAGATTAATATTTGTAGATGAATAAATTAAATAATTTGTTTTATTCGCCAGAATAATTATAATAAAATAAGATATTTTTTTAAATTTCAAATTATTCTCACTAGTTATTTTATATCATTAATAATAATATCAATTTAGTTTATTAAATAAAAATTCGTAATCAAACTTTATATAATTATTAAAATTTAATATAATAATTATCAATTGTAAATTTTTATAAAATGAAAATAAATTAAAATAAAAAATAATTTAACCACTAAAATTAACTAATCAATAATAAGATAAATTAATTTAACTATGAACAAAAATATTATTTTTTGCA
Source organism: Arsenophonus sp. ET-YP4-MAG3 (assembly GCA_052174115.1). GTDB lineage: Bacteria > Pseudomonadota > Gammaproteobacteria > Enterobacterales > Enterobacteriaceae > Arsenophonus. Next base: position 972,827 of record JBQMRX010000001.1, read on the forward strand.
TAGTATTACTTACAAGTATTAATTAAGCTCACTTTTATTAGTGTTATTTTATATAGATTATTCAAATTAATATTTAAGATTAATATTGTCACTTTATTATTATTTAAACTTAGTTTTTTAATTTAAAAATAAATTAATAAAATATAATTGTCATTTAACTTATACTAAAAAATAATACATTATTGATAATAATGATTAAATTATTAAAAGATATTAATTTTAAAAATGATAATTTATATAATTATTGAGAGATTATTTTTATATTATTAAATTTGTAACTATTATATATATAAGAAAAATAATTAGTTACATGATAGTAATTTTTTATTATATTTAATTATTTCTTGTCAAGAACGTAATTTAAATTAAAAAAAAATTATTTAGTTAATTTTTGATATTAATAAATATAAATTTATTAATTTTTGACAAATAATTGATATTTAAATTTTTAATAAAGTTTTTGAAAAATTTGTTATTTTTGTATAAAAATATAGTTTGTATATAAAAATTGATTTTTACAAAAATATAAATCAAATAATTATATTAAATAGTGATAAAAAATAAAGATTTTTATCTTGATATTATTTATTCAAAAATATTTTTAATATTAGTAATTATCAAGAATAAATAATAGTTAAGGTATAAAATATGATAAATAATATATTAGCAATTGATACAGCAACTGAAGCGTGTTCTGTTGCTCTATGGTGTAATGGTGAAATTTTTAATCAATTTGCAGTTTCGCCTCGTGAGCATACTAAAAAAATATTACCGATGGTAAGACAATGTCTTATTGAAGCAAATTTAAATTTACAACATATTGATGTTTTAGTTTTTGGGCACGGGCCAGGTAGTTTTACTGGTGTTCGTATTGCAGTCGGCATTGCTCAAGGATTAGCATTTGGAGCTAATTTACCGATGATAGGTATTTCTTCTTTATTGACTATAGCTCAAGGAGCTTTTCGTCAATCAGGAGCAAAAAAAGTATTAGTAACTATAGATGCAAGAATGGGAGAAATTTATTCTGCTTGTTATGAACTCAAAGTAGATGGTTATTGGAAAGGTGAGGAAACTGAAGCATTATTAAAACCAGAAAAATTTTTAGTTACAATAAATAACTTAAGTGATCAATGGACAATTGCTGGAACTGGTTGGTCAGTTTATCCTATATTAAAAATGACAAATTTAAATTTATTGGAAAGTAATGTTTGTTTACCTGATGCTAAAGATATGTTAATTCTAGCTTTAAAAAAATTAAAAAAATATAAAACAATTAATTCTGAAGAAGCTCAACCAATTTATTTACGTAATAAATTTAATTTAAAAAAAATATCAAATCATTGATATTTTTTAAAATTATTATAACTTTTTTAAAGTATAATTTATTACTATAAGATATACAAGTATGTTATGATTAAAAATATATTAATATATTTTTAATCATAACATTAAATTATTTTTAAATTTAATTTTATAATAAGATATAATTGATTTTTTTATATTACTTTATAAATATTAAAATATTTAATTAACTTTTAATATTAATATAAATTAAGTAAATATTAAATTATATGTATAATTTAATATATAATTATTTATTATATTAATAATATATAATAGTTATTATTTAATTTGTTTATAGAATTAAAAATGTAATATAAATGTTTTATAATTTTATTATTCATATAAACTATTTTATATTTTAACTAATAATAAAAAATAAAATACAACATTAAATTTTAACATTAAAAATACTAAAATAATTTTATTATAATTATTAATGTTATTAAATATTATTTAATTACTATTTTAAATGCTTACTAAAAAAATTAATAAGATTTTAATACAATAATTCATTATATACTTTAATATGTAATGTGAAATTATTTATTGTATCTTATGAAGTATAAGATTTAATCTTATTTCACTTTCTGTATATACTTGTAAATTCAGTATTAATTTTATCTTTTTTAAATGAATTTACTAAACAAATTTTTTAAATCATTATTAATCTTACATTAAATAATAAAATAAAATATGATATATTATAATGTAATATAATTTATTTTTTGATAATATCTAAATTTTTTTAGATCTTTCTATTATTTATTTTTAATATTTAATTATAGTATTGATGGTAGTGATTATATTTTTAAAGAAAAAATTTTATATAAAAATATCGTAACAATTTTTAAGATTACTTATAAATAATAAAAATCACATCAATAAAAATAATTATCAATATTTTAAAATAGTTAATTTTTTAGATTTATCAATAATTATATTTAAATTTATATATAATTTATTGAAAAATAATTAAATTACGCAAAATTTTTTTTAAATTAGTAATTATTTATTATAATATATTTTTATTATTAAATCATAAAAATAGATAAATTAAGTTAATATTACTTTAATTACAACAAAAAATTTTTTTGTTTATATAATTTAATATTTCAGTATAATTAAATATTTAGTAATATATTTTTAATGATTTTGTTTAGTTTATTTATATATATTTAAATAAAAAGTATTATTTAGAATAAAAATAGAAAAGTAATTTGATCAATGATATAATGCAATTTATTTTTTTATTTTGATAAGTTTTCTATTGTTTTAATAAAAATATTAAATATATTTAAAATAAATTATTTATTTTGTTTTTAAAAAATTTTATGGATTTATTATTTATGGGATTCATGAGTGGTAAGCGTATTTTAATAACTGGTTTAGCTAGTAAGTTATCTATTGCTTATGGTATTGCTAAAGTAATGTATCAACAAGGTGCAGAATTAGCTTTTAGTTATCAATCTGATAAGCTGAAATTTCGTGTAGAAAAAATAGCAAATAGTTTTAATTCTAATCTTATTTTTCCATGTAATGTTGCTTCTGATGAAAGTATTATTATGTTATTTAGTTATTTAAAAAAAATATGGCCAAAATTTGATGGTTTTGTTCATTCAATTGCTTATGCTCCAACTGATCAACTTAATGGTGATTATGTTGATACAGTTACTCGTGAAGGATATAGAATTGCTCATGATATTAGTTCATATAGTTTTGTTGCTTTAGCAAAAAATTGTAGAAGTATGTTAAATCATAATTCTGCATTACTTACTTTAAGCTATTTAGGTGCTGAACGTGTTATCCCCAATTATAATGTTATGGGATTAGCAAAAGCATCCCTTGAAGCAAATATTCGTTATATGGCTAATGCAATGGGACCTGAAACAATTCGAGTTAATGGTATTTCAGCTGGTCCAATTCGTACTTTGGCATCATCAGGTATTAAAGCTTTTCGTAAAATGCAATCGCATTGTGAATCAATAACCCCAATTCGTCGCACGATAACAACTGAAGATATTGGTAAATGTGCAGCTTTTCTTTGTTCTGATTTATCGACAGCTGTGACGGGTGAAATTTTACATGTTGATGGTGGATTTAATATTACCACTATGAATGAGCTAGAATTAAAAATATTATAGTGATGATTAATTCAAATATTTATATATAATTTATTTAATTTATTTTTAAGTTAAATGAATTAATAAAATTAATATTTAATAAATTCAATTATATTAAGATTTTGATAATAAATATAAAATTTATCGTTATATTTGACGAAATGACTAAATAGTTATAATTTATATTTTTTATTATTTTTATTTTTATATCATTTTAACTCTATTGATGATTTTTTTTAACACGATAACACATACTTTGATAAATTTTATTATATAATTAATAAAATTAATCTGATGATTAAATTTATTAATTTTTGTAAGTTTTTTATTAAAAAATCAATAATTAATATATTATAATTATATTATTATTACTAATAATACTTTAAAATACAATATGATAATTAACAGAATCTAATAATTTTAATGAAATTATTTAAAAATTTTTAATATAATTCTTGATTTATTAATAAATTAAATAATATTATATCATAATAAGTAAAATACATAATATAAAAATTTATCAATATTTAGTTATATTAAAAATAAATTTTATTTAAAATATTTAATTAATAAATAAAAAATATAAAATTAAAAATTAATTGTTTTATTTATTTAATTGTATTAGAATATTTTAATTTTTAAAATTTATCATTATATATAAAGATACACATTAAATATAAATAAAAATGATAATATTTATTTATTATATATATTATATTTAATTAAAAATTAAATAACATTGAGCAGGTAGATATTAATTTCTTTTTGTTATATAAAACTTTAATATTACTAATTATATGATAAAATAATATATAATTTTAATTAAATTATATATTATTCATTTTATCTTTAATTATATTTTTATAAAATATAATTATTATTTAATAAATAATTTAAATATTATATCAATAATTAAATTAATAAATATAATAAAATTAATTATTATGTTAGATATAATTTAATGATAATTGAATTTAGACTAAAATTTTATTATTTCCAATAAATTAAACAGTAATGTTTTTTACCACGCTTAATCAAAGAATAACGATCAAATAAACGATCTTTAGTAGTAAAAGTATATTCAGGGTTAATGCATTTATTATTATTAATTGTTATTGCATTTGAACTAATCATTATTTTAGCTTGACCACGAGAAGGAACTAATTTTGCTTCAACTAATGCTTGCTTTAAATCTGCGCCTGAATTTAATTTTATCATTGGCATACCATCTTGTGCTAATTGAGCAAAATCATTTCTTGTTAATAAAGAAATTTTATCGAAAAATAAACTTTTTGTAATTCGTTTTGCAGCTTTTAAACCTTCATCATTATGTACTAATTGTGTAATTTTTTCTGCTAATATATATTGCGATCTAGGTGTTTTATCACTATTTTGATTTTTTTGTTTTAATGCGTTAATTTCATCAGTTGACATAAATGTAAAAAAATTAAGAAAACGATAAACATCGACATCTTCAACATTAATCCAAAATTGATAAAATTTATATGGACTAGTTTTTTGTGGATCTAACCAAATTGTTTCTGTTTCCGTCTTACCGAATTTAATTCCATTAGATTTAGTAATCAGTGGTACGGTTATACCAAATACTTGTTTTTTATATAGACGACGAGTTAAATAAATACCTGAAGTAATATTACCCCATTGATCAGAACCACCTATCTGTAATTCAACATTATATTGATGGTAAAGATTTGCAAAATCATAAGATTGAAGTAGATTATAACAGAACTCAGTAAAAGAGATACTTGCATTTTTATCATTAAAACGTTGTTTAATTATTTCTTTATTAATCATTTGATTAACAGAAAAATGTTTTCCGATATCATGCAAAAAGGTTAAAATATTCATTTCTCCAAACCAATCATAATTATTAACTATTTTAGCACTATTTTTACCACAATCAAAATCAAGAAATCTTAAAATTTGTTTGTAAATTTTTTTTACCCATTGTTTTACTATTTCACGAGTATGTAATTTTCGATTAGTAACCTTAAAGGTTGGATCACCAATTAAACCTGTCATACCACCAATTAATATTATTGGTCGATGCCCCATTTGTTGGAAATGCTTTAAACATAGTAAAGGAACTAAATGTCCTAAATGTAGGCTATCAGCGGTTGGATCAAAGCCACAATAAATCGTTACCAATTCTTTTGATAATTTTTCTATTAATGCTTTTTCATCAGTTAATTGAGCAATTAAACCCCTTTTTTTTAATTCTTTAATTAAGTTATTTTCAAACATCAATAATTCCATTATTTTTTTGTTTCGTTGATTTTATGAAAAATAATATTAATAAACATAATAAAATTAAATATTAGTTAAATAAGTTTTAATTAAAATATTTTTTGTTTAAGGTGCTAATCGATCAATTTTCCAATGATCATGTTCCCATTGATATAAAAAACGATCATGAAGTCGATTAGTACCACCTTGCCAAAATTCAACACTATTAAATTTAACTCGATAACCGCCCCAAAAACTAGGTAAAGGAATTTTAGTATTTTTAAATGTTTGTTTTAACGCAAAAAATTTATTTTCTAATATTTTTTTAGAAAAAATTTTTGACGATTGCTGTGAAGCTAGAGCAGCTATTTGACTATTTTTTGGTCGGCTATGAAAATATTTTATAACATCAAATCGAGATAGTTTTTTTGCCTCACCTAAAAAACAAACTTGACGCTCTAATTGATGCCAAGGAAATAATAAACTAACCTTATTATTATTAGTAATATGTTGTGCTTTTCGACTGGATAAGTTTGTATAAAATATGAGTCCATTTTTATTATAATGTTTGAGTAACACTATTCGCTGATAAGACTGTTTATTATTATCTACTGTTCCAATACACATAGCAGTTGGATCAGTTAATTTTGCTTCATAAGCTTGTTTTAACCAACGTTCAAATAAAATCAAAGGCTCGTTAGTTAAATTTTTATATCTTAAACCTCCTTTAGTATATTCTCGTCTTATTTTAATAAGTTTTAATTGAATTTTTTTTATCATTTTCCCTTATCCTATATTACATACAATTAGCTAAATAAACTATGTTTAATTTTTAGATAGTAAAAATATATAAGTAACATATAGTAAATTATTTAATAAACTCAATAAAGTATAAATAAAATGATAAAAAAAGAAAATACTTTAATATTTTTATTATTTAAACTATATTTATCTATTGATATTAATAAAATATTAGTTAGTAATTTTACTAAATATATTACAAAATGGTATTTATTTTTTACTCGAACAAATAAAATAATTTATTTTATTTTAAAATTAAATTTAATTAATTATTAAACAGATAATTAATTTTATTAATGTTGTTTTTATATTTTGTGTTAATAAATTTAATAAAAATATTAATTTATAATTAAATAAAAATTAAAATATCTTTATTATATTTTTTATTTGTCAAATATAACAAAAATAATTATTATTCTAACATTTAAGTTAGAAATTATTTATCACTCATTTTAATTAAACTAAATTGATAATATTATAATATTTATTAAATAATATAATTTTAATCTTAACTAATAAATGTTGTATTATAAAATATAAACAATATAATTATCTTTTATTATAAATTTGTTAGACATATATTTTAGCAAAATTCAATTATTATAATAATAAAAAATAACTTTATTATTATAAATTAATTATATAATAAAATATTTTATTAATAAATTAATGTAATACTATTTATTAGAAATATTATATCTAAATAATATTATTAATAATGATTGTTTTTTTAAAAAAATACAAATAAATTAATAGCTAATATTCTATATTATAATCTATTTATTTAAATAAGTTTAAATTGATCAAAATTTAATATTTTAAATAATTTTTATATATTAAATGACTTATATATTTTTTTAATTATTTCTTTTTATATTTTATTTTAGTCATTTAATATATTTGTTATTATGATAATTTTATTTCTAAGTATTTAAAATAAAATAATTAAATAAAATTTATTTAAAAATCATGATATCTTTATAATCATGATTATTTATATTATAAATAAGATTTATAAAAATATGATAGTCATTTTATAATAAATTATTATTAGTATTTTATTGTTATCATATTGTTAGATTATATAAATACAGTAAGTTTTTTTAAATATTTATATAATTTCTCAAGTTAAATAAATATAAAGTATAGTCTATCGTATAGTTATTTATGTAACTCAAATTAATATTTAAGGTTAAAGTAATTAAAATATTATAAGCATACTAGGTATCGTTGTTCTTGATGAACTACTTGGTGATACATTAGTAAATATAAAGGAAATATTTTGTAACGGTAACTAGAGTAATTATTGGTGGTTTTATTAATCAAAATATTAAATAGTACTGAATAAAAAGATATTAAATTAGAAATTAAACTTAATAGTAATTAAATTATTTCTGTAGTACGAAATTCAATTTAAAATGTTTCTATAATATTAATATATTTTATTTTTACAGGGAAAATAAAATTAAATATTTTTATATTTAACTTAATTTAAATAATATAAAATATATAAATTTAAGTAATTAATAATATATATAAATTAAAAAATTTTATTTTATTTAAATATTTATTTAAGTATCTTTTATTTATATTATCAAACTCTTTAGTAAATTAATTTGATATTTTACTAATTTAATTATTTTTTTTACTTTATTATTGATATATATTATATGTAATATTAATTTTTTATTTTAAATATTAATATAAAATATATATTATGATAATTTTATTTATTTAGTATTTTATATAAAATACTAAATAATATTTTTAAAATAAAATACTAAATAGATAATATAATAAAATAATTATATAAGTTTATTAATATATTTTCTAAATTAAAATAATTGTTAAACTAATAATGTTGTGATAATCTATAAATTATAAAAGTATCATAAATTAATTATGATTAAATAATTATTATAATTTTAATATAAAATATGTTTAAATAAAAAATAATTGAAGTTAAAGTGATATATCATTTATTTTATATTTTCTTAATTAATTAATTAAGAAAATAGTTTTAATAATAGTAAATTTTACGTTATATTATATTACTAATATAATATATTTTAAATTAAAAAAAAGAGTTATACGTACTTACTTCATATCTATTACATGTTTTTTTGATCTTCAATGCTCATCTAATTTAATATATTTTAATTAAATTTAGCATAATATATTTTATTTCAAAATATTATAAAGTATTAAGTAAATGTCTAATAAAATAAATAGTATTAATATTCTGTCAGAACGTTTTCGAGGTTATTATCCTGTGGTTATCGATGTAGAAACTGGCGGATTTAATTCACAACAAGACGCATTATTAGAAGTTGCAGTTATGACTTTAAAAATGGATCAAAATGGTTGGTTAGAAATTGATGGAAAACTCCATTTCCATATTTTACCTTTTGAAGGTGCAAATATAGAAGCATCTTCATTAGCATTTACTGGTATTGATCCAATTAATCCCTTTCGTGATGCAGTAGATGAACATATTGCTTTACATGCAATTTTTAAGATGGTTAAAAAAGGCATTAAAAATAACAATTGTCATCGAGCAATTATTGTTGCCCATAATGCTAATTTTGATCATAGTTTTATTATGGCAGCTTTTCAACGAACAAATTTAAAATATAATCCATTTCATCCTTTTGCTACTTTTGATACAGCAGCGCTTAGTGGGTTAGTTTTTGGCCAAACAATTTTAGCTAAAGCTTGTTATAATGCTGGAATACCATTTGATTGTAAACAAGCACATAGTGCTCTTTATGATACAGATAGAACAGCATTATTATTTTGTAAAATTGTTAATAAATGGAAAAAATTAGGTGGTTGGCCTATAATAAGCAATTAATAAAATAAAAATAATAACTAAAAATATAACTTTTTATAATTAATTCTTTTATCAAAAAATTATTATAAAGCACGATATTTATTAACTGTTGCAGTGATTAATTTTTGTAATTCGCCCTGTTGATACATATCAATAATAATATCACATCCTCCAATTAACTCACCATCAATTAATAGCTGAGGAAATGTTGGCCAGTTTGTATATTTTGGTAGCTCATTACGAATATCAGGATTTTCTAAAATATCTATGTAAGCAAAGCTCTCACCACAAGCAGAAATAATTTTAGCCGCTTTAGCAGAGAAACCGCAACTTGGAAATTTAGGAGATCCTTTCATATATAAAAGAATCGGAGTTTTTTTTATCTGATGTTCAATTTTTTCTATTGTTGTCATTTTAAGGGTCTCTTAAAAAAATAAATTTATTATTTAAAATAATAACATATCTTTAATAAAAAAATACTATTTCTATTAATAATAAAAATAGTATTTTTTATTTTATTATATTTTTATTATTTATTCAATAATTTATATATTAACTAATTTATAAAATAAATATGGTTATCATAATTAATATTTTATGATTTTTTAAAAATTAATTATTAACTCAAATAAATATAAAATTTTATTATTAATTCTTTAAATTTAATAATATAAATTATTTATAATCATAAATCATTTTTATTTATATATAGAAGAAGTAAAGATAAATATATTAATAATAATAGTAGTATTTGTATATTTATAAATTTTTTAATAAATAATTAGTTAATAATTTATTAAAAAAAATTTTTTAAAATAATTTCTTTTTTTTAAAAATAAAAAATTAAAAATTATATAATTATGTAAAATATTTAATTATATTTTTTATAATTTATTTTTAATAAAAATCTTTTAATTTTTAATAAAAATAAATTATTTTATATATTATATTATTATTAATAATAATGTTTTTATTTAATTTAACTCATTTGTTAATTATTATTTTTTGTTTTTTTATACATTATCTAGTTAATTTATAAATTAACATATTTAATATTTTATAAGTTATAAAATATCTTTAGCGATACGTTAATTATTTTATAAAATAATTAACGTATTAATATTGATATTAATATTTTTATTATATTTATATCTAAATATTAATTTAATTATATTGAATAAAAATATAATTAAAAAATTTTATTTATATTTTTATCATAGTAGCTGATTTAGTTCTATTTAGTAATTTTTTGATTAGCTTTTATATTAAAATATTAATTTTTAAAAAATTTTTCTATTTTTTTAATTAAATATTCTATTAATATATTTTTTTAATTTTATTAATTTATTTTTAAATTTAAAAATAAATTATAGAGAAGATATAATAATAACTTAATTGAAAATTTTTACTTTTTAATTACTACTCTAAATATTATTTAATATTTCTTTAAACCTTTATTAAAACACAATAAATGTTTTATTTCTATCAATTAAATTATAATTACTTTTATAAAAATTATTAATTTATTATTAAAGATATTTTCTTTATATTTAATTTATATTTTTATACTTAAAATATATAAATATTAAGATTAATAAAATCTTTACTATTTACTTAATGATTTTTTATATTCCTTAAATAATAATACTTAAATAATATCTGAATACTATTATAATTTAAATTAATATTTTTAATGATATTTAATCTTTGATTATTAAATATTATTAACTATTATTAAAGTATTATTATTTTATCTAAATTAAAAATAATTATTAAATTGTTAATTATTTTATTATAAATATTTTATTTAACTTAATATTTTGTTAGTTTTTAATATTTTTTAAATAAAATTTAAAAATATAAAATGATTAAATAATAAAATTATAGAATAAATAACTAAAATAAAAAAATAATTTATTTTTAATTTCTTTAAATAATTTATTAAATTTAAGTAGAAAATATATCAGTTAAGTAATAGCATAAGAATAAGTAAGTATTTTATTTAAATTTTAAAATTTAATAGTTCAAAGTTAGAAATAGAAATTTATTCTCTGTTTTAATAAGAATCTACGATACTTATCTTTTACTTATAGATTAATTAAACTTAAAGGTTAATATAATGAATTATACAAAAATTGTACCAAACTATATCATTTTACTTTCTGTTTTACTATCAGGCTGTTCAAATGGTAGTCAAATAAACAAATTATCTTCTGATGTTGAAATTTTAAATGGTAAAGTTGATCAACTATCTAATGATGTTCAGTTATTACGTACTGATGTTCAAACTACTAAAGATGAAGCTGATCGCGCTAATCAACGTTTAGATAATCAAGTTCATAGATATAAAAAATAATCTAAATAGATTTATATAGATAACTCGATATAACAATAAGGCACCTATTATTTGGTGCCTTATTGTTAATTATATATAAATAGTTTTATTAAAAAATTTACTTATTATATAATATTATCTAATATTAATTTATGTTTTATTTATTTTTATTGGTATTCCTGATCGACGCATTATAGCTTGTATAACTAATTTCTGATCAATATTAGGTTGTTTTAAAAATATTTTAAACTTATCACTATATATTAATGGCATAGTTTGCGGATTATCAGATTCTTTTTTAGAAAGCGGTTGATGAACTTCAATATAATAATTATTATTAGACTCTTTAGAGTATTTAATAGGTTCATTAATTATCTGTACTTGTGTACCTATTGGAACAGAGTAAAATAATGCTTTTATATCTTTTGGTCTTAAACGAATACAACCAGAACTAACTCGTAATCCAATACCAAAATTGGTATTAGTACCATGGATTAGATATTGACCTTTAGCATAAGCTAATCGTAAAGCATAAAGTCCCATTGGATTATCAGGCCCTGCTGGAAATATTTTTGGTAAAATAATACCATCGGCAGCATAACGTTTACGAATATTTGTTGTTGGTGTCCAAGTTGGATGTTTAATTAATTGACTAATAGTTGTTAACATTTTAGGTGTATTCGCATTTAATTGACCGATACCAATTGGATAAACAATAACTTTATTACTTTTTTTAAGAATAAAATAAAGTCTTAGCTCTGCTAAATTAATGATAATTCCATCTCTTTTAGCATCAGGCAATAACATCTTCATTGGAATAATTAACGTCATACCAACTTTAGGTAAATAAGGATCAACACCTATATTGGCTTCTAGCATATTAAGGAGACCTATTTGAAATTTACTTGCAATAGCTTCCAATGATTGTCGATCATTAGGGACTATATAATAAGTATTTTCTCCAATTAAGCGTGCTTTATTGTACGGTAATAAGTACTCAGTAGCATTAATATTAGTTGTTAGTTCTATTAAAAACAATAAACTAATAAAAAATAAAATTCTCTTCATATTTTCTCCTAATGAACTTATAGAATTATCAGAAAAATAAATATCATTTTAATAAAGTTAATATTTAATAAAAGTATTTAAGTATTTAATTGAACAATTTTTTTAGCTCGTTGGTAGATTGTTTTGATTATAGCATTTAATCCCTGTGTTCTTGATGGTGTTAAATGTCGATTTAATGATAATTTTTGAAAAAATATTTCACTATTTGTAGTTAAAATTTGTTGTCCAGTTTTATTTTGAAAAATTATTATTAATAATGCAATTAAACCTTTAACTATAACTGCATCACTATCACCAAAAAATTGTATTTTTCCGTCATTATCTTGTTCCATAATAAACCAAACTTGGCTTTGACAACCTGAGATTTTGTTTTTTGTTTGTTTTTGTTTATCACTTAATGGTGATAATTTTTCACCTAGCTCAATTAAATAAAGATATCTCTCTTCCCAGCTTTGACAGCGTGAGAAATTATTCAACAATTTATTCTCATCAGGTAAGATTGACATCATTTTACTTTTATATATATTATTTAAATAGATTAACTTAATAAATTTTCAATATATTTTAGTTTTTCAACTAAAATATCAATTTCTTCTTTAGTAGTATAAACTGCTAAAGAAACTCTGCACATAGCTGGTACTTGATAAAAATTCATTAATGGTAATGCACAATGATGACCTGTTCGTATTGCAATAGCATAATTATCTAAAAAAATACCAACATCATAAGCATGATGATTACCTAAATTAAATGCAATAAGTCCTTGTCGTTGAGATGAACCATAAAGACGCAAAGAATTTATACTTGTTAAACAATGATTAGCATATTTCATCAATGCAGTTTCATAAGTAAATATTTGTTGATAACCAATATTATTAATGTAACGTAATGCCTCACCAAGACCAATAATACCTGCAATATTTGGTGTTCCTGCTTCAAATCGCCATGGTGTTTTTTCGTAAGTAATATTAATTTTTGATATATCAGCTAACGTTATGGTAACTTTATCAACCATACCTCCACCGCCTTGCCAAGGTGGTAAAGTATTTAATAATGCCTTTTTGCCATATAACACACCAATACCAGTAGGACCATAGAGTTTATGTCCAGAAAAAACGTAAAAATCACAATCTAAATCTTGAACATCAGTCATTTGATGCATAATACTTTGAGCACCATCAACTAAAATATATAATGTAGATCCTTTTTTTTCTGCACATTGACGAGCATAAGCAATAATTTGTTTTACTGGATTAACGGTTCCTAATACATTAGACATATGAGTAAAAGAAAATAATCGAGTTCGATTATCGATTAACTTATTTAATTTTTTAAAAATTAAATTTCCATTATAATCAATAGGTAATATACGAATATAAAAACCAATCTCACTAGCAAGAAGATGCCAAGGTACTATATTAGCGTGATGTTCCATTTGACTAATGATAATATTATCGCCTGGTTTAATAAAAGTACGTCCATAACTATTGGCAATTAAATTTATACCTTCTGTTGTTCCTCTAACAAAAATAATTTCTTCAGAATTAGCGGCATGAATAAAATTAGCAACTTCTTGACGAATATCTTCTAACATCAAAGTTGCTGAACTACTTAATGTATGAATTCCACGATGTACCGCTGCATAGTGCTGACAAAGAAATTGTTTTTCCTTTTCTATTACTTGTAGAGGTTTTTGTGCACTTGCAGCACTATCTAAATAAATCAATGGTTGATTTTTAATTTTTTCTGATAGCATCGGAAAATCTTTTCGAATGGATGCCACTGAAAATATCATATTAAATCCTTGCTAAACGCTGCCGAACAATATTCATTACTTTATTACTTATATCTTTAATATTAATAATTTCCATCACTTCATTTGCAAATCCAACTATAATTATATATTTTGCATCATCATAATTAATACCTCTTGAACGCAAATAAAATAACTGTTCATTATCAATACAACTTACTGTTGCGCTATGACTACATTTAACGTCATCAGAATAAATTTCTAATTGTGGTTTAGTATTAATTTCTGCTTGTTTATCTAATAACAAATTATTATTTATCATTTTACTATTTGTTTTAACTGCTTGTGGTAAAACTTTAATTATACCATTAAAAACAACTTTACTTTCATCCATCGCAATCGTTTTATGTAATTGTCGACTTTCACAAAACGGTTCATTATGTTCAAGATAAGTTCTAGTATCAATAATTTCTTTATTTTGTGGTAATAATAAAGTATTAATGGCTAATTTAGTTCCTTCTCCATTTAATTTTACACTAGTATGATGACGAATTAATGATGAACCAATAAAAATACCACTACTTTTTATTTGATTATTTTGTCCAGAAAAGATATCATTGTGTGATAAATGATTACTTTGATTGTTCTCATCACTAAGTTTTATATGATTTAAATAACTATTATCATTGATATTAACTGTTAATCTACCACCTGTTAGATGTGGTTTATCATCAATAGAAATAAAATGTTCAATAACTTCTGATTTGGAATTAGTACCAATCTCTAAGTGATAACGATAGTGACTAATATTAACATAATCACAATGATTTGAACCAGAAGTAATATTTAATATATAAAGTGGCTTTTCTGTTTGCTGGTTATTAGGTAGTTTAATTAATAATGGTTGAGCAGCTAAACACTCTGTTAAATATAAAAATATTTCATTATTTACAATAGGTGTTGGAAATTTTGTTAATACATTCATCATTTGAATTTGATAAGGTCCAAAATTATCACTACTTAATCTAGGAACAAAATATCCATTAAATAAAACAATTCGCCATACATTAATGAAGATAGCTAACTTTTTTAATTTTTCATTAGTAATTATATTAATTTTATCACTATTTAATTGATATTTAGCTTTAAGTATTTTTTCCAATGGAGTATAATGCCACTCTTCATCTTGAAATGGTGGAAAACCAATTTTTTCTACTTGTTGCCAATAAGTTTTTGCTTGTTTTTCATTTGATCTTTTGCTTTTATAAAAAAGATTGGAAAAATTTTCTAGTGCTTTTTCATTTAATGTTTTAATTTGATGTCGTTTTTTTATTTTTTCAATATTTGTTAGTAAGCCAACCATAGCCTTTCATCTCCAATTTTTTTGCTAATGTAAAATTACCAGATTGAATAATTTTTCCTTGATGTAGAACATGAACAAAATCAGGTAATACATAATCTAAAATTCGTTGATAATGAGTTATAATAATAAAAGCTCTTTCAGTAATACGTAGTGAATTTATTCCTTTAGCTACTATTTTTAAAGCATCAATATCAAGACCCGAGTCAGTTTCATCTAAAATACATAATTTAGGTTCTAACACAGCCATTTGTAAAATATCATTACGTTTTTTCTCACCACCAGAAAAACCAACATTAACAGATCGAGTAAGTAAATCTTTTGGCATATCAAGTAATTTTATTTTATCTTCTATGAAATCTTGAAAATCAAATCTATCTAGTGGTGGTTGTTTACGGTATTTTCTCACTGCATTAATAGATGTTTGTAAAAAAAATTGATTACTTACTCCAGGAATTTCAATGGGATATTGAAAAGCTAGAAATATACCTTCACCTGCACGCTCTTCTGGTGATAACTTAATTAAATTTTTATTTTTAAATAAAATTTCGCCATACTCTATTTGATATTCTTCACGTCCAGCTAATGTTGCTGATAATGTACTTTTACCTGATCCATTAGGACCCATTATTGCATGTATTTCACCCGCTTTTACTTCTAGGTTTAATCCATTAAGAATTCGATTGTTGTCAACACTAACATTTAAATTTTTAACATTTAACATTTTATTCGCCTTAAATAACTTAGTATTCTTTTAATAGAAAATATTACTATTAACCCACACTATGCTCTAAGCTAATTGCTAATAATTTTTGTGCTTCAACTGCAAATTCTAATGGTAGCTCAGAAAAAACATCTTTACAAAAACCATTTACGATCATAGAAATAGCATCATCTTCACTAATACCGCGCTGTAAACAATAAAAAAGTTGATATTCTCTAATACGAGATGTTGTAGCTTCATGTTCTAACTGTGCAGTATTATTTTTTATTTCGATATAAGGAAAAGTATGCGCACCACATTTTGTACCAATTAACATAGAATCACATTGAGTATAATTTTTAGCGTTTTCTGCAGTAGGTAAAATTTTTACTAAACCACGGTAACTATTTTGACTTTGTCCAGCTGAAATCCCTTTAGAAATAATGGTGGAATGTGTGTTTTTACCGATATGGATCATTTTTGTACCTGTATCAGCCTGTTGATTACCATTAGTTAGTGCTACTGAAAAAAAATTTCCAACTGAATTATCTCCTTTTAGAATAACACTAGGATATTTCCAAGTAATAGCTGATCCTGTTTCAGATTGTATCCAAGACATTTTAGCATTTTTACCATCACATAAAGCTCGTTTTGTGACAAAATTTAAGATTCCAGCAGTTTTACTTTTACCACCAGAAAACCAATTTTGTACGGTAGAATATTTTACTTCAGCATCTTTATGGATAATAACTTCAACTACAGCAGCGTGTAGTTGATAGTTCTCTCGAACTGGAGCAGAGCATCCTTCAATATAACTAACATAACTACCTTCATCAGCAATTAATATAGTTCGTTCAAATTGACCTGTTTTAGCTGAATTAATACGAAAATAAGTTGATAATTCTATTGGACAACGAATACCTTTTGGTATATATACAAACGTTCCATCAGAAGCTACGGTAGCATTCAATGTAGCAAAAAAATTATCTTGATTAGAAACAACTGTACCAATATATTTTTTTACTAACTCAGGATAACGGTGAATCGCTTCATTAAAAGAACAAAAAATAATACCAAGTTTCGCTAATTCATTACAATAAGTTGTTGAAACAGAAACAGAATCAAAAATAGCATCTACTGCAATAGATTTGCTTTCACGCACTGGAATACCAAGTTTATTGAATGTTTCTTCAACTTCTGTTGTTAAATAATTATTTTTATAAACATTATTTATATCTGACTGTAAATTAGATTTATCGTAAAAATTATCATCACAATTATTGCAAGATGGCGCTGAATAATAACTATATTCCTGATAATTTAAATTAGGATAATATCCTTTAAGCCAATGAGGCTCTTTCATACTTAACCAATTCTTATAGGCCTCTAAACGAAATTGTAACATCCAATCAGGTTCATTACGTTTTTCAGAAATTGCTTTAATAATGTTTTCATTCAAACCTTTACCCAACTCATCTGTTTTAATTTGAGTAAAAAAACCTTCTTTATAATAATGTTCTCCTAACAATTGTTGAATATCATCATTAATTTCTATATTATACTGTGACATAATTTAATTCACTACTTAAATACTAAAACTTTCACCACAACCACAAAAATATTGAGCTTTAGGGTTATTAAACTTGAACATTTGATTAAGACCATCACGGATATAATCAATTTCTGTACCGTCAACAAATGGCATTACTTCTATAGGAACAAAAAGTTTCGCACCATTATTTTCAAACAGTAAATATTCTTTCATTAAATCATTTATTAATGTAATCACATAACTAAAACCAGCACAGCCTGATTGCTTAATATTAAGAGATAATCCTTGACTAACAGAATTTTTTTTCATTAATTTACAAATTTGAGTTGCTGCTTTATTAGTTATTGTAAGACCATTCCAAGTTGTTTTATTCAAAGAAAAAGTATTAATATACTTTGTTATTATTGTCATTATTCTAACCTCAATAAACTAATATTTTATCAAACTTACTGTATAAAAGTATAGTTAGATTTATTTTAATTAATATTAAATATTACATGATAATGAGAATACATTTTTATTTTAACTATTTATTTTAATAAAATAATTTATTAGAGTATTTTATTTAAAAAAAGTTACATTTATTTAAAAAAAATAACTAAATTCTAAATATATATATATTTTTTTAAAAAAAAATAAAAAATATTAAATGATTTTATTTTATTTTTAAATATAAATAATTAAATTATGTTTACTATATAAAAATAAAGATAATTTATTTTTAATTATTATTAAAGATTTTATCAATTAAATTTATTATCGACAATATAAATAGATCGCATAGATCAAATTATATAAAAGTTGCTGTTCATTTATAAAACATTAAATTACTATAATTATAGTATTAATTAAATATAAGTTTTATATAATTTTAGTTAAATATATTCAATTACCAAGAATATAGTTTATTTAATATCGTCAAGTTATTATCGAATAGTAATTTAAATAATTAATAGTAAATTTATTAATAAATATTTTACTTTATAATATCACCATTAGTATTGAACTTTATAATTAATAAATGATTAGATAATATTTTTTATTATTTAACTATTAATTTATTTAAAAATATAAAATGATATAAAATTATTTAATTATATTCAATAATATTTTTTATGTAATTAATATAATAACTAATTTTCATAAAATATATTAAATTTATTAAAATATTAATATAGAAACTATATTAAATTATATTAAAAATATTTTAATCTTTTTTTTTAAAATAAAAGTTATATTGAATGTTTCCTATAAGAAATAGTTCTATATAAATAATTTAAATAAGAAAAATAATTTATTAAAAAGAAAGAATAAAAAATATATTTTAATTATAAATTAATATTAATAAAAACATTAAATTTTATTTTTTTATTTGAAAAGCGAAACAATAAATAAATAGATAAAATTTAAAAAATAACAATTATTCAATAATTAATTCAATTAGGTGATTTACTATTCATTATTATATAATATTGATGTTTATATCATTATTAAAGCTAAAAATACATTTAATGTATAATCATTGATTTATAGACTTTGCAAGTTAATTTTTTTAAAATATTCAATTGTTAATTTCTATATATAGTGGATAATTTATAAAAGTATATTTATTAATATACTATAATTTATAATAAAATACTTTAATTTAAAATAGAATTACTAACAGTAAATATTAAATATTTAAATTTATTTTTTAAATATTAAGATAAACTAAATTAAAATAAATAAAAAGAAAAATAAATTAAAATAAAATTTATTAAAAATACATAAAATTACTATTAAATTTATAAAAATTATTCTTAAAAATTCAAGTGTATTATTAAATATATCTAAAGAATTTATATAATCTATAAATAAATATATTAAAAAAACCAATTTTTATTTCAAATGATTTAATTTATATATTATAAATATATAATATATATGTTGTTTTAATAAATAACAATATTTTATATTAATTAATTATCATAGTTTAGAGAGAGTGCTAAGATTTTAGCTTAGTTTTAATAATGAAAATTATTACATGTTTTTAATTACTTAAAATTAAATTAAAATTTTGATTAAATTAAATTGTATTAATAATATCTTAATATCTATTCTTTAGTTTAAATAAATTTAATATATAATATATAATTTATTATTTTATAATAAATTAATTTGTTTATTTTAATAAAATTATGCAAGTAAAATTACTTTCTTATTTAATTAATAATTTTAATAAGAAATATAAAATAATAAAAATCAATTAAATATATTTTATTATATCCATTTTCAATTTTAACTTTTTATGTAAATTTTTATATAAAATATCATAGATCATATAATTATAATATCGTTAAAATATTAAATACATTTTTTCTTAATATTTTAATTATTAAAATAATTTATAGAAAAATTTATGATTTTTAGTACCTAATTTATTAGAGTTATATATTAATTGAATTAATATATTATATTTTTGATTATTATTAATTATCTTTTATTTTAATTAAGATATTTGTACTTTTTAAAATCTAAATTAATATTATCTCTTATATTGACATTAATTTGATAGGTAACTTGATATTTTATTTTTAATGATATTAATTATTTAATTTATTGTATTTTATTAAATTTTCAATTTTTAATATTATTTATTTTATAAAATTCTTTATTTTATTACTGACTTTAAATTTAATTAGTTTTAATAAAAAGTAATCTATTTAACTAAGAATTTATTTGTTTTTATATTATTAAAATAGTACATTTTAATATAGAAATAAGCATTATTTAATATTTAAATAATAAAAAATAAATTTATTTCTATAAATATCGAAGTAATTTTATTTTTTACAAAAAACTATATTTTTTTATATTATTTAATTTTTATTATTTATACTCATATTTTACTTATTTTATATATTTATGATATATCTTATCTTTTTTTAAATAAAAAACTATTTCTATATAAATTTAATTTTTATATATAAAAATTAAATTGTTTCCATGATCAATGATATGATACATATCATATCTCCCTAAAATTAAGATGTTTTATATTTTAATATCTTTAATTAAAGTATTTATATACCCTTTAAATATTTATTTTTATATTAAGGTAAAATATAAAATATAATTCTTTATAGATTCTAAAATATCAATATAATTTAAAAAATTCATTACTTATATTAATTAATAAATTATTTTATAAATTAAAATCAACAAGTTTAAATAATAATTAATTTTTAATATTTTTTATATATATAATTTATATAATTAATAGAGTTAAGATATGAGTAATTATGAATAATTGTAATATAAATATGGTTTTTTTGTTTTATAACTAGTAAATTTTATTATTAGTTTATTTATATTTAATAAGAAATATTTTATTATTAAAATATTTAAAAATTGGTATAATATAAGAATTATTTAGTAGTTAAATTATATTTAACATTAAATATAATTTATATATAATATAATTAATTATTATATGTTAATAATTAATTAATAATTCAATTATATATTGAAAATAATATTAGATAAGTTATATGCATATTAAAAATTAATACTGTTTTCTCAAAAACTCGATGATATTTATCTTTAAAATCTAACTATTTTCTTTAATTTATTTATTTAATGAATAAAATTAATAATTAAAATCATTTATTATTAAAAAATTTTAAAACAATTACAAGAAAATTTCTAAATATAAATAAATATCAAATTGATAAGTAACTTGATATATGTTATTATTTATTAAAATTAACAAATATTTAATATAATTACTTAATAAATTTTTATCGTTAAAATATTAATTTTTTAATTTATTTAAATATTTTATTATTTTTAACTAATCTAATCAAAGTTTCTAATAAAAGTAGTTTTTATAAAAATAAAACTATTTTTATTTATAGTTTACTTTCTATTTTATATACTATCTTTAATTAAAAAAATAAATTTTAAATAAAATAACTTTTATCATCATTTTATTTTTATTGGTTAAAAAATAATTAATTATTTAATAAATAAATAATATTCTCTCGTTATTTTTATAATTAAGCTAATATATGGAAAAAATAAAATCTCCTAATGATCTACCAAAATTTATTTTTAGTATAATTTCTATTTTATTAATGATAGCAGCATGTTTTTGGATATTAAAACCATTTATACTTGGTTTTCTTTGGGCAGGTATGGTGGTTATTGCAACTTGGCCACTATTTAAAAAAATTGAAAAAAAACTATGGTATAAAAAATGGCTGGCAAGTATAATAATGACGCTATTAGTAATATTATTGTTTGTTATTCCATTTGCAATATTAATTAATGGTATTATAGAAAGTAGTGATACATTAATTACATGGGCAAAATCACCAGCTAAGATTAAATTACCTGAGTTGCTATGCTTAAAAAACTTACCATTAATAGGCAATAAATTTTTTTATGGTTGGCACGCATTAATAGCTAATAATAGTAATATATTAATTACTAAACTACAACCTTATATTATAGAAGCAACTAGTTGGCTTTTAGAACAAGTTATCAATGCTGGACGTTTTATTTTTCATCTTATCGTAATGTTATTATTTAGCTCATTACTATATTTAAAAGGAGAAAATCTTATATCAAGTATTCGACATTTTGCGTTTCGTCTAGCGAATAAACAGGGCGATATTGCTATTGTACTTGCTGGTCAATCAATTCGTGCTGTTGCTTTAGGTGTAGTTGTAACCGCATCAATACAAGCGATAACTGGAGGTATCGGGTTAGCTTTAGTAAATATTCCTTATACTGCGATATTAACAATTCTTATTTTTGTATGTTGCGTTGCTCAACTTGGTCCTTTGTTGATTATGATACCATCAATAATATGGTTATTTTGGTCAAGAGATACTAATTTAGCTATTATTATGATTATATGGAGCATAATTGTTGCAACAATGGATAGTATTTTACGCCCTTTTTTAATAAAAATTGGCGCAAATTCATCAATGATACTTATTTTAATTGGTGTTATTGGTGGAATTTTATCATTTGGCTTAATTGGAATTTTTATTGGCCCGGTAGTTTTAGCTGTCTCACATAAATTACTAACTGCTTGGATGAATGAAGTTTCAAAACCAACTAAATGTGATTAAATAATTTAACTAAAATTTATTATTAATATTGATATTCTTTTAATTAAACAATAAATATAAAATTAAAAATAATCTTTATAATTTATAACTTAATTATTTTTAGTTTAAAATTTAATTGTTTATTTTTTAAATACTAATAAAAAACTAAATATATATAAAATATATATATATAATTAATAATAAATTATAAAGATATGATATTAATATCTTTATATAAATAAATAAATAAACACATAATTTTGATTACTAATATTTATAATTATTTTTATTTTTAATAATTTAATTTTATTAACTTAATAGTTTTTAACTTTAAAAAATAATCTATTAATATAAATAAGATTATGATTATTTTATTTATGATAAGTTCTATTATTAAAGTTAAATTAAAATTAAAATATTAAATTTAAGTATAATAATCACCATATAATAAGATCTAATTATTACCATTAATAATAACAATAATAAAATTCACTTATTTTATATTTAATTTCTAAATAAAATTAATTATATTTTAATCAAAAAATATCAGTTATTTTTTATAATTTATTATTAAGGACATGATTAATATCATTAATATCATTAATATCATTAATAAATTTAACTATTTTCATAAATATTTTAGTTAATAGTAATGCGCTCTACTGTTTTTTATTAATTTTTAATTAATAATATTATATTACGTTAATTAAAATTATTTTTACTTTTAATCTATATTAATTAATTAATAATAATACTATTTGATTAATATTAACTAATAAAAATAACTTAAACTTTAGAAATATTTTAATATACTATTATTTTTATTAAATTTTTAATTATTATTTATTTATTATTATAATAATTATTATAATAAATTATATATATATTATAAGTTTAAAATAAATTATAAATTAAAATCTCTTTATAAGACTATATACTTAAATAATAAAAAATAATTTAATAACAAATTTTAATTTATATTTAAAATAAAATTACTAAGTTATAAAAAAACTAAATTAATACATATCATATAGATATATTTTATGCCAGAAGCAATCATAATATTGCAATAATTATCACTTTTATAAATAAAATATATAAAAGAAATGTTTTAATTGTATTATTTATCATAAAATTTTTTAATCTTTCTTATAATATAAGAGATTACTTTAATCATTCTTTATTATAGAAAACACATCAAAAAAATAAAATAAAAATTAATTAAATTTATTCTAAATTATATTTATTTTTTTAACTTATTATTTAGTTATCTTATTTAATAATAAAAATAATTATTAATTAATATAATTAGTTATAATTAAATTATTAAATTTTTAATTAATCAGATCTATTAAAAATTAATTTAAAATCTAAAATAAAATTAAATTATATATTTAATAATTATATTTATTTAAATTAATATAATTATTAGAATTTTGATCTTTATATATACTGTCATATAATAACAATAAATTATTAAAAAATTTTAAATAAACTTAAGTTTATTTAAATAT
The DNA here is from genome assembly GCA_052174115.1 of Arsenophonus sp. ET-YP4-MAG3. GTDB lineage: Bacteria > Pseudomonadota > Gammaproteobacteria > Enterobacterales > Enterobacteriaceae > Arsenophonus. Next base: position 997,556 of record JBQMRX010000001.1, read on the forward strand.
ATAATATATTATTTATATAAATAAATATCTATTCACAATAAAAATATAGATAATTTATAATTATTTTCTTTAATTTAAAATTTAAATAAATAAATTTTTTTTCAATAATTAACTTCAATTGATTAAAGTAATTATTTGTAAAATTTACTATAAAGATCATTATACATATTTTATGTTAAAATAACAGATAAAAAATAATTAAAATTAAGACTTTATTTGAAAAATAAAATTATTTACTATTTTAATACAAATATTTTTTAAAAATATCAAAAAACATCAATATACTTAAAACAATTAATCAGTTGTGTATATTTTGATAAATTTAAATTAATTAAAAAAATGCTCATTATTCTAACGAGGTCTTAAGAATAATTGGATTCTATTTATTTTAATTTATTATAATATTAGCTTATTTAATAAAAATATCTTTTAAATTGAAGTATATATAAATAAATATATATAAAACTAATGACTTAAGAACTCAATTTATTGATAACCTCATTACACCTCAAGCGCTTGTGAATGAATTTCCATTATCAAAAAAAAATTATTGAAAATATGACAAAGTCACAAAAAGCTATTAAATCTATTTTAATAGGACAAGAACAACGATTATTAGTTATTATTGGACCATGTTCTGTACATGATACCAAAGCAGCGCTTGAATATGCAAAAATGCTTGTTAAACTATATATCAAATATAAAGATTATCTTGAAATTGTAATGTGTACTTATTTTGAAAAACCAAGAACAGTGATTGGTTGGAAAGGTTTAATCTTAGATCCTGAACTTAATAATTCTTATCAACTTAATAAAGGTTTACGGTTAGCTTGAGAATTATTAACTAACATTAATCAACTTGGATTACCAACAGCAACTGAATTTTTAGATATGATAATTGGCCAATATGTAGCTGACCTTATTTAGCTGGGAGCAATTGGCGCTAGAACAACAGAAAGTCAAATTCATCGCCAAATGGCATCAGCACTTTCATATCCAATTGGCTTTAAAAATAAGTACTGATGGTAATATTAATATTGCTATCGATGCTATTCGTGCAGCACGAGCTAGTTATGTATTTTTATTGCCAAATAAAAACGGACAAATGAGTATTTACAAAACTAAAGGCAATCCTTATGGCCATATTATTATGCGAGGAGGAAAAGAACCTAAATTATAGTGCCAAAAATATTGCTATTGCTTGTAATTCAATTGAGTCGATTTGGGTTACCAGAACAATTAATTATTAACTTTAGTCATGGTAATTGTCAAAAGATTTATTAACATCAAATAGAAGTTGCTAAAAATATTGCTAAATAATTACAAAAAGATTTGCTTGTAATTTTCTGGCATTATGGCAGAAAGTTTTCTAATAGAAGGTACACAACAAGTAATTGCTGGAAAACCTCTTACTTATGGTCAATGTATTACTGATCCATGTTTAGGTTGGCATGATACTGAACGTTTACTAATTATATTAGTTGAAACTGTAAAACATCGATTTTTTATAATTATAAAAATAATTTTTATAGTTATTAAATTAATTATCAAAATAATTTTTTATTACTTAAAAATAACCTTTTCTAAAAAGATTTATTAAATTTTTATAAAAATAAATAAATTATAGTTATCTATTTCATCTTATATTTTTTAATTTTTATTAATTAATCATATTTTTTAATAATTGAATTTATGATTTTATCTTATGATTTAAATCTAAAAAAAACTTATTATTAATATTGAGAAAATCATACTAATAATATTAACTAAAGAGGATAGGTTTAAATTAAAAACTTTTTATTATTAGAATAATAAAACTACATTAATAGTATTATTTATATAAGTTAAATTAATATAAATTAATTAGTTTTAAAATAAGAATAAGTAATATTTTAATAATATAAAGATACTAGAAAGTTTTCTATAAGATAAAATAATTATTTTTTATATTAATCATAAAAAATAATTTTTCAGATATTAATAATAAAAAAAATATATTATCTTTTAAAATTTAACTATATTTTTTGAAGTGTTTAAAATATTATAATAATAAATAATCTTTTTATTTAAAAATTAAAAAATTCCTATTAATCATACAAATCACTAAAAAAATTAAATTATTTAATTTAAATAAAACTTAAATTAATTTCTATTATAAATTAAATATGATCATAAAAATTATTTATAATATTTTTTATTAAATAGAATATAATGAATAATTCATAACAAACAAAATTAAGTTTATTAAAATATATCAAAACATTAATAAATATAAATAATTGTTATTTATATAACAAAATAAATTAAATTATTTTGTTATATTATTTAAGATTTAATAATAAGTAACTAAATTTAATATAAGTAAATTTAATTATATATTAAAATTTAAAAATTTAATATCAAAAAAATAAAAAATTTTAATAAAATATAAGCATTAATAATTAATATACAAAATAAAAAATTTTAATATATATATTTAATTATTTTTAATATTGTAAAAATAAATTTATTAATTTTTCTATTGTAAAAATTTAAATAAAAAACTAAATAATATTTTAATATATACATAAATTATTTAAAAATAATTTATGTATATATTAAAATTTTTTATTTTATCAGTAATTATTGCTTTTTATATAAAACTTTTAGTTATTGATAAATTGTAATTTATGATAAATTAAATAAAATTTTATTTTATAATATATTATAATACAAATGAGTTTAATTAATTAATTTATTAAAATATCTTTTATAAATAAATTTAATTAAAGTTGTTATTTTAGTAAAAGTTAATCACTTATCAATATTAATAGTAAAAATACAATTTTTGTTATTTATTTAATTTATTCATTAAATAATGAATTTTATTTTTATAAACAAATAATGAATAATAAATACAATAATAATATAAAAATTATTACTTATAATATGATAATAATTAACTAAATTTAGTTATTAACAGTTAATTTTATTCCCACTCAATTGTCGCTGGTGGTTTATTGCTAATATCATAAACTACTCTTGAAATACCACTAACTTCATTAATAATTCGACTTGAAACTAGATCAAGAAAATCATATGGCAAGCGAGCCCAATGAGCAGTCATAAAGTCAATGGTTTCAATAGCTCGTAATGATATAACCCAGTCATATTTACGTTCATCTCCCATTATACCAACAGAGCGAATTGGTAAAAAAACTGTAAAAGCTTGACTAACTTTATAATAAAGATCAGCTTTATTTAATTCTTCAATAAAAATAGCATCTGCCTTACGTAATAAGTCACAATAAATTTTTTTTACTTCACCTAATATCCTTACACCAAAACCAGGTCCTGGAAAAGGATGATGATATAATATATCATAAGGAAATCCTAGTTCTACGCCTACTTTACGTACTTCATCTTTAAATAATTCTTTTAATGGCTCAACTAACTTAAGTTTCATTTTTTTTGGTAATCCACCTACATTATGATGAGATTTGATAGCATATGATTTATCTGTTTCTAAAATAGTGGATTCGATTACATCTGGATAAATAGTTCCTTGCGCCAACCATTTTACTTGTATTTGTTTAGCTGCTTGTTCATTAAATACTTCAATAAAAACACGTCCAATTATTTTACGTTTTAATTCTGGTTCACTAATTCCAATTAATGCATTAAGAAAACGATCTTCAGCTGCTACATTAATAATATTAAAATTAAATTTAGTTGAAAATATAGTCATAATTTTTTGTACTTCATTTAAACGTAACAAACCGTTATCAACAAAGATACAAATTAATTGCTTACCAATAGCACGATTAAGTAATAACGCAGTAACTGATGAATCAATACCGCCTGATAGTCCTAAAATAACCTGATCACTTCCAATTTGTTTTTTTAGATGTTGTACTATATTTTCAATAATTGATTTAGTAGTCCAATGTGCTTTACAGCGGCAAATATCCAATACAAAATGTTGTAAAATTGCTACACCTTGATGAGTATGTGTAACTTCAGGATGAAATTGAATCCCATAGAAATGTTTTTCTTCATTAGCTATAATTGCAAACGGACAATTATTAGTACTAGCTATAACTTTAAAATTAATTGGAATGACAGTTACTTTATCACAGTGACTCATCCAAACATCAAGTAATGGTTTACCATCTGCACTTAATCTATCATAAATATTATGAAATAATTCACAAGATTTTTGGATAAATACTTGTGCGTAACCAAATTCTCTTTCACCAGAGACTTCAACTTGTCCACCTAATTGGATAGACATAGTTTGCATTCCATAACAAATACCTAATACAGGAACACCAGCTTGAAAAACATATTCTGATGCACGTGGACTATTTTTTTTAGTAGTACTTTCTGGTCCACCGGAAAGAATTATTCCATTTGGATTAAATCGACGAATTTGTTCAGCAGAAATGCTCCATGCCAAAAGTTCACAATAAACTCCAATTTCACGAATACGACGAGCAATTAATTGACTATATTGTGAACCAAAATTAAGAATTAAAATTCGGTATTGATGAATTTCAGTTGTCATCTAAAGAAAATTCCAAAAATAAATAATAATTTAAAATTTATAAAAAAACTAATAAGATTATTAATCAAATCGATAATTTGGTGACTCTTTGGTAATCATAACATCATGTACATGACTTTCTTGGATACCAGCACCACTAATTCGTACAAATTCAGTTTTATTTCTTAATTCATCAATATTAGCACACCCAGTTAAACCCATACAAGAACGAAGCCCACCCATTTGCTGATGAACAACATTTTTCAATAATCCTTTGTAAGCAACCCGTCCTTCTATTCCTTCAGGAACTAACTTATCTATAGCATTATCTGTTTGTAAATAACGATCAGAAGAACCTTTTGACATTGCACCTAATGATCCCATCCCGCGATAAGTTTTATAAGAACGCCCTTGAAATAAAATTGTTTCTCCTGGCGACTCTTCAGTTCCAGCAAACATTGAGCCAACCATAACGCAAGAAGCTCCAGCAGCGAGCGCTTTAGCAATATCACCAGAAAATCGAATACCACCATCAGCAATTACTGGTATATTCATACCATTTAGAGCTTCAACTACATCAGCAATAGCAGTAATCTGTGGTATACCAACACCTGTAACAATTCGTGTTGTACAGATAGAACCTGGTCCAATACCTACTTTTACCGCACTTGCCCCTGCTTTAGCTAAAGCTTTAGCTCCTTCAGCAGTTGCAACATTACCACCAATAATTGGTAAATCAGGATATTTTTCCCTAGTTTCACGAATACGATCTAAAATACCTTGTGAGTGCCCATGAGAAGAATCAATTAATAAAATATCAATTCCCGCCGCAACCAATGCTTCAATACGTGATTTATTATTAGATCCAGCTCCAACAGCAGCGCCTACTCGTAAGCGACCTTGTTCATCTTTACATGCATTTGGTTTTTGTTCAGCTTTTTGAAAATCTTTTACTGTAATCATACCAAATAAATGAAAATCATCATCAACAACTAATGCCTTTTCAATACGTCTTTCATGTAATTTTTGCAAAACTATATCACGAGATTCACTTTCTTTAACAGTAACCAAATCAGATTTAACTGTCATAACTGCAGTAACTGGTTGATCTAAATCTGTTACAAAACGAATATCACGACCAGTAATAATACCAATTAATTCTTTATTATTAACTACTGGATAACCAGAAAAACCATTGCTTTTAGCCATCTCATAGACTTCACGAATTGTGGTTTCAGGTTTAACAGTAAGAGGATCAATAACAATGCCACTTTCATATTTTTTAACTCGCCGAACTTCTTTTGCATGATGCTCAACTGACATATTTTTATGAATAAAACCAATCCCTCCCTCTTGAGCTAACACAATAGCTAAATTTGATTCAGTTACTGTGTCCATGGCAGCAGAAAGTATAGGAATAGTTAAACGAATCGTAGCAGTTAATTGAGTTGATAAATCAGCAGTATTAGGTAATACATTTGAATACGCCGGGACTAAGGATACATCATCAAATGTTAACGCTTCTTTTTTTATACGTAGCATAAGCAATATCTCAGCATACAGAGTTCAGAAAAAGATAAAATATTGCGAAAATAATATACATAACAAAATTTATTGATTCCAGTACTTTTTTAATTAAAGTTTATTTTTTTGAAGATAAAGATACATAAATTTATATAAAATTTAAAATTTAAGTTATTAATAATTAAAATTATAAAAAATTATAAAATTTTTTATTTATTTAATAAGTTTTAATTAAATATATTTTTTTATATTTTAATAAATCAATGATTCTTTTTATTTAAAAATATATTTTATATAATGTTATAATATTATTTTATGCTTATTTTTCATTTTTTATGATTCAAATAAAATAAATAGAGTTTAATTGATATTATTTTATTAATATTCACATATATATAGAATAAATATTCTATAAAAATATTTTTAATAAAATCCATGATATTAATTTTTATTTTATTTCTAGTTAAGTATAACTCTGTGACTTTTTATAAGTCTACTATTTATTTTTTATCACTTAATATAAATGATATCATTTATATTTTATTTAAAATAAATCTAATTGATATATAAAATATTATATTATAATTTTTTGTTTTTTAATAATGTTTATCTTTTTTATATTAACTATAAATTTAATAATTTAATAATAGAGTTATAATTTTAATTTTTTTTTATCTATCATGTTTTATAAATTATTAATGATTAAAAAATATATTAAATATTAACATAATAAATTAATATTTTTTAATAGGATGGTTAAAAAATAAATGATTGTTTAATGAAATAAATATGATAATTACTGATTTTTATAAATTTTTTAAATAAATAAATTTTTTAGATAAATAAATTTTTATTTAGTTAAAAATTTTATTTAGTTAAAACTAAACATTATTTTATTTCATAAAAAACTTTATAAAAATATATAAAATACAATAAACTTTTGTAATTTTTATTTTATTTTTGATAGATTTTATATAATTATTCAGCTCTTGATATTTTATATTTTTTTGATTTATTTATTTGTTATAAATGTACGATAATTATTATCTATAAATTTATATTTTTTATAAATAAATGCTCAATATAAATTATATTTATATAATGAATTAAAGTTGATATAGTGTATTTAATGTACTTAATTAAGTAATAGTAAAATTTTTATTAATAAATTTAATAAATAAAAGAGTATATTTTTTATAAAAATTAAAAAAATTTATTTTTTATTAAACTTTACTATTAATTACTAAGTATTTTACTTTTATTCATATTTTTACTAATTAAATTCTTTCATAATTTATAAAAAATTCATAGTTTAATAAATATATTTTGTATTCAGTAACAGTGTAAATATTGATTAAAATAATTAAAATTAATTTAAATTATTTTAAATTCTTTTTTTATTTTTAATATTAATAATTAATATTAAAAATAAAATCTTTAATTATCTTAAAGGTATTAATTGATTATATATTAAAAATTTTCAAAATTTATAAAGAAAATAGTCAATTTTTCTTACTAAAATTAATAATAATTAATTTAAATATTATTATCATAATAATATTTTTTTCATAATTTCTTGATAAATAAGGTATAATTTATTAAGATCAGCAATACTAACACATTCATTTGGTTTATGAATAGTTTTATTTAAAGGACCTAATTCAATAATTTGTGCACCCATTTTAGCAATAAAACGACCATCAGATATTCCGCCATCTGTTGATAACTGAGGTCGATAGTAACAATATTTCTCTATAACATCACTAACAATATTAAGTAATTTACCTTTTTTAGTTAAAAACGGATAACCAAATAATGACCACTTAATTTTATAGTTAAGTTGATGTTTTTTTAATATTTTCTCAACTTTCTGGCGAATTTGTTGATCGGTAAATTCATTGTTAAAACGAAAATTAAATTGTATAATTAATTCACCAGGAATAATATTATTAATATTATTATCTGAATTAACGTTAAAAATTTGCATACTTGTTGGAGAAAAAAAAACATTACCAATATCCCATTTTTTACTAATTAATTCACTTAAAAATGGTAATGAATTATGTATCGGGTTATTAGCTAAATACGGATAAGCAATATGTCCTTGAACCCCATAAATTATAACTTTAGCTGTTAATGAACCTCGACGACCATTTTTAATAATATCACCAAGTTTAATTTGACTAGATGGTTCACCTATTATACAATAATCAATTTGTTCGTTACGTGCTATTAATTTATTAACAACTTTTGCAGTTCCATTAATAGCTTTAGCTTCTTCATCAGAGGTAATCAGAAAAGCTAATCGACCGGTATGGTCAGGAAAGTTGCTAATAAATTTTTCAGCAGCTATAATCATTGCAGCAAGAGAACCTTTCATATCAGCAGCTCCTCGGCCATAAAGGAATTCATTATTTAATATTGGAGTAAAAGGTGGGTAATGCCAATTTTTAACTGTCCCGGCAGGGACAACATCTGTATGTCCAGCAAAAGCTAATGTTTTACCTTGTTTTCCATGAAGTGCCCATAAATTTGTGGTATTGTTAAATAACATAACTTCAATTGAAAAATTAAGTTTTTTTAATCTATTAATTAAAATAATTTGACAACCATGATCATTGGGACTAATAGAAGGCTGTTGAATTAGTTGTTTTGTAAGTTTAATAACAGGACAAATCATAGTTGATCTCTGTGATTTATAAATTATTAATATTTTTTCTATTAAAATTAATTGTATAATAGTTAATTTATAGTTATTAACAATAAATATTTTTAATAATTATTTAATATTTTATTTTTAATTTTTTAATTTTTAAGTTTTTTATTTTTTTTAATAAAATACTAAATATTATTTAATTTTACAATTATTAGTTTTATACAAAAGATTTAGTAACTATTTTATATAAAAATTAATTTTATAAATTATAATCAATTAATGTTAATTAATAGTATTTTGATAATTTTATGTAATATTGATTAGTTTATTTTTAATTTTATAATTGATATTTACTATTTTTTAATAAAAAAACAGTACTTAAAGTTCTATAGTTAATATTTAAAAAATAAGTATTTATTTTTTAAATATTAACTATAGAAAATATAATAATAATTGAATTTACATATTAATTAACTGAAAACTAATAATTTTTCTATTATTTAACTATTATTTTAATTAATCTTAAAATGAAAGATATAGATATTTGTATATTTTCTTAAATAATAAAATTAAATATTAATAGTATTATCTTATTTAAAAATAAACTCATGATGTATAAATAAATATTAATTTTTATTTTATAAAATATGAATTATTTTATTTTTATAAAATTAATTATTATTTGATATTAAAAAACATTAAGAGTATTTAAAAATTTTTATAGCTAAATAAGTTATTTAATATTTTAATTATTTTTTAAAATTAAATTAAATTGTAATATATAAATCGTAAAATAAAAAATAAAAATAATTATAATTATAATTATTAAGAAATAGTTATAGTTTAATTTTTTTATCGATATAAATTAAACAATATTAAAAACAAGTTATTATAAAGACTATAAATTATAAATTAAAAATAATTTAATAAATAACATTTATTATTTAAAGTTAAAATTCTAATATCTTTCTTTTAATTTTATTAAATAATCAATAAATTAAATAAAATCTCTTATTTATCCTAGAATAATAATATTAACATAAAATTTATAATTTAAGTAACATTATATAATTATTATTTTAAATTTATATTAATAGTTTTTTATAAAAATAAAACTAAATTATTTTTTGATTTAGTAAAAATAATATAATTCATTATAATCATGATTTAGTGTAATGTTATTAATAATATTAACAATTTGAATTATTTAATAAATTTTAAAATATATCAACATTGCATAAAATAAATTTAATTTATTTATATTAAATATTTTTATGAAAAATATTATAAAATAATAATATATTTTTATATTTTAAGTTAATTATTTATTATATATATTATTATTTAACTGATTGTAAATGAAAGATAGAATAAAAATATAAATACTTTAAAAATTTTTAATTTCTTTATTCTAAAAAATTTTTATAAAATAATATAAAATATTAAAATTAATAATTAATCCTAGTTCACAAAATATAATATTTGAATAATATTATTTGATAATTAATGGATTATGTATTCTATAAATATAAAATATAAAACTTATTAATTAAATAATATTTTAATTTTAAGTTTATATATATACTTAATAATTTATAATTAAATCTATAATGATTTAATTATATTTTTAGTTAAAATAAATGATAATTAAAAATTTTATTTTTCATATAATTTTTTTAATCACTTTATGTTAAATAAAATATTCTGAATATTAATAATAATATTATATTGTATTAATAAGTAATATTCTATAGTTTAAAATAAAAAATAATTATCTTTTAACTAAATAAAATAATTAATAATGGAGTTAATAAACTTAATACAAAACCGTGTATAATGGCAGAAGGTATAATAGAAACTCCTCCACTTTTTTGTAATATAGCTAACGCAAAATCCATTGATGTTGAACCACAGATCCCCAATGCAGTAGATCGAAATTGATTGATAATGATAGGGGTAAGCATGATAGCTAATAATTCACGTATTAAATCATTAAAGAAAGCAGTAGTACCAATAACTGGTCCATAAATATCTGTAAGTACTATACTTGTAAGGGAATACCAACCATAACCAGCTGCAATTGATAATCCTATTTTTATAGGTAAATCTAATAAAAATGAAGCCAAAATGCCACCAAGTAGAGCACTTATAGCAACAATTATTGCAATTATAGCTCCTCTAAAATTAATTAAAATTTGTTGAAGATGAATTCCACTATTACGAAGATGACAACCAATTAATAACAATAAAAAAATAAGTATAATTTCAGTGCTATTTTTTGAATAGGATAAAAATTGCCATTTTGTTAGTCCCAATAAAAAACCTAATATTAACATTCCAAAAAGTGGTAGTAAACTTAAAATCATTTTTAATTGAGATAATGGATTATTTGTTTTATATTTTTTGATTTTCCATGGAAAAAATTTATCTAATAACAGTAAAGCAATAAGATTTGCACTAAAAATACAGAGAAAAAAAACAATTGTATAAATAAAAATTGAAGTAAGATGAACGCTAATATTATCCAATAATGCTAATGTAATTCCCATTAAAAATAAAATAATATAAACAATAATATTTAATAAATAATTAATAATTATTAAAATTTTTTTATTTTTAAAGTAAAATAAATAACCAAATATTAATGGTAAAAGAATGGTAAATAATTTTAAATACATAGTTCATCCTTATTACAAGTAATGCTTTTATAATAATGATTTTATATAAATAATATAAAAATAGATAAAATAAAAAATTTTTTTTAGATTAAAAGAATATAAAATTACAAAATAATATTTAAACGTAATTTATTTCTTAATAAGATTGGATAGTTTATTGATTGTTATTTATATAAATAAAATAATCATATATTTATAAAAATAAATTTTTTTGTTTTTATAAAATTAATTATGTTTCCTTAAAAATGATTATAATATCATGTTAATTATTGAAATTCTTTGATGACTTAAGTTTATTTGAAATAATATAAATAAATATATTTAATAAATTATTAATTTATATTTTATTTTTAATATTTAAAAATACTTTATTTTATAATATAAATAATTAATTTTTATAAATTTTACAATTTAAAGTTAATCTTTAACTACTGCATTATGTTAATTATCATGTTAATGATTACTGAAGATTCAAAGATTTCTTTATATTTTATTATATTTTTAATTGTTTGATAATTATTAAATTTTTTAAACATTTTGTTTTAAGAAAAAAATTTAAAAAAATACTTTAGGAAATGTTTTAATATTTTAAAATTGATTCATTAAATTTTCTTTAGTAATTATAAGATTAATATTAGCTTATTTTTTTATAGACATCTGCAAATATTTGTAAAAAAGAAAATTTAATATACAAGATATATTAAATTACTAATGTATAAGTTTTTATATTAATATTTCTGTAAAATTGTGTATATTTTATTTTTAAACTAATATATTATTAAATATAGAATTTTATTAAAATGAAAGTATTCCTAAATAATAATGAATAATTATTTATTATTATTTAAGAAGTTATTCTTTTTTTTTATTATCTCTTTTAAAGATAAATATTAAAATATTTTAAATTAAAGAGTACAAAAAAATAAAATTTAATATTTTTATTAAAATTAGTAATTATTTTATTTTGAAAACATTTAAAATTAATATAATGACTAAAAATTATTTTACTTAGATATAATAAAAGTTAATCATTAGAATCATCATATAAATAAATTCTAGATTAATTAATATAAATGTACTATTAATTATTTTTCTTTAGATAAATAAAAATAATATATTTGGTATTAATAATTAACAAATATTATAAGAAATAGAATAAATGTAAAGTATGAAAATTTTTAATTAATATAACTTATAAAATACTTTTTAGTTTTATTTATAGTAAATATTTTATTTTTATAAAAATAAAAATTAATAATAAGAATTATTAAAATTTTTTATTATTTTTATAATTTTAACTTAATATTATTACTTAAATAATTTTAGATGTAAATAAAAATCTTTATCATAAAATTCTATGTTGTTATTAATATAGATTATATAATATAATATCATAAATTTTATAAATAATAAAAAAAACTTATATTTCCTTTATTTTTTTCTTATTTCGATAAATGAATGATTAATTATTTATTTTTATATTTTAATTATTCCTTAATATTGAATTTTATTGTATTTGTTTAATAATTAAAGTAATTTAATTATTAAATTTTTTAACTCATATTTAGAATAGAATTTTAAATATAATTAATAGTATAACTTTAAATCATAATTAAAAAATTAAATTTCAATTCATCTAAATAAAAATAAAATATTAATATCTTAAGAGTAATAAATATAAATTGAAATATAAATATTATTATTATTGCTTTTATTTAAAAAAATTAATACTTTAACTTTAATAAATAAAATATTCACTGATAGTATTAACTTTAAGACTAAAAACAAATTATATTTTTATTATTTTAATAATATTTAAATTATTTATTATTATTAAATAAATTAATCCACGTTAAAATAGATAATTAAATTTTTTAAATTTTATTTTATATTAGTTAAATTTTAATTATTCTCTTACCAGTTAAATTTTAAAAATGAAATTAAAATAAAATTTTTATTAAATAAAATCAGCAAAAATTGTCATTATAGAGTTAATTATAATCATAAGTATTATATAAAAATCTTTTTGATAAAATAATATTATTAATTGAATATAATTATTTTTTTAAAATAACTTGATAATAATTACTTTAATAATAAAATTAAAACTATTTATGTTTATTATATAGATATATAAAATATACTTTTTTATTAAATAGCAATTTAAATTTAATTAAAAATATAATTTTTTATTATTATTTTAGAAACTCTAGTGAATTTATTTTTAATATATATGAATCTATAAAAATTTAGTAAAAATTAAAAAAACAATAATATTGTTATTATCTTAATATATAAATAAAAAGTTTTGAATTACTGAAGATTATTTTTTTAAAAAAAAATAAATAATCATATGAAATATCTACTTATTTTTTTAAAATGATGAATAATATATTTATAATTATGTAAATTTTAAGATTAAAGAAAGAATTTCTTTTTTTAAAAGATTTTATTAAAATTATTCATCGTTTAATTTTATTTATTAATTTTATTAAAAATAAAAATATATCTTTAAAAATATTTTTTTTAATAAAAATAATAAATAGCTTTAATCCATGTTATTTTTAAAATTATTAATTATTAAAAAGTCTGATATTTGAAACTATAATTTATTTAAGTTATTTTTATTTATTAAAATTTAATTAATTTTTTTAGATTTAAAAATAATTTAATTTTTTAAAATATTTTATAAAAATAATTTTTAAAAAAGTAAATTTGAAAATTTATATTCTTATTTTTATTTAATAATTAATTATAAAATAATATTTTAAATAACATACATAAAATTATTTTTAAATTAAAACTATTTAATTATATTTAAATTTAGTTTAATTAAATAAAATAATTTAAGTATTAGCATATAATTTTATTTACTTCTAAGCTATTAGATAATTTTTTAGAAAAATTATTAAAAATATTATTTTTAATTTAATAAATATAAAAAGTTTTATAAAATTTTTTTAAAATTACTTTATTTTATATTAAAAATATCTACTTTAAATATTTAATATAAAATTATTATAATAAAAATTTAATGAGGATTTTATTTTGTTAACCGACATTAATTTAAGTTTATTTAATCTTATTAATACTAAATTAATTACATCCATTAATATATTAACATTATTATTTTTTTTAGCTAAACATCTTATTCTTATATTTCCATTAATTAGCATTTTCTACTGGTTTTATGGATCATCTAAAAATTTAATTTATCAAAGAGTGTTTATTTTTAAAACTGTTCTTGCTCTTATTATAGGAATGGTTATTTCTTATTTTATTGGAATAATTTTTCCACAAGAGCGACCTTTTATATCAAGTAAGATAGGTCGATATTTTTTTTCTCATGCTCCGACAGCATCATTTCCAAGTAATCATGCTACTGTTTCTTTTGTTTTTTCTTTTGGTTTTTTATTTTGGTTAAGAGCTTGGATTGGATTATTGTTATTTATACCATCTTTAATAATTTCATTAGCAAGAATTTTTCTCGGGATACATTGGCCTTTAGATATAGTAGGTGCATTCTTAGTTGCTATTATAGCTTGTGGATTTAGTCAAATAATTTGGAAAATTGGTGCCAATAAATTACTAACATACATTATAAAAACTTATCAAATTTTATTTAATTCTTTAATTAAAAAAGGTTGGATAAAAAAATAAATTTATAAAATAATTTAAGTGATTTAAAAAATTAATTTTTAATATAAAAATAAAATAATATTTTTTATTTAAATTAAATTAATATTTATTAAAAAAAAATTATTTAATAAATATTAGTAATTAAAATTATTAAAATTATTAATTATTTATTTATATTTTTATAAAAATTAATAAAAATATTATTTTTTATTTTAAAAATAATTAAAATTAAGTTATAAACCTAATTTGATAATAAAACTAAACTATAATATATTCTTATATAAAAGTTAGTTTTAATAAAAAATTTTAATTGTTTTATTTATATAAATTTTAACTATATATTTTAATTATATAAACAAAAATATTCTATAAAAATATCTTTAATCATAATTAAATTGATTATTTTATACATTAAATATTTATTATTTTATTTTTTTGTTTTATTTCTTGGAAACTATAATGGATAGAACTCAAGGTAATTCTATTACTTCTTCTTCGTATACAGATCATAATATAAAGATTTGGCAAAAAAGCGATGTAATTTGGATATTAAGCCTATATGGTACTGCGATCGGTGCTGGTATACTTTTTTTACCTATTAATGCAGGAATGAATGGTTTATTTCCAGTTATTTTAATGACATTAATAGCATTTCCAGTAACTTTTTTTTCCCATCGAGGTTTAACTCGTTTTGTATTATCTGGATCAAAGATAAATGGTGATATTACTGATGTTGTAGAGGAACATTTTGGTTATTTGGCTGGTAATTGGATTACAATACTTTATTTTTTTTCTATTTATCCTATTTTATTAGCATATAGCGTATTTATTACTAATAATGTTGAAAATTTTATTGTTAAATTACTTGGTTATAATGCTGAACCACGTTGGTTATTAGCACTTATTTTAGTTACTGTTATTATGGCCATCATTAGTTTTGGTGAAAAATATATAGTAAAAATAATGAGCATATTGGTATTTCCATTTATTACTGTTTTAATAATATTTTCACTTTATATGATTCCTTATTGGCAACAAGCTGCATTAAAAACTCTTTCATTTTCAAATATTATTATGAATAATCCTGAAAATAATCAAAATATGTTAATTACAATATGGTTAACTATTCCTCTTATGGTTTTTTCATTTAATCATTCACCAATTATTTCTGCATTTGCAATAGCAAATCGTAAAAAATATGGAAAATATGCTGATCAAAAATCTTCGAAAATTTTATTTTCAGCGCATATTTTAATGGTATTAACAGTAATGTTTTTCGTTTTTAGTTGTGTATTTACTTTATCACCTGCTGACTTATTAAAAGCAAAAATTGAAAATATCAGTATTCTTGATTATTTATCTAGTTATTTTGATAAACTTTTTATTAAATATGCAGCTTCGCTTATTGCTTTTGTCGCAATTATAAAATCATTTTTTGGACATTATCTAGGTGCTCGTGAAGGTTTTAATGGCTTAATTAATCGTATTTATCGGATTAAAGGTAAAACAATTAATACAAAAAAATTAAATAAAATTACTGCAATTTTTATGTTAATCACTACATGGTTAGTAGCTACTTTAAATCCAAGTATTCTGAGTATTATTGAAAGTTTAGGTGGACCTATTATTGCTATTTTATTATTTTTTATTCCAATATACACAAATAGAAAAATACTCACTATGCATAAGTATTCTAATTATATTAGTAATATTTTTATGTTAATTATCGGTATAATTATTATTTCAGCTGCAATATATAAATTATTTATCTAATATTTAATAATTTTTAATGAATTTTTCATAGTTAAACTTAATTAAGTGCTCTAAATATCATATTTTTGAAATATTTCGATCATCGAAAAAAGATAATATTTTAGTAAAACATATTAGCATTAATATTTATGATTAATTGATCAGAATTTAGATCAAGAGTATATATGGATATTTAATTAATTAAATTAATTTATTTATACAAAATTAATTATCAATTTATAATTATACTTTTATAAAAATACTGATTTTTATTTTTTTTTGATATTTATATAAAATTAATTATTATTACATTTTAAAAAATTTAGATATATTTTGATTTGTTTAGAAAATTAATTTAAGCTATTAAATATAATTTAAATATAAAAATATAATTGATTAACCTATTAAAAATATCATTTTTTAAATAAATCAATTAAAAAAAAGGATAATCTTAATAATATACAATAATAAAATAACAAATTATATAATAATATATTTATTAAATAAACATATTTTAATTAATAACTAAAAATATGAGAAGTATATAAATTATTATCTTTTAAAACAAATAATATCACAATTATTATTTTAGTTGTATTTTATTATTTTTTATGATTTTTATAAATAAATAAAATTTATATGTTCATTTTTTGTTGTTAATATTTATTAATATTTTTATTTATAAAATAAATATTTTAATTTCTAATATTTAAATTTAATTGTTAAATTTAAATTGATCTTGTTTTGTTATATAAAAATAGTAGTTTTATAATTAAATTAATAAAAATAATTTTTAATAAATGTGGGTCATAATAAATCTTAGTAAAAAATATAATTTCGTTAAATTTTATGGTTTTTAAAGTACTATTATAAAATTTATATATTTTATTAGAAAAATATTATTTTTTGATATATAATTAAATTATTTATTAGTTTATTTTATCATAATATTGATTTTTTATCAAAAATAATAACATAGTACTGATTACTAAAATATTAATTTAATTAAATTTTTGTTATTATCATTTGATTAATTAAAAATATTTTATATATTAAATTTATTTTTTTTAAAATAATTAAATTAAGAATATCTATTAAAATATTTGATACTTTGTATAATTACTTTATCAAACTAATATTTACATATTTTATTATTAAAATACATTTTATATTTTTATTTAAAATAATATTTTATGAATTAAATACTAATACTAAATTTATAAAAATAATAAATAATATAGTATAAAATAATAATTAAATTTTATATATTTATATTAAATAAATAACAGAATATTTTATTATTTTTTAATCTAAATAAAATAATTAATATTTATTAATCATATTAAATATTTTTATAATATCATACTTAATAAGTATTTTAAATCATTAAAATTTTTAATAATTAATAAATTATATTTTTATTATATATATTATTTATAATTTTAGCATTATTTTATTACAATTTTTAATTCTTAAGTAAATTAATTTAAATTTTAATGGTAATATTAATATTTTTAATGTAATCATAATAATTTACTGAATAATATTTTATATAAATTTCATTTCTTTTGAATCATTAAAATTAAATTATATTTAATTTATTTTATAAAATTTAAAACTAATAATTATTTAATGATAATAAAATATAATATAAATATTTTTAAATAATATTAAAATTAATCAAATTAACTTGATAAAAATTTAGTTATCGATGAATTATTTTAATAATATTTAGTTAATTCATTTAAAACTCTATCTTTAATGTTTATTTTTTCTAATTATAAAGTAAATTTTGTTTCTGTATTAATTAGTTAAATAAAAATATAAATATTCATTATGAAACTTATGTATCATTAAAAAAAATTATTAACGTATAAGTCTAATAAATATTAGATATTTGATCTATAGTATTAATAAATATCTTATGATATTTAAAGATCATAAGATAATAAAATTAAGATAAAACTAAAAAAATATTTTGATAAAATTAATAAAATAAAATATGTATGTTTTTATTACTAGATATTTTTTAAAATAATAATAATAGTATATTTTAAATATTATGTTAATTTGATTAATTTTATTTAAATATATAAAATTTAATTAAAATTATAATAATTAAACATATTTAAATTTAAAAATAATTATTATTTATATATTTTTTATTTTTTTCAAAAAATAAAATTTAATTGTAAATTTATAAATATTATATAATAATAATGTTTTATTTAAAATTAATTAGTAATTATATATTTAAAAAATAAAAAAATTAAAATATAAAATTATTATATTTCTATTTAAACTAATTATTTTAATTTTATGGTAATAAATTTATTTATCTAATGTTTATTTTAACATTTTTATCACTAAATTTAGTAAATAATATTTATTTATACAAAAAATTATTTTATGTACTAAATACTTGATTTAATAATAATTTAATTAAATTATTATTAAATATTATTTAATATTTTAAAATTATTATTAATTATATTTGATATTTATTTTTATGAATAATATAATTTGTTTAGATTTATTTAAATAAATGTACAAGTAGGATTTTAAATTATGTTAGTAACTAAACTGGTTTTAATAAGACATGGAGAAAGTGAATGGAATAAGGAAAATCGATTTACTGGCTGGACTGATATTAAACTCTCTAAAAAAGGTCATAAAGAAGCAAAAGCCGCAGGTAAACTATTAAAAAAAAATGGATTTATTTTTGATTATGCTTATACATCTGTTTTAAAACGTGCTATTCATACATTATGGAATATTTTAGATCAAATAGATCAACAATGGTTACCTGTTGAAAAAAATTGGCGACTTAATGAACGTCATTATGGAGCTCTACAGGGTTTAAATAAAATGAAAGCTATGATAAAATATGGTGATGAACAAGTTAAACTATGGCGTCGTGGTTTTAAAATTAAACCACCAGAACTAACTAAGGATGATCCTCGTTACCATAATAATGATCTTCGTTATGCAAATTTAAATCAATCAGATCTTCCTGTTACTGAAAGTTTAGCTACCACAATTGAACGTGTTATTCCTTATTGGAATAAAGTAATTAAACCAAGAGTTTCTAAAGGTGAAAAAATAATTATTGTTGCTCATGGTAATTCATTACGAGCATTAGTAAAATATTTAGATAAAATTAACGAAGAGGAAATTTTTAAACTTAATATTCCAACTGCTGTTCCATTTATTTATGAATTTGATAAAAATATAAAACCTATTAATCACTATTATTTTAATAATGAAATTTAAATAAAAATTAAAATTATTATTTTTAATTCTAAAGCAGAATATTTAGATTTATTTAAATAAAAAATTATTTTTAATCTTATTAATTAATTAGTTAAATCTTTTAAAGATATATTTAAAATTTTTAACTAAACTGTGAAACAATTATTTATTATTTAATAAAAAATTAAAAAGTATCTATTATATTAATATTTTATCATTTGCTAATCGATTACTTATATTTATGTTTGTTTTTCTTTTAAATATATAATTTTAATTTCTATCAAAAGTAATAATTATTATTCATTATACAATATTTTATTAATAATAATTTCAATTATTTGAAAAGATATTTTCATATTTTATATAAATTTACACAATGAAAATCAATGATTATTTTTACGATAAATTTAATTTTTTTTATTTAATAACTAATAAAATAAATATTTAGTAATAAAAAATAAAGTTAATTATTTTATAATTTAAAATTAAATATACTAATTTATAAGATATTTAAATAGTTAAAATACAAAATGAGTTTATATGTTCTTTTTAAAAATTTTTTATAATATTTAAGTTAGATATAAAGTTCATTATATTATTTTTATAATTATAAAAATATAAATATATAACATTATTTTATATAATTAATTTTTAATAAAAATATATAATAAAAGTTTTTTTAAAAAATTTTTATGATAAATATAAATAGAAATTAATATGCTAAAATATCAAATTATTTTATATAAATAAAATAATAAAAAAACTATTTATTAAAATATAAAATAATTTAAAATATTTTAATTATTTCATTAAAATATTTTAAAAAATATTAATAATTAATATTAATTATTCACTAAATGTTTAGTTCTTAAAATATTTTAAATTATTATAGCTATATTATATTATTAAAATATTTAATATTATATTATTTTGAAGGTATTTAATATATTTAAAGTAACTCGTAACTAACTATTTTATTAAACTTATATTATTAATTTAATTAATAATATGAAATATTTTTTCATAAATCATTTTTATTTACTGTATTTTTATTATTCACAAATTGTTATAAATAACAATTATATACTTAAGCTATAATATTAAATTAAATCAGCATTTATTTTTTTTTACATATTAAATTAAAAATTAATAATCTTAATTTAATATAATTTATTTTTTACTTATATATATAAAAATTAAAATATTTTAGTTAAAATAAACTAATTCTATAAATTTTATGTTTTTAATGAAAATAAATAAGTTTTATAACTTAAAATTTTCTTTTTATTAAGATATTTATAATACTACTACTTATTGTTTATTAATATCTGAAAAAATATTCATTTTATATTAATAAAAATTCTAATGTAATATTTTTAATAACTAATTAAGTATATTATTGTAATTTTATTTTATTACTTATTAATAATAATAGTATTTATATAAACATAAAAAAGATTATTGTATTTTATATATACTAAAATAATAAATTTTATCTTAATATTTTAATGTTACAAACAAATTACTTTAATTTATGTATTTATTTCTTATCATATTATCATTTTATTCTCATTACATATTTTAATTTTTTTATCACTTGATATATTATTATATTTATTTATTAATTTATAAATAAATTTTCTATAATATTTTTATTTAGCATATCATTAATTAAAGTTAAAAAATAAGATTATTTTTATAGCTATATTAAAAATATTCTTGTTATTTATCAAGATGTATTTATTGAAGTATATTTATTGAGAGATACTGAATAATATGTCATATATACTTTAATTAATTGAAACAAATTAAATTAATTAAAAATTAATAACTATAATTCTTGTATAAATAACTATATAAAACTAATTATTTTTAATTAATAATTATTTATATTTTACATTGTATAGTTGATATTTTATTTATTTATAAATAAATAAAACTATTAAATATTATTAATTTTTTATTATTTAATAATTAATCAATCTTTATATGATATAATATATTTTAATATTTAATCATGTAATTTTATTTTTTATTAAAATTTACATCTATTAATAAATGTAAATTTTAGATTAATAATAAATTATTTAACTTAAAATTATTAATTTATACAAACATATCTTTTAAAATTATTTCTGTATTAAAATTAAATCTAATCATATATTAATAATCCACTTTACTAATATTATTCTATTAATATAATAAAATATAAAATATTTATATTTTAAATAAGTAATATGGTAATTTTAAATTTTTATAAACTTAGAAATACAATTAATACTGTTATTCACTAAAATCTATATATTTATGTGAAATATCAGATAAAATTATTATGTAAATATTTTAAAAACTTTAATAAAATTAAAATTAATTACTATATTTTTAAAAAAAATTAAAATATGATTTTATTTTTTTATTATTTTTTAAATACTACTTTTCATAATTAAAAAAAGAATTATATTTTTTCATTTCTTTTTTTATTATATATAATTAATCTAGTTTATTATTAAAAAGAAAAATAATTTATTTGTTATTTTTTAAATTAATTCAATTAATCAAATTTACTTTATTTTTAAGAAATTATAGTTCTATTTAAATAAATAAGATTATTATAATTAATTTTAAATAAATATTATTTAGAATTAATATAATTTAAAATATTTTCTTATATTTATCTTTTATTGTAATGATTTAATTATATAACCTAAATATGAGAATCACTGTAATTAAATTTATATTTATTTAATAATCAAAAAATAGAATATTATTTTTATTTGATATAATTTATTACAGTATTTAGGATTACAAATTTTAAATAACTATAAAATAAATCTTTAGTCAATATTTTATATTAATTTAAAATATTTTTTATGATCATTATAGAAATTTTTATCTATTTAAAAATTTAAGTAATCTTTTTTGCAAACAAAAAATTATAAATACTATAATAAAAAATAAACTAGTTTAAAATAATAAATTTAAGTTATATAATTATATTAAAAATCACTATAATATTGTTTTTATAATTAAAATATTTAATTTTTATAAATTAAAATAAAAATTTACTTATCAAAATTTTATAAATATACTATTTCTATATTAGAAAAGATTCATTCTTACATTTAATTAAAAAATAAATTATTAATTTAAAATGAATAAATGATTATAACTACCATAAAGATATAGAGATAATCTATTATGAATATTTTAATATTAATATAAAAAGTTAATTATATGAATACATATTAATAAATTTATTAATTTATAATAATTAATAAATTTAAAATAAAAAAGATTTTAAAAACTACTATATTAATAACATTTTATAAATATAAATAATAGTAAATTAAATTATTAATTATATAGAAAGTTTAGAACTATTTTGTTATATTATTTATTTATAGTAGAATATATTAATTTATAATATTTTTTATTATTAATATTTTATATTTATTAATTATTTCATAAAATATAATAAATTAAGGCGAAAAAATGGAAAAACAGATCATGCAAGTTTTGTTATCTTATCAACCAGCAGCGCCTTGTTGGGGAAAAAATGCATTAATTAGTTATAGTGAAAAAGGAATTATTATTCATATAAATTCACAGGAAAACTTGTATACAATCCAAAGTGCAGGTCGTAAGTTAGATAATCAAGGTATCTATCATGTCATATTAGTAGGTAATAATTGGAATTTAGAGAAAAGTTGGGCATTTTGGCAAGGATTTAGATCACCTAAAGAACCTCATTCTATTGAATGGCCAAATTTATCTGAAAATGAAAAAAAAGAATTACACTATCGTATACAAATTATTGATTGGGTACGTGATATTATTAATAAACCACCTGAAGAATTATCTCCAGAACAACTAGCACAACACAGTGCTGATTTATTATTTCACTTAATAAAAGATAATATTAATTATCGTATCATTAAGGGTGAAGAATTATTAGAACAGAAATATAATGGAATTTATACAATAGGTCGTGGTTCAACACGTCCTCCTGTATTATTAATTTTAGATTATAATCCAGCTAGAAACTTAAAAACACCGGTATTTGCTTGCTTAGTAGGAAAAGGTGTTACATTTGATTCTGGCGGTTATAGTATAAAATCATCTTCATCAATGAATTCGATGAAAGCAGATATGGGAGGAGCAGCAATGCTAACTGGAGCATTAGCATTGGCAATAAATCGAGGTTTAAAACAACGGGTAAAACTTTTTCTCTGTATTGCCGATAATATGATAAGTGGTAATGCATTTAAACTAGGTGATATTATTCGCTACCGTAATGGTAAATCTGTTGAAATTATGAATACAGATGCAGAAGGAAGACTTATTTTAGCTGATGGATTAATTGATGCTTCTAAAGAAAATCCAGAATTAATTATTGATGCTGCAACGCTAACAGGTGCAGCTAAAATCGCGGTAGGTAATGATTATCATTCTGTATTAAGTTTTGATAACGAATTAGTATCTGAATTAATGTTTGCAGCAGAAATAGAAAATGAACTTTTTTGGCGTTTACCATTAGCAGAATTTCATCGTCGTCAATTACCTTCTGGGTTTGCAGATATAAATAATATTTCGCTAGATTCTCATACTGCTGGTGCTAGTATAGCTGCTGCTTTTTTATCATATTTTATTGAAAATTATCATAATGGATGGTTGCATATCGATTGTTCGGCTATTTATCGTAAATCTTCTATGGATTTATGGATGGAAGGCGCAACTGGTATTGGCGTTAGAACTATTGCTAATTTATTACTGAAAAAATCAAAATAAACATTATTTATATCTTTATTTACAAAAAATTAGTTTTTTAATAAAACTAATTAATAGTATTGTACTAGTCATAAAACAATCTAAAATAATAATAAATAAAATAAATAAATTTAATAGCAAATAATAGTGATTTCATTGATAACTTATAATATAATTAAATTAATTATATATAAATTTAATTATAAATATTATTCAATTATATTAAATCATATATATACAATTATTTTATTAATTTAAAAATTAATTATATAATAATTTATTATTAAAATAGTTAGATTTTATTACATTATTTATTGTTTCATCGTTTGTATTCAATTATTTTATATTTATTTTTAAAATTTAATTTTAAAAAAAATTTTGTTAATTAATTTATAATTAAGTTTTTAATTTTAAATTATGTAAAATTAAAAAAAATTATTCGTCCAAGTATGTAATTAAATTTTTAATATTTATAATAGTTAGTTATTTTGTTTTATTAAAAATTAATAAATTTTTGTAAATATAATAAATAAATGTAAGACAAAATTTTATCATAAAATAACATTAAGAGAATTTTTAATAACTATGGAACGTACTTTTTCTATTATTAAACCAAATGCGATTAAAAAAAATATAATTGGTGAAATTTATGGTCGCTTTGAACAAGCTGGATTCAAAATAATTGCTGCTAAAATGATACATTTAAGTCATGAAAGAGCCACATTTTTTTATATTGAGCATAAAGATAAGCCTTTTTTTAATGAATTAATCGAATTTATGACTTCATTACCAGTTATGTTACAAATTTTAGCTGGAAAAAATATTATACAACGTTATCGTGATTTAATGGGAGCAACTGATCCATATAAAGCATCAGCAGGAACATTACGTGCAGATTATGCTGATAGTTTTACTGCAAATGCAGTGCATGGTTCAGATTCTATTAAATCTGCAGAACGAGAAATTTCTTTTTTCTTTACTAAAGATGAGATTTGTTCACGTTAGTAAACAAAATAATATAATTTCATTATTTTTATTAATAATATATTAATAAAATTATATTTTCTTAAGTAATTTATTAACAGTTTATAATGTATGATATTATTAAATAATATTTATTAAAATAAATATTATTGATTGTTATAGAAATTATAGTTTTCATTGAAAAATCTAATTAAGTAGATAATATAAATGTTTTATTCTAAAATAAAAGCTCAGTATTTGTCTTCTTTTTCTGCTATAAATAAATCAATAAAGATTAATTTATTAAATATGGATCTTAAACAGATGCAACAATTCTTTAATGATATTGGAGAAAAACCTTTTAGAGCTAATCAAATAATGAAATGGATTTATCATCATTTTTGTGATGATTTTGACATGATGACAGATATTAATAAACCGCTTCGCGATAAATTAAAAAAAATTTCTGAAATTCGAGCACCTGAAATTATGCAAGAACAGAATTCTATTGATGGTACAATAAAATGGGCAATAAGAGTAGGTAAACAACAAATCGAGACAGTTTACATTCCTGAAAATAACAGAGCTACGCTTTGCGTCTCTTCTCAAGTTGGTTGTGCCCTTGCATGTAAATTTTGTTCAACTGCTAGACAAGGTTTTAATCGTAATTTAGATGTTTCAGAAATTATAGGTCAAGTATGGCTAGTTGCTAAAGTTATTGCTTTTTTAAAACATAGTAATCGTCGACCAATTACTAATATTGTAATGATGGGAATGGGAGAGCCACTATTAAATCTAAATAACGTTGTTCCGGCGATGAAAATTATGATGGATGATTTTGGTTTTGGATTATCAAAACGACGAGTAACTTTATCAACTTCTGGTATTGTACCTGCACTTAATAAATTAGGTGATATGATTGATGTTGCTTTAGCTATTTCTCTACATGCACCAACTAATGAAATTCGTAACGAAATCGTACCAATTAATAAAAAATACAATATTGAAACCTTTCTGGCTAGTGTTCGACGTTATCTAATTAAATCTAATGCAAGTCAAGGACGTGTTACTGTTGAGTATGTTATGTTAAATGGTATAAATGATAGTATTAAACACGCACATCAGTTAGCTAAATGTCTTAAAGATACGCCTAGTAAAATTAATTTAATTCCTTTGAATAAAATTCCACATTCGCCTTATAAACGCTGTTCTAATAGTTGTATTGATCGTTTTTCAAAAATATTAATGAAATATGGTTTTACTACTATTATACGTAAAATTCGTGGCGATGATATTAATGCAGC
Organism: Arsenophonus sp. ET-YP4-MAG3; assembly: GCA_052174115.1. Lineage (GTDB taxonomy): Bacteria > Pseudomonadota > Gammaproteobacteria > Enterobacterales > Enterobacteriaceae > Arsenophonus. The sequence goes on from JBQMRX010000001.1 coordinate 1,024,616, forward strand.
TTGTGGTCAATTAGTTGGTAATGTTATTGATCGAACAAAACAAAATTTAAAAAAAACATCTTGTAATTAAATAAATTAAAATAAAAATTAGATATAATAATATATTTATATTATCAGTAAATTTATTACTTTGATATAATATTATTAATGAAGGAGTTGATATTATAATTATAGTATAAAATATGATTAAATGATTTTATTTATCAAAAAAAATCTCAGAAGAATATAAGTATTTTGTTATTTTTAAAAATTATGTGATAATAAAATCAAAATAAAATCTTAATATAGAAATATTAATTATTAGATAAAATAAAATAATGTAATCAATTAATTATTAATAATATTAAAATATTTAATAGTACAATTTATTTAAAAAATAATTATTAATATAAAATATATAATATATTAATTAAATTTTTATGTATTTAAATTATATTTTAAAGATAACTAAACTGATAAAAGAGAAAGAATATAATTGACTTAATTCTAAAAATACTTCAAAAAATAAAATAAGAAATATTATCGGTATGAAGAGACTTTTTATTAATTTCTTAATAGATTAAGTTTTTTTTAAAAATCTTCATAATATTAAAACTTAAAAAATCAATATTTCCGCTAATGAATAGTAATACTAAAACAGAAAAAATAGAAATCACCGTTGGTCAGCGTTTATCGCAAGCACGGGCGATGCTTAATCTTTCCAGAGAAATTATTGCGGAAAGACTTTGTTTAAAAATATGCACGATACGTGAAATAGAAGAAGACAATAGTTCTAATAATGTTGATCCAACTTTTTTACGTGGTTATATTCGTTCTTATGCAAAGTTAGTAAAAATTCCAGAAAAAGAAATTCTTGAATTATTAGACAAGCATACACCGGCAAAAGTAGTAATAGTCTCTCCTATGCAAAGTTATTCATTAGGAAAAATACATAAAAAATGGGAAAATTGGATAATAAAATTTACATGGTTAATTATTATTATCTGTATAATAATGATAGGTATTTGGTGGTGGCAAGGATATAAAGTACAAAAACAAGAAATTTTTACTATGTCTAAACAAATTCAATCAAATTCTACTCAAGTCCCAATGGAATTTTTTTCTTCTACTTTTAAAAAAACAATTAAAACTGAACAAAATAATTTAAATACATTACAAAAAGAAATTAATATTAAATCATTAACTTCTAAAGTAGTAAAAAATGATGATACAAATATTAATATTAAGTCAGCAATAAATCCAGAAAAAATAAAAACAATATTATTACCGAATAAGATAACTAATCTTAATAGTGATGTAAAATTGAATGTATTAGAAAAAATTCCTATTAATAATAATATTTTTAATATAAAATATAACAATGAAGTTGCAGTGAATTTTAAAGGAAAATGTTGGTTAGAAATTCGTAATACTAAAGGTAAAATTTTATTTAGTGGTATTAAAAATTTAGGTCAGACAGTCGAATTAAATGGTGAACTTTCTTATCGTTTTAATATTGGTATTCCTGCCAATGTTACTTTGTTCTTTAGAGGTAATTATGTTGATTTGAATCGTTTTATTAAAGCTAATCGACCAGCTAGCTTTAAATTGCCAGAATTATAAATGAATATTGTAAAATAACATCTATAAATAATCATAAATTTATAGTAAATAAGAAACCATCAATTCGATGGTTTCTTTAATTATAAAAATAACTTGAATTATTAGATATTGATGTTATAGGAAAACAAACATATGTATAAACAATCACTCATAAAAAGACATAAATCAACATGTATTTATGTGGGTAATGTTCCTATTGGAAATGGTTCACCAATAACAGTACAATCTATGACAAATACGAGGACAACAAATGTTTCAGCAACAGTTAAACAAATTAAATCTTTAGAACGAGTTGGAGTTGACATTGTACGTATTTCTATACCAACAATGGATGCAGCTGAAGCATTTAAATTAATTAAACAACAGGTAAATGTTCCTATTATTGCTGATATTCATTTTGATTATCGTATCGCACTAAAAGTTGCTAAATATGGTGCAGATTGTTTACGTATCAATCCAGGTAACATTGGTAATGAAGAACGTATTCGTCAAGTTGTTGATTGTGCGCGAGATAAAAATATTCCTATTCGAATTGGTGTTAATAGTGGTTCATTAGAGAAAAATATTCAAGAAAAATATGGTGAAATTACACCAGAAGCTTTGGTTGAATCAGCTATGCGGCATGTAAATATATTAGATAAATTAAATTTTGATCAATTTAAAATCAGTGTTAAAGCTTCGGATGTTTTTTTAACTATAGATGCTTATCGTTTATTAGCTAATAAAATTGATCAACCTTTACATTTAGGTATTACAGAAGCTGGTGGATTACGTGTTGGTTCGATAAAATCTGCTATTGGACTAGGAATATTATTATCTGAGGGTATTGGTGATACATTACGTATTTCATTAGCTGCTGATCCTATTGAAGAAGTTAAAGTTGGTTTTGATATTTTAAAATCATTACGTATTCGATCGAGAGGCATCAATTTTATTGCTTGTCCAACATGTTCACGACAAGAATTTGATGTTATTAATACTGTTAATACATTAGAAGATCGATTAAAAGATATTATTACTCCAATGGATGTTTCAATTATTGGGTGTGTTGTTAATGGTCCTGGTGAAGCAAAAGTTTCTACTATTGGTGTAACAGGAGCAAGAGTAAATAGTGGATTTTATGAAGACGGCATTCGTCAAAAAGAACGTTTAAATAATGATAATATAATAGATCAGTTAGAAGCTAAAATTCGAGCAAAAGCTATTATATTAGATAAAAATCAAAGAATTAATATTGAACAATTAGATAAATAATCTAATAAAATTAATTTAATACAACTATTTAGTTAGTTAATTTTATTTATGGATTGCGTTCTATTAATATTTTCTTTTATAATTCACGTTATGATAAGCTTTTAGATAGAGAAACAACGTGACTAAAAATATACAATCTATTCGTGGTATGAATGATTGTTTTCTTCAAGATATTCAATTCTTTCAAAAAATTGAAAATAAACTAAAACAAATTATCACTAGTTATGGTTTTAGTGAAATACGTACACCTATTGTAGAAAAAAATTCATTATTTTCTAGAGCAATTGGTAAAATTACTGATGTAATTGAAAAAGAAATGTATACATTTAATGATCGAGATGGTGATATTTTAACATTGCGCCCAGAGAATACGGCTGGTTGTGTAAGGGCTGGAATTGAGAATGGTTTATTATATAATCAACAACAACGTATTTGGTATTTAGGACCGATGTTTCGTTATGAGAGGCCACAAAAAGGACGTTATCGTCAATTTCATCAGTTAGGTGTTGAAGTTTTTGGTTTAGCTGGGCCAGATATTGATGTCGAACTTATTATTATGACAAAGCGTTGTTGGCAAGAACTAGGAATTTCTAAATATATCTCATTAGAAATAAATTCTATTGGCTCATTAGAAACTCGAATAAAATATAAACATGCCTTAGTAGCTTTTTTGCAACAATATCAAGATAAATTTGATGATGATTGCCGATATCAACTTTTAACTAATCCATTGCGTATTCTTGATTCAAAAAATCTTGATATACAAAAATTACTTAATAATGCTCCATTATTTATTGATTATCTTGATAATGATTCCAAAGAACATTTTTCTAGACTTTGTAAATTACTTGATATGGTAGGTATTCAATATCGAATTAATCAACATTTAGTTCGTGGTTTAGATTATTACAATCGCACTGTATTTGAGTGGATTACTTATGAATTAGGTGCACAAGGCACTGTATGTGCTGGTGGGCGTTATGATGGACTCGTTGAACAACTTGGCGGAGGAGCGACTCCAGCAGTAGGATTTGCGATTGGAATAGAACGAATAGTATTATTAATTAAGCAAATTAATCCAGATTTTATTATTGAATGTACATTGGTTGATATTTATTTAATTGCTTCTAGTGTAATAAGTCAACAAACAATATTATTACTAGCAGAAAAAATTCGTGATCAGATGCCGACTTTAAAATTAATGACTCACCATGGTGGTGGTAATTTTAAAAAACAATTAGCACGAGCTTATAAATATCAAGCAAAATTTGTTTTAATTTTAGATGAAAATAAATGTCAATTTGATGAGGTTATAATAAAAAATTTACGAACTGGCAATCAAGAAAAAATTTCTCAGAAGAATATTGTTATACGTTTGACTGAAATTTTAGATTAAAGGAAAATTTATGGAAAATTATACCACTGAAAATGAGAGAATAAGTGTTATCAAATATTTTTTTATTAAAAATAATAAAATATTAATAATTTGCTTAATTATTGGAATTTTCATTATTATTTTTTGGAATTATTGGCAATCATATTACGAAAATAACTTCAAAAAAAGTTTAAAATCTTTTGAACAGATTTCTTCTAAATTACAAATAAATTCAAAACAAACTTTAATAGCTGCTGAACAATTTATTAATGAAACAAATAATATATATGGAGTATTACTCAGTATTGAACTAGCTAAATTTTTAGTAGAACAAAATGATATTGTTTATGCAGAAAAAATTTTGTTGAAAGCACTATTAATAACTAAATCAAATGATCTTAAAGATTTAATCAATATTAGATTAGCGCGTTTACAATTAGCTTTAAATAAAATAGATCAAGTTTTAATTTCTTTGAATAAAATAAATAATCAAGGATGGAGTATGATCATTGAAGATATTCGTGGTGATCTTTTATTAAAAAAAGGTGATATCAATGGTGCTCGTTTAGCTTATTTTAATGGAATAAAATCAAGTGGAGATGAAATGATGAAGAGAATATTAAAATTAAAAATTAATAGTTTACCAAACTGAGGGGAATATAAAAGATGTACTTCAGTAGAACGTTCTTGATTTCTTTTTTAGTTTTGACGTTATTAATAGGATGTTCAATTGAAAAAGATTTTATAATGATATCTCCTTTACCTAAGATAGATAATCAATTTATACCTTCTATTATTTGGCATCGTTCGATAGGAGATGGTAGTGGAGAATATTATTCTCAACTTTCACCAATATATAATGATTCTGTTGTTTATGCAGCAGATCGTAAAGGAATAGTAAAATCAATGGATGCTAGTTCAGGTGAAATATTATGGTCAATTAATTTATCAGAGCAGACTAATTTTTTTAAGGTTAATTTATCAACATTTCTTTCTAGTGGATTAACAATTTCAGGGGATAAACTTTATATAGGAACAGAAACTGGTAAAGTTATTGCATTAACTAAGATCAATGGAAAAATTATATGGGAAAGAGATGTAGCAGGAGAAGTACTTTCTCAACCGGTAGTTAGTGATGGTATTTTATTGATACACATGAGTAATGGTGTATTACAAGCATTAGATTCACAAACTGGACAGAATAAATGGAATATTAATTTAGATACTTCAACATTATCAATAAGAGGAAAATCAACACCAGCTATTGCATATGGGATTGTGATTGTTGGTAGTGATACTGGCCGTCTTACTGCTATAATGCTTTCTCAAGGGCAGATTATTTGGCAGCAATATATTTCTAAAATTTATGGTATAACTGAAATTGATCGTTTACATGATATTGATATAACGCCGGTTATTGATATCAATTCAGGTGCTATTTTTGCTATCGCATACAATGGTGATTTAGTTGCAATTGATATACATTCAAGCCAAATTATATGGAAGCGTAACTTAGGATCAGTTAATAACATTATTCTTTCTAATAATATTATTTATTTAGTTGATCAAAATAATTATGTGTTTGCAATTTATAAAAAAAATGGTGTTATCTTATGGACTCAAAATGCTCTATCAGATCGTAATTTAACTGCACCGATTATTTATGATGATTATTTAGTAGTTGGTGATCAAAAAGGTTATCTTTATTGGTTAAATATACACAATGGTCAATTTGTAGCATATAATAAACTTGATAATTCAGGGTTACATAGTCGTCCAGTTATTGCAGGAGATAAATTACTTGTTCAGTCAAAAAATGGAACTCTATACTTAATTAAACGTTAATTTATTAATATATTATCATTTTTATTTAGAATTAATTTGTTATAAATTTATGAGATTATTTTATTTTTTATATTTTTAAAATTAAAATTAGAATATTAATTCATAATTTTTATGAGGTACCTTAAAAATGATACCCATTATTGCATTAATAGGTCGCCAAAATGTAGGAAAATCTACATTATTTAACTTATTAACCAGAAGTAAGGATGCACTAGTTGCTAATTTTCCTGGTTTAACGCGTGATCGAAAATATGGTAAAGCAGAATTTTTAGAACAAGAATTTATTATTATTGATACAGCTGGTATTAATAATTCAGAAGATGAAATAAAAATCAATATAACTTCTCAATCTTTATATGCTATTAAAGAAGCTGATATTATTTTTTTTATTGTTGATGTTAAGTATGGATTAATGTCGGAAGATTATGTGATTGTTAAGTATTTACGAAACTGTATGAAAGATATTTATTTGATAGCAAATAAAATCGATGGTTTAGATATTAACATAGCATTAAGCGATTTTTATAAACTTGGTATTAAAGATATTTATCCTATTACAGCATCTCATGGTCAAGGTGTTAATGCATTACTTGAAAAAGTAGTATCTATTTATTCTCTTAAAAAATCAATAAATAATATAGAATTATTAAAAAAAGAAAATAATGCAAATTATTTTTTTACTAAAAAAAATAAAATAGTACTTAAAAATACTGAAAAAAAAGTTATTGATTTACGTTCATTACCAATTAAGTTAGCTATTATTGGTCGGCAAAATGTCGGTAAATCGACATTAAGTAATTACATATTAAGAGAAGAACGATTAGTTGTCTGTAATATACCAGGTACAACTCGTGATAGTATTTATATTCCTATGGAGCGAGATGGATATAAATATATATTAATTGATACTGCTGGGGTTCGTAGAAAAAGAAAAATAACTGAAATTATTGAAAAATTTTCAGTAATAAAAACATTGCAATCAATTAAAGATGCTAATATTGTTTTACTTGTTATTGATGCTAAACAAGGAATTTCTGATCAAGATTTATCATTATTAAGATTAATTTTAAATGCTGGATGTTCTTTAGTTATTATAATAAATAAATGGGATGATATATCAGAAGAAAATCGTCAATTAATAAAAAATATATTAGAATTACGATTAGGTTTTATTGATTTTATCAAAATTCATTTTATTTCAGCATTATATGGTATTGGTATTAATAATTTATTTAAGTCTATTCATGAAGCTTATGAGTCAGCAACGCGATTAATTAGTACATCATTATTAATGCGTATCATGAAGAAGGCAGAAGAGGAAAATTTACCTCCATTAATACGAGGTCGTAGAATAAAAATTAAATATGCTCATATTGGTGGTTATAATCCACCTATTATAGTTATTCATGGTAATCAAGTTACTGATTTACCTAATTCTTATAAACGTTATTTAAAAAATTATTTTCAACATACATTAAAGATTATAGGAACGCCAATTCGTATTCAATTTAAAGATGGAGATAATCCTTATGCTGATAAAAAAAATAAATTAACATTTCCTCATTTACGTAAATGTAAATATTTAATGAAAAATATAAAAAAGCATTAATAAAATATATATTTAAAAATAAATATTTTTATATTTAAATCCATTCTTTTTCAATTAAAAATTGACTATAAAGTTTTTCTTCATCTGAATTGAATTCAGGATGATAACTATATTCCCAGCGTACTAGTGGTGGTAGAGACATTAAAATTGATTCTATTCTACCATCAGTCTGTAAACCAAATAAAGTTCCTCGATCATATATTAAATTAAATTCGACATAACGTCCTCGTCGATACAATTGAAATTCTCGTTCACGTTTACCCCAAGCTATCTCTTTTCTTTTTTCAACAATTGGTAAATATGCATTAAGAAAACCATTACCTACATCTTTTGTAAATTGAAAACAACTAGTAAAATTTGGTTGGTTTAAATTATCAAAAAAAAGACCGCCAATTCCACGAGGTTCATTTCGATGTTTGATATAAAAATAGCGATCACACCATTTTTTGTAATTTGGATAAATTTCTTTTCCATAAGGTAAACATAAAGATTGTGCAGTTTTATGCCAGTGAATAATATCTGCTTCAAAAGCATAATATGGAGTCAAATCAAATCCACCCCCAAACCACCATATTGGTGGATTATCTTTTTTTTCTGCAATAAAAAAACGAACATTTGCATGAGCTGTTGGAATATAAGGATTAAGTGGATGAGTAACTAAAGAAACGCCCATTGCTTGATAATGATATTCTATTAATAATGGATGATTTTCTGTAGCGGTAGTAGGTAATTTATCACCACTTACATGTGAAAAATTAACACCAGTTTGCTCAAAAATTTTTCCATGTTTTAATATACGACTACGACCCTCTCCTTTTTGTTTATGTTTCCAATTATGTTCTATAAATTTTTCTTTATTATCAATATATTCAAGTTGCTGAGAGAGTTTATCTTGTAAAGTGAGAAAAAATACTTTTACTGCATCAATGTTAGGTATATTCATAATATTAATTTTTATTATTAATAGATTAGTATTTAATTATACACTCATTATTATCTGAATTTATTTTAATATTAAGTAAGTTTATTAATATAAAAATGATAATATCAAAATATTAAATATTTTGATATTATCATTAATAATAAAAAATGCATATATTAATTAATTAAATAAATTTATTATATTTTATAAAAAATATTTTTGCAAATATAAAGATATAATTAATAATATACTTATTAATTAGTAAAATTACTTATAATTAATTAATTTATATTAAATATTAAAATATTTATATTTATTTTATATTTAAAATGATTTAATATAAAATTAATTATTATCATTATAATTTTAGTATTATTAATAATTATTATTATTTTTAATAAATTTTAATTATTTTTTTAAAAATATATTTTAATTATAATAAATCATTTAATTTTATATAAATAATTATATTATAAAATTTATAAATTAATAAAAAAATAAATAAATATTTTAAAATTTATATCAAATTTAAAATATTATAGATTTAAATTTCTAGTAACCAAAATATAAAATAAAATTATTGATATAATAATTAGAGAATATAATAATTATCAAAAATCTATTTATTATTTACTTATTTAATTTTATAAAACTTAATATTAATATAAAAGAATATAAATATATTAATTAGTTATTAAAAAAATTAATAAAAAGATTTTTAAAAATAATATGTGTCTTAAATTTATAAAAATGATATTTATATTTTTAATATATTTTATTTTTATAAATTATTATTATTTAATTTTATAATATTATAAAATTAATTTAAAATATTTTATATAATAATTTTAATAAATATTTAATAAATTCAATTTAAATATTTTTTAATAAAAAATTATAGTTAATAATTATTTTATTAAGTTTAATAAAATATTAGATAAATAATATTATTTTATTTTAAAATATAAAATTAATATAAAAATCAATATAATTTAATTAAATTATATAAATAATTGACATAAATGTTAAATAGTATAATAAATAAATAAGTAAATCATTTCTGCAAATTTACAAAATATATATTAAGAAGATAATTATTTATTTTATTTAAATTAATAAATATTTTATTATCAATAATATCTTTTTTCAATTTAAATATTTTATTTATTATTAAAATAATAAATAAAATATTTATTAAAATTTAGTGCTATAAATTATTTATATTAATTAATCGAAATTAAATAATATTCTCTAATAATTTAGAGAAATTATTTAATTTATTAAAAATAAATAATATCTTACATTGATTATTTTAAAGTTATTGTTTTTATTTTATATAAAATAATTATGTAAATAGAAATCATTTAATTCTAAAATAATTTATTAATTATATTATATACTATTAATTAACATAAAAAGTTAATTAAAATAGAAGCATAAAATATAAATAAAACTAAAAATAATAATTAATAATATTCATAAATAATCAACGATATTAAAAACAAAATAAATTATATTTTAAAAATATCCTATTAAAGTTAATTAATATTAATATAAAAATTATATTGATAATTATAAAATGTTATAAATAGAATTCTCTTTATTAATAATAAAATACGAAATAATAAATAAAAAACAAATATAATCTTACATTATAAATAAAATTTTTTATTGAAATAAATAAAGATAATTAAAATTTAATAATTATTAAATTTTAATTTAAAATATAATTTGAAATATATCTATTAGATAATTTATATAATTAATTATTTCTTATTAAATATAACTATAATTTAAAAAAAATAATAATTTTAATTAATATCTAAAATTAATATAAAATAAAATTTTATATTTATGATTTATATAATAATATTTTTTATAATAAAAGAATTAATTAACTTATTTAGTTTTTATTTTATTTATCATAAAATGATCATAAATATTAATTTTTAATTTTTTAATAAAAAATAAAATTTAAATATTAAATTATTTTTTATGTTTTTTATTTTATTTTGATAAATATTATTAATTCTATATTATTTAATTTAATAATATTAATATAAAAATTAATTAATAATTTAATAAAATTTATATAGTTTAATAGAAAATTCTTAATTTATTTAAAATATTTATTAATATTATTTTAATCGAAGAGATAATTTTATTAAAAATAAAATTAATGAAAATACAATCACTGATAATTTTTTTAAATAAAATAACAGTTAGAGCATTTTATATTAATAATTTAATCAAAAATTTTGATATTATTATCAATGTTAATAATATTATTTGTGCTTAAAATTAATAACTACGGCTTGTTAAATAGATTTATTGATTTTTTTCCTAATTGATTATTTTATTATTAAGTTAAAATTTGTTAATAATTTTAACGATTTTTTTTTAATAAATGTTCAATTAAATCCATTAATTCTTTCGCTGTTGGTTGATTAAGAGCTTGTTCTGCTATTTTTTTTGCATCATTAAAATTTGAATTTCGAATAATTTTTTTAATAGTTGGAATTAAAATAGCGCTCATACTAAACTCATCTAACCCCATACCAAGTAATAATAGAGTAGCACGTTCATCACAAGCAAGTTCACCACACATACCTGTCCATTTTCCCTCAGCATGTGAAGCATCAATAACTTGTTTAATAAGCCTTAATACTGAAGGAGACATTGGATTATAAAGATGAGAAATCATATTATTTCTGCGATCAACAGCTAAAGTATATTGCGTTAAATCATTAGTTCCAATACTAAAAAAATCTATTTCTTTAGCTAAATGATGAGCAATAACAGCAGCTGCTGGTGTTTCAATCATTATTCCAACTTCAATCGATTGATCGAAAATATATTTTTCTTTAATTAATTGTTTTTTTAATATCATTAACTCTTCTTTCAAAGAACGAATTTCTTCTACAGAAATAACCATCGGAAACATAATGCGTAGTTTACCAAAAGCAGAGGCTCTTAAAATAGCACGTAATTGAGTATGAAGGATTTCTTTACGATCAAGAGAAATACGAATTGCTCGCCAACCAAGAAAAGGGTTTTCTTCTTTCGGTAAGTTCATGTAAGGGATATCTTTATCTCCACCAATATCTATAGTACGAATAATAACAGTTTGCGGATTCATGGATTCAGTGATTATTTTATAAGTCTGAAATTGTTCTTCTTCACTAGGAAATTCGTTTCGATCCATAAATAAAAATTCAGTACGATACAATCCTATCCCTTTAGCACCATTATATTTAGCAACTTCTATATCACGTATAGTGGCAATATTTGCACAAATTTCAACTTGATGACCATCTAAAGTAATAGCTTGTAAATCTTTTAATTTTATAAGTGCATTTTTTTCACGCAAATATTTTTCTTTAATTTGTTTAAGCTTATTAATTTGATTTTCAGAAGGATTTTGATAAATATTATTATTAATTGCATCTAATATAATATAATCATTTTCTTGAATATTTTTAGTTGCATTATTTACACCAACAATAGCTGGAATTTCTAATGATCTAGCTATAATTGAAGTATGAGAAGTACGCCCACCTAAATCGGTAATAAAACCAAGAACTTTCTTTAAGTTTAATTGTGCTGTTTCAGATGGAGTAAGATCTGTTGCAACTAAAATAATTTCTTCTGTAATTGAATTAAGATCAACAATAGGTAACCCTAAAATATTTTTTAGTAAACGTTTACCAATATCTTTAATATCAGCGGAACGCTCTTTAAGGTATTCATTATTTAATTCTTCTAATATTTTTGTTTGTTTTTTAATTACTTTCTCTGTTGCTGCATCAGCAGTTTTATACTCTTTTTTTATAAAATAAAGAATTTCATTTTCAAGTTCTTCATCTTCAAGGAGCATTATATGTCCTTCAAATATTTTTGCTTTTTCTTCACCAATATTTTTTTCTGTGATTTTTTTTATTATTTTTAATTGTTCTATTGCTCTTTTTCGTCCAACAATAAAACGATTAATTTCACTTTTAATTTGGTTATCAGAAATTTTCTTTTGGTTAATAATAATTGGTGTTTCTTTAAAAATTAATACCTTACCAAAAGTGATACCTGGCGATACTGAAATTCCTGAAATCATAAATATTTCCTTGCCGAAAAAATACAAAAATAGTTAGTATACAAAGTTATGAATTTAATATTTATACATTAAATAGATATCTATAGAGATAAAGAGACATCTAAAAATAAATAAAACATAAATATTATATTTCTTGTATATTATTATTTCAATTTAGCTATTAACTTTACTAAATATTCTACTGCTTTTTGTTCATCTTCACCTTCTGCAGAAATAATAATAATAGCTCCTTTAGTTAAGCCGAGTGTTTGTAGTTTAAATAAACTTTTAGCACTTACAGATTTATTATTATATGTAAGCATAATTTCAGAAGAAAAATTTTTTGCTTCTTTAACGAATTGAGCTGCTGGACGCGTATGAAAGCCATTAGGTGTGGCAATAGTGACTTCTTTTTGAAACATATTATTTTCCTTAATAAATTAAATATTTTATTAGTAAATCTAAAATATTTTAACTTAAATAATTTAGATTTGCGTATTACTTTTCAGTAAAAATAAAAGAAAAACATTTTTATTACATTATTATTAATCATAAACTTTATGTATATCAATACTAAAATCAAACATAATATTTTTTTAAATTTATATTCTATTTATAAATTTTACTATTTTTATTTTTTATTAATTTAAATTTTTTAAATAATTGATTATTTAAATAATAAACTTATTTTAAAAAATTATATTAATCTTAATATATACTAAACTTTGATCCATAAGATTAAAATAGTTATTAGTTTAAGTTTCCAGAAAAAATAAAATTATATTCAATAATAATCTTATCAGGAAAAGGTAAAAAATAATTAAAATATTATTTTTAATATATTGATATTACTGTTAATCTTATATCTATATTAACTATAGTACCTAATTATGTATAAGAGAAAATATCTTCTTGATATGTTTTTTGATTTTTTTTGAAAAATTACCTAATAAATTAACTAATTATTTTTATTTTATTAATTTAACAAAATTATATTCTTTTTTTTCATTGAAAATATTTTGAATATATTTAAGACTTATGATTAACTTGATAATATTTAAAATGTTAATTAAAGAAAATAAATATAGTGATGTAATTTATTTTTCTAACAAAAAATTAAATTAATTTATTTTTATAATTACTGTAAAATATCTATAAATAAAAATCATCATGTAACGATACTTTGTTTTATTTTAGTTAATCATTATTTTTTTGATTATAATTAATAATTAGCATTATTTATTTTTATTAATAAAAATAATCATTTCAAAGAAAATAATTAACTTAATAAATTTTATTAAAATTTATTAAAATATAAAATAAATATATTTATTTTGTAGTTGTAATATTACAATAATCAAATTTCTAATGATATTATTGAATATTTATTCAATTCTTAGAGTAACAATTTATCATTTTACTCTAGTAATTTTAATTAATTTAATAAAATTAAAAAGTAGAGAATTTATTTTATTTTTGTTTTTTAAAAAATTAATTATAATTCATATAAATAAACATTTTTAAAAATTAATATTTAAGTTATTTTAAATATTTATATAGTATTTTACTATTTTTATCTATTTCTTTTTCATACATTATATTAAAATACTGTAATCATTAGTTTTATCGAAATTTTAATTAGGTTTTATTTTTAAGAAAAGTTTTGTTTGTTATAAATATTAGTACGATAACTCTTTCCAAAATATTAGATGCTGATGTTAGATTAAATTTTTATAATGTCATTTGTTATTTTTAATAATTAAAAAAATTAATCAATTTTTTAATTATTAAATTTTAAACTTAATAATATTAAAGATATATATTCTAAAATAAATAGCAATTTTATTGCAATATTTGAAAATATTAATTTCAATAAAAGTTTATTTATAATAATAAAAATATAGTATTTAAATTCCTTATAATTTAAATCCATATTTAATAATATTATTTTTATATCAGTAATTTAAATAAATTACATAAAATTAACATTATTCATGGTTATAATTATTTAAATTTATCATTATTAATAATTAAATTATTAACTAATTATTATTATTAATATAATATTAAATTTAGAGTAAATAAAAAAGAATAATATATATAATAAAAATTATAATTTCTTATTATATAATAAAATGATAAAATAAAGAATAAAATGATCACTTACGTTAATTATATTTTAGTAGATTTTTATAATTTAATATAAAAATTAATGATATTAAAATATATATTTATTATTAATAAATATTAAATTTATAAAAATTTAGATTTCATTAAAATTAAGTTTTATAAATTCTATAATTCAATAAAATTTAAATAATATTTAATCAATTTTAATTTATTATCTAAAATATCGTTTACCTTCCGGTTGTTTGTTTATTTAAATAAAATTAAATTATTATAGGCATTCAATTTTAATGTTGAATTTCAATTATATATTTAATTATACTAGTAATTTAATTATAAGCAATAATAGAGATAAATAATGAGTCAAATATATAATTTTAGCGCCGGTCCTGCTATGTTGCCAATAGAAGTTTTGCGCAGCGCACAAAAAGAACTATGTAATTGGAATAAAATGGGTGTTTCAGTTATGGAGATAAGTCATCGTAGTGAAGCATTTTTAAAAATAGCAAGAGAAACTAAACAAAATTTACGCGAACTACTAAAAATACCTGATAACTATAAAATTCTTTTTTGTCATGGTGGTGCTAGAAGTCAATTTTCTGCAGTACCATTGAATTTATTTCAAGTTGATGAAATTGTAGATTACATTATAAGTGGATATTGGAGTAAAACCGCTGCACAAGAAGCAGAAAAATATTGTATTGTTAATAAAATTAATATTCGACTAGAAAAACCAACTTCTTTAAGCATACAACCAATGGATCAATGGTTATTAACGACAAATGCTAAATATATTCATTATTGTCCGAATGAGACGGTTGATGGTATTTTAATTCAGTCGACACCTAATTTTTCATCAAATAAAATTGTTATTGCTGATTATTCATCAGCAATATTATCTCAACCTCTCGATGTGAGTTCTTTTGGTATTATTTATGCTAGCGCACAAAAAAATATTGGCCCGGCTGGTATTACTTTAGTTATTATTCGTGAAGATTTATTGAAACAAGAAAGAAAAACAATTCCTTCTATTCTTAATTATACTATATTAACTAAAAATGATTCATTATATAATACACCAGCAATTTTTTCTTGGTATTTATCAGGTATGGTATTTAAATGGTTAAAAGAACAAGGTGGGTTACAAGAAATAGAAAAACGAAATCGAGAAAAAGCTCGTTTATTATATGATATTATTGATGATAAGAAGTTTTATATTAATCGAATTAATCCAGTTAATCGTTCATTAATGAATATTACATTTAAAATATTAAAACCTAATTTAGATAATCAATTTATAAAAGAAGCAGAACAAAGAGGGTTACTTTTTTTAAAAGGACATAAAGCGGTAGGTGGAATGCGCGCTTCAATTTATAATGCTATGCCATTATCTGGTGTACATAAATTAATTAATTTCATGATCGATTTTGAACGTCAGTATAAATAAAATTAACTAATTTTAAGTTATTAAATTTAGTTATATTATTATTTTGTTTATTAAATAAATGTAAAATCATTTAAATAATTTATCCAATTTTATTATTAAAGAATTTATCGTTAATGCAAATTTTAACAATACAATCTATTTCTTTTATATTAAAGGTACAATTGATCTTCTTGGTTCAAAAAAGTATTTCTAATCGAGTGTTATTATTAGCTGCATTAGCACAAGGTAAAACTGTATTAACTAATCTTCTTGCTAGTGAAGATATTCGTCATATGCTCAATGCTTTAACAAAATTGGGTATTGAATATCAATTATCAAATGATTTTACAACATGTATTGTAAAAGGTCTTGGTCATTATTTTAACTATAAAAAAAGATTTAGAGATTTTTTATTGGTAATACTGGCACAGCTATGAGGCTATTAAGTGCTATTTTAGCATTAGCTGATAATGATATTATCTTAATTGGAGATTAAAAAATGAAAGAGCGCTCTATTGCTCATCTCATTGATACACTTCAACAAGGAGGCGCAAATATTGAACTTGATAAATAAGGTTTACCTACCAATAAGAATAAAAGGTGGTTTTATTGGTGGTTATATTACATTATATGGAAGTCTTTCTAGTCAATTTTTAACTTCACTTTTAATAACTGCGCCTTTAGCTCCTAAAGATACAATTATTCAGATAAAAATGACTTGTTTCTAAACCTTATATTAATATTACTATTGCATTAATACGTAGTTTTGATATTAAAGTAATAAATCAATATTATTATTATTTTTATATAAAAGCTAAACAACAATATATTTTACCAAAAAATTATTTTATTGAAGGTGATGTTTCTTCAGCATCTTATTTTTTAGCTGCTGCAGCAATTAAAGGTAGTACTGTTAGAATAACAGGTATAAATAAATATAGTCTACAAGGTGATATACAATTTTTTGTTGTAGTTGAAAAAATGGAAGCTAAAATATATTGGGGTAAAGATTTTATTGAATGTCAAAAGGGGCGAGTTAATTGGCATTGATATGGATATGAATGCGATTCCAGATGTAGCAATGAAAGTTGCAATTTTACCTTTATTTGCTAAAGGAAAAACAATTATTCGTAATATTTATAACTGGCGTATAAAAGAAACTGATAGATTAACTGTATTAGCAACTGAATTATCAAAAGTTGATGCTACTATAGAAGAGGGATATGACTATATTTGTATTTTTCCACCTAAATCATTAAAAAATGCAAAAATAGTAACTTATAATGATCATTGTATAGCAATGTGTTTGTCACTTGTTGCTTTATCAAATACTCCGATAACCATTTTAGATCCAAATTGTATAATCAAGACTTTTCTAAATTATTTTAATCAGTTAAAAAAAGTTATCGATATTAGAATTTATTAAAAAATAAATATAATATTAAACTAAAATATTATAATTGATATACTAAATTTTATCTAAATATTTCTTTATTTTTAATAAAACAAAAGATTAAAATATAATAAGATATTTATTTTCTTGATAGAAAAGTATTTACTAAAAATATAATCTTGTTATAAGGAGGAGTATAATGGTAATTTTACCAACTGTTATTACAATTGATGGACCAAGTGGCGCTGGAAAAGGTACATTATCTCAAGCATTGGCAAATAAGCTAGGTTGGCAATTACTTGATTCTGGTGCAATTTATCGCGTTTTAGCTTTATCAACACTACATTATCATGTTAACGTGATAACTGAGGAAGCATTACTTTCATTAGCTGATAATCTTGATGTTTTTTTTGAAATAAGAAAAAAAAAATTAGTTGTTATATTTGAAGGGAAAGATGTTAGCAATAAAATTCGTAGTGAAGTTATCGGTAATATAGCATCATTTATAGCGACTTTTCCTCGAGTTAGAAAGGTGTTATTACATCGGCAAAGAGCTTTTAGGATTAAGCCAGGGTTGATTACTAATGGTCGTGATATGGCAACAGTAGTTTTTCCAGACGCACAAATTAAAATTTTTCTTGATGCTAAACCTGAAGAGCGTGCTCGTAGACGAATAGAACAATTACAAAAAAAAGGTTTTAATGTTAAATCAAGTGATATTTTATCTAATATTAAAAAACGTGATTATCGTGATTATAATAGAGAAATTTCACCATTAGTACCAGCAAAAAATTCTTTAATTTTAGATTCAACAAAATTATCTAGTGAAAAAGTTATTGAGCAAGTACTTATATATATAAAAAAAAATAAATATTAACTATATAATATACTCAATATTGACATATAATAAATAAATATATTTAGTTGATTTAATTAATTTATGATCAGTTAAATAAAACCTTGTAATAAGGATTATTAAAAGGTATCTAAAATAACTCATATTTATAGCAGGATGTTGAATTTGAGGTTAAATTAAAAATTTGAAGATCTTACTATGACAGAATCTTTTGCTCAACTCTTTGAAGAATCTTTACAGAGTATTGAGACCCGTCCAGGGGCTATTGTACGTGGTGTTATTGTTTCTATTGACAAAGATGTTGTATTAGTTGATGCTGGTCTGAAATCAGAATCAGCGATTCCAGTAGAACAATTTAAAAATATGTACGGTGAGTTAGAAATTCAGGTTAGTGATGAAATTGATGTTGCTTTAGATGCAGTAGAAGATGGTTTTGGTGAAACTATTTTATCTCGCGAAAAAGCAAAGCGTCATGAAGCTTGGTTAATACTAGAAAAAGCTTATGAAAATATTGAAACAGTTATTGGTATTATTAATGGTAAAGTGAAAGGTGGTTTTACGGTAGAATTAAATGGTATTCGTGCGTTTTTACCTGGATCATTAGTTGATATTCGCCCAGTTCGTGATACAACTCATCTTGAAAATAAAGAGCTTGAATTTAAAGTTATTAAGCTGGACCAAAAACGTAATAATGTTGTTGTTTCTCGTCGTGCTGTTATTGAGTCTGAAAGCAGTGCAGAACGTGATTATTTATTAGAAAATTTACAAGAAGGAATGAAAGTTAAAGGTATTGTTAAAAATTTAACTGATTATGGTGCATTTGTTGATCTTGGGGGTGTTGATGGTTTATTACATATTACTGACATGGCTTGGAAACGTGTTAAACATCCAAGTGAAATTGTTAATGTTGGTGATGAAATAAATATTATAGTATTAAAGTTTGATCGTGATCGTACACGTGTATCTTTAGGTCTTAAGCAGCTTGAAGAAGATCCATGGGCTGCTATCGCTAAGCGTTATCCAGAAGGAATTAAATTGACAGGACGAGTAACTAACCTTACTGATTATGGTTGTTTTGTTGAAATTGAAGAAGGTGTTGAAGGTTTAGTACACGTTTCTGAAATGGATTGGACTAATAAAAATATTCATCCATCTAAAGTTGTTAATATTAATGATGTTGTTGAGGTTATGGTATTAGATATTGATGAGGAACGACGGCGTATATCATTGGGTTTGAAACAATGCAAAGTGAATCCATGGCAACAATTTGCAGAAACGCACAATAAAAATGATCGAGTTAAAGGTAAGATAAAATCTATTACTGATTTTGGTATTTTTATTGGTTTACAAGGATGTATTGATGGTTTAGTTCATCTTTCTGATATTTCTTGGAAGATTTCAGGTGAAGAAGCTGTTCAGGAATATAAAAAAGGTGATGAAATTATTGCTGTTGTATTACAAGTTGATGCTGAACGTGAACGTATTTCTTTAGGAATCAAACAGTTAACAGAAGATCCATTTGATAACTATTTATCTACTCATAAGAAAGGTGTTATTGTTACAGGTAAGGTAGTTTTTGTTGATTCAAAAGGAGCAAGGATTGAGTTAGATTCTGGAATTGAAGGTTACTTGCGAACATCTGAAATCTTACGTGATCAGATAAAAGATAAAAATATTACTAAAATATTAAATATTGGTGATAAAATTGAAGCTAAATATACTAATATTGATCGCAAAAATCGTATTATTATTTTATCTTTTTATGAAAAAGATGAAACAGATAATAAAGATACAATTACTTCTTTAAATAAACAAGAAGATATTAATTTTACAAATAGTACTATGGCTGAAGCATTCAAGGCAGCTAAAAGTGAATAATTAAGTTAATTATTATAGTAAAAATACTACCTTGTAATGATAGTTTAGATGGAGATACTATGACTAGGTCGGAATTAATTGAAAAACTTATTAATCAATTAACTTATATACCAACAAAATTTATTGAAAAAGCAGTGAAAGAAATACTTGATCACATGATAATAACTCTTTCTAATGGAGATCGTATTGAAATCCGTGGATTTGGCAGTTTTTCTCTTCATTATCGTGCCTCAAGCATCGGTCGTAATCCAAAAACTGGTAATAAAGTTTACTTAAAAGGAAAAAAAGTCCCTCATTTCAAACCAGGTAAAAAATTACGTGATCGTGTTAATATTTATTCATAAAAATTAATAAATTTAATTTATTTATTTCATTAATGTAGTGTCTTATTAAGACACTACATTAACAGTAATGATTATTTTTTAAATATTTTTTATTATTATATATTATATTTTTGTTTTTTTCTAATAATTAGATTTATTACTATTAATTATAAGTTTTTATATTAAATAAGTAAAATAATAAATAATTATGTTAATTATAGAGTAATTTTATATTTTAACATTCGGAAAACATTAATTATTAAAATTAGTATAAATATAATATATTATAACAAAATATTATATATTTAATAGTTATCTTAAATTTATATTTTAAAGTAGCTTATTTATTTTTTATTTATTCTGCTTAATAAAATATTTTGTTTATTTTATGAATTTAAAATAAAATTTTAAGTATTATTTTAATTTTAATATTTTAATTTTCTATAAAATATTTACTTATAAGTTTTATTTTTTAAAGTTTAAATTGTTGTATGAATATTTTATTTTTTTAAATTAAATATATGAATTAAACGTAGTTAATTATATAATTAATTTCTTTACAATTTAAAGTACTTATTTTATTAATTCTCATTTAACTAATTTTATTTAAATAAGTTAATTATTGTTATTTTTGATTAATTTATGTTTTCAGTATCAATTAGTTTATTTATAAAAACTATATTAATTATAATTTTATATATTTATATTTTTAAAATGAAATATAAATTTATTATTTGGTATATTAATCTCACCAATAAAACATTAATTTAATATTAATTATTTTTGAATTATTAAAATTTGATTAAATAAATTATTATTATAATAATAATAGCTTTATCGATTTATTTATTATTAAAAATTAATATTATTGTTAATATACTGGATAATGTTATTTATAACAAAAAAATTAGTTTCTTTCAATTAATTATTTAAAATATAGAATATAAATTAATAATTATTATTAATTAAAATAAAAAATATTAATTTATAATATTTATATTTTATTTAAAATATAAATATTATATTATTTTACTTTATCTATAATAAAATTCATCTTTTAATAATTGAAATTATATTTAATTATAATTATATTAGTCATATTAATAGTTTAACTAATTTTACTATCAAACTATTATTAATTAATATTTAAAAAAATACATAATAATGAATTATTTACAATAAAAATTAGTAATAACTATTATTTTAATATTTTATATGTAGAAATTAAAAAAAGATAAAAAAGAATTTTATTTATTTATTAATAGCAAATTTGTTGGATAATTTATTATGAACCCATCACATTATAATAGTAATATTTTGTCAAAATTGCTTTTATTTAAGGAATTAAATTATAATATATATTTATTTATGTTGTTTGTAGAGTTACGTGACAAATAATTACTTTCTTATAAAGAATATAATTTATTAATTAATTTTAATATAAATTAATTAATCATAACAGAATTAATATAAATTATAGCGTAGTTTTATTTTAATTTTATTAAAATAATAAGTTATAGATAAGAGGTTTATTCTTTTTGATATCATCATCAGTTTGTTATTTAAATATTTCCTTAGTAAAATAAATAGTTTATTTTCATAGGTATTTAATAAGATAATGATAATGAATGATAAAGATCTATCTACATGGCAAACATTTCGCCGACTATGGCCAATGATTTTACCATTTAAATTAGGATTAAGTGTAGCTGCTGTTGCATTAATTATTAACGCTACAGCTGATGCATTCATGATCTCATTATTAAAACCTTTACTTGATGAAGGTTTCGGTAAAACTGAAAATAGTACATTAAAATGTTTACCTATCGCTATACTTGGATTAATGTTAATAAGAGGAATATCGAGTTTTATTTCTAATTATTGTATTGCATGGGTTTCTGGTAAAGTAGTAATGAATATGCGTAGACGTTTATTTAGTCATATGATGGGGATGCCTGTTGCTTTTTTTGATAAACAATCAACAGGAACTTTGCTTTCTCGTATTACTTACGACTCAGAACAAGTTGCTTCATCTTCATCTAGTGCTTTAATCACTATTGTTAGAGAGAGTGCTTACATTATAGGTTTATTTGGGCTTATGTTTTATTATAGTTGGCAACTTTCACTCATATTAATTATAATTGCACCTATTGTTGCATTAACTATACGATCAGTTTCAAAACACTTTAGGAATATTAGTAAAAGCATGCAAACTGGTATGGGACAAGTAACAGCTAGTGCAGAGCAGATGTTAAAAGGTCATAAGGAAGTTTTAATTTTTGGCGGACAAAAAGTTGAAACTGAGCGTTTTAGTAAAGTAAGTAATCATATGCGACGACAGACAATGAAAATGGTAACTGCATCTTCGATTTCTGATCCTATTATTCAATTGATTGCTTCTCTAGCATTAGCATTTACGCTTTATATCGCAAGCTTTCCTGAAGTTATGCAAACATTAACAGTAGGAACTATTGGTGTTGTTTTTTCATCCATGTTTGCATTAATGCGTCCATTAAAATCATTAACAAATGTTAATGCACAATTTCAACGAGGTATGGCCGCATGTCAAACATTATTTACTATTTTAGATATGGAGAAGGAAAAAGATGAAGGTAAATTAACATTAAAAAAATCTAAAGGTAAAATAGAATTTAAACATGTTACTTTTAAGTATCCAACAAAAGAGCATCCTGCATTACATAATATTTGTTTTAAAATTCCAGCTGGAAAGTCTATTGCTTTAGTTGGGCGATCAGGTTCAGGAAAATCAACTATTGCAAATTTAATTACGCGTTTTTATGAAATTAACGAAGGGCAAATATTACTTGATGATCGTGATTTACGTGAATATACTTTAACCTCTTTGCGTAGTCAAATTGCTCTTGTTTCTCAGCATGTTTATCTTTTTAATGATACTATTGCAAATAATATTGCTTATGCAACCGATGGTCGTTTTAGACGAAAGGCAACTGAAAAAGCTGCTAAAATGGCTTATGCTATGGATTTTATTCAAAAATTAGATAATGGATTAGATACTATTATTGGTGAAAATGGTGTAATGCTTTCTGGAGGACAGCGTCAACGAATTGCCATTGCACGTGCTTTGTTATACAACTCATCTATATTAATTCTTGATGAAGCTACATCTGCACTTGATACAGAATCAGAGAGAGCTATTCAAGAAGCATTAGATGAATTACAAAAAAATCGAACTTCTATTATCATTGCTCATCGTCTCTCAACAATAGAGAATGCAGATGAAATTTTATTTATTCAAGATGGTAAAATTATTGAACGAGGGAATCATCAAACTTTACTTAAGTTTGATGGGGCATATGCTCAACTTTATAGCATGCAATTTAAATGATGATTGAAAAAATATGGTTAGGTTATTCGTATTTATATCTTTTTTTGATACCATTTTCAATATTTTATGGTATGATTATTGGATTAAGACGACTTTGTTATAATTTAAAAATCTTTTCTAGTTGGAAATCGCCAATACCTATTATTGTTGTAGGTAATTTAACTGTTGGTGGTAATGGTAAAACACCAGTTGTTATTTGGTTAGTTGAACAGCTTTTATTAAGAGGTTATCATGTTGGTGTTGTATCTCGTGGTTATGCTGGTAAAGCAACTTCTTATCCATTATTAGTTAATAAAAATATATCAATAAATGAAAGTGGTGATGAACCTGCTTTAATTTATTATCGAACCGGGGTACCAATAGCAGTCGCTCCTAAACGAGTAGAAGCAGTTAAAATGCTGCTTAAACAAAAAAAGTTAAATATTATTATTACTGATGATGGTCTTCAACATTATATTCTTCAAAGAGATTTTGAGATTATTGTTATTGATGGCATTCTACGTTTCGGTAATGGTTGGTTGTTACCTGCTGGTCCATTACGTGAATGTAAATATCGTTTAAATACTGTTAATATTATTATTACTAATGGCGGTATAGCTAAATACGGTGAAATTAGTATGCAGTTAATAGGTGATATCGCCATAAATATGTTAACTGGTGAAAAAAGACTTGTTTATGAATTAAAACAAATTGTTGCAATTGCAGGAATTGCACATCCATCACGTTTTTTTTTAAGTCTTGAGAAAAAAGGAATACTCTTAACTTCAAGACATTCTTTTTCTGATCATCAATATTATAAACTTTCTAAATTAAAAAATTTAGTGACTAACTATCAAACATTATTAATGACTGAAAAAGATGCAATAAAATGTTTTCATTTTGCTCAATTAAATTGGTGGTATTTACCAGTAAATGCTAATTTTTCAAAGTCAGATACAAAAAAAATACTTTCAGCTATTACTAAGTTAGTAAAATTCAATAAAAAAATTTAAATATATTAATATAATCATATTATTATAAATAAAATAATAATATATATTATTTATTAATTTATAATAATAAAATTATTTAATTTTATTATTATAAATTTTACTTAATAAATTTTAATAATCAATAATTTAATTTATTTTAAAATTATTTGATATTTAAATAAATTTTAGATAATAGAATTAATAATATTAAGTTTACATTTTAATATAAAAATATATTTTTATATATATTAATAATATTTTAATAAAATATTATTTGTTAAAATTAAATAAAAAATATGAAATAAAAATTTTTATTTATTAATAAATAAATTTTTAAAATTTAAAATATAAATAAGTATATTAAGTAATTTTATATAAAATGATTATATATTTTATATATTTTGATAAATATGTTTTATAGTGGATATTAAATTAACAATAACGAATATTTATGTTATTTTAGTAAAATTATAAACTATTTTTTAATGAGAAAAAAAATGGATCATCGTTTACTTGATATTATTGCTTGTCCTATTTGTCATGGAAAACTTATTTTTGATAAACAAAATTTAGAACTTATTTGTAAATTTGATCATATCGCTTATCCAGTTCGTAACAATATACCTGTACTATTAAGAGAAGAAGCTCGACAGTTTCCTTTAGATGAAGAAGAGTAATATGTTTACAGTAATTATTCCTGCTCGTTTTGCTTCTAAACGTTTATTTGGTAAACCATTGGCTGATATTCATGGAAAACCTATGATTATTAGGGTAATGGAAAGAGCAATAATGTCAGGTGCAACGCGTGTTATTGTTGCTACTGATCATCAGGCAATATTTGATATAGTAAAAAAGGCTAATGGTGAGGTTTATATGACTGATGTTAGCCATAAATCAGGTACTGAACGATTAGCGGAGCTTATTGAAAAATATAAATTTCCTGATGAAGAAATTATTGTCAATGTTCAAGGTGATGAACCTTTAATTCCACCAGAAATAATTAATCAATTAGCTAATAATCTTTTATTAAATGCTGTTAATATGGCGACATTAGCTACTCCTATAAATAGTCAAGATGAAATATTTGATCCTACTATTGTAAAAGTAGTAATAGATAAACAGAGTAATGCTTTATATTTTTCTAGAGCTGCTATCCCATGGAAACGTGATCAAATTTTAATGACTAAAATAGAAACTTTGAAGTATTTTTTACGTCATATAGGTATTTATGCTTATCGTGCTCATTTTATTCGTCGTTATATTCAATGGTCAATAAGTCCGTTAGAAAAAATAGAAATGCTTGAGCAATTGCGTGTACTATGGCACGGCGAAAAAATTCATGTTGCTTTAGCACTTAAAAAACCAGGACCAGGAGTAAATAATCAACAAGATCTTAATGTAGTTCGTGGTAATATTTTTTTTGATTAAAATTAAAATCATATTATTTTTTAAAAAATATTTATTTTATATAATAGAATAAAATATTAGATATTAAATATTATTAATATTATTAATAGATATGATTAACAAATAAATTTATAGTAATTACATTTAAATATCAAAAAAATAAATTGATAAGAAAATTTTTTCAAAAGATTATAATGTTAAGATTATGATAAATTAATATATTAAAAATAAAAAATTTAACATATATTGTATAGTTATTTAAAATCAATAATAAAAATTGACTATAAGGTTTTTTATTTTATAAAAATTTTATTTATTTTTAAATTTATTAAAAATTATTTTAATATTTTAACTATAATGTTAATTATATATAGAATGTATTGATTTAATATTAAACTATTTTTATGGTATAAAATTTATAGTATTTTTAATAATAAATTATTTTATTGAAAATAATAACCCAATGAAATTAACTATATCTATGAAAAATAGTTGTATTAAAAGTTAGTTAATATAATTTTAGTCAAAATAATATATTTTAATCTTTAAATTAATAAATTTATCAAAATAGTATATATAATTATATTAATATAAATTTAATAAATTATTTATATAAAAATCATTTTAATGTAATTATCATTATCTTTTTATTAAAAGAACATTGTTTAAATAAATAATTTTATATTATTATCATAATCTTAATGATATTACAGATAAATTTATAAACATAACAACTATTGGAATATATAATTAAATAAAAATATGCATATCTATTATTTAGTAAGATTTAATTGATTAATTATAATTAATCAATTAAATTTAAAAAAATATAAAAGAAAATAAAAAATAAATTTCAATAATATTGATTCTGTTATTAAATATGATTAATAAATATAAAATAGTATAAATAAATAATTTTTAATAAAATTTAAATATATTATAAATATAATATTAAATAATGTAGAGTTAATTGATCATATTTTTTAGATAATTTAAAATAAAAAAGAATTTAAATTAAATTAATAAATAAGTAATCAAAATAATTAAATAGATATTAATAAATTATAAAAATAAATATATACTTAATCTATATTTAATTAAAATTATTTAATTAAATATAAAAATAGTAATTTATTATTATACATATTATTCTAAATTAAATAGTTAAGTTAATTATCAATAAAATTATTTTTCATGTATTCATACTAGATGATTTATGATTAATAATTATAGAATGTAAATATAAGTATTTGTTATTTGTAAATATTTAAAAGATTAATGTTAATGAACTTTATGGAAATTTAATTATTTTTAATTTTAAAATTTAGTTTAATGTAATTTATTTTATGTTTGTATTGATAATTTTGATAAATTCACAAGAAAATTATTAAGATATTATTTTTATGTTAAAAACAATTTATTATTTTTTTGAAAATAAAATCTCTAATCTATAAAAATTTAATCGATCGATTTTTTAATCTAAATCTTAAATATTATTAATAACATTTTATCATTATTCTAAAAAATTTATTATTTTATTAGTTATCGTGTTAAAAAATTTTTATAAATGTTACTTTAATAAAGTATTTTAATTAATTTCTGTTTATTTTTTAAGATTTGAAAGAAATTAAAATAATATAATTATAGAATTCTAGAGTTTGTAGTTAACATAATTTTAAGTTAAAGTATAATAATAAAAAAATAATATACTATAATTAAAAATTATTTATATATTTTAATTATTTTTTAATAAAATTAATGAATCTTTTTAGAAGAAAAAGTATTTTTTCATAAAGTATATAAATTTTTGTAAAATTTAAATTTATAACTAATATTTTATAAAAAAGTTTTATTTAAAAAAATAGGTTATAAATATAAAATATGTAAAATATCTATTAAATAATTTTAATAAAAAATTTTATTAAAATTAATATTAAATTTTAAATTAATTTTAGTTATAGAAATTTAATTAATATGTATTAATAAAAAACTCAAATAAAATATTACTAATAATAAAATAAATTAATTTATTTAAATAATGATAATTTAAATTTACAATGTTAGAATAAATTAAAATATGATTAAGTTAATTATTAAAGATAATAATATTTAAATAATAACTATATCTTTATAAAGATATTAAATAAATATAACAAAAAATAAGATTATTTATTTTTATTTATTTAACTTTAATAAAAGAATATATTTAAAAAATATTATTTGTATGAATAATTAAATTATTAATTTATTAATAAAATAGAAATTAAATTAATAGTTTTAATAAAAGAAGTAATAAGTTATAAATAAAATATATAATATTAATTTAATATATAAATGAATTAATTAAATATTTATAATAAATTATAAATAAAATTCTTTAAATATAAATAGTAAAAATTAGAATTTAAATATTAATTAATAGAATTTATACTAATTAAAACTTATTGATTAGATATAGGAATATTATTAATAATACGATATTTAAATAAATTAATTTTTTTAGTTATCAGTTAAATTTTTTATTTTAATTAATACTTAAATTTAAGAAACATTTAAAGTAAGAATATTAATTTTATATTTTAGTTGATATTTTATATTTATATATTATACTTTTATTTAAATAATCAATTAATTGTAAATTATAAGTAATTATTAATTATCTTAATCAGAAAACTCTGATGATGAGTATTAAATTTAATATTATTATTATTATTAATTTTTTTTAATTTTTAATATTTAATATAATTTATAGAAATATTTTTATTATTAATAAAAATTAATTCAATTTTTATTGATGTTAAAATTATTCATTTTATAATATTTTTATATATAGATAAATATTATTTATTGATTTTTTAAATAAATTAATTTTTTATAAAAATATAGTTTTATTGTAAAATCATATTTATTTATTTTTCTAAAATTATTAAACTATTTTAATTCAAAATTTAATTAAAATGAAAGTTTCATTTTTTATAAAGATATTAATTTATATTTTTATAAATAATTTTCTAATTTATGCTAAACAAATAATTTATATTCTTATAAAAACAATTCTTATTAAGATATTAAAATTTTAATATTTTAATAAAAATTAATTATATTAATCATCTATAATCGATATGTATTATAAAAAGTTAACTTTTTATAATACATCAATAATAGCTTTGCATAAAGGAACTATATTTTCTAATGTTAAGCCTGCAATATTAATTCTACCAGAATTTATCATATAAATAGCATATTTTTTACGTAACTGAGTTACTTGTTCTTCATTAAGACCACTAAAAGAAAATGTACCATTTTGTTTATTGATAAAACTAAAATCTTTTTTAGCATTTTTTTCTTTTAATATATTTACAAATAATTGTCGCATACGTTGTATACGTTTCCTCATATTTGTTAATTCTTCAATCCATTCTTTTTTTAGTAATTTATCTGATAAAATAGTAGTAACAATGCTAGCACCATGGGAAGGAGGATTAGAGTAATTTGCTCGGATAATTGATTTTATTTGACTAACCGCTCGTTCTGCTTGATTACTATTATTAGTAATAATAGTACAACCACCAACCCGCTCATTATATAGGCTAAAATTTTTAGAATAAGAATTAGCAATAATAATTTCTGGATTTTTATTAATAAAAATATGTAAACTTTTTGTATCTTCTTTTATTCCTTTAGCAAATCCTTGATAAGCAAAATCAAAAACTGGTAGTAAATGTTTTTTGTTTGCAAAAGTAGATAAAATTTCCCATTGTTCTTGCGTTGGATCAACACCTGTAGGATTATGACAGCAACCATGTAGTAATAATACATCACCTGGTTTAGCATCCTCTAAACTAGTTAACATACCAGTAAAATTTAGATTATGTTCATTAATATCATAATAATTATAGCGACATATTTTTAGACCTACTGCTTTTAATATATTCTCATGATTTGGCCAGGTTGGTTGACTTATCCAAACGCGTTTTGTAGGAGTATATTTAGCAATAAATTCAGCTGTAATACGTAATGCACCAGTTCCTCCTAAGGTTTGTGAAGTTCGAACACGGTTTTCAGCGATTATTGGATGATTTTTTCCAAAAAGTAATTGTTGAGTAAGATTAGAAAATTCTGATATTCCATTAATAGCAAGATAATTTTTAGTAACTTCTTTTTCTAAAAGATATTTTTCTGCTTTTTTAACAGAAGTAAGAATAGGAGTTTTTCCTGATTCATCTTTATAAACACCGATACCTAAATTAATTTTTTGTTTACGTGGATCAGCATTAAAACTCTCTGCTAAACCTAAAATAGGATCAGCTGAGGCAGAAACAATGTTTTCAAACATATTTATAATTCCAATAACTCAATTGTAATTTAATAATAGAAGATAATCTTAGGTTAACAAGATGAAAGTGATTTGCCAATACTCTATGAAAAAAAATAAAATAAACTAATAATATTAATTTATATATTTTATAAATATTAATATTTTTTAATTAGTTAACATAAATTTATAAAAACAGCACAAAAGCGCTGTTTTTTATAAATTTATGTTTTTACTTTTACCGTTATATTGTCGTTAAATTATAATTAGAATTGATAAATTAAACCTAAACCAACAATATTATTACTATCAATATCATATTTTTTTGTAAAACCATTACTATTTATTAAATTAATTTTATAATCAATAACGGCTGTTAAATTTTTATTAAAATAGTAAAAAGTACCTAAAGAGATATATTTTATTAAGTTTTGCTTCTGAGAATATTCAAGATCAGTTAAATCTTTTCCTTTAGATTGCACATAAGCGATAGATGGTTTTAAACCAATTTCATTAAATGAATATTGAGCAACTAATTCAACATTTTTAGTTTTATTAGCATTTTGTCTTATATCATCATTGTTACTGTTTTTCTTACCGAATCTAGTAATATTACTAGATTCAGCATACATTGCTGCAAGATAAAAATTATTAGCATCATATTTAATACCAGTATTCCAACCTTCAGCGCTATTACCACTAGCACCACTTTTAATTTTTTGATCATCAGTAAGACTACGATTGGATTTAATATAACCACCGCCTAACGCAACTCCCCAACCAATATTATAGTTAGCAGATAAACCGAAACCATCACCATTATTTTTAAAGTAATCTAAACTATTTGATTTATTACTTTCAGTATTTTTTCCTTGATATTGTACAGCTAAATTCAATCCATCAATAAGACCAAAAAAATCAGTATTACGATAAGTTAATAAGTTGCGACCACGATTAGTCATATAGTTATCAGGTTGAGATATAGAATCTGCACCATAAAGTGGTAAAACATCAGTCCATGCATTGATATCATAAAGAACACCATAGTTACGACCATAGTCCAATGAGCCAAAATCAAGAATTTTTAAACCAGCATAAGCTATATAGTTTATATTTTTGTTTTCAACTTCACTTTTATTAATTTTAGTTTCCCATTCAGAACGACCAAAACCAATTAATTGATCAGAGATTTGAGTATTTCCTTTTATAGCAAGACGAATATTTGAATCATCGCCACCGCTTTTTTTTTCAAAAAAATGACGAATATCAATATTACCATATAAATCGAGTTTATTGTTGTCTTTATTATAGATTTCAACTGCGTTTACCGTACCAGTTAACAATCCAGGTATAACTATTGCAAGAACATTTCGTTTCATTATTGTTACTATCCTCATTGGTGTCCATTGGACATCTATTATTAATAAAAAATAAATTTCTAATAACTTAAAATTATCTTTAAAAAATAATATCCTTTTATTACTATTCCTAGTGTTCCATTGGTAAATATTTTTATCTACCATCAAAATGATACAAAAATATAATATTTGTAACAAATAGAAATAATATATTTCAAAATGTAAATAAATGATATTTTAAATAATTATTATGACTAAATTAAAAGATTATGAGTACATATTTATCAAATATTATTTTAATGTTTATTTATTTTGTAATGATTAAATATTTAAAAATTTGCATTACGTGGAATACGTGGAAATGGAATTGTTTCTCGAATATTCTTTACACCAGTGACATAAGCTATTAAACGTTCAAATCCAAGACCAAATCCAGCATGCGGTACACTACCATAACGAAGAAGATCTCGATACCAATTATATTTTTTTTGATTAAGACACATTTCTTTCATGCGAATATCTAATTTATTTAGTCGTTCTTCACGTTGAGAGCCGCCAATAATTTCACCAATACCAGGTACTAATATATCTATGGCAGCAACAGTTCTATTATCATCATTCAAACGCATATAAAATGGTTTAATATTTTTTGGATAATTCCTGATAACTAATGGTGTTTTAAAGAATTTTTCAGTTAAATAATGCTCATGTTCAGAAGAAAGATCGATACCCCAATCCACTGGATTTTTAAAATTTTGATTCGATTGAATTAAAATTTTAATTACATCGGTATACTCAATTTGATAAAAATCAGATGTAAGAGATTTTTCTAATCGAATAATAACATTTTTATTAATTCGTTCTGAAAAAAATGTTAAATCATCATGATGCTTTTGTAAAACAGATTTAAAAACATATTTTAACATTTTTTCAGCTAGGTTAGTAATGTAATTTAAATCTGCAAAAGCGACTTCTGCTTCAATCATCCAAAATTCAGCTAAATGGCGACTTGTATTAGAGTGTTCTGCTCGAAAGGTTGGACCGAAAGTATAAATTTTACTTAATGCACAAGCATATGCTTCGCCATTTAATTGACCTGAAACAGTTAAAAATGCTTCTTTGCCAAAAAAATCTTTATTAAAATCAATATTACCTTTATCTGTTAGAGGTAGATTTTGAAAATCTAATGTTGAAACACGAAACATTTCACCAGCACCTTCTGTATTAGAAGATGTAATAATTGGTGTTGAAACCCAAATATAACCTTTTTCATTAAAAAAATGATGAATAGCTTGAGCTAATGTATTACGAACACGAGCGATCGCACCGATAAGATTACTACGCGGGCGTAAATGTGCCACTTCTCGTAAATATTTAATACTATGATATTTAGCTGCCATTGGGTAGCTATCAGGGTTTTCTACCATTCCAATTATAATAACTTGAATTGCAAACAATTCAATTTTTTGTTCTTGACCTTTTGATGGTTTTACAATTCCAGTTACTTCAATTGAACAGCCAGTTGTTAAATACAAGATTTCGTTTTTATAATTATTTAATTCATTATTTACAATAATTTGTAGTGAATTAAAACAAGAACCATCATAAACAGAAAGAAATGAGAAACCAGCTTTTGAATCTCTTTTTGTACGTACCCAACCACGAACAGTAATTTTTTTTCCTATTATTATATGATTTTGTAATACTTTAATTATAGGTACTATATTCATAAATACTCTCTTTTGATATTTAATTATTTAAATTTTACCTTGTTTTAATTAGAAATCTTTATTTAACTTTTAAAATATAATAAACAAATAAAATATTTAGTTTAAAATAAGAATTAATTAGATGAAAAGATTTTTATCTTTAAAAAATTATTTTATTTTAATTCGATTAATTAATAAAATAATTATAATAATAATTAGTTAGGTATTATTATCAATTTGTTTTATTATATTTGGAATATCAAAGGCTTTTTTTAAGCGATCAATAAATTCATTATCATCACAGATAGTTTTTCCTGGACTATCAGATAATTTAGCAACTGGTTTACCATTACATCCTACTAACTTAATAACAATATTAAGTGGTTTTACTTGAGGGATATTACAAGTTAAATGAGTTCCAATACCAAAAATAAGATTAATGCGTTTATAAAAATATTTATAAAAAATCAATGCTTTTTGTAAGTTAAGATTATCAGAAAAAACTAGTGTTTTACTCATTGGATCTATAGATAATTTTTTATAATGATTAATCGCTTTTTCACCCCATTCAAAAGGATCACCAGAATCATTACGTAATCCTTGATAACGATTAGCAAAAGTGATATCAAAATCTCGCAAAAAAGCATCCATTGTTATACAATCTGTTAAGGCAATGCCTAATTGATCAGGATATTCATCTAACCAACTTTGTAATGCAACACGTTGACTATTAGAAAGATCAGCACTAATTTGTTGATGTGCTTGAAACCATTCATGAGCTTGTGTACCAATGGGTTTAAGTTGTAATTGTTGAGCTAATTTATAATTACTTGTTCCACTAAAATAAGGAAAATGATTTTTAAGATCATTGATAATATCATATTGTACTGCATAAGAAAAACGTCGGCGAGTACCAAAATCTATAAATTTAAAATTTTTTAAATTAATATTTTCCATTTTTGCATTTTTATAAAAACGTCTAATTAATTTATGTAACTGTTCAATAGCATCTTTACTTGTTATATTAGGAGAGCGGTCTTGATGAACTATCTCACTAATTAAAGCTAATATAGGTACTTCCCAAAGAATCACTTCATGCCATGGACCACTAATTTTTAATACTAATTGATTTTCTTTCGTACTATAAACATTAACTTGTCTTGGATTAAAACGAAATTTTTTTAACCAATTTAAGTAATCATCTTTAAAAAAAATAAAATTACGTAAATAACAATATTCATTTGCTGTTAATGTAATATGTGCCATTAAATCTATTTGTTGACGTATAGCTTTTGCATAGTTACCAAGATATTCATCACTACGGCAACGAAATTCTGCTACTACAAATACTTGATTATAGTGGTGAAAAACAGCTTGTTGCATATGAAGCTTATAAGCATCAGTATCTAGCAATGATGTAATGATAGGTCGTACATCTAAATTCATAATGCGTTAACTATCCTCACGGAAGCATTATTCTCAGATTAAATAAAATATGCTAGAATATATCTATCAATGTTAATAATTATAATGTAGTTTTACATATAATATATTCCTAACATAATTAAAAAAAATTAATCATTTATTTTGATATTGTAATGATTTGTTAAATCTTCCTAAACACTATTAAGATAATATCTTAATAGTGTTTAGGAAGATTTTTGTAATTAAAAAGAAATATATTTAAATACATATTATTTTTAAATAATTTAGCATATAAAATATAATTATAATTGATATATCTAAAAAAATACTGTAATAAAAATATAAAAAATATCATGAATATTATTTATTGCCTAATTATATAATTATTAATATTAAATTATTTTTTTTGTTTAACTTATTAATAATAATAATTATTATTAATAAGTTAAAATTTATAATATAAAATTTATTATATTAATATTCAATTATAAAATATTAATTTTATTAAGTATTAATATTAATAAAAAAAATAATAAAGAGTTTATCGTAAAGATATAAGAAAACTATAAATAATAATTTATTATTTAAATATTTATTTTTTACAATAATCAATAAAATAAATTCATTAAAATATATTATTGGAGAAAATTTATATTTTTATTATATATTTTATAATTAAATTGATATATAAAAATTTTTTCTATTATATTTTTTATTATTATTTAAATTAATTAAATATTTTATATGATTTATGGTTTATATTATCGTTAATAAAATTGCAGTATTTTTACTATTTTTTTAAAAATTGAAATTAAAATTAATAATAAAAATTAAAAATATTTATTTTGAATAAAATTAGAAAAATTTGTTCTTTAGTATAATTATTTTACATTGATAAGTAGATAATTTTAATATTTTATGATTATTTTATTGATTTTTTTTTAATATTAAATTGATAAAATAAATAAGTTATTATTTTTAATATTAAATTTAAAATATTAAATTTATATGTGATGAGAAATTTACTAAAAAATGTTAAGTATAATTACAATAATTTTCATTTTATTCATATAGATAAAATAATTGAAATAAATAAATTTATAATTTAACTATTTATTTAAAGATAACAAAAAATTATTTAGATATTGTATTTCATTTTATGAAAATAAAATTTCAAGTTTATATAAAATTATATATGTTATTTATTATGAAAAAAACTTAATAAAATTATTTTACAATCATTTTATATAAATTATTTAAAAAAATTTTAATATCAATTAGACTTTTATATAATTATTAATTATAGTAATCACGTAAAATATTTAATAACTTTATTAAAAACTAGAATAAAAACAATAAATTAATTAAAACATTATAATTATATATAATTATAATGTTGATCTATATAATAAAAATTACAATATTATTTAATATAACATAATAATAAATATATTCATATTATATTTAATATTCTAAAATAATAAAAAATTTAATCAAATAAATTTTATTACTAACATTTTTAGTGAACTCTTTTTGAGAATTAAATTAAATTATTTTATATACTAATAAATAATTAGTATTCTATTATTAATTTCTTATATAAAATAAATTAAAATTATCAAATAAAATAATTTATAATTACAATATTATTTATTTATATTATAGTAAATATTATTTATTACTTGAAGTAAACAAAAAAATTAATATTATTATAAAATATTTACATATTTTATATTATTTTATTTGATAAAAATATAATTTAAATAATAATTATAATTTTTATTTATAATATTAAGAAGATAAATAATTTAAGATCATTAATTAAATAGTTATTTATAATATTATTAATTTTATTATATAAAAATTTGCTAATGAAAATAACTGTTAGTTTTTAAATAAAATATTATGTAAGTAAAATAATAAAATGTTATATTAAGTATTGTGATATTATCAGTTATTATTTAATAAATAATTATTTATTTTATATTATTTTAATTATGATAAATATAAAAATAATAAATGTATAATTAAATAATATTTTTAACAAAAAAATATAATTAATATAGTTTTAATATTAAAAATTATTATAATTATAGAGTTATTAAATTATTAATAATTTATAGTATAATTTTAACTGAACTAATATCATGATAAATTGATAATAAATAAATTATTTATATTAAAATAGATAATTTAATGAAATATTCTAAATACAGTATTAATTTTAATTATTTATATAATATTTTTATACAGAATCTTTTTATATTTAAGCTTCATAAATTGATAATGTTTATAACTTTAATAAAATATTAATTGTTTTAAATAAAAATATTTTATATTACCTATCAAAAGGTATAATTAGTGTTTTATTCAATTATTAAAAAATTATTATTTTATTTAAATCCAGAAAAAGCTAACGAAATTATTTTTCGGCATCTTAAATATATTATGGATTCACCGTTACAGTTTATTATCAGACAGTCAGTTAATTTTAAACCAACAATTTGTATGGGATTAACATTTAATAATCCATTAGGATTAGCTGCTGGTCTTGATAAAAATGGTGAATGTATTGATGCTTTTGGTTTAATGGGATTTGGTTTCGTAGAAATAGGAACTGTTACACCTCGCCCACAAATTGGCAACAAGAAACCTCGATTATTTCGATTAGTTGAAGTTGATGGATTTATTAATTGTATGGGTTTTAATAATCTAGGTGTTGATAATTTAATTGAAAATGTTAAAAAAACAAAATATAATGGTATT
Organism: Arsenophonus sp. ET-YP4-MAG3; assembly: GCA_052174115.1. GTDB lineage: Bacteria > Pseudomonadota > Gammaproteobacteria > Enterobacterales > Enterobacteriaceae > Arsenophonus. The sequence continues at coordinate 1,062,631 of JBQMRX010000001.1, forward strand.
ATTGGTATTAATATTGGTAAAAATAAAGATACTCCTATTGAAAATAGTAAAGAAGATTATTTAATTTGTATAGAAAAAATTTATCTTTATGCAGATTATATTACTATTAATGTTTCTTCACCTAATACTCCATGCTTAAGATTATTACAATATGGTGAAATATTAGATGATTTATTATACTCAATTAAAAATAAACAAAAGTTATTAACAGGGAAGTATTTAAAATATGTTCCAATAGTTTTAAAAATTGCACCTGATTTAACAGAAGAAGAGATTATTCAAATTACTGATAATTTAATTCGTCATCAGATTGACGGTGTTGTAGCAACAAATACTACTTTAGATCGAAATTTAGTGAAAGGATTAAAATATTCAAACGAAATTGGCGGGTTAAGTGGTCGGCCTATTCAATTAAAAAGTAATCAAATTATTCATTTATTAGCAAAAGAATTAAAAGGACAGTTACCAATAATTGGTATTGGTGGGATTGATTCTTTAATTTCAGCAAGAGAAAAATTAGCAGCAGGAGCATCATTATTACAAATTTATTCAGGATTTATTTATCATGGGCCTAAATTAATTAAAAATATTATTAATTATATTTAATCTTAATTTTTTTATAAAAATTACTATATTTTTATTTATTAATATATATTTTTTATTTAAAAATTTATTAAAATAAATGTTTTTTAATTAATTAATTAAAAAACATTAATGATAACTCTAACTAATAAATAATCATCTATTAATTATAAATTTATAGTTTTTTAAAAAATATCAATATAATTACTAAATTGTTTTAAATAATCAAAATTAGATTATTATTAATTTTAATAAGAATCTTATAATATCATTTGAAATATTATTTCAATAAACTAAAAATAAAAAACTTGATAATTCAAAAAAAATAATAATAAGTTATTATATAATTTATAATATTTATTTAACTATATAAATTATTTAACTTAATTATTATCAACAATATATTATACCTAATGATATATTTTATTATATAGTATAAATAGTTATAAAAATTAAATAGTATTTATTTTATTAAAAAATAGAATCATGTAGATTAATATAATCTCTAATTATATTAATAAATTTTAATAATTATTTAAAAATAAAGCTTTTTATGGTATTTATATTATTTTGTATTTATTTAAAATATAAAAAATTTACAGACAAATGAATATAAATAAATTAATTACATTAATTTATTTAATGTAATTTTTATTCTAGTCAATGTATAGAATAAAATAAAAATTTAATTTTATTTTAATTGGTATACAAATTTTCTTTAATTTAAAATAAATAAATATTATCATCTTTGATATAAAATACATTTATATCATAAATTTTGTAATCTAAATTAAATAATTATTGCATCATAAATAATATGATGTTATTTAATAAAAATCACAATTTTAAAGTGATATTATCTGAAATATTACTCAATTAAGAGTAATTCCTAAAAAATTATTTAATAAACTGTTATATTTAATTTTATAAGTAATTATCAAACTTATAATTGATGATTAATTAGTTATATAGATAAAGGTAAGTGATTTATGTCATTAATTAATATGTTAGATGCTTATTTATCTTTTAGTGATATACTAATATTAAATAATACAGAATTAAATATTGAAAATAATGAAAGAGTTTGTTTTGTTGGACGAAATGGTGCTGGTAAATCAACTCTAATGCGTGTATTAACTAAAGAACAATCTCTTGATAATGGAGAAGTTATTTATCAAAATAATTTAAAAGTTTCTTACTTAAAACAAGATCCTCCACAACATATCAATAGTACTGTTTTTGATTTTATTGCTGAAGGAACTAAAGAAGAATTAAACTACATTAAATCATTTAATAAAATAACAAAAATTATAGAAAAAGATCCAACTGAAAAAAATCTTAATAAGTTAGCTGAATTACAAAAAATATTAGATCGTGATAATTTATGGTTATTAGATAAAAAAATTAATAATATAATTAACCAATTACAGTTACAAGCTAATAGTATATTATCTGTTTTATCTGGAGGATGGTTACGTAAGGCTGCATTAGCTCGTGCTTTAATTTGTGATCCACATGTTCTTTTTCTTGATGAACCGACTAATCATCTTGATATTAATACTATCTTATGGTTAGAAAATTTTTTAAAAGATTTCCAAGGTAGTATTGTGTTTATATCTCATGATCGTTCTTTTATTCGCCATATGGCAACACGGATAATTAATCTTGATCGAGGTAAATTAATTTCTTGGCCTGGTAATTATGATGATTATTTAATTAATAAAGAGAAGATGTTACGTATTGAAAAAAAACATAATACTGAATTTGATCATAAATTATTACAAGAAGAAATTTGGATTCGAAAAGGAATAAAAGCACGATGTACTCGTAATGAAGGAAGAGTTAAAGCATTAAAATTATTACGAATAGAGCATTCTCAAAGAGATAAGATAATTAAGAAAGTAAAAATTAAAATTGAAGAGGCAAATAATTCTGGTAGAACTGTATTTAAACTTAAAAATGTTAATTATTGTATTAATAATAAAACATTAATTAATAATTTTAGTATTCAAGTACAACGTGGTGATAAAATAGCGTTAATTGGATCTAATGGCTCTGGAAAAACAACATTAATTAAATTATTGTTAGGACAACTTGAAGTGAATAGCGGTAATATTTATCGTGGTACAAAACTTAAAATTATTTATTTTGATCAACATAGAAAAGCATTGGATCCAGATAAAACAGTTATAGATAATTTAGTTCAAAGTAAACAAGAAGTTATAGTTAATGGGCGACCTCGTCATGTTATTGGATATTTACATGATTTTTTGTTTCATCCTAAACGAGCTACAATGCCAGTAAAGGCTATTTCAAGTGGGGAAAAAAATCGATTATTATTGGCGCGTTTGTTTTTAACACCTAGTAATTTATTTATTCTTGATGAACCAACTAATGATTTAGATACTGAAACACTTGAGTTGTTAGAAGAACTTATTGATAATTATAAAGGGACAGTATTATTAGTTAGTCATGATCGTCAATTTATTGATAATATTGCAACTAAATGTTGGATATTTAAAGATTCTGGTAAAATAGAACAATATGTTGGTAGTTTTTACGATAACCATTTGAAATATGAAATAAAAAATTCTTTATTTAATTCTAATATTAATAAAAATAATATTATGATAGTAAAAAAATCTAAAGAGCAATTAAAACAAAAAAATAATAAAATTAGTTATCATTTATTAAGAGAATTAGAATTATTGCAAGTACACATAAAAACATTAAAAGATGAAATAAGTATATTACAATCACAAGTTAATGAATTCGAGTTTTTTAATCAACCATATACTATTACTAAATCAATATTAAAAACTTTAACTAAAAAAGAAATAGAAATGGAGATGATATTTAAACGTTGGCAAGAACTAAAATTACTTAAAGAATCTAAATAATTTTTATTATAATTATATATATAGAATTATATTTTAAAAAATTATTTTCATAAAAAATATTTTAATAACTTATTTTATTTTATTTGGTAAAAATAATTAATTATTAATATTATCGATTTTTAGATAAAAGATTAAAAATTATAATAATTATCATATTATTATTATCTATAAATATAATAATTTATAAGTTAATAAAAAGTACGAATAAGATTAATTATATTATTTTATTTATTAAAAAAATAATAATCATTAATTTTTTATATTCTAATAAATTTTATATATATAAACATAATATATAAAATTAATATTTTTAGTTATTGTTATTAATATTTTTTTATTTTTAGTATTATAATATAATACATATATAATTTAAAAAAATAAAATTTATAGATAAATAAAATAAATAGGTTAAAAATTAATTTTTATTTAACTCACTTTTATTACTTTATATTTATTAACCTCTAGATTTTAAGTTATATTTTAACTATATAATTTTTAAGATGAAATTAAATAATTATAATATAATATTAAATTTTTAAAATTATAAAAATTATTAAAATATTATTATTATATTTTAAAAAAATATTTTTTAAAAAATTGTAATTTAAATTATTAAACTTAATACTTACAATATAATATAATTATATTAGGAATATTATTCCTACAAATTTATTAAAAAAAATAAAGTAATAATATTTATGATATATTAAAAGTTAATTTATTATATTTGTAATTATTTAAATAATCTAATATCGATTTTTCTTCTATTCTATTTGATATTTATAAGTAATTTTATAATGAATTAATTTATTTAATATTATAATTTATATATATATTATCAATTTTTTATTAATATCTTTTATAATAAAAAATTTTTAAAAAATAATAATATTATTTTAATTATTTTATTTAAAGTTTTTATTTATAATTTATCTCTTTAATTAGATTATTTACTTAAATAAATTAATTTTTGATCTTATAAATAATTTTTAAGTAATCAAATGAATAACAATAAAGTTTATTTAAATTTATCAAAGTTATAAAATTATTCATAGATTATAATTTAATTTATCTATATTAAATATATTAATAATTAATTAAGATTTTTTAAAATATTTATTTTAATTTTAAATAAACGCCATTTAAATTTAATCGAATTATTTTAAATAAATATTAAATTATACAGATCAATGGTAAAAGCATTAAAAAATAAAATAATATTCTTATTTTTTAAAGTAATGCTAATAAAATAAGAAATAAATAAATACAATAAAATAATTAAATATTTAAAATAGATTTTATTTATTTATTTTAATTTATTACTAATAATTTTATTATAAATTAGTAATAATATACTAAAATTAGTGATTAAAATAATAAAAATTATAAATTTTTATTTATGTATTTTATTTTTCTTTAAAACAAAAAATTATTTAATATTATTGAGATATTAAAAAACGGTTAAATTAATATTTATCTTTTTATAAAAGAAATTATTAAAATCTTTTATCAACAAATATATTAATATATTTATTGATCTTGATAATAAAAGTGATTTAAGTAAAAATTATTCTAAAAATTATTAATATCTTGAAATAAACCGACCTTCAAATCTTTTGCTTTATAAATACTCTTATTATCAATTAAAACTTTACCATCAGCCACCCCGATAATTAATTTTCGATTAATAATTCGTTTTAAATGGATATGATAAGTTATTTTTTTTGCGGTTGGTAAAATTTGTCCAGTAAATTTAACTTCGCCTACACCTAATGCTCGACCTTTACCTTTACCTCCAAGCCATCCTAAGTAAAAACCGATAAGTTGCCACATTGCATCTAAACCTAAACAACCAGGCATAACTGGATCATTAATAAAATGACACTTAAAGAACCATAAATCAGGTTTAATATCAAATTCAGCTTCAATAAAACCTTTACCAAATTTTCCATCAGTTTCAATTATTTTTATAATACGATCCATCATTAACATATTACCAGAAGGTAATGGTGGTCCTTTTTCTCCAAAAAGTTCACTTCTACTAGAAGCATCCAAATCTTTTTTACTAAAGTAGTTAAGTTTATTAAACATTCATTAAATAACCTTATTATAGGTAATAAAATTAAAGAATAGCTTACACTTGTAAGCTGAACAACTCTGATCAGTTATTTTTAATTTAATTACCACTTTATAAGTCCCATGAATTTTGTTTTTTGGTTATTAGCTTGACTAATTCGCTCTTGTATTAAAGTTAATAATTGTATATTATTTGTATTATGCTGTTGTTTATAATAAATATGTTTTGTTAATATTGAAATTGCTTCAGAAACATGTTTAACCGGCCAAATATGAAATGTATCAGATTTAACTGTATCAATAAGTTCAGTTTTTAAACATAAATGGCAAATATTAGCTATAGGAATTATAACACCTTGTTCAGTAGTTAATTCACGTTGTAAGCAAAGATTAAAAAAACTTTCAATTTTTTTATTAATATTACCAATAGGTTGTGCATAACCAAATTGATCTACTGCACCTGTAACAGCAATTTGCTGATCAATAGGTTGAAGAGAAAGTGCGCTAATTAACGCACAAAGAGCAGGTAATAAAGCGCTATCACCATCAACTTCATTATAAGATTGTTCAAATATAATTGAAGTAAAAAAGGTTGTAATTGCTCAAGTTTAATTCTTAATTAAGATAAGCTTGCATAATCATCATACCTTTAGCATGAATATTGCCACCTAATTCAGTTTTACGTTCTACATCAGTAAACTGACCATCACTAAAATGAACAACACAAGTAATACGTGATGATTCACCAATAAGCTCAGGATGTCCTGAATATTGTAAAACAGATAATCCGTTAACTTGTCCAATTATTTTACCTTTAGTTTTAATAAAAATCTGTTTTTGTAAAATATCATCTAGATTACGTTTAGCTAAATAGCCATGTTGCCATTGATGTTGTTGTATAGCAGATTTAAATGATTTTGCAGTTAATTGATTATCTTCTTGAAATTGATTTGCCTCACCTAAAATACGAATAAGCCATATTCTATCTAATGGTAGAATAGATTTATTTTCAGTATATCGAATTGCTTGAGTAATTAAAACTGGCCATGCATCCACTTGTTAAAGAAGAAAATTTATAATCAGTAATAATTTGTTTGACAAATCGCATCCACAATGATAATTGATCACTATTCTCAAAATTCAATTCAAATTCATATTCTCCATATATAATTTGAGAAAAAAGTTCTGGTTTTTTTATTTTAAGTTCCTCAAGACTAAAATGATTACCAACTAAAATAAGTTTAATATTAAGCGGCATTGAATCAATTGGATAAGGTAAAAATTGATTATCATTTACTGGAAGCCACTCAAATCGTTTTTGTATTAACATTTATTTTAAACGTTGCCACATTAATGGTTATGTTAATAATGTAGTAATAGAAAGAAAAATAATACCCCGCTATTAATTTTATGTAATAATCCTGGTTCTAAATGAACATTATTTTGATATTGATGAATGCTACCAAATAATTGTGGCATTTCTATCCAATTAGAAAAATAAACTAAATAACAAGGAGTAAATAATCTTTTAGCAGTTTTTTGCCAATGAAATCTTCCATTTAACTTTTGATAATCTCAAGAAAAATTTACTGAGAATGGCATGATACTTTTAATATATTTTGCTAATTCAGATAAGTAGCTAAAAGATTCTAATGCTTTAATTACAGCAAAAGGAAAATATGTTTTTTTGATAAAAATTGCTTAAGACTATTATATAATCTTGGTTAAATAATCGAAAAAATTGCATCATTTAATTTATCAGCAGAAACAAAAAAATTATGATAAGATTTGTAATCAGGTATTAAATTCTGCCATATTAATTTATTATTAATCACATTATTATTCTTTAGTTTATAATTTAGATAAAATTTTATAAAATTTTATATTCCATATATATAATATAATTTTTCTATAAAATAAAATCTTATTAAGATTTTATTTTATAGAAAAATTATTCATTTAATCTGAAAATTATAATTATTTATTTATTATAATATTATAAAATATTTATGATGAAATTTTCATATTAGTTTTTATATAAATTTATACTACTATTAATGTTATGTATCTATATATTAATTTTATATTTTTATAAAGTATAGTAATAAATTTAATAAAAAAATAAAAATATATTATAAACATAATAATAAATAATACTATTTATTTAATAATTGATGTTAAAAGAATCAAATAATAATTAAAAATAAAATTATTAATAAAAGATTAAAAATCTTTAATTTCTAAAGATAGAATTATTTAGTTAAAAACTATTAAAATAATTAAATATTATTAAGTATTTTAAAAATGACATTATAAGTTTTAATTAAATAAAAACTTCAAAATTAATGAATATAAATATAAAATAAAGTAATAGTTTTAATAAAAATTAATTTTAATTATTTTCTTGAAAATAATTAAAATTTATAAAACATTATTTTAATTTAAAATATTTTTAAAATAATATTTACATGTAAAGTTCATCTATTTAAATTAATTAAATAATAAAAAATATTTATTAGAATAAAAATATTTTATTTTATTTAAGATGCTATTATATAATTTATTAAAAATATATTTAAAAAAAATAATATTTTAGTTAAATATCAATATTTAATAAAATTTAAATATATTAAAATATTTTATAATAAAACATAATCTTATATTTAAAATATTAATTATTTATTAATAATTTTTTAAAAAATATTATATTTAAGAAATTACTTCTGTAGTAGTACCTTGAATTTCAACTTCAACTCGACGATCAGGTTTTAAACAATGAATTAATACGTTTCGATGTTTTATTTTATTACAAGTATTACCAGTTACTGGATTTTCTTTTCCATAACTTTGTGAACTAATCGCCTTCGCTGGGATACCTTTAAAAATTAAATAATTCATAACTTCATCTGTTCGTTTTTGAGATAAAGGTTTGTTATAAAATGTTGATCCAATACGATCTGTATAACCAAAAATCATAACATGGCCTTCAATTGGGTCAAAGTTAATTAATTTATTATATAAATTATCAAGTTCAGTTTTACCTTTTAATTTTAAAGTATGTTTATTAAATTCAAATAAAACGTCAGAACGTAAAGTAAAGCGTTTATTTTCGATTGGAGCTAATATAGGTATTGGTGAAATTATAGGAGCGATATTTTGGTTAAATCGATATGTAATACCAATACTTAATATTCCATTATCTGGCCGAACATATAATAATTTTTTATCTCCAATATGACTTACCCACTGATAATCTAAACGAGTTACTAACTCTGGAGTAATACTATATTCAAATCCCATCGAATAAATTGGAGAAACATCAGTGTTATATTTTTTATAAAGATTTTTATTAAATATATTTACTTTTGTGTTAGTGCGCCATACTATGCTACCAAAACGAGCATAAAGATCTAATTTGTTTGTAATTGGATAACTTAAACGAGCAGTTAATTGAATACCCATTGATTTTAAAATATCATTATTTTTATTATTAATAAATCTTATCTTTCCAAATCTATCATAACCTAATTCAAAACTGAAATATTGATTATATTGATGACCAATATAAAAACCGACACCTAGTTTATCTCTTTTAACTTCACTATTTTTAATAATTTTATCATAAGGATAAAAGTCAATATCTTTAAAGTCTGATAAACCTAATTTAACGCCAGTATACCAAGTATTATCTTTTGATGCTGCTTGAGTTTCAGTTATTAAAGCCGTTATTATTACTGCAATAGTTATTTTTTTCATTTTACATCTCTTTATTGTTAAATATATATATATTAACTTCTTGAATACTTAAACAATATTTTTTAAATTATTTATTAGATAATTATATTATTTATAATAATTATTTTTATACACTTTTATGATAATTTATTTAAATAAAATTAATATTAAAATTAAAATACTATTTTAATTTTATAAAAATTACAATAAACTTAAAAAATTATAAATAAAATAAGAGATTAATAAATTAATCTCTTATAATTTAATAAATTTATTTGTATTATTTTTTAGCTTGTTAAATAATTTTTATTTATTAATTTTAAATTAAAAATAATATTAAAATTAATAAATAAAAATTATTTATACATATAATATTAAGTTAATTTTTTATATATTATTTTAAAAAAATATTTCTATCATTTATTTAAAATTTAGTCATTGTAATTTCAATAATATCTTCTATTTTATACTATCTATTAAATAAAATATTTTATAAACTATTAATTAATTAATTGAATATATAATATTTTTTATTAATTATAAATATTAAATATAAATTATAATTAATAAAATATTTTTTAATTTATAAATATTTATTTAATTATATTTTTAATTTTAATAAATATAAAAAATATACTTATATTTTATTTTTTTGTTTTTATATATAATATCTTACAATAAAATAATAAATTTTTGATGGTAAATAAAAAATAATTTTTAATATTTATTTAATTCAAAACTTAAATAAATTTATTTTATTAAGCATATAAATAGAAATTTTTTAATAATATTTTAGTAATTTATTTTTTATAAAAAATATAGTAAAAATTAAATTTATAATATATATAAATTATTTTACTTTATTAAAAATGTTAATCTATGATATTAAAATATTAATAATAATTAAATTAATTTTAAAATATTAATATATTATTATATTTAATTAATTTATTAAAATGTTTTATAAATAAAATATTGTTTGTAGAAAATTTTAACTTTAATTACAAAATAATTAAATAATTTATACATATATTAATAAATAAAACAAAAAATGATTTTTTATTTATTTTAATAATTTATATTAAAAATTAAAAAATTAAATAAATCATAAATATGATAATTTATTTATATAAAAATTTTATTTAAAATAAAATTAATAAAAATAAAGTATTTTTTATTACTACCACATTTAAATAAATTTATAAATTTTTGATAAAATTTTTATTTTTATTTTTATTCAATTTAAATAATGAAAATTATGTAACATTAATTAGTATTAAATTAATTGTTTGTTTAATAAGTATTCTAATTTTTAGAAAATTATTTTAATTTATTTAAACTTATTTATTTTAAAATTGATTATTGTTAATAACATAAACTATTTTGATGTTTTAAAAACAAAAAATAATGATAAGTTTTTTAAAAAAATAATTTATTTTACTATTAACAATAAGTTTATTAAACAATCTCTATTATTTATTGATTTATTAATAAATAATAATTTTATAAAAATTATAAATAAAGATAATATTATTACATTTAAAATAAAATTTTAATAAAATAAAATTTTTTTATTATATAAAGTATGGATAAGTTAATAAAGAATTATTTAGTTAAAATTTATATATATAAATGATATTATATTTTTTATTTTGTATAAAAATTTTTATGAATTAAATTATTTTATTTAAAATAATTTAAAATTTAATAATAATTAAAATGAAAATACTTTTTGTTACAATTAGTTTTTAGTTAAAAAAATAAAAAACAATCTCATAATTTAAATCAATAAATATAATAAATAATTTCTTAAAAATAAATTTAATTTTATTAACATTAAAAAAATAAACCAAAAAATAATAAAATGACATTTACTTTAATTATATTTAAAGATAATTAATTACGTAATTGTGGTGCTCTAAGTTTATTTTTAATAGATTCTGATAAGTCATCTAGAGATGGTTGTTCTGGGTGTTCATCAGAAATTTCATAAGTTATTTGAACTTCAGCTAAATAACTATGAATAGGTTCACCATTATCATCTTCCATTACAACATGATACCACGGTGATGAACGTAAAGATACATTAGCTGCAATATCATTATCTTGTGGTTTATCTAAAGCGTATTCAGCATCAACATCAACTATTACTCCAAGATAACCTAGAAGTTTATGTCTTACTTGTTGGCCAATATTAAATTTAGTGGTAGTCATCATAAAGCTACCTCCTACTAGCATTCTATTCATATTTTATTCCATAAATAATGATATATAGGATAATAATATAAATTTCAAGCAGCTTATTATTTTACTCTGTTTTCTTAATATTCATAATTTATATGTATATCATAAGATTTTATCTTATAAGTAGTATTTATTATTTAAATAAAAAAACAATATATTGAAATTATTATTTATTATATAAAATTAAAATATAAGAGATAAATAAAATTATTATATATTAATAGATTTATAAGAACTAACAATAAAAATTTTTTATCATATTATATTTAGATAAAAATATAAACTTTATAATTATGTTTATGATAATTATAATAATATATAATATTAACATAATAAATTTTGTTTTTATATAATAAATTTAAAATAACAATGCATATATTAAAAAAATAAAATGAATAATAAAATTAAAAATGAAATAATAAAAAATTTTCTTAAAAAAAATCATTAAACTTTAATGTTCAAAATTTTATATAATAGTTTAAATACATTTTGTTGGTTTAGGTAAACCAGCAATTTTTGTTGCTTGCTTAGCTGGTCCTTTTGGGAAAAGATGATAAAGATAGCGACTATTAACAACGTTCTCACCATATTTTTTAGCAATTGCTTTTACTAACATACGAATAGATGGTGAGATATTGAATGTAAGATAAAATTCATGAATAAAATAAATAATTTCAATATGTTGTTCTGTTAATATTATATTCTCTTGATTAGCTAAAAAATATACTATAGATTTATTCCATTCTTTGATATTTTTAAGATATCCATCTTTATCAGTTTTAATTTCACGACCTTCAAATATAAACATATAATATTTCTAAATTTAAATAAAATTAATAATTAATTTATATAATTTTATATAAATAGTCAAATTATCTTTATAAATTTAATATCTATCAATAATTCATAGAAAAACCTAAAGTAATAATTTTAAAAATTATAAATTATAAATTATTTCAAGATTTAAATTTTTATTCTTTTCACTATTTTTATTTTTATTAACACTTTATTAAAAATTTATAAAATTATTAAATTAATTATTAATTCTATTATATAGAATATTTTATTATAATTTTATTAATTAATTAGAATTTTTAATTTTTTAAAATATAAAAAGTTATTTATATTCAATAAGAATAATTTTTATTAATTTATTAATTATAATATTTATTATTAATAATTTTATTGATAAATTATTTTTAAAAATAAAAATATAAAATTATAATAATTTATTACTAATTTTTATATTTAAATTATTAAATTTAAATTAATTTAATTAATATTAAAAATAGATATTAAAAATTATCAACTAAATTTTAATAAAAATAAATAATATTTTTTATCTAAGTGATATTACTTCTTTTATGAGTAAAATAAATATAAGGTAAATATTAAAAATAATTTTATAAAAATTTATATTTAAATATGAATTTTTAATAAAATATTGAGATATGTTTATAAAAATATTAAAATTAATAAATAAATTTTAATTTATAGAATTTATATTATTAATTAAAATTTTAAATAATTAATTTTATTTAAATTATTTCTGATATATTTTATTATTATATTGATTTTTAGATATTAACTAACTATTAATTTTTATAATTTAATAAAATTATTTACATATTATCTCAATAAATATATAAAATTATATTTTTATTTTATAAATATTTAATAATTTTAATTTAAAAAAAATAAAAAGAAAAAATTAAAATTTTTATTTAAAATATTATTAATATTAATATTTTATTCTTTCACCAAAGAATAAGGAAATCTCTTAATAATTAACTTACTTTGTTCTTCTCCTAATAAACGAAAAACAGATTCTTTTAAAACATCATAGTTCATAATTACCTGTATACTAATAGTTGTATTCGTTAATTTAACAGCAGCTAATATTGTTCCAATATGACGCCAATTATTACCAACCTGCAATTCAATAGGTTCTCCTATTTTTGGTAATTTATTTGCTATTCCTAGTAACCAAAATATTGATCGCTTGTTTGCATTACGATATTTTGTTCGAGCAATAATTTCCTGGCCACTATAACAACCTTTATTAAAACTAATGCTACCAGGTAAAGTATCTAAATTAACAGCTTGTGGAATAAATAACCCGCTATTTTCAATATCGATATTAGCAAATCCTGCAGAAATATCTAAAGCTAACCATTGTTGACTATCACTATATTCTTTAAAATATTTTATTAATTTAATTGTAGTTGTATTATCTGTAATAATTAAAAAACGTTCAGACGGTAAATTAAAGTAGAGTAAAGTTGTTTTTTTAAAATGTATAATTTGTTTTTCATGATCTGGTAATTGATAAAAATATTTATTTAATGCATCACGCGCACCTTGACCTGCAATACCTAATAGTATAATGTCAGATTGTTGTTTAATTGTTATTTGTGAAAATATAGCATATTTTTTTAGCTCACTTAATTGTTTTTTTGCTACACTAGCACGTAAAACATAACCGAATCCTTCTTTATAATAAAAAAGATGTAATGTACTCCACATTTTTCCTTTAGCGTTACAGTGAGCAGTAAATACATGTTGTTTTGAGCTTAATGCAAAGATATCTGTAGTTAATTGACTTTGTAAATATTTTTTTGCATCATTACCTTTTGCTGTAATAAAACTCCAGTCATTAAGTAACATTAATGTTAAAGGTAATTGATAATCTATTTCATAAGTTTTTGATATAAATTTATTTATGGTCATCATCTAATCGTTCATTAGTAATATAAATAAGAATAGTTTTTATAATAAAACTAGTTCATTATAAATAGTAATATTATTATATATATTAAATATAATTAATATAGAATGATTAATTATATTAATTTTTAATTAATTTATAATTATAATTTTTATAAAAATTACTTAAATTATTTTATATTAATTTTATATTTTTTAAAATGAAATTAAATTTATTTAAAATTTTAAAATTATTTAATTTTATGGACATCAATAATAAATCTAGAATTCGTTGGTCATGTCGAAGAGGAATACATGAATTAGACATTACTATTATGTCTTTTTTTGAATATGAATATAATTCTCTCACAGAGAATGAAAAATATTTATTTATTTGTTTACTAGAGCACGAAGATTTTAATATATTAAACTGGTTAATAAATAATGGACGTCCTGATGACGATGGTCTTTATCATATAATTCAATTGATACAAAATAAAAATAAATAATATGATTACTTAAAGAGTAAATATCAATATTTTAATTTAATATAGATTTTTAACAATCCTTAATATTAAATCAGTTTTAGTTTTTATGTTTACAATTAAATTTATTTGATCATCTTATTAATAATAATATTAATCATAAAATATTGAATAATAAATTAAAAAATATAAGTGATTATAAAAATATTTTTAATATTATTAACAATAAAAATATAATAAAAAATTAAATAATTGTTTGTTAAAAATATTACTTTTTATTTTTTAATTTATTTTGAATTATCATTTTACTAAAAAATTAAACTAAATAACCATAATAAATTTTTAATAATTTAATTTTATTAAAAATAATATTCTTATGTTGTAAACTAAAATTAACAAAATTATTTATATTTTATAATAGATTACTTTTAATTTTTTATTAAATATGTATATAATTTCATTATTTTATTTAATAAACAAAATTTATCTTAAAATTTTTAATTATTTTATAATTAAATAAAATTTAATATAAAAATAATTAAAAATAAAAATTTGATGAATTAATTCATTTATATTCTATTAATTTATATTAAAACAATAACTATTACAATAATAGAAATAAATAAAAATTATTTTCAAATTAATAAAATAATCAATATAATATTAAATTTTATTTTAAATAACATGGATATTTTAATATGATAATTAATAATAGTAAATATGACTTATATATTAATTTAATTTATTTAAAAATTAATAAAATTAAAAAATTAAATTCTATAATATTATTTATATATACCTCATAACTTAAAAATAATACCTATAAAATGCAATTATTATTTTAATAAATTTATTTATTTTATCAAATATTATGTAATTAGTATATAATATTTAATATAGAAACTATTTGAATTTTAAAACTTGATATTAAAAAATAAATATATAAATATTTAACTATAAATATTTATATATTGTTTTAATTAATTTAATAAATTTATTTATAAGGACGTAATGCTGGAAATAAAATAACGTCTTTAATTGTGCGATTATTAGTTAATAACATGATTAATCGATCAATACCAATACCTAAACCAGCTGTTGGCGGTAATCCATACTCTAATGCTGTAATATAATCTTTATCATAAAATATAGTTTTATCATCTCCTTGATTTTTATGATAAGCTTGTTCAGAAAAACGTTTAGATTGATCTTCTGAATCATTAAGCTCAGAAAAACCATTACCAATTTCATGACCATTTATAAATAATTCAAAACGATCTGTAATAAATGGATTATCATCATTACAACGAGCTAATGGAGATACTTCTGTTGGATATTCGGTAATAAATGTCGGTTGAATTAAATGATTCTCAGCAACTATTTCAAAAATTTCACACTGTAATCGTCCTAATCCCCAATTTTTTTCTACCTTAATATTCAATGATTTTGCAATTATTGTTGTTTTAATTAAATTATCAAGATCATCTAAATTCACTTTAGGATAATATTTTACTATTGCTTCTTTCATCGTCATTTTATTAAAAGATTTTTCAAAATCAAATAAATAGTTATTATATTTTACTTTAGTTGTTCCTAATACTTCTTGCGTAATTGTTTGAAATAATTCTTCTATTAAAACAAGAATATCTTTATAATCAGCATAAGCCATATAAAGTTCCATCATAGTAAACTCTGAGTTATGATATGGTGAAACTCCTTCATTACGAAAATTACGATTAATTTCAAAAATTTGCTCAAATCCACCAACAACTAAACGCTTTAAATAAAGCTCAGGTGCAACGCGTAAATACATATTAATATTTAATGCATTATTATAGGTAATAAATGGACGAGCTGTAGCACCGCCTGGCATAATCTGCATCATAGGAGTTTCAACTTCCATAAAATCTTTACTAATCATAAAGTTACGTAAAGAAGATAAAATGCGAGAACGTACAATAAAAGTTTGTCGTGATCTATCATTAGCAATGAGGTCAAGATAACGTTGACGATAACGAATTTCTTGATCCGCTAATCCATGAAATTTATTTGGCATAGGGCGTAATGCTTTTGTTAATAAATAAACTTCATGACAATAAATGGTTAACTCACCTGTTTTAGTTTTAAATAGCTTACCTTTAACACCAAGAATATCTCCAAGATCCCATTTTTTAAATTGTTTATTATAGATCCCTTCAGGTAAATCATCACGAGAAATGTAAATTTGAATACGACCCATCATATCCTGTAAAGTAAAAAAAGAAGATTTACCCATGATACGCTGTGAGATCATTCGACCTGCAACAGAAACATTAATATTCAATTTAGTAAAATCTTTTATATCCCATTCTTTATATTTAAAATTTAAATCACTAGAAAGATGTTTACGTCGAAAATTATTAGGAAAAGCAATGCCATTATGACGTAATTCTGCTAATTTTTTCCTACGTGTTTTTAATTCATTATTTAAATTAATTGATTTCTCATTATCTTGTTGTTGAGACATTTTTATTCCTTATAAACCCAATTTTAAACTTGCTTCAATGAATTTATCAAGATTACCATCGAGTACAGATTGAGTATTGCGATTTTCAACACCTGTACGTAGATCTTTAATTCGAGAATCATCTAATACATAAGAACGAATTTGATTACTCCAACCAATATAAGATTTATTTTTTTCTAAAACTTGTTTATCTGCATTTTTTTTTTGCATTTCTAACTCATATAATTTTGCTTTTATTTGTTTTAAAGCTTGCTCTTTATTTTTATGTTGAGAACGATTATTTTGGCATTGAGTAACAATCCCAGTTGGAATATGAGTTATACGTACAGCTGACTCTGTTTTATTAACGTGTTGACCGCCAGCTCCTGATGCTCGATAAACATCTATACGTAAATCCATCTGATTAATTTCAATATTAATCTCATTATCAATCTCAGGATAAATAAAGACTGAACTAAAAGATGTATGGCGTTTACCACCGGAATCAAAAGGACTTTTACGTACTAACCGATGAATACCAGTTTCAGTTCGTAACCATCCATAAGCATACTCACCAATAATTTTTATTGTTGCAGATTTTAAGCCAGCAATATCACTATCAAAGATTTCAATAATTTTTGTTTTAAATCCCTTAAACTCAGCCCAACGTAAATACATGCGCATCAACATACTGGCCCAATCTTGCGCCTCAATTCCACCTGAACCTGCTTGTAAATCAAGATAACAATTAACGCTGTCATGTTTTCCTGAAAACATGCGATGAAATTCTAATTTTTTAATCTTTCTTTCTAAATTAGCTATTTCTATTATTATTTCATAAAAAATTTCTTCATCATAATTTTTAATTGTCAAATTAAACAAATCAAATATATCATCTAAATTTTTAGTCAAAGTATCAATTATTTTAATTTTTTCTTTAATGAAAACACGTTCCTTATTTAATTTTTTGGCTAATTGAAGTTTATTCCATATATTTGGCTGATCAAGTTCTAAGTTTATTTCTTCTAATCGTTTTTTATTAAAATTATACTCAAAGATATCCACTTAAGATTTTTATTCGTTTAAACAGATCCTGAATCTGATTTTTTATTAAATTAATTTCAAACATATTATTTTATTTTATTTATCTTTTTATAAAAAATTATAAATGTATAATTTTTATTATAATTAATTTTAATATAAACTTATAGTTTTAAATAAATATAATTCATAATAAATAATTTTATAAACATAATTATTTATTTTTAATCAGTAAATACTCTATTTTAAAAATATTTAAATTTAACTCTTTAAAAATTAATAATAAAAATATTAATTATAATAAATAGAATTATAAATATATCACATTACATTCAGTAAATATTAATTATTAGAATAAAATAAATACTACTTTAAAATCAAAAATTTTAATTAACAAGTGTATAGATGCGATAATTAATAATTACAATATTTATTTACATTAAATTTATAGACTAAATTTATTATTTTAATGCTATTATTTATTAATTAATAAATAATATTAATAATAAATAATATTTTAATAATTAAAATTTTTGATTAAAAATAGAAATAAAAAATTATACCATATATATTATGATATAGTTTTAAATAATTTAAAATATTAAATAAAAATTATTTAATTATATTAAATGAATTTTGTTAAAATTGAATAAATTTTACTATTTAAATATTAATTGACTCTATCAAGATAATATTAATGATACTTTTAATTTAATTTTTATTAAAAATATTTAATTTATTAAATATATCTTTTAAATATTAAATTATAAGTAAAGTAAGATTAAATTCTTTAAAATATTTAATTTTTTTAAAATGATACTATAATAATTTATATATATTTATATACTTTAATATTAAATTATTAAATTTAAATAATTTCTATATCAAGTATTTATGTACTAATTATATAATATTTGATAAAATAAATAAATTTATTAAAATAATAATTACATTTTATAAGTATTATTTTAAGTTATGAAGTATATAAATAATATTATATAATTTAATTTTTTAATTTTATTAATTTTTAAATAAATTAAATTAATATATAAGTCATATTTACTATTATTAATTATCATATTAAAATATACATGTTATTTAAAATGAAATTTAATATTATATTAATTATTCTATTAATTTAAAGATATTTTTATATCATAAATAACTTTAATATAAATAACCTTAGTATTATTTGGTTTATTTAGTTATAAATTTTTAATTATTTTCTTATATTATTAAGATATTTTATATTTTATTTTACAATTAAAAGTATTATTTGTGTTTTTATTTATAACTTGATAATTTAAATTAATTTAAAACTTAAATTAATAGTAGTTTTATCTTTATATGATAGATTATTCATTATATTATCTATTTTTTTATTTTAATATTTTAAACTATATTAAAAAATTTATAAAAAATAAAAAATTATATTTATATAAACTTAATTCTTATACGAAAGAATTAAGTTTATATAATTAACAATAGATATAAAATTCAACTTTATTAATTAAAATTTATTATATTTTAATGTTATTATTTAAAATATTCATATTTTTATTTCTTAAATTTTAAGTTTTTAAACTAAAAATAATAAATTAATTAACAAATTATTTTATAATTCATAATTTATATTTTTAATAGACTATTTTTAAATATTATTTTAATTTATATATAATGAATTTAAATATAATTAATCATAAATAATTAAAATATAGATGTAAAAATTTTTATTTTTATTAAATAAACTTATAATAG
This sequence comes from Arsenophonus sp. ET-YP4-MAG3, assembly GCA_052174115.1. GTDB lineage: Bacteria > Pseudomonadota > Gammaproteobacteria > Enterobacterales > Enterobacteriaceae > Arsenophonus. The sequence continues at coordinate 1,082,643 of JBQMRX010000001.1, forward strand.
ATAGTTTATTTAATATTAAAAATTTTTATTAAATGATATTAAAAAAACTTATATAATAATAAAAGTTCCTTTTAAATATTTTAAAATCTTTAACACTAAAAACTAATTATGTAATATTTATTAAAGTTATTTAATAAATATAAATTATTTATAATTATTTATAATGAATTAATTTTATTTTTAATAAAACTTTAGATAAGTTATATGTATATTAAAGATTAATGATATTTTATAGAAATTATATATAAATATAAGTTCATTGAAAATAATTACTTAAAAATTAAATTATTTTAATTTGATTGATTAATATTTTTATTGATTTTTTGTAATAGTTGAAAAGTAAAACACTAATAACTTGTTATGTATTTGTAATATTCTATCTATTTATTTTAAGAATATTAAATCTTATCATTATATATCCTATTTAATTCTATCGCGTATAAAATTTAATCTATATGATTATGATTAATTTTACTAACATGAATAATATTAATCAATAAATAACAACTCTATACTAATTAACATATCATCAAATCTTTTGATAATATTACGTTTATAATTAAATAAAAATAATTATTAATAATCATACAAATAAATAATTTTATATTTTAAATTTTAATTAGAATTTTTATTTTTAAATAACAAAGATTAAAAATATAATTTAAGTTTTAATAAATTAAATATTATTATATTTTTTTAAAAAATATTTTTTATTTTTTTTAATATAAAAATAATTTAATTTAATTAAATATTCTATATTTTCATTTAAACTAATAATTTTAATATAAAATAATATATAATATTAAAATTAAATAAAATTAATATAAATTTTCTTTTTTAATTAATCTTTTTATTAAAATTATAATTAACTAAACCATGAATTAATAATTTCTTTTATAAAGATATTTTTTGAAAATTACTATAATAACAATTATTTAATTTAGTATTTAGTTATAGTAAATATTATATATAAATAATATTATTATATATTTTATTATTTTTTGCTGAATTTTGTTAGAATATTTATATTTATAGGTAACATTTTTGAATATAGTAATAATATTGTTTTATTTTATATATTTAAATATAGTTTATTAGTTGTTTATTATTTTAATTCTTTTATTTATTAAAAATCAATTTCTTACGTTAAACAGCATTAAATATATAAATTATAACTATATTATTTTAATGAATACTTATATCATTTTATTTATATAAACTAGTTATTAACTAATAATTATTATTATATTTAAACTTATAATTAAAAATAAATCAATATTTTTAATTTTAATATTGATTTCATAAAATATTAGTTGATAACTAGATAATTATTATCAATTAATAAAAAATTTTAATTTATAGTTAGAAGAGTTATTAGATATACTATGATAATAATTTAATTAATTTAATAAAAAAATTTAAATATTTAATTACATATATAAATATTAAACTTATCATTATTATAGAGATATTATTTTTAATAATCTTTATTATTATATTTATAGTTAATATTTAATATTGTTTATCTCATTAATTTTTTAATTATATTATTTATTATTAACTTTATAAATATATGCTCGTTTGATATCGTTATCGATTGATTTTTATGATTATATTTAATTCTAATTAAAATATAATTTTTTAATTTTCATAAAATTAAAAAATAAAGTTTATTTAATTCTAATAATATACATTCAATTATTTTTATTTAATATTTATCCAATTTACTTAATTAATTTAATTAATATATTATCTTAACTTAATTACCATACTTTTATAATTAATCATAAATTTATTAAATAAAAATAAAGATTTAAATTATCTAGTTAATCTTTTTGGTCTTTGATCATCAATAGTTACATTTTTAGGGGAAATAAATTTAAATATATTTTTATTAATATGATTATTTTTCTTTTTTTTAAAATAATATGAACTTGTTTGACCATTTTTTTCTATAGTAGAAAAATGTTGAATAGTACCATTAGGTTGAATAGTAATTGAAATATATTTTATATTTCCTTTATTTTGTTTTGTTTTTAGAATAAAATAATTACCATTTTGACTTATTTTATAATGCTTCCAGATATTTTGATTATTATGAGTAATTAACATAATCGGCATATCAATCATTATTTCACTTAATAAGGTTATTGTAACTTGATTAAGTAAATGATTATAAAACCATAAATTAATACCATCAGAAATTAACAAACTTTCATCCGGTGATATTGTATACCATTTGAATAAATTTGGATATTTAATCCATAATTGACCTTCTCCTTTCTGTATTAAATTACCATTAATTCCCGTTACTTTTTGTATAAAAATACAATAAAAACTATTTATTTTATTTAGGCGAGTTTGTAGTTCAGTGGCAGCATTTGCTGATGATTGATTAATATAAAAACTCATTACTAACAAACTTAACATTATTAATTTTATTATTATCAAGTAATAACCTTTTATTTATAAAAATTATTAATTTTAAAAAAATATTTTTAAATCAATTTCTGTTGATAATATTATTGAGAATTTTAATATTATTATATTAACTTATAGTTAATTTAAAATCCATTAATATTTTATTCATTAAAAAATTATCATTATTTAATTTTAATTAATATGAATTATTATTAAATATTAAATATATAAAAATATATTATTTTAATTTATATAAATTAAATATTTTTATCAAAAATAAATTTAATCATTTATTATCATTATAATTTTTTCTATTTCTATTATCTTTACTATATTTAATAAAATTATCAATGAATTATATTTAATTTTAGTTTTTTGTTTTTTTAATCATCTTAATAATTTTTTAATTATAAATAAAATTAATATGTAAAAGAAAATTTGATAATAAATAAAAATAATATCGATAATACCTAATAAAAATTCAACTTTAATCTTTAAGTAGGATGATAGAAAAGTCTATTTTATTTAAGTTAATAACTAAACTTCGTTAAAGTATATTAATTTGATTAAATTAATAATTTTCTTAACATAAATTGTTTTTGTTTAAGGTGAGATAAATATATTTATTATTAGCACTTTTATATCAAAAATATAGTTATTTTTTTAATTTTTAAAATAAATTATAATTAAAGAAATAAATTTATTTAATGCAATAAAACATAAATTTTCCTTAATAAAAAATAACGATTATTATATTATTATCTATTTTTTAAAATGAATAAAATTTCTATTTTTATATTATCAAAAACTACTGTGATTTTATTGTTATATTTTGCTAATTTTTATTCATAAAATAGATATAAGTTTGTAATTAAAGTTATATTTTTAATACATAAACACATAATATATTAATTATTCTTATATTGTTAAGAATTTCATTAGTATATCAATGCTTATTTTATAAAAAGAAAATTTAAATATTTTAAAATTAATCATGATTAAAGAAATATTTAATATTTTAGTTAATTAAAAATTTAATATCTATTTTTTATTTTTATTTGATAATTATCTAAATATTCTTTAATTAAGTAAGACATTTTAAAGTTAAAATATTAACTAACTTATTTTATCTGATAATATTACAAATAAATCTTATAATAATATAAATATTATTGTTTTTCTAAAATTTGCTTTTTTTATTAAAGAAAGACAAAAACTATCTTATTTTATTAATATTTATTCTATTTTTACTTTTTATTAAAAATAAAAATAATAATAAAACTTTTGTTATTTTTTATATATTATATGTAATATTATTTTATTTTTTAAATATAGTTATTTATATAATTAATGAATAGTTTATTTTAATTACAGCATTTATTTTATTTAACTTAATTCAATTACCTTATTTTTAAAATTAATTTTTATTTATTATCTTATTAAAATTAGAAATTGTACTATTATTATAATAAAATGTTTTATTAATTTAAAATTAATTATATAATTTGTTTTTATTTTCATTATTAATAATAAACTTAACTCATATTATAAAAAAAGTTATTAAATTTTGAAAAGTATTTTATTTTATATCTATAGTTTTTATTTTGTACTATTAAATAATTATTATAAAGTTTATTTATTTTTTTTAAAAATATAATTAAGAGATAAAAAATCTATAAAATACAATATTTAATTTATTAATTTTATAAGAAAAAAACAATATTAATGTTAACTTTTATTTATATTTTTATTATTAATTGAACTGATAATTCAATTAGATTTTTAGTTTTTTATTAACAATCTTAATAATGTTTATCAAAATTAATTTGATTATTTAAATTAAGATTATTATTTATTAAAATAGATATATTTAAAATTTACTTAAAATATATCGAACATATTTAATTATCGTTTTTAAATAAAAATTAATAGTAATTTTTATTTTATCAATTATTAAAATACATCTTATTTAATAAAATTTATTTTTATTATTATCTAATTTTTTATTGATTATTTAATTCATAAAATTAAAAATATTTTAATTAAGATTAAAATTAGGATTAACATTCTTAATCTTTTAAATTTAATTTAGTATCAAATAATTTAATTGAATTAGATGAAACATATTTTTTTTCAATTTAATATTTATATTATTAAAATTATGAATAATGATTAGTAATATTATTACTAAAAAATAATTTGTTATTTTTTATAAAATCATTAATTACAATCAACTATTAAATAATATAAAACTAATAGTTAAATAAAAATAACGTTAATATTGTTTTTGAAATATTAAAATAAAATAGAATTATATAATTAAAAATATTATTAATGATGCTATTAAAGAAAAAGTTAAATAAATCATCAATATTAGATACTGCAAAAACATGATATATCTATTAATCTTACTTTACTAATTAAAAACAAAAAAATAAAAAATAAAATAATTATAATTATATATATTTTAAATGTATCTATTATCCTCATAATATGATTAATAGTTAAATATAACTTAAAATTAAAAAATAAAAAATATTTTCTAATAAAATAGTAATATTTCTAAATAAATTTCAATAGATTTATTTAGAATCATCTTTTATTAGATAATATCAGTATAGATAAAAACTTATCATAATTATTATTAAAAATTATTAAAACAATAATTATAAGAATAACAGTTTCTATTAGTATTTTTAATAACTGATTTTTAATTTAATATTTTTATTTTTATATGTTTGTATTAAAAATATAATATTTCATATTTTTCATTAATTAAAAAATAATATAAATAATGATTAATATTAAAAACTATATATATAAATAAAAGTATATTTATTTTTTTAGATTTACATTTATTTAATTAATATATTTTAATAATTAAAATTATTATTCTATTTTATTTTTTTCATTATTATATAAGTATATGTACCATTAATATCAAGAAGATAAAGTAAAATTTCTCTAATATTTTACAATAAACAAATATATTAATGACTCTAGTTTTTACTAAATAATTAAAATCTTCAGAAATTAGATAATATTCTTGAATTTATTAGAAATTTTATATAACAGTATTGAACTGTTCAAAAATATCTATAACACTATACTTTGAAGTAATCTCAACAAAAAACTAATAAAAATACATTGAGATAGTATAAATTTAATAAACTAGCATAACTTAAAATAAAAACTTAATGTTCTATTTTTTGCACACGTTCTAAACAAGATTTTTGTAATAATTTTATTTTTTTAAAAAATTTTATATTAGAAATATGAGTATTATTTTATAACTCATTAAGTATGTTTTTATCTTTTATGATAAAAATTTTCTTTAATCTTTTTTATAAATTATTTAAAATCTCTTTTTTATTTATTTTATATTTATAATATTATTGTTATTTTAAATTTATTTTAAAGGATATAATAAAATTAAATTAAAATTAAAGGTTAGTATTTAGTAATATAATTAATCCTATAAATAAATTTTTTTAGTTATTTTTTAATTTGATATTAAAAAATAAAGATATTTATTTTTATTTAAAATATTAAATTTTAATTAAATAAATTAGATAATTAATTTTTTAAGATATTATTTTAAATATACAATTAATTATTAAAAATAATAAATAAAAACTAGAAAATAATATTGAGATAAATTATTATTAATTTTTTTAATAAACATATTTAAAAATATTAATTTAAAATGATTATTTTACAAAAATATTTTTATAGTTTATTTTTTAATTCCTCTATTTTTTATAATTGCTATATTTAAATAAATATTTTTAATAATGGAGTATCTATGAATAAAATTAATCATAGTAAAATTATTATTCTTGGATCTGGTCCTGCTGGTTGTACTGCAACTATTTATAGTGCTCGAGCAAATTTAAACCCGATATTAATAACTGGGCTTCAACCAGGCGGGCAATTAACTACAACTAATGAAGTTGAAAATTGGCCTGGAGATCACACTAAGTTAATTGGGTCCATATTGATGGAGCGAATGCTTCAACATATTAAAAAATTTACTCCAAAAGAAAATATTATTAATGATCATATTTATGAGGTTAATCTTCATCAACGGCCATTCAAACTTACTGGTGATAAAGGAGTATATAATTGTGATGCGCTTATTATAGCTACCGGTGCATCAGCTCGTTATCTTGGTTTATCTTCTGAAAATTTTTTTAAAGGTCGTGGTGTTTCAACTTGTGCTATATGTGATGGACTTTTTTATCGTAAACAAAAAATAGCTGTTGTTGGTGGTGGAAATACTGCTATTGAAGAAGCACTTTATATGTCAAATATAGCTTCAGAAGTGCATCTTATTCATCGACGTGAAACATTTAGTGCAGAAAAAATTCTTATTCAACGAATGATAAAAAAAGTAAAAACTGGCAATATTACGTTACATATTAACTTTATAGTTGATGAAATATTGGGTGATAATAATGGTGTTACTAAAATTAATTTGCGTTCAATTAAAAATAATAAGATAATGGCTTTGTCTGTGACAGGTATATTTATTGCTATTGGATATACACCTAATACAAATATTTTTATTAATCAATTAGTATTAAAAAATGGTTATATTCAAGTAAACTTTAATGGAAGTAAAAATAATGTAACTCAAACCTCAGTTGAAGGTGTTTTTGCTGCTGGTGATGTAATGGACCATGTTTATCGTCAAGCTATTACATCAGCAGGTACTGGTTGTATGGCTGCTATTGATGCAGAACATTATTTAGAAGGTTGTAATAATTAATTTATTATTTGTATATATAGTTATCATTATAAATAAATAAAATAAACTAAATTAATTTAATGATTAAAAAAATTATAATTATAGTAAAAATTAACTTAATAGAAATTAAGTGATTAATTTTTTAAAAAACTAATGGTATTAAAAAATTAAAAAATATAAAATATTATTTTATAAGTTATTTACCTTAATCTAATTAGCTTCTCTAATTAAAAGTTATTATTTTTATTAAAATAATTATATTTTATGTATCAGATGTTAATCATATTTTTATTAATTTTTTATTATAATAATAATTTAATAATTTTAAAAATTATGTGATTTTATTATTTATTGTAATACTAAAGTATAAAAAATAAATTAATTAGAATTATTATTTAAATTATTACCCATTATAAAATAGTTATCATCATAACTGTAAAAATCGAAAAATTATATTAGTTCAAGTATAAATTATTATTGAAATAAATATAAAATTTTTTAATAACAATAAATAAATAATTTAGTTTTTAAATTTTAATTTATTATTAAATTTTTATTAATTAAATTAAGATTTTAAATATTTATATATGATTTATTAATGTAAAAAGTTAATTAAATTTATGTTAAAATATTAATTTTATTAATAAAATAATGATTAATTATATATTTTATATTTATATAAATATTTAATATAAATAATCAATTTTAATATAAAAATAATTTAATTATTTAATAAAACATTTATATTACATAAAATAAAATTAAAAATGAAAATACTTATACTAATTAATATTAATTTATTAATTTTTTATTAGGTTATTTTTTAGTAAAGACGACACGTATATTGCTTTTAAATTTTTATAATTTTAATTACGCATTATTATTTATTATTTATCGTATACTTATAATTAAAAAGATTGCTTAATTATTTTTTATATTATTTTAAAGATAATTAAATACTTATATTTACTAATAGTTCTTATATTTTTATTTTTATTATTATATAAAATATTATATTTATTTGATATTAAAAATTTTAATTTTTGTTTTAATTTTATATTCATCATAATTATTTTTTATTTATTGTTTTATTATTTATACTATAAAAAATTTTATTAAAAAGTATCATAATTTTATGAAATTAATATCATAATTGTTTAATTATATATTAATATATAATTAATATATAATTATCTTATTTCACTATCTTAGTTTAATTAATTAAAACGAAAAAAAGAAATGATTCAATTTAACTTCATTATTAAAATTTATTATAATTTATTTTAGATTTTATGAAGTTTTATTAAAAATATATTTAAAATTTATTATTAATTGATTAACTAGACATAATTTTAATTATTTTATAGTGTTTTTTATTTTAAATATTAGTTATATTTATTTTTTTAAATAGTGAAAATTTTATTTAAATATTTGTAATAAATTATTACTTTTAAAAAAATAATTGATGAAGTTAACTAATGAATAATTAAAATTTAAGTAAATTTTAATTATTTTAAATAATAATAATTTAGATTACAAATAATTTTTAATTCTTAATTACATATTAATATTTTATTTCTATATATAAGATAGATTTGATATAAATTTATTTTATTAAAATTATTAATAAAACTTTCAGAAAACTTTTAAGTTTTAAATAATAAAATTATATATTATAAAATAATATTTTTTAATATATTGATAATTTCATTAAATAAGTTTATTAAAAAATAAAGATTAAATATAAATTTTAAAATAAGATATAAATTTAGTTTCATTATAAATATGTAAAAATATAATTATTTATTAAAGTATTTTTATACTAATTAAAAATTTATTAAATATACAATAAATGATATAAAAATTATTGAATAACTTATCGATAAATAATTATTCAAGTTAATATAATATTATTATAATATTATAAAATTAAAATACAGCACTAATATAATTAAATTTAGTTAATGATAAGATTATTACATATAATAAATTTTAGTTTGATACTAAATATTATATTTTTCTAATATAATAAAATATTTTATATATAAATTTAATAATTTATAGTTATCGTATTATCTGTGATCTATGTATTTTAAATATATATAAGATAATTATCATAAAGAGATTTTTTTTTAAATTTAATCAAATAAATATTTTATAATAATTATTATTATTATAATATCTAAGTACAATTTATTAAAAAATAAGAATTAATTAAATAACTTTAAAAATAAAAAACTATTTATACTGTTTTCTTAAATTATCAATTTAATTGATTAAAATCTATTATGTGTATATATAAAATATTTATTATGTTAAATAACATATATTTATTATTTTATACAAAAATATAATTATTTATTATATTAAAATTTAATATATTATAAAATTAATTTATTAGTTAAATATCATGTATTTATTTATTTTTAAATAATTTTAATATTTTATATTAAACAATATTTAATTTTTAAATAATTAATAAAATATTAATTATTTATTTTTAAAATTAATTATATATATAAATATATATTTTAATCTAAATTAAAATTATAACTTTTATATTTAAATAAAAATAAAATATTTAATTAAATATAAATTTAAAGGTGTAAGTAAAAATAATTTATTATTGTTTGTTTATTTTTTAAATTTTATACTCATTGTATATTATTATACTTTAATGATTTAATTTTATACTTTTTGTAAAAAAAATAATTTTAAAATTTAAAGGATTCTTTACATAAAGAAAGTTTTTCAGTATTATTTTACTTAAAAATTTATTTATTAACTTAGAGAATTAAATGGCTAAAGAAGATAATATTGAGATGCAAGGTACAGTACTAGATACTCTTCCAAATACTATGTTCCGTGTTGAATTAGAAAATGGGCATATAGTTACTGCTCATATTTCTGGGAAAATGCGTAAAAATTATATTCGTATTTTAACAGGTGATAAAGTGACTGTCGAATTAACACCTTATGATTTAACTAAAGGTAGAATTATTTTTCGTAGTCGTTAAATATTAATTATTTAAGTTTTTATAAAAGCATATTATTATAAGTAATTATAAATTAAATAATTATAATTTTATTTATTTTTTGGAATATAAATAAATAATAAATTTTTTATATTATTTTTAAAAATTAACTTTTACGAATTAATTAAGTAAAAGTTAATTACTTGATAATTTTTCTGAATTAATTTTAATATAAGTATAAATTTATTATCTTATTATAATTTTTAATATATCTTGTTAATATAGTATATTAATAACTTTAATTTATGTTTATTTTTATAAAGTTAAGATAAAATTCAATAATAAACTTATCAAGAACTTAAATTTTCATTTTTATTTTAAAATTAAAATATTAAATATAATAATATTATTTAATTGATTAAGAAATTTAGTTATAAAAATTATTTCATATTATATCTTTTATAAATAAATATTAGTAATTTTTATAAAATTAATATATTATAAAAATTAATCTAATAATTTTTTATTATCAATTAAATAACTATTTTTTTTAAAAAAAGCTAAATTAATTAAAATTTAAATATTATATTATTAAATATTAATTAAAAAATAATTATTTTTTATTTTATATATTTAAAAAAAATCAAAATACAATAATTAATATATAAAATTTTTCTAAAAAATGCGTTAATTTTCTATTATATCAATATTTATCATTATCTAAAGATTAATATAATTTATTTTAACTAATTTAATAAATATTTTATTTTTTAATCTTAATTAATGTTAATAATTTTAATGTATTATAAAATTTATATAATTATTTTTATTAGTATAAAATTATTTATTCTATAATTATTTTACGTCAAATTTATGGTATTAAAAATGTTTTATATCCATATTTAATGGTATTATTAATTATTTTGTGATTAATAAATATTATAAATAAACTTAATAATTACATTAATAATGTATAATTTTGTTAAGATAAAATCTTAAAATAATATTATTTATTAAAATTTTTAATTTATTTTATTTTTTAATATAATTATTAATAAATAATTATTTTAATTTAAAATGATAATAAAATATTTTATTTATTCATAATGTATCTAACATTACATCAAAATATTTTTGAAATTATTTTTAAACTTAAATTTTATAATTATTATAGATATCATAAATTTACTAAAAATAACAAATTATTTTTAAATATTAATAATAATTTTAATTATTATTTAAATTTAACTATATATTTTAATATAGTATATTATACTAATATTAAGTTAATTTATATTTTATTTATAAAATAAATAAATTATTTAAGATTTTATTTACTAAATATAGTAAATAAAAAATATCGGTAATAATTTTATTCTACTAAAATCATTAAATGTTAATTATTATAATTTAATAACAATTTTTTTAAAAATCAATATATTGACTGAATATTCATATTATTTATAAATGATATAACATTAATAAAATAATTATCTCATTAATTATATAATGATTTTAATAAATAAGTTTTTATTATTTTTAATTATTTATTATTTTAGTTATTGAACTAAATTTTATGGAATATAAATATTTATTATTTTATTTTACTAGAAATATTTAATAAATTTTAATTTATATTATTTTTCTATTTTATTTATTAAACTTAATGCGATTTTTATTAATAAAATTAATTATTAATCATAGAATTTAGTTTCTAGACTAAAAAATAAATTACAAATCAATAATATTAAAATAATAATAATCGTTAAATAATAATGAAAATCTATAAAAATAATTCAAAAAATAAATAAAAAATTTATTTTATTAGAATTTTTATACAATATTATTAATACTATTGTTAATTATTATAGAAATATAAAATTTTCTATTTACTTATTATTAACATTAAAATAATTTTTATTTATTTAAAAATTTAATATTTAAAAGAAACATATGAACTCTTTTTTAATTCAAAATAATAAAAATATAAAAATTAATTATAAAAAAGTTTTCAGTAAATATTATTGATAATAAAGAAATTAATCATTATATATAATAGTTAAATTTAAATAAATAATTATTTATTTAGAATAAATTTCTGATAAATAATAGAATTTTAAATAAAAAGTAAAAATTTTAATGATATGTTTAATGCTTTATCATGTAAAATATAATTAAATTAATTTAAAAATAAAAAATTTTTTTGATTATTGAATCATCAATGTCGCTTAATTATAAGAAAAATTTAATCATTTTAATGATAAATAAAAATAAATAAACTTAAAACTATCTAAATTAATAGTTTTATAATTAGTTAAACTAAACAATAATAAAAATAAAAATTTTAATAAGATGAATATTATTGAGTACTTTCTAATATTAATTAAAATTTAATAAATTAATTTATTATTTTCATTTAAGATAAAATATTTGATCTTTTTTAAAAAATAAAAAATACAGAATAATACCATTTTTTTAAAAATATTTTATTAAGATAATTAATATTATTAATTATAATTTATATATTGATCTTTTCTATATAATAAAATTAAGAGATTAAAATTATTAAATTTCATAAGTTTTTATACAGAATTTAAAAATTCTAAAAAAATAAATTTTAAGTTTTTTCTATAAAAATTATTTAAAATAATAATTATAATAATTATATGTTTCAATATTAAAATATTATTAATTATAATTAATTTATGTTATCATTAATAAGTTTTAATAAATTATTTAATTTAGTTTTAAAAAATAAGCAAAATATTTAATAATATATTTTTTATTATTATTTTTATTCTTTAATTACTAACAGTTTATTAGAATTACTACTTTCATTATTTTTACTAAAATTTATTTAAGTAATATTAATAGTATAAATAGAAACGTTAATCAATATTTCTTATTATTACATTTATAATAGTATTTATAATATTTTTATTATTAATTTTTATTACTCTATAATATTAATTAATTTGAATTTAATTTTATAATATTATTCAATTATTGCTATTTATATAAAAATAAATAAATTTATACATCAAAAAATAATATTTATTCTATTAATAACGTAATAACAATAAAATAAAATTTATTTGTTGATAATTTTCTTATGTTAAAATATTTTTTATATTTTAAAAAATTAATTTTATAGTTTATTGTTTTATTTTTAGTGTTATTAAAACAACTATAAAAATATAAATTTATTTTAACTATATTTATATAAATAAAGATATTTATATAAATATAGTTAATTTTAGTTATCTTATTAGTTATAAAATAAATTTTATTTATGATAATAAAATTATTACATGATATGTAATTATTTTTATATAATTTATTTAATATATTTATTTAAAATTAATTATTAATTCTTTGAAAAGACTTTTTGTTTAAATTATCCAATATATTCTAATCCTTTTATATATGGACGTAAAACTTCAGGTATTTTAATTCTCCCATCTGCTTGTTGATAATTTTCCATAATAGCAATTAAAGTACGGGCAATTGCTAAACCTGATCCATTCACAGTATGAACTAACTGAGGTTTTTTAACATCCTTATAGCGAAAACGTGCTTGCATACGCCTCGCTTGAAAATCTTCAGTATTTGAACAAGAAGAAATTTCAAGATATGTGTTATTAGCTGGTAACCATACTTCAAGATCATAAGTTTTAGAAGCAGAAAATCCCATATCACCTGTACATAAGATAATTTTACGATATGGTAATTTCAGTAATCGCAATACTTTTTCTGCATGACCGGTTAATTCTTCTAATGCCGCCATTGATTTCTCTGGTTCAACTATTTGCACTAACTCAACCTTATCAAATTGATGCATACGAATCAAACCACGTGTATCTTGACCATAAGAACCAGCCTCAGAACGAAAACAAGGAGTATGCGCTGTTATTCTGATCGGTAATATATCCGATGATAAAATTTGATTTCTAACTAAATTAGTTACAGGTACTTCTGCTGTTGGAATTAACGCATATTTTTGATTTAATATTTGTTTTTTAAATTGTTTAATATGAAAAAGATCTTTACTAAATTTTGGTAACTGACCAGTACCATAAAGAGTTGAATAATTTACTAAATAGGGAACATAAGTTTCTATGTAACCATGTTGTTCAGTATGTAAATCTAACATAAATTGACCTAATACACGATGTAAATGTGCAATCTGACCTTTCATAACAACAAATCTAGAACCAGTAATTTTTACTGCATCATGAAAATTTAAACCATTTATTAATTCACCTAATGTAACATGATCTTTGATAGTAAAGTCATATTTTCGAAATTTACCCCAATGACTTATTTCAACATTATCAGTTTTATCTTTTCCATTTGGTACACTTTCATCTGGTAAATTTGGTAAATTTAAGGTGATATTTTGAATATCATTCTTTATTTTCGTTAATTTATTTTTAGTATTATCTAACTCTTTATTCAATTGATTAACTTCTTCACATAAAGATTCAATATTTTCACCTCGTGCTTTTGTTTCACCAATTTTTTTCGAATATGAGTTTCTTTTTGTTTGTAAGATTTCTATTTTTATTTGTAAATTTTTTTGTTTTTGTTTTAATTCACAAAAATTATTTACATCGAGAATAAATCCTCTACGAGCTAATTTTTCGGCAACTATATCTAACTTATTACGTAATAAATTTGGATCGAGCATACTTAACCTATAAAATTATCATTACTTAAAAAAAAATAAAAAATCTATAAAGATTATATCCTTTGATTATTAATGTTTTTTAGACTAATTTCATATATCATCTTATTCAGATTTTTAATAATTTAATTTTATTAAGCTATTTAGTTAATTCTATTATTAAGGATATTTTATTTATTAATTTTTTATTATAAATTGAATCTTAATAGATAATAATAATATATTTTTTAATTTTTTTTATATAAAATTTATTTAATTTATACTTTTACTATCTATTGAATTCATAAAAATTTTAAGATTATTATTTATGTATTTATTTATTATTAATTTTTTATAAAATATTTTTTATCTATTTTATAAAAAATTAATAATAAATAAATATAATAATTCATTATTTTCATATTTTCTTCTCCATAATTTATATGGAACAACTATTTTAAATGATTTTAAATATACTTATAAAAACTTAATATAAAATATAAAAAATATTTTATTAATACCTTTTATAAAGCATTTTATTACTTTTATTTTATATTTTTATATAATTATTAAATATTTTTAATAAAATTGTTATATAATAACTTTTTTATTAAAAATATTCTAGAATTATTTTTTTATTTTTAATAAAATAAACAAAAAATAAACAAATTATTTTGAAATTTTCATGTTTTATTTTTTTAAAAATTAATTAATTTAAAATTTATTATATATACCTTAATTTACTAATATTAATTGGTATTTCAATGCTAGTAAAATATTTGATTTTTAATCTTCCATAGATGTTGGTAAATAAAGAAATTATTAATAATAAGTATAACTAATTTAAATTATATTAATAATAATTAAATTTTTAAATTATATAATTCTATTTTTTCTATTTAAAGATATTAATTTAAAATTAATAATATTTTATAATATATAAAAGATTTTTATATAAAAATAAATTAGAATTATTTCTAATGCGATAAAATATATAAAATCTTAATTTATTTAATTTTTTTTTCATTACTAAAAACAAACAAACTAAAGATTTTTATTTTATTTGTATTAAAATTTCATGGTTACTATTCTAATTAATTAAATACATGATAAATAGAATCATAAAAATTATTATAGTTAATCATATAATACTGTTAATTAAATAATATTTTTATTATAGTAAATTTATTTAATTATCACTAAGTTAAAAAATAAATAACTAACATTTATAATAGTTTATTTAAAATAATTTTTTATTTTATAAAATACTTATTTTATAATTTAAGTTTTTGTTTTAATAAATTAAAAAATTTAATAAAATTATATAATATATATAAAAGTAAAATTTTTTACTTTTATTATTATTAATTGATAATAATAATACCATTCTTTCTTATAATAAGAGCGAATAATTGTTTAACTAAATAATTGTTTTAATTAAATTTTATTTATTTTTTCTTTTTTTTAATTTATCTACTATAAAAAATTTTTATCTGATTATAAGTTATAATAATCTATATCTTAATTAGATCAAAAAATACTTTTATTTTTATTATAATTATTACAATAAATGAATTTATTTTATATAAAATTATTATTTTAATATTTTAAATGATACTGATATTATATTATAAATTAATAAAAATATTATATTAATTTTTTTATGATAATATCATTAGATATATTTTAAAAGCGTTAAATAATTAATTTTTTATTTTTAATTTTACTTAATTTTTTATTAAAATATATAAAGAAAATAAAATTTTCTAAAAAATATTTAGTGCATTTATCTACTATTATTATTAAATTATTTTTATTTGATATAAGCATTTTATTATTTTATTTAAATAAGAAAAATAAAGTTATTTTTTTTATTTAATTGTTAATTTATTCCATTTAAATATTTTATATATCATAAGTTTTTATTGATATTAATATCATATAAATTTAACATATTTTGAATATATTTTAAAGAATTTTTGATTTTAATAAACAATATGTTAATTATAATAATATTACTTAAATATATATATTATTATTTCAATATAATAAAAGTAATAAAATAATATTTACATTATTATTTTTAATAAAAATAAATTAATTATTATAAAATCTTTAAATATAAAATATTAAATTTAAATAAAATTAAATAGAGTTTTATGTTAATTAATTATCTTTACTATTTATTTTATAATCTATAATAATAAATTTTAAATTTAAATAATTTTAATTATTTTTTTTTAAATATATATTATAAGTATAAATTACTAAAAATTTTTTATTTATTAATATTAATCCTTTTTTTTAATATTATTAAATTTTAAAATCTTTCTTATACTTTTTCCATATTGGAGAAAGATTACGAAGCTTATCTATTTCGATATGAATTATTTGAATAGCATAATCAATTTCTTCTTCTGTAGTAAATCGACCAAATGAAAAACGAATTGAACTATATGCTAATTCATCATTTATTCCTAATGCTTTTAATACATATGAAGGTTCAAGATTTGTTGATGCACATGCAGAACCAGATGAAACAGCTAAATCTTTAAGTGCTATCATTAATAATTCACTTTCCACGTAATTAAAGCTAACATTAAGAATATGAGGCGCACTATTTGTTAAATCTCCGTTGAAATAAATTTCTTCAATATTCTTAATACCATTTAATAAACGTTGTCGTAAAGCATATAATCTATTAGATTCTATTATTATTTTTGTTTTAGCAATTCGATAAGTTTCACCCATTCCTACAATTTGGTGTACAGGTAATGTTCCTGAACGTATTCCTCGTTCATGACCACCACCATGTTGTTGAGGTTCAAGTTGAATACAAGATTTATAGCGTATATAAAGCGCACCTATTCCCATTGGTCCACATAATTTATGTGCTGAAAAAGACATTAAATCAACTTTTAATTCACTTAAATCAATCGGTAATTTCCCTATTGATTGTGTTGCATCAACATGAAAAAAAATACCAAAATTATGGCAAAGTTCGCCAATAGAAGCAATATTTTGGATAATCCCAATTTCATTATTAACATGCATAATAGAAACTAAAATTGTATCAATACGCATAACTGATTCAATATCATGTAAATTAATAAGACCAGTATTTTTTGGTGAAAGATAAGTAACTTCAAAACCTTTTTGTTCAAGGTAACGACAAGTATTCAAAACTGCTTTATGTTCAGTTTTACTTGTAATAATATGTTTACCTTTTTTTTGATAAAAATTAGCAATACCTTTTATAGCTAAATTATTTGATTCAGTAGCTCCTGAAGTAAAAATTATCTCACGAGGATCAGCGTTAATTAACTCAGCAATTTGATTTCGCGCAATATCAACAGCTTCTTCAGCTTGCCAACCAAAACGATGAGAACGAGATGATGGATTACCAAAATTGCCATTTATAGTTACATATTGCATCATTTTTTCAGTAACGAGAGGATCAACTGGTGTAGTTGATGAATAATCTAAATAAATTGGTAGTTTCATTAACTCATTATCTCCGTAAAATAAAATATCTAAAATTTTTTTATAATTATTATATTTTAGAACAATTAAATTTCAATTAAATTTAATTAAAATTGATTATATTGATAAATAAATCTTATATAATATTTATTTTTATTTTAATAATGAGTTATTTTATAATTTTTAATTATTAACTTTAATCTTTTAAAATTGATCTTTTTTTAAAAAAGATGATTACTTAAAATAAATATAATGAATAAAAATAACTTTAATAAAAAATTTTTTTATATATAATTTAATAATATTTTATTTATATTTCATTATAGTATTTTATTTTCAAGTTAATAAGTTCATAGATAAATATAATAATTACTGAAAATTTATTAATCACATAATAAATTTATTATATTTAATTATATTTAATTATATTTATTTTATATTAATAATAAAAAGCATATTTATTTAAAATTTTTTTAATTATATTTATGATTCAGAATCCAAGAAAATTTAATAAAATATTTACAAATTTTTTTATTAACATAAAATAAATAAATTAACTAAGCATAAATTACTAAATTTTATTATTATAATACTTGATTGGTATTTAATATGTAAGTTTAATGAAAATAATTTAAATATTATTTAATATAATTTTCTTTACTTTATTTTATTAATTATTATTTTATTATTTTATCATTCATTATAGTAGTTATTATAATGAATCTCTGTTATATTACTATTTTTCTTTAATCTTTCTTTTTTAAAATTCTATTGGAAATGATTTATGCATCCTATGTTAACTATTGCTATACGAGCAGCTCGTCAAGCAGGTAACTTTATTGCTAAAAAATATGAAAATCCTGATTCTATTGAAATAATACAAAAAAATCAAAATGATTTTATGACTAAATTTTATAAAAAAATAGAACAAATAATTATTGAAACAATTCAAAAATCATATCCTATGCATACTATTATTACTGAAAAAATGGAACAAATACTTGAAAAAAAAAAGATATTCAGTGGGTTATTAATCCATTGGATGGTATAATTAATTTTACTAAACGATTACCTCATTTTTCTGTCTCTATCGCGGTACGCATTAATAGTCGTACAGAAATAGCTGCAATTTACAACCCTATGGTTAATGAACTATTTACCGCAGTTCGAGGGCAAGGTGCACGATTAAATGGCTATCGTCTTCGGATCAAAAATACCAATGAATTAGAGGGTGCGATTATTGCTACTAATTTTCCTTTTCATATTAAACAATATTCAATTTTTTATATTAATATAATTACTAAATTATTTAAAAAATGTACTGATTTTCGCTGTATGGGTTCAACAACTTTAAATTTAGGATATGTTGCAGCTGGACGCATCGATGCTTTTTTTGAAATTGGTTCAAAACTAAATGAGTTTGTAGCTGGAGAACTATTAATTCGTGAATCCGGTGGAATTATAACAGATTTTATTGGTGGATATAATTATTTTTCATCTGGAAATATTCTTGCTGGTAGTTCACGAATACTAAAAAAAATAGCATTGGAAATACAAATTGAATTAAATGATCTATTAAAACATCAATAAACTATAAATAAACAAATAACAACTTATATTTATATAAAATATAAAGTATAGTTAGTTTATTTTTATTTTAATGTAGTTACAATATCTTAATAAATATACTAAATTTTTATATATTTCTATGTATTATATGGATGGATGGATGGAAAGTTTAATTAATTTTTCTTAAAATTTTTTAACTTTTATCTATTATCTTCTAATAGCGACTATCTAAAAAATAAATTTTATTAACAATAATAATAAAAACAATCAAGAGATTTCATTATTTTATTTTAATAACCATACTAATAATAATATATATATATTTATTTATTATTATTAGAAATTACTATTGAATAAAATAAAATTAAAATTATCTTAAAAATTAACAATTTAAATTTTTACTAAAAAATTAATTTTTTATTTTTATAGAGATTATTAGAGAACCTAATTAATACATAACTTTATTTATTATAATTATCAAAGATAATTAAATAGAATATTATAAATAATATCAAACTTGTTCAATATCTTTTAATTTTATAAATTATAATATTAGTATTATTAATATTTTATTTAAAATAATTTATAAATAAATAAAATAATTTAATATTAAATACTATTTAAATAGTAAAATAATAAATTATTTATTTCAATATTTTAAAAAGATAATTTTATTATTAATCTTTACTAATAATTACTAAATAATTATGATGATAAAATAATATTAAATTTTATTTAATATAAAAATATATTTTAATAATCAATAAATTTATATTTTTTTTAATAAAAAATTATATTTATGATATTAATTAATATTTATTTATTATTTAATTTAAATAATTTAACTTACATTAAAAGATAAGTTAAGTTATTGAATTTAATAATATTTTAACCAATTAAATAAAAATTATTTAAATAAAAATCAATAATATATTTAAAAATATAAAATGGTAACAATAAAATAAACATTTATAAATAAAATTAACAATAATTATCATTTTTATTAAAAAACCTAAAATATTAACATTAAATAAAATTTTTATAGTTAAATAACTTTATTTTTATAATCTACCTTTAATAAAAATATTTTAATATGATAAATATTAGTTAATAATAAATTCATATTAAAATAATTAAAAATTTTTTAGTGAAAAAGAGATTAAAAATCTTTTTATTAGTGTAATGTTTCTAACAAATTTAAATTCATTATAATAAATTCAAAATTTTAAATAAAATAAATTAATAATTTTAATGTACATTAATAATTAGATAATTAAACATTTTAACTATTTATACAATTATTATAAAATTAATAAACCAATCAATAATATTTATATATTTAATAATATATCAATTATATATCAATATTTAAATTTTTATTTAAGTAAATTTCAATAAAAAATAAAAGCTACAAAAATAATGAAGTAATTTAATATAAACTATTATATCAATAATATTATAATTATTTATTCCTATATATTTTTTTAACTTAAAAAACTATATTTAATTAATAATTTTAAAAAAGACTAAAATAAATTATTAAACTTTAAGTTATTTATAAATAAACAGGAAACTTCTGACAAATTAATAATACTTTTTGTTTCACATTATAAATTACATTTTTATCATTAATCTTATCTAAGATATCACATATCCAATTAACTAATTTAGCGGATTCTTTTTCTTTAAAACCACGACGAGTAATAGCAGGCGAACCAATTCGAATACCTGAAGTAATAGATGGACCTTTAGGATCATTCGGTATAGTATTTTTATTAACAGTAATATTAGCATGATAAAGAGCACTACCTGCCTGTTTACCAGTGATCCCTTTATTTATTAAATCTATTAAAAACAAATGATTTTCAGTTCCATTAGAAATGACTTTATAACCACGTTTTATAAAAACTTCAACCATTATCTTAGCATTTTTAGCTATTTGTTGTTGATAAGTTTTAAATTCAGGTGTCATAGCTTCTTTTAAGGCAATTGCTTTACCAGCAATTACATGCATTAATGGACCTCCCTGAGAACCAGGAAAAACAGCAGAATTTAGTTTGTTATAAAACTCTTTATTACCGCCTTTAGCTAAAATTAAACCACCACGAGGACCAGCTAAAGTCTTATGAGTAGTAGTTGTCACGACATGTGCATGATAAATAGGATTCGGATAAATTCCTGCAGTGATTAAACCAGCTACATGTGCTATATCAACAAATAAATAAGCACCAATACTATCTGCAATTTGACGCATTTTAATCCAATCAACTATACCTGAATAAGCAGAAAAACCAGCAATAATCATTTTAGGTTTATGTTTTTTTGCTTGATTGACTATATTAATATAATCAATTTTACCATTTTTATCAATACCATAATGAATACTATTATAAAGTATACCAGAAAAATTAACTGTGGATCCGTGAGTTAAATGCCCGCCATGTGTTAAACTCATACCTAGTACAGTATCACCTGGTTTCAATAAAGCCATATAAACAGCAATATTAGCTTGCGAACCTGAGTGCGGTTGAACATTAGCAAAATCGGCATCAAATAAAATTTTTGCGCGATCAATAGCAAGTTGTTCAATAATATCAATATATTCACAACCATTATAATAACGTTTACCAGGATATCCTTCAGCATATTTATTTGTAAGTTGTGAACCTTGAGCTTGCATAACTCTTGGACTCGTATAATTTTCTGAAGCAATTAATTCAATATATTCTTCTTGTCGCTTAATTTCATTTTTCATTGCTTGCCATAGTTCTTTGTCATAATCTGCAATACTTATTTTACGATTTAACATTTATTTCTCCCAATTAAATCATATTTTAAATATTTATTTAATTAAATAAAATTAACTAAAATTAAAAAAATAACATAACTAATTATCATTTCTTTTATTAAAAAAATATAAAAATATTTTATTAAGAATTAAATACGTTAATTTAATTTTATATTTATAATTAATAGTTTATTTTTAAAATTAAATAACTTTTAAATTTTATTTAAAATATAATTATTAATTAATATTAAAATTTATAGCAATACTTAAAAATTACTCATTTATTACCTTTGTTAGAAATAAATTAAATCTTTATTTTATTAAGATATATCTATCTAAAAGTTATGAATTAAAAATATTTTTACTAATTAAATTAATATTAAGTAAATAGAATTTTTCTTTAATACTATATTAGACTTTCTAAATCTAATATTAACAATATTTATACTTTATTTTCTTTCATTAAAATATTTTTTAAAATATGTTATTTTGTATTAAATTTAATTATTATTTTATTGCTTATTAATATTTATTACATAATATCCATTAATAAATTCTTTTTTTTAATAAAAATTATTAATGTTTTTATTTAAAAAGTTTTACTATGATTAGATTAATATAAATATTATTGTGAATAATAAAAACTATCAAATAAATTACATAATATCCAATAAATTAATATTATTTATATATCTTAAAAATAATTAAATAATTTTACCATAGCGAAATAATTAATAATTTTAATTTATTTTTAATAATTTATAATTAACTATATTATTTTAAATTAAATTAATATATTTTTATTTAAAATATAAAAACTAAAACTGATTAACGAAATATAAATTAATTATAAAATCATATATATAACAATATAAATTATTATATCGTAATAAAATTTAAAGAAAATAAATATTTATTATAATATTTTATGATTAGATAAAAAATAAAATTATCAAACTAGTATTATCAAATATAAATTTTTGAGAACTAAAAATATAAATATCAGTAATAATATTTTAGTTAATCATTATTAGTTTAATAAGAATAAAAATGTTTTAAAAAATAAATCAAATATAAAATATTATTAAATTTATTGTATATAATAAAGAATTCCAAATATTTTTATATTAATAAATAAAAAATTATTAATATAAAATTTAATGAAGTTATTAAAAAAAAATAATTTACCATTTTATTTTATTTATTTTTTTAAAATATAAAATATAAAAATAATATTACAATTAAATATTTATTATTAGAAATATTCTTTATTAATTCTATTTCTATTTATTTAAAAATAATCATTAATAATATTTATCTATAATTTTAATTTTCATTTAAATAAAAAATTATTGTATATTCTTTCTCAATATAAAAATTTTTTATTTATGTAATTATTCGTTTTTGTTATATCAAAAAATTCACTAAAGTCTATATTATAAAATTTTTTTTGAAAAACTTAATAATTATATTAAATTTTTTATAAAATAATCTTATTATTACCAGTTTTTACGACCAAAAGCTGAAGTAATTGGATAACGTCTATCTTTATTAAAATTTCGAATTGTAATCCGTGGACCTATTGGCGCTTGTCGTCGTTTATATTCATTAATATCAACTAATTTAATTACTTTATGTACTGTTATTTCATCAAATCCATCTGCAATTAATTCATTGACTGATTTGTCTTGTTCAATATATCCTTCAAGGATTGCATCTAATATAGGATAAGGCGGTAAATTATCTTGATCAAGTTGTCCTTGTGATAATTCAGCAGAAGGCGGTCGTTCAATTATTCGTTGAGGAATAGAAAATGAAATCATATTACGATATTTTGCTAATTCAAATACTAAGGTTTTTGGTACATCTTTAAGTACAGCAAAACCGCCAGCCATATCACCATAAAGACTAGTATAGCCTACAGCTAATTCGCTTTTATTACTAGTTGTTAAAACTAAACATTTATTTTTATTTGATATTGCCATTAGAATAATAGCTCGACAACGAGCTTGTAAATTTTCTTCAGTTATCCCAGAAACCGTATCTTGAAATAATGGTATTAAACTAGTAATAAATGCATTATATATTTTTTCAATAGATATAATAGAAAAATTAACATCTAATAATTTTGCCTGTTTACTAGCATCATGAATACTAATTTCAGCTGTATATTTAAAAGGCATCATTATTGCTTGAACTTTATTTTTTCCTAAAGCATCTACTGCAATAGCTAATGTTAAAGCTGAATCAATCCCACCAGATAATCCTAAAATAACATTAGAGAATCCATTTTTATTGATATAGTCGCGAGTTGCCATGACTAATGCTTCATAAATCTGAGCAGTAGATGATAAAATTTTTGTTAAATTAACTACGGGTACTGGTTCACAATTATTAAATTTACACTGAATAACTTGCTCAGCAAATTGAGCTAAATAATGCGTTATTTCACCTTGACTATTAAATACTTTTGATCCACCATCAAATACAAGTTCATCTTGCCCACCAACTTGGTTTAAATAAATACTTGGCAAATGAGTTCTTTGACAATGAGATTTTAATAATATTGAACGAATATTAGCTTTTTCACGATTAAAAGGTGAAGCGTTAATAATAATCAGAATATCGGCACCTTTAATTTTTATAGCATTAATAGGTTTGTTAAACCAAATATCTTCACAAATTAAAAAACCTAACTTATGATCTTTAAAAGAAATTACACAGGTTTTTTTAGCTGAATGAAAATAACGTTTCTCATCGAAAACACCATAATTAGCTAATTGTTGTTTAAAATATCGCGCTATTATCTGTCCTTTCCAAAAAAATGATAATGCATTATAATATTTTTTATTTTGCTTCCATGGATGACCAGTAACAATTGCTATATTTTGACTAGCTTCTTTAAGACGATCAAGTTGTTTATTACAACGTTGATAAAAATCATTCCTAAAAAGTAAATCTTCTGGAGGATAGCCACTTAAAGCCAATTCTGAAAATAAAATAAGATCTACATTTTGTAATTGTTGAGTTTTAGCTTCTTGCAACATACGCTCACAGTTAACTTCAATATCACCTACTAACCAATTTAATTGTGCTAATGCAATATTTAGTATTCGTTTCATAAAATTTTTTATTAATATATAATAAAATTATTATTAAAAATAAGTATCTAATTTATATTTAATTAATAATTTATAAATTTTCGTTAAATTTTAACTAACTATAAATTATCATCTATAGATAATTTTTCTTTTTATGATTTATCATAATCCACATAAACAATTAAATATAAATTAATTATAATCTTAAGAAAAATAAACAATAAAAAATCTTTATATTACAATATCTAAATAATTAATATTTACTAATAATTTATTTTATTTTTAATGTAAAACACTAATAATAATATTAACTAATCGTCTATATAATTTTATTAATTTTTCATTATTAAATATTTTATTGTATTCATAAAATAAGTTATAGATAAATATTTATAAAGCTTTATTGTGATTTTTAATATAAATCATTTTATAAAAAAATTTTCTTAGATACTTGATTTAAATATAATTCTTTATTTTCATTCTCCTCAAAAAAAATAATAAAAACTTAATAAAATCTTTTATTTCATTTAATAAATCATTATAGATTATTAAAATAAATTAAATATCAATATCTATGTTAAGTTTACTATCTAAAGTATGAAATATATATTCTTATAAAATTTGTAATAATTTTATTTTAAATAAAAAACATAATTAATTATTTCATTAAAAAATATTACAAAATAAAATAAATAATAATAAGCTAGTCATATTTCTATATGACGTTAAATTAGTGTAATTCAAAAATTGAAATTTTAAAATTTATTTATTAATATAATAATATTAACTTACAATAAAATAAAAAATTATATTTTAATAAATAAAATATCATTAAATCATTAAAAATTTAATATATTTTTTTATTTTATAGATATTGATTATCAATTAAATGATATATTATTAAGTTAATAATCTATATATGTATAATAGATATTTTTTGAAACATAAAAATGCTATATTATTTATTTATATATACATAAATTATTTATAAATAATTTAATTTAATTTTTTACTAAAATTTTTAAAATAGTTTAATCATTTAATAAAAATTAATTTAAAATCTTTTATTATTTAAATATATATCTAATAATTTCAACAATTTAGAGATATTATCTATTAATAAAATATTAATTAATTTACCGAGTATTGTTTTGTATTTTTTTAAATTTTATAAATAAAATAGATTTTTTTAATATTTTTAATTAAGTATGTTATTTTTTAACTGTCTGATATTTTTGTTATAAATTTATATTATTTATATATTTTCATTTTAAAATAATATATATCTCTATATACAAAAGTTTTTATTCAATTTTTATTGAATTTTAATTTAGTTAAAAATATTTAATTCATAAGTTATATTTATGTTTTATTTAAAAAATAAGTTTATTTAATTTTAATATAAAAAATTTTTAATAATTAATTTTAAAAAAATTAATTATTTATTTTCTTTTTGCAGTATAATTGCACTAACAGATAAATAATTAAATATAGTTGTAAAAGTAATAAATATTTAAATTATTAATCATTTTATAACTATCTATAGATATAAAATTATTTATTAACATTATATGAAATTTTATAAGAAAAATATTCTGTAAATTGATTAATTAAATTATTATGATTATTAAATAAATTTACCTTTATTTAATTAATTAACCTAATTTATTTTACTTTTAGTAAATAAAAAAATTGATATATTTTAATTATTTATATTTTATTTTTTTCATAATTTATGTATCGATAATTAATTATATATTTTACTATTATTATTTTTTATTTACTTTGTTGAATGATAATAAATAATTAGATTTATTAAAAATTTTAATAAAAAAATCAACTTTAATTTGATTTATTTGAAATATTTCTTATAAATTAGTTTTTTAAATACAATATGTTATCTTTTTATATTACACTTTTAATATTATAATTTGTATTTAAATAAATTTAACATTATTAATAAATTATAAATTTCTACTGATAATTAATATATAATAAATATTATAAAATAATACTTAATAAATAATAATTAATCAAATATATTTAATTAATTTTTTTATTAATATTTATTAATCACATGTTTTAATTTATTATCTTTTACTAATATTTAGTACACAATAATATTAGTAAAATTTTTATAATATTAATTTTATAGACTATTATATAAATTTTATTAAATTTAGAATTTTAGTACATTATATTATAATAATAATTTTTATTATTTTTATAAAAATAAACTTTACTAAATAATTAATTATTCTTTATTAGCTAACTAATAGTCAATTAGTTTCAAAAAATAATTAAAATATATTTAATTCATGAAAATATGATATAAATTTATAATTTTATAATTATAGTTAATTAAATTGTTTATTCAAATAAAATATAATTAATCTAATAAACATAATTATTATGATATTAAAATATTAAAATATGATAATAATTTTATTACTATTTTTATTCCAAAAAAATTAATTATTTTGAGATAACTTTAATATGACAAATATTTTTTAGTAAATAGTATAAATAATAATTTTCAATAAAAATAATTAGCATTTTTAAAATAAAATATTAATTTTTTAAATTAATAATATTAATGCAATTAAATTTAAATAATTAAAATTTTCTTTTTACCATTAAAATAGTGACTTAATTAACTAATATATTATTATTTTATTTTTATAAAATAAAAAATTTAATTTTTTAATATAAAATATCAATGACAATTAAATTTAACTTTAATTACACTATTAACTATAGATGTTATTTAACATAATATTAAGTAAGATTTATAGTTAACATTATCAATTATTTGATTACTTAATTGTTTTTAAATTTTAATATGAGATAATCAATATTAAAGTAATAAAAGAATTAATAAAAATCAATGAAAAGTAATTTTCATGTTAATATTATAAGAATAATATTTATTCAAAAATTATCTAATTATTTATGTAGATATTATTATGTAAAATAATTTAATAATTTAATTATTATATTGATAAAAATTATTATTATATAAATTAATTATAAAATTTAAATAATTAATAAAAAATAAAATAAAAAATAAATAATAATCATTTTTTAAAAAAAAAGATTATAATAATATATATCCTTATTCATTATAATAGTTGTTTAGTATTAAAAATTTTAAAAATAAAATTTAGATGAATATAATTTTATTTTACGTTAAAGTTAAATATGTTGTAAAATATTAAAGTAAGCAGTAAAAAAATCAAATCATATAACATAAAATAATCCATCATATAAATAGAGTTATAATTAGTTATAATAATAAAAGTTTATTTTTTTAGTTATTGAAATAAAATTATATTTTTATATTAAGAAAAATCTAAATTTTAATTATAAAAAACAATATATAGTTATATAAAGAACTATAATTAAAGTTATTTATATTAAAAATTAATAATAAAAAAGATTTCATTTAAACAAATATTATTAAGTATTTTTTGAATAAAATAAAATAAATTATTTTTATTATTTAAAATAAAATATTGAACTATTATTTTTAATTTAATAAAATATTGAATATTATAAAATGATTAATAATCATAAATGTAATTTCATATTATATATTATCTGTGATATATATCATAAACTAAATATATTAAAAATATTAAATTATAATTTTTTATAAATTCTTCTTGAATATATAAATACGAAAGTTTGAAAAAAATAAATATTATCTTAGTAAGATTATTATCATTATTAATATAATATGAATTATTACTTGTATGTTCAATAAAAATCTTTAATTTTATATTAAAAATTAAAGATAACTAAATATGTATAGATATATATTTTATATATAAAAGTAAATTTTTATAAAAATATATTTTTTTATTTAAACATCACAATTTTTTATAAAACTCTTAATAAGTAATAATAATTATTATAAAAATAAATAGTTTATATTTTTATTATTACTTCTAATTTATATTTTATATATATCTATCTATATCGTTAAATTTGATATAAAAATTTATTTAATTTTTATATCAATATAACATGTATATTATATTATTTTATTTTTTTAATTTTCTTTAAATATTCTTATTTACTTAAAATTTAATTCATATAAAATTATAAATTTTATCTCTTATCACTTTAATACTAAATAATTTTTTATTAATTAAATTAATTATAGTAAAATAATCATATTAATATTAATTGAACTCTCGACGAGCATTACGAAAAATACGCATCCATGGACTATCTTCTCCCCATTCTGGAGGATGCCATGAATGGGTAACTGTACGAAATACTCGCTCTGGATGAGGCATCATGATGGTCGCTCGTCCATCTAAGCTTGTCACTGCAGTAATACCATTAACTGATCCATTTGGATTTGCTGGATAATTTTGAGTAATATTACCATAATTATCAATAAATCGTAATACAACTAAATTATTCTTTTCTAATAAATTAAGATAAGCAACATTCTGCATCTTAACTTGTCCTTCACCATGAGAAATTGTTATTGGTAACTGACAACCAGCCATATCTTGTAAAAATAACGAAGGACTTTTCATTACTTTTACTAAACTAAATCGCGATTCAAAACGTTCTGAACGATTACGTACAAATCGCGGCCAATATTCAGCACCTGGAATTAACTGTTTAAGATTGGACATCATTTGACAACCATTACATATACCTAAAGATAAAGTATTAGAGCAAGTAAAAAAATGAACAAAATTATCATATACTCGTGAATTAAATAAAATTGATTTTGCCCAACCTCCACCTGCACCAAATACATCTCCATAAGAAAACCCACCACAGGCAACTAATAGCTGAAAATTAGATAATATCATTCTACCTGTTAACAAATCGCTCATATGCACATCTATGGCACTAAAACCAGCACGATGAAATGCAGCTGCTGTTTCAATATGAGAATTAATCCCTTGTTCACGTAAAATAGCCACTTTAGGTAAGATTTTTTTCATAATGTATGGCGCAGTAATATCATCTGCTGGATCAAAATTTAACTTTACATTCAATCCAGGATCCGTTAGGTCTTGTTTAGATAAATGTTCTTGATCAGCACACTCTTGATTATCACGTAAACGTTGCATTTGCCAAGTTGTTTCTGCCCACCATAAACGTAGTTGACTACGTTTTTCTCGATAAATTTCTATTCCTTCGCTATTGATAGTAACAAGATCTTCTTTAATTGCCATACCAATATACTGCACGCATTCGCTCAATCCATATTTGGTTAAACAAGCTTCCACCATTTTTTTATCTTCTTGCTTGACTTGAATGACTGCGCCTAATTCTTCATTAAATAAAACAGCAAGAATATCTTTATTATAATTACCAATATCAATATTCAAACCACAATGACCAGCAAACGCCATTTCTGCTAATGTAACAAATAAACCACCATCGGAACGATCATGATAAGCTAATAATTTTTGTTTTTTTATAAGTACTTGAATAGCATTAAAAAAGCCACTTAATAATTTAACATTACGAACATCCGGGGCATAATCACCTAATTCTCGATATACCTGCGCCAATGCTGAGCCACCTAATGCATTATAATTTTCTCCAAGATTAATTAATAATAACGTATTATTTTGATCGCTTTTCAATTCAGGTGTAACAGTTAAACGAACATCTTCAACTCGAGAAAACGCGGTAATAACAACAGAAAGAGGTGCAGTTATTTCATAAATTTGTTTACCTTCATTCCATGAAGTCTTCATTGACATAGAATCTTTACCAACCGGAATACTTAAACCTAATTCTGGGCATAATTCTTCACTAATAGTCTTTACGGCTTGATATAAACCTGCATCTTCGCCAGGATGCCCAGCTGCTACCATCCAATTAGCTGAAAGCTTCACTCGTTTTAGTTCCTGAACATAAGCAGAAGAAATATTAGTTAATGCTTCTCCAACCGCCATTCTACTAGACGCTACATAATCTAATAGTGCTATTGGTGAACGTTCTCCAATAGCCATAGCTTCTCCATAATAACTATTTAAACCTGCCGTCGTAACTGCACAATCGGCGACTGGGATCTGCCAAGGACTAACCATTTGATCTCTTGCAACCATTCCTGTAACACTACGATCACCAATAGTAATAAGAAAAGTTTTTTCTGCTACTACTGGCAAATGTAATACTCGCTTAATTGCTTCTGTTAAGGTTATCATATTTCGATTAATTGACTTACCGATAGCAAATTGAGAATTAACTTTACGTAATATTTTAGGTGTTTTACCAAATAAAACATCAAGTGACATACAAATAGGTTTATTCTTAAAATAACTATCATTAAGAATAAGATCTCGTTTTCTAGTCACTTCACCAACAATAGAATATGGAGTGCGTTCTCTATGACAGATTGACTCAAATAATGGAATTTTTTCAGATAAAATCGCTAAAACATAGCGCTCTTGAGATTCATTACACCAAATCTCACGAGGATTCATACTTGATTCATCATTTAATATGTTACGTAGTTCAAACAATCCTCCTCGTTTAGCATCATTGAGTAACTCTGGTATAGCATTAGAAAGCCCGCCAGCACCGACATCATGAATAAAGAGAATAGGGTTATTGTTACCTAATTGCCAACATCGGTCAATAACTTCTTGGCAACGACGTTCCATTTCAGGGTTACCGCGTTGTACTGAAGAAAAATTAAGATTAATATCATACTGCCCTGAAGTCATTGATGAGGCTATACCACCTCCTAATCCAATATTCATTGATGGGCCACCTAATATAATTAATTTAGAACCAACTGGAATATCTCCTTTTTGTACATGTTCTTGTCGAATATTACCAATACCTCCAGCCAACATAATCGGTTTATGATAACCACGTACTTCTTTTCCATTATGACTATTTACTTTCTCTTCATAAGTTCGAAAATAACCTAATAAAGTTGGTCTTCCAAATTCATTATTAAAAGCAGATCCACCTAATGGCCCATTAAGCATAATATCAAGTGCACTAACGATATGATGTGGTTTATTAAAATCTTCTTCCCAAGGTTGTTTAAAATCAGGAATACATAAATTAGAAACAGAAAATCCAACTAATGCTGCTTTAGGTTTTGCACCACGCCCTGTTGCTCCTTCATCTCGTATTTCTCCACCAGAACCTGTAGCGGCTCCTTGCCAAGGAGAAATAGCTGTTGGATGGTTATGTGTTTCTACTTTCATTAAAATATGAGTATTTTCATGATAATAATTATATTTACATGTTATTGGATCAGGAAAAAAACGACCAATATTAGATCCCTCTATCACAACAGAGTTATCTTTATAAGCAGATAAAATATAATCTGGTGTTTGTTTATAAGTATTTTTAATCATATTAAATAAAGAATTAGATTGTAATTTACCATCAATAATCCAACTAGCATTAAATATTTTATGTCGACAATGTTCTGAATTAGTTTGTGCAAACATATAAAGTTCAACATCTGTTGGATCTCGCCCTAATTCTTGAAAAGTTCGCATTAAATAATCAATTTCATCTGTAACTAATGCTAATCCTAATTTAATATTCACTAATTCAAGTGCATCTCGACCATTTTTCAAGATTTCTATTGTGGCCATTGGTGTTGGTTTATTGCGAACAAATATTTTTTTTACTTCCTCAAAAGAAGTCCAAATACTTTGGACCATGCGATCATGTAAAATGACATACAAATTATTTAATTGTGATATATTTAGTGGAATATAACAGACAATATAATAAGCAATTCCACGCTCAATTCTAATAATTTGTTGTAATCCACAATTATGAGCAATATCTGTTGCTTTTGATGACCAAGATGAAATAACACCTAATTGTGGAGTAACTAAAAATAATTGTCCAGTAGGTTGCTGTTTAGTTAATAAAGGGTTATAATCAAGTAATTTATTCAATTTCTGTTGATCACCTTCATTTAGTAATCCATTAATTTCAACAAAATGAACATATTCAGCGTAAATATCAATAACTGGAAGTTGCTTTTGTTGACATATTGAAAGAAGTTTAGTAATGCTAAATGTCGATAAGGCTGATGAACCACGTAAAATTTTCATAATAAAAGATTCTCTTAACTTATAAAGCTAGCTTGAAAGATAGGTATCAAGAAAATAAGAAGGTTATTATAAATAATCATGAATCATTATGAAATTATTTATATGTAAGTTTTTATTTATTAGAAATAATTAATATATTTAAATTAAATTATAAATTTTATTTTTTTTAAAAAATGTTAGAATGTATATAAATATTATTAATTCATTATTTATATTTTTATAAAAAATAAAACTAAATAAATTTGATTTATAATTAATAAAATATTTTATTATAGTTACTTAACTTAAAGTTATTTATCAATATATAAATCAAATATCAATTAATTTTTAATAAATTTAAAATAAAATAATTATTATATTAATGTAGTATTTTTATGACAATAGAAGCATTTAATAATATATATGTACCATCTTTATTCTTTTTACTTACTTTATAATATTTAATGTATTATAAAGTAATAATTTAATTGTTCTTTTTTAAAGATAAAAAATTAATTCATTATTATGATTAGTTTAATTTAAAATAAAATATTTGATAAATTAAAATAAAATATTTTAGTTTTTATAGTTTTAAAAAAATAATTATATTAAAAATAAATTATTATATTTTCTAAATAAATAAAAATTGATTATTTATTAAAATTTTATTATTAAATTATATTCTTATTATTATATATCATTACATTTACTAAAACATCATTCTGACCTTTAATATTATTTAAAATAATAACTTTAATTGATATTTAAATCTTAAAAAGATAATAATATAAATAAAAATATTTATTATTTTGTTATTAATACTTATTAAAATAAATTTTTTATTATTTTAATTAATAAAATTTTGTTAATTTATAAATATATATTTAAGGAATATAAAATTATAAAAATTAGTTCTGTTAATAACAATTCTTTAATAAAAATTTACATTATAGTTTATTTTCTGTATTTTTAATAAATACTTATAGTTTATGGTACCAAAGATATTTATTAAAAAATTGTAAGTATTTTATAAAATGTTAGAATTATAAAAGTATTAAAGAGAAGTGTTACTGATTTTAAAAATTTAATTTTACTCTTATTAATTATTATTTTTATTAAAAGTCGCATTTTATTTTTATTATTAATTTATAATATATAACTAAATATATATTTTGTTATAGTAAGTTGATATGTACATAAAAGAGGAAGATCTAGGTATTTTATTGAACATAAAAAATATTTTTTATTTCTTAGTAATAAAAACATTTATTATCATTATTAAAATTTTAATTATTAAACATAAAATTAATAAATTAAATTTATAAATTATTATTAAATATAACTATTTTTAGATCAATCTAAGCAAATTTATTAATATTTTTATAAAAATTTAATTTATTAATATAGTATTTTCTTTTTTAGTTTATTTTCTATGCGTCGTTCTTTAAAAAAATAACTTAACATCGCTGAACATTCATTAGCTAAAATTCCTCCAAAAACTAAAATACGATGGTTTATATTAGGATAATTAAAAATATTAATTATTGAACCAGCAGCTCCTGTTTTTTTATCATAAGCACCATAAACTAAACGACTAATTCGTGCATGAATCATAGCTCCAGCACACATAATACAAGGTTCTAATGTTACATAAAGAGTTGTATTAAGTAATCTATAATTTTTAAAATATTTACCACCTTCCCGTAAAGCTAAAATTTCAGCATGTGCACATGGATCATGATTTAAAATAAGATGATTCAAACCTTCAGAAATTAATTTATCTTTATGTACTAATATAGCACTAACAGGAATTTCACCTTTTTCTTTTGCATTTTGTGCCAAAAAAATTGCTTTTTTAATCCAATAAACATCTTTTTTGTTTTGTTTCATAAACAAAGACCTTAAAAAAATAATTTATATGATAAATAATTATGATATATTATTAGTAATTTACTATTAATACTAATTAATTTTTATAAAATATTTTACAAAAATTAATCAAAATTTAAATTAAAAAGATTATATAATTTTGAATTAAAATTTAAAATTATATAATAATAATTAAAATTAATAAATAAACAATATTAAAATTTTTATTCAATAATGTTTAAATATTTTAAATAAAAAATAAAATGTTACTATTAATTATTCATTTCTGCATCAATTGCGATATGTGTGAACCAAAATGCCCTAATAAAGCAATTTCAATAGGAGAAGAATTTTATAAAATTAATCCTAATCTTTGTACTGAATGTGTCGGAGATTATGATAAACCAGTCTGTCAATCTGTTTGTCCAATTAATAATACTATTATTAAAGATCCTAATAATTTAGAAACAAAAAATATGGGATAAATTTACTATAATATATTATAGTAATGAAATTTAACTTTCCATAATCACAGTAGCAATAGTATAATTTTGTTCATCAGATAATGATACGTGAATATAGCGCACACCTAATAAATCAGCAACTATTTTTGCTTTTCCTAATAAATTAACTCCTGGTTTACCTAATACATTATTAAAAATTTCAAATTGATTAAGTGCTAAACCATTTCGTATCCCGGTTCCTAAAGCTTTTGCTGCTGCTTCTTTAACAGCAAATCGCTTAGCTAAAAAACATACTGGCTGAGAATAATTTTGATATTCTTGCCATTCTTGATATGATAATATACGCTTTGCAAAGCGTTTTTCTGAACGTTTAATAATTTGTTCAATTCTTATAATTTCAATAAGATCAATACCTAAACCAATAATAGCCATTAATGACGCGCATCACGAAGAATTTTCTTCATATCACTTACTGCGATTGCTATACCACTAAAAAGTGCTCGTCCAATAATAGAATGACCAATATTAAGTTCAGATATATCTGGTAATTTTGCAATACGTTTAACATTATGATATGTTAAACCATGACCTGCATTCACGTTAATTTTTTTTGCACTAGCATAACTTACTGCTTGCTTAATACGTTCAAATTCTTTTGTTTGTTCTGACTCAACCTTAGCATTAGCATAGGCACCAGTATGAATTTCAATAAATGATACACCAATTTCTGCTATTGCATCAATTTGATTATTTTCTGGATCAATGAACAAAGAAACATTAATGCCTGCTTTAGTTAATCGCTCTACAACTATTGCGACTAATGTTTGTTGTTTAAGAATATCAAGTCCACCTTCAGTTGTAATCTCTTCGCGCCGCTCTGGCACTAAACAACAAAATTCAGGCTTAAGCTCGCAAGCAAAATCAACCATTTTATCCGTCATAGCCATCTCAAGATTCATACGAGTTTGTAATGTTTTATTTAGTAATTTAACATCACGATCAGTAATATGACGTCGATCTTCGCGTAAATGAACAGTAATCCCATCTGCACCAGCCTGTTCTGCAAGAAATACAGCTTGAATCGGATCAGGATATTGTGTTCCTCTTATATTACGTAATGTTGCAATATGATCAATATTAACTCCTAGTAATAGTTCTTTCATTTTTAATCCTTGTTATTTTAAATTATGATTTTAATTTTAACTTGATTTATCCATATAATTTGATATGCTTAAATGAATTTTAATAAAATATGTTTTAACTAATTTTAGAAATTTCACTAAAATTTTTAGTTATTTTTAATGACTCTTATTAATCAGACATTATCTAAATATATATAAAATAATTATTTTTTTAAATATTAATAATAAAGAATTATGGTAAATAAATGCTTTATACTGTTTTTTAGTAAAACTCAAGTAATTAATAATCAAACTTATAGTAATTTTTTTCTCTTACTAATATTTAATAAATTTATCTATCAGATATTAACTGTTTTTTAAAAAATAAAAATAAATATTTTAATTTATATATAATAATATATTTTCAACTGTAATTTATTTATGATTAATATCTTTATAAATAAATAAAATGCCAAAAGAGCATATTTGATAGAAGATATTTTGATTAAAATTACATAAAAATAATTAAAATATAAATCACATTATATAATATAATATCAATAGATAATTTTACTAAAAAATCAGTTCTTTAGTTGATAATATTTTTATATTTTCATTAACTTAATAACTTAATAATAAAAATTATAGATAAATTTTAAAATTAAATCAATGACTATGATAATTTATATGTTACTATAATATTGCTATACAATATAAATATACATTACTAATTATTATTATTAATTATGGTTAATTAAGATTATTTATATTGTTTAGGTTATGTAATAAAGACTCATTATTAACCTATCTATCTTGAACTTTCACCCAAAGTTTAAGATAAATTTTAGTAGAAAAAAATTTCTCTATATCTATTCTTGCTTCAATACTAATTTTTTTAATTTTACTACCTTTATTACCGATAATTATTTTTTTATGATTATCTTTTTTAACTAAAATTAAACCATGAATATTATAAAAACCGAGTTTATTTACTATAAATTTTTCAATTTTAACTGTAATAGAATAAGGTAGTTCATCACCAAGAAAACGCATTAACTTTTCACGAATAATTTCAGAAGTTATAAAATATTTTG
This sequence comes from Arsenophonus sp. ET-YP4-MAG3, assembly GCA_052174115.1. Classification (GTDB taxonomy): domain Bacteria; phylum Pseudomonadota; class Gammaproteobacteria; order Enterobacterales; family Enterobacteriaceae; genus Arsenophonus. The sequence goes on from JBQMRX010000001.1 coordinate 1,121,001, forward strand.
AACGATTTGTAATACAGTTTTTTGGAAAATAATGCGCTGATTCTGGTATATATTGATGAATAATATTAATAATATTATTAATATCATTATCTTTTTTTGCGCTAATAGGTACAATATATAGAAAATTCATTTGTTTGCTAATAAATTTAATATAGGGAAGTAAACTAGTTTTATCTATTAAATTATCAATTTTATTGATAACTAATAATATAGGACAAGATAAATGACGTAATTTATTTATTATAATCTCATCATTGATTGTCCAGTGTGTACCTTCAACAACAAAAATAATAAATTCTACATCAAAAATTAAATTATTTACTGATTGATTTATTAAACAATTTATTATGTTATTTTTTTCTATATAAAATCCTGGAGTATCAATATAAATTATTTGATAATTATATTTTGTATCAATTCCTATAATTTGATGACGAGTTGTTTGTGGTTTACGTGAAGTAATAGAAATCTTTTTACCAAGTAATTTATTAAGTAATGTTGATTTACCTACATTTGGACGACCTATAATGGCTACAAATCCACAATAGGTTTTCTCATTGCTCATTCAAGCTCCAATATTTTTAATATTTGCTTAGCCGCTGCTTGTTCGGCTTTACGGCGATTTGAACCAATTCCTTCAACAGGTTTTTTTATTCCACTAACCTTGCAATGAATAATAAATTCTTGATCATGTGCTTCACCTCGAACTTGAACAATTAAATAATTTGGTAAAGGTAAATAGCTTCCTTGTAAATATTCCTGTAAACGTGTTTTAGGATCTTTTTGCTTATATCCAGGATTAATTTCTATTAATCTACTAGAATACCAAGCTAAAATAATTTTTTCAGTAGTTTGAATATTACTATCTAAAAATATACTACTAATTAAAGCTTCTATAGTATCTGCTAATATTGATTCTCGAAAAAAGCCCCCATTTTTTAATTCACCAGGACCTAAATATAAACATTCTCCTAAATCAAATTCTTGTGCAAGTTCAGCTAATGTATTACCTCTAACTAATGTTGCTCGCATACGACTCATATCACCCTCATTAACCTTAGGAAAACGATGGTAAAGATCATTAGCAATTACAAAACTAAGAATTGAATCACCTAAAAACTCTAATCTTTCATTATGATTACTACTGGCACTACGATGAGTTAACGCTTGCTTTAAAAATTCAATTTGTTTAAAAGTATACCCAAGCTTATATTGTAGCTGTTTAATTTCTTGCCGCTCTGACCATTCAACTAAAGAAAAATTCATGTGCTACCAATTATTTCATTATTAAATTAAAAAGGTATTTTATTTATAGTATCTCTGATATTAATCAAAAATATTATTTTTAATTAATAGTGATATATTTTATATTAATTGTTATATAAATAAATTTTTCATAAATAATTAATTTATTTCATTATTTTATTAATTAATTATACCAATACGATTTAAACGTATTCCAGTTGGCCATTCATTTTCATGTTTATCAAAACTAAACCAAATAATAATTGCTCGTCCAACTAAATTATCTTCCGGTACAAAACCCCATAAACGGCTATCTGCACTATTATCTCTATTATCTCCCATCATAAAATAATGTTTAGAAGGAACAATCCACTCATTATTTGGTAAACCAAATTGTTGATAATGTGATTGGGTATATACTTGTGGAATTACTAATATTTTATAATTTATATCGCCTAATTTTTCAATTTTTTCACCTTGACGTAATGCGTTATTTGGAACTGATTTATTTAATGGAATTTGATAACTTCCTTTTTGGTTCTCTAAAATAGAATTAATATTAAAAAATAAAACCCATTCACTCTTTTTTAATGAAGAATAAATAATTGGTAATAATTGAAAATTATTTGAAATTAAACAATTCGGGTATATACGTAACTCTTTTTGTTCAGGATCGTAAATGATTTTATCACCAGGTAAACCAATAATACGTTTAACAAAATTTAAGTTAGGATTTTTTGGATATTTAAATACCGCAATATCACCGCGTTTAGGTTTTCCTGTTTTCAATAATGTTGTTTGTGTAATAGGATCTTTTAATCTATAAGCAAATTTTTCTACTAGTATAAAATCACCAACTAATAAAGTAGGCATCATTGAACCTGATGGGATTTGAAATGGTTCATAAAAAAAAGAACGTATCACTAATACAATTGCTAATATTGGAAAAATAGATGAACAAGCATTAAAAAATGATGTTTTATAAATATTTTTTGGTAAATAACTCTGTTTTAAGTTTTTTTTAATAATCTTTTTATGATAAACTATTTTTTTATTAAAAAAATGTATTAATTTAAAATGATCAATAAACCAAATTATCCCTGTAATTAAAGTTACAATTGTTAAGATCAAAGAAAAAGTATTAGCCATTATGATTTCCTTATAATAGTTAGTTATCTTTACTAACATGAAGGATAGCAAGAAATGCTTCTTGCGGTAGTTCAATGTTACCAACTCGTTTCATTCGTTTTTTACCTTCTTTTTGTTTTTTTAATAATTTTTTCTTACGACTAACATCACCACCATAACACTTAGCTAATACATTTTTACGTAATTGTTTTACTGTTGAACGAGCTATAATATGGTTACCTATCGCAGCCTGAATCATAACATCAAATTGCTGACGCTTGATTAAATATTTTATTTTATTTATTAGCTTACGGCTACGATATAGTACATTTATACGATGAGCAATAAATGTTAAAACATCTACTTTTTCTTTATTAATTAATATATCTACACGTACAATATTATCTACTTGAAAATGTGAAAAACTATAATCTAATGAAGCATATCCCCGTGAAATAGATTTTAAACGATCAAAAAAATCTAGAACTATTTCTGCCATAGGAATTTTATAAGTTAATGCAACTCGATTATAATGATAAACTATATTAGTTTGTACACCGCGTTTTCCTATACAGAGAGTGATAATATTCCCAATATATTCTTTTGGAATTAAAATATTACATTCTGCAATTGGTTCACGTAATTCATTTATGTTATTAAACGCTGATAATTTAGATGGATTATCTATATAAATAACATCACCATTTGTTAATTCGATTTCATAAATAACTGTAGGAGCAGTTGTAATAATATCTAAATGATATTCACGTTCTAAACGTTCCCGGATAATCTCCATATGAAGAAGACCAAGAAACCCACATCGAAACCCAAAACCAAATATAGTTGAACTTTCTGGCTCATAAAACAATGAAGCATCATTTAAACTTAATTTAGTTAAAGCATCACGAAATGTTTCATAATGATCCGTACTAATAGTAAATAAACCAGCATAAACTTGCGGTTTTATTTTTTTAAAACCAGGTAGTGCATATTCAGCTGGATGGTGAGCAGTAGTTAATGTATCACCAACTAGAACTCCATGAATATTTTTTATGGTGCAAGCCAGCCAACCTACTTCCCCGCAATTTAATTGTTGACAAACAATTCGTTTTGGCGTAAAAATACCTAAACAATCAATATTATAAAGTTGATTAGAATTTATTATTTTGATTTTATCACTTTTATAAATAGTACCGTTTTTAACGCATACTAACGAAATAACTCCTAAATAATTATCAAACCATGAATCAATAATTAATGCTTGTAGAGGAGCTCTTGGATCACCTTGTGGTGGCGGAATTTTTTTAATTAAATGTTCAATTACATTTTGTACTCCTAATCCTGTTTTTGCCGAACAATAAATAGCTTCATTGGTATTTATACCGATAATATCTTCAATTTCCTTAGCTACACGATCAGGATCTGCCGAAGGTAAATCTATTTTATTAAGTACAAGAACAATTTCTAAATTCATTTCAATGGCAATATAACAATTAGCAATTGTTTGTGCTTCCACTCCTTGTCCTGCATCAACAACAAGTAATACACCTTCACAAGCAGCTAATGAACGAGATACTTCATAAGAAAAATCAACATGGCCAGGTGTGTCAATGAAATTAAGTTGATAAGTTTCATTATTAATAGCCTTATAATTAATAGTAACACTTTGAGCTTTTATTGTAATTCCACGTTCACGCTCTAAATCCATAGAATCTAATATTTTTTCTTTCATTTCACGATCAGAAAAACCACCACAAATTTGAATAATTCGATCAGAAAGAGTTGATTTGCCATGATCAATGTGTGCAATAATAGAAAAATTTCTTATATGTTTAATTTTCAAAATTATATCTTTTTATAAAAATATTAAAAATAAATTTTAACAATAATTGGTCTATAAAGTACAAAATCAATAAAAGTTATTATAACAATATTGAGAATGTTATTTTATATATAAGCAATAAGAAATTCAAATAATCATAATAAAAAATTTTTATGATATATATTATATGTATATTTTAATATGAATAAACTATTATTAATTAGTAATAGTAAATATATTTAAAAAGTTAAATATGTTATTAATTTTTACTTTTTTAATTTATTTGACAATAAATCTTATAACTTAATTTACTTTTTATAAATAATTAATTAAGTTAATAACGAAAAATAAAAAATATTCTTGAATATAAAAAATTAATTATACAAATTAATTTTTATTTAAACTATTTTAATAAAGATAATATTAAATATGTAATATCAAACTTTAAATAATATTTAATTATCTATTTTATTTTATTTAAAATATGAAATTTAAAAAAAAATTAAATGCTAAATGCAATTACAAAAATAAAACTACATTATAAAATAATTTAACTCTATTATATCCATTAACTATTATGGTTAAGTTAGTAATTATTAAATTATCTACTTAAAATTATAAAATTTATTTTAATATTATTAATGATAATTAATATTAATTAATTAACAATTTTAACTTTATATTATCATTTATTATATTTTAAAAATAAATTATTTTATGAAATAGTTACTTAATAAATTAATGATTTCTTATTTTAATAATTTTAATAAAAAACTAAATATATCATAATTAAATATTATGATCTTTGAAGATTAATTATCAATTGTTTCTTTTTAATTATAAAAATTTTAAAATTAATAAGAGATATATAAGTATAGAATTTTATTCTAATATTATATAAATTATTTAATATATTATTATATTATAATTTATTTATTTTATCTAATCTAATAAGATTATAAAAATTTTTAATTTATTAAAATAATAAAAAATTCTATTTTGTTAGTTAATAATAATAAAAAATAATTAAGTAAGTAAAATATTTTTATTATATTATTTATAATACCTAAAAATTTTATTTTTTAAATTTTTTGATATTAATAAATTTGTAAAGAAATCATAAAATAAAAATAATATCAATAATAAATTATTGATATTATTTTTACGAGTAATTTATTATTATTATTGAAAATAACATGATATTTTATAATTTAAATTAAATGTTAATTAAGTCATTATTTTGTAATAGTATATTAAAGTAAGTATTAATTTAACTTATTTATTTAACTTTTAAATAAATAACAAATTAACTGTAAATGATTAAACTTATAAGATATAATCAAGTTTATAGTATATATAATATAATATTACTAACTTATATTTTTTAGTAATTTTATATTAAATATATTTTAAAAATAAATGTTAAAAAATAATAATTACTTCAGTATTAATTAGTTTAAATAAAAAGATTAATATTACTTTTTAATTTAATGTTAAATAACATTTAATAAGTTTATTTATCATTAAATATTTTTTTTATTAAAAAATTAAAACTAATAAATTTATTTGTATAATATCAAACTTTTTAACTAAAATAATAGTTCTTTATTATTTTTATAATAAAAGTATACAATATTTTAATTAAAAATATTTTAATCTATTAAAATATAAAATTTTTATATATAAAATAAAAATAAATTTTATTTAAATATAAATTATATTTAGTTTTGTATTAATGGTTGAACTTTATTATCAATGACTTCTCTTGCTCGAAAAATACGTGAACGAACTGTACCAACAGGACAATCCATAATAAGTGCTATCTCCTCATAACTTAATCCATCTAATTCTCTAAGTATGATTGCTAAACGTAAATATTCAGGAAGTGACTCTATAGTTCGAAAAACTACTTTTTTTAATTCTTCTGATAACATTAAGTTTTCAGGGTTAGAAATTTCTTTTAATGCATTAGAGATTTTAAAATTTTCTGCATTAATAATATTAAAATCATTTAATGATGGTCGACGCCCTTTAAATATAAGATAATTTTTTGCTGTATTTACTGAGATTCTATAAAGCCACGTATAAAATGCACTTTCGCCTCGAAATGAACTAATAGCGCGATAAGCTTTAATAAATGCTTCTTGTGTAACATCAAGAACATCTCCTTGTGGTACATAACGAGAAATAAGACTTATAACTTTATTCTGATATTTAATAACCAGTAAGTTAAAAGCTTTTTTATCCCCTTTTTGTATTCGTTTAACTAGCATTTGATCTGTTAATTGCCCGCTCATCCGAGATTATTTCTCCAGAAAATAAACCTCATATTTTCTTTATTTGAATCTACTATTTTTTTTCAAATTTACAATAAATCATTTTTTGAGTAATAAAGAGTTATAAATTTTTAATAAATTTAAATTATTTTAAATTTAATCTAAATAGACTATAAAAAAGTTTTAAACTTTAATTTTTTAAAAAATTAAAAATAAAATATTTATTTATTTTATTTTTAAGCTTCAGTAAGATAATAAAATTATTAGTTTTTATTTTTATCGATAAAAACGATATTATTATATAATAATATTTAAAATATTAATAACTTAAGATAATAATAATATCAATAATTATTTAATCTAAAACTCAGTATAAATAAGATAAAGATTATAAAAATTTATTACAAAATATAAAATAAATAATAGTTTTTATAGAACAGATTAAAAAAACATTATTTATTTTATATTTTTTAATATTTTATTTAAAATATTAAAAAATATAAAATATACAAAATAAATATCATTATTCATTTAAATTTTTTAAAAAATTTTTAAATAAAATCTCTATAAAAATTTATATATATAACCATATTTTTAAATGCAATATTTAAAATTTGAATATTTTAATTTATATGGTAAATTAATAATAATTATTATGTTTATTTTAAAAATATTTTATAAATTATTAAATAAATTTATAAAAATTTATTAATTTTATTTTTTTCAATTTTTAAATTTTTTATATAAAAACTAATAGCCAATAAAACATTAAAAAATTTTTTACTAACTATTAATTTTATTTAACTATAGAATTAGTTATTTTTTAACTTTATTAATTATTGAAATATTTAAGTTATTCATAAAAATAAATATTTTTTATTATTATTTTTTTATTTTATTTACTATCGTATAATACCTAATTATAATATATCCAATTCTTATTATAAATAATAGATTATATTTATATAAATTTAATTTTCAATGTATTATTTTAATAATTAATTGAAAAATCTATAAAAACAATATTTTAATTAAATTAATTAAAATATTGTTTTTATATTATATATTTTATAATAAATAATTTATTTAACTATTATTTTATAATGAATATTAATGATTAATAATTATTATAAAATATAAATGTATTGTTTTTTTTATTTTTAATTAATAAATTTTATTATCTATTAATTTAATTTTAAATATTTCTTTCTTTATTCAAAAAAATAATCTATATTTCATATAGTGCTATAAAAATTTTTAACATTGTAATATAATTAATATCATAAAACTATCAAATAAAAGTTTTCATTAATTTTTTAAATAAAATAATTAATCATTAATTATATTTTAAATAGAGTTCTTAATGATAATTAAAATATATTTAATAATTTATTTTAAATAAAATTAATTTGATTGTTTAATTTTATTTAAAATAAAAGCATATCAATCTTTATATTTTACAAGTAAAAAATAATAAAATTTTTTAATTTTAATAGCATAAATAATTTACTGATAAATATCATTCTTTAATAAGTAAAAACAAAATATATCGAAACGATCGATTAATTTCATTTTATTTTTTATGTAATTCGGTCAATTATTTTTATAGATAGTTATTAATGTAATGAAATTAAATTCAATAAATTAGTAGTTGTGTCAATAATGACAATATAAATTTAAATATTTTTAATTAAAAGGCAAAAATAATATGAAAGTTAATAATAGCAAAACAATACCAATCACCACTATTATCTCTTTACCATTTTTAATATTTACTTCTTCTAATGCATTAGCAGGAGATAGTGCTAATTTTACTATATCAGGTAAATTTCTTCCTACTGCTTGTAATATAGTTTTATCTAAAAATAACATTGATGTTGGTAGTATTAAGTATGGAGAACTTGAAACACAAAATACAACTACTAAACTTATGGAAAAAAGATGGACAGAAAATTTTGGACTATATAGCAATATCGAAAAAACAACACTTACAGTTGAATGTGATAACTTGGCATCTGTCGGCTTTACTATTACTGATAATAATAGTTCTTATGCTCCACTTAATTTTATTGAAAATACAGGTATATCAAATATAGGTATAGAAGGAGCTGATTTATCACATGCATTTGGATTAAAATCTATTAGTGGTCTAGCTACTGGCTCTAAACTTGGTGGTTATTTTTTCGAATTTACTAAGGCACTTGTTGTTGGAGCACAAGGAAAAGATATTAATAAAGATTTTAATACTGGTTTTAAAGACTCTAAAATAAGTAATGCTGGGTGGATTAAGAAAAAAGTGCCTGGAGATTTAACATTATCAAAATTCTGGACATATATTGATAGTGATGATCCAGTAAAAGCAAAAACATTTAAAGTTGACTTTAAACCAAATCTATTTTTCTATTATGATAGTGCGCAACGTGATTTAATTGATGAAATTACTTTTGAAGGTTCAGCAACCTTTACTATCTTTTATATTTAATGTCATCATAGTTAATTATTAACATTAAGACGGTGAAAATATGCCGTCTTATTTTTAAATTATTTAATAACTTACTGATATTAACAATAAGGAAATTTTTTCATGAATATAAAAAATATTTTTTTATTATTTCTTATGTTTAACCCTCTTATCTCAATAGCAAATCATTTAAAATTACATACTTCCGCTGTTATCATTGAAGCTAATATTGGTGAAAATGCTTTTCCAGTAAAAAACGAATCTTCTTCACCTATAATGATGCTTATAACTCTTGAGTCATTACCAGAAGATCCAGAAAAAATAGTTATAATCACTCCTCCAATTTCACGTATCGAACCTTATGATACACAAGTGGTACGTTTTTTACTAAAAAATACTACTAATCTAAAAAGTGAGCGCATGGCTCGCGTAAAATTTGAAAGTATTCCAGCAAAAGGTGGAAAAGTTAATAATCGTATTAATATCAATATCGCTCAAAATATTCCTATTATTATTAAACCTAAAGGGTTGAAGCGTGATTATACTCCTTGGAAACATCTACAATGGAAAGTAATCAATAGTACTTTAACAGTACATAATCCATCTCTCTATGTGGTCCGTTTTCATCCTAGATTAACTCTATTACCATCTCAAGAAATAATTAGTTTACCAAGTACTTATCTTTTACCTGGTAAAAATTTATCTGTAAATTTACCTATACAAAAAAGAACACTTACTGCGGTAAAACTAACACCAGCATCACTTTATAATTATATGCAGAATCCTGTTCAATTATCGGTAAGTATATTATCACCCGGAGCTTAACATGAAAAGTCGCCTTACTTTTAGTCGTTTTGCCTTATCTTTAGTGCTATCTACTCAAAATGGGCTGGCAGAATCTATAACAATGTTTGATACGGATATTTTGCGTGCACGTGGTATTCCTACTTCAGTTGCTACTTATTTACAAAGTACCTCTAGATTTCCTCCTGGAATTAATCATCCAACCTTAATTGTTAATGGAAATCAACGAGGTACTGTCTCTGTTACTTTCAATGATCAAGGGATTTTATGTATTGATACTCATTTTTTAAAGATTGCAGGAATACTCATACCAAAGTCTAAAAAATCAATAACTGTTAAGAATAAAATTTGTCAATCATTGCCAATCGGTATTGATGTAAAGTTATATCCTGGATATAATCGTATTGAGTTATTGGTTCCACCTCAATTAATTGATAATAGTACACCAGAAACACTTTATGTTAATGGTGGTAGCGCTGCATTATTTAATTATAATCTTTATATTACCGGTAATAATAATTTTAATCATAAATTTCATACTTTTTATGCTAATACAGAAAGTGGTTTTAATTTTAATAATTGGATAGTTCGTAGTTATGATTTTTATTCTAGTCAATACAATAATTCAAAATTTAAACATCAAAATGCTTGGATACAACGTACTTTTCCATCTTTCAAATCAACTATACAAGTCGGACAACTTACACTTAATAGTCCATTATTTTCTATTTCAGCGTTTAATGGAATTCAAATTATACCTGAAGATGCATTACTAAAAATAGAAAATGGTGTTCGTGTTACCGGTATTACACCTTCGGCTGCAAGAATTGAAGTCCGTCAAAGCGGTGTATTAATTTATTCAACATTAGCACCTGCTGGTACTTTTGTTTTAAATAATTTACCATTAAATAATTTTTCGGAAGATTTAGAGGTAACAGTGATTGAAAATAATGGTTTGCGACGACGATTTACTGTTCCTGCAGCATCATTTTTGTTCAATTTTATCCCTATACAACAGAATTGGACATTTGCTGCCGGCCAGCTACGTGATATCAAATTTGGCAGTTCTAATAATTTAAAAAGTCATGGGTTTATAACAGCTAGTTTTCCAATAAGAACTTTATATACTAATATAACAACAGGGCTAATACTAGCCCAACGTTATACTTCTGTTGGACTTAATGCAAAAACTAGTCTATGGAAAGGCTCATCAACTTATCTTCATCTTCTTGCTTCTAGAGATACACGCACTAAAACACATGGGATCATTACGCAAGCTGGGCACAGTATAGCAATAGGAGATACATTATTGGCTACTTTCAATACTGCATTTTATACCCTTGGTTTCCGTTACTTGACAGATAATCCTCAATCTAATGCTTTACGATATAATTTACAACGACGACTATATAGTGCAAGTCTTAGATGGAGTAATGATACATTAGGATATTTTTCATTTGGTTTAGCCAGAACAGAGCGATTTAATAATACATTTGAAAATTATCCAATGCTAAGTTGGAGTCGTAATATTGGTTTAGCAAATATCTCATTTAGTATGTCACCACGTAATAGTGAGCATGTTAATAATATGTATTATCTGAATGTTAGTTTTCCAATGAACAAAATTAATACTAATTTTGCTGTCAGTAAAGAAGGCCATTATACTCGAGCATCAACTAATATTAATCAGCAACTTAATGATACTGTTGGGTATAGTGTAGGTATTTCTACCATCAATAATAAATATTATAATTTTAATAGCTCAGTTAATTTACAATCACGTTATACTAGTCTCTATGGTAATTATAGCTATAATGGCCATGATAGTCATTCTTGGTCAGCTAGTATGAAAGGTAGTATAATACACGATGGTCAAAGTCTACTTTTTTCTTCATATAACACGCGAGATACCTTTGGTATTGTTAATGTTACTGGATTAAATAATGCACGAATACAAACTCCATCTGGTATGATATTGACAAATAAAAAAGGTCGTGCCGCAGTACCATCTGTTATTCCATATACTAATTCACGTGTTGAATTAATTACTCAAGGTTTACCTCGTAATATAGAAATTAATAATGCTAGTAGCATTATTAAAGCTGCTCGTGGTTCTGTTAGTAATTTTAATCTAAAAGTTAAGCAGCAAAGAAAAATATTATTGCAAGTTAAAGATTCATATGGTAACTCATTAGATCAAGGTATGACTGTATTAGATAAGTATGGAAATTATTTAAGTATCACTGGTGCAGATGGTGATATTTATTTAGATATAAAATATCTCGGTAATGGTGTTCTTATTGAAGGTAATAATGGACGGCGATGTACATTAAATTTTATAATAAATAAAAAACAATTAAAATATGATGAACCATATGAAATTGTACCGGCAATTTGTCAATAAGCAATAAAAAGAAGGATAAAATGAAATCAATAATATTATTACCTATTATTAGCATAGTTATTAATTTTATAATAAATCCAGCTTATGCATTAACATTTGGTAACTGTAGTATCATTATATCACCTGTTTATGCAGATTACGGTAATATAACTTCCATCTCATTATATGATGAAGCAGAAAAAAATAATGAAGGATTTATATTAACTAGAGATGCTATATTAGAAATATTTTGTGTTAATAAGAAAAAAATTAAAATAAACTTACGTTCTTCCAAAATAAATAAAAAATACTTTAATGTAGGACATAATATTAAAGTATCTGTAATTATTGATAAAATTCAAACATATCTGCCAAACAAAAAATATGTTATATTTATGATTAAAAGAGGTGAAAATAAAACAGATACTCGAATAGATAAAGAATGGTTTCCAATGGAAATGTTAGAAAGTAATAAGGCATTAACTAAACTAACTCTTTATGTAAAAATAAAATTGCTAATACCATATGACATATTTAATAACAATGAAGCACCTTTAGATTTTAAAGAGATACTTAATTTTTTAGTTCATTAAGAAATAAAAAATTATTAAATTTATTTTTTTAGTTTATAAAAAATCTTAAAAATATTATAATGGTATGTGTTTTATTTTTATTATTTATAGTATTAAATTTATAAATATTTAATTGTTATTGAATTTTTTTAATAAATTTCAATAATTTTTCTAATAAAGATTTATATAAAAATTACCATATAAATAATAATATTAATAAATTTATTAAAAATTAAATTAATATTTTTAGTGTTTAATTTTATTAAATTTTTTGTATATAATTAATGTTGTTATAAAAAATATACTTATTATTAATTTTAAAAATTTGTGTTTAATTTTTAATGATATCAATATGTTAATTTATTATATTTTTTAAATCAAATATTAATTAATATATTTATATATCAAAATTAATTTTTAATAGTGATTTTAATAAAATTAGTTTTGATAGAAATAATATTTTTTTACTTAACTATAGAGTTATTTATCTTTTAATATTATTAAAATATTTATTTTTAAAATATGATAAAAAAATTATATCACTTAATTAACTTAAAAATAGAATTTTTTCATTAAAATGAACAGTAATTATATTTTTATAAAATAAAATTTTAAAATTATTAAATTTTTTATTATTTATTTTAATATTTTGTGATGGAGATATATATTCAACTTTAAGATGGATAAAAATTATATTTATGTAAATTTAATTATATATAAGAAATTAAATTATTTTTATTATTAATAATATTTATAATATAATATTATTAATAATAAAAATTTTTATATTATAATATCTTTATTTAAAATATCTATACATTTCATCTAAATGTTAAATTCGATTTTTTTAAAATAAAATAATTAATATTTATTATTATTTATGAATCAATAAATTATTGCGATTTATTAATTCATAATTATTATAAAAACCAAATAAATTATTTTAAATTAACAACCTATAACCTCATAAACTAAATTATAATATTATTTTGATTATATTGGTAAAATTAAGATATAGTTAATCGTAAATAATAATAAAATAATATTGTTATTTTATGTTATTTCATGATTGATAAATTTTATTTAAAGCTGATTTTTAAAATAAAATTTTTATTAAGAGAACGTCAAATAATTTATATAATGAAAATATATTTAAAATAATTTAAATATCTTTAATATTAATAATTCAATTGAATAACAGTTATTATCTATTTTATTAAAAAAATCGATAATTAAATTATTCTAAGTATTAATATATTATATATATTAAAATAAATATTATTATTTCAAATAAATATTTAAATGTATATTTCATTATTAAATAATGATTTTTAAAAAAATTTTAATTTTATTATTTTTATTATAATAAATTTATTTTTTAATAAACATTAATTTTAATTAAAATTAAATAAATTTTATTTCTATAATTTAATAATTAAAAAATTAATGATGATAAATTATTTATTAATATACTATAGTTATTATTTCTATAAATTTAGAACAATTAAATATTAATTTAACATAATATAATATTATTTAAATTTTTTAATAAAAATATAAAGGAATTAAATTATGTCTTTTTTACCAATTTGGCAAGATATTATTCGAATAGAAAAAAAACAAAATTATTTTTATAATATTTTTACTTATATTATTGAAAAACGTCGACAAGGTATAAATATTTTTCCGCCTCAAAAAGATCTCTTTAATGCTTTTTATTATACCAAACTAAATAAAGTAAAAGTTGTAATACTAGGACAAGATCCTTATCATACTCTTAATCAAGCACACGGTCTTTCTTTTTCAGTTCAACCGGGTATTCCGGTGCCACCTTCATTACTTAACATATATAAAGAATTAACAAAAGATATTTTATATTTTCAACATCCTAATCACGGTTATCTTATTAGTTGGGCGAAACAAGGAATATTATTATTAAATACAATTTTAACTGTTGAAGAGGGAAAACCATATTCACATGCAAAACTTGGTTGGGAAATATTCACAAATAAGATAATTTCAGTAATCAATCAATATAGAGTTGGTGTAATTTTTTTATTATGGGGTTCTAATGCACAAAAAAAATGTAAATTTATTGATAACTTAAAACATTTTATTCTTAAAGCTTCTCATCCATCACCATTATCTGCTCATAAAGGTTTTTTTAATTGTCGGCATTTTTCAAAAACTAATGAAATGCTTATAAAACAAGGAATAAAACCTATTGATTGGATGTCAATTACCAAAAAATAGTAAATTAAATGCCACCTATATGATGGTGGCATTATTTTAACTTATTTTGATTTTGACACAATTACCATCGCTGGCCGCAATAATCGACCATTTAAAGTATAGCCTTTTTGTATAACATCAATAACTTGGTTAGGTTCATGTTTTTCAGAATCGATTGTTGTCATTGCTTGATGTAATTCTGGATTAAAAGGAACATTCTTTTCTACTATTACCTGAATACCATATTTACTAACAGCAAATAAAAAAGATTTTAATGTTAATTCAAGTCCTTCAATCATTGACATTGTTTCATTTTTTTCATGATTAACAAGTTCGATTGCTCTTTCTAAATTATCAATTACAGGTAATAATTCATTAGCAAATCGCTCTAAAGCAAACTTATGGGTTTTTTCAATATCTTGTTCAGTACGACGACGAATATTTTCAACTTCAGCTTTAGAACGTAATAATAGTTCACGCTCACGTTTTTGTGTTTCAAGTAGTTGTTGCTCTAATTCAGTAATGCGTGGATCAATTAATAATTCATCCTTAGAGGTTATTGACTGATTAGTTTTAAGAATATCTTCCATTTCCTCATTTTTTTGTATTTTTTTTAATTCTTTTTGTTTAGATGCTTGCTCATCATGCACTTTATGATCTTTACTACTCATCAATATCTCCACATTATTAGCATTAATTTAAATCCAAATTATTAATTTAATATTGGGATAAAATTTTTAGATTCAAGAGAAAACACTAATATGTAAGAGGAAAAAATTATGCTGGTCGGAAAAATAGCAAAAAAAACATTATTTAAATATATTGGCATTGTAGGTTATCCTCGAAATTTAAAAACACTGAAAATTCATGAACAACTTTATAACTGGTTACGAAAGAAAAAATATAAAGTAATTGTTGAAAAGAAAATTATTCAACATCTTAAATTAAAAAACGCTATCATAGGTAAATTAACAGAAATTGCTAAAGTAGCAGATTTAATTATTGTTATTGGTGGTGATGGTAATATGTTAGGAGCTGCCCGTATTTTTTCACGTTACAAAAATAAAGTTATTGGCATTAATTGCGGTAACCTTGGTTTTTTAACTGATCTTGTAGCAGATAAAGCATTAAAACAATTAACAGAAGTATTATCTGGTCATTTTTATGAAGAACAACGTTTTTTATTAAAAGCTCAGATAAGAAAAAAAAATCATAAACATCGAATAAGTACTGCAATTAATGAAATAATTTTACATCCAGGAAAAATAGCTCATATGATTGAATTTGAAGTTTATATTGATAATCATTTTGCTTTTTCTCAACGTTCAGATGGATTAATTATTACTACGCCGACTGGCTCAACTGCTTATTCACTTTCTGCCGGCGGACCAATACTTACCCCAAATCTTGAGGCTATTGCGTTAATTCCTATGTTTCCTCATGATCTCTCATCACGTCCAATAGTTATTAGTAGTAATAGTAATATTAAATTGAAATTTATAAAAAAAAATATTAATTATGAAATTAATTGTGATGGTCAAGTTATTTTACCTATTCAAGATGATGATGAAGTATTAATTAAACGAAGTAATAAAAAATTTAATCTTATCCATCCAAAAGATTATAATTATTTTAATACATTAAGTTTAAAACTAGGTTGGTCAAAAAAAATATTTTGAGATTTTATTATTGTTTTATTTTATAAAAATTAATAAATATTCTATTTGTTAATAGTTGTTTTTACATATAAAAATAAAATAATTATAATTAATTTATTACTTTATGTTTAAAATAAACTAATTAATATCAATATTATTTTTATTATATTTTCTTATAATAGAATATTTTATATTCATTTTTTATTGATATTTTTACATTATAATATTAATTAAAAATAAATAAATATATAATTAAAATGAATACTTACTAGATAAATAATCGTTACTAATAATTGTTTACATTATGATAATTAATTGTAGAGTTATTTTTTATTATAATCATGAGAAATAAAGAAGTTATTTATTAGATATATAATAAATATTTGATTATTAATTATTAACATCCATTAATAATAAAATATTTATAAAATATTTTTTTTTAAATAAAAGCATTTAATTTTATCTAAAATTGGTTTATAAAAAATAATATTAAATTAATAAAATTAATAAAATATTAAATTTTAAACAAAAAAGTTATCTATCATACAAACAATTTATTAAATATCATGCTAAAAATTATAAACTCGATATTATAAAAATAATAAACATTAAAATTAGATAAAAATATAAAATAAAATAATTATAAATAATCTTCATTAATTTAAAATATATAATAAATTATAAATAATTATAAAAAATAAATTTTTAATAAATAATTATAATTAGTCTTGTTGATTATATAAATTTAAAAATTAATTTTAATATATTAAAATAGCTGATAAATCTTATTAAATATAGAAATAATAAATTAGTATTAAATTAATTAATAATAACATACATCAATTTTTAATATTTTATAATATGTTTTATAATTAATATTAAAATTTATTCTGAATATTTATAAATCAATAATAAAAAATTAACTATAATTTAACTTTAAAATTTATTTCAATTAATTAGACTAATTATTAATAAAAATTATACCAATAAAATAAATATTAGTGTATTTATTTACAATAAAATCAAGATATTAAATTATATTAAAATAACATAAAATATTAAATAACTAATATTAAAGTATCTTTAATTTTTAAAAATACTTAATTTTATTGTATATTATGAGTTATAGAAAAATAATGAATTATTTTAAAATTTATTAATGTTAATTAATATTAATATTCAAGTTATAAAGGAATATAATTATGTATTATAAATTTTTATTTTTTGTTATTATATTTTTTGTTATTTTAACAATGAGCTGTTCTATATTAGAACGATTTGTTTATCATCCTAATATTAATCAAGGAAATTACCTATCTACTACTGATATTAAAAAAATTAAAAAAGGAATGACTCAAAATGAAATAATTTACATATTAGGAACGCCAATGATAAAAGAACCATTTGGCCAGAAAGTTTGGCATTATGTTTTTCGTCAGCAATTTAGCTATAAAAAAATTAAACAAAAAACATTAACACTTTTTTTTGATTCTAATAATGTTTGTATTGATATAAAACTAACAATGATTTAATTATATAAAAATTAATATTAATTAATCATATAATAAATATTATTAATTTTTTTTAAAAAAAATTAATAATTAATTAAGTAAAAACTAAATTAATGATTATTTATTTTATTTTAAATAAGTTTATTAATATTTTATTTTATTTTTTGCTCGTTTACGACGTATTTCTTCTGGATTAATATGTAAAGAAGGATAAATTTCAATTCGATCTCCATCAGACAATATATCTGATAATTTAGCGGGCCGACTATAAAAACCAACTTTATTTTTATTTAAATCAATATCATCACAAAGAGATAAAATGCCTGATTTTATAATCGCTTCCTCAACATTAGTTCCTTTCGTTAGGTTAACTTGTAATAAGAATTGTTTATTTTTTGATGCATAAACAACTTCAATATTTATTTTAATCACAATAAATCTCATGAGCACGTTGAATGAAAGATTGTATCATATCTTTACCAAATTCTTTAAAAATTTGATAAAAAACTAACTCTATTAATTTATTAGTAAAATCAAAATAAAGATATAATTCAACTTTACATGTATTCTTACTTAATGGAATAAATAACCAGTTACCAATTAACTGAAATGGCCCTTTTATTAATTGTATTTTAATACTTTTATTAATCTTTAATGTATTATGAGTAATAAAAGTATTAGTAATACCATCATTAATAACCTTAACTGATACGATCATTTCATTATTAATATAATTTAAAATTTGTATATCTACACAACCATTTAAAAATTCTGGATATGAATTTACATCATTAACTAAATTATACATTTTTTCTACACTATATGATATTAATGTAGATCGATTAATTTTTAACATAATAATTTAACCAATTAAATCAAAAAGAATAATAATTTTAATAAAAATTTAAATAAAAATCTAAAATAACAATTTTATTTAATAAATACTCATTTAACATCAAATAATAAATTCATACCGTGCTATTTATTTATATATTTAATATAATTGAAATTATGATGAATAAAAAAATAAATAAAGTTAATCCAACTATAATTATTGTAAATAAAATAGCGCGGTATGAATATTTTATCAATGAAGAAATTGAAGCAGGTTTAGTTTTATTGGGTTGGGAAGTTAAAGCATTACGAGCTAATAAAATCAATATTAACAATAGTTATGTTTTACTAAAAAACGGTGAAGTATATCTTTTTGGTATAATAATTACTCCGTTAAATACAGTTTTTTCCCATATACTTTGTAATCCAATACGCATTCGAAAATTATTACTAAATAAACATGAGCTTGATTTTTTATTTAGTAAAATTAATCGCAAAGGATATACAGCAGTAGCATTATCGATTTATTGGAAAGGAGCTTGGTGTAAAGTTAAAATTGGTATTGCTAAAGGTAAAAAAGAATATAATAAGCGTTCTGACATTAAAGAACGAGAATGGAAGATAGACAAAGCAAAAACTACAAAAAACATATGGAAATAATGAATTTAGTACTAGTATTATTAATATTTTTTTGATACTATCTAATAGTAAATTTGGGGGCTGATTTTGGATTCGACGAGATTTGCAAAATTCAAGGTGCATGTCGAGGGGCGGTTTGCCTCGAAAAAAGCCGCAAAAAATAGTCGCAAACGACGATAACTACGCACTGGCAGCTTAATAATCTGCGCAGAGCCCTTTCTCCTTAACCTTTGCTCTTAGGATAAGTCAAGAGAGGTCAAACTTAAAAGAGATCGCGTAGATACCTAACCTGGGGTTGAAACGTTAAATTTAATCAGGTTAGTCTATTAGTAATACGTCTATTTATAGCTAACTGACAAATATAGAAATTAGACTAAGCATGTAGTACCAAGGATAGAGGAATTTCGGACGTGGGTTCAACTCCCACCAGCTCCATTTATTATAAAACTAAAGTATAATTATAATTTAAAAATGACTTAAAAATGAAATTTTATCTAAATTAAAAATATTAAAAATGATAAATTAATTATTTTTTAATTTTAATTAAAATATTTTATATTTTATATTTTATATTTCATATTAATAGCTATTTATTTAATTTTAACAAATTTTAATTAATTTTCAAAAATGTTTTTCTTCAGTTAATAAAAAAATTATATAAATATTTTTTATAAATTTTTTGAAATTAAATATTTTTTAATACTTTGAATTAAATTAATTCTTTTAATGATATATAAAATTATATAAACTTATAAATTAAATATTAAATTAATTAATTTAAATATTATAATATTATTTTCATTAATTTATATGTTTATTATTAATATAATAAACATATAAATTAATGAAAAATTATTTTATTTAATGAGCATTCATATAATAATTTTATTACATTTAATAATTTTAATAATATATTTTTATATTTAAAATTAAAATTTAATAGTATATATCCCTATAATTTCATTATTTTATAAATAACTAGATATTCTAATTGAATTATATCAATATACTAATTTATAATATTTATTTTTTATTTAAAAATTATTTAGTAATACTTTTATTTAAAAATTTTCTATATTTATCATTATTTTTTAATATTATTAGTTTCAATAGAATACTATTTATCTAATTAAAGATTTATATTAAACTACTTAAGTTTACTCTTATTAATAAGTATTATTAATATTTCATTAATCGAAAGAAAAAAATTTTATCATTATAATTAATAGTAATTGTATTTTACATAATATGTTACTTATAACATCATTAAATTTTTACTAAATCATTTATTTTTAATAATAAAACTAGTTTTTATAAATAAAAATTTATATCTATATGAATTTAATTTTTATATTTAAGAAAATAAATTATTTTTATGATTAATAATTTTATGACATAATATTTATTAAAAATTAAAATTTTTATATCTTTAACATTTTTGTTAAATCATATATTTTTTTAAAATATTTTATTTTTATTAATACTCAAAATTATAAATATAGGTTAATAACCAATATAATTGATAAATAAATAGTAATATTAGATTATAAATTACTTTACAATTTATAATTAAAATTAAGTTATTATATGGTTTATTTTTAATTATTATTTATTTATTTCAATTGAAAATTAAGGTATAAATAATTATGAACAATAAAAACTTAAACATAAATTTTTTATTTTTATAAAATAAAAATAAGTTTTTATTTTATAAATAAAACTGCTTAATAGTAAAATATAGATAATTTATACATCGTTAATAATTTTTTAAGTACTTATGATTCTTTAATATTTATTAAAAAAATCATAAATTATAACTAAAATTCTAAAATAATATATTGCCTAATAAAATTAGTTACCGAATTAATTATATATTAAATATTTTGATAAATAAATTTTTATTTTAATATTCTAATGAATCATTAAAATTAATTTAACAATAACTATTAAATACTTTAAAAAATTTTATGAAAATTTATTAAAATTAATAACATTTTTTCTAGATTATTAATCTTGATTAAACTTTTAAAAAATGATTAATTTTATTAATAATAAAAGTAATTTTATAAATTTATTGATATAGAAAAACGATAATTTAATCTACTATAAATAAATTCATATATATTTTATCTTTATAAAAATAAAATATATAATTATTAATTAATTTAACATAAAATAGAAAATATATTTTATAAATAAAAATATTTAAATAAATATCATTTAATATTAATAACTAAAACATTATTTTATTTATTTTTAAAATAAAGTACAATATTTCAATTATTGTTAAAACTATGAAATAAAATTCATTAACTTCTTAACATTATTTATGTTAATAAATAATATTTTATATTAAAATAATAAAATTACTATTTTATAAAATTTTTTTATAAAATAATTTAGTATTTTGTTTTTATAAAAATAATCATTTATTTTTTGTTATTTCTTCAATAGTTTCTAATGGAATTACTTTTTCAGTTTGATGCTCAATTTTTTCAGATTGACCAATAAATATACCACCGCTCTTAATAGACATATGACTTACACGACTAATTCCTTGCAATGCACCATGTTCTAAGATATTTAGGTTATTTCCAAAACAAACACCATCAACAAAACCATCAATAATTATATTAGATGCTTCAATTTCACCTTCAATTTTTCCACATTGCATGATATGAATCGTTCCTTCTGTTACTATAATATTACCTTTAATTTGTCCCCAAACATAAATATCACCTGAAATACTAATGTTACCTGTTAAAAAACTTTTTTTCGAAATAATTGTTACATCTTTTTGTTTAAGATTATTTTTTTTATCACCTTTCATTATAAATATATTCGCATTTGAAGTATTTTGTTTTTTATTTCTAAACATCGTAATTAACCTCATTCTTATAAAGATAAATAATAAGATAAAAATAAACAAAAAAATTAAAATAAAAAACCATGTTTTTACAATTACATTTGATATATATAACATCACTACTAACACCCATAGGAACCAGATAAAATAAAGATACAAATTTTCTCTATCAGTAAATGTTTTCATTATTATCAAATAAACTCATTAAATAATATTTTAACAAGAAGTTATGGAACTGAACTGCTAATATAGAATATCAATTATATTTGGTATTAATATACTGATTGATATAAAAAAAGATAATTTATATTGAATTTAATAATAAATAAAGTAAAAATTTTAATATTATTAATAATATATATAAATTTTTACTTTTTTATTTAATTAATTAGCTTTTATTAAAAAATAATATAATCAAATAAAATATCAATTATTAAAATAATGATTTATTATATTCTAATAATTTTAATTAAATTATTTAAAAATATATATTTAAATAAATATCTTATTAAAAATTAAAATATTAAAATATAAAAAATATTACAGTAAATTTATATCTTTATTATTATTTTATTTATCGTAAATTACTAAAAAAATTATTTAGTAATAATAAAAATATCACTAAATATTAATAATAAAATTGATTTTGACAATAACTTGTTATTTATTTAAAAAAATATCTTTTATAAACTTTATTATTAATTATTATAATTAATAATAAAGTTTATAAATTGATCTTTTTAATAAAGATAACTATAATTAGTTAATATATATTTTATATTAGAATATCAATTTTTTATCATCAAGTATTTTTTGATACCATTTTTATAAAATACCTTTAATTTTTTTTTGTTATTATCATAATAATTATTATTTATCCATCCATGATTGTTAAAAAATAATCATACTTGTTTTTATTGAAAAAATGATAATATTTATTAAAATAAAAATAAATAAAACATAATGTTCTTTTTAATAAAAACTTTAAAAATTTTTATTTATTCTAAATTAAATAAAAATTAATTTTTTACTATATATGCGCTCAGTAAATATTATTATTAATAATTTAGATAATATATAGAATTATCTAAATTAAAATACCAAAGCTAGTAATTTTCCATTTAAATTATATTTGTTACTTGTAAAATAACTTAAAATACATCTATAATTTCAATATGTTTATCTTTATAATTAAATATTATACAATTATTATCTATTATATACTATATTAAAATTATTTAATTTTTTTAAAAAAATTAAATATGACTAATAAATATGCATAATATGTATGGTAATAATTATTAATTATACCTTTATTTTTATGGTAAATAATGGAAGAAAAACAAAATTATCTTGCATGGCTTAAAAAAAAATTACGGTATCATGAATATCTTTATCATGTATTAGATAAGCCTGAAATACCAGATATAGAATATGATCGGATGATGCAAGAATTACAAAAATTAGAAGCTCAGCATTCAGAGTTAATTATGAATGATTCACCAACACAACTTATTGGTGCTGTACCATTAACTATTTTTAAACAAGTACACCATAAAATAGCAATGTTATCATTAGATAACGTTTTTAATGAAAAGGATTATTTAGTTTTTGATAAACGAGTACACGATCAATTAAATAACAAAAATAATTTAACATTTTGTTGTGAGCTTAAATTAGATGGTTTAGCAGTTAGTTTATTATATAAAAAAGGTGAACTAATACAAGCAGCAACGCGTGGTGATGGTAAAATAGGTGAAAATGTTACTTCTAATATTCGTACTATCAAATCAATTCCTACTTGTTTAACAGGCGATAATATTCCTGAATATATTGAGATTCGTGGTGAAGTTTTTATGACACATAGTAGTTTTAAAAAACTAAATAAAGAAGCTAAGTATAATAATTGTAAAATTTTTGCAAATCCACGTAATGCCGCAGCAGGTTCATTACGTCAACTTAATTCAAATATCACAGCTAAAAGATCATTATCTTTTTTTTGTTATGGCTTTGGTTTAGTAATTGGTGGAAAATTGCCTATTAGCCAATATCAATGTTTAATACAATTTAAAAAATGGGGATTACCAATTAGTGATAAGTTAGCACTTTGTCAAAATAGCCAACAAGTTTTAGAATATTATCATAAAATTAAACATGAACGTTTAAGCTTAGGTTTTGATATCGACGGTATAGTTATTAAAATTGATTCATTACAATTACAAAAAGAGTTAGGTTTTGTTGCTCGAGCTCCTCGTTGGGCTACAGCATTTAAATTTTCAGCTCAAGAAAAAATAACTTTATTACATAATGTAGAGTTCAAAATAGGACGAACTGGAGTTATCACGCCTATTGCTCGATTAAAACCAGTTTATATTGCTGGTGTGACTGTAAGTAATGCAACATTACATAATGCTAATAAAATAAAACACTTAAATATACGTATTGGTGATAGTGTTGTTATTCGTAGAGCTGGTGATGTAATCCCTCAGATTGTTAACGTACTTATTGATCGTCGTCCTATTGATAGTCATGAGATTCAATTTCCCATCCGTTGTCCTGTTTGTGGTTCAGCTATTGAACGTATAGAAGGTGAAACTTTAATTCGTTGTATTGGTGCTTTATTTTGTACGGCACAACGTAAAAGTTCTTTAAAACACTTTGTTTCTAGAAGAGCAATGAATATTAATGGAATTGGAGATAAGATTATAAATCAATTAGTTGATAAAAAATATGTAACAACAGTAGCTGATCTTTATCGCCTAAATCTTAATATTTTAATAAAATTAGATCATATTGGAATAAAATCTGCACAGAATATAATTAATGCACTTAATAAATCTAAACGAACTACATTAGCTCGTTTTATTTATGCGTTAGGTATTCGAAAAGTTGGAGAAGTAATGGCAAATAATTTAGCATTGCATTATACAACATTAACTTTACTCACTAAAGCAAACATAAAATCTCTAAAAACAGTACAAAATATTGGAGAAATAATTGCTAACCATATTTTTAATTTTTTTCAAGAACTTCATAATCAAAATGTTATCAATGACTTAATAAATGAAATTGGTATTAACTGGCCTACAATATTACTCAAAAAAATAAATAATACATTTATTGGTAAAAAAATAGTTTTAACTGGTAAGTTAAATTATTTAACTCGTGATGAGCTTAAAGATAAATTAGTATTACTTGGTGCAAAAATTATAACTAGTGTTTCTAAAAAAACCGATTTAGTTATTGCTGGTAAGATGAATACTTTTAAAATAATAAAAGCAAATGAATTAGGAATAAAAATTCTAAATGAGAATGAATTAAAAATATTATTGGAAAAAAAATAATATCTTATATTTTTTAAAATATATAATTATATATTTATATAATATTATTTTAGTAATTAAATTATATAAAATTATTTTAATATATGATGATATTATCATTTAATACATTAAATATTTGGAAATATTTATATTTATTAATTATTTTTATATCTTTTTTAAATTATTAATTAATTATTAATTTAATTAGTAATTATTATTGGTTATATAGTATATTTACTATGTTTTCATATTATTAATTCATTAAATAATAATATAAATTATTATTTAAACAAGATGTTAATAAAGTACTTATTAATTTATTTTTTATTATTTGTTACTTCATATAATAAAATTATTTAATTTTATATTTTGTAGAAATGATAAATTTAATTATTTCATTGATTTTTTTATTTTTTATTTCTATATTATTTCTAATTATTTTTTATTCTAAAAATTAATTAATATTCTACAATAAAATCTATAAAAATTTTACTTCTTATTATTAAAATAATAAGAATGTTACTTACTAACTAAAATTAATAATATAAAAATAAAAAATTTTAATGTGATTAATTTATTAATTCTTTATTAAAATAAATTTATTGATTATAAAAATATATTAAGCTGAATATTATTATTTATATTTGTATATATAATAATAGAAATTAAATTATTATCGTAATTTATGTTAATTATTTATAATTTTTATATAAAATATTTAATCTTAAGTATATGATTAAAATTATATCTATAAATGTAATAATATATTTATTATATAATTAATAATTAATAATTAATTGAATAACAGTAAAATATTTAATTTTTATTATTATTCATCATAATATTTTTAAAAAATTAGATAAATATATTTTTATTGATCTTAAAAAATAATTTTATTATTATAATAATTTTAATTAATATGATTTTATTACAATAATATGAATTAATTTTTTATAATTAATTGAGTATTTATTTTATTTATTAATTTAAGTATTTCGTATTATTTAATAAAGATATATTTAAAAAATTAATGGTATTAATATAATTAATAAATTAACGTCTAATAAATTTTTTATAAAATATTAAATTATTTATTAAAAAATATTATTTTATTTTATACATCAATATATCAATTTTTATGTATATAAAAGTTTGATTAATTTAAATTACTAAAACCTTTCATAATAAATAATAAATTATTAATATCAATTAAATATATGCATTTAGAATTTAAATATTATAGAATAAAAAGAAATTAAATTATTAATTTTATATAATATATAATTAGTCTTCAAATTAATCTTTAGTTTTTTAAAAAAACTGATTAAATAAAATTAAAATATGTAAAATAAACAAGACTATAAATAAATAAATTAATTTTGCAACAATAGTTTAATTATTAAATACTCATATAATTTGTTCATAAAAAAGATAAAATAATAATATACATTTATATTAATTGGGTTTTATTAATTAATATTATTTTTATGGTTATTAATATAAAATAAAGCTTTATCAATACGTTTTAATGAATTAATTTTACCAATAGCATGTACAGTAGCGTCAATACTTGGTGATTGATCTATTCCTGTTACAGCAACACGAAGTGGCATACTAATTTCTACAATATTAATTTTAAGTTCTATAGCTGTTGATTTTATTGCTTGATTAATTTTTTTACATGTCCAGTTATCAATAATTGTTAATTTTTCTTTTATTATCTCTAATGGTAAACGTGTTGTTGAATCTAAATACTTTTTAGTAACCTTAGTATCAGATAAATTAAAATCCTGATAAAAATAAAGACATGAATTAGCTATTTCATTTAAAGTCTTACAGCGTTTACCAAGAAGCTTGATTAAATTTACTAAACTTGGCCCAGTTTTCGTGTCTATACCTAGTTTTTTAATATGCCATGCTAAATGAGTAGCAACATATTCAGCAGGTAATGAATTTATATAATAATGATTAAGCCATAATAATTTATTATTATCAAATGTACTAGCAGATTTATTAATTGCATTTAAAGAAAAATAATTAATCATTTCTTCTTGACTAAAAATTTCTTGATCACCGTGCGACCATCCAAGACGAACTAAATAGTTTAATATTGCTTCTGGTAAATAACCATTATTACGATATTGCATTATATTAATTGGGCAATGACGCTTAGATAATTTTTTACCGTCATCACCTAAAATCATTGAAACATGAGCATATATAGGTATTGGCATACCAAGAGCATTTAATATATTAATTTGTCGTGGGGTATTATTAATATGATCTTCACCACGGATCACATGAGTAATTTTCATATCAAAATCATCAATAACAACACAAAAATTATAAGTAGGAGAACCATCAGTACGCCGTATAATGAGATCATCTAACTCAAGATTACTAAATTCAATTTTACCACGGATTTTATCTTCAAAAATAACAGAACCTTTTTGCGGGTTACGAAAACGAACTACGTGAGGTTTATTTAATATATAATTATGAGAATAATTTCGACAATAACCATCATAACGCGGTTTTTCTCCTTTAGCTATTTGTTCTTTACGTAAATTATATAGTCGTATTTTAGAGCAGTAACAACGATAAGCTTTTAGTTCATTAATCATTTGATTGATAACTTCATGATAACGATTGAAACGCTTTCTTTGATAGTAAGGACCTTCATCCCAAGTTAAATTTAACCAATTCATTCCATCTATTATGAGATCAATTGATTTTTGTGTTGAACGATCAAGATCGGTATCTTCAATACGTAAAACAAATTCTCCATTATTATGACGACTATAAAGCCATGAATACAGAGCAGTACGAGCACTTCCGACATGAAAATTACCAGTTGGACTTGGCGCAAAGCGTGTTTTTATTTTCTTCATTAGGTTTACCTTAATGATTTTTTATATTAAATTTAATTAATAATAAATCTCATAATTACTTATTTTAACACTATAACTTAATTCTTTAATTTTATTATAACTATATTCATAATTTATCTTACTATTTTATCAGTAAAAATATTTTATCTTATGATAAAATTTAGATAAATAAAATTAAATAAATATTATTTTTAATGGATAATAATAAATTTATTTTCTATAATTTTATCATAAATTGATTTTTTTTTCTAAAAACCATTGACTCACGTAGAACTATCCCTATAATGCATTTCGATTACAATAGGCGATTAGCTCAGTTGGTAGAGTATCTCCCTTACAAGGAGGGGGTCATCAGTTCGAATCTGATATCGCCTACTATTATTTATTGAAATAAAGAATTATTTTATTTTAGTTATTTGTAATATATTTTATTATTAGTGGGGTCGTTAGCTCAGTCGGTAGAGCAGTTGACTTTTAATCAATTGGTCATAGGTTCAAATCCTGTACGACCCATCAATTAAAATAATTAATATTAATATATTAATATTAATTATTTATATTTTTATTAATTTAAATAATTTTATTAAAATTATTTAAACATTAACTTGTTTATGTATGATATAAATTATAAATTATAAAATTTAATATTGATTTATTTTAAAATTATATTTTGTTTTTATTCAAATAAAATATTAATTAATAATTAATAATTATTCTATATTTATTTATAAAATATTATATAAATAGTTTTTATAAAATAACAACTAATTTATTTTATTTATTGTTTTTATAATTAATTATTGTTATTTAAAATATTTTTATATTAACATTTTATCTTCATATATCTTTTAAATTAAAATATTTATTTTTATTAAAAATTCAAATAAAAATATTTTATCAATTAATTTTATTTTTTTAAGAAATATAAAAAATTTTATAAATATTAAATATAATATTTTTCTTCCATAAATTAATAAAATTTTATAAAAACAAATATATTAAACAATTATAAATCATTAAATTTTATTGAAAATAAAAAAATAAATATAAACTAATATGTAATTAAATATAAAAATTAATTAATATGATAATATAAATGATACTTTTAATAAATAAATTATTAATAATAAAATATAAATTTTAATAATTTATTATACTTATTAATTAATATTGATAAAAATAAAATATTATTCGATGATACTTTAATTAACTTAATTTAAACTTTTTAAAATATTTTATATTATCAATAAAATAAATATTTTTATTTATAGTATATATTTTTATGATAAAATATTGAATTTAATTTATACTTTAATTATTAAATATAATTTTAAGATTATAAATATAAATTATTTAATATAATTTTTTAAAAATTTTAAAGTATATATTTTATTATTTTTATATATCATTAAAAATTTTTATTTATTGAACTCAAAAAAAGCTTACTAAATTAATAATCAAATATTTTAATAAATATTAGATTAATATAATAAAAATACTTAATTTAATTAATATTATTATACTTTAAGATTGTAAATTTAATATAAAAATTAGCATCTTATATATATATAAATTAAGAAAATTATTATTTTATTTTAAATTTTATCTATTTTTAAAGAATTTTAAGTAATTATATTTATATCAAAACTTTAATAATTAAAAATAAATAATGAATAATTTAAAATTAAATTTATAATTAACTTTAATATTAATTTAAATAATATTTATTAATAATTTTTAATTTTTTAAATCTCTTTATATAAAATTAATAATTTAAATTTTTAATTAAATAATTATAATTTGTTAATTTTATTAATAATTTTTTCTTTAATAAAAATTAAATATTAACTTTTAATTATATATATTTAATCAAAGTAAATCTTATATATTATATTTTAAAAATTTATATAAATATTTTTATTTTATAAAAATATTTATATATAAAGACTATAAATTCATTTATTAATAAATAATTATATAAATTAATTTTATTTATTATTTTTTAAAAATAATATATTTATATTAAGATATATTTATCTAAAAATATTTTATTTAATTTTATTTTTAACTTTTAATTAATAAAATTTTAAGAATATATTTATATTTTCTTTTTTTATAATATATCATATATATAATTAGTATATTAAGTAATCAAAATAATAATATTTTTAATTTAAAATCATTTTTAATTATTTTAATTAAGATAATTATCTTATTTAAGAAAATATTATTAAATAATAATAATATTTATTATAATATATTAATATATAATTTTATTTTATATGCAATTTTATAAATTATTCAATCATTTATAATTAAAGCAAAATTTATTTATTATTATGATAATATAAATAAGTTATAATTATATTAATTGATTATTATAATTAAGATTTTATTAAATTAAAAAAAATAAAAATATTTAAATTTTTTAATATAAAATAAAATTATTAAATAAATAATTTATTTAAATTAAAATAAAGATAAAGATGAATTTATAATAAAAAAGTCTATATACTAAAATTTCTTTAAATATTTATATATTTTAACTAAAGTTTATAAAAATAATATTTTTTTAAAAGTAGATATCAAATATTTATTATGGAGATAATATGCAAAAATTATTTATTATATTATTGATAGTAATAATAATAGGCTGCTCATCTAAAAAAGTTATTGTTGATAAAGGTGATTATTATATTGATAAATCTTTACTATCAATAAGTCAAAATGATAGAATAAAATTTTTAATATTTCACTATACAGCAGTAGATGATGCGGATTCATTGCAACTTTTAACTCAAGCTCAAGTTAGTGCTCATTATCTTATTCCATTAATTCCAAAAATAAAAAATAATAAACCTATTATATATAATTTTGTTCCAGAGAATAGAAGAGCCTGGCATACTGGAGTAAGTAATTGGGGTGCTAGAGTTAACCTTAATGATAGTTCTATTGGTATAGAAATAGTTAATAAAGGATTTATTAAAGATATACTTGGTAGTAAAATTTGGTATCAATTCAATGAACAACAAATTTCTGCTATTATTATCTTGGCTAAAGATATAATAAAAAGATATAATATAAGTCCAGATAATGTTTTAGCACACAGTGATATAGCTCCATTAAGAAAATATGATCCAGGTAAATTTTTTCCATGGGAAAATTTATATAAAAATGGTATTGGAGCTTGGCCAGATGAAATACTTGTTAAAAAATATTTAGCTGGACGATCTCCGTATGAACCGGTTAATGTGTTAAATATTCAAAAAAATTTGAATAGATATGGATATAATCAAATTCCACAATCAGGTAAATTTGATGAAAAAACACGTAAAATGATTAGTGCATTTCAACTTCATTTCCGTCCAACTGAAATAAGTGGTAATCCAGATGCTGAAACTGAGGCTATTGCTCGTGCATTAATTGAAAAATATAAAAAATAAAATAATTAGTATTTAAAATTATTATTTATTTAAGTAATTAAAATATATTTAAATTAAATAATAATAATTAAATATAAATATAATATAATTAATTTATATTTAGAATATAAATAATAGATATTTATATTGATTAATAATTAACTTTATTTTTAATAAATAAAATTACTAAAAAATTATTTTATATAAAAATTTATTATTAATTTTTATTAGTTTTTATAAAATAATTTTAAGTTTTATATTTAATAAATTTTATAATAAATATTAATATTATTTAATTTTTTTATAAAATTTATTAACTTAAATCAATTTAAGATAATTTTTATTATTATAAAATTAGTAATTTTAATATTGCATATTTATATTTATTTAAATATAAATAAATTAATAAACAGTTAATAAATTATTTAAATTAAGTGATTTGTTTTATTAAAATTATTTTAGTAATTAAAAATAACTATATCTTTATTAATTAAATAATACAAATATGTAAATAAGATTATCTTTATATTTTTTATTTTTTAAAGATAAATATCTTTAAAAATATTATACTTAATAAACTTATTTTAAATATTAAAATAACAAAATAAAATTAACTAATAATTAATTAAAACCAACAGCTGCGCGAAGATCAGAAACTTTATCTGTTTTTTCCCATGGAAATTGAGAACGACCAAAATGTCCATATGCTGCAGTTTGACGATAGATAGCTTGTAATAAATTAAGCATTTTAATTAATCCATAAGGACGTAAATCAAAAATTTCATGTACTAAATGAACAAGAATTTCATTATCTATTTTTTCTGTACCGAAAGTTTCAATCATAATTGATATTGGTTCAGCAATGCCAATTGCATAAGAAATTTGAATTTCACAACGATCGGCAAGTTCAGCAGCAACAATATTTTTTGCTACATATCGTGCAGCATAGGCGGCAGAACGATCAACTTTAGATGGATCTTTTCCAGAAAAAGCACCACCGCCGTGATGAGCCATTCCACCATAAGTATCGACAATAATTTTACGACCAGTTAAACCACAATCACCCATTGGGCCGCCTATAACAAATCGACCAGTTGGATTAATAAAGTATCTTGTATTTTTGTGTAACCATTTTTTAGGTAATACTGGTTTAATAATTTCATCCATTATAGCTTCTAATAATGTACCTCGTTTAACTTCTTCAGAATGTTGAGTAGATAGAACAATAGTATCGATACCCACTATTTTATTATTTTCATATTGAAAAGAAATTTGGCTTTTAGCATCTGGACGTAACCAAGGTAGAGTACCATTTTTTCGAACTTCAGCTTGTCGTTCAACCAAACGATGAGCATAAACAATTGGTGCTGGCATAAAAACATCTGTTTCATTATTAGCATAACCAAACATAATTCCTTGATCACCTGCCCCTTGTTCTAAAGGATTTATGTGATCTATCCCTTGGCTAATATCAAGAGATTGTTTACCAATTGCACTTATAACAGCACAAGAATTAGCATCAAAACCCATATTAGAGCTTGTATAGCCAATTTCACGTATTGTATGCCTAGTAATTTCTTCAATATCTACCCAAGCATTAGTCGTAATTTCACCACCAACTATTACCATACCTGTTTTTACATAAGTTTCACAGGCAACACGTGCTTTTAGATCCTGCTCAAGAATTGCATCAAGAACTGCGTCTGAAATTTGATCAGCAATTTTATCAGGATGTCCTTCTGATACTGATTCAGAAGTAAAAAGATGTCTACTCATAGACATTTTATTACCTTAAAAATTTAAAGAAATTTAATTAAATATATTATCACTTAAACATTTAAACATTTAAATATCTACTTTAATATTAATTAAATTTTATTGTTATCTTTTTTAGATTAATATTTTATTTAATTTTGTTTATATTTTTTAATAAAAATATAATAAATTTATTTTTAATAAACTTTATTGTATTAAATATAATTATATCGTAATTAATGTTATTTTAACTTAATTTTTAATATTTTACTGTCAAAAAATAATAAAATATAATAATTTAATATTTTATATTAAAAGTTTTATTTCTCTATTTTTATATTATGATTTTATCAAAAAAAATAATTTTATGATATTTAATTAATTAATATTATTATGAATAATATATTATTTGCAAAATTATTTAAAATAAAATATTAAATATATATTTTAGTTTTTATTTTATTTTTTAAAAAATCTATAAATAAAACTAAAATATTATAGTTTTTTATAAAATTTTATATTTTTATACAATCTATAATAACTAAATATTATAATATAAAATTATAATTTTTATTATATAAATATTAAATAAATATATTTTTAAACATAGTATTTCTTAATGTCGATAGAAGAATAATTAACAGTATCTATAAATGATATCATGATATAATAACTGAAAAATCGGAAGGTAAAAATATTTTACTATCGATTTTTATTAATTATTTCTATTATTTAGGTATTATAAAAATAGGAAATTATTAAAAAATTTATTATAGTTTTTTAATATAAATTTAATTTAATGTCATACTTAGTAGTTATTACTTAAAAACTTAAAAGGTACAAGTAAATGTTAAATAAATAATATATTTCATCTTTTTTATCAAAACTATCTTTTTAAAAGATGAAAAAGATTAAAAAATTTATTATGTTGATTTATTAAATTAATAAATTTAAATTATAAAAGAATTAAAATTAACATAAATAAATTACAAATAAATATTAAATTTAAACAAAATTAAAATAAATCATTGTTAACATTAATATAGGATCTATTTTAATATGGCAGATAATCAATTTAAACATATCAGTGTGCTTCTTAACGAAGCAGTTAATGGATTAAATATAAAAACAAATGGAATTTATATTGATTGTACTTTTGGTCAAGGAGGACATTCTCAACTAATTCTATCTAAGTTAAGTAATAAAGGGCGTTTGATAGCAATAGATCGTGATCCATATGCAGTAATGACTGCTAAAAAAATGATTATTGATAATAGATTTTTAATTAAACATAGTTCTTTTTCTCAATTAGAAACATTTCTTTCAGAAAAAAAATTAATTGGAAAAATTGATGGTATATTGCTTGATTTAGGTGTTTCATCACCACAATTAGATGATCCAAATCGAGGTTTTTCTTTTATGCGTGATGGACCATTAGATATGCGAATGGATCCAACAACTGGTCAATCTGCATCTGAATGGTTAATGAATGAAAAAGAATCATATATATCTTGGGTACTAAAAAATTATGGTGAAGAACGATTTGCAAAAAGAATTGCAAGAGCTATTGTAGCTCGTAATCATAATTCAACAGAAAAACCATTAACACGAACAAAACAATTAGCTGAATTGATAACAAAAGTTACTCCATTTAAAAATAAACATAAGCATCCAGCAACACGATCGTTTCAAGCAATTCGCATTTATATAAATAGTGAATTAAAAGAAATAACAAAAGTATTAAAAAGTTCATTAAATATATTAGTACCACATGGTCGATTATCTATTATTAGTTTTCATTCATTAGAAGATAGACTTGTTAAGAATTTTATTCGAGAACATAGTATAAAAAAAAATATTCCATCTAAATTACCATTAACTGACTTACAATTAAAAGATATTAATAAGCAGACATTAAAAATATTAGGAAAAATGAAACCAACAAAAAGAGAAATTATTAAAAACCCACGAGCAAGAAGTTCAATTGTACGTTTTGCTGAAATGTTGGAATAATAATGACAACAGAAAAATATAGCTTAATCAGAATCATTGGTTACGATATTTTTCGACATGGAGGAGTTATTCCATTGATTTTATTAATAATGATTATTATGTCAGCAATTTCAATTGTTATAGTAAGTCATCAATCACGATTACTAATAACAGAAAAAGATTTAATAGAAAAAAAAAAGAATTTTTAGATATAGAATGGAGAAATTTAATTTTAGAGGAGAGCTTATTAGGAAACCATAATCGTATTGAATATCTTTCTATAAAAATGCTAAGAATGATTTATGTAGATCCAATAAAAGAATATATCATAATTGTAAAATAGTTTTTAGTAAATAGGTAAATAATATGATATTTGTGCGATCAATGAAATATAAAAGACAATATGAAAAAAAAAGTTAGCTATATAGGTTGGCGTTTTTTGTTACTTTGTGTAGGAATTGGATTTGTATTAATTTGTCTTATTATTCGTATTACTTATCTACAAATTATTGATTCAGAAAAACTTGTTAAAGAAAGCGATATGCGTTCACTTCGTGTTCAAAAAGTGATAACTAAACGCGGTACGATAAGTGATCGTGAAGGTCGAGAATTAGCAATAAGTATTCCAGTTTATGCTATTTGTGCTGATCCAAAAATAATTTATGAAAATGGTGGGTTAACCAATGATGAACGTTGGCAAACATTAGCAGATGAACTAAATATACCGTTAGAACAAATTAATTATAAAATTAATATTAATCATAATAGTCGTTTTGTTTATTTAGCTCGTCAAATCAATTTATCTGTTGGTGAATATATTATTAAATTAAAAATAATAGGTATTTATTTAAGTAAAGAATCACGACGTTATTATCCATCTGGTCCAATAACAGCTCATTTAATTGGGGTAACAGATATTGATGGAAATGGAATTGAAGGAATTGAAAAAAGTTTTAATTATTTATTAACTGGAGTACCAGGTGAAAGAGTAGTACGTAAGGACCGTTATGGACAAGTTATTGAAAATATTTCTTCTATTGATAGCCAGCCTGCAAATAACTTGATATTAAGCATTGATAAACATATACAGTCATTAATTTATCGTGAACTAACACGTAGTGTTATAGAAAATAAAGCAGAGTTTGGTACCGCTATTTTAATAGATATTAATACAGGTGAAATATTGGCAATGGTTAATAGCCCATCTTATAATCCAAATAATATTATTGGTATTCCAAGTAAAGTTATGCGTAATCATGCAATCACTGATATTTTTGAACCAGGATCAACAGTTAAACCAATGGTAATTATTAGTGCATTAAATAATGGAATTATTAATATTAATAGTGTTTTAAATACTCATCCTTATATAATTAATGGTCATAAAATTAAAGATGTGGCAAAGTATAATGAACTATCTATTACAGATATTTTACAAAAATCAAGTAATGTTGGTATTTCAAAGATAGCATTAGCAATGCCAGCAAATGAACTGGTAGATGTTTATGCTAGTTTTGGCTTAGGTAAATCAACAAATTTAGGATTAATTGGAGAAAGTACTGGTATTTTTCCTAATAAAAAAATGCGATGGTCTAAATTTGAAAGAGCTACCTTTTCTTTTGGTTATGGGTTAATGGTAACACCGTTACAATTAGCACGAGTTTATGCAACAATTGGTAGTTTTGGTATTTATCGGCCGTTGTCAATTATAAAAGTTGATCAACCAATATCAGGTAATCGTATTTTTCCTGAAAGAATTACACGAACAGTGGTTCAAATGATGGAAAATGTTACATTATCTAGTACTCTCGTTCAATCCGCAGTGAAGGATTATAGAATAGCAATTAAAACAGGTACAGTAAAAAAAATTGATAATAATGGTCGTTATATTAATCAATATGTTGCTTATACAGCCGGGGTAGCACCAGTAAGTAAACCTCGTTATGCCCTAGTTGTAATTATTAATGAGCCTACTGCTGGAAAATATTACGGCGGAGCTGTCTCTGGACCTGTATTTAGAACTATTATTAGTAGTGTTTTACGTTTAATGAATGTAAAACCTGATGCATTAATCTTAAATAGTAATGAATTAGTAATTAATAAAATAAAAAAGGATAAAAGTGACAGATCGTAATTTACGCGATTTATTTATAGAACTAGGTATTAACGCACTAGATAAGGTATTACAAAAAATGACACTTGATAGTCGTAAAGTAGTATCAGGAGATATATTTTTAGCAGTTAAAGGACATAAAACAGATGGACGACGATATATTTCTCAAGCAATATCAAAGGGGGCTATTGCAATTATTGCTGAATCACAAGAAAAAAAAGAAGTCGAAATAATTCAATATAAATATGGCGTTCCATTTATTTATATTAATGATTTGATTAATCAATTATCGTTTTTAGCTGGAGAATTTTATCAACATCCAGGTAAAAAATTGAAATTAATTGGTGTAACAGGAACGAACGGTAAGACAACTATTACTCAGTTAATTGCTCAATGGACAAAAGGATTAGGAGAAATCAGTGCCGTAATGGGTACACTTGGTAATGGAATATTAGGAGAGATCATACCTAATAAAAATACTACCATATCAGCTGTAGATATTCAATCTGAATTACAATTATTACTTAAAAAACAAGCTACTTTGGTTGCAATGGAAGTTTCCTCTCATGCTTTAGTACAAAGTCGTGTTGCTAATATTCCTTTTAGTGCTGCTATATTTAGTAATTTAAGTCGTGATCATTTTGATTATCATGGCAACATGCAAAATTATGAATCGGCAAAATGGTTATTATTTTCAACACATAAATCTAATAAACAGATTATTAATGTAGATGATGATACTGGTTTGCGATGGCTTAAAAAATTACCATTAGCATGTGCAGTTTCTATGAAAAATCGAATACCTAGAAATTTTAAAGGTACTTGGATATTAGTAGAGAAAATAGATTATCATGATTTTGAAACAATAATTCATTTTAATTCTACTTGGGGAAAAAATTTAATTAAAAGTCCATTAATTGGTACTTTTAATGTAAATAATATCATGTTAGCTATGGCAACTCTTTTAATGATGGGCTATTTATTTGATAAAGTTATAAAATCATCAGTTGTTTTAAAGCCAGTTTGCGGACGAATGGAAATTTTCAGATCACCAGGTCGTCCAATTATTATCATTGATTATGCTCATACTCCTGATGCACTAGAAAAAGCATTAATTACTGTGAGAAATTTGAATCATCAAAGTAAACTTTGGTGTATATTTGGTTGTGGAGGTGATCGAGATAAAGGTAAACGTGCATTAATGGGAAGAGTTGCTGAGCAATATGCTGATTTTGTAATAATAACAAATGATAATCCACGTAATGAAGAACCTAAAACAATTATTAATGATATTTTAAGTGGTTTCTTTAACGTCGATCTAGCAATACTAATTATTGATCGAATTGAAGCAATTACCAGTGCAATCATTCAAGCAAATAATAATGATATCATATTGATTGCTGGTAAAGGACATGAAAATTATCAAATTATTGGTGATCAGTGTATTGATTATTCAGATCGCATGACAGTAACACGATTATTGAGAACAATAAAATGATCTCTATTTCATTAAAACAATTAGCTTGTGTTACAGAAGGTATTTTATATCAAATTAATGATCATTATAGAGATAATTTATGGATTAATATGGTATCAACTGATACTCGTTATCGACAAATTAATGGTTTATTTATAGCATTAAAGGGAAAAAATTTTGATGGTCATCATTTTGTTAAAGAAGCTATCTACTCTGGCGCTAAAGCATTATTAGTTGATCATCCATTACCTGTTATTTTTCCACAGATTATTGTAAAAAATACACGATTAGCAATGGGAAAATTAGCAGCATGGATTCGATTACAAAGTAAAGCAAAAGTTATTGGACTTACTGGCTCTTCTGGTAAAACATCAGTTAAAGAAATGGTAGCGAATATTTTATCTCATTATACTAAAACACTTTTTACTTATGATAATTTCAATAATGATATTGGTGTAGCTTTAACATTATTTCGTTTGACGAGAAAACATAAATGTATAGTGATTGAAATAGGTGCTAATCATATTGGTGAAATTAAATATGCTACTAATATTATTAAACCTGACAGTGTATTAGTAAATAATTTATTTTCTGCACATCTTGAAGGTTTTAGTTCATTAGCTGGAGTTGCTAAAGCAAAAGGTGAAATTTTTCAAGGATTAGCAAAAAAAGGAATAGCTATTATTAATTTAAATAGTCATGATTGGAAAAATTGGCAATCTTATTTTAATCAACAACAAACAATCTGGTATTTTTCTATTATTAAAAATCAACAAGCTGATTTTTATGCAAAAAATATTTTTATTAAATCAACTTATTCTAAATTTGAACTATACACACCAATCGGTGTTGTATCAATATTATTACATCTGCCAGGTAAACATAATATTGCTAATGCATTAGCAGCAAGCGCATTAGCGATTTCAGTTGGAGCAACACTTAAGCAAGTTAGTTTTGGATTAGTTAATACTAAACCTATATCAGGACGATTATATCCTATTAAGTTAGCACCAGGTAAACTTATTTTAGATGATAGTTATAATGCTAATATTGGTTCTATGATTTCTGCTATAGATGTTTTATCTAAAATGCCTGGGTATCGTATTTTAGTTGTTAGTGATATGAAAGAATTAGGCAATAAGACTGATATGTGCCACAAAAAAGTTGGGGATATAGCTCGACAAATGAAACTAGACAGAGTCCTTAGTGTTGGTCAACAAAGTATCATTATTAGTCAACATAGTGGTTGTGGTGAACATTTTATTTCTAAAAAAAAATTAATTGCAAATTTAATCTTATTAATACAAGAACATGAAATAATATCAGTTTTAGTTAAAGGCTCACAGAACACAGAAATGAAAGAAATTATACTTTTTTTAAAGGAGTACTTTTTATGTTAATCTGGTTAGCTGAATATTTAATTGGATATTTTTCTGGTTTTAATCTTTTTTTTTATTTAACGTTTCGAGCTATTATTAGCTTATTAACTTCTTTGATAATTGCTCTATGGATGGGAGTATATTTAATTTCTTTTTTAAAAAAAATACAAGTAGGTCAAATCGTACGAAATGAAGGTCCAAAATCGCATTTTAGTAAACAAGGTACACCTACGATGGGGGGCTTGTTGATTTTATTTTCTATTGTGATTTCAGTTATATTATGGGCACGATTAAATAATCCATATGTTTGGTACGTATTAATTATTTTATTAGGATATGGTGTAATTGGATTTATTGATGATTATCGTAAAGTAATACGTAAAAACTCAAAAGGTTTAATTGCGCGTTGGAAATATTTTTGGCAATCCATATTGGCTTTAAGTATAGCATTTTATTTATATAGTACAGGTAAAAATACAGCAGTAACTCAATTAGTTGTACCATTTTTTAAAAATTTTACGCCACAACTTGGTTTGTTTTATATTTTTTTTACTTATTTTGTCATTGTAGGAACAAGTAATGCAGTTAATTTAACTGATGGATTAGATGGTTTAGCTATTATGCCAACAATTATTATTTCAGCAGGCTTTGCTTTAATAGCTTGGACGACCGGTAATTTCAACTTTGCTAACTATTTAAAAATTCCTTATATTAAACATGCAAGTGAATTAGTTATAGTTTGCAGTACAATTGTTGGTGCAGGTTTGGGTTTTTTATGGTTTAACACATATCCTGCGCAAGTTTTTATGGGTGATGTTGGATCATTAGCATTAGGTGGTGCATTAGGAATAATTTCAGTTTTACTTCGGCAAGAATTTTTATTATTAATTATGGGTGGTATATTTGTTATTGAAACTTTATCAGTAATTTTACAAATTGGATCATTTAAATTATATGGTCAACGAATTTTTAGAATGGCACCAATTCACCATCATTATGAATTAAAAGGATGGCCTGAACCTCGAGTCATTGTGCGTTTTTGGATTATTTCATTAATATTAGTATTGATTGGATTAATAACATTAAAGGTACGTTAATAATGGTTGATTATCAAGGAAAAAAAATTATCATTATTGGATTAGGTCAAACAGGTTTTTCTTGTGTTAATTTTTTTCTTTCACGTCATATTGTACCACGTGTCATTGATACACGAATATCGGCGCCATATAAAGATAAATTACCAGTAGAAATTATGTATCACGGTGGTAGTTTTAATATTGAATGGTTGATGGCAGCTGATTTGATTGTTGTTAGTCCTGGTATTTCTCTTTTTACACAAGAACTAAAAATGGCAGCAAATAAAGGTATTGAAATTATCGGTGATATTGAGCTTTTTTGCCGTGAAATAGATAAACTCATCGTTGCTATTACAGGTTCTAATGGTAAAAGTACGATTACAGCATTAATTGGTGAAATGGCAAAAAAAGCTAATTGGCGAGTAGCAATCGGTGGAAATATAGGAATACCAGCACTAACATTATTAACAAAAAATTATGATTTATATTTATTAGAACTTTCTAGTTTTCAACTTGAAACAACATCAAGTTTAAAAGCTAAAGCGGCAACTATATTAAATGTGACAGAAAATCATATGGATCGATATATTGAAGGTATTAAACAATATCGTGCAAATAAATTACGAATTTATGATGGCGCTGAATTTTGTATTATTAATGAACAGGATCGACAAACTTGGCCTTTACTAGGTCGTGATGCCCGTTGTATCAGTTTTGGTATTAATAGTGGCGATTATCAATTAAATACTGATTGCCAAGAATTACAAACAAAAGGAAAAACTATTATTAATACCACTAAAATACGATTAATTAGACAGCATAACCATCTTAATGGAGCGGCTGCATTAGCATTAGCGGATGCAATAAATATTCCACGTAAAGCAAGTTTAGCAGCATTAGCTCAATATACGGGATTACCTCATCGTTGTCAATTGGTACATCATCATTTAGGTATCCAATGGATTAATGAT
Source organism: Arsenophonus sp. ET-YP4-MAG3 (assembly GCA_052174115.1). Taxonomy (GTDB): domain Bacteria; phylum Pseudomonadota; class Gammaproteobacteria; order Enterobacterales; family Enterobacteriaceae; genus Arsenophonus. The sequence goes on from JBQMRX010000001.1 coordinate 1,163,831, forward strand.
TCTAAATCAACAAATGTTGCTAGTACTGAAGCTTCTTTAAAAGGTTTACAAATAGATGGTACCCTTTATTTATTATTAGGTGGAGAAGGAAAATCTGCAGATTTTTCATTATTAAAACCATATATATCTCTAAAAAATATTAAATTGAGTTGTTTTGGTAGAGATGGTTATCAATTAGCAAAGTTAAAAAAAAATAGTTTGCTGTTGGATACAATGGAACAATGTTTAAGAGTTATCGCACCAGAATTAAAATCTGGTGATATAGTACTTCTTTCGCCTGCTTGTGCAAGTTTTGATCAATTTCATAATTTTGAACATAGAGGTGAAAAATTTACAGAATTAGCAAAGGAATTATCTCAATGTTGATGTTTAACTTTAGAAGATTAGAAAATTTACTTAAAAATAAGCGTAATAGCGATATTATAGATACGATTCTTTATGATCGTATTTTAGTTTGGCTCACATTATGCTTGTCTGTAATTGGTTTTATTATGGTGACATCAGCTTCTATATCAGTTGGACAACGTTTAACACAGGATCCGTTTTTCTTTGCTAAACAAGATGCTATCTATCTTATTTTAGCATCTTGTTTAGCTGTACTAATATTAAATATTCCGATGTTCTACTGGGAAAAATATAATTATTTATTATTAATAATATCTTTAATATTATTAATAATAGTATTAATTAAAGGAAATTCAGTTAATGGTGCTTCCCGCTGGATTAATGCTGGTATTATACATATACAGCCATCTGAAATCGCAAAATTATCTTTATTTTGCTATATATCTAGTTATTTAGTTAGAAAAACAAATGAGGTAAGAACACGATTTTTAGGTTTTATTAAGCCAATGTGTGTTTTAATATTAATGGCTTTTTTATTATTATTGCAACCTGATTTAGGAACAGTAATTGTGTTAATTGTAACAACTTTAGCGCTATTATTCCTTGCTGGCGCTAGGTTAACATCATTTGTTATTAGTATTATTATTTTCTGGATAACTATTATTTGGTTGATTTATTTTAAACCTTATCGTTTAACTCGAATAACTTCTTTTCTTAATCCATGGGCAGATTCTTTCGGTAGTGGCTATCAATTAACACAATCTCTGATGGCGTTTGGACGTGGAAAATTATGGGGCCAAGGTTTAGGTAATTCTATACAAAAATTAGAATATTTACCTGAAGCACATACTGATTTTATTTTTTCAGTTATAGCTGAAGAGCTAGGTTATATTGGTGTAATATTAATTCTTTTAATGTTATTTTTAATTGCTTTTCGTAGCATGATGATTGGAAAACGAGCGTTAGATGAAGAACAAAATTTTTCAGGTTATTTAGCTTGTTCAATTGGTATTTGGTTTACTTTCCAGATATTAGTTAATGTTGGTTCAACAATAGGAATATTACCAACTAAAGGACTGACACTACCATTAATTAGTTATGGCGGTTCTAGCTTATTAATTATAATTATTGCAATTATCATTTTATTACGTATTGATTTTGAAACGCGTCTTAAAAAAGAGCAAGTCTTTATAAGGAAAACTAGATGAGTAAACAAAAACGCATTATGGTAATGGCTGGTGGTACTGGAGGACATGTTTTTTCTGGATTAGCAGTAGCTAATTATCTTAAATTACAAGGTTGGGATGTTTGTTGGTTAGGGACTGCTGATCGAATAGAAGCAAATTTAGTTCCTAAATATAATATTAAGATTGAATTTATAAAAATTTCAGGTTTACGAGGTAAAGGTATCAAAGCATTTTTAGTGGTGCCATTTAAGATTATTAAAGCAATAAAACAAGCAAAAATAATTATAGATTGTTATCAACCTAATATTGTATTAGGAATGGGAGGATATGTTTCGGGTCCTAGTGTTCTTGCTGCATGGATATGTAATATTCCGATTGTACTGCATGAACAAAATGGGGTAGCTGGTTTAACTAATCGTTGGTTATCTAAAATCTCTAAACGTGTTTTACAGGCATTTCCAACTGCATTCCCTAATGTTGAAGTAGTAGGAAATCCAGTTCGTGAATCGATATTAACATTACCTGAACCTGAAGAACGTTTAATTAATCGTAATGGAGCACTTCGAATTTTAGTAATAGGTGGTAGTCAAGGAGCAAAAATTTTAAATAAAACGTTACCTAAAGTAGCCAAACAATTAGATGGAAAAGTAATAATTTGGCATCAAACTGGTAAAGGAGCTAAGAAAATAACAGAAACTTTATATAAAAAATTATCTTGTAAATTAAATACTTATAAAGTAAATGAATTTATTGATGATATAGCTAAAGCTTATGCTTGGGCTGATATTATTATATGCCGATCAGGTGCTTTAACAGTTAGTGAAGTTTGTGTTGTTGGCTTACCAGCAATTTTTATTCCTTTTCAACATAAAGATCGGCAGCAGTATTGGAATGCGTTACCATTAGAAAAAGTAGGAGCAGCAAAAATTATTGAGCATACTCAATTTTTAACAAATACGTTAGTAACACTATTAAGTCAATTATCTCGAACACAATTATTAGATATGGCAAAAAAAGCACGAAAGATATCAATTATTGATTCAACTAAACGTATTGCAGAAAATTTAATTGAAATTGCTAAATAAATCAATTTTATATTTAATAATTTTGAAAATAGCAATAAAAATAATAAAGAGAATAAAGTGAACATACAAGAGTTAGTTAAATTAAGAGCAATAGTGCCAGAAATGCGTCGAGTTAGACATATTCATTTTATTGGTATTGGTGGCGTTGGCATGGGTAGTATTGCTGAAGTATTAGCTAACGAAGGTTATGAAATTAGTGGTTCTGATTTATTACCAAATATAATTACTCAGCAATTAATTGAGTTTGGTGCAAAAATTTATTTTAACCATAAACCAGAAAATGTTGCAAATGCTTGTGTTGTTGTTGTATCAACAGCAATACCTGAAAATAATCCAGAAGTTATTGCAGCACGAGAAGAACATATTCCAATTATTCGACGTGCTGAAATGTTAGCGGAATTAATGCGTTTTCGTCATGGTATTGCTATTACAGGAACTCATGGAAAAACAACAACCACTGCGATGATTGCTAGTATTTATGAATATGCAGGGTTAGACCCTACTTTTATCAATGGTGGTTTAATAAAAGCAACTGGTGTTCATGGTCGTTTAGGTAGTAGTCGTTATTTGATTGTAGAAGCCGATGAAAGCGATGCTTCTTTTTTACATTTACAACCATTAATAGCAGTTATAACAAATATTGAAGCCGATCATCTGGAAACTTATGATGGTAATTTTGAAAAATTAAAACAGACATTCATTAGTTTTTTACATAATCTACCATTTTATGGTCTAGCAGTATTATGTATAGATGATCCAGTTATACGTTCACTTTTAACAAAAATAGGTCGTTATATTATTACTTATGGTTTTAGTAACGATACAGATTTTCATATTACATCTTATAAACAACAAGGTAATCAGGGTTTTTTTACTGTAGTTAGAGAAAATAAAGCTGATTTAACATTTATTTTAAATGCTCCAGGACGTCATAATGCGTTAAATGCTACCGCAGCTGTCGCGGTAGCAACTGAAGAAGGTATTGATGATATTACTATTTTAACTGCATTAGAAAAATTTCAAGGAACAGGCCGACGGTTTGATTTTTTAGGTAATTTTTCTTTAGTGGATGTTAACGGAAAAAAAGGTAGCGTTATGTTAGTGGATGATTATGGTCATCATCCAACAGAGCTTGATGTAACTATTAAAACAGCAAAAGAAGGATGGCCAGATAAACGTATCGTAATGATTTTTCAACCTCATAGATATACCCGTACACGTGATTTATATGATGATTTTGTTAATATTTTAGGGCAAGTTGATGTATTATTAATACTAAATGTTTATTCAGCAGGAGAAAAACCTATCGATGGTGCAGATAGTAGATCATTATGTCAGACGATTCGCAATCAAGGAAAATTAAATCCTATTTTTATAGATGAGCATAAACAAATTAGTAAAATATTAGCGCAAATTATAGAAGATAACGATTTAATACTTATACAAGGAGCTGGAAATATCGGTAAAATAGCACGTAATTTAGCTGATACTGATTTAAGGTCAACATTAATAAGTGAAGAGGGGTATTATGGTTGATAAAGTTGCCGTACTTTTAGGCGGGAAATCGTCTGAAAGAGAGATATCATTGCAATCTGGTAAGGCTATTGTTAATGGATTACGTCATGCTGGAATAGATGCATATCCAATTGATATTAAAAATCTTTCTCTTATAAAATTGATAAAAATTGGTTATAAAAAAGTTTTTATTGCCTTGCATGGGCGAGGAGGTGAAGATGGTATTGTGCAAGGAGTTTTAGAATTTTTAGGATTACCTTATACTGGAAGTGGTGTTTTAGCTTCATCACTTTCAATGGATAAAATACGTACTAAACAATTATGGGCTAGTATAGGTTTACCAATTGCACCATATATAACACTGAATAAACAACAATTAATAATGATGTCAAATGAAGTACTTTTTGAATCTGTTTATTATTTAGGTTTACCTCTTATTGTTAAACCAAATCTTGAAGGTTCAAGTGTTGGTATAAGCAAAGTAACAACTTTGCTTAAATTAAAAATAGCATTAGAGTTTGCTTTTCATTATGATAAAAATGTACTAATTGAGAAATACTTAAATGGACCTGAATATACTGTGGTTATTATAGGTGAACAAGGATTACCTTCAATTCGTATTCAACCAATGAATGTTTTTTATGATTATAATGCAAAATATCTCTCTAATGATACACAATATTTTTGTCCTAGTGGATTAAAAGCTAAAGAAGAAATATTATTAAATAAATTAGCTTTAGCGGCTTATAATGCAATCGGTTGTACTGGTTGGGGACGTGTTGATCTTATGAAAGATAATGATGGTATTTTTTATTTATTAGAAATTAATACTTCTCCTGGAATGACTAATCATAGTTTGGTGCCAATAGCTGCAAAACAAGCGGGTATGACTTTTTCAGAATTAGTTAAAAAGATTTTAGAATTGGCAAAATAATATGTCGAAAATATCACTGAACATTCGAAATGAAGATATTAAAAAGAAACAATATTATGATGGTAAAAGTAATACTTTTTATTTATCTAGTATTATCTTCCTCTTAGTAGTGTTAAGTACTATTATATGGAGTACATGGATATTGTTAAATAAGATAAATAATGTCAATCGATTATCTATCTTAAAGTTAGTAATTACTGGTAAACGTTATTATACCTGTGACGATAATATTAAAAAAGCAATATTAACACTAGGTATACCAGATAAATTTATGGCTATAGATGTATCTATGATCCAAAATCAAATAAAAACAATACCATGGATAGAGAAAGTTATTGTACGTAAAGAATGGCCGAATAAACTAAAAATTGATTTAGTAGAATATAAACCTTATGCAAAATGGAATGATACTTTTTTTGTTGATATAAAAGGCACTGTTTTTAGCTTACCAATATTACTAAAAATTAAAGATGACTTTTTAATGTTATATGGACCACAAGGTAGTCAGAAAGAAGTATTAGAGATGTATCGTATTATGCAACAACAGTTAGTATCATATGATTTCAATATTAAATCAGTATCAATGACAACAAGACATTCATGGCAATTAGTTTTAGATAATGATATTCGATTGAATATTGGTAAACAAGATATTAAAGAGCGATTAAATCGTTTTGTTAAACTTTATCCGCTATTAAAACAAGTGACAAATAAATATATTGGATATATAGATTTACGATATGATAGTGGTGCTGCAGTAGGATGGTTACCACTTTTAACTAAACCTACTACAACCTTGAATTAAAATAATTTTAAGACTACTGATTAATCAGATACAGGCAAATTAACAATGATTAAAACGACAAACAGAAAATTAGTAGTTGGTCTTGAAATTGGAACTTCCAAGGTTTCTGCGCTTGTTGGTGAAATTCTTCCTGATGGAATAGTAAATATTATTAGTATTGGTAATTGTTTATCTCGAGGAATGGATAAGGGTGGTGTTAATGATTTAGAATCTGTCGTTAAATGTGTACAACAAGCTATTAATCAAGCAGAATTAATGGAAAATTGCCAAATATCCTCTGTTTATTTAGCACTTTCTGGTAAGCATGTTAGTTGCCAAAATGAAATAGGTATAGTACCTATTTCTGAAGATGAAGTTACTCAAGATGATGTAGATAGTGTTGTTCATACAGCTAAATCTGTTCGAGTTCGTGATGAACATAGAATTTTACATGTTATTCCACAGGAATATTCTATTGATTATCAAAAGGGAATTAAAAATCCAATTGGACTTTCAGGTATACGTATGCAAGCTAAAGTACATCTGATTACTTGTAATAATGATATGGCTAAAAATATTATCAAAGCAGTTGAACGATGTGGTTTAAAAGTAAATCAATTAATTTTTGCAGGTTTAGCTTCAAGTTATTCTGTTTTAACGGAAGATGAACGTGAATTAGGTGTATGTGTTGTCGATATTGGCGGTGGAACCATGGATATAACAATTTATACTGACGGTGCATTACGTCATACTAAAGTTATACCATATGCTGGTAATGTTGTAACTAATGATATTGCTTATGCGTTTGGTACTCCACCAAGTGATGCTGAAATGATAAAAGTTCATCATGGGTGCGCATTAGGTACTATTGTTAGTAAAGACGAAAATCTTGAAGTTCCAAGTATAGGTGGTCGTCCGCCGAGAAATTTACAACGCCAAACATTAGCTGAAGTCATTGAGCCACGATATACAGAATTACTAAATTTAGTAAATGATGAAATTTTAAAATTGCAAAAACAATTACGGCAACAAGGTGTTGAGCATTATTTGTCAGCCGGTATTGTTTTAACAGGGGGCGGTGCTCAAATTGATGGTTTAGTTGAATGTGCTCAAAAAGTATTTCGTACTCATGTACGCATTGGGAAGCCATTGAATATAACTGGTTTAACGGACTATGCCCAGTCACCTTATTACTCCACAGCTGTCGGTCTCTTACATTACGGCATGCAAATTTACTTTGGAAATGAATCTGAAATAAATAAACGTACATCAGTGAGTAGTTGGTTTAATAAAATTACTAATTGGTTGAGGAAAGAATTTTAATTTCATAAGAAGCAAATTTTTTGCTTCTATATAAGGCACAAAACGGAGAGAGATTATGTTTGAACCAATGGAATTAACCAATGACGCGGTGATTAAAGTTATCGGTATTGGTGGTGCCGGGGGAAACGCCGTTGAACACATGGTACGTGAACGTATTGAAGGTGTTGAATTCTTTGCTGTTAATACTGATGCACAAGCGTTACGTAAAACAGCAGTAGGACAAACTATTCAAATTGGAAATGGTATTACAAAAGGATTGGGGGCAGGAGCGAATCCTGAAGTTGGTCGTAATGCTGCTGAAGAAGATCGTGAAGCTTTGCGTAATGCTCTTGATGGAGCAGATATGGTTTTTATTGCTGCTGGTATGGGAGGTGGTACAGGAACTGGTGCAGCTCCTGTTATAGCTGAAATTGCCAAAGAACTTGCTATACTAACAGTAGCTGTTGTAACAAAACCATTCAATTTTGAAGGTAAAAAACGCATGGTTTTTGCTGAAACAGGGATCTCAGAATTATCTAAGCATGTTGATTCTTTAATTACCATTCCAAATGATAAATTATTAAAAGTACTTGGACGCGGTATTTCTTTACTAGATGCATTCGGTGCAGCAAATGATGTATTAAAAGGTGCAGTTCAAGGTATTGCTGAACTTATTACTCGTCCAGGTTTAATGAATGTAGATTTTGCTGATGTTCGTACTGTTATGTCTGAAATGGGTTATGCTATGATGGGGTCAGGGGTAGCTCGAGGTGAAGATCGAGCTGAAGAAGCAGGAGAAATGGCTATTTCTAGCCCTTTATTAGAAGACATTGATTTATCTGGCGCTCGTGGTGTATTGGTTAATATTACTGCAGGTTTTGATTTACGTCTTGATGAATTTGAAACAGTTGGTAATACTATTCGTGCATTTTCATCAGATAATGCAACAGTTGTTATTGGTACTTCACTTGACCCTGAAATGAATGATGAACTACGTGTAACTGTAGTTGCTACAGGGATTGGTATGGATAAACGTCCAGAAATAACATTAGTTACTAATAAAACGATTCAAAAATCATCGTTAGAGCATCGTTATCATCAAATGCAAGGGTTAATCTCTGGTATCACTCCTTTAACTGAAGAAAAATCTATTACTAAAGTAACGAATGAACAAAATACAGAATCAAATAAAGAACTTGATTATCTTAATATTCCAGCTTTTTTAAGAAAACAGGCTGATTAGTTAACAATTGATTGGTTTCTTTGATTTTTATGCTAAAATATATTATTACTCTAATAGTAATTGTTAATAAACAATAGGTTAAGCAATAAATACAGTTAATAATGCGAGAAAACGATGATTAAACAAAGGACATTAAAACGTATTGTTCAAGCAACAGGTATCGGTTTACATACTGGTAAAAAAGTTACTTTAGCATTACGTCCTGCGCCAGCAAATACTGGAGTCATCTATCGTCGTATAGATTTAAATCCGCCGGTTAATTTTTTAGCTGAGGCAAAATCAGTACGGGATACTATGCTATGTACCTGTTTAGTTAATGAAAATGATATACGTATTTCAACGGTAGAACATTTAAATGCTGCATTAGCAGGACTTGGAATTGACAATATTATCGTTGAAGTAGATGCAGCAGAAATTCCAATAATGGATGGAAGTGCTGCACCTTTTGTATTTTTATTGTTAGATGCAGGGATTGAAGAGTTAAATAGTAACAAAAAATTTCTTCGTATTAAAGAAAGTATTCGAGTTACAGCTAGTGATAAATGGGCTGAGCTAATTCCTTATAATGGATTTAGCTTAGATTTTACTATTGATTTTAATCATCCTGTCATAAATAGTACTACTCAACGTTATAAATTAGATTTTTCTGAAAAATCTTTTATTAGAAATATTAGTCGAGCGAGAACATTTGGTTTTATTCGTGATATTGAATATTTACAATCTAAAGAGTTGTGTTTAGGTGGTAGTTTTGATTGTGCAATTGTTATTGATGATTATCGTGTCTTAAATACAGATGGTTTACGTTTTGAAGATGAATTTGTTCGTCATAAAACACTAGATGCTATTGGTGATTTATTTATGTGTGGTCATAATATTATTGGTGCTTTTACAGCTTATAGATCAGGTCATTCATTAAATAATAAACTATTACGAGCTGTTTTAGAGGTGGAATCTGCTTGGGATATCGTTACATTCGAAGATGAATCTGAAATGCCTATAGCGTTTAAAACATCTTCGACAATAATAATTTAAAATACATTATTTTTATTAAAAACTTATATTTAATCTTAATTTTATTACTACTTATTTTTATATTATATTTTATTGACAAAATTAGTTACTTTAACTTTTTAGTTATTTTAGATTTTTTATTAGGTTAAAAAATTATTTTTTATTATTTTTATTTAACTTATCTATTATTTATTTTAATAATTTATTTCTATATGATAACTTAATGAGTTATTTTTTTAAGTTTTTAGATAATAATGATGGATTTATTTTTATTTTAATTAAAGATAAAGAAGGTAAGATACTGTTACGTAATATTGAAAATAACATAGGAAGTTCATAGTTTAGTCGTATTTTTCGACTAGCATTTGTAATTTCTAAAATAAGAATATCTTGACGATAATTAGCAATTCGACAGTAATCTTTTATTTCTATAGGAAGTAAATTTATAATAATATTATTAAGTTTAATTAATATCTGTGCATGTTGTTTAATTGTTTTTAATGGATTTGAATCAAAATTATTTTCTTTTAATAAAGAATTTAAAGATTTTGGATAATTATTGCGCATTTTTACTCCAAATTTTATATTTAAACAATATTAATAAATACATTAAATCTTTATTAAAGTTATTATAAATAATATTTGATATTTTAGTTAAATTTAGTCTTAATTTATATTAAGATATTAATAGTTAATCTATTTTTTGTAATACAATGCAAATTATTACCATTAGCATGCTTTATATAATATACTTTAAAAATTAATTTTTATTTTTATTTAAAAATATTTAAAATAACTAAATGCTAATTTAAATTTATACAACAAACAAATTTTATATTTCTAATATTCTATATACTTTTATGTTATAATCAATTTAAAATCTTTATTTTAAAAAATTAAACTATCATTAAAATAGTTTTTTTATTGTGTTTTCTATAAAATTACGATATGGTTTTTTATTATCAATGTATCCTAATAGAAATATATTATAAGATAAATTTTATAATTTTTGTTGATTCTTATAACAATAATTGTTCAATTGAACATATTAATTTTATTAATTTAAAGCAGATAATATAGGATTCTTTTGGTAAGAATACTGCCTTAATTGAGAAAAATATTTATGTTAACTAAGTTACTAACAAAAATTTTTGGTAATCGTAACGATCGTACTTTGCGTTGTTTTGATAAACTTATTAATAATATTAATAAGTTAGAGTCTGAATTTGAAAAAATTTCAGATAAAGAGCTTAAAGCTAAAACTAATGAATTTCGTCATCGTCTTAAATTAGGAGTAACATTAGATGATTTAATTCCTGAAGCATTTGCAACTGTTCGCGAAGCTAGTAAACGTGTATTTAATATGCGACATTTTGATGTTCAATTGTTAGGTGGCATAGTACTTAATGAATGTTGTATCGCAGAAATGCGTACTGGTGAAGGAAAAACATTAACATCTACATTACCTGCATATTTAAATGCTTTAACAGGTAAAGGTGTTCATATTGTTACAGTAAATGATTATTTAGCTAAACGTGATGCAGAAAATAATCGAATACTCTTTGAATTTCTTGGTATGACAGTTGGTATTAATTTATCAGGTATGTCTACAAAAATGAAACGTAAAGCTTATACAGCAGATATTACTTATGGGATTAACAATGAATATGGTTTTGATTATTTACGCGATAATATGGTTTTTACGCCAGAAGAACGTGTACAACGTAAACTCCATTACGCATTAATTGATGAGGTTGATTCTATTTTAATTGATGAAGCTCGTACTCCATTAATTATTTCAGGACCAGCAGAAAATAGTTCGGATTTATATAAAAAAATTGATAAATTAATTCCTAAGTTTAAGCAACAATTAAAAGAAGATTCAGATAGTTTTCAAGGCGAAGGACATTTTTCTATTGATGAAAAATCACGACAAGTTACATTAACAGAACGTGGATTAGAATTAATTGAACAATTGTTAGTAAAAGAAAATTTAATGGAAGATGGTGAGTTACTTTATTCTCCTAGTAATATAATGCTTATGCATCATGTGATGGCTGCTTTACGTGCTCATGTACTTTTTAATCGTGATGTAGATTATATTGTCAAAGATCGTCAAATTATTATTGTTGATGAGCATACTGGACGTACAATGGAGGGGCGTCGTTGGTCAGATGGATTACATCAAGCTGTTGAAGCAAAAGAAAATGTTGAAATTCAAAATGAGAATCAAACATTAGCGTCAATTACCTTCCAAAATTATTTTCGTTTATATGAAAAACTTGCTGGTATGACTGGTACTGCTGATACAGAATCTTTTGAATTTAAATCTATTTATAAATTAGATACAATAGTTATTTCAACCAGTCGTCCAATGATTCGCAAAGATTTATCTGATTTAGTTTATATGACAGAAACAGACAAATTTATTGCAATTATAAATGATATTCGCGAATGTATTAGTAAGGGGCAACCAGTATTAGTTGGTACTATTTCAATTGAAAAATCAGAACTAATTTCTCAGCAATTAACTAAAGCTAATATTGTACATAATGTTTTAAATGCTAAATTTCATGAAATGGAAGCAGATATTATTGCTGAAGCAGGGCAAACTGGCTCAGTTACCATTGCAACCAATATGGCAGGTCGAGGTACAGATATTGTATTAGGAGGAAGCTGGCAAGCGGAAATTAATAAATTAAAGATTTTTACACAAAAGGAAGTTGATAAGATTAAAACAGCATGGCAAAAGCGTCATGAAGCAGTGATTTTAGCTGGTGGATTACATGTTATTGGTACTGAGCGCCATGAATCTCGTCGTATTGATAATCAATTACGTGGACGTTCTGGACGTCAAGGTGATCCAGGTTCATCACGTTTTTATCTTTCAATGGAAGATTCTTTAATGCGTATTTTTGCTTCTGATCGAGTTGCAGGAATGATGCGTAAATTAGGTATGAAGCCTGGTGAAGCAATTGAACATCCTTGGGTAACGAAAGCAATTGCTAATGCACAGCGTAAAGTTGAAAATCGAAATTTTGACATTCGAAAACAACTGTTAGAATATGATGATGTTGCTAATGATCAACGTCGAGCTATTTATTCACAACGAAACGATTTATTAGATGGTGATGATGTTAGTGAAACAATTGATATTATTCGTAAAGATGTTATAACTATTACTATTGATGATTATATACCTCGTCAATCTTTAAAAGAAATGTGGGACGTTGATGGTTTACAAAAAAAATTAAGTAACGATTTTAGTTTACAATTACCTATTAAGAAGTGGCTTGATAAAGAATTAGAATTATATGAAGAAACTTTGCGTGATCGTATTTTAGAAAAAATGATTAAAAATTATAAAGAAAAAGAAAAAGTTATTGGTAGTGAGATGATGCGTAATTTTGAAAAAGGAATTATGTTACAAACTCTTGATACATTGTGGAAAGAACATTTATCTGCAATGGATTATTTACGACAAGGTATTCATTTACGAGGTTATGCACAAAAAGATCCAAAACAGGAATATAAACGAGAATCTTTTACCATGTTTGCCAATATGTTAGAAATTCTTAAATATGAAGTAATTAGTACTTTAAGTAAAGTAGAAGTTCGATTACCTGAAGAAATTACTATACTTGATATACAAAGACGTAAGGAAGCAGAACGCCTTATGAAAAAACAACATCTTAGCCATGAAGTTAAAAATCAAACATTAATATCAAAAATGGAAGTTCAACTTGCAGTTCAAACCAATAAAATTGGACGTAATGAACTTTGTCCATGTGGTTCAAGTAAAAAATATAAATATTGTCATGGTGGTTTAAGGTAAAGCTTAATTATTAAAATAATAAAAAAAGCTACAATAAATTTTATTATTTATTACATAAGAAATAGAAATATATATAAATTTTATTTATAAAATTAATAGTTAACATAAATCTTATAAATGGAGTTTTTAAAAACTTTTGATGATAAACTAAAAATAAATAAAGTATTAATAAAAATATTATTTTTTAATTTTTGATAAAAATAAAATATCTTTTATTGATAGTTATTTTTTTATAAAAATTAAGTTTTTAACTAATAAAATAATTTTGTATTTTCTTACTAAAAATTAACTTGAATCATTAACGTTGCAAAAATAATTTTATATTTGTTTTTAAAGATTATTAATATCTAAAAAAATTAAATTTATTAATTTATTAATTATTAATATCTCAATTAATAATCTAATTTGAATTAATCATTTAATAACATTATAATAAGTTAATATAAATAAGTTTGTTAAGTTATTTTATACAATTGTTATCTATCTTATAAATAACAATTATATAATTCTAATATTTAAATATATTTAAAATTAAAATTATTATTTTTTTTAAAACTTTTATTTTAGAAATATTTTATTGACTTTAAAATTTTTTCTTCATCAGCCCATTCACTAAGATCAATTAATTTACAACGTTTACTACAAAAAGGGCGATAGAAATTACTTTCTTGCCAAATAACAATTTTATGACAAGTTGGACATTTTATTGTGAATTCATCTAACATATTAACTCCTAATAATAAATTAATTTAAATGAGAATTAATTGGATATAAAACATGAGATTTTAAGAATCAATTCATTATTAATTTTATTCGAATAAAATTAATAATGAATTTTCTTGATAAAAAATTATCATAATTTTTTATTTTTATGAATATTTAATCATAAATTTAAAAAAATAAATTAAAATCATAAAATCATTGAATATATTAAACAATGATAAATAATATTAATAACTTTATATTAATGAAATATTAATTAATATGTATATTAAGCATTTTCATAATAAGATTAAATCTTTTTAAAAATTATTTATAAAATTTTTAATCACTATTTTATATCCATTTTAATCTCTCAATAATATTAATTAAGTTTATTTTATTCATTAATAATGTTGATATAGATATCGATTATATTTTAATTATTAAATTAATTTAGAATTAGTATAAAATTAATTTAAATAAATAATGAGTTAATATTTTTATATATATCTTAATAAATAATTATATTAATAATACCATTTATTATATTTCTTTTAGAGAAATATTCGTAGCTAATTGTAAATATTTCTGATGTAATTTTTTTATAATTTTATCAAGTTTTAATTTATTATCGTGATTCTTAATTATATCATCAGCTTTTTGTAAGTACTTTATTCGATTGATTTGATTGAATAAAATTTTTTTTGCTTCTTCTCGGTTAATTTTATCCCTTTTTATTATACGGACTACTTGTTCTTCTGGTGTTGCATCAACAACTAGTATGCGATTAGCAATGTTTTCTAAATTGTTTTTGATTAATAATGGTATAACCCAAATTATATAAGGATAATTAAATAAAGTTAATTGACGTTGTGTTTCTTGGTGTATTAATGGATGAAGTAAATTATTTAACCATTTTTTTTTCTCGGATTATTAAATATTTTTTTTCTTAACTTCATGCGATTTAAAGAACCATCATCATTAAGAATAGTTAACCCAAAATATTGTTTTATTATATTAAACGCATAAGTATTAGGCATAACAATTTGCCTTGCAATAATATCTGCATCAACAATTGGTACTCCTAGGTATGCAAACTTATTTGAAATAGTACTTTTTCCACTCCCGATTCCACCAGTAAGAGCAATAACATAACTCATCTATACCTTCCTTTTAATAAGTTTAAATAACGAATTCTAAATAAAATGTTAATTTTTACATTTATTGTAATTTTCTTAATGAAAATATTGTTTATTTTTATTTTTTTAGAAAAAACTTTATTAAATTTTAATATATAAATCAATTATATTTTAATTAATTTAATAGGAATAAAATAATAATTTTATTAGATTATTAAAGTAATAAAAAATATAAAATGATATTTTATTTATTTTTAATATTTATTTTAAGTTTATTAATAAATAAGTTATAAATTTTTACAGACTATTAATTTATTAATTTATTTTAAATTAGAAATAATTTTTTTGAAAATACATTAAATTTTTTATTTAAAAATATTTTTAATTTTTATTAAAATTTTATATTAATTATTTTATAAAAAATAATATTAACTAAATTATTTTTTAGTCTTTTTATTTTATACATTTATATTTTAATTTAAATTAAAATATAAATGTATAAAATAAAAAAATAAAAGTTAATTTTGATTTATTTTATTATTATTTAACGAAATTTATGTAATAAAAATTTTTTAAAATTATAAAATTTTCATTAATCTAAATATTTGCTATAAATATCTTTATATAATAACTCATTAAATCATAATTTTAATTTTATACTATTAAACAGTAATAATATTTACATTATGTTATTTAAAATTAAACTATATTTTTAATAAATTTATAAGTAATAATAATTTTATATAAAATACTAAATTTAATGATATCAAAAATTTTTATTAAATTTTTAACAGTTTAAATGTTTAATTTAGTACAATTTTTATTGTAATTTAAATATATAAGATAGATGAAATATTATATTTTATTATTTTTTGTTAATTTTATATTAAAAAATATTATATAGTAAAAATTTTTCTTAAAATATTAAAGAAATTATTTACTTTATATTTATAATATATAATTATAATTTTAATATTTAATATATTTAAATTTATTCTTAATAATACATCATCAATAACATTGAAATATAAATAGTATGATAGATATTATTATTTATTACATTAAAGTTTATTGCTTAATAATAAGCATTTTTTAAATATTTATTTTTTAATATTTTAATTAATAAAATATTTCGTATAGTTTTAAATAATAATAAAATAAATTTATTTTATATACTAATACATGAATTTTAATATCAATTTAAATAAATTATTATTTTAATACAAAACGAAATAAAATAATTAATGTAATTCATTAATAATGAATTACATTAATATTATTATTAATTAAATAATTAGAAATAATAGATTTTTGTATTTTTATATTCATAATTATAAACATTAAAATATTATTTATTTTTTTTAAATTATAAAAATCTTTTAATATAAAGAATTTTAAAAATAAAATACAATATAATTAAAAATTTTTATTGTATTTTCATAACTTATAATGAAGAGTATTTTTTATTTTTTATATAAAATTAAAATACTTATAGATTTTTTATTACAAATATTACAATATAATTTTGTTATTTATAGTTAAATAATATTTATATAATTTTAATTTAATATTTATTTTTTACAAAAAAAATTCAACTAACTTAGTTTTAATTATAGATAAAATTAATTTTAAGTTTATTATTAAATATTTTAATAATTTTTATTAATATTTTTATTTTTTATTTTAATCTTGTTTATTAAAATTAAATCATTCTTATTTAAGAAATTTATAAAGTATTTATTTTAATATTTAAATAATCTTATAAGAACAGTATAAAATGCAATAAATTAAATATATTATATTAAATATATTATTATATATAAATTTATTATATTAAATATTAATTCTTTAAGAATATTATAATAAAAACATAAATATAGTATGTTATGACGAATTTATATTTATATTTTATTAATATATAATAGAATATCATAAATATATATTTTATATTAAATATAAAATATTATTTTTTAAAATTTTTATTAAAAATATGAATTTTAGTTTAAATAAAAGCTTTTATAGACAATTGATAAATACTTTGTTATTTTATATAAATTTGATATAATTTATTATTATAAATTTTTATTTTGTTAATTTTAAATTAATTTTAAGAAAATATGAATAAATATATATAGTAAAATTTATAAATTAAATTATTTAATTTTACTAAATAAAATATTTTAAGTATTTAATTTTCAAGAAACATAAAAATAAATTATTCAAAAAATTATGAATTAAAAAATTTAATATTTAATATCATTTAAATTAAAATCAATTTGATAGTTAAATAAAAAATTTTTAGTAATAAAAAGAATTATATTCTTTAAAATCTATGAAAAAATTTTAATTATATAAAATAATGATTTTATCATATTAATATATTGAATTATGTTTTTTAAAAATAAATATATATCTTTATAAATATTTTTAATTAAACACAAATGTTTAAGAGTATAAAAAATAATACTAAAACTTAGTATATTTTATAAAAAATTTTATCACTTAAAATAATTCATAAAATAATATTATTTAATATTTTATTATATAATTTTTATATTATAATAAATTTTAAAATTATTACATATGTATATATAAAAAAAATAAGAAAATTCAAATTATTATTTGATATTCATATCAATAAGAAATTTATTTATTATCAATATAATAATAGTAAATATTTTATATTAAGTATAATAACATCAAAATTTAATTTAGTATTTTAAATTTTATTATATCTATATTATCATTTTGATCTTTTAAAAAAATAACTATGCTATATAGATTATTTTCTTTATTTTATAACTATATCTAA
Organism: Arsenophonus sp. ET-YP4-MAG3; assembly: GCA_052174115.1. Lineage (GTDB taxonomy): Bacteria > Pseudomonadota > Gammaproteobacteria > Enterobacterales > Enterobacteriaceae > Arsenophonus. The sequence continues at coordinate 1,181,725 of JBQMRX010000001.1, forward strand.
AAGTGACTAAAAACTATATTAAAACAGATAATAAATAAGGAATAAAAGACCCATGTCAGATGTTTTAAAGAATGACGTGGATCCGATCGAAACCCGCGAATGGTTACAGGCAATCGAATCGGTTATCCGTGAAGAAAGCATTGATCGTGCTCAATATATTATTGAGCAAATATTACAAAAAGTACGAAAAGACGGCATTAATATAGTAGTAAATTCTATAAATCGTAATTATATTAATACTATTTCTATAGAGGATGAACCTGATTATCCAGGTAACATGGATTTAGAGCGCAATATTCGATCTGCAATTCGTTGGAATGCTATAATGGTGGTTTTACGAGCTTCTAAAAAAAATATAGAGTTAGGTGGTCATATGGCTTCCTTTCAGTCTTCTGCAACTTTATATGAAGTCTGTTTTAATCATTTTTTTAAAGCAAAAAATAGTAAAAATGGAGGAGATTTAGTTTGTTTTCAAGGACATATTTCACCTGGTATTTATGCACGTGCATTCTTAGAAGGTCGTCTTACTGAAGAACAAATGAATAATTTCCGTCAAGAAATTGGTGGAAAGGGTCTTTCATCTTACCCTCATCCTAAATTAATGCCTGAGTTTTGGCAATTTCCTACTGTTTCAATGGGATTAGGCTCAATTTGTGCTATTTATCAAGCAAAATTTTTAAAATATTTATACCATCGAGGTTTAAAAGATACAACAGATCAAACAGTTTATGCTTTTCTTGGTGATGGTGAAATGGATGAACCTGAATCTAAAGGTGCTATAACAATTGCTACTCGTGAAAAATTAGATAATCTTATTTTTATAATTAATTGTAATTTACAACGCCTCGATGGACCAGTTATTGGTAATGGTAAAATTATTAACGAATTAGAAGGTATTTTTAATGGGGCAGGATGGCAAGTTATTAAAGTTTTATGGGGTAGTCGATGGAATGAATTATTACGAAAAGATACTTCAGGTAAATTAATTCAGTTAATGAATGAAACTTTAGATGGTGATTATCAAACATTTAAATCTAAAGATGGTGCTTATATTCGTGAACATTTTTTTAATCGTTATCTTGAGACAAGTATATTAGTTAAAAATATGACTGATGATGAAATTTGGTCGTTAAACCGTGGTGGCCATGACCCGAAAAAAGTTTATGCTGCTTTTAAACAAGCGAAAGAGACAAAAGGTAAACCAACAGTAATTCTAGCTAAAACAGTTAAAGGGTATGGCATGGGAAGTATTGCAGAAGGTAAAAACAATGCTCATCAGGTTAAAAAAATGGATATAGAAGGGATTCGTTATTTTCGTGATCGTTTTAATATTCCGATATCTGATGATCAAATAGAAAAATTACCTTTTATTACTTTTAAAAAAAATTCAGCGGAATATAAATATTTACATGAGCGTCGTAAGGCATTAGGAGGATATTTACCGGCCAGAAATCCTATTTTTGATAAGAAATTAGAAATCCCAATATTAAAAGATTTTACTAAATTATTAATAAAACAAAATAAAAAGATCTCTACAACGATTGCATTTGTACGTATTTTAAGCATAATGTTAAAAAATAATTCAATTAAAGATCGCCTAGTCCCAATTATTAGTGATGAAGCTCGTACTTTTGGAATGGAAGGTTTATTTCGTCAAATTGGAATTTATAGTCAAAATGGACAACAATATACACCTCAAGATCATGAACAAGTTATTTACTATAAAGAAGATAAAAAAGGTCAAATTCTCCAAGAAGGGATCAATGAATTAGGTGCTGGAGCTTCTTGGTTAGCTGCAGCTACATCATATAGTACAAATAACTTACCAATGATACCATTCTATATTTATTATTCAATGTTCGGTTTTCAGCGTATTGGTGATCTATTATGGGCAGCTGGAGATCAACAAGCACGCGGATTTTTAATAGGTGGGACTTCAGGTCGTACCACATTAAATGGTGAAGGTCTTCAGCATGAAGATGGACATAGTCATATTCAATCACTAACCATACCTAATTGTATTTCTTACGATCCAGCTTATGCCTATGAAGTTGCTATTATTATACATAACGGTTTAGTTCGTATGTATGGCGAGAAACAAGAAAATATTTATTATTATATTACTACATTAAATGAAAATTATCATATGCCAGCGATGCCTCATAATGTTGAAGAAGGTATATGTAAAGGTATTTATAAACTAGAATCACTGAAAGGTAAGAAAGGAAAAGTTCAATTATTAGGTTCTGGTTCAATGGTACGTCATATACGTGAAGCTGCAAAGATTTTATCTTATGAATATGATATTGGTTCTAATGTTTATAGTGTAACGTCATTTACTGAATTAGCTCGTGATGGCCAAGATTGTGAACGATGGAATATGTTACATCCATCCGATAAACCTCGTATACCTTATGTTGCTAAAATTATGAATAATTTACCTGCAATTGCATCAACAGATTATATAAAATTATATGCAGAACAAATTCGTTCTTATATTCCTACAAATGATTACCGTATTTTAGGTACTGATGGTTTTGGTCGTTCAGATAGTCGTGAAAATCTCCGTCATTATTTTGAAATTAATACTTTTTATATAATAGTAGCATCATTATATGAATTAACAAAACACGGTAAAATAGATTCTGAATTAGTGAATGAAACCATAAAAAAATATAACATCAATCCAGAGAAAATTAATCCAAGGTTAGCATAAAAGGTAAAAATCAATGTCTATTGAAATTAATATTCCTGATATTGGTGAAAATGAATTTGAAGTTACAGAAATTATGGTAAAAGTTGGTGATAAAGTTGATATTAATGAGTCATTAATTACTGTGGAAGGTGAAAAAACATCAATAGAAATTCCATCACCACAAGCTGGAGTTGTAAGAGAAATTAAAATTACAGTTGGCGACAAAGTAGCAACTGGTAAATTAATTATGATTTTTGATGTAGAAAAAAAAATAACAGAAGTTAATAATAAAGAGATCTCAGACTTAAATCAAGATAAAATAGATAATAAAGATAAAGATCTAAATTATAAAAAAAGTGAATTAAAAGAAGTGATTTTACCAAATATTGATAATGATGAAGCAAAAGTTATTGATATAATGGTTAATATTGGTGACAAAATTATTGTCGAGCAACCATTAATTAGTATAGAAAACAAAAAAGCATTAATCGAAGTGTTATCACTTTTTATTGGAGAAATTAAAGAGATTAAAGTTAAAAAAAATGATAAAGTTAAAACTGGTTCAGTTATTATGATTTTTAACGTTAATTCCACTGTATCTTCTCTAACTAATGATAATAAAATAATAACGAAATCATGTTATTTTTCTTCTGAAAAACATAAAATTTCATCTACTATAAAAGTGAATAATTTTTTTAAAAAAAAGAATGAATTTATTGAAATTGAGGCTCATGTTCATGCAACACCGCTTATTCGTCGTTTAGCACATGAATTTGGGGTTAATTTATCTAAGATAAATGGAACTGGGCGTAAAGGTCGTATTATGCGTGAAGACGTTCAGATTTATATTAAAGAAGCTATAAAACGCTCTGAATTAGAATCAACTAATATAAATTATTTTTTAGATATGCTATTACATCGAAAAAAAATTAACTTTAGTAAATTTGGTGAAGTTGAAAAAATTAAATTATGTCGTATTCAAAAGATATTTAATGCTAATATAAGTCGTAACTGGATAACGATCCCTCATGTAACACTCATGGAGGATGTTGATATTACTGATCTAGAAGTATTTCGTAAAAAACAAAATAAAGAGATGGAAAAATTACAAACAGGGATAAAGATTACACCATTAGTTTTTGTCATGAAAGCTGTTGCTAGAGCATTAGAAGAAATGATTTATTTTAATAGCTCAATTTCTGAAGATAATCAGCAATTAACATTAAAAAAATATATTCATATTGGTATAGCTGTTGATACACAAAATGGTTTATTTGTACCTGTTATTCGTGATGTTAATAAAAAGGGTATTATAGAACTTTCAGAAAAATTAATGGAAGTATCTAAAAAAGCGCGAGAGGGCAAGTTAACTATATCTGATATGCAAGGTGGTAGTTTTACTATTTCTAGTTTAGGTAATATTGGTACAACAAATTTTACACCTATTATTAATGCACCAGAAGTAGCTATTATTGGTTTATCTCGTTCATCAATAAAACCAATATGGAATGGTAGTGAATTTATTTCACGATTAATATTACCTATCTCACTTTCTTTTGATCATCGTGTGATTAATGGTGCAGATGCAGCGCGTTTCGTTACTCGTATTGCAAAGTTAATAAGTGATATTCGTTATTTAGTTATGTAATTAATAAATAAATTGAATATCATTTTATTTATTAATTAATAATTATGAAATTTATTATCTTAGATTTTATAAGTTGAAATAAGAATTTTATTGTGTTAATTAATTTTTAGAGAATTAAAATAATTTTATAAACTATATTTATAATGAATAAGTTTTGATAATTACAATTTTTATTAGTCCTCTAGATAAAAATAAGAGGTTATAATGAGCACTAAGATTAAAACTCAAGTAATGGTTTTAGGTGCTGGTCCTGCGGGTTATTCAGCAGCTTTTCGTTGTGTAGATCTTGGTTTAGAAACAGTTTTAGTCGAACGTTATCCAACATTGGGTGGTGTTTGTCTTAATGTTGGTTGTATTCCTTCTAAAGCATTATTACATGTTGCGAAAGTTATTGAAGAAACAAAGAAATTAGGAGATCATGGGATCATATTTGGTAAACCTAAAATAAATATTAATAAAATACGAACATGGAAAGAAAAAGTTATTGGTCAGTTAACGACTGGTTTGGCCGGGATGGCAAAATATCGTAAAGTTAAAGTTATTAATGGGTTAGGTAAATTTAATGATGCTAATACATTAGTTGTTGAAAATGAAAAAGAAAAAACAATAATAAATTTTGATAGTGCTATTATTGCTGCAGGTTCACGTCCAATTCAAGTTCCATTTATCCCATATAATGATCATCGAGTATGGGATTCTACTGATGCTTTACAATTACAAAAAATACCAAAACGTATATTAGTAATGGGTGGTGGTATTATTGGTTTAGAAATAAGTACTATTTATCATGCACTTGGATCTGAAATTGATATTGTTGAAATGTTGGATCAGGTTATTCCAGCAGCAGATAATGATATTGTTAATCTTTTTACTAAAAAAATAAGTAAAAAATTTAATTTAATGCTCAAAAGTAAAGTTATCGAGGTAGAAGCTAAAAAAGATGGTATTTATGTTAAAATAGAAGGAGAAAAAACTTCGGTAAAGTCACAATGTTATGATGCTATTTTAGTGGCAATTGGTCGTGTCCCTAATGGAAAGTTAATTAATGTAGTTAAAGCTGGAGTAGAAATTGATGAAGATGGTTTTATCTATACAGATAAACAAATGCGCACTAATATCACACATATTTATGCCATTGGTGATATTGTTGGTCGGCCAATGTTAGCTCATAAAGGTATTCATGAAGGACATATTGCAGCTGAAGTGATTTCTGGATTAAAACATTATTTTGATCCAAAAATTATTCCATCAATTGCTTATACTGAACCTGAAGTTGCTTGGGTTGGATTAACGGAAAAAAAAGCTAAAGAAAAGGGTATTATTTATGAAGTGGCTACTTTTCCATGGGTTGCTTCTGGTCGTGCAATTGCTTCTAATTGTTCAGAAGATGGGATGACTAAACTTATTTTTGATAAAAAAACACATCGAGTTATTGGTGGAGCAGTTATCGGTATTAATGGTGGTGAATTACTTGGTGAAATTGGTTTAGCTATTGAAATGGGATGTGATGCAGAAGATATTGCATTAACTATTCATGCTCACCCTACATTATATGAGTCAATTGGTATGGCAGCTAAAATATTTGAGGGAAGTATTACTGATTTACCTAATCAAAAGTCACAATTAAATAAAAAATAATTAATTTATTTTTTATGTATATTAATTAAATTAATAGTGAAATGAAATTTCATTATTATATTTTTTATACTTAATATAATTTATAAAAATTAACTTATGTTACTTTAATTTATATACTAAAGTTTTATTTTTTAATATTTATATAATTTATATAAATATTATACTAAAATAGTATTTCTTAATATTTAATTAAAAACATACAATAAGAATAATATTAACCTATTAAATATCATTTAAATTATTGAATTAATTAAATAAATAAACTTTATTTAAAAATAAAAAGTTTTCTATTAGAAGTATTTAAATACTTGTATTTTTATAGAAATAATAAAAATATTTATATAAAAGTTGGTTTTTAGTTTTAATTATTAAAAAATGTATTTTTTACATATATTAAAAAATAAATAAAGTTATCAAGTATTATTTAAGTGAATATAATATTATTTTATTAATTAATATCTTAAATAATAAGTAACTTAAAATAATAGTATCTAAAAATTATTTAATATTTTATTAACACTTAATAATTTTTATTATGTAAAATAATTAAATATTAATAACTAATATTTACATCAAGTTATTTGATTAATAATAAATATCAAATAATTTTATAATCAATTAATATTGATTTAAAGATTTATTTTATTTGATTTTTTATAGTTAATTAAATTATATACTTATTTATATATTTATATTTATTAAAAATTTATTGCTTTAATTATTTATAATATTTTATTTAATTTTATTATATTTATTATTCTAATATTTTTTATTTTCTTATAAAATTATTTCTTTATTAGTATATTATTTTATTTTAGTTTATGTATAAATATTATAATGTTGTTTAAAAAATATTAACGATTTAGGATTATATTATTATTAGTTTAAAACAAAATAAGAGAAAGATTTATTTTAATATAAGGAGAGATATAAAGAACCTTTATAATTAATAATTAAATTATCAATTAAATTATTTATTTTCTTTATTAAAGAATTAATTATAAATTATAACATTAAGTTAAATAAATAATTAATTATTAAAGATTTTTTAATTATCATATTTTGAATTTTATAATAATTTTAAAAATTATTAATTATAATTAAAAATTAAATATGAAAGTTTCATTTTTATTTTATGGTAAATAAATTTTAAAAATAGAAAATAGTTTCTCTTTTAGTAAAAATTTCTTAAATATTTATAATATTTTAATAATAAAGGTTAATTAAGTAAAAGTAATTATTATTTATTATTTATATAATAAAAATATTCATATTTTTATTATATAAATGTAAAAATTTATGTATTTCAAAATTCAATAATATTGATTATAATGAATTTTTATATAATTATATAGTAATATTATATTTTTTAAATTTTATGTTCATATTAATTAAACGTCTATCTTTTAATTAAAATTTAAATATATTAATTATAATTATTTAATTTAGTGATTATTAACGTAATTTTTGAAAAAAATTCAGAGAATTTATTAAATAATTTATACTACAAATATATTTTTAATAATTTAAATTTAAAATTTATTAATTTCTATTTACTGATAGATTATTAATAATGAAATATTTTATTATTTTATTAGAAATTATAATTAAAAATTAATTAATTAATTTTATATTTGATAATTTAATTAAATTTAATTTATTGATAATTTCAAACACGATATTATATATAATTATTAAATCTTATTTTAATGAGTTTTATATAAAGATTTATAATAAAATTATAATATAATAAATACTATTACTAAATATATTTTTATATAAAGTAAGAAATTTAATGAATATATTTATATCATGAAATAATAATAAGTATTCTTAATAATACTTATTATTATAATACTGTGCAATTTTTATTAACTTTTTTTAAAAAATAAAGAAGTAAATATATTTAGTTTATTTAAAATATAATTTTATAAAAAGATAATTTGACATTAATCGTACCAAATTATTTTTATATAAATATTATTTCTGAATTTTAATTTTATTTTAGATTTAAACATTAAAATAATTAATTTAAATTATATAAAAATTAAGTTACTAAACTTATTAACTTATATTACTATAAATATTTATAATCTTATTTATTATATTATCTTATAACATAATTATTCATTATTATTTCAATAATTAGATTTTATGTAACAAAATAAATAATTTTTACTATTGCTTAATTAATTTAAAACAACTAATCATTATCAATGATGACTGAATTAAATAAATTTTAAAATATTTAATTGTTTTAGTAATGATAGATTAAGTGATAATTTAATTTTTATTAAGTGCACTTAAAGTTACATTTACTAATTATTGCATCAAATATTTAGTATTCGATAGTCAGGATATTTAGTGCTCAATAAATTTCTTTAAAGTTCAACTCAGATATTATTCTATATTTTATTATATAATATTTTCTAATCGATGCTTTATAAAATTTCAACATACTAAATAATTAGTAGATTTAGTGATAAAATAATAGGAGAACTAATTATGATAAATGATGAATTAAAAAAAATTGTTGGTATTGCAGCATTAGAATATATCAAACACGATATAATAGTTGGTGTTGGAACAGGTTCTACCGTTGCTTATTTTATTGATAATTTAGCAACACAAAAACACTTAATTAAAGGTGTAATTTCTAGTTCAGTTGCTTCTACAAACAAATTAACAATGTTAACTATTCCTATTCTTGATAGTAATAATGTGGATTATGTTGATATATATATTGATGGTACTGATGAATTTAATTCAAATTTAATGTTAATTAAAGGTGGCGGTGGTGCTTTAACTCGTGAAAAAATAATTGCTGCAATGGCTAAACAATTTATTGTTATTACTGATAAATCTAAACAAGTTGATATATTAGGTAAATTTCCATTACCAGTTGAAGTTATTCCAATGGCAAGAAGTTATGTCGCTCGTCAATTAGTGAAGTTAGGTGGTATGCCAGAATATCGAAAAAATACAATTACTGATAATGGAAATATTATCCTTGATGTTCATAATTTAAAGATTTTTGATCCAATTGATTTTGAAAATAAAATTAATTCAATTGTTGGCGTTGTTACATCTGGATTATTTGCTAATCGTTCAGCAGATATTGTTTTAATGGCAACATTAACTGGAGTAAAAAAATTAAAAGGTAAAAAGTAATTATTTTATAATTACTCTAATAAAATTTATATTTAAATTATATTTAATGATTATTTCTATTTTTTAATATATATCTTAACAGATGTATTAATATGCTATAAAATATTTAATTAATTATTTTAAATTTATTTACCAACACCACCTTTTTAAAGGTGTAATAATTTCAGGTAATGAAATATCCCATGGTGCAGTTTGAATTTCATTAACTAATTGAAAATCATAAGCTAATCCAATTGGATAAAAATGTTTTGTTTTCCAATTATCAAGAAGTCTATCATAAAAACCGCCTCCCATTCCTAATCTTTTTCCTTGTTTATCAAATGCTACTAATGGCACAAATAGAATATCTAATTGTTTTATTGGTATAATATTCATAAGATTTATAACAGGTTCATTAATATTAAAATTATTTTTTATTAATTGAGTATTTTGAAAATAAGGTAAAAATACTAAATGATAGTAATTAAAAATATCTAATGCAGGTAAATAAATTTTTTTATTTTTTTCCCATAGATATTTTATTAATGGTTGTGTATTTATCTCACCATCAAAAGAAAAAAATATAGCAATATGATTAGCTACATGAATATGTTGATGTTTTAAAATAGTGTTTAATATTTGATTAGCAGCAATAATTTGCTTAGTTTTTGTAAGTTTTTGCCGCTTTAATCTCATTTCTTTACGAATTTTTTGTTGTTGTAATTTTATTGTCATTTTTATTATTAAATTTTAATCTTATTTAAATTATATTAAATTAATAAAATATTAAATAATTTCTCTATTAATTTTTTATTATAAATTTAATATTATTCTCCTAGTTTAATGTTAGTTTTAAAATTAAATTTTTATTTAAAAATTTAATATACATAATAATTAAATATAAATTAAAAATAGATTTTAAAAAATAAACATAGATTATTTCTACTATGTAAATAAATTAGATTTTTTATGATATAATCAGATAAAAATAAAAAATTTATTTAAAATAATAATTATTAAATTAACCACTATATAAAATAATACATTAATTATCTTATAATAAAATAAGATCATAAATAAATATTTTTAAATTAAAAAATTAAAATTTATTATTAAAATATAAATATATTATATATAATTAATTATTATTAAATATTTAAATATTAGAAATAACTAATTAATTTTAATTATATTTTATTAAAAAAAATAAAAATAATTATTAAAATAATTTTAAAAAAAGAAAAATTAATTAAAAATATTTAATAGTATAATTAAACTTAATTAATATTAATTAACAACATTAATTTATTTTCATTTATATTTATAAAATATATTATTTATCTTTTGATCATTAAATTATTTAAAATTTTATTAAAAGAGCTATTACTTCTAATAATACATTTTATATTTAAACGTATATTTTATTTTTAAAAAAGATTAATTTTAAAATTAATAAAAAATAATTAATTGTTATTAACATATATAGTTTTTAACTTAAGATTTAAAGTAAAATATCATTATTATTTTAAATTTTTAATAGCTAAAATTTTACATATAATTATATATATAACTATAATTTAATAGCTATAAATAATTGTAATTTAATTAATTTTTTATTTTTATTTTTAAAAAAAATTAAGTTATAATAATATATTTTATTTTTTATACATATAAAAATAAATCTTTTCTTAATCTATTTTATATTAATTCTATTTTATTAATTATTTTTTATTCCATTGGAATAATTATTTGTTCAGTAATATGCGATTCTTCTTGCAATGCTTGTTCAATAGTATGTTGCAATATGCGGAATTTTTGTTCCATATCCTCAGTATAATTCTGTGTTTTAATTTTTTCTTGTGTAAGTTCATGGCAGATATTTAAAGCGACAATAAAAATTAGTTGTTCAGTGTTTGTAACACCACTTAAATTTTTAAGATCTTTTAATCGTTGTTCAAGTTCAATAGCAGACGATTTTAAAGCATCTTTTTGTTCTTTTGGGCAATTAACTTTTAATGTTCGTCCTAAAATTTGAATATCAACAGGTTGTGTAGACATTATACTTTCCTGATTATGTTTAAAATAAGAAACATAATAATATTTTGCTTCCTATAATTTTATTAATGCTATAAGAATAATTTTAATTTATATATGAAATTTATGTACTTATATACTAATATGAAACCTGTTCTTAATATTAATATATTATAAATTAATATTATTAATGTAATTGAATAAATATATTAATAGAAGAATGTTTAATTAATTTATAAATTAAACAATAACAACTTAGTTTTTCATATACTTAATAAACAAACTATATAAATTTTATGATCTTATTTTTATTCTTAGTAATAAAAACATATTTTTAACTTATTGTTATCTGAAAATGAAAAAAGAATTTAATCATTTTATTAGTTTTAAAATTTTAGATAACTTAGATTAATAAAAAAATAAAAACTTATTATAAATTTATATATTATTGATATAATAAAATTATGTAAAATAAAAGTTTAAAATAAATTAAACAAGATTTTAAAAGAGATATTTGAGTATAATAAAATATAATTTAAATTTTATTTAATTATCTTTATAAACATAAAGCTTTAATAAATAAAAATAATAAATTATTATTACATTAATATGTATAATGTTCAAATTTATTTTTCATAATAATTTATAATAAACAAAATAATCAAATAACTATTTATATCATTTATAATAACACATTAAAATAGTATTTTAAAAGTATAATTATCTTGTTATATTTTCTTAATTAAATATAAATTTTAAATATTCTTATTATTAAGACAGTATTTAATGGAATTTATTTGTATATAAAATTTAACAAACTAAAAAATAACATTAATTATTATTAAATATAATTAAATTTATAATTAAATTATATATTTAATTTAATAAGTAATTAAGTGATTAAAAGATTTAAATCTTTTAATATAAAAATATATATTAAATAATTAATAGAAATTTAACATAAATTTATTTATTAAAATATAAAATTAAATATCTTAATTATAATTAATTTTAATATAATAATAAAATATCATTATTTATATTTTATTATTTAATTAATAACAACTTAATAACGAATAATATGAAATTTATAATATAATATTAATTTTATTAAATATCAATTTAATCATATGATAAAAAATTTATTATTGATAATTAATAATATAAATTTTAAAAATTAAAATTAAAATTTTAATTAAATATAGTATTTCATAAAGTGAATTGAATAATTTAATTAAAAAAACTTATTTATTTTATATATAATTTTAATTATTTTAATCAAGCGATAATATCTATAACATTATTAATTATAATATAAACTGAAAATATTTTTAGTATTTGATACTATATTAATTATTGAATTCAGAATTTATATTATATCGAATAGTAGTATATTTAAAACTTATTTATAAATTTATCTTCATATCAAAATAATATTATATTCTCTAAATAAGATAATAAAAATTAGAAATTTCATTATTAAAGATTCTTACGTGATAAAATTTTTAATAGTATTAATGAATTAAATAGGAGTATATTTAAGGTGATGAAAGTAATTATTGTTGGTGGCGGTATGACTGGAGCATCATTAGCGCTTGCTATTTCAGCGTTAAGTAAAGAAAAAATTCAGATTTCATTAATCGAAATAAAATTACGTTTACATAATAAAATAATTGCTAATATTGACACTAGAACCATTGCACTAGCTTATGGTACTTGTCAGCAGTTTAATCAAATTGGTATATGGTCATGTTTAAAAAAATATGCAACACCAATTTATAATATTCATGTTTCTGAATATGGACATATTAGTACTATTAATATAAAAGCTAAAGATTACTCACTTCCTGCATTCGGTTATGCAGTTCAATTGCATTATGTAGAAAATTGCTTATTTGAACAGCTTAAAAAAATAAAAAATGTTAAATTATATTGCCCTGATAAAGTAATTACTATTGAACGTACCATTAATCATGTATCACTTAAATTGGCTAGTGGTAAAACATTAATTGGAAACTTATTAGTTGCTGCTGATGGTACTTTTTCTATGATAGGTAAAAGCTGTAAAATTGAATGGTATCGTAAATATTATCAACAATATGCAATTATTACTAATATTTTAACTAGCAAAAATCCACAAGGGCAAGCTTTTGAGCGTTTAACCAAATATGGCTTATTAGCAATATTACCTATGTCTAAAAGATATAGTTCATTAATTTGGTGTCACCCATTAGAAAAAATAAAATATATTATAGAAAGTAATGATAATATATTTATAGCAAAATTACAAAAATTATTTGGTTGGCAATTAGGAGAAATTCAAGCAATTAGTGAACGTTACTATTTCCCATTACTATTTTCTAAAGCAAATAAATTAATTAGTCATCGGTTAGTATTAGTTGGCAATGCAGCACAAACTTTACATCCTATTGCTGGTCAAGGTTTTAATCTCAGTATGCGAGATGTAATGGTTTTTGCTAATATAATTAGTAAAGTAGCTAATGATAATGGTGATATTGGTGCTTATTCTGTTCTTATGGATTATCAAATACAGCGTATAAATGATCGTCAAAATACAATAAAATTAACAAATAATTTAATTTATTTATTTACTAATAATCATTTATTTTTTTCTATTGGACGTAATATTGGCTTGATAGTATTAAAAACATTACCATTTATTCGTCATATTTTAGCTCAGCAAATAATGGGTCGATATTTTTCATCTTTAACTTTTTAAATAAAAGGAACATTTTAATTATGCAATCGTTTGATGTGATTATTGTAGGTGGGGGTATGATTGGTCTTTCGTTAGCTTGTGGTTTGAAAGATTGTGGTATGAAGATTGCTATTATTGAAAACTCACCTCCAAAACATCAATTTAATCCACAAAAACTTCCTTCAGTTAGAGTATCTGCTATTAATGCAGCTAGTCAAAAATTACTTGATTATTTAGGAGAATGGCAAAAAATTATACAAAAACGAGTTTGTAGTTATCAAAAAATGAAAGTTTGGGAACAAAATAGTTTTTGTTATATTCAATTTGATGCAAAAGAACATTATTTACATAATCTCGGATATATCATTGAAAATTCAATTATTCGTGGATCTTTATGGCAACAAGCTCAATCAAGCAGAGATATTACTTTATTAACAAAAAATATATTAAAAAAAATTTTTTGGAGCAAGAATAAGGTATTTATAACTCTTGATAACGAGCAGATATTAACAGCAAAATTAGTTGTTGGTGCAGATGGAGCTAAATCATGGATAAGAAAAAAAGCAGATATTCCAATTAACTTTTGGGATTATGAACATACAGCACTAATTGCAACTATTCAAACTGAAATATCTCACATATATACTGCTTATCAATCTTTTTATAATAATAGTATTTTAGCTTTTTTACCATTATACGACCCACATTTTTGTTCAATTGTTTGGTCATTACCAGCAAAAGAAGCGCATAGACGATTAAATTTAGAAGTTTCTATATTTGAAAAAGAATTAAGTGTAGCTTTAAATATGCGCCTTGGATTTTGTAAATTAATTAGTAAGCGTCAGATTTTTCCACTTATTGGTCAATATGCTCGAAATTTTGCTTCTCAACGTATCGTCTTATTAGGAGATGCGGCTCATACTATACATCCATTAGTAGGGCAAGGAGTAAATTTAGGATTTATGGATGTTGCAGAATTAATTGGACAACTTCGTTATTTAAATACTACAGGTAAAGATATTGGACAATATCTTTATTTAAAAGATTATGAACATAAACGTAAACGTAGCGCTATACTCATGTTAGCTAATGTACATGGTTTACTTCAATTATTTAACAGCAATAATAATTTAATTAAGAAAACAATTCGTGATATTGGATTATTATTAACCAATATACTACCAGGTATAAAACCAAAATTATTAAATTATGTATTAGGATTACATGATATGCCTGAATGGTTATTAAAGAAAATGATAAATTCTTAAAAAGAATATAGATTATTAACTCTTTTTAAAATGGACAATTCTATAAAACATTTTATTTAAAAAAATAAAAATAATAAAAATAGAAAAATAAAATATATTATTAATTATTAGTTAATTGATTTTTTATAAAAATTAAAAAATTTTTTATTTATTTTTAATAAAAATTATTAAAATTAAATATAAAGTTTATATGTTTAATAATTTATAATATTAATGCTATATAAATATATTAATTTAATGATTATTAAATAACTTGATAATATGAATAAAATAAAATATTAATATGTTTTATTAATAAAAAACAATATAATTATTAATTTTACTATATAAAATAATGTATAAGATAATTTAATTTATATTAAAATAATAAAAAAATTTATTATAATTAAGTAAAAATATATTATTTAATCTTGGTTATTAAAAAATAAAATTATAAAAATATCATTAATAATGATTTAGATATTTACGATAATTTTTATACTCTTGATAATAAAAAATTAAAAATTCTATAATTAAGTTAAGTAATATTATTTTATAAAATATAAGTATTAAATTTATTAAAATAATAAATAATATATATATATAATAGAATCTCTATTCAAATACTTAGTTAAATTATCAAAAAAATTTATTTTATAAAATAAAGATAATAAAATTTATCTCAAAATTTATTAAAAATATAATAACTTAATATTTTTATATTTTCTAAAATTTAATTATTAATTATAATAATAATACTATCACGAATTTATAACGTCAATTTATTTTCTTATTTTGTTAATTTCATTTATAAAAAAATAATTATAATATCGATATATGATTTTTAGATATAATAGTTTTATTGTTAATAAATATTTTATAATTAATCAGATATCATCTTATAATTTAATATAAAAATAAAATAAATGTTAACTCTACGAAAAATTGATTATTTGATTTTTATATAAATATTACTATTCTTAAATCCATAGTTCATAATTAATATTAAATACATTAAACCTACAAAGTATAAAAAGAAAATTGAATATCTCTTGATTATTAAAATATACTATGTAATAGATTTGAATTCTTAATTTTATAAATATTCATTTTTATTATTTTATAAACATTTTAAATAATTTTTTAAAAAAAATAGTTGTTGTAATTTTAAAATGTATAATTTATTTATTAAGATATCTTTTTAAATAAATTAAAAAAAATTTTTTAAAAATCATTATATAAAAAATTAATTAATGTTTATTTAGAATTGCTACATTTTTATCTTTTATTTAATTTTCGTTTAAATTTTTAAAACTACTATATAATATATTTATAATTTATTTGATATTTTAATAATTAAAAAGAAGAATGTATATCATTAACTTCATCTTTTGTACTTCGGTTAAGTAATGTATTTGCTGCTTCAAATACATTTTTATTACAGTATAATATTTGATAGATTTGTTCGATAATTGGCATTTCTACACCAATACGTTTTGACAGTATATAAACTTCTTTGGTGTTTAAATAACCTTCAACCACTTGACCAATTTTTCTTTCTGCTTCTTTAGTATTCATGCCCTTACCAAGTAATATACCAAATCTTCGATTACGCGATTGATTATCTGTACACGTTAAAACTAAATCTCCTAAACCAGCCATTCCCATAAATGTAGAAAGTTGAGCACCCATAGCAAGACCTAAACAACTAATTTCAGATAATCCTCGTGTAATTAGTGCTGTTCTAGCATTAGAGCCAAACCCCATACCATCAGATATTCCAGCACCAATCGCAATAACATTTTTTATTGCTCCACCTAATTGAACACCGATCATATCTGAATTTTTATAAACTCTAAAACTTTTACCACAATGAAAAAGTTGTTGTAATTCTTGACTAAATTTTATATTAGAAGCTGCTACTGTAATTGCTGTAGGTAAGCCAGCAGCTAATTCTTTGGCAAATGTTGGTCCAGAAATAACAGCTAGTGGAATTTTATCTCCAAGTATTTCTCTAGCAACATCTTGTAATAGACGACCTGTATTATGTTCTAAGCCTTTTGTTGCCCAAATAATACGTGAGCGTTCTGTTAAGTGAGGTTTTATATTTTGTAAAACTTGATTAAATGCACGACTTGGAACAACAATCAATATATTTTTACTTTTTGTTATTGCTTTTTTTAGAGAAAGTTCAGGTAACAAATTATATGGAAATGGAATATTAGGTAAGAATGCTTTATTACAGCGATTTTGTTGTAATTTTCTAATATGATTAGGATCATGCCCCCAAAGTAAAACACGATGACCATTACGGGCAAGTGTAATAGCTAATGCTGTGCCATAAGAACCAGCACTGATAACTGTCATTGAAACAGTATTCATTAAACTTCCTGATGATTTTCAGAATTTTTAGTTTTAGCTTTATGTTGTTGTATGTAATTCATAAATAATATATCAAAATTAACAGGAGCTAAATTTAGTTGAGGAAAAGTTCCTCGATTAACTAAATTAGTAATACATTCACGAGAATATGGAAATAAAATATTTGGACAATAAGCACCTAAACAACGAGCTATTTGGTTTTCTTTAATTCCATCGATAGAAAAAATACCCGCTTGTTGTACTTCACATAAAAAAGCAATTTCTTCAACAACACTTACTGTAACTGTAACACGTAAAATAACTTCATGAATATGTTTAACTAATTCATTAGATGAAATGTTTAAATTTAACTTAATTTCTGGATGCCATTCTCTCTGAAAAATATTTGGAGTATTAGGTGTTTCAAATGAAATATCTTTAGTATAAATTCGCTGGATTTGAAATATCATATCTTCATGATTTTGTTCTAACATAACATTAATTACCCTTTAAATATCATTATGATATTGAATTGTATAAACATAATTTTTAATTTCTACAATAAGTCATTTTTTAGTTCTAGTTATAGGTAAATTTTCGCTAAACCAACCTTTAATTCCTTCTTTTAGAAAAAATACATGCTTAAATCCATATTTCACTAGTTGTTCGGCAGGTTTAAAAGCTTCCATACCATTTTCTGATATAACAATAATTGGTTTTTGTTTATATTTTTCTAATTCTTTTATATTATTATCTTTAATTTTCAATAAACTTAGATTAATAGAATCAATAATATGTCCTTTATGAAAATCATCACGAGAGCGTACGTCAACGGTGATTGCTTCTGATTTATTAATTAGTTGTATTGCTTGCGCGCAAGTAATATTTTTTGTTTTAGCAAATAAGCGATTAAAGAGTAAAATAATTATAGTAATTAATAAAGTAATCCAAATTAAACTAAGTATTATATGTTGGTTTATAAATTGTATAATTTTTTGCATCATTTTAAACAATTATCTTCTGTAATTAATAATGGATAAATTTACATTATAAAGTATATCTTTGTTATTATATAATTACAGTTAATTTATATAAATGATTAGAGTTTTTTTAAAAAAAATTACTCTTTATATTAAAAATATTTACTATTTACATTAATTGATCGATGTAAATTAATAAAAAACCAAATAAAATTAATATTAATAATACTTATAAATAATTATTTTCTAATTTGTTATATAAATAAAAAAATTAAAATTCAAGCATTATTTATTTATAAGAAACTAAAATATTTGTTAAATATAGTAATTAATAATTATTTTTTAATTATTTTATTTTAAAATACTAAATTAAAATTAACAATATTAATCAATATGATTTAATTGTTATTTTTTTAATTTTATTTAAATAAATATGTTATTATAAAAATATTTAATTAAAAATAATGATAAACTAATCTCAAAATTTATCATTAAATATTAAAAAATAAAAATATTAAAAATTAATAAAATTTTTTTTAACTTAAAATAAATCAAGAAAAATATTTTTATTACTTAACCAAAATTATATTATGAAATATAAATAAATTTTCTTTATTAGCAAAAGAATCTATTTGGTTAATAAAAATATAATTTATTTATAATAGAAAATAAATTTATAAATCATTATTAATTAAACAGATAAATGTTATTTTTTTGATTAAATCAGTAAAGATAAATTTATTATTATTTAATAATAAATAAATATAATAAGAAAATATATACTTTTTACTATAAATAATTAAATAAAATTTAATAATAATTATTATTAAATTATAAAAATAATAATAATATTATATAAATAGAAATAATGAAATAACTAAAAAATAAAAATTTTACTAAATAAAACTAAATATAATAAATTAAATTTAATTCAAAATGTTAGAAAGATTATTCTTATTTAAAAGTAAATTTTAAATAAAAATAAAAAAAAGTCATATTATAATGAAATATAGTAAAATACTATTATATAGTAAAATTAATAAAATTAAGAAAAAATAAAAAAATAAAAATAAAAAAAGATTAAAAAGATAGAATATATTTAAAAAATAATATTAACCAGAAGAAAAATCATTTATAAAATAATTAATATAATTAATTTTTAATCTAAATTATATTCCATAAATTTATGTCATTTTATGAATTGTAATTCTTTAACTAAATGTTTTATAAATAATTTTTTATTTCTATGATAACAATATTTTGATTAATTCCATAAATATATACCATTCAATATTACTGAAAAACAAAAATTAAATATATTTTTGATAAAAATATATTACTTATTAATTGATTATAAAAATATAATTTATATTAATCATTGGTTATGAATAGATAGATGTAAATTTATATGGTTATAATAAAAATATATTAGTAAATATTTATTAATCAAATTTATTAATATCAATTTACTAATTTAGTAGATAATGATTTGATAAGTATCATAAATTTTTTTGAAATAAATCGTTATACGATAAAATCGTTAATCGATAGTTTTGATTATAGAGGAAAATAGAAGTGCTAAAACAGACTGTTTTGATAATAATTTGGTTATTATTACTTATTAGTGAACAAATTAATGCCAGTAAGTTAGCTATTGTGATTGATGATATAGGTTATCGTAAAAAAGAAGATAATCAGATATTAGATTTACCGGTGGCAATTTCTATTGCTATTTTACCGAATTCTTCTCATGGCAAAGAAATGGCTGAAAAAGCTTTTCAACAAGGAAGAGAAGTATTAATTCACATGCCAATGAAACCAATTAGTCATCAACCACTTGAAAAAAATACTTTAACTCCAGAAATGAGTGTTACTGAAATAGAAAAAAATATTATCACTGCTATTGAACAAGTACCTCATGCTAAAGGTATGAATAATCACATGGGGAGCGCTATAACTGCTAATTTAACAGTTATGTTAAATATTATGCGAATCATTTCACATTACGATCTCTATTTTCTCGATAGTGTAACTATATCAAATACTAAGGTAAATGAAGCAGCTAAAGTTTTTACACTACCAACGTTACGTCGTAATATTTTTTTAGATGATATAAAAACAAAGACACAAATTCGTAAACAGTTTATATATGCTATTTCATTTGCTCGTAAAAATGGTAGTAGTATTGTTATTGCTCATCCTTATTTCACTACTATTGATATATTACAACAAATATTATTTGAATTACCTACTGATATCGAATTGGTAGCAATTAGTACATTGCTTAATAATAAAATAAAAAATAAATTGATCGATCAAACGCTTTGATAAAATTAAAAAAAAATTATAGTTCAATTATTGAAATTATTATCAGTTATTCTAAAATATTATCAATAAAAAAATCATCGTATATTAATTTAATTATATATATTTAAATGTTACATTTTGTAATTTTAATTTTAAAAATTATTTTTTAAAAAAATCTACTGTTTATAAAAAATTCTTATAATATTTTTTAATAATAACTAAGTATTAAATTATAATATTTTATTTACATAAAAATTCGTTATAATTTTTATGTAAAATCTTAAATAAATGAATTAAATTGTATTATTTTTGTTGTGATTTTTTTTAAAAATTAATTGATTTAGTAAATAAATTAATTATTTAAATTATTTTTGCAAATAAAAATCTTTTAGTTATTTTATTTTAATAAATTATATAAATTATTGTAGCTAATATATAATAAATATTATTATTTTATAATATAATCAATAATTAGATCAAATTGATATAGGTAATCTAATGATTATAGTTACTGGTGGTGCTGGTTTTATTGGTAGTAATATTATTAAAGCACTAAATGATATAGGCCGTAATGATATTTTAGTGGTTGATAATCTTAAAAATGGAACTAAATTTATTAATTTAGTTGATTTAAATATAACAGATTATATCGATAAAACAGATTTTATAGCAAGTATTATAACTGGAGATAATATAGGTAAAATTGATGTGATTTTTCATGAAGGCGCTTGTTCATTAACTAGTGAATGGAATGGTCAGTATATGATGAAAAATAATTATGAATACTCGAAAAAATTACTTCATTACTGTATTGAACGAGATATTGGATTTTTATATGCTTCGTCAGCTTCTATTTATGGTAATCGTAATAATAATTTTATTGAAGAATTTCAATATGAAAAACCATTAAATATGTATAGTTACTCTAAATTTTTATTTGATCAATATGTTCGTAAGATTTTACCAGAACTTACTTCACAGGTATGTGGATTTCGTTATTTTAATGTTTATGGTCCACGTGAAGGTCATAAAAAAAATATGGCCAGCATTATTTTTCATTTAAATAACCAAATTAATCAAAATTACAAACCAAAACTTTTTACAGGTAGTGAAAAGTTTAAACGTGATTTTATTTATGTAAGTGATGTAGTTAATGTTAATTTATGGTTTTGGAAAAATAAAATTTCCGGTATATTTAACTGTGGAATAGGTAAAGCAGATTCTTTTAAGACAGTGGCTGATAAAGTAATCGATTTTCATCAAGAAAAAAACTTTATAATAGATTATATTCCATTTCCAGATAATTTAAAAGGTTATTATCAAGCATTTACAAAAGCAAATCTCACAAAACTACGCGCTTCTGGTTATGACAAACCATTTAAAACTATATCGGATGGAATTGTTGATTATATGCAATGGTTAAATTATCATGATTAATAGAAGTAGCATGAAGGTATTAATCATTGGTCCTTCATGGATAGGTGATATGATGATGTCTCAGAGTCTTTATCGTACTCTAAAATCTTTACATGCAGACGTAAAAATTGATGTTATAGCACCGGATTGGTGTTTTCCGTTATTAAAAAAAATGCCAGAAATAAGCCAGGCTATATTAATGCCATTATCTCATGGCTGTTTAGGTATTAGTACACGTCGTCAGATTGGGATTAAATTACGCAGTAAACATTATGATCAAGCTTATATTTTACCTAATTCATTTAAATCTGCTTTAGTGCCTTTTTTTATTAAAACTCCAATACGGACGGGGTGGTGTGGTGAAATGCGTTATTGGTTATTAAATGATATTCGTATATTAAATAAAAATGCTTTTCCTAAAATGATTCAACGTTATATTGTTTTAGCTTATAAAAAGAACACTATTAATAATGGTAATGAAATTCCAAAACCTATTTTATGGCCAAAATTATTTGTGACAGAAACAGAAATTATTCAAAGTAAACATATTTTACACATTTCAAAAGATTTACCTATTATTGGTTTTTGTCCAGGTTCAGAATTTGGGCCAGCTAAAAGATGGCCATTTTATCATTATGCTAAATTAGCACAATTATTATTCACTACTAATGACTGTCAGATTTTAATATTTGGTTCACAGAAAGATTATTATATTGGTGAAGATATTCGTCAATTAATTTCTATAAATTATCAGCAATACTGTTTTAATTTAGCTGGTAAAACAACTCTTGAACAAGCAGTTAATATATTAGCAGCTTGTAAAATTATAGTGACTAATGATTCAGGTTTAATGCATATTGCAGCAGCATTAAATCGACCTTTAGTTGCGCTTTATGGTCCAACTAGTCCTGATTTTACGCCACCATTATCAAATAAAGTAGAAATTATTCGTTTAATAACTACTTGTTATAAAATAAGAAAAGATAGCGTAAAAAATACTTATCATAAAAGTTTGATTGATATAAAGCCTGAACTTGTGATCGAAATATTATCTAATCTATTGAAAAAAATTAATAACAATGAAAGTATTAATTGTTAAAACCTCATCGATGGGCGATATATTACATACTTTACCAGCAGTGACTGATGCGGTCATACACTGTCCTAATATTCAGTTTGATTGGGTTATTGAAGAAAAATTTTCCGAAATTCCAAATTGGCATTATGCCGTTAAACGAATTATTCCAATAACTATTCGTCAATGGCGAAAAAACTGGTTTTCAAAATCAGTTAGAAAAAAAATAGCTATTTTTCGTACTCAATTACAACAACAAAAATATGATGCAATAATAGATGCACAAGGATTATTGAAAAGTGTTTTTTTAATTACACATTTAGCTCGTGGCGTAAATCATGGTTATAATTGGAAAAGCGCTCGTGAACCTTTAGCTAGTTTATTTTATGATCATCGATATAGTGTTAATAAAGAATTGCATGCAGTTGAACGTATCCGACAATTATTTGCAAATAGCTTACATTATAGTAAACCGATTATTTCTGGTGATTATGGTATTGAAAAATACTTTGCAACATTACAATTAAATAATGAAATAAAACCTTATATTATTTTTTTTCATGCAACAACTTGTAACAAAAAACATTGGCCTGAATCTCATTGGCGACAATTAATCATGACTATACAAACTAAAGGGTTAATTATTAAATTACCTTGGATAACTAACTTGGAATACCAAAGAGTTATGAGGCTTGCTTCAGGTTTTAAGCATGTTGAAATTTTACCTAAACTTTCATTAATTGAAATAGCAAAGTTAATTATTAAAGCAAAAGCTGTCGTATCTGTTGATACAGGATTGAGTCATTTAACAGCTGCGTTGGACAAACCTAATATTACTCTTTATGGCCCGACGAATCCTAGATTAATAGGCTGTTATGGTAAAGCTCAACAAGCAATTGTTTCAGTTAATGGTAATATGGCGATAATAAAACCGGATGAAATCTATCAACGTTTAGTTATATAAAATTAGATAATAAATAATAAGATTTTTATCTATTTATTTTATATTAAAATAGAATTATTTCAATAAAGTAATTTATTTAAATAAATTTAGTAAAAACTATTGATTTTAAATAAATATAAATAGAAATTATGTATTAAATAGAAATATTTATATTTTATTTTTAATTTATATTAATAATAATTTTTAGATATGATAAATATCATGCTATTTGATTTTTAATAATTATTTATATTTAATTTTTATAAAAATTAAATATAAATAATTATTTTATTGAGAACACAAATAATAACTATATAGTATATTAATAACATTGATAAATTGTATTAAGATAAAAACTTATTATTTATAATGTTTTTATAAATGCTAAAAGATATTTTATAAAAATTTATTAATTTTAGCTATTTTAATTATTTTAGCTTATTTTATAAAGAAAACTAATAAATAAATTATACTAGATATTACTATATCTAGTGTTATGTTTTTATTTTTATTAATTTTAAAATAATTTAATATACTTTTAATATTAATAAATAGAATTTTTAATAAAATTTTTATAATTAATAATAACTTTATTTTATATAATAAATTATCATTTATTATGTTATTTATTTTTTTATTTTAATATTTCACTATATTTAAATTTTATCGTAGATATAAAAATATTATGTAATTTATAGCTAAAATTTTATAAAGTATTTTATTTTTATTAATATATTAGATGATCAATAGTTCATTCTTTATTAAAAATATAAACAATTAAATTATTATTAAAAATTAATCTTGTTATAAATATATTGTAATAATTAATTATTCTTTTATGATTATTATAATTTTTTCTTATTTTAAATATTTTAATGTTAATTATTTTTAATAAAATTAACTAACATCTATATTTAATAGATATTAAATAATAATTTAATAAAAAAATAAATCACTAATAGTACTTGAATAAAAAATATATTTTTATAATGTTTCTTTGATTAAATAGAGATTGTAATTAATAAGAAATATAATATCTAAAATTATCATAAATAATTTAATTAATAAAATAATTTAAAAAAATGCTAAATATTTATCTAATGTTTCTAGATTAAATGTGAGTATAAAGATAAGTTATTTATTTATGGTAATTATTAGTATTATTTAATAATAAAATTAGTAATAAAAGTTATATAAATTGCTAAAAATATAATTAGATATATAAAATATAATATTAAAAAAATAATAATATTTTATAAAAAATTAATATCGATAATATAAATTAAACTAATTAAATTTTAAGATTAAAAATTTTAACTTAGTTCACATATATTTCTATTTATCATATTAATCATTATATATATTAACAAAGTGAATAAAATATTAATAAAAAATTTAAATAATATTATTATATTAGTAAATATAAATAAATTATATAAATATTAATTATTTATTATTTAATAAATAATTTTAGTTTTATTTCAATATTAAATTTATTAATATTTATATGTTAATAATATTTTTATTTAATGATTTTTTGATCTTAAGTATGGATCCAATAATTTTAATAATTTTTGCAATGCTCCTTTATTTTTATGTAAAACTTCTGCTGATTTTTGACCATGGTATAAGCGATAATTTTTATCTTTAAGTAAATAAGAAATAGTAAAAATTAATGATTTAGTATCGTTAACTGTAATAAGGCCATCTGCTTTTTTTAATTTAATACAAATATCTTTAAAATTAAAAGTATAAGGTCCCATTAAAATAGGGATAGCATGTGCGGCTGCCTCTAAAGGATTATGTCCTCCTTTATTAACTAAACTACCACCAATAAAAGCAATATCAGCAATACCATAAAGTAATATGAGTTCACCCATTGTATCTCCAATAATAACTTGAGTATCTATATTAGGAACTACGTTTTCACTACGGCAAACATAACGCAATTTAGCCTTTATTGTTAATAATTTTATTTTTTTAAAACGTTCTGGATGACGAGGAACAAGAATAAGTAGTAAACTTGGAAATTGTATTAATAATTTTGTATGAGCTTGTAAAATAATTAATTCTTCTCCTTTATGAGTACTTCCAGCAATCCAAATTTGTCGCTTTGAAGCCCATTGTTGACGTAATGTTATAGCTTTTATTATTATTTCAGGAGAAATTGAAATATCAAATTTTAAACTACCTATGGTATATAATTTTTTTCTTGCTAAACCTAATTTAATGAAACGTTCGCCATCATCTTGATTTTGTGCTATAATTAAAGTAATTTTTTTTAATAAATTTTTAACAAAAAAACTTATTTTTTGATAACGTGCTGCTGATCGTTCAGATAAACGGGCATTAGCAATAATTAATGGGATTTTACGTTGTTTTAATTGAAGTATTAAATTTGGCCAAAGTTCTGTTTCCATAATAATAGTTAATTTAGGATCTAAATTATTAAGAAAACGACGTATAGAACCTGATAAATCATAGGGTAAATATACACGTTGAACATCACTACCAAATTCTAATAAAATTCGCTCTAATCCAGTTGGAGTCATTGTACTAATAGTAATAGGTAATTTTGGATATTGATGAAGTAATGATTTAACTAATGGAACAGCTGCTAATATTTCTCCGACTGAAACTGAATGTAATAATATTCCACCTGAAATCATCTTAGTATTATAAAAACCATATCGTTCATTCCAATGTTTTCGATAAGCTGGAAATTTTCGACTACGCCACAATAAACGCAATAAAATAACAGGTTGAATAAAATAAAAAAATATTTGATATAAAAGTAATAACATTATATTTTATTAACTAATTTAGATTAACACTATAGTAGTATACAGTATACAGAACATAAGAAAATGTAATCAATATTTATTTAAGTAATGTTATTGTTTAAAGTAAATTATTAACTAGATGATAAAAAAATTATTTTCTTTATTTAATTGTTTAATAAGTTTAGGTGGTATGATAATATATATATAATTATATATTATTAATAATAAATAAGTTTATGAAAAATAAAGCAATTTATCCTGGTACTTTTGATCCAATAACTTATGGTCACTTAGATATTATAGAACGTGCTGCATTAATATTTAACCAAGTAATATTAGCTATCGCTAATAATTCATCTAAAAATCCAATGTTTACTATTGATGAACGTATTTTATTTGCTCAAGAACAAACAAAACATTTAACTAATGTTAAAGTAATTGGTTTTTTTGAACTTATAATAAATTTTGCACAAAAACAAAAAGTTAATATTTTAATTAGAGGTATTCGATCTGTGTCAGATTTTAAATATGAATATCAGCTAACTAATATGAATAAACAGATGATGAGTAATCTAGAAACTATTTTTTTGTTATCCTCTCCAAAGTTATCATTTATTTCTTCTTCTTTAATTAAAGAATTTGTTCGTCATGGCGGTAATGTCACATCTTTTTTACCAGAATCAATAGCTGAAATTATGTTGAAAAAATTTTCAAAATAAAATTAATGATAAATTAATTTTATTTTTAATAGTTATAATATATTTATCACAATCAAATTAATTAAATTAATTTAAACATAAAAAAATAAATCTTATTCTTTTCATAATGAAATAAAATCTATTAAATTAAATAACTTAATTTATTCTTTAACTTTTCAAATACTTTAATTTTACTTTATTTTTTTTAATAAATATTAATGAACTATTTAAATTTTAAAAATTAAATTATTAAATTTTAATAAAAAATTAATTTTAATTGATAAAATTTTATAAAAATAATATTTAATTTACATAAATATTCAACTTGTACTATAGCTTAAGAGTATAATATTATATAAAATATTAATCTTTAAAATTAATTTATTTTGATAGATATATATTTATCATTATATTTCAATGTAATTTATTATTTTATATGATTTTATTTTATATTTTATTATCAATTAAATTAAATTTTACTTAATATTAACTAATTTTAATTTTACTAAATTTTAACATATATTTATTAATTAAATAAATAATATTTAACTTTAAATTAACCTAAGCAGATATAAAAACAATTTTTCCTCATAAAATATTTTATAAATATATAAAAAGAAACATTTTATTATAAAGATATTTATTAAAATAATATTTATTAAAGTCAATATTCTTATAAAATTTTTTAAAATATTTTTATATTTATTAATATATAATTATTATATTTTTAAAAAAAATTGATTAGAACTATAAATTTTTTCTAATAGTTCTTTCTTTTATTTTTTTTACTTTAATATTACTATTTAATATCAATTTTTTTTCATTATTGAATATATTTATTAATTTATCAGAAAAATAAATCTTCATAAAACGAAAAATATCTCGTTGAGTTAAACCAATATTAAGTGAAGAAAAATATAATCCAATCAAATCTTTATCTTTCCATCGTTTTGAAATACGCCATCGAATATGAGCTCGATGTAAATCAATAATTGAAATTTTTAATTTTTTTTCGTCACCATCAAATGGCAAATGTAATAAAAAATGACAAATGTAACAATCACGATGATTAACACTACATGCATGCATTTTACGTACTATTTCAGCTATTCGACAAATTAATATTTTTTTAGTACTAAACTTAGGAGCTGAATTTTTCCAATTTGCGCAATACATTTCTAAGCTAATAGTCGAAATAAGCGCTTCAGTGATAATAAATGATTTACGACTTAAAAAATTAATTCCATTTTTCCCGAACGCTTTACCATTCATAGTATCAATACCTCTATCGGCTAAACGATGAATTGCTTTCCATTCTCTATCTGCACCTAATATAGGTAATCTTAAAAAAAATAAATTTTTTATTATTTCTTTTAATGTAGTACCATAATGAATTTTAAGAAAATAGTTTTTTTTATTAAGAGTGAAATGTAGTATTTTACGTGTTTCTAATTGACGAAAAATTTTACCATTTAATTTTTCTATTTCAATAAAAGGATCTTTGTTTTTCCATAAATTTTTAAATGGTTGTTTAAGTTCAAGCATCTTATTGTCTCAAAATAATATCTACAGCTTTTTCAGGTAAACTATATAAATCTTGTGTATCAGCAAAATGACGTGCGGATTTAATCCATTTATTTAATAAAGATTTATTAGTTAAACTTGTTATTAAAGCATTATTAAGATTTTCTTGTTTATAAGGTTCATCTATTACTATTCCACAATTTGCTTTTTTTACATAAAATGCATATCCACAAATTTCTGTCGTAATAATAGGTAAACCAGCTACAATTGCTTCAATTAATACTATTCCAGCAGCTTCTTGATAAGCTGGATGGATTAGTATATCAGCAGCAGCCATTAGTTCAGTTATATCATTTCGTCCTTTAAAAAATAAAATTTGCTTATGTATGCCTAATTTTTTAGATAGACATTGATAACGGATAGAATTCGATTGTCCTATTACCATTAATATAATTTTATTTCTTATTATATAAGGTAAAGAAGCAATTGATTTAAGTGTTCTATCTATACCTTTACGTTTAAAATCTGAACCGATTTGTAATAAAAGAAATTGATCTTTTAATATAGAGTTTTTTTTGCGATAAATTGATTTTGCAGCAATAATCTGTTGATCATATTTTTTACTATAATCAATCCATGGTGGTAATAAATAAAAACGCTCGTCAGGTGTTTTATAATGTTTTTTATAATCATTAATTTGATCTTGAGTGAGCATAAATAATTTGATTTGATTCTCTTCATTAAAAACAGCTTTTTCATAAGCTATATAATGTTTATATCGTTTAGTAAGTTTATAAAAAAGACCTTTTTCTTTTTCAACTCTCTCTGCATAACAAATATCAGCAGCATAATAAATATCTAATCCAGGCATTTTATTAAAACCAATAACAATATCTATAGGATGTTGTATTAAATGCATTTTTACTTGATGATAAAATGCTTCGTTACGACCATGATTTGTATGTGATTTAACTTGAATTATGATAATATTAATATTAGTTGGGATTTCTCCGTCCCACGTCATTGTATAAACACGTATTTTATGTCCTTTTTTCTGACAAATATTAAGGATTCGTATAAAGTCTCTTTGTAATCCGCCAAATGGAAAATATTTATATAAACAAAAAGCAATCTCCATACAATTATATCTCTATCTTAAATTTAATTATTTATATGTCTATTAATAATATTTTATAGTTTTACTAATGTTTTTAATAGAAATTATTAATATATATTTTATTATGTTCAAATTAATATTATTCAATAATTTTTATATAATTAATAATTAAAATTTGAATAATATTTCACATTATAATTTTATGTATTTATATTTTATAATTAAAAAATAAGTAAATAATATAATTTTTATTACTAATATATATATTAGTAATAAAAATTATACAAATAAATAATACTCTGTATGATTAATTAGAATGTTTAATTTTATAAATTTTTCTATGTAAAATTTATAACGAATAATTGATATTATATTATATAATATTAGCTAAAAAAATAAATTTATCTTTATTAAAGTGTAATATTAATACAACTCTATATTTTTGATCATAGGTTATAAATTAATTTATAATATAATTTATTATTTATTTTTTTTAAATAAGTATAGAATTTATTAAATTATTTTTAAAAATTTTTTATTTATTAACTTTATTTATAAAATTAATAAATACTTAATTTAAAATTTTAATTATTAAAATATCTAATAAATAATATTTTAAACTTATATATTAAGTGTAAAGTAAAATATTTATATTTATTTTTTTATTTATATTTTAAATAATATAAAATATATAATTTTTAATTAAAATAATTAAATATAAAATTTAGCTTAATTTATAAGTTTATATATTCATAATATATTTATTAAATATCATTTAAATATTCATAATGATTTTTATATAAATAAAAAAAATAATTTAATTATTATTAAAATAATATAAACTATTAAATTAAAAATAAAATAAAAATATAATTATTTTTTTATTTTAATGAAAATTCTACTATAATTGATAATTTAATATTTTTTAAAATATTTTTATTTTTAAATTTATATAAAATATATTTAATATCATTAAGTATTTTATAAAAATAAAAATTTCTAATTTAAATTTAATGATAACTTTTTACTGTTTAAATAAAAAAATTATATATTAATTGTGCATAATATTATTTTGTAAAATTTAGATAAAATTATTTGCTAAATATTTAAATAAAAATAAATAATATTTAATAATAGCGATCAATAGATTTAATAAAATTGAGAAATTATTTTCTAATCTTTTTTTTTTATAAAAAATCTAATAATAATTTAAAAAAAAAATTATAAAATTTAAATGCTCTCAATCTTGTTAATTCATTATATAACAAATTAATAAATAAAATCTTACCAACTCTTATCAATTATTTCAATAAAGTATTTATATTTTTTTTAAAATTAAAATTTAATGTTATATTTCATAATACTCTTTATTAATTTAAAAATAATTAATAATATTTATATTTAAAAAATATATTTTATGAATTTTTTAATAAAATTCACCTTAATAGTGAATAATTATTTTAATATTAAGTTATTTATTTTGTATCATTAAAATATTTAAGTATTATTTTAAAATTAAATATTATTAATATTTAATTTTAAAATTTTACCATTAAATATAATAGTAATTATATTTTTAATATGATTTATTTAATTTTATAAAAATAAAAATTATATTCATGTAAATTTAATTTAAATATTTAAAAAATTTAATTATTTTTATTAATTAATAATATAATAATGTGATTAATATTTTTTAAAATAAAAGAATAAATATTATTATCTAAGTATTATAAATTAAAAATTTTCATAATTAATAATATATTAATTATATAAAAAATCAATTACTTTATAATAATTTATAATTCAAAACTTTTTTGAGGTTTATTTTTAAATTTTTATCTATTTTTAGTAAAAAATTAATACATAAATAATTTTTAAAATTTAAAATATAAATAAATTTATTTTAGCTATTTTATATTTAAAAAAGCTTTATTATTAATATAAATTAATTTAATCTTAAATAAGAAATTTTATTAAAATTTTTAGATAATTTATATAATACTAAAAGTTTATTTTTAGTGTTTATAATATCTTTAATATCGAGAATTAATTGAGAAAATTAATAATAAACAAAGAGATAGTTTAGATACACACTTAGTTAGATCTTATTTAAATTATATATTAAAATTTAATAACATTAACTCAGAAAATCTGTAAATAACTATTCTTTATGAGATATAATATTTTAATAAATTATATTTATTAAAATATTTATAATTATATTTTTTTAAAAAAACTACTACATAATTTAATTAAAATTATTAAATTTTTTATAATTAATTATTTCTATTTAAAATTATTATATAATCACTAGTTAAAGTAATATTATATTTTTATTATTTTTATCATGGCATTTATAAATTTTAATTTTAGAATTAATTTTACATTATTTTTGATAATAAAACTTCTACTTATTTAATCCTTTATTTTTGTTAAATATTAAAAATTTATTGAAATACATAATTTAATACAGTATTACTTATTAATATGAAATTTTTATAACTTATTAATTAGTATTTTGAATATCATGATATACTTCACAAGCTTGCAAAGTATTTTGCATTAATGTAGCTACTGTCATTGGACCAATACCACCAGGTACAGGAGTTATCCAACTTGCACGTTGCCGTGCTTCTTGATAACAAACATCACCTGTAATTTTTCCATTTTCTAATCGATTAATTCCAACATCTATAACAATAGCACCTGGTTTTATCCATTTGCCTGGAATAAAATTTGGTTTACCGATAGCAACAATTAGTAAATCAGCTTGTTTTATATAATAGTGTAAATTACTTGTAAATCGATGAGTAACGGTAGTTGTATAACCAGCAAGTAATAATTCTAAACTCATAGGACGACCTACGATATTTGAAGCACCAACAACAACAGCATTTAAACCAATTAAATTAATTTGATAACGTTTAAGTAAAGTAATAATACCATATGGTGTACACGGATGTAGTCTCGGTGCACGCTGACATAAACGCCCTATGTTATAAGGATGAAACCCATCAACATCTTTATTTGGATGTATGCATTCTAATATTTTAATATAATTAATAATCTTAGGTAAAGGTAATTGAACAAGGATTCCATCAATTGTCTTATCTTTATTAAGTTCATTAATTAATTCTAAAATTTTAGATTCAGTAGTATTTTCTGATAAATTATATGATCTAGAAACAAAACCAATAGTTTCACATACGCGACATTTATTGTTTACATAGATCTGTGAAGCAGGATCTTTACCAATTAAAATTACTGCAAGTCCTGGAGCTCGTTTTCCAAGTGAAAGTCTTAATTTGATTTTTTCGGCAACTTCTTGTTGAATTATTTTAGAAATCATTTTTCCATCAATAATTTTTGCTAACATTTATTTCATCAATCCATATAAATATTACGATAATTCTATTTTGTTAAAATAAAATGATAATATCAATTTTATCATTAATTAAAATGGTTAAATAGATAATTTTCAATGAAAATACATTGACTAAATATTAAGTAACCATATAATTTAGAAATATTATTTATTGATAAAATAAATAATATTTCTAAGCGCCCTTAACTCAGATGGATAGAGTAACGGCCTTCTAAGCCGTAAGTCACAGGTTCAAATCCTGTAGGGCGTATCAATAAAATTAAAATTTATAAAAAATATTATAAGATTAAGTTAAAAATTAAAACAAAAATAATAAGTTAAATTAGTTATTCTATAATTTAATCAATCTTATTATAATTTTATTTTATCTAATTAAAAAATTTTCTTTATATTAACTTTGTTTTTTAAAATTTAATTATTATTACTTTTCAGGTATTATTTTGTTTTATTAAAATTTTTTTATTTCTTTATATTCCATAAATTTTATAATATAATATATCATCTTTATTTTATAGTCATAAATTTTATGATATTAATTATATTAATAACTATGTTTTTATTTTTATATAAATATAAAATATTATATTTATATATATGATTATTTTATAGTTTTAATAAACTATTAAATATAATTTTTATTAAAAAATGATTAAAATATTTTATTACTTAAACCTTAAACCTATCTTTATTGTTATTTTAAATAAAATATCCATCGTATTATTTTTAAAATTAATTCTATTTTATTTAAAAATATAACGTGTATATAATTATTTTTGATAAAATTAAATTACTACCTCATATACTATAATAATAAGATAATCTAAGAATATTAAATTATTAGAATTAATTTTAAATTAATATAATAAAAAAGTTAAATATATCAATAACAATATATTTAACTTAAAATTTTAATACTTTAATTTTATTGGTAATTTTAACTCATAAATATCCTACATAATATAATATGCGATATTTAAAATCAAAAAAATATAATAAATAACTATTTGTTTTTATTTTTGTTAATTAAAAATTATAATTAAAATATAATTATAACTTAGATTTATTAATAAAAAAATCATATATTTATTTTATTATGTGAAAAAAAATTTTTTATTTTTATAGGTAATTACAGTATTAAAGATTGTTATTAATTTATATATTTTTTAAAAGAAAATTTAAATTATTACATATTAATTATCTTATATTATATCGAATCAATTACTAATTCTTATTGATTATTAAGATATTTAAAATATAAAAAATATACTAATATTATTAAATAATAATATTTATTATAGTTTATTATTAGTATATAAAATTCTAATAATATAGTTATATTGATTATTTTTCTTGCTAATATTAATAAATTAATCATAATTGTACTGATATAACAAGTAATTATAATAAAAATAAGATCTATCAGAATAATAATTTATAATTATAAATCTAATAAAAATTAGATTACAGAATAGCAGAAAGATTATCTATAATATCTCTATATATAGAATATATTTAATAATAAGTATTTAAATATTTTTAATCACTAGACTAACAAAGATTTTTAGTAATTTATTTCTATCAAAAATAAAATTAATATTTTAAAATAATGATATATAAAAAATTTCTTTAATATATGTATTTATAATAGCTTCAATTTTTATAAAATGATATTTTTTTAAAACAAAAAATAAAATATTTAATTAGTAGTTATTATATCTATATATAATTGTATTTAAATATAATTATTGTTAATTTTTATTCTTTATGGTAATTTTGAAATTATTATTTATACTTAATTTTTTAAGAAATTTTCTTTTATATTATTCAAAATAAGTATCAATATTAAGTATTAATTTAAAGAGAAAACAAGTGTATTTAAATATATTAATATATTTATTTAGAGTAAAACTTAAAAATCAAATATTAAATTTTATGATATTAATATATTATTATAAAAATAAATATATTTTGTCTTTTTTTTTAGAAAAAAATTGTTTTATTAACAAAAGTAAATATTAATAAATATAATTATATTATTTAAATAATAAATATATTATTATTTTATTTTAATTATTAATAATTTATATATTTTAATATATTTTTACCATATAATCTTTATAAAACTAATAAAAAATTTTAAGAATTTAAATATTTTTATTTAACAAAAATTACTTATTATATTTACATCTAATTATACTAGATGTAAATATTTTAATATAAATAAATAAAAAATATAATTGTTATAAATAACACAAAAATTGTATTAGTTCTTATATTTTATTTTACTATTTTATATATAAGAAAAATATAAAATATCTATTATTCTTTTAGAATATTATTTTTATTTATTTTTTAATAGATTATTATAACACTTTCAGTATATATAAAAAATATAAAATTTAATTAAAATATTCAATTTTTCAATTTTTAAAAATTTATATAAAATTATTTTAATAATAAATATAATGTTATCATATTTATGATAACATTTAATTATGCAATTTATTTTTATATTATTTATCATAACATTATTAATTATATATCTATTGATAGTTTTTATACTTGAAGAAGTTTAGTTATATATATAAATATATAATGAAATAAAATAAATAAATTTAAATATAATATTATATTTAAATAAATCGCTTATTTTTATTTAAATAAATATTAATAATACTCTTTATTTTTATCTAAATCTATGTATTTTTATTATTTAAATTTTTAAATTTCATTTATATAACTTAATGTTTAAGAATTATTAATTAGTATTTTAATAAATAAAAGGTAGGTTTTTTATCTTTAAAATTAACAATTATATTGTTTTTATATAAAATAATATAATTTATTTAAAATTCATTATGTTAAACTAATGTTTTAATAGTATTTATTAATTTATTAATTATCATAAATAAATACATATATTAAAATTGATATATTTAATGTACAATTAATAATTTAAATTCATTTATATAAAACTCATATAGTAAGTGATGATAAATTACATTATAATTAAAATTATAATGTAATTTATCATATTATATTTATACAAAATAATATACGTCTATTTTAACTTATGACGATAATTCTTAGAATTTTTCGATATAGTTATTCTGATTATGGTAACGTTATATCTCTTAAGTTGTGCGTTTTTTTTTGGAGATAATGTGTTTACTTTGTTTGAAAAATTAGTTAACCCATACCCTGATGATACAGAGAAATCACCGCCAAAAGATTTTTTTTCATTTATTTTATTTTGTACTTATGGGGTACGAAGATATATTTTTGCTATGACGTTATTAAGTGCATTAATTGCTACATTTGAAGCATTACTTTTTGCAATTATGGGACATATTATTGATTGGCTAAGTAATATACAACCTAATTTACTTTGGCAGCAAGAGCGCATAAGTTTATTAAAATTAGCACTAATATTAATGAGTAGTACTTTATTGATTGCCTTGCAAACAATGCTTAAACATCAAACTTTATCAGGTAATTTTCCTATGATATTACGATGGAAATTTCATCATCTAATGCTTAAGCAAAGTATGAGATTTTATCAAGAAGAATTTGCTGGACGAGCATCTGCAAAAGTAATGCAAACTTCATTAGCAGTACGTGATATTTCAATGATTATTGGAGATATAATTGTATTTTTAACTATTTATTTTGTAACAATGACTACAATTATTGGAAGTTTCGATCCTTTTATGTTATTACCCTTTTTTATATGGCTTGGGTTTTATATTATTGCGATGTATTACTTTGTTCCTCATTTGTCTAATTTAGCTCGCAATCAAGCTAATGCTCGTTCTTTAATGACAGGACGCGTGACCGATGCTTATACAAATATTGTAACTGTTAAATTATTTTCACATGCTGGCCTTGAAGCTGCTTATGCAAAATCAGCAATGAAAGAATTTTTAGTAACAGTAAATATACAGATGCGGGCAATTAGTAGTTTTGAAATAGTTAATCACTTACTTAATATGATTTTAATTATAGGTTCTACTGGTGAAGCAGTATGGTTATGGGTTAATGGGAATGTTGGTATTGGAGCTGTTGCTGCCGCTACTGCAATGGCTTTACGTTTAAATAGTTTTTCGCATTGGATAATGTGGGAAATAGCAGCTTTATTTGAACATGTAGGAACTGTACAAGATGGTATTAACACATTATCACATCCAAACGATGTTAATGATTTACCTAATGCTAAACCACTACAAGTAAAAAAAGGTGAATTACGTTTTGAACATATTAATTTTGCTTACAGTAATACAAAATCTAATTTAAATACAGTAATTAATGATCTTACTTTACATATTCTTCCTGGAAAAAAAGTAGGATTAGTAGGACGATCTGGAGCTGGAAAATCAACAATAGTTAATTTACTTCTTCGATTTTATGATGTTAATAATGGTCAAATTTTAATTGATGGTCAAGATATTGCAAAAGTTACTCAAGAGAGTTTACGTTCGCAAATCGGTATGGTAACTCAAGATACTTCATTACTGCATCGATCAGTTCGTGATAATATTTTATACGGACGACCTAAGGCAAATGATATTGAAATGATAGCTGCTGCTCGCCAGGCAGGTGCTCATGATTTCATTGTTACGCTTACTGATGCTAATGGCCGTACTGGGTATGATGCGCATGTAGGTGAACGAGGTGTTAAGCTTTCAGGGGGACAACGTCAGCGTATTGCAATTTCACGTGTTATACTTAAAGATGCTCCAATCTTATTACTTGATGAAGCAACGAGCGCTCTTGATTCTGAAATAGAAATAGCTATTCAAAAAAATTTATATCGACTTATGAAAGGAAAAACTGTTGTAGCAATCGCACATCGTTTGTCAACAATTGCAGCAATGGATTATCTTTTAGTCATTGAAGGAGGGCGTATTATTGAGCAAGGAACTCATCATGAGTTAATCGCTAACAATGGTCTTTATGCACGTTTATGGCTACATCAAAGTACTGGTTTTATTGGTGAGGAATTTTAATTTTAAATACAGATTTATTATTTATGTAAATTCTTACTTATTTATAAACTAAAAGATAAATATTTTTTTGAAATTATAATCCTAAATACAATATATTTTAATATATATTACTAAATTCTCAATATATTAATATAATTTATTTTTAAAAAAAATTCTATATTAATATCACTATAACAATAAATTTTAGAATTAATTTTATATGAATTATATGTAAATAGTTGTTTTGATTGAAATTATTTCATATAAAAATTTAAAATTTTATTATTAATAATCTATTAATATATGTAATATATATAACTTTATTAAAGTGATGGTTATTTAGATAAAAAATTTAAAATAATTAAATTAATGTTAATTTTTGGTAGATATCTATTATTTTACAATAAGTTTATTAATCTTTATTATGAATATAATTTATTTAATATTTAATTAAATTTACTAAAAAGTTTTTAAGTTAAAATAAAATATTCATATTTATATTTTTAGTATTAATAATTGATTATATTTTTTACTTTTATTAATAAAAGTAAAAATAATTTATAAGAATGTATTATTATATATAGATTTTATCTATATATAATAAAATAGTTTATTATTTTGTATAGAGAATTTATTATTAATAATATTAATTTCTCAAATTATAATTGATAATAATATTTAAATATCTTCTATTTAATAGATAAATTAAAATTTATAGAAAATTCTATAAGATATATTAAGTAAAATATTAAAGATATAAAATAAGTTAATTTAGGAAATATGTATCAATATATATTATTAATTATAAAATATTTTAATTATTTATGTATAAGAATTGAGTTCACATAAATATATTATATATTTTTGCTAAAACTCAAAATACTATTAATAATACTTTATTTTTATATAAAAATATTATTAATTTTAAAGATAAAAAATTTATTTTTTGTTTATTATAATACCAATTAATAATCTTTAAATGTTAAGTTATATAAATGAAATTTAAATGTTTAAATAATAAAATAGACAGATTTAGATAAAAATAAAAAGTATTAATAAAGTTTATTTAATCAAAAAATAATAAAATAGAATATTTTATAAAATAATATAAACATTACTAAATAATCTAAGAGATAAAATAAAATATAATAAATTAACTTATTATATTATTAAAAATATAATATTCGATTATTTTAATATTAATTAAAATTTTAAACATAATATTTAACTATTAATTTTAAGTATATTTATATTTTATTAAGATAATTAATAATATTAAGAAAATAAGTTATATAAAATTTATACATAACATTAAAGATAACTAAATATTAGTGGATATTCATATTTAATATCTATATTAATTACTATTAATAACTAATTTTTTTATTTAGTTTTTTTAAATTGATCTATTTTTTAAAAAAATCTAAAGTAATGTTTCTATTACTTATAATATTATTATAAATAATAGAAAACAGTTATTAATAAATTAATAATTTATATTATAATTTTTTATTAATTTTAATTGATATTTTAAAATTATTTATTGGTATAAAATTTAAATTAAAAATTAACCTTGTTAATTATATAATTTTTATATATAATACATAATATGTAACTAAATATTTTATATTTAATTTTATTAAACATCTATCAAATAAAATGGAATAATTAAATGTCATTAATTAATACGCAAATTAAACCTTTTCAAAATACTGCTTTTAAAGATGGAAAATTTATTGATATATCTGAAAAAGATATTAAAACAAAATGGAGTATTTTTTTCTTTTATCCAGCTGATTTTACTTTTGTTTGTCCAACAGAATTAGGTGATTTAGTTGATCATTATGAAGAATTACAAAAATTAAATATTGAAATTTATTCTATTTCAACAGATACTCATTTTAGTCATAAAGAATGGTATAACCATTCAGATACTATTAGTAAAATTAAATATACTATGATTGGTGATCCAAGTTGGACATTAACTCGTAATTTTGATGTGATGCGTAAATATACAGAAAATAATGAAGAAAAAGAATTAGGTTTAGCAGATCGAGCTACATTTATTATTGATCCAAAAGGTATTATTCAATCAATTGAAATTATAGCAGAAGGTATTGGGCGTAATGTTTCTGATCTTTTACGAAAAATCAAAGCTATACAATATGTTGCAGATCATCCAAAAGAAGTTTGCCCAGCAAAATGGAAAGAAGGAGAATCAACATTGTTACCTTCAATTGATTTAGTAGGAAAAATTTAATAAAAATTATGTTACTAATTTTAGTATATTTAAATGTTTTAATAATTAATTTTTTGTTTTTAAATAATAAAAATTAATATTTTAAATATTAATAGAAAAATTTTTACTAGTTATAATAATAATTTATAAATTAAAGTAGATAAATAAATAAAATATTTTATTTATTTTAATTGATAAATTATATTAATAATAGTTTTGTTTTTTATTATTTTATTAAATTAATACTTAGTTATTTATAGAAAACTAATATAACTTATGAACTAATATATAATTTTTTAATTTTACTATTAAATGTTTATTTAATAGTAAAGAATAGAATATCATTTAATAAAAATATTAATTCATTAATTTTAGTAATGATAATTAAGTTTATTTAAATTTTTAATATTTATAATCAATATTTTATGATTTCTATAAGAATTTTTTAATAAAAATTAATATTTATCATGATTAATTAAGTAATTTAATTTAAAAAAATATGTTATTTAATATATCTATAGTAATAACTTA
Source organism: Arsenophonus sp. ET-YP4-MAG3 (assembly GCA_052174115.1). GTDB lineage: Bacteria > Pseudomonadota > Gammaproteobacteria > Enterobacterales > Enterobacteriaceae > Arsenophonus. The sequence continues at coordinate 1,223,203 of JBQMRX010000001.1, forward strand.
GACAAAATTAATAAATATAAAAAATATTTTAATTATATTATATTATTATTTTAATTTATATTAATTTATTAACTTATATTTATATATAAATAATTTATATATAAATATAATATTTTAATAGAAACATATTAAGATTATAATATTTTTATTTATTATATATTTTTTATAAATTAGAGGTTTATTAAATAATTATTCAAGAATTTATTAATTTATAGATATAATTATTTATTTAAATATTTTATTATGCTATTTTAAAATGAAATTAATTTATTTAAAATAGAGTTTTATTTTAATTAATTTAATAATAATTAATATAAAATATGATATACTTTATTAATATGTAATTTTATAAATTTATTATTAATGATAGTTATTATAGTATATTATTAATATTAAAAAAAATCATTTAAATATAGAAAAATGAAATTATTGTAATTTGAATTATATTTCATAAAAACTTATATATAGTTTAATAATTATTAGTAATTATTTAATTAAAAAATAAAAAATATTTTTTATTTTTATTTTTTTTGTAATATTAATTTAAATATCAGTAATAATATATTTTTAATTTTTATATTTATATTTTTAAAAAGAATAAAATAAATATTAAAAATGATAATTTTTATAATATTAATATTTTAATAAAAAAATTAAATTTTATTGTTTAAAAATAAAGAAAATAAAAAAATAAATTCCTAATATAAATTTATTTTTAATAATAAAATTATTAATCTTCTTTTAAAACATAAATATTAAATTTTTATTAAATAAGTTTAATATTCTTATTTGATAATAATTGAATTTAAAAATATTTACATAATTAATATTTTATTTATTTTTTAAATTTAATTATTTTTTATATTTTTTATTTTTCTCTTTCTAAAAAAGTATTAAATTTTTAAGATTTAAAAAAACATAAAATATTTAATATTGCGAGTTAATAAAAAGTTAAAATTATCTTCATTTAAATAAAAATCTATTAAAAATACTAAATTATTTATTTTTATCTGTATTTAATAATTACATATTATTTTTATAATCGTAAAATTTTTTAAATTTTATTTTTATTTAATTTAAGATAATTTTATTAATAATAAATAAATAATTTATTATTAATATTATAAATAAATTATTAAAAATTTATTTTAGGATATATTATTTGAATAATAAAAAATTAAATTTAATTACTTTAACTGCATTAATATTAAGCTCAATGCTTGGAGCTGGTGTTTTTAGTTTACCACAAAATATGGCAGAAGTCGCTAGCCCATTAGCACTTATGATAGGTTGGAGTATTACAGGTATTGGTATTTTATTTTTTTCAATATCTTTATTGTTATTATCTCGCATTAGACCTGATTTAGATGGAGGAATTTATACATATGCAAAAGAAGGTTTTGGAGACTTAATTGGTTTTTGTTCAGCTTGGGGTTATTGGTTATGTTCTATTATTGCTAATGTTTCTTATTTAGTTATTATTTTTTCAGCCCTTAGTTTTTTTAGTGATAATTCAAATAATATTATTTTTGGTAATGGGAATACTTGGCAATCTTTGATTGGTGAATCTATCTTATTATGGATTATTCATTGGTTAATATTATTAGGTAAACAGACTGCTGTTTTAATAAACAAATTAGCAACTTTAGCTAAATTAATTCCACTTGGCTTTTTTATTATTTTAGCTATTTTTTCATTTAAGATAGATATTTTTAAATTTGATTTTAGTGGCGCTGAAACTGGAGTATCAATTTTTGAGCAAATTAAAAATACCATGCTAATTACTCTATGGGTATTTATTGGTATTGAAGGGGCAATAGTTGTTTCAGCTCAAGTTAAAAAACGTGAAGATATTGGTTTAGCAACATTATTTGCTGTAATTTCAGCTTTAAGTATTTATATATTAGTTACTGTGCTCTCCTTTGGTATTATTTCTAGAGCTGAACTTGCTAAAATGAAAAATCCATCGATGGCATCACTTATGATTAATATGATTGGAAATTATGGTGAAATTATTATTGTAATTGGTTTAATTCTTTCTGTTTGTAGTGCTTATTTAAGTTGGACAATTATGGCATCTGAAATTTCTTATATAGCTTCGTTACATGGTTCATTTCCTAAGATATTTAAATATAAAAATAAAAATAATATTCCTTATGCATCTCTTTGGCTTACAAATGGTGCAATACAATTATTATTAATATTAATTTGGTTAAGTCATAGTAATTATAATATGTTATTAACAATATCTTCAGAAATGATTTTAATTCCTTATTTTTTAATGAGTTCTTTTTTAATTAAAATTTCTTTTAAAAAAAATAATAAAATTTCACTTATTATTGGTATAATAACAAATTTATATTGTTTATGGTTACTTTATGCTGCAGGGATAATAAATTTACTTTTATCTATTATTCTTTATATACCTAGTTTATTAATTTTTTTATATAATCAAAATATAAATAATAATAAAAAAGTATAATTTAAAGGTTTATTTTAATCTTTATTTTATATACTTCTTTACTATCACAATTTATAAAAATTGAATTTTTTATAAAACATTAATTAAATAACTTTAATAAAATTTAAAAAAATTAACAATTATTTTTTATATTTTATGAATATAAAATTATTTCTTTTAACTTTATATATTATATTTTAAATACATAATATTGTATATTATTTAACTTAAAATAATAATACCTTATTAAAAATAAAAATATAAAATATATATTGTAGTATTTTTATATTACGATAAAATAATAATGATTAATTATTAAGTTTTATTTATTAATTTAAAAATTTTTACGTTTTTTTAAAAAAAACTAAATAAAATTATACTGTTTAATATATCTTTTCAAAATTTTATTTATTAAATTAATATTTATCACTTAAATTATTTCTAATAAATATTTATTTTAATAAATATTATATAAAAATTATAAGTGAGATTATAAAAACTGTATCAAAGATTGATAATGATATTTAAATTTTACTTCAATAACATTAACTATTAAATCTTAAATAATATTATTAATCTACAATACATATTTAATATAATTGTTTTTTGTTAATTTTATTATTTTATTTTTAATAAATACTTTATATTAAAATATACAAGTAATATTTTTTTGTCATTATTATTAAGTAAATTAACAAAATTAATATTTTATAACTAAGATAGATAAGTGATTTAAAAAAAAATTTATTTAAATTTGTTATATTTAACATATATTTAAAACTCTTATTAAAGATATGAGTTTGATATAAAATATATAACAAACTATAAAATAATAAATAATCTTATTATTTTAATAAACATTGTTATTTTTATAATTATTAAAAAGATAAATTTTTAATAAATTATAAATTTTATTTAATTTTTATTTGTATCAAATAACTTAACAAATATCAAAAAATGAAAATTAATTATCAAATATTAATAAAAATAAAGAATTATTAAAATATTTTTTCTTATTTTAGTAATATTTTATTTTAAATTCATTAAAATATAATTTTAAATTTTAATATATTAAGATAAAATTAATAATAATTTTGTTTATATGAGAAATAAAATTATAAAAAATAAACAATGATAATTTTAATTATAAAAATAATATTTAATTTTTCTTTAATTAAATATAGTATTATATACTATATATAATATTATATATTAAAAATATCATTAAAATTAAATTTTTTATTATTTTATTTAACAATTTAAAGAAAAAAGAAATCTAAATTTAAAATAGCAAGATAAATGATAATAATAGTTATAAATAAAAATTAACAATAAAATAAATTATTTGTTTAAAATGCACAGATAATTTTTTTATTTTGTACAAAAATAAGATACACGGAGAATAATTTATTTTATATAAAAATGTGAATAAAGAAAATATACTAGAGTCTAATAAATTAATAATAAAAATTATTAATTTAGAAGATAAAAAATTAAGTTATTCAGATAATGAATTTAATATTGCTTATGGAGTTGATAAAAATTTTTTATTTGGTACTGGTATTTCTATAACTTCTATATTAATTAATAATAAAAATATAAATTTTCATTTTCATGTTTTTACTAATTTTTTTAATGATAAACAAAAAGAATTATTTTTACAATTAGCCAAAAAATATAATACAAAAATAACTATATATTTTGTTCAAAATAATAATTTACCAAAATTACCAATAACTCAAAATTGGTCAAATGCTATCTATTTTAGATTTATAATTGTTAATTATTTATTTTTAAAAATTAAAAAAATTCTTTATCTTGACGCTGATATTTTTTGTAAAGGAAATATAAGTCAATTAACTAAAATTAATTTTTTTAATAATGAAATTGCGGGGGTTATACAGGAAGGAGGAAAAGAAAAATTTAAATCAATAGATATTAATAGTACTGGTGAAAAATATTTTAACTCTGGATTTTTATTAATAAACATTCAACAATGGAAAAAAGAAGATATATCAACTAAGGTTATTAATTTAATTTTAAAAAAAAACTTTCTATTCCCTGATCAAGATGCTCTTAATTTGTTATTAATAGGAAAACTTATTTTTTTGGATAAAAAATGGAATAAAATTTATAGCCTTGATGATGCAATAAAAAATAATAAAAAAATAAAAATATATAATAGTGACTTATTGATACATTACATAGGATATACAAAACCATGGCATAAATGGGCTAATTCATCGTTAATACAATCATTTATAATAGCTAAAAATGTTTCTCCATGGAAATATGTTACTTTTAAAAATCCAAAAAATATATACTTATTTAAATATCAAGTTAAACATTTAATATATCAAAAAAAATATATTTTAGCATTAAATGCTTACTTACATTATTTATTAAAAAAATATAAAATAAATAATTTTATATAATTATAAAAAATTTTTAGAAATCATCTATTTAATAATGTTAATATATTTTATAATTAAAATTATATAGGATACTTTATTTTATAAAATTATATTTATAAAATAAAGTATTTAAATTAATAATATTTTTAAAATATTTTCTATTATTATCATTATTAAATTATTAATTAATAATAATTAATTTATTAAAAATATTAAATAAAATATTCTTTTTATTTTAGATTTTTAAATTAATATAAAATTTATTTTTATGATTATTTTAATATTTAATTTAATAATATAAAATTATTTGTATATTTTATTTTTTTATAGGATACTATTGTCCTATTAATAAAATATAATTTTAAAATTTAACTGAGTAAGTATTTATATTAATAAAGTTTAAATGTTAATTATTAATATTAAATTAAAAATAATATTTTTTAATTTTTTTATTAAAAATTAACTTTTATTTAAGAGATCAATAAAATATTCTTGAAATTAAAATTTTTTATTTATTTTTATTAAAAGTAAAATTTATTATTAGAATATAATAAATTATTTATATATTAATATTAAAAATATTTAACTTATATTAATTAACATTAAAATTTTATTAAATAATCTAGTTATTATTTTGTATTATATTTACTATATTTTATCGTAGTAATATCAAAATTTTTATTTGCTTTATTATCAAAAATCTTAATTAATAAATGAAGAGAAATAGTAGAAATTAGTATTAATGAGTTATTAATTAATATATTTTAATATTTCTAATAAATTTTATTACTAATTAAAATATTAGAATAATTAATTTAATTTCAAAATATATATTAATGATTTCTAATCGAAGAAACTAAATATTAATAAAATACAATATTATGATAACTATTAATTATACAATTTATATAATAAAATATATTATTATATATTTTAATAACTATCTAATTTATTAATATTTACTATCTTTATAGTATAATAGTAAAAATCAATAATATATTTAGTGTCAATATATATATATTAAAAATAACATTTACTAATAATTTAAATTTTAATAACACGTAATAATTTTACTTTATTTTTATTTTTATTTTTATTTTAAAA
>JBQMRX010000002.1:0-7668 GCA_052174115.1 Arsenophonus sp. ET-YP4-MAG3
AATTATTTCTATATTATTAGCATTTTTAATATATGGTATATTTAATATTTTAAATGATACTAAACAATCTTTATTTATGATTTTTATGGAAGTATTTGCATGTATATTAATTGTTCAAATGGTTTATTGGATGAATAAATATAATGATTTAATAAAATTTAAAATAAAATCAAAAATAAAGCGTAATATTGATCAACATAATTGGTTTGGTATTACATTAATTACTATATTTGCGATAGCTCGAGAGGGTAGTGAAATTGTAGTTTTTATTTCTAGTTTTATTATGTCACTTACATTAAATAATACATTAGAATTTTTTATTGAAGTTATAGGTGGTATATTTATTGCAAGTTTAACATTATATATTTTTTTATTAACTAATCATTTTATATCTTGGAGTGTTTTTTTTAAAATTACTAGTGTTATTTTGTTATTTTTTGCATTATCACTGTTACTTAAAGGGGTTGAAGAAGGTGTAAATTTATTAATTGAATTTGATTATTTTATACCTGAATTTTTAATTTATCCTGTATGGAATACAAGTGAATTACTTGATGATTCTAAATTGATAGGTAATTTTATTTCATCATTTTTTGCTTATCGTTCACAACCTATTTTATTAAGTGTAATTATTTTTGTTTTTTACTGGTTTGTTGTAATTATTTTATTTTCATGGAGTAAAAAACGTGCATAATTTTACTAAACGAATTCTAATATTTTTTTTTAATTTTATGCTGTTTATTAGTATATTAACATTGATTTTTATAAAAGAATTATATTTTTATGAACAAGTAGTTGATGAAATAATTATTGCTAAAGGAAATATTCCAACTCCTGAAAAATATCATCAATCCATTAAAACATATTTAAACTTTATTCTTTTAGAGTCAGATAATTTGATTTTTAAATTAGATATTTTAGAAAAAAAATTAAAAATAGGTAAATTAAAAAAAGCTCAACAAGCTTATATTTATGCTCATCAGCATTATGAAACTATACGTCCAATTGTTATTTTATTTGGTAATATTGATCGTGTAATTAATGCACGAGCAGATTATTTTATTAATGGCGTTAAAGATTATCGTTTTATAGGTTTTCATTTAATTGAATATCAATTATTTTATTGTAAAAATATTAAAAAAGCATTAAATGCAACAAATAAATTATTAATAATATTACGTGATTTAAAAAAACGTATATCTATAGAAAATTTTAATATTATTAATTTAGTTCAAGCTTCTAGTGATTTTATTGAAATGATCCTTGAAATAAAATTAGCAGGTAAAGAAAATATTTATAGTCTCTCTGATCTAAATGATATTGCTGCTAATTTACGGGGGTCTAAAGAAATTGTGAAGATACTTGCCCCGTTTATTGATAAAAAAACTTTATTTCAAATTTTACAAAATTATCAAAAAAGTAACAATATTCTTTCACATTATCAATATGCTGATGGTGAATATAAGTTATATGATCAATTAAGTATAAAAGATAAGATGGCTTTTTATTCTATTTTTTCACAGCAAGCAGAATTTCTTACTGTACTTAGAAATCAATTAAATATAAATATATATCATAAATATTAAAGGAAAATTATGAAAATTAAATATAACAATAAATATATTTCATTGAATTTTTTAAGACAAAATATATTAAAAATATTAATATTTTGTAGTATTATTTCTATTTTATTAATTTTTATTATAAAAAAATATATAAACAATTATCAACCTATTTACAATAAAATTATTACTTTCAATGGAATTCATCAATCTGGTATTTTAACACCTGAACAAAAAAATTCATCTTTTATTGCTTTAAATGTTACAGTAACAACATTAGATGAATTACAAAATTTATTTAAAATATTAACTCAACGAATTGTTTATTTAACACAAACGAAAAAAATATTACTTAATCATAATGATAAAATGCCACCTATTAACTCTGGTATTTTAGGTTCTTATTTAAAATCAGACTCATTAACAATTACTGTTTCACTTGGTAATAGTTTGTTTGATTCACGTTTTGGTTTAGAAAAAATTAAACCAAAATTTTTGATAAAAATGAATAGTTTTCCAAATGATCGATTAGAACCAGAATGGTGTGGAGGTGATATATTATTACAAATTTGTGCTAATAGTCAAGAAACTTTAATTTATGCATTACGTGATATTTTACGACATACTTCAGCATATTTATTTCCATTATGGAAAATTGAAGGTTTTTTACCTTTACGAGATATTGATCAATATTCAACACCTATTAATTTATTTGGATTTAAAGATGGAACAGGTAATGCACCAAGTGATGATATAAAATTAATGGATGAAATGATTTGGGTGACAAAAAAAGATTATGAACCGCTTTGGTGTAATGGGGGGTCATATCAAGTAGTACGTATTATTCGTTTTAATTTAGAATTTTGGGATAGAACACCATTAGAAGATCAAGAAAATTATTTTGGTCGTCATAAAGAAACAGGAGCTCCTATTGGTAGAAAACATGAAATGGATTCTCCTGAGTTTGAAAAAGATCCACATGGTGATCGTATTTTATTTGATTCTCATATGCGTCGTGCAGAGCCGCGTAATCCTGAACGTTATACTGCAAAATTAAGACGTCGTAGTTACAATTATTCATTAGGTGTTAATATGAATGGTTTACTTAATATGGGGTTAATATTCGTTTCTTATCAAAAAAATTTAAAAACAGGTTTCATTGATACTCAGAAGCGTCTTAATGGTGAACCACTTGAACGTTATATTAAACCATTTGGTGGGGGTTATTATTTTGTATTACCTGGTGTACAATTTACACAAAATTTTTTAGCTCAGCCAATGTTTGAGGCATTAAAAAATTCATTATAAAATACATTTATATAAAATTATTATTTTAATTATCGTTACAAGAATTAAATATTTATTAAAATAAATAAATTTTTTATTTTTTAATTTAAATTTAAAAAATCAATTATATTAATTAATAAATCATAAAAATAAGTAAAGTTTTATAGATGAATTATTAATAGCATTTTTTTTTAATAACATATTTACCCATTAGTTATATTAAAAAAAGCTTTTATAGAGCTTTATAGTCGCATTAAAATTGATTTTTAATATTTATCTCAAGTCTATAATTAATAGTAATTATATTTTTTATATATTTTATAATTTTTATATAAAAAATATTTAATATTTTATTATTCTTTATTTAATAAATTTTATCTTATTTATTCACCTTCATTTATATAAAATTATTATTTTAATTATCGTTACAAGAATTAAATATTTATTATGATTTATTGATTTTAATTAAAAAATTTTAAAATAAAATCAATAAAATTATATTATATTTTTACTTTTTATAATTATATAATTTAAGCAATAAAATAAACACATTTTTGTATTTAAAATTTTAATCATAAATAAAAGTTATCCACAGGTTTTAACCTCGCGCGCGCTAAGTTATATTAGTTATATAAGTTAAAAGAGTTAAAAAAAAAAAAACATGTTTAAATTATTAATATATAATGAAAAAAAAAATTAGTTGGTGTCTAAAAGTCGATAGTTGGTGTCTAAAAGTCGATAGTTGGTGTCTAAAAGTCGATAGTTGGTGTCTAAAAGTCGATAGAAATTTAAGTTATTCACAATAGTTCTTTCATTTTTTTTTTAGTTTTTTATATTTTATTCTTGTTAGTGTCTAAAAGACGATATATAGTATTTAAAAATTGATTTTTTAGTGGTGTCTAAAAGTCGAAAACAATCTAAAAAAAATAAATAAATTTTTTCATAACTATAAAAAAATTTTGATTGTTATAATCATTGTTTTATAATAAAACTAATCATAAAATTTTATTATAAAATTTAGATTAAATATGATAGTTTAATTTAAAAAAAAAAAAAGAAATGGTTTGAAGACATTACGACTTTATAAACATAAGTATAAACAGAAAAAACTTGAATTTTTTATTGCTGATGATGTAGATATTTTAACATTTCGTGATGAAATGGCGAGCATGGAACATCCCTTTTTTGCATTAAAGGGTGGTGATATGAAAATCAGAGAATATAAAAATGGTAATATTCTTGTTATAGTTAGACCAGCGGCTGAAATTGGATTAGCAACAATTTTTGATAAAGACATTTGGATTTATGCTATTTCAAAATTACAAGAAGCTATTAATAATAATCAACCGATCAGTCGTACTATAGCTTTTACTCCATATGATTTTTTTGTTACAACTAATAGAGCAAAAAGTGGTCGGGCATATGAAGATTTGAAAAAAGCGTTATCTCGATTATCTGGTACACGTATCCAAACTAATATTAATTATACTGATTATGATAAAAAAACAATTGATTTTGGTTTAATTGATAAATGGGAAATGATTGAAAAGAAAAAAGGTAAATTAGAAATTGGAATGGTAGAAGTAACATTGCCAGATTGGTTATATTTAGCTATTACAAAAACTAAAGTTTTACAAATTAATCCTGATTTTTTTCGAATAAGAAAAGCTATAGATCGAAGAATTTATGAGATTGCTCGTAAACATTGTGGTAATCAACATGATTTTATTATTTCATTAGAAAAATTATATTGTAAAATAGGAACTTCTTCTCTTTTAAAAGAATTTAAAAGAAAATTAAAAACTTTACTTAAATCTAATAATCTTCCTGACTATGAAATATTTTTAGATACATCAACTGATAAAATTACTTTTAAAAATCGTAATAAAAATTGTCTTAAAATTGAAACATCACGTAAAAAAGAAAAAAATAGACGAGAGATTTATAAAATTAAAAATATAATTCTTAAAAAATAATATTATTTTTTAAAATTAATAATATATTTTAAAATATATTAAATGTTTAGTTGAAAATATAATATATGTACATATATACTATATATAACAAATATAAATTTATTAATTATATATTAAAGGAGGATTTATGACTTATCGTTCTTTTTCTTTAATTCCAGCGTTCAGTAATCATTTGTTTTCTGATCGTTTTACTCAAATAGATAATTTATTTAGTCGTTTAACTGGTGAAAAACCTATTGTTGATATGCCTGCTTATAATTTATTACAAAAATATAAAGATCATTATGAAATGACAGTGAGTGTACCTGGATATACACAAGATGAACTGAATATTTTAGTACTTAATAATAAATTAACTATTAGTGGTAAACCAAAAATTTATGAAACAGATGTTAATGAAGAAAAAAATGGAATTAAATGGTTGCATCATAGTATTAAAAAAAATAAATTTTCATTAAGTTTTAATCTTGAGCATAGAATTACAATTCAACAAGCTAATCTTGATAGAGGATTATTGATATTACAATTTACTTATGATATTCCTGAACAAGAAAAACCACAAAAAATTCCTATTAGTACTCAGTCTGAATTAAATCATGTGATAGAACATTGTGTTGAATAAATTAAAACATCCCACATGGGATGTTTTAATTTATTCATAAAAAGTAGTTATTTTTATATAATTTATTATTTTTTTAAATTTAATAAATTAATATGTAGGTTTTTCATTTATCGTTTCACTCCATAATCGATTAAATTCTTGTGTATATTTTTCAGCAATATCTGGTCGATTTTTTATGTAAATTACATTTTCTGCATTACGATTTTCAGCGTTTTTTGTATAATTAAATGATCCAGTCTCAACTGAATGATTATCAATAATCATAAATTTATTATGCATAATAGCATACTTATCATTTAGTCTTACAGGTATATGATGGTTAGATAGATAGGTTACAGCAGTATATTTTTTGCTATTTGATTTCTTATCAGCAACAACACGAATATTTACACCTCGATTTCGTGCGTTAATAAGAGCTAATGCGATAGGTTTACTAGTGAACGAATAAGCTGCAATATCAATTGATTTTTTTGCCTCTTCAATTGCTGATAAGATTATTTGTTTTGCTTTTCTTCCAGGTGAAAAGCCTATTTCTATATCTTGAATATTTGTGCTATATGAAGATAAAGATATAAAAATTAAAAAAAATAATAAAATAATAACAAATATTTTTATTGATTTGTTTATCATTAATAAAACCTTAATAATTAAAATTAATATTCTTTTTTACTATAATTAAAATTATAAAAATAAATAAAAAAGTATTTTTATTTAAATATATTAAAATAAATATTATTATTTACTAGAATTATTATTAAAAAATATATAAAAATAATATAATATATTTAATATTATAAAATTTTTATTAAAGATAATAAATTATTATATTTTTATTTGATAAATTTATTGATAGGAAATATTTTAAAGATATATAAAAATATAAAAGATATTAAATTTTACAAAAAATAAATAAATAAAATAATATATTATTTAAATATAATTATCAAAATTATATGTAACATGGAAATAAAAATGAGATTTGCTTATTACATCACTATTTTAAGTTTTTTATTATTTTCTATAATAGTATATTCAAAAGAATATCCGATTGGCAAGCCTGTTATAAATAATGGTATAGAAATTCAAGGTATTTATTTACAACCTATTATTATGGATATTAATAATAAATATCATGTTATATCTCATCTTGCTGCAGATAAATCTGATATTCATTTAGAAGCTGATATTCATGCTGTTGAAGAAAATCCAAATGGTTTTGCTGAAGGTGATTGGATTCCTTATTTAATTATTGAGTATTCTATTACAAAACTTGATATGAAATTACAAACACAAGTAGGCAAACTCATGCCAATGATTGCTAATGATGGTCCTCATTATGGTAAAAATATAAAATTAAATGGATACGGTAAGTATCGTGTTATTTATAAAATTTATCCACCTTCTTTTAATGAACAAGTTATATTTGGTCGTCATGTTGATAAAGAAACTGGTGTTTCTCCATGGTTTAAACCTTTTGAAGTTTCATGGGATTTTAATTATACAGGTGTAGGTCGTAAAAGTAGTTATTAATATAAGAATAATTTTAATTAATTTAAATAATAAATTATAACAAATTATTATTTGTTTTATTTTTTTAATAAGTTAACATAATGAAAAAAATATTAAGTTTATTTTTAATATATATATTAATATTAATACCGTCGTTTGTTTTTTCTGTTGAAAAATTTACTATTGAATTAGAAATGAAAAATGGTGATTTAATTCCTCGTGTATTAAAAGTGCCATCAAAAACAATTATTCGAATTAAAATCACTAATACTGGTACTCAACCTTCTGAATTTGAAAGCACTCAATTACGTAAAGAAAAAGTTTTAGCGCCTGGTGCAAAATCAATTTTAGTAATTGCACCTCTTAAACCTGGTACTTATACATTTTTTGATGATTTTCATTTATCTTCTCCAAATGGGAAGATAATTGCTATGGAATAAGGTGTATAATTATGGGTCAAGTTTTATTTGTTATTTGGCGTGAAAGTTTTGAAGCATTTTTAATTATTGGAATTATTTATATTTGGATTAAACAACATCCTGATGCAAATAAAGGAATTAAATTTCTTTGGATTGGTATTTTTTTGGGAATAATTATTTCTATATTATTAGCATTTTTAATATATGGTATATTTAATATTTTAAATGATACTAAACAATCTTTATTTATGATTTTTATGGAAGTATTTGCATGTATATTAATTGTTCAAATG
>JBQMRX010000003.1:0-1110 GCA_052174115.1 Arsenophonus sp. ET-YP4-MAG3
AGCGAATATTACGTATTATAAATTCTTATAGAATTGTGGGTGTCCATTGGTTTTTATCCTTCCATTTATTATGATAAACAATATTACAAATGTAATTTATGGTATCTTGACAAAAGAAAAATATTATGATGCCCACCGCGGAACAATAATTTTATAACCGATTTTATTACGAGGCTTCTAAGCAACATTAACGTTTATGTATTATTTACGTCATTGATTTTGATTCTCTTACATTTATGTGTTTTTTCCCTTTTCTTATAAAATTTGGTCTCCTTTGTCTTTAAATTGTTGCTGTTTTTTTTACATTGAATGAATTTTATTATTAGAGATAACGTAGTAAAATTAGAACATGTTCCGTTATGAATATAAAATATGGACAAAATAAAACAATACAAAACTGGACAAAATAAATATGGGAGCTTTCATGTAAGGCTGTGGTGGTTTGTCAGCCCGCACATCATGGTACCCGAGAAATGACTGGCGTCAGTATTCGTCAGTCCTCCGTTGATATCTTGTTCCAATAGTTCAAACTCTGTCCACCTGTTATATTTGAAAATATTTATTTATAATTAAATAAAAGTGAACTAATTTTGAATTTACTCAAGATAAATGCTTCTATATAATACATTTACTGCCAAATGTTGTCAACTTTTTCCTGACCAGACTAGCCTGCAAATTACTAAAAAAAAACCTATATTCTACTTTGGGAGTACTTAACAGAGGTTTGAATATTATCTTATAGAATAGAATTACTCTAAATACCTAAAACATTATTTTATTTTACCAATAAAACTTATATACAACATGAAACAAAAGAAAACTTGTCATTACATTTTTACTTTAATTATCTAAGCAAGACAATATTGAATATACAATTTTATTGACTTTACAGTTAATCAAAAAAATATTAAATTTAATTTTCACAAATTTTACAATAATTTACATTAAAACTCTGTTTAGTAATGTACGTTAATTTCCTCTTCCTAGGATACAGCCAAGCGAACATATTGATCGTACATTGCAATTAATTAAAGATAACGGATGTAAAACTGGTTTAGCTTTTAATCCAGCTACACCATTAAATTATTTAGATTATGTGATAGATAAATT
>JBQMRX010000004.1:0-1141 GCA_052174115.1 Arsenophonus sp. ET-YP4-MAG3
ATACAAAATACCATAATGTGACCTTGCGATAGTATTATTCACAGCCAGTACAAATGTTACTTGCCGTCCATTACTTACTGCGGCTGGCGTGCGTGGGTTGTGTATTGTATTTCAGAGAGTAGCGCACTCAGTTGTTAGGGAATAGTATTAATATGTGAAGTAGTTATGAAATAGTTACTTAGTTTGCAAAACAGAAAACGCTGTAAAATGTGTAAAATGATTTTCGAAAAGTGAGAACTGAGAACAAAATGTTTTGCAGGCAGCAGACAAATAAGGTACATTAGAAATAACAGTACTTGAGATTATTTCGGTATCAAAGTCCAGTATATCCAGACAGAAGGATGGCGCCGGGGACGGTCGCATTGTACCACACCTGTGGCTCTCCATTCAACAATGAGTAGGCCTACGTTGCTATTGCCATATTGTAGACTAGTTCACGTTCATATTTAGAAATTATGTTAGGTGCAAACTTTATCTATGTTTCATAGGCTTGAATGCATCCACACACTTCCTTCAAGTTATATAAACATTTAATTAAATACATGAATTAAAAAAATAAAATGTTTGGTAGATCTGCGCTGTGAATAATATAGGCTATCCTGTACAAAGAAATATTATCTGCCGTTATATACCGTTATATATTATATATAATAGGTTATACACCGAAAAGTATTAAGAATTAACAAGAGAAGATTGCAGTTCTACGAAAATTTAATGAACATGGGCAGAGACAGAATGACAAAATGAATCTTGAGTTCTTCAAATTAATATCAAAAAAGCCTACGGGAAATAAGAGTTGATTTGACCAAGATGGAATTAAAAGAAAAAAATATAGTTAATAGACATAATTTTAGAAAACAAATTAAGAAGTTCAAGGGTTTTCGTAAGAACTGGTAAAGATGAAAAAATCCTACACGGAAGAACAGAAGAATTAAGGCAGTGAACGAATGAAAAGATACTGCCAGCAAGTGAAGACAGGAATGGTGAGACGTATTGTAAAGAGTATCAAGCGTGTTAAATACCGTAGGTGGCCGCCTACCCGGGGGTCTTTAGCAGTTTATACTACTAAAGAAGAAATTGATATTTTAGTTGAAAAACTAAAATATATTGAAAATTTATTAAGTTAATCTATTTAAATAAT
>JBQMRX010000005.1:0-1010 GCA_052174115.1 Arsenophonus sp. ET-YP4-MAG3
CGCTGATCATTGGTAGGGTTTTTATGATCTTTAAGAAGGAAACCTTTCTCTGCCAAAATATCACGAATACGATCGGCTGTAGAAAAATTTTTCAATTCTAAAAATTCTAGACGTTCTTCTATTAATCTTTCAATTGTGGCAGTAAGTTGCTTGTTAAGAGTTCGCTTTTTAGGTCTCAAGCCTAAAAGATCAGTGCTGGCAGCAAAGATTGGAAGAAATTTAGGATTACTATTGGTAGTTTGAGCTAACTGGTGTAGAGCCTGTATCGCTGACACGGTATTAAGATCGTCAAGAAGTGGCGAAAACACTGCAGGATCAGGTTCTTCTTCAGAGGCTTCGATTTTGGGCCATTTAGAAAACAGTTGCTCGGCTTCTTTTAAACGTTTTACTGAAAAGTCAATCGGCTCACGATAATGAGTCATTAACATAGCCAAACGCAGTATTGGGCCGGACCAGGAACGTCCACCAAATTTATTTGTTTCTAAGAGTTCGTTGATCGTCACGAAATTACCTTCGGATTTTGACATTTTTCGGCCTTCTAACTGTAAGAATCCATTGTGCATCCAGAAATTGGCTATCTTTTGCGTATTATAGGCACAGCGGGATTGCGCTATTTCATTTTCATGATGTGGAAAAATTAGATCAAGTCCTCCACCGTGAATGTCAAAGGATTGACCAAGATAATAGCTGCTCATTGCCGAGCACTCTATATGCCAGCCAGGACGACCTTTCCCCCAAGGAGATTCCCAACCAGGTTCTTTTTCATTAGAGAGTTTCCATAGAACAAAATCAGCAGGGTTTTTCTTATGCTTTTTAACTTCAACACGTATGCCTGCTTTCTGTTTATCAATTTTACGTTTAGAGAGCTGTCCACAATCTGGAGCAGAACTAACATCAAATAATACTTCTCCTTCTGCTTCGTACGCATGTCCACGCAACATTATCTGCTCGATAAGATCAATTATTTGTGGAATATTTTCAGTAGCCCGCGGTTGATGTGTGGGGGGAAG
>JBQMRX010000006.1:0-935 GCA_052174115.1 Arsenophonus sp. ET-YP4-MAG3
TACATATTATAAATACATTTAGACAATTGTATTACTATTTATAAAATAAATAATTTAATATTTCACAATATTTTTTAATATATTTCATAATTTTTATTTCAAAATAAATTACATTTTTGTCATTTAAAAATTGTCAGGCCTACTTACACAACACTGTTCACATAGTCAACAGAAGTTGTCACACCAACAAACATCTGTCTTTAAACTGCCCGGTCATAAAAATAGAATGTTTTGACATGTGAATTCTGTACATAATATTTTAACCTACCATGTTCATATACTTACACTGACAAAACATGACAGTGATAAAAGTAATTAAGAAAGCAGAATGATGTACATAATTTAAAACAGCTGTTAGTGCCTTGATATGCTCATACTCTACGAAAGAAGGATTATTAACGCAAGAAACACCTAATTTTTATGCATTCACCAAATAATTTTTCCTTTCTGCATACGACGGTGATGTCATATTAACACCATACCATACACCAATATGGGTTGGTGGTGGGGGGATGAAAACCTGTATATTGCAATTCAATGATTATTTTGGATTTTCAATTTTCAACAAAAACGTCCATTCTGAGGCAGCACACTCAAAATGTCAATTTTTGAATTAATCATTGTAAATATAATTATAAATATGCACCTAAATATCAGCAACTTGAAGTTCAGATTTATATATTGCAATGTGACAGATAGACACTTTAGTAGAGGTTAATAGGACTGTATTAGTAGAATAAATAATAAAATAAGTATAACTAAACGGAACTAGTATATAAAATATAAAGAAATTAATGTGTAAAAGTGTAGTAGTAATTAAAATTATAAAAAAAAGTTAAATATACAAGAAAGAAAGATCTAGAAAATAATGTTATTAAAGGGATATCATGGAGATACTTTTGGTGCTATGTCAGTTTGTGATCCAAAAAATTCAA
>JBQMRX010000008.1:0-344 GCA_052174115.1 Arsenophonus sp. ET-YP4-MAG3
CTATACGCAACCCTACCAAATAAAAATTACAAAGTCAGCTTATGAACTAACTCTTAAATTATTTATTTATTTAGTTAGTTTTAATTTATTTATTTAGTTTTAAATTTCGCCTGTCAACTTATAATTCTCAACTTTATAATAACAAACCAGCAATCAATTAAAATACAGTAAACACCCTCTCATCCAGCCACCTCAGGATCAGTCCCTAGGCTGGAGATTACAAAATGTCTGGATGAAATACACTATACAGTACCGACATTAGTTGATAGAGAATTAACATTATATGATTCTCGTATTGTTATGGAGTATCTTGATGAACGTTTTCCGCATCCACCATTAATGCC
>JBQMRX010000009.1:0-522 GCA_052174115.1 Arsenophonus sp. ET-YP4-MAG3
CTTATCGGAACACCTTCCTCATTAAAGTCGACTGGATAGGAATAAGATAAACCAGCCTCAAGAGGGTAACGCAAATACCATAAATTACCATCAACTTCAATCTGCGTAACTTCAAGATCAGAGATAGAGGTTTCAAGCTGAGGATCCCAATTAACAAGCCTCTTATCCTTATAAATTAACCCCTGTTTATAAAGAGTCACGAAAGCTTCGAGAACCGCTTCAGACATTCCCTGATCCATCGTGAACCGCTCACGAGACCAATCACATGACGCCCCAAGCCGTTTTAATTGATTTAAAATAATGCTACCTGACTGCTCCTTCCATCCCCAGACTTTCTTAACAAATGCCTCACGACCCATTTGCGTGCGATTCGGCAGATTACCGACAGACATCTGACGCTCAACAACTATCTGCGTAGCAATACCAGCATGATCTGTACCAGGCTGCCAAAGAACATCCTTCCCTCTCATCCGCTCGAATCGAATTATGATATCTTGTAACACACCATTAAGAGCGTGCCCC
>JBQMRX010000010.1:0-815 GCA_052174115.1 Arsenophonus sp. ET-YP4-MAG3
GCTAAAGATATCTCTGCAAACAAAGAGAAGTCAAATATATTTTGTTTAAATATTTAATAACTAATTAAACAATATTAATAAATAATTAAACAAACAGGACTTAAAAACAAATACACCTTCCTAGCAAAATGTGTGACTGCTCTTTCAGAATATGATTTAGAACTGTAAACTACAAAAATTCTTTTAATCTTACACAAATTCCATTTTAGACCATCACTGTCATAGAATATCTGCATCCCATTTTATTAAAATGATACAGATTCATAAAATCTATACTATGAATTCCTGAAGAATAGCAAAAAACTGTATTGATTTTACTCATTAAGGAAATAAGTATTATTAAGGAAAACACAATTTATTCCTTACCTGATTTGTAAATTCCTTCATGTGAGCCAATACTTTGTTAACTTCAGGCATGACATCACTTCCATCAACTTCAATTGGTTTATTGCTACGATTACGTAAAGCAATATGTAACACAGCACGATTTTCTGTAAAATTTATCTTTTTCCCAGAAAACATATCATCTCTGGCAGCTTCTACCTTACATGCCCTAGCCTATAATCAAACTTGTCTTCATTTATAAAATTATTTAAATGTATAACAATAAAAATTATTACATTCAATACGACAATTTAAAATAATAAAAAACGTAATAAAAATTAAAATCTATCTTGTTAAATAGCAAAGTGTAAATGCTGGAGTTATAACTTTAAAAAATAAGTTATATATACTATTTAAAAAACATAACTTTTTGGTTGTTAAATGATTAGTAATATTGAATATTTAAACCTTAAAAATATGTCTAATAAGCA
>JBQMRX010000011.1:0-811 GCA_052174115.1 Arsenophonus sp. ET-YP4-MAG3
CCAGTTTCGTCAAGAACAACATTTTCAAGGACTGTACCAAAACGTTGCGTAGCAGAAACAAATTTCTGGTTCTGCCTCCTCAGAAAGATTTATGGTTTTAGCATAACAACCACCTTCAAAATTAAAAATACCTTCTTCGTCCCACGCGTGTTCATCATCGCCAATAAGAATACGAGACGAGTCGGCTGAAAGTGTAGTTTTTCCAGTTCCAGAAAGACCAAAAAACAAAGTTACATCATCTCTTTGACCTACATTTGCAGAGCAAAGCATCGGCATTATCCCTTGCTTCGGAAGAATATAGTTAAAGACTGTAAATACAGCCTTCTTTATTTCTGCAGCGTATGAAGTACCACCAATTAAGACCAAGCCATCCTTAAAATCAAATGCTATTACCGTCTTTGAACGACATCCATGTCGATCGGGGTCGGCACTAAAACTTGGAAAATCAATTATTGTTAATTTTGGGATAAAAGAAGATAGTGTTGGGTTATCTGGTTGTATTAAAAGGTTACGAGAAAATAAGGAATGCCAAGCAAATTCAGTTATAATACGAATAGGCAAGGCATTTTTCGGATTAGCACAACCAATTAAATCCTGTACAAAGAGTTCTTTGCCATTCATATGAACTAACATATCAGCTTTCAACACTGCAAAATGTTCAGCTGACATCGCTTTATTATTCTTCCAGGACACTTCATCAGCAGTATAATCGTCATGTAGAATAAATTTATCTTGAGGAGAGTGGCCTGTGTGACTCCCAGTAACTGCCCTCAATGCTCCGTTATCAGTGAGATTTGTTTCACTATGGCGA
>JBQMRX010000012.1:0-423 GCA_052174115.1 Arsenophonus sp. ET-YP4-MAG3
CTTTCAAAAACTTATTAACTCTTGTAAAGGGTTTTAGCCACAGACGGCCTAGCTTACGGCGAGCCATTAAATTCATTAGAACTGTTTGACTGGAACAAAATGTTAGTATAGCGTTTAATAAATTTACGAAAAAACTAATCGAAGTTTTCATTGGTGTCAGATATTTTTGTTCCTGTTATTGTTATTACTAATAATGACATTGATATGGACACAATAATTATTGTATGTATTATGTTTCTCCTTCTTCTTCTACTTTTCTTTGCGAGATAGGCCTTACGCCTGTTTTCACTTTACAAATAGTTTCTAGGCCTACCGAAGTCTCTTCATCCTTAAGGAAATACTGTGTTTCTCAAGAGTTTAGAGATTATTCGTCGTTCATGTACACATTTACTTGGCCATGCAATTAAACAATTATGGCCAACA
>JBQMRX010000013.1:0-497 GCA_052174115.1 Arsenophonus sp. ET-YP4-MAG3
TGACTGTTTTGATTAAGAGAAACACAACAATTCCAACGAAACAAACTCAAGTATTCACCACTTACGCTGATAACCAACCCGGAGTGTTAATCCAAGTATATGAAGGTGAACGTGCAATGACTAAGGACAACAACCTTCTTGGAAAATTTGAATTAACTGGCATACCCCCAGCACCACGAGGTGTTCCTCAGATTGAAGTTACTTTTGATATTGATGCCAATGGTATTTTGAATGTTACAGCAGTAGAAAAGTCCACACAAAAAGAAAATAAAATCACAATCACTAATGATAAGGGACGTCTCAGCAAGGAAGAAATCGAAAAAATGGTTAATGATGCAGAAAAATATAAAGCCGAAGATGAGAAACAGAAAGCGGTCATTGCTGCAAAGAACTCTTTGGAATCATATTGTTTCAACATGAAGAGCTCGATGGAGGATGAAAAACTGAAAGATAAGATCTCAAAGGAAGATAAAGAGACTGTAATTAACAAATGCAAT
>JBQMRX010000014.1:0-435 GCA_052174115.1 Arsenophonus sp. ET-YP4-MAG3
CGCTGTTTTTAAAGCTGTATCAGCTAAACCTTTACGTGCACCGTGAGTTGAAATAAAATATTGTAATACATTTAAACCTTCACGTGTGATAGACAAAGTATTCACAAATAAGTTTTGTAAAACAGTAAACAGAAACTCTATTGAGTGTTTTCCCTTAGTACTTATACAAAATTTAACCATTCTTATAGGGCCCCCTAATTAGTTCCTCGGGGCCCCGTCTCGTTAGCGCCGCCACTGTGAAATATACACAAATGTAGATTGTAGGGAACAGATTAGGATTATACAATTACAAAGATGGATATTTTGCTTCCTCAAAAGGGAAGCTTTGTGATGACGAAAGGGGAGAGGGGAAAGGGGAAGCTTTCTTAAAACTCATTCTAGAGTAATGAAAATAGCTTTGCTAATGGAATTCTGAAAAATGTGTGTGTTTAGAAG
>JBQMRX010000015.1:0-992 GCA_052174115.1 Arsenophonus sp. ET-YP4-MAG3
TTAATTTTATCATCTATATCAGTAATATTACGCACATAGGTTACACATTGTGCGCCATAGATATAACATAATAGCCGATATAACACATCAAAGACGATGACAGGTCTGGCATTACCGATATGAGCGAAGTCGTAAACAGTTGGACCGCAGACATACATCCTGACGTTACGAGGATCTATCGCTTGGAATTCAGCTTTCTTGCGTGTTAATGTACTATACAGCCTCAAATTTTTGCACATATCAACCTCCTCTCCAAATTTAGTTTCAATGTGAATATTATCAATTTTTTGCAACTGATGAAAAGACAAGAAAACGAAGTCAGGTTAAGCTGGAGACTTTAAGTTATCGACAGTATCGAATTGCTTATTAAACAGATTTATGATTTTAATAAAAACATTGGTTAAAAAGTGGTTACGTAGGTAGGCAATAATCTACAAAACGGCCTTGACGAACAGAAAACAGTTTCCCTGTTGTGGTTAATGGTGAGGAAACGAGTGAAACAATCGTCGCCGCTACCTTGCTGGGATGGGGTACAGTTGTAGGGTCCTCTTCTGGCATGGCTTGGGCTCGCATGGCTGTGCGAGTGGGGCCCGGATCTAAACTAATGATCCGCAGAGAAGTATTTTCAGTTTCTTTTGCCCAGGTGCGCGCCAGTACTTCTACTGCTGCTTTGGAAGCAGAATATGGTCCCCAGAGTGGACGGCATTTATGGGCTGCACCAGAAGAAAGGACGATAGCGCGTCCGCAATCAGATGCTTTCAGTAAAGGATCAAGAGCCCGGATGAGATGCCAAGTGGCTGTGACATTAATTGTCATAACATCTTCAAAAGATTTAGCTCTTATCTCTGCGAGAGGAGAAATTGGGCCAAGAATACCGGCATTGGCTACTAGAACATCTAATTATCCCCAACGTTCATTTATATACGGTCTCAAGGCGTCAATGGCTTCCATATCTGCTAAATCAAATGTCGCCAATTCTACTTTTTTCCCTA
>JBQMRX010000016.1:0-445 GCA_052174115.1 Arsenophonus sp. ET-YP4-MAG3
GCAAAGCTTCACGATCTTCTTCAGCAGCATTACGACCAACTTCAGGATTCGCTCCTGCCCCCAATCCTTTTTAATACCATTTCCAATTTGAATAGTTTGTCCTACTGCTGTTTTACGTAACGCTTGTGCATCAGTATTAACAGCAAAGAATTCAACACCTTCAATACGTTATATTAATTCACGTTTATCAGTTATAAAATTAATAAATTATTTACCTCTTTGGTGATCCCGCCTTGTGACTACCAGTAGTGATCTTCTTACAACGCGTTTCGGAGAGCATTCTCCATCACCACATAAACGTTTTAAAAATTAATTTACACTTGTGAGTTCACACTTAATTTAACTACTTAAGTTGAGTAACAGACTGAGAACTTAAACGGGTGCGCACCCAACAACTTGTCCACAGCTTTTATAAAAAAATCAGATTTGTGACATATGACCAACT
>JBQMRX010000017.1:0-557 GCA_052174115.1 Arsenophonus sp. ET-YP4-MAG3
CACAGCCATCACATTGTAAAATTTTAGTTGGGTGTCCCGTCTACATTGACGTAAAGTTCTTCGCATTCTAGTGTAAGTCGCCAATTTATCATCACCATATCCATACGTTACTTCACTTCCCAACATATTTAAACGCATTTATCTGTTCTAGTGTTTCATTGTTTCGATAAATTTTCGCTCGTATAGACTCATTTGCCATGTTGAAATGGCAAACACTGTACAAACAGCCTTTACTTTTGTTTTAGATATTGATATATACAATTATATTATTTAGAAACGTTGTAAAGACGATGTATGGATCTGATCGTCAGCAAAAAGTAATGTATACGAATTTCTAGAGGCGCTTTTCCTTTCCACTTTTTTTATTGTATCGTCCATATAAATATTGAATAAAAGAGGCGACAGACAGCAATCTTGTCTTGACTCTATTGATGTAAATTGGTTTCACAACGTCATCCTCTAAAATTATTGCTGCTGATGGAGCTCGTTCACAGGTTCGAACTTTAGCTGGAATTGGTAGTAATGGTTGGCAATATAATCAATCATGTCTGCTTATT
>JBQMRX010000018.1:0-711 GCA_052174115.1 Arsenophonus sp. ET-YP4-MAG3
TTTGAATGTTAGTTTGCACATTTTTGTATAGCTGAAAACATTTATTAAAGAAAAATGTGTATAATTATTTATTATATTATATTTATAATATATACACAAATTATTTAATACCAGTTGATATAGCTGTAATGTGGTTTATATAAATCATTTGAAAAATGTTTCAGTATATTCTGCCAGCAATTGTACATATCAATTATCAGCCTAGACTGTTAAGAGGTGATGGACCAATAGCACTTGTTCTGGCTCCTACTAGAGAGTTGGCACAACAGATTCAGCAAGTGGCAACTGACTTTGGTTCTTCAACATCAGTACGTAATACTTGTCTGTATGGTGGAGCTCCCAAGGGTCCTCAAGCCCGTGATTTAGAACGAGGTGTTGAGATTGTAATAGCAACTCCAGGGCGTCTTATAGACTTTTTAGAAAGAGGAACAACTAATCTTAAAAGATGTACTTATTTAGTGTTAGATGAAGCTGATCGAATGTTAGATATGGGATTTGAACCACAGATACGAAAAATTATTGAGCAAATTAGAGTAAGTACTTAGCTTTATTGTTTAATGAAATTAAGCTTGGCACATGCATGTAACACTAAACATTTTATCTAAACATTAATCTGTATCAGTCAAGAAATTGCATTCGAGCATTATAGTCTTTTTTTTGTTTACTAGCTTTTTAACATAGGTTTGTTCTGTTTCCATGTAATGATTATAC
>JBQMRX010000019.1:0-651 GCA_052174115.1 Arsenophonus sp. ET-YP4-MAG3
ATAAAATTATACTTCTTCAATTAGTCTTTATGTGCTTAAGTACAAAACATTAATTTCGACTTTTATACTAACAGACACACGCACATATATTTATAAAAATATAAAAAATACAAGCTATATACTCATTTATAGGTATGTATGTGTGTATATATAAAACACGAGTACACCACTCACAATAAAATAATTAATTATCTAATACAAGGAGTGAAGTAAACACATCTGTAAACACATACAAACATCCCTGTAAGCATACAAAAACACACATACTCACATTCACACACGCTCACTTACATGCTCACACATAATTGGCATAATTATACTAATATAATAACATATTAATAGACTAACGCACACAAACGCTAAGAATATATTTTGTTTAAAAGAGACGTGGGAAAAAATAAAATATGAAGACACATACGTATTTCGGTCATAAGGTACGCTGTATAGATGATTCGACTTACACTAACGGAGGTGAAGAACACTAAAAACATTAAAATATTATAAAAAAATCTTTCGTGTAAAGAACACGGCAGACAGACAGAAATCTCGAATTAAAAAACAAATCGAGTAGTTGTAACTTCTTTAACTAAATCCAATCCATTTATTCCACCAAATAACTTAATTTTTTCTAATGCTAAATTAACATTTAAA
>JBQMRX010000020.1:0-756 GCA_052174115.1 Arsenophonus sp. ET-YP4-MAG3
TAAGGAATGTTATTTAGCCACCCAGTGAAAGTAACAGAAGCTAAAGATGGCTCTATGAACCACCGAAATGTTTATCGGAAGAAGATAAAATAAATTATGAAATGAGTAGTTATTGTAGTCCTACAAGTTTTCTACAAAATGACGAAAATGTATTTTACACAAAAATGTATTAATGTATACTAAAAAAACTACACTCACACACACGCACACGTACACACACAGATACGATTAATAAGTTTTGTTGTGTAATGCTAAAATTTGAAAATGTTATAAACATAAACAATGTTTTTTGCTAGATATGTATTGTTTTATTTATATTGTATTACCATATTACGTAATGAATATATTATTATTCGACTTCATTAATACATTAAATCTATTAGTGAACGAGTCGGGCAACAATACATGAACATATGTATAATTACGCGCACCGTTTAATCTTGTGTGTGTGTGTGTGTGCGTGTGTGTGTGTAAATCACGTGTTGCTTTGAGTAACGACCTTCCTTTATTCAGTGACGCAAGTGAGAAATGAAAAAATTCATAATGTACGAGGAGAAGTGTTGTTTACTGCGCATTATACAAAATAACGTATCTGGCTCAGCATGTGGCTGGAAGGGATTCCAATCAGATAGAGGCGCAGAGCAGTCGTTAAGGGTCGTAATCCTCTTAATATTGCTATAGTATCTTCAACACTTGGTTCAGTTACATAAATTTTTTGAAAGCGACGTTCTAATGCTGCATCTTTTTCAATATAAT
>JBQMRX010000021.1:0-815 GCA_052174115.1 Arsenophonus sp. ET-YP4-MAG3
TTTTGCTAATGCATCAGTAACAATTTGTTTATCCTTTTTACTTGGAATACGTAAAATACCCATTTTACCATAGCGACCCATCATTATATTTATTTTATTTATTTTATTGTTGTGTAGTGCCTGTATTCTTCCACAACTTCCAATATTCTTCCTTCGGTTTCTCCGATATTTAATATAGGTCAGCAGAAGCACAACCATTAATATTAATGTTAACATTTATATTATGTAAATGTTTTTACCATGAACATATGTTATTGACGTCTTATGTTCTGAAACATA
Organism: Arsenophonus sp. ET-YP4-MAG3; assembly: GCA_052174115.1. Lineage (GTDB taxonomy): Bacteria > Pseudomonadota > Gammaproteobacteria > Enterobacterales > Enterobacteriaceae > Arsenophonus. Next base: position 280 of record JBQMRX010000021.1, read on the forward strand.
ATATATAGAAAACTCTGTATTAATGCATGTTGTGTGCGTGTGTGGGGGGAGATATATATATATAGAGAGAGAGAGAGAATTTTAGTCCTAAAACTAAATATTTTGGAATATTCAATTTGAAATTTTTGATACGTATGCGAATGTGATAACAGTTTTGTTAACCGTTTAAACGGAAAGATAGAAAAGTGTTTAAAATTGTGAAATAATAACCTCAATTATAAATGAGTTCATATATTTATTATAACGTTATTTCATACGGTAGTTTTGTACCGATTTTATTAGTGAAGAAAAGTTTGGTTTGTAAGGAACGGGCATCCTAAAAGCAGTAAAATAAAATCAATTATTATGTCTTATACTGGAATTTAGATTATGATTAAAACGATTCATTTGCAGATATATAGTCGCCTATAAAGACAATGTATACTACACCACACTGGACGAGTGTATACAATGGCTGGAGAAAAACTTGATTTTCCTGGATGCTATTTCATAACTTCTTGGTAAGGAGGCTTAACTATATCACTACATTAATTTTG
>JBQMRX010000022.1:0-357 GCA_052174115.1 Arsenophonus sp. ET-YP4-MAG3
AAAATAAAGACCTAATCCCATAGCATCAGGAATAGTAAGAATATCTGAAAAAAGAATTGCTGCATCTAATTGAAAAGTAAATTACTTAGAATAGAAGAGAGAGGAGAAGAGAGAGAGAGAGAGAGAAAGACTGTACGCAAGCTGAAACATTGAAAGGAATCTTTTAAGCTAACTTTTATACACTTTTCCTTCATTATACGCGCGAGCGTGTGCGTGTGTAAAACTTTCATTACCAGCCATGAAGTCTCCTTATACAATAAAGTGTTTTACAAACGCATTCTTTCTGCTAAAAATTTATAACGTTATTTATTTTTACTTACAAATTAAATGTACACAGTTAAATAAATAAAAAATAAA